>NZ_NPJI01000001.1 GCF_002251435.1 Prevotella sp. P2-180
ACTCAATGACATAACAAAATGGAGAAGGGAGACACTCCTTGCAAATCCATGTTTCAGTAGAGCTAGGACTATGTCAATGGCTGTTGGATTTTAGTACATCATCTGTAACAAACTTGACAGCCTAGGTTTGACCTCTCTGCCAATGATAGAAAAGACTACGGTCTTTGCTCGCTATCTCTTGCAGCCAAATGAAAGCCTTGACAATGGGCTTGCGATGGAAACGCTTGTATTTCCTGCGTATCCAATAGGCAAGCACCATGTTCAAGTGGTTCATGACCTTGACAAATTCTGTCTTGCCGAACTTGTTATAGTAATTGTACCAACCTCGGACTTGGCTCTCAATCTCTATCCCCACCTGCTGGAGTTTCCAGTCAAGATGCGAATGCAGTTTCCACTCCTTCATCTTCTCATGCAGTTTCTTCACCGATTTCTCACATTGCACTATCTTGGTCTTCTCCGCATTGAGTTTCAAGCGGCATTGTTCAAAGCGGCAGGTCAGAACTTCTTTCATATATTCCGCCTGCGCCTTGCTCACACAATGACATATCGTATCATCGGCATAACGTTCAAATGGTATATTCGGATAGTGAATGCGCATCCACTTGTCAAGCGTGTAGTGGAATCGCTCACGTGCCTTGGCTATGGCATCGGAAGCGGAGCGGTTGGGACGATAACCATACGAGTCTTGGTCAAAGCAGGGTTCTATGGACGGCTCTATGAACAATACCGTCTTGTCTATCACAAATGATTTTGCTTCTTTCATCATATCCTCCTCTTTGTTTAAGAGTTGTATAATTCCAGTTGCTTGAGTGTGTCACCCCCTTCGCTCCATGTCCATTACAGACACTTCAGCACTACTACGGGGCAATCCGCCACAGAAGAGGACTTCGGTACATTTCTGCCTTGTTCGTCACTTTCGGCATTTCCCTTGGCATTCCGACTTCTGCTTCCCACGTTCCACCAACGAGCCTGTATCACTGTCCTGCCACCTCTATGCCGCATGCCACAATGCCATAGACAGGTTATTGCATTGCTTGTCGCCAGAACTGTCCGACTCTGACTTTTGACATGACTTGAATCAGGATTAACGTTTCCGACTGCAGCAGCTTGCAGAGGGTTTGATGCCAGTGCCTGCACACCGACACCGAGAGACCTTCTCTCATCTCATTGGCAGTTAAGGCTACATCTTATATGGAAGGTAGCCAACCCTTTATATATAGATGTGCGCCTCGTGGCACACGGACAGGTGCCAGATCGGGTCACAGGGACAGGTACTGAAGTGAACCCGCAATGAGTAGCAAATGACTTTGTAATTCTTGCCATCGGAGTCAGTTATCAAATAATCCTTGATAACTGAACTTTAGTACAACTCCCTGTCTTTCAAAAAGTGATGACTCTATAGAGGCGGGGCTGCGCATCGGGGAGGTATAGACCATTGATTAATATAGATTGATGATGACATTTTGCCCTTTTAATTGGGTTTTATTGTTTTTTGGGGGTGTTTTTTTTGTATTGTCTTCGTTTATTATTATCTTTGTACCCGAATTGTGGGCATATCACTGCTGCAATGGTCAGAGGAGGTAAGGAGGTAAGCGCATACGAAACTTAAATATACTATTAATAATGGAAAACGTAAAGGGACAATCGCGCGTCGAAGTGGTGGACGCCATACGCGGCATTGCCGTGGCTATGATTCTCATGCTTCACAGCATTGAGCATTTTAATCTATACAACCAGGTGGACCCAGACTCGCCGCTGCTGAAACTCGTAGATCTGATGGTGTGGGACGGACTGTGGTTTGTGATTGGAGGTAAGGCGTATGCAATATTTGCCTTGCTGTTTGGTTTCAGCTTCTATATCATGGACCGTAATGCGGCACGGAGGGGCGAGGACTTCCGACTGAGATTTTGCTGGCGCATGCTGCTGCTCTTTGGCTTTGGTTGTCTCAACGCTTCGTTTTTCTGTGGCGAGGTGCTGGTGCTGTACAGTATCGTGGGACTCGTGCTGCCTATGGTCAGCCGACTGAAGACGCGGACGCTGCTCGTGGTGGCTGCGGTGCTGATGGCGCAGCCTGTGGAGTGGATGAAACTGGTGTATGCGGCGATTGTGGATGGCGAGCGGGAGATACTGGTGTTTGACTTCGGGGAGTATTGGAACGCTTCGATGAAGATGCTGGCTGAAGGGGGATTTTTGGAGACGGTGAGGACGAACCTCTGGGAAGGACAGCTGTTTAGCCTTGCTTGGGCGTGGGGCGCGGGAAGGTTCTGCCAGACGGCGTCGCTGTTTATGCTTGGACTGGCGGCAGGACGCATGGAGTGGTTTGCCGACAGTGAGGCCAACCGCCGCCGATGGGGTCGTGTGCTTGCTATGGCGCTGGTTGCCTTCTTCCCGCTCTACGGTCTGAGTTCGCTGCTGCCTGACTTTGTGGCATCGACGCCTGCCGAGGAGCTTGCCGACAGCAGTCTGTGGGCGATGACGTCGAAGACGTTTATGGCTTCGCTGATGCTTATCATCACGTCGCTGCATAAGTTTTGTTTCATGACCGTGATTGTGACGTCGCTGCTTTTTGCGTTCTATTGCACACGGCTGTCGCGTCCGTTGCGCTTCATTATGCCTTACGGGCGGATGAGTCTTACTAACTATATAGGACAGAGCATCGTGGGGTCGGCGATATATTACCATTGGGGTTTGTATCTTAATCTCTCCGACACTCAGAGCGTGGCTTTGGGCGTGGTGATACTGGCATGTCAGGTGATGTTCTGCAGATGGTGGATGAGCAGGCATACTCACGGGCCGTTGGAGGGTGTATGGAAGAGGTTGACGTATTTGTGGTAGTGATGTCGGGCTGGCCTCTATATTTTATACCCTTTGCTCTGTATTGTTCATTTTCAGCATGCGCTCGGGGACGCTTTGTCTTATGGCTTCGACCACTGCTTTGAGCAGGGTGTTGCGGATGAAGGTCTTTGAGGTGAGCATCACTACCTCGCGTGTTGGAATGGGTATGGCGAAGGGGCGGACGAGGGTCTTCTGGCATTCGTTAAGTTGGAGCAGGGCCAGTTCGGGTATGAACGTGATGCCTTGTCCTGCCTCTACCATGCGCATGAATGTCTCGATGCTGCCGAGCGAGTAGGTGACTTTGGTGTCGCATGCCGACTTGATGTTACAGAACTTTACCAGTTGGTCGCGGAAGCAGTGGCCTTCATCGAGCAGCCAGAGGAAGTGGCCGGCGAGGTCGGCTGAGCGTATTGAGGTGTTTTTTGACAGGGGGTCGGTGGGCGACACGTAAGCGATGAACTGTTCGAAGAAGAGGCTTGTCTGGTTGTAGTTGTCCATGTCGTCGAGGGAGACGAGTATGGCGGCGTCGAGTTCTCCCCTGGCGAGCGCCCGCTTGCAAGCTTCGGTTTTCATCTCCATCACCCGAAAGTCAACGTCGGGAAAGTCGGCGGTTAGTTTTGGGAAAAAGCGTGGGAGCAGATATGGAGCGATAGTGGGGAGTATGCCGATGCGGAAGAGTCCCTTGAGTGTTTGGCGTTCTTCCTCTACAATGTCCTTGATTTTTTTTGCCCTTGCCAGTACTCTCCATGCCTGTTCCACGATGAGCTTGCCGATGTTGGTGGGTACGACCTGTTGCGACGAGCGTTCGAATATCTTCACCCCGAGCTCAGTTTCCATTTTTTGTATCATGGCGCTCAGTGTGGGTTGTGTCACTCCGCATTGTTCTGCGGCTTTTGCAAAATGTCGCAGCCGGTATACGGCCACGATATATTCCATCTGTTGTAAAGTCATGGCGCAAAATTAAGCATTTTCATTTGAAGTTCCAAAGAAAATCCGATTTTTTTAAATATCTTTATGGTACAACTGTACACCTTCCCCACGCTGGATTTGCCGGTTACACCGTAATTTTTGCACCCCTTTCGTTAAAGAAACCAAATATTCGGGACCTTGACGCAAGGAAATGGCATCATGGGTGTTTAGATGGCATGATAATAATGATTTGGAATATGAAAAAGACATTTTTGAACATCGCCATGATGGCTACTGCAGTGCTCGCCATGTCGGCTTGCAGCTCAACAAAGAAAATCAGTGAAAACAATAGTAATGATATGACACACTTGACCGCGGATGATGACCTCGACCCTGAGTTCATGGTGCTTTCCGACGCACAATACGACCTCGTAAAACGCAACAACCAGTTTGCCCTCAACCTCTTCTCCGAGATGAAGGGGATGGGCTCGAAAGTGGTTTCGCCAATGAGCGTTACTTATCTCATGGCGATGCTTGCCAACGGTGCTGAAACGACTACAAGAGACGAGATTATGGCTACCATCGGCGCCAAGGACTTCAATATAGACGAGATGAACGCATTCTATGCCTATCTGATGAAAAGAGCAAAGACTGCCGACAAGCAGACTAATCTCAACATTGCGAACTATATAGCCCTCAACAAGGAGTTTAAACTCAAGAAGGACTATGCCGCCACCATAGACAAGTGTTATCAAGGTGCTGTTGAAGCTCTCGACTTCAATGACGGAAAGAGCACACAGCGCATCAACGGATGGTGCAGCGAGCATACCGACAACATGATTCCTTCCATTATTGACCAAGTAGAACCAGCGGCTGTGGCTTACATCATGAACGCTATCTACTTCAATGGCACATGGTCAGAAAAGTTTGACAAGAACGACACAAAGAAGGAGCAATTCTACGGATTTACCCGCGACATTAAGTATGTAGACATGATGCATCGCAACGCTAAATACTACTACACTTCAAACGAAGTTTACTCGGCGGTGACCCTGCCTTATGGCTCTGGCGCATATTCAATGACAGTGCTGCTGCCAAACGACGGGAAGTTTGTAGACGACGTGAAGAAGTGCCTCAACGCCGACTCCATAGCGTCGCTTCGCCGCAACATGGAAGAATGTCTTGTCGACCTAAAGCTTCCGCGTTTCACCACCGAGATGAAGCTCTCGCTGAAAGACATCATCTCGAAGTTGGGAGCGCCTTCGATGTTCGATGCCTCACGGGCAGACTTCTCTTCCTTTGCCAACG
Source organism: Prevotella sp. P2-180 (assembly GCF_002251435.1). Lineage (GTDB taxonomy): Bacteria > Bacteroidota > Bacteroidia > Bacteroidales > Bacteroidaceae > Prevotella. The sequence goes on from NZ_NPJI01000001.1 coordinate 5,053, forward strand.
GCAACGTGTATGTGTCGGAAATGCTTCAGAAGGCAAAAATAGAGGTGAGCGAGGAAGGAACAAAGGCGGCGGCTGTCACCATGGGTATGGTAAAGCTCACCGCCATTCGTCCTGACGAACCTCGCCGCGTGGATTTCCACTGCAACCGTCCTTTCGTATATATGATTCAAGACAACTATACAGGGGCGATATTGTTTATGGGGCAGTATGGGGGATTGGAAAAATTAAAAGATTAAAAAATTAAAAGATTAAAAAATTAAAAGATTAAAAAAGGGGGGCTTATTTCGTTATCACTAATCCTCCATTGCATGGAATGGAAACCTGTATCTGCTGTTTCTTCGAGAGGGTTACTGATTTGAGAGAACCCGCAAGGGATGGAGTGTCGCTATAGACCTTAAGCTGACTGCCGGCGGCAAACATCGGGAGAGAGAGCTTCAGCTTCACCGGAGACTCCTGGGCGTTGATGCCTACTACATACCACCGGTCGCCTGTGCGGCGGGCCATGATGCAGTATTTGCCAGGATAACCGTCAATAAACTTCACATCGTCCCATGTGGTGGGAACATTCTTCATGAAATCGATGGCCCACGAAGGCGCGTCGTCAAGATTGTTGGGCGCAAGGGCGAAATGCTGCACCGGACTCTGGAACATGATGGCAGTGGCAAGGGCAAACACGTCGGATGTCTTGCGCTGGCTGCCATGCTGATTGTCGGCATTATAGAACTTGTTGAGCGTGGAGCCACCGAAGTCCATTGAGCCTACGGTGTTGCGGATGAAAGGATGGATGCAGGCGTTCTTTGCCTCGGCATCACACATGCCCTGAGAGAAATGAAGGTTCTCGCTGGCAAGCACTGCCTCGGAAGCGGCAAAGGCTGGATACATGCGTTCCCAACCGCGTGGCAAGGTGCAGCCATGGAAGATGACGAGAAGCCCATAGTCGTTGGCGTCGGAGAGAATATCTTCGTAGAGCTGCATCATCGGCTGCTTGTCGCCACCGAAGAAGTCTACCTTTATGCCACGAATGCCTATGCTCTTCATCCATGCCATCTCCTGACGACGCGCATGAGACTTGTCCATCAGGTGGCGTGGGCCTTGAGGAGCGTCGTTCCATGCTCCGTTGCTGTTATACCAGAGATACAGCGCCACACCCTTCGACTTGCCGTAGCGTGCCAGTTCGGCTATCTTTTCGCGACCTATCTGAGTGTCCCAAAGAGCGTCTACCAATACCGACTCGTAACCCATGGCGGCAGAGAAGTCGATGTAACGCTTCTGCTCGTCGAAATTGCACGATGGATCCATACCGATAATCCAGCTCCACGAGCCACGCCCGTACTTAGCCTCCTGCTTTGCCTCATATTTTGGTTTCACTACATCGAAAGGAATGGTGGTCTCTACGATTGGGGCAAGGCTCTCGCCGAGCGTGATGGTGCGCCATGGGGTGTAGCCCGGGAGCGAAATGGCGGGTGAAGTGCTGCCAGCACCATTCATCTCGCCTGGCTGTGGCTGGCCCATCACATAGCATCCCCCTTCCTTGTTCAGAAGGCGGCCCGCGCAATAAGAGCCGTCGACACCAGTCTCGGAAATGAGAACCCAATTCTTAATTCTTAATTCTTCATTATTAATTTTAAACAGGCACGGGAACGAATATCCGTTGCCCCATCCGTTTTTGCCCATGGCATCGTCGAGGGTGTAGTTGGTCTCGTAGCTGGGTGATGTGCGTGCGAATCCGTTCATCGGTGCGCTCTGCGGACAGAGGAAGGTAGTGGAGCCTTCGGGAAAAGAAAAGCCGGTCTTCTCCTCCTTCACCACAGCCACTTGCGTTTGGCCCACGGGATGAATCAGGTATCGGAACGCCACGTCGTTGTCCGATACATGCATCACGAGGTCGAAAGCCCTCTTGCCTTCTTTCTCAAACGGCAGAGTCATTACCGTGGCCTTGTGGTTCACATGAGAGCGCTTGATGTTGCGCAGTCGGTAGTCCACGTCCACTGTTTTCTGCTCAGCCTGTCCAGCCATCTTCATACCTGTGGAGTAGTCGGTAAAGTTCAGCACCACTCCGAGCGGCGACTTTGTTATACACTCGTTTCCGTCGAGCGATACACTGTATACTGGCTTTCCGCCTTCGTCACTCACTGTCACTACAAGTCCTCCGTCGGGACTTGTCACGCGTTTTTCCTCGGCTCCTGCAGTCATTGCAGCAACAAGAGCCATTACCGAAATTATTGTTTTTCTCATACTTTTTGATTGAGTTTTTTGTTATTGTTTTTTGTTATTGTTTTTTTTTCTTTTGCAAAGTTACATCTAAAACTACACATTCTTATTCGTTTTTGTATCATAAACAGCAGAAAATGTTTCATATATCATTAATTACTCAATATTTCACCCCCTTCTGACATTTTCTGCCTCAATCAGCCTCTTTAATCTTTAATTTTTTAATTTTTAATTCTAAAGGTTTACCTTTAACAGGTAGAGAATTTTGAGC
>NZ_NPJI01000010.1 GCF_002251435.1 Prevotella sp. P2-180
GGTCAATGGTGGCGCACTGGCTGCAGATGGACAGCCAACACGGCAACGAGACTGTCCCTGTGCTTATCGGAAGGCAAGGTTGCGGCAAGAGCACGTTCGCTCTCCGACTTTTGCCAGAGAGCCTCAGAAGCTATTATCTCGACCACATCAACTTTGGCAACAAGTTCGACAGCGAGATGGCTCTCACCCACAACCTTCTTGTCAACATCGACGAGTTTGCCAATATGGGTGTGTCGCAACAGGGCAAGCTGAAGCAGACATTGTCGAAGCAGAAGGTGAACGGACGCCCGATTTTCGGCAAGAGCCAGGACGACCGCTTGCGTTATGCCTCGTTCATTGCCACCACCAACGACACTCATCCGCTCTGCGACCCTACAGGCAGCCGCCGCTACATCTGCATCCGCATTCCCGACGGATTGTTCATCGACAATGTCACCCCGTTGGACTATGGTCAGCTCTACGCACAAGCATTGTACGAAATCCGCGAGACGGAAGCGCCCTATTGGTTCAATGCCAATGAGGTTGAGCGCATCCAGCAGGCCAACGCCGCGTATTTCAAGACCGACGACCTTGAGACAATGCTCTCGGCATGTGTGCGCGTACCTTCTATAGACGAAGAGGACGGCGAATGGATGAGGATGAATGATATCTGCGACAAAATCACCAAACTGTATCCGACAGTCATGGTGACAACAAGTCTGAAGGTGAAAATCGGACAGACACTGAAAGTACTCGGCTGCTCTACGAAGCACACCAACAAAGGCCAGTGCTA
>NZ_NPJI01000100.1 GCF_002251435.1 Prevotella sp. P2-180
ATGATGAATAAAGGTATCAAAATTACCCACAAATAATTTGATTTCATTTGTAATGCTTTCTTTATATTTATAAATTATCTTCGTTTTCTTTATCTACAAAGGTGAATTTCTTAAAGACTTTTTATTGAAACCTTATCCTTGTCTCCCTTCCAAACGATAATATGAAAATCGCAATTAATAATATCCCTGTTTATGCGTAATGCACTGATAAGGTATTTAATCGTGCTCCGTATCTCGATGTTTGTTCTGGATAAGCCTGTTCCAATAACAGGCATGACAACGGGATATCCCTGTGAACGTGCATTGCAAAACTCTATGAGTCTTTGGATTGCAACAGCATACTCGCTTTTTGTCGAGCTTGCTTGCAGGTTACAGTCAAGCTTACTCAGTCCCATAAAGAAATAGGTCAAATCTTGAGACTTCCTTACTTCTGCTACGGTTCCAGCTTTGAATCTCCTTAAGTTTCCTTCCGGCTTTTGGCCTACTGTCAGTATCGATTCAAAATCTCGTTGAGACAAGGCCTCTTGCATTATTTGATTCAACCCTTCTGGGGTGAATTCATTTGTATCATACAAATTCTGCATCACTTTGCCATGTAAAGACCTGTGGGATATCAGGTTGTCATCAACTATCGTGTCAAAACAACGATTCACAGGTATTACCAAATTATATCTTTGATTGCCATCTTCAGCAAGAACATCAGGGGATAGTATATCTCCAAAATGGATATAAACAGAGTGCTTAGAATTAGATGTAAATACGCATTCCTTGTTGGAGTTTAAGCATATGATTGAAGAAACGATTGCAGATAAAAGATATACTATAACTACTGCAAGAATACCAATTAGCAATTTACATGCAAATGTAACTTCATTATAAAAACAATCATCTAATGGGTTGAATATGGAAATCAATCCCCAAACGGTAAATACCATTCCTGTACATTTGCATGCTTGAGATAATATGTATGACTTGTTAAGCCAAAATCGAGTTGCCAATTTCTTCATAATATCCACTCTGTTAACCTCCAAATATCGTGTTTACCACCAATAATCACCTTTCTTGTCACCCTTTGTTATCACACTAAACCAATCATGGCTGATACTCTTAGAGATAAGTTCCTTATCCAAAGGTATATGAATGACCGGGACTTTAGACTTGTTGTCTCTGAAAACAGGCAGATTATCCCATAAATCTCTTATCTGTTTCCTGATCCTTTTTTCAGAAACAATATCAGACTTGATCTTGAAATCTGGGTATACAACAATGATGGGAAGTCCTTTCTGATTGATAGCATAATCTATTTCCTCCCTTAATGCCCTGCTATTCTTAGTTGTTGAACTGAGAAATAGTATCACGTTTTTGGATTTATCCAAACGCCGATGTAATCTGGGTTTGAGTGTCTTCTCCCAATCACTTCCATCTCGCACGTTGTAAGTCTTGTCGTGAGAGTCAACAAATGGGAAGCTGCTATCAGCACCCTTCCAAGCCCTCAACATATTATAATAGACAAAATCTTTTGTTGCATTTGCACCAAGATTTGACTCGTTGAATGGTTCTGCTACATAAAAAGCAGAGTAATTCCCGTTTCTGTAAGCCATAATATATTTATTATTTATGTTAAACCAAAAGATATTCGTAAAACTCAGAGGAATATTAGTTCCTGCCAATTTGTCTGACCCTAATTCCCCTTATATGAAATCATAAAACCCGCAACAGAGTATATAGCTTTATCTCTTTCCATTTTTACCAATTATTATTTTAAATACTTTTCTTGGTACTCTATAAATATAAGTCCAATAATTCAGATATAGTTTTATTTGTCGATTTAGAAGATAGTCTTTCAACGTATGTCGTATGGCCATCACATATCCTTCTTCCTTATAGTATTCAATAAACGTTGAGGATAAAGGATGTCTATGGAATGGCTCTACCAATGACGGTTTGTATTCAAGACGCTCTTCATAATTTCGTTCAATATTTATCAGACTATCATTACTATCTGATACAGATTTATAAAATACATTTCCTTTCTCCGTGTTTATAGTAACTGAAGAAACATTACCCTTGGGGTAGTCGAACGGAACCTGTTTGCCCAATCCTATAAAGTCGCCAATTGTTATATCGGATATACGCTCAGGACGAGCATATTTGCAGGAATAGCAGTTTTCACGCAAAGTCACACCCAAAAGGAAACCCCAAATATAAAATTGCTGAGACTCGGAGAGGCGAAGCAATTTTTCACGATAGTTGTTCCCTGGGAATAACTTTCGTCTGGCTTTATTCCATAAAGTCAGACGATAGTTATTCCCATCATTACCTCGGAAGCGAGCGTCTGCGATGTTTTCCAGCTTATATTTTTTCGCAAGATAATCAACTTCCTCTGTAAAGTGTTTGGTAGGACATACTCCATGGCATATCAAGTCAACTGTAATCAGATTTTGATAATCTTTCTTCAGGAATGATTTTAAACCTGCAATTTGGCAAGGGGTACCAATGAAGAGCACCAGCCTATTGTTTATAAGAAACTTCTTAACCTGTATAAAAGTATCTCTGCCGACAAGACTTTGTACATATCTGGATCCCTTAAAATGCTCCAGTTCTTCCAAACGTTCGGTAAAAGTCATGATTGGCACTAAACTCTCATTGTAGCGAGAACCAAATACAACACCTCCATTTTTTATGACGTATTCAGACATTGTCGTACCTATTCCTCCTGAGGCGCAGATACGTCTCTTTTCCTTATCAGTTATCCACGAAGCATAACATGCAGTAGGATACTTAAAATCTAATGAGACATTATTCGGACACGCTTTCCGACAAGCACCACAATTGATGCATTTATCATCATCAACTGAGGGGTGGATTGCACCAAGTTCATCTTCTTCCATTTTGATGCAATCGTGTTTGCACGCGGAAACACATGCATAACATCCCGTACATTCATTGTGTGGACATATTTCCATATTATTTTCTCAATTCTTTTAAATCCAATAATTTAAACAGGTACAGTGCAAACATATATAGTAAAAGCCATATTGACGACTTTATTATACAAACAATAATATAAGCTAATCTGAAGTTGATTCCATCGTATAAACTTACAGTGATTGGCAAAAATGATACTATACAGAATGTGATAATAGCGATTATTACAGGATATAAAAAACAACAGAACATTCGCAAGCGACTTAATCCAAGAAGTTTTTTATAAAAGGACACATAGTATAATCCGATAATTGCCAACGTATATAAGAAGTATGATATAACAGCTGAACCAACACTAAAATATTTACAAAGGAAAGCATTCAATACTATGGAAAGTATACACGCTATTGATGTCACCTTGACCAATATTTTGGTTTTACCATAAGCCAATACTAATGCATTTCCAGGTGTCGTGTGCATTTGAACTAATACTGACACGCACCATATCGCCATCCATATTGACAAATGCGAATACTCTTCACCAACGTACGCTGAAAGTACTTCCGACGAACATAGAATGAAAGGAAAACACAAGGAGCTTACAACAACAGTAGTGTATCTTGTCCATTTATATGCAAAATGTTGAATAGCAGCAGTATCTTTTCGAGCGACCATTTCTGAAGTCTTAGGAAGGAAAACGCCTCCAAATGTGCCACCTATCATAATAATAAGTTGCGGTACTACCTCTATGATCCTATACTCAGCCACTGTTTCTGCTCCGTTTATTGCAAACATACTCAGAATGATTGGGCGAGACTGTGATGCTGTTGTCTGAAACAATGACAATGCAAATATGGACAAGCTGAACACCAGCACCACCTTGAATTCTTTCCAATATGTAGCCGGCATGAGACTGTCTATCAAATTATGCTGCCTGCAACGTATTGCATATGGCACGATAAGTAATGATATGACTGCAGTTAAAAAGAAAAAATAGGTTAGCAGCGACCAGTCAAACAAAAAAACGCAAGCAACAAGCAAACCTTTCAAAAGTCCAGTAACACACTGCATCTGCATAGTGAAAGCCATTTGTTTGTCGGCTATCAGCAACTGATTGAATGTAGTTGCGCCCCAACTTAATATGCTGAAAAGGGCAATGACTATCAGGCATTTTTGAAGCGTCACAAATTGCAAATCCGTAATCGAGAAGAATGATTTTCCCCAAAATGCCAATAACAATAATCCTGCAATATTAATCAGCGCTATAATCCCATAGAATGTGATGTTGGTTCTTGCTACCCGATATACTTTGTCAATATTGCCTTCCGCTTTCCACTGTGAGAAGAATTTAACTGCCCCTACGTTCATGCCTAGGTCCAACAGGTGCATATAACCATTGCATGCCGTGGCTATAGACAGAATGCCGTATTCTGCCTTGCCATAATAGCCCAACAATAGAGGGACAGAGATAAATCCGACTATTGCAGTGAGAATCTTTGACAATGTGCTCCAAAAGAATGAAGACACATAATAATTATTTCTTAATGACATATTTATCTTTCTATTGATTCAACCAAAAAGTCCAACGATGCCTTTCTATCATTGTTAATTTGGTTTGAAACGGCTGAATAGTCAATAATCTCAGCCCATCGTTTATCTGCTTTATTATAGATACGATAGGTCAGGTTGTATCTTTCCAAAATGTCGTATATACGAGAGTTCTGCGATCCTTTTGAGTCATCCGAGAATCGCATGAACTCAACAAATGGCACTTCCATATTGAGTGAGAGCGCAGTGGCATGGAATGAATCAGTGCATACAAATGCCGCTTCCTTTATGAGTTTGATGAATTCCAAAGGTCCTGCTGCATCATATATGGTTGCTCCTTCAACAGAGAAATCTTTATTCTCTACAGCAGGCACAATAATTACCTTTTTGATGCCAGTAGATGCAACTACATCCTGTAATTGTTCTATATACCAAGAGTTATTGCCTATGAGATAGCAGAAAATATATTTGTCATGTGTATCAATTTCTATATCTGCCTTTTCTGATATTGCGAACCAATCCTTTCTGTCTAAAAGGAATGTAGGGTCTAATACCTGACGAATATCATTTCTATCGAGTAATGAAGATATAGCCTTTGCTGCCGTTTGTTCTCTAACCCCTATATGTTGAAATTTTGACAATAGGCTCTTAACAGCCTGCTTGTGCTCATTAGGGAAATCTGATATTCCCATACTTGAAGCATAGGCTATACGTTTCTTGTCTTTTGCAAAGTCGAGAAAGTAAAAGGGATTGAAACAATATACAGTATTCCAAATCTGGTCGCTTCCTGTAACAAATACATCCGTATTATCCACTATCCTATCCAACTGCCTTTTCGAGTTGATTGCTTCTGCCAGATGGTAGTTATCTTGTATAAACCGCTTGAGCTTTTTCTGTTTAAGAGTGAGTTTTTCGCCTTTTATTTTCCTCTTTATTGAGCTTAAGTCAACACCTATTAATCCTAATACATATTTTATTTTATTCTTTATTGTAAACTTCTTAGGACATCCGGAGAGGAATGTCACTGAATACCCTAAGTTCTGTAATTTCCTATGCAATGCAAATGACTGTAGAGAGGTACCGAAATTACCACTTCCAAGCCATGTAACTAAGGTTATATTATTCATTAGTATAATTTATCGTTTATATCAAAGTCAAGCACTGAATCTTTCAAGCATGCATGCTTCAAGTCTTTCTCGCTGAGTATCGCCTTTTCATAATGATGACTGATTGCTGATTATTGATTAAAGATTCGCTTGACCTGTCCTTTCTACTTCTTCAATTACTTGAAGCAAATATTGTCCATATTGATTCTTGAGCATGGGCTTTGCAAGCTCACGCATCTTGTCGGCAGTAATCCATCCCTTGCGGAATGCTATTCCTTCAAGACAAGCCACCTTCAAGCCTTGGCGCTTCTCCAAAACCTCTATATAAGTAGATGCCTCAGAAAGAGAATCATGTGTTCCTGTATCGAGCCATGCGAAGCCACGGCCTAAAGTCTGAACCTTCAATTCTCCATCCTCAAGGAATCGTTGATTAACAGTAGTTATCTCATATTCACCTCTTGCTGATGGTTTGATTGTCTTTGCTACATTTACCACTTTGTTGGGATAGAAATACAATCCGACTACTGCATAATTGCTCTTTGGATGCTCTGGCTTTTCCTCAATGCTTAGACAGTTGCCCTCAGCATCAAACTCAGCCACGCCATATCTTTCGGGATCGCTCACCCAATATCCAAAGACTGTAGCCTTCTTGTCTTCCTCGGCTGTGCGTACTGCCTCTATAAGCATATTCGTCAAACCAGCACCTTGGAAGATATTATCTCCAAGTACAAGACATGCTGCATCATCACCAATAAAGTCAGCACCTATAGTGAATGCCTGTGCGAGACCATCAGGGGATGGTTGTTCGGCATACTCGAACTTCACCCCGAAGTCGCTGCCATCGCCAAGCAGTCGCTTGAAGCCAGGCAAGTCGAATGGAGTACTGATTATCAATATCTCACGGATGCCGGCAAGCATCAACACTGAGATAGGATAATAAATCATTGGTTTGTCGAAAATGGGAATCAGCTGCTTGCTGATACCCTTGGTGATGGGGTACAACCTGGTACCCGAGCCACCGGCTAATACTATACCTTTCATATATTTATCTTTTTATATCTTCACCATTCAGACTTACCTGAAAAGTTGCTCTGGAAAACAGGCAGTATCTGAACAGTGAAGATGATTAGTACAATTTATCATTTATATCGAAATCAAGCACTGCGTCTTTCAGACATGCATGCTTCAAGTCCTTTTCACTGAGTATCGCCTTCTCCATAGGTATGCGCCAATCAATACCCAGGGATTCGTCCTTGATATTGATGCCGCCATCAGCCTCGGGATGATAGAACTCGTCGCACTTGTATTGGAAGACGGCGGTTTCGGAGAGCACGGCGAAACCATGGGCAAAGCCACGAGGGATAAAAAACTGACGATGATTGTCTTCTGTCAATTCTACTGCTACATGCTGGCCGAATGTCGGGGAGCCTTTGCGGATGTCAACGGCTACGTCAAGGACTGCGCCCTTTACGCAGCGCACGAGTTTGCTCTGGGTATATGGCATGCGCTGATAGTGAAGACCACGCATCACGCCGTATGATGACATCGACTCGTTGTCCTGCACGAAGTTGATACTATGCCCAAGGATGGGCGTTATTTTCTCATCAAACTCTCTCTGAGAGAAACTCTCGAAGAAATAGCCTCGGGAGTCTTTGAATACACGCGGCTCAATGATGAGCACGCCGGGGATTGATGTTTTTATTATGTTCATTATTAATGATTATTGATAGCTTATTATTCACAAAAGGTAAATACTCAATTCATGGCTCACGTCTGATTTAAAGACCTTTTGATATCTTAAGTTATACTCAACATAAAAAGCTGTCTTCATTATATTCAATTTGAACTTTATTTCTAAATCTTCACTGCTATATATAACATATGATGTTTAAATTCTGCAGCAAACGTACAAACTTTTATTACATAGCCCAAAAATTAGTGCTTAGGACTTAAACCTATTTTGCACCTTATTCATCAAACTTATGCGCATACTCTAAACAATCTTTTAGTGTCATGCTAAGGACAACAGCGAACTTTTCTTCATAAGAAGTCTTGATGGATTGAACTCTCATTATGTCCAACATCAAATAAGGTAGAGCATCTACGTTTCCCTTAGGCATGATATATTTATCTTCTTCTGAAACATTGTATTCACCACCACCTTGAATATAATGCCACGTATCTTCAGAATTAAATATCGGCAATTCTAGGTGAGGCAAATTATCAGCTCGTAAAGCTGAGTAATTGAGCTCCAAGAAACGATTCACTGCATTAATGTCAACTTGCAATATCTCACAAAGATCTTTAAGTGTTATAGCATAGAGATTATTCTGGTTTTTTACAACAATAGTCATTAACGCCTGAAATATCGTTGAATCATAGGTTTCGACATCAACAGTTTTCATAGTTCAAAATAATTATTAATTTGTTATTCAATTATGATAATGGCAGTTCTATGTTGAACTTTTTCTTTTTCTAATCATATCGCAGACTTCCCTCACTGCTCCTTGCCCTCCGTTGTAACATGAAACGAAGTCGCATTGCTGACGAACTTCTTCAACAGCATCGGCAGGGCAAGCTGTGAATCCTACGATGTGCATACATTCGAGGTCGTTGACATCATCTCCTATATATGCGACATCACAGGGTGATAGCCCCTGCTGAGAAAGGAATTGCTGGAGATAGGAAAGCTTGTCGGCTATTCCCTGAAAGACATATTTAATCTTCAGTTCGTTTGCACGATGTTCCACGCAATAGCTTTTGCGTCCCGTCAATATCATGAATTCTATGCCTGCCTGTTCAGCAAGAACAATGCCTGCACCATCCTTGATATTGAACTTCTTTGATTCCACCCCATTGCTGTCGATGTACACTCCTCCATCAGTGAGTGTACCATCGACATCAAGGATGACGAGTTTTATATTTGAGAGGTCTTTATTCATAATAAGATTCTAAGATACGTTCAGCAAACTCAAAATCTTCTGGCCAGTCTATATCAACTCCTTCTATTTTATCTACAAGAGCCATATATGGGTTGAATCCTATACGTTGATGATGTACTTTCCATACATCTCTTTTGAACATGAAAAATGCAGAAGTCTCAACATATACAGGCTCAATTGTTTGAGTACGCGGTATTTCCTTTAAATCATAGTTAAGTGGTTTTCCCTTATACCAAGTGAAAGTCTGTATCTTTTCAGCCGAAAATGCAGAATCATACCCTTCTTCCTTTATCTTAGTTAGGGCATTTTCGAAGGTAGAGATTTTCAGGAACGGCGATGTAGTGTGCGCCAATATATATACATCTGCATCTATCGTTTTCGTGAACTCCTCATAAATTTCCTTTCCAAGAGTCTCGTCCCTGTCCAAAAATTCAGGGCGTTTCAAGAACTTGACTCCTTGTGGAAGGTAGTCAATGATGGATTCTTGACTACAATAAACATATACTTCGTCCACTCCCTTTACCTTTGATAATGTGTCAAGGACGTGGCATAAAAGCGGTTTGCCGCCCAACAATTTTAAATTTTTACCTACAACTCGTTTACTGTTTAAACGAATTGGAACAAATGCTACTGTTTTCATCTTTATATCATATAATTATAAACAAGAAAAACTGTCGATAATACCGACGAATCTTTGGTCATTGTTGACCACTATCAAAGAATGGATGTTGTATTTTCGCATCATATCACCTGCCACATTGAGTTTGGTATTCTCATTGATGGTTTTGGGTGTGGTGCTCATAATATCCTTAACCTCAAGATGGAAGAAGCTGTCCTGCTTGCTTTGCATAGCTCTTCTGACATCTCCATCAGTAACAACACCAACTATTTTTTCATCCTCTATCACTACTGCGATTCCTTGTTTGGTCTTGCTAATCTGAATGATGGTATCGCTGACCTTGTCTTTCTTAGACACTATCGGCAAATTGTCAGAAACCATAAAGTTCTTGACCGTGCTCAACAACATCTTACCCAACGAACCTCCCGGGTGGAACTGTGCAAAGTCGTTGGGCTTGAAATTCCGAAGATGAACCAATGCACAGGCAAGTGCATCTCCCATAGCTATAGTAGTGGTTGTGGAGGATGTCGGAGCGAGATTCAAAGGATCTGCTTCATGGTCAACCTTAATATTTAGGTGGCAGGTTGAATATTGCCCGAGTAATGAACTTGGATTGCTTGATACCCCAATAATTGGTATTTTTCTATCAATCAATAATGGAATAAAACGCAGAAGTTCGTCAGTGTTTCCACTGTAACTGATTGCCATTACTACATCACCTTCAGCTATCATTCCTAAATCACCGTGATAGGCATCAAGAGGGTTGAGGAAGAAGGAAGGCGTGCCAAGCGAAGCCAATGTTGCCGCGATCTTCTCGCCAACATGTCCACTTTTGCCAACACCTGTAACTATCAATTTCCCTTTACAATTATAGACCAAATCTACAGCTTTTGAGAAATTATCATCAAGCATAGGAATAAGGTCGAGGATAGCCTGAGCTTCATCTTTGAAGCATCTCACGGCATATTCTTTCACATCTTTCATGAATATATATTATATGTTACAACAGTGATTTTACTACCATTTCCAAATCATGCAAATACAGCATATTAGGACCATCGCTTTTTGCTTTGTCTGGATCTGGGTGTACTTCAAAGAAATATCCATTTGCCCCAAATGCCTTTGCTGCCAATGCCATAGCAGGAACAAATTCTCGATTCCCGCCTGTGCTACCGCCATTGCCACCGGGACGCTGTACGGAGTGGGTGCAGTCCATAATGATGGTATCAACATATTGCTTCATATCAGCAATATTCCTGAAATCGACTGCAAGATTGTTGTAACCGTACATGTTTCCTCGTTCTGTCAGCCAAACATTATCATTGCCAGATTCTCTCACTTTTTGTACGGGATACTGCATATCAACACCGCTTAGGAACTGTGCTTTCTTCACATTGACCACTTTTCCTGTTTTCGCAGCTGCTACAAGCAAGTCTGTCTGGCGACAAAGAAAGGCTGGTATTTGCAAAACATCAACCACCTCTCCGGCAGGAGCTGCTTGGTAACTTTCATGGATGTCTGTTAACAAATTCAGTCCGAACTTGGACTTAATATCTGACAGCATCTGCAAGCCTTTATCCAAGCCTGGACCTCTAAAGGAATGTATTGATGTCCTGTTCGCTTTGTCGAACGAAGACTTGAAGATGATGTCAATCCCATACTTTTCATTTAGACGAACTAACTCCTTTGCTACTTCGTCAAGGCACTCTGCTGATTCTATCACGCAGGGACCTGCTATAAAAACTGGTTTCATATATTGTATTTTAACTATCTGTTGATATTATCACTTAATTTTCCTTCATCCATCTTTTTCTTCATATCCTTATATATGTCATCTCTCAGAGTGAAGAAGTGAACACCCCAAGAGGCAGACGATGATTCGAAGTAATGATTATATTGTTCTTCGCTTATCTGTATGTTATCTTTGTAATATTGAGTATGATTCTCATCCAATATATCCTGATAATCTATTTTCAGTAATATGACCTTGTCATAGAAATAATGGATGCCATCATGAGAATCATGAATCGCTTTATTATACCCTTCACAGAAAATTCTGTTGTTGCCAGGACACCATTGTTGCATGATTAAACCATCACCGACATTGCTGTTGACAGTCGCATAAAAATAGTCCTTTATTTCGGCATACAAAGAATCTCTTTGCGAAAGATAGTGCTTTGACAAACAGAAGAAGACCGTGGATTCCACTTTACAGTATTTTACTTTTGAACCTATATTGCGGACTTCCATAAAATCCGTTCCATATTTTCCATCATCGCTATCTTGCTGCTGCCTGACCAAAATGTCAAAGATTGGTTGATTCTGACTTTTCTGTAATGCAGTCTGCTCCTTGTTAATGTCCAATTGACATTTGACCAAATAGACATTGACAAAAGAAGTAATGATAGTGGCTATTCCTACTACAATAGTGAACACCACTTGAACTTCATCTTTATGCGTCATCAAGTAATCAAATGTAATCTTCATCGATGGTCAAGTAATTATTAGGTAAGCATCAAATCCCTATGGCAATACACCAGAGCCCCAGTATTTACTGGGGTTTCAGGGATATAAGGATTGTAAGTATTCAATTTAGGGACACGTCCGATTAAAAGCACCAGTATTTGATGATTGATTGCTGATTAATGATTCTTTTGCGAACTGCTCTGCTATCCTCATTCCTTCTTCATCACGTCCTGTCAAGAGACAGGAGACGTGTTGACCGAATGTCGTGGATCCTTTGCGGATGTCAACGGCTACATCAAGCACTGCGCCCTTGACACAACGAACTAATTTTGACTGCGTATATGGCATGCGCTGATAGTGAAGACCTCGCATCACACCGTATGATGACATTGACTCGTTGTCTTGTACGAAGTTGATACTATGGCCTAAAATAGGTATTATTTTCTCGTCGAACTCACGCTGAGAGAAGCTCTCGAAGAAGTAGCCTCGGGAGTCTTTGAAGACACGGGGCTCAATGATGAGAACGTCGGGGATATTTGTTTTTATTACATTCATACCTATTTGGCACTACTACTTTTTAAATATTCAATTTCCAATTTAATCTTATTCAGCTCGTCTTTGATAGGTTGCGGAATTCCCTTTGACCAATCGACAGAACCGTCTTTTTCTATTCCAAACAGAAAATGCTTATCTTTATCAATTATGACATATAAATATTGAACATTGTCAATTATTGACATTCCAGTATCATCCACTCTTTGTCCCAAGTTGTTTATTCTCTCTTCTTTTGATTTGGAATCTGAATATCTCAACCAAGCCAATGCAAAGCCTATGATTATTTGTGACGCTGCTATCAGCCACATCAGATCAAAAATCAATGAGAGTACAGGAACGATTAATGACAACGTTGTTAATGTCCAAAAAACAATATTTTTTCTTTTCATATTTAATCGATAGTATTTTTCTTCCTTACTGTTTATTCAATAGTATTCACTTTCCACTGTCTTTTCCAAAATCACATAGAGTTTTCAACATCTTGCCTTGATACAAAAAAATAGGGTTTTGGATAAGCTCCTCATATTTAGCCTTTTTGTTAAGGATTACACCATCATCAAATAATGCTTCAGATAGTTTGCCTTGAAGAGCATCCGCATCCGATAAAATACTCATGTATAGATTATTGTCTATTGCGCTCAATGATTCAATAAAGTATATTCTGAGATTGGAAAATATTTCTTGGTATTTTGATTCTACATCCTTTTTGGTGTTTTCCAAGTTATTTTTATTCGTATCATCAATTAATGAAGAACTTTCCTTTAGAAGTTGTTTGAAACTGTCATAGAAACATTCTAGTTTAAACTTCAATATGAAATTCTCCAGCATATACTTTCTGTCCTGCAAGCGAATATGTTGTTTTTCCTTTCTGTTTTGAAAAAAGAAAATGTAGAAGGCAAAACATAAGTTGACTATACCGACAATAATCATGGCAATCTTATAAACGACATCAAGACAACTTGATTCCATATTGCCATTCTGAACAATGTCAACAGTCAAAGTGTCATTAAGAAGTTTCGTGAATGCAATATCACAAGTTGAGGTTAATAATGAATCCATATCTATCCTATTGCTGTATTCGTTCTTAAGATTCGTTCTATAGCCTCTGAAAGAGGTCTGTCATAGTTATAGTCGCCCAAGGACTCAAATTGGTATCTTCTTAAGAATTCATCTTTTCCATGACGTTTAACCACATTGACAAACATTTCCTCAAAGAATGACGGGTTGATAGACCTTATATCTTTCGGAATGATTATTTTGACAGTTTCGTATTGGCCATCTACTTCATCCAACCGTGATTGCTCACGTACAAACTTTCCTCTATCTCGACCAGTGAAGACTTTAGAATAAACGTTTTTTGACCTTACAACTCTAAAGTCTTCTAAATTAATTTCATTGTTTTTGCTTAAACTCATAATTACAATACAATATTTGCACAAATGAAGGTTCCCGGGAAGAAATGTTCAGTTGTACGAACATACCTCACATCAGGAATATCTTCAATATCGTTATTCTTATTAAAAGCCATTATTCTATACCGGTCTCCATTTACCTCTCGCGTGGAAGTGTCATAACTACCATCGAATACTATACATGTAGAACCGGACTGAAGTGTCATTTTGGAAATAGTGTCTGAAGCTTCTGCTCTTTTGAGATTTAAGAAACTCTCTATGAAACGAAGTGAGCCATTACCTCGTTGCGGATAGAGTTTTGGTGAAACTGAGGTCACTCCATCTTGTAATGAATATAATGTCCACAAAGCCTCTTCTTCAAATTTCTTCCTCGTGAAAAAACCTTTCTTAGTGTACCTTTTTGAAAGGTTTCGCATTTTCTCCACAACATCTTTATTGGGGCAATCCGAATCATGAAATTTCTCGTAGATTGATCTGCCAATGTTTAGAATCACTAATTGAAACAATCCCAACTTGTTTCCATTTACATCTTTCTCCTCAAAATACCCAATCGAATATCTGCACTTTGTGCTTGAATGTTCCTCGGCATTAATGAGAATTTCTCCAATTACAGTACACAAATCATCCATACTTTCCCCATCTAAAGTCCTTCCCATCCTTGCCAAACAATTCTCAACATAATCGGATAATGATGTCGTATCCAAATCCTTCTGCTCAATTTGTTCCAAAGTATCGCTTTTGGATTGATGCACACAAAGATTGTATGGGATTATATCAGGGTACTCTTTCTTATTCTTGGTATGGATAGCCTGAGAACCGACTGAAAACAACATTTTCCGGACATTGCTGTTACCCTTTGAACGGTCGGTTATGTTCTTTACAAATAATTGATTTCGTTTTGTTCGCTCACATATCTTATATATCTTCAGTATATCGCGTAAAACTAAATCTAAAAGAACTTGTGCTTCTAAGGTGAAAACGTTGCAATTTGAATAGTCAATAATGACATCCTTATGCTTCTGATACAGCAAAGATGCAACAATTCTCCTTATTGCTCCGTAACTGTCTTTTGGATTGTCAATAAGTGAGAAAATGGCAGGAATCGCTATCTCTCCATTATAATCATCTTTTTCAATTAGAATCAAGTCCAATCTTAATGGACTATTGGGGTCTTCCAAAAGATATTTAACGCTGTCAGACATAGTCATAGCAATGATATTCTGTATGGATGTGTCTCCATGCATATAGGATTTGAACTGAACATTTTGCTCATTTTCAATTCTTCTCTTACGTTTTTTGATGTAACGTCTTTTTAAATCGTATCTGTGACGTTTTAAGGAGATACGCAATAATATGTATTTCCTATTCTTCATCTGTAAGCGTCCAAAAGTGATTAAAACCCTTATAGGACGGGCATTCCGAGAAGCCCGCCTATTTGTGATTTAATTGAAATTTAACTTATTTTAATTGGTCGCCGTGGAGAAAGCAAGCCTGACAAGATTGTCATAGTCCCTTCGTCCCCTGTTGTACTAATTTTTCATCTCGGTGAAAAAGCTAAAGTACTGCAGCAATGCTGATGATTGATGAATGTTTATTAATGATTCACCATTTACACCGTCTTCGCCCACTTGGTATATACCCCCTTGTTCTTAGGATATAGCTCGGTGTTGACATAATACAGGCCATCGAAATGAACTAATGAGGTATATACGCACTTGCCTATCAGCTCGTCACCGACCTTGATGCCCTCAGCAGATACCACCATCTCATCGTGCCAGGGATTGGAGAAGAGGTAGTTGCCATCGGCGTTCTTGCCGTTGCATACGAAATACATCGGTTCGGTGCAGAAGGCCTGGGCGGTCTTGTCGGCCAACTCGGACTGTCCCATGCGACGGAGGTATTCGCTGTATAGGGGTAGCATCTTCATCGCCGCCACGTTGCACGCATCGTCATTGGCATCCAGATGATGCACCTTATTATAGTGCATGAAATCCTCCTCGTAGTCGTAACAGTAATAGCCATAAGAGCTGGGCAAGGCAAAGCTCTTTTCCAATAGCCAGAACAGTAACTCCCGCCATGCGGTGAATGTTCCTTCTGCTGCCTTCTGCGTTATCCAATCACGTAGCGCCGAGTTGCGCAGCCCATCCTTGTATTGCTCAAACAACTCCTCCAGCGCAGCCGTAATCTTGTCGGCACGTTTCACGGAAGTGGTCACCATCTGTGCGGTAAACATATATGGGCTCTTCATATAGCCATTGTGCATCTGCAACGCCTCATATTGGTGGGTATCGTTCACCATGTCCTCCATGGCCAGTACGATGAAATAGCTGATTCTCTCCACCTCCGCAAAGTAATGGCAATATTGACTGAACACTTGTTTTACCTTTTCGTACAGTTCAAGATTAGCCTCCCCCTTAGCCCTTAGTTTTTCTTCCTTATCATAGATAGAGCTCAGACGCCCCTTGATCTTCTTTTGCATGGGGTATTCCGTGGGAGGCATGATGGCAGTCTTCTTCTGAATAGGCTCAGGCGAACGGGGAATCACCTTGGGCTTCTCCACCTTCGTCACTGCACCGCGCTTCAGTTCCTTTATGCGTTTCTCGCCGTATTTGTCATCCGAGTATTTCTCCACGAGCGCAGTGATGTCGGGCAATGGATATTCCTTTGACAGCTGCTTCACATACTCTTCCTCCCCGTGCTCGATCAGCCTTGACCCGAGCAGGACCAGGCGTTGCATCAATGGCACCGACTTCTTCATCATCCTTATGGTCATTATATCGTCCTCAACTATCCTTCTTTCCTTCTGGATGTCGTCCAGGTTAATCTTCCGGGTATCATCATCCTTCAGCGATTTCATGAACAGCTCGTGATAGAGGTTTGACAGCTCAGTGTCGTAATGCAAAGCAATGGCATACAGGAGCGAGAGCTTTGCATCAAGGGAGAGTATGGTGGTGGAGGGGAGTGGCATAATAAACCTGTTGTACTAATTTTTCACTGCGGTGAAAAAAGTTAAAGTCCTACATACTGATTATTCGCAAGCTCATCAAGCTACGCAAGTGTCTGATAAACGATTCTATAAAAGGTGAAGGGAGATGACGGGACATTTCGAACCTCCCCGTCATTAATCCCCTCCACCACAAATAACCATGACCAATACAACATTGGACAAAGAGATCACGGTTTTATTTTTGTGAACAGCAATTATTCACACGTTGTAAATTTAAAGAGGAGTTCATCAAGCTAAAGCAAGTGCCATAAATGACCAGCAATTGTCATAAAAAAATGTTTTTCGAAAACTCCCCCGTCCCCTCTTAACCTGAAGAGGGGCTCCACCGCTTTCCCCTAAATCCCCTTTCCCCTCAGGGTACAGGGGACTTAAAGCCTGGCCGGCTGGGCCTGTACTCGCAAACAAGCTCACGCCCCTGCGGGGTTGCTCGTGATTATCTACGCAACAGAGTTGCGATTATTTGACGCAATAGAATTGCGAGTGTTTATGCGCCGTGGGCGCCCATGCGGATTGATGATGATTGATTGCTGATTATCACTGATAAAGATATTTATTAACGACAACAGGGTCTACATGTGACGACTTAGATTGTCCGCAAGCGGACGGGGTTGGGGTGAACGCTAATGTCCATTAATTATCCGTAAATTTATCGTAAATTATTACTTGATTGTTGGTACGACAGAAGGGGACGATCCTTCATCCGCAGGGGCGGATTGCCGGCATGCCGTTGATTGATGAAGAATGTCTTATTTGACCTTCATTGTTTATCTATCAGTTTAAACTATACATATTAATTTTGAGATTTGCAAGGAAATCTTGAAAAATGTGGGGATTTTGATTGCTAATTCCACAATTCACTAAGCCCGTCTTTCCAGGCAGGGAAAGGCGGGGTGGTGTTGAGCTCGTTGTAGATTTCAACGTTCTTATTGACCAGCATCGCCACTTTGTCCAATAGATTGTTGTCTATATGGGCGATGAGAGGGGTATCGACGTCACCATCACAAAAGACACCAAATCCTCTTTCATGAGCTGGGGCGTTTCTATGACTTAGAAGACTGACGTCGTCCTTGTCTTCGCCGGTTAGAACAGCAAAGAGAGTTGGACAGTTCTTTTGGATTCTCGGCAGTTGGACATCGGGATTCTGCATGCGCATGAAGTATTTGTCCCAATTGGCATAGAGCATAATCTTGCCTCCTGTGCCTCGGGTCATGTTGATAATGACATATATGCCAGGCTTCAGTTTAAAGATGAATTCTATGCAGTCCTTTCGGGTGCTCAACGTGAGATTCGGCATTTCTTCGTAGAAGGTGGCGCCGGCCTTTGTATCGAGTAGCTTTCGCATTGAAAAAAAATTAAAAATTAAATAATTAAAGATTAATGATGTTATCTTATTTTGTTGTAAACGCGGTCGGATTATTAACAAGGTAATCGTATTCGTATACAAATGTGTCCTCGTCGGCTTCCCCATTTATCAAGTCTTCAAACGAAGAGTATAAGGACTCGAAGATGCGGCCATAGAGCATGTTGAACCCATTCAGATGCCAGATCATTGCTGTCTTTATGACCTCTACGGTCCTCTCCATGACCATCACCAGTATATGGCATACTGCCTCTAACAGGTACTCATAGTATGAACAATCGTTATCTCTGTTCGATTCAAACAACATGAAGTCACTGCAGTACAGTCTGCAAAGACGTTCCAACAGATAAAAGGCATTGCCTGCCGCTTCTTTATCCTGTCCTTCTTCTACCTGGCTCATTATCGTCTTCAACAACGGCACATAGGCGTATGCCGCCTTCTTGACATCTTCGCATGTCTGCGGCTCTATCCAAGCCTTGTCTATCTCTTCCTTCATTGTAGCGGAGAAACCTACAAACAGGTATTTCTTCCACGACTTCACTGCTCTCATGGCGGCGGGGTATTTGTTTGGATGAAAGAGTTTGATGTCCTGCAACATGTGTCCGAGGGTCTGCGCCATGCTTTTCGCATGTTTATATCTTTCCTCGTCGGTAGTGGCTGCTGCATAGTGCTCGCAATCTACAAACCATTCCTCGTGAGGAAAGTCAGACTCAACGACATATTTGCCTTCGTCTAGATAATCCATCCAATATGTCATGTTTCTGATAAGCACATCGTGTGGCAGTTTCTTCAACTCGTCCACTACTGCTTGTATCTTCTTATCTACGACAATATCGTAGTAATCTTCAATAGGAAAAAGCATCTAAAAGAATTAAAAATTAAAGATTAAAAGCCACGCCGTCATCCACACATTCAATGGCACATATCTTCTCAAAAACGGTCTTAAGGTTGTCACGGTCATTGCTTATGCGCTCTACAAGAAGGTCGATGTCGATAGTAGGGCGCGCCTTGAATCCGTCTAAGGCAAAAAGCAAGGTACTGCCTTTCAGAAGGAAATCGCTTTTATATGGGCTGACGGAAATGCGGAACAGCAGTCGTTCGTGCAGGTATCTTACCAACACTTTCATATAATCCACGCCCTCTTTCCTCGACAGGTTGAGGAGGCGCGTCCTGATAGATTTTCCTGTATTCTTCGTCATAGTCTCGTCTCCAGGTATTTGGTGAGAATGGTACGCAATCTCAGTCTGCCGGCATACTCGTTCAGCAAGGAGATGTTGCGGGTGTCCATCTTCAAATAGTTGTCTATCACCTCGCCGCATACGTCAAGACCTATCTTATTGCGGTATTTGACGGCATCGCACACAGTGCGTTCCAAGTCGGTGATTCGCACGACATATCCCGACAGTTCCTTCTGCGTGATACCGAATCCGAGATTCTCCTTTTTCCAATAGTATAGGTCAATGATAGGATAATCGGGTAGACGCAGTTTGCGCTTGGCTTCGATGGCAATGCAGAAGGAGGACGGAACTTGTGTGGATAGTCCGTAGTGTGTAAATGCGCTATAAAGACAAAGCACGCCTCCTGGCACGATACGTTCCACATCTACCATATTGTTTGCCAAGGCTGATGTTTCCACATACACTCCATTACGAAGCCTCAGCAGCGTGCCTTCTTCCGTTGCGCGACGCAGTTGTTCATATTCTCCACGGGTTTTCACTTCGCTTGCCTTTATGAATCCTCCGCTTTTTTGTATTTCGTCTATGATGGTGATATTTCTCATTGTTGAATCTTGATGATTTCGTAATTCTGCTGCAAAGGTACTGCTTTTTCTTGAAAAAAAGGAAGAAACCTGTAAAAAGTTACGGAAAATACATCAATTATCCGTAGATTATCACATATTCGAAAACTCCCCCGTCCCCTCTTAACCTGAAGAGGGGCTCCACCTCTCTCCTAAATCCTCCCTCCTCAGGAGGGAAAGGACTTAAAGCCTGGCCGGCTGGGCCTGTACCAAAAAAAATTAAAAAATTAAAGATTAAAAAATTAAAGGCTTCGGATTCTTCTACTTTCGAAAACTCCCCCGTCCCCTCTTAACCTGAAGAGGGGCTCCACCTCTCTCCTAAATCCTCCCTCCTCAGGAGGAAGGACTTAAAGCCTGGCCGGCTGGGCCTGTACTCGCAAACAAGCTCTCGCCCCTAAAGGGGTTGCTCGTGGTTATCTACGCAACAGAGTTGCGAGTGTTTAACGCACATAGTGCGAGTGTTTATGCGCCGTGGGCGCCCATGCGGATTGATGATGAGTGATTATTGATTATCTGATTATAATCCTGAAACAAGTTAGGCTTCGTATCGCCTGCAAGGCGGTATGAAGCGCCGACCGTTGTACGTCCGCCGCAAATGTAATCAGAATATTATGGGGAAAGATGTCGGTTTTTGCATGGTTTCCAAAAGGCAAGTGGCAACTTACGGATGAGAAAAACGGACTTGTACCTCTTAGAATATAACAAACTGAGATGTCACAATCTCAAATCATGCCACAAATGATACAATATACAGTGTTTTACGACGCGTTAGGGCACAAAGAGGCTGTCCACGAAGAAAAGCACTTCGCGGACTACCTGCTTAGTTACCTATACG
>NZ_NPJI01000101.1 GCF_002251435.1 Prevotella sp. P2-180
GAGATGTTCCATCTCAAACCATCGAGAGAGGTGGGCACGCTGAAGCAGACGCTGAAGAATGCCGTACTCGACAACAAATTGGCTAACGAGCGAGAACCGCTGATGCAGCTGCTGATGGGAAAGGCGAAGGCTATGGGACTGTGCTGAGTCCTTTCTGCTACATTGAGTGGTATCAGATTATAAACGCTCGACACATTTTTTTCAAAATCGGTTATTAGAACAAGCGGTGCATGTAAAATGCCATTAAACGTTCTAATGACCGATTTTTGTTTAAGTGAAGCATGAGCTTTTGTCTTTTCAAAAATCAACAGGAAACGTAAGCGTATCCGTGCCGCCAGTGTATACAGATGCTTATATGCGCTGGACAATTCCTGAAGCCATGAATGTCAATAAACCCAAATCGGTCATTAGAAAAAGTTTCTTGTCATTTTCTAATGACCGCCATTAGAAAAACAGCTTTGTATATCTTTGCTTCAC
>NZ_NPJI01000102.1 GCF_002251435.1 Prevotella sp. P2-180
AAAAGATATTCCAATTTTCATGGATGGTGTGTCTTTCCACGAGGCATCATAGTATATGTTGACAATCTGTTGGGAGAAGCTCAAGATAACCTCGTCTTTGATATTCTCGCTCCTGTCTTACATTGAAATTGAACGTCTCTATGGCTCCCAACGGTCTGTTTAAAAGTGAGGAACTATAAGTCCCTCACTTCAATATTCAAATATCGGACTCACTAAATAAAAACAGAGTGATAGAGACAAGGAGATGCATTAATAGATCAAGTTTCTGTGATAAAGAAGGTAGCAGAACCCCAAAAAGGCAGGCAGTTGATTAAAATAGCACCAGAAGATGGATAATACAACTTGTGTCTATTATTGCCAAGTTTTTCCCAAAAACCTTGGAGGATTTAAAAATATATTGTAACTTTGTCCCCGAATAAGTGAATTAATGGATAAAGGTATGGCAACAACAGAAGAAAGATACATCAGCCTGCTGACCGACTTCGGTTTCAAGCGCATATTCGGCACTGCTCCCAACAAGGAGTTGCTGATCAACTTCCTCAATAGCCTGTTTGACGGCAAGCAGGTTATAAAGGACGTGAAGTATCTCAACACCGAGCATTTCGGCGACAACACCTCGGCACGCAAGGCCATCTTCGACGTGTATTGTGAGGGCGAGTACGGAGAGAGGTTCATCGTCGAGATGCAGAATGCCTATCAGGAATTCTTCAAGGACCGCTCCCTGTTTTATTCCACGTTCCCCATCCGCGAACAAGCCAAGAAAAGCGCCGACTGGGACTTCAAGCTCTCCCGCATATATACCGTGGCGCTGTTGAACTTCGACATGAAGGAGGAGGCTTTCGACAAGAAGGAGATAACCCATACCGTGAAGCTCTGCGACATCAAGACCAACAAGGTGTTCTATAAGAAGCTCGACTTCATATACGTTGAGATTGCCAAGTTCAAGAAGAAGGAGGACGAGTTGGAGACGCTTTACGACAAGTGGCTCTTTGTGTTGAAGAACCTTTATAAGTTGGAGAGCCGCCCCAAGGCTTTGCGCGACAAGGTGTTTGACCGCCTCTTCAAGGAAGCCGAGATAGCCACGTTCACCCCCGAGGAGCTGCGTGAGTATGAGGATAGCCTCAAGGCCTACCGCGACATCAAGAACTCTATTGACACGGCAAGGAGAGAAGGGGAAGCGAAAGGGCATTTAGCGGAAAAAAATGCCATTGCACGGAACCTCAAGTCAATGGGTATGTCTATTCCCGACATTCATAAAGCCACAGGCTTGCCAGAGGAAGAAATTGAGGTGTTGTGATATTATTCACCATACTCTGTGTCTATCAGAAGCATCTTTAATGGCAATGAATAGGACTAAAGAATGTTTTACGTTACTTATTGCATTGCTGCTGACAATGCTTTGCTCATGCGGCAGGAATGCGAAAATCATGGGTGAAGCCGAGAGGATTGTTGAGCAATCCCCGGATTCATCCTTGGCTTTGCTGTCAACAGTTGACAGATATTCGTTGTCAAAATCAGACAGGGCGCGCTATGGTCTGCTCTTTACCATGGCACAGGACAAGTCGGGCTTAGATGTGGATATGGACACGCTCATCCGCCAGTCCTACATATATTATGAAGGTGAGCCGGAGACGAAGTACTATGGGCTGAGCCAATACTATA
>NZ_NPJI01000103.1 GCF_002251435.1 Prevotella sp. P2-180
CTTAAACAGCGGCCTACGCTCCCTTTAAACCCAATAAATCCGGATAACGCCCGGACCTTCCGTATTACCGCGGCTGCTGGCACGGAATTAGCCGGTCCTTATTCATGCGGTACCTGCAATACACCACACGTGGTGCACGTTATCCCCGCATAAAAGCAGTTTACAACCCATAGGGCCGTCATCCTGCACGCTACTTGGCTGGTTCAGGCTCTCGCCCATTGACCAATATTCCTCACTGCTGCCTCCCGTAGGAGTTTGGACCGTGTCTCAGTTCCAATGTGGGGGACCTTCCTCTCAGAACCCCTACCGATCGTTGCCTTGGTGGGCCGTTACCCCGCCAACAAGCTAATCGGACGCATCCCCATCCCTGTCCGCAAAACCTTTCGTCACACTCTGATGCCGTCATGTGACCTCATACGGTATTAATCCGCCTTTCGACGGGCTATCCCGTGGACAGGGGAAGGTTGGATACGCGTTACTCACCCGTGCGCCGGTCGCCATCAAATTTAGCAAGCTAAATTCATGCTGCCCCGCGACTTGCATGTGTTAAGCCTGTAGCTAGCGTTCATCCTGAGCCAGGATCAAACTCTACATTGTAAATAATATTTTTAGATCACCTTACCGCACTCTAAAAAAAAAGTGACGGAAGGGAGACCATTGTCTGATTGTATTCAGGACGCCATTATAATATCAAGTCTAAAGAAACCTTTATCAATCATAAAATTGACGGTTCGTTTACCCAATTGATTTCTCAATTGCTTCTTGTACTACTACTTCTCTGTTATGTAAATCTTTCAAAGAACTCTTTTTCTGTCGCTCAAGAGAAGCGTTGTTCTCAAAAGCGAGTGCAAAGGTACGGACTTTTTCAATACACTCCAAACATTTTGAAAGAAAAGTGTCTAAATTTAACGTTAATTTACACACCTTTACTATTCGCAACACTCACACCTTATATTATTATGCGAAGGAATGACATACTAATGATTCAGTAGGAAAACAATAGTTGACTAAATTTCCTGCAACATTTCATTAAGTGTAGGATGAATGTGCACCATTTCGTGAAGTTGCTTCAATGTAGTCTTCCTACACATAAGTGCACTTATTTCCTGAACGATATCAGCACTGTGCGAGCCGTAGGCGTGACAACTGAGAATAGCTCCGGAGTTAGCATCGGCTACCAACTTGATCATACCTTCAGCCTCAGCCATTGCAAGTGCGCGTCCATTGGTGCGATAGTTTTTCTTTCTCACCTCCACTTCAACACCTTCGGCCTTAAGTTGTTCTTCGGTTTTTCCCACGCACGCTGCCTCAGGATTGGTGAATATGGCAGCAGGCATAATGTTTAGGTCGATAACATCAGACTCGCCAATGATATGATTAACGACATGAAGTCCCTGCATGGTGGCAGCATGAGCCAGCATCATACGAGCGTTGACGTCGCCAATGGCATAAACCCCGTTTACGTTTGTGAGCATATTGTCGTCAACAACAATACCTCGTTGGTCGTACTGTATGGATGTGTTTTCAAGGCCATATCCCTCAACATTAGGTTTTCGTCCCACAGCCATAAGCACTTTATCCGCCTCAACCGACAGTACCTTTCCTTTTCGTTCGAAAGAGACGCATCCGTCTGCAATTTTTTTGACAGCCGACTGCATATAGAACTCAACCCCTTTCTTTTCAAGCACTTTACGCAATCGTTTTGCTATGTCAGCATCAAGAGCAGGAATGCATTCTTTAAGGAACTCGACGACTGTCACCTCTGCTCCGAGTTGTCTGAAGATGCTAGCGAACTCCATTCCGATAACCCCAGCTCCGACAATCACAAGACGTCTTGGGAAGTCGGTAAGCGACAACAACGAGTCTGAAGTTAGAAGCATTGACTCGTCAAGAGTTTCAAGTCGCAGTGTCTTATGTGACGATCCTGTAGCAATGATGATATTATCGGCCGTATAACGTTCACCATCAGCCTCAACAGTATGATCATCAACAAAGGACGCCTTTTTATTGATTAAAGTTATTCCTGGAGCAGATAGCACAGCAGCAATGGCCTGACGCAATTGGTCAACAATATTATCCTTGCGCGCAACGATATTAGCTAATTCGAACTGCGGTTCTACCGCCTTAAGCCCGAGTTGAGCAGCATTACGGATTTCATCGACAGCTTCAGCAGAACGAGCAAAAGTCTTTGTAGGAATACAACCCACATTAAGGCAAGTTCCCCCCAGATGCCCCTCTTCAAAGATAGTAACTGTTTTTCCTTTATAAGCGGCATAGGCAGCGGTTCTGTATCCCCCAGGACCGCTACCAATTATGATAATATCAGACTTGTTCATGCCTCAATATCCTTAAACTTTACCACAGGATGCTTAGCAGCCAGCACATCGTCCACACGTCCAATAGGAGTATTGTGCGGTGCGCTCTTCACTATGTCAGGGTTCGTTTTTGCCTCTTCTGCAATCTTTTTCATCACTGCAATAAATCCGTCGATGGTATCCTTGCTCTCATTTTCTGTAGGCTCAATCATGAGCGACTCGTGGAAGAGTAGCGGGAAATAGATTGTAGGCGCATGATAACCATAGTCGAGCAGACGTTTAGCCACATCCATGGTGGTCACGCCAGTAGACTTGTCTCTAAGTCCGTCGAACACGAACTCATGCTTGCACAAACCCTCTATGGGCAGCAGATAGTCATCTTTTAGCGACTCCTTGATATAGTTGGCGTTAAGAGTTGCGAGAGGTCCCACCAGTTTCAGGTTTTCCCGTCCGAGAGTGAGTATGTATGTGAGGGCGCGCAATAGCACTGCGAAGTTTCCGTGATACCCACCGACAGAAATTCTTCCTCCAGCATCCTCGTCGGCAAAATCAATATGCTTAACATCAGCAATCGACAAGGCGGATGAAGCCTTCGGCAAGAACTGTTCAAGTCCAGCCCTCACTCCCACCGGTCCTGCTCCAGGTCCTCCACCGCCGTGAGGTGTGGAGAATGTCTTATGCAGGTTGATGTGCATAACGTCAAATCCCATATCGCCAGGCCGGCTAGCTCCGAGCATCGGGTTGAGGTTAGCTCCGTCGTAATACATCAAAGCCCCACACTCATGTACGAGCTTTGCTATTTCAGGAATGTCTTGTTCAAACATACCGAGCGTGTTCGGATTAGTCATCATCATGGCAGCCACGGTGTCGTCAAGCAGTCCCTTGAGGTCGTTAACGTCAACATATCCCTGTGCCGTGCTCTTCACCTCCACCACTTGAAGTCCGCAAACAGCAGCCGATGCAGGGTTAGTTCCGTGTGCCGAGTCAGGAATTATTACCTTCACACGTTTCTTGTCGCCTCTGCTCTCGTGGTATGCCCTTATGATCATGAGTCCTGTGAGCTCTCCGTGTGCTCCTGCGAAGGGGTTGAGAGTGAATTTGCTAAGGCCCGCAATAGCCGAAAGTTGTTTCTGCAGTGTATCGTAAACATCGAGTGCTCCTGTTACAGTTTCTTCAGGCTGCATAGGATGCAGAGATGTAAACTCCGGCATGTTGGCCACCTCTTCATTTATCACTGGATTGTACTTCATTGTACAGCTACCAAGCGGATAGAATCCGTTGTTTACTCCGAAATTGTTTTCGCTATGGTTTGTATAATGTCTCACCACAGTCATCTCGTCGCACTCAGGCAGTGCAGCATCTTCCTTTCTGCACTGTTCGGTAGGAATTTGATATTCGCCAAATTGGTTTTTTGGAAGTGAATATCCACGTCGGCCTTGCTTAGAAAGCTCGAAAATCAGATTTCCATATAATTTGTTGTTCATATTGTCACCTCCTTAAATTAAACTTACCAATGTGTCAATTTCCTCTTTTGTACGTTTCTCCGTGACTGCAAACATGATAGTGTCTTCAGCCACTTTAATACCTCCGAAGAAGCCATT
This sequence comes from Prevotella sp. P2-180, assembly GCF_002251435.1. Classification (GTDB taxonomy): domain Bacteria; phylum Bacteroidota; class Bacteroidia; order Bacteroidales; family Bacteroidaceae; genus Prevotella. Next base: position 3,917 of record NZ_NPJI01000103.1, read on the forward strand.
GACGATGAATTTCTTCTGAAGAGCGTCGACATTTCCGTTGTAACGTACGCAGAACTCATTGAAGAAAGGTTTGTCAAACGCCATGGTAAACTTACCGGTTGCAAGGAGTTTATCCGCCATGTAGTGAGCTCCGGCGTAAGACAGTCTTGCAGCCTCCTTCACGCCTTCCTTTCCCATGAGCGACATGTAGATGGTGACAAAGAGTGCCATTAGGCTTTCGTTAGAACAAATGTTCGACGTGGCTTTCTGTCGGCGTATGTGTTGTTCGCGAGCCTGGAGAGTGAGCACGAAAGCTCTCTGTCCGCGGTTGTCCTTAGTCATTCCGACGATACGTCCCGGTAGTTTTCTCAGCAGTTTTTCCGTGCAGCACATGTATCCGAGCGACGGTCCTCCGAATGTCATTGGGATGCCGAGGCTTTGTCCGTCTCCCACAGCGATGTCAGCCCCCCACTCACCCGGTGTCTTTAGCAGAGCGAGGTCGCTGATGATGCTGTTCATGACTAAGAGCGCCTTGTTAGCGTGTGCCGCATAAGCAAATCCCTCGTAGTCCTCCACGTTTCCGTAGTAGTTAGGTTGCTGCACGATCATTCCTGCCACGCCCCCCTGTGCAATCTTTGTCATGAAGTCGTCGCGGTCGGTCACTCCGTCTGTGGCCTTCACCATTTCGATGTCGATACCGTGGAAATGTGCATAGGTGTTGATTACCTCAATGGTTTTTGGGTCTAATGTTTCCGCAACGAGCACCTTGTTAGCCTTTTTTCCGGCAGCCACACACATCAGTGCCGCCTCAGCAGTGGCAGTAGAACCATCATACATCGATGCGTTTGATATGTCCATTCCAGTCATTTCAGCCATCATCGACTGATATTCGAAGATGTAGTGCAGTGTGCCTTGTGAAATTTCCGCCTGATAAGGAGTATAAGAAGTGAGGAACTCGGAGCGTTCCACGATGCTTGGTATTACCGACGGAGTGTAGTGGTCGTAAGTTCCTGCCCCTGCGAAGCAAACGAGTTGTTTATTCTTTTTTCCGAGTTTTCCGAAAAACTGTCTTATCTCCAATTCACTTTTAGCTTCCGGCAGGTCATATTCGCCTTTAAACCGAATACTTTCCGGCACTTCAGCATAAAGACCATCCAAAGAAGAGACGCCGGCTTTAGCCAGCATCTCTTTCAGGTCTTCTTCCGTATGTGGGAAAAACTTGTATTGCATTGTTGTAATTTCGATTTACGAATGATGGAAATATCCTTACTCTTCATTCTCGCAGAACTTCTCGTATGCTGCCGCATCCATGAGGTTGTCGAGCTCAGCCTTGTCAGAAAGTTCCACTTTTATAATCCAGTTTTCGAAGGCGTCTTTATTTACGAGTTCCGGTTCGTCCTCAAGAGCCTCGTTCACCTCAACTACAGTGCCGCTGACGGGCGAAATGAGGTCGCTGGCAGCCTTCACGCTCTCCACAGCACCGAAGTCCTCACCTGCCACCACTTCGTCGTCGACTTCTGGCATGTCAACATATACAATATTACCGAGGGCGTGCTGTGCGTAGTCAGAGATGCCTACATATCCGTACTCGCCTTCAACCCTTACATACTCGTGTGACTCAGAATAATAGAGTCCTTCAATTACCTTTGCCATAATAGTTATAATGTTTTAAAGATTTGTTATATCTGATTATTTTTTATAATGCTTTTCGTAGAACTTTTTCTTCACCACCACTCCAGGGAAAGTCTTTTTCCTTATCTGCACCTCGAGCTGGGTGCCGAGTTTGTTGAAAGGTACGTTTACGAGAGCCATGCACACGCTCTTGTCGGTAGAGATGGTATGGTAGCCTGTGGTCACCTCTCCCACTGTCTCCCCGTCCTTTATCACAGCATATCCGTGACGCGGTATAGCCTTTCCTTCGAGTTCAATTCCCACGAGTCTCTTAGCCACTCCGTTTTCTTTTTGGTCAACGAGAGCCTCACGTCCGATGAAGTCAGGCTTGTCGAGTTTGCAGAAGATGCCCAGTCCTGCCATTACAGGCGAGATGTCGGCAGAGAGTTCGTCGCCATACAGTGGCAGTCCCACCTCAAATCGCAGTGTGTCGCGGCATCCGAGTCCGCAAGGCTTGCATCTGCCTGAAGCCATCAGTTTGTCCCAGCATTCGCGTATGTACTCATGCGAGCCATATATTTCGAACCCGTCCTCTCCGGTGTATCCTGTGCGGCTGACTATCACGTCGCCAATGGTCTTCACGGTGTAGAACGTGAGTTCGTTACATTCAAGTCCGAGCACTTCCTCCACTACTTTTTCCGAGTTCGGTCCCTGCACGGCTATCTGTCCGTAGAAGTCTGAGCGGTTCTGCATGTCGATGTCGTAACCCTTTGCATGTTCCTGCATCCATGCCCAGTCCTTGTCGATGTTGGCAGCGTTGATGACGATGAAGAAATCGTTGTCGGCCATTTTGTATACGAGCAGGTCGTCGACGGTGCCTCCGTTTTCATAGCACATCATTCCATAGAGAATTTTTCCATTCTCCAGTCCACGCACGTCGTTGGTGAAGATGTGGTTGACGTAAGCCTCTGCATCCTTGCCTTTTACAGTCACCTCACCCATGTGGGATACATCGAACACACCGCAGTCGTTTCTCACAGCCTGGTGCTCGTCAATGATTGTCGAATACTGAATTGGCATGTCAAATCCTCCGAAAGGACTTATCAGTGCCCCAAGAGCCACGTGCTTGTCGTAAAGGCACGTTTTTTTGTTTTCTTCCATTGTTTTGCGGTTATTATTTCGTTAGTATTATTTTGTCAAATCGTTAGTTGTCTATCCAAGTATCAACGACAAGAAGTCCTGCTTTTTCAGGTTCATTATCGTTTTGTCGAGTTTTTCTGGCAGAGCCTTTGCCATTGCATCCCATGTGAGCTCTACCCCTTTCAGCGGTCTTACGATGTCGTCTATGTTTCCCACTATGAAATAGTCGCCGAGCATAGTCATAGCCTTTATCACTCCGTTTTTTGCCTCTATTCTTATCTGGAACTCCCCTACGTTTTCTATTCGTCCTTTTTTTATTATGGTGTATTTTGGATTGTTTCCGTAAACGAATTCGTCGGTTAGGTATTCCTTTTCAATTTCCTCAATGCCTTTTACGTCTTCTTCACCAAGTGTTATTTCAGATTGGCAGAGGTTGTTTCTCACGAAGGTTTTAAACTGCTCGATGTCTATGTTTATGAAGTCTTTTAGCAGTGCTATGCGTTGTCTTACGCTTGCCACTCCCTTGCTCACGAGTTTCTCGTCGTTAGGTGTTATTGCTCCCACCATGTTGACCATGTCGGTGTCGTATAGCATTGTGCCGTGAACGATACTTCTTCCCGGAATGTGATAGAAAGCGTTGCCCGACACTTTTCTGTCTCCTATCATGATGTCGTTTCTTCCGCTTGCCCTTGCGTCGACGCCAAGTTTCTGTAGTACCAGCACCACCATATTAATATATCTGTTGAATGTGAATCCCACGGCTTCATCTTTTGTCACGTAAGAGAACATGATGTTGCTCATATCTGCATACACACATCCTCCTCCGCTCTTTCTTCTGTAGGTTTTTATGCCATGGTTTCGGCAAAAATCGAGATTCACCTCATTTTCTATCAGCTGGTTTCTTCCAAATATTACACTTGGCTCCACCTGCCACATAAAGAAGAGGTCGTCCTCGTCTATATTCCGCGCAATGTACTCTTCCATAGCGAGATAGAACGACAAGCGACGCACCTTTTCTTCTGGTAATGCTACATATTTCATACTTAATTTTGCGCTATGTTGTTAGATGTCTCTAATTTTTTTGCAAAAATATGAAGAAAATATGTAATTCCAAAACTTTCTGTTGAAAATTTTGTTAAATCATACGTATGTCTCAAGGAACTTGATATTTCCGTCTACCTTCACCACGTCGGCAGTGGCAGGCAGCAGTATGGTTTCTCCTTGGCGCAATGTCTGTGTTTCTCCATCTGACGTGGTCAGCGTGGCCTCTCCCTTCAGTGCTATGAGTATCACGAAGCTGTCGAGTTCGGAATAGTCGAGGGTCATTGGCTCGTCGAGGTCGTAAACGGCAGTAGAGAAGAAGGGACATGTGACGAGCTGCACGGGCTGGTTTTTTTCCGGGGTATACCGCGTGCGGTAGTCGTCGAGCACAGTGTAGTCGATAGCCTCTGCAGCCTCTTCTGTGTGAAGCTGTCGGTAGTTGCCGTCCTTGTCGCGTCGCTTGTAGTCGTAGATGCGGTATGTCACGTCGCTTGTCTGCTGTATCTCAGCCACAAACGAGCCCTTGCAGATGGCGTGAATTCTTCCTGCCGGTATAAAGAAGCAGTCGTCGGCCTTCAGGTTATACTGTGCCAGTGCGTCTACTATAGTCCCGTCTTCCACCATGGTCTTATAGGTCTCTGGCGTGATGGTCTTTTTCAGTCCGACGCGCAGTGTGGCGTCGGCGTCAGAGTCGAGAGCATACCACATTTCTGTTTTTCCCATCGGTTTTCCCTGTCGGTGGGCCGTTTCGTCGTCAGGATGCACTTGTATTGACAGGTCTTGCTGGGCGTCAATAAACTTCACGAGCAGCGGGAAAGTGTTGCCGAATCGTTCGTAGTTTTCCTTTCCCACGAGTTTTTCCTTCAGTTCCTCCACGAGTTGGTTGAGGTTGCGTCCCTCATACTTTCCCTGAGCCACTACCGACTCGTTGTCTTTCACACCCGACACTTCCCAGCTCTCTCCCACGTTAGTTTGTTCCGAGCTAAGTTTTTTGAAAGGTACAATTTTGCTTCCACCCCAAATAGTAGATTTCAGCAAAGGCTTAAACTTCAAAATTTCCATTTCTTTACTTTTTATTTATTAAACCAATATCTATTTGAAGGTTTAAAGTGTTGTAGTTGTATGTTTGGTTTTTATTCTTAGTTGTCTTTCCAGAATGCCGGTGTGAATATCACGAGCACGGTCATGATTTCAAGACGTCCCATAAGCATGAGCAGTGAACACACCCATTTTATTGTCTCCGGCAGCGACGACCACGACATGACCGGTCCAATGTCTGTACCGAGTGTCGGTCCCACGTTGCTCACGCAACTCAACGATATCGTTATGGCATTTGTATGGTCTATGCCTATCGCAATCATCAGCGTTGCCACGATGATACACATTATCCCGCTTACTGCAAAAAAAGACATCAGCGAGAGTATCTTGTCTTGTGGCACATGCTGCCCGTTCACCTTTATCGGTAGCACCGCATTTGGATGCAGTATGCGTTTGAACTCGTTGCGCATCACCTTCAGCACCATCACAACCCTTATGCACTTGAAGCCTCCGCTGGTGCTTCCCGCACAAGAGCCGACAAACATGCAGAGTCCGAGTATCACCCATGTGAGGTGATGCCACTGTCCGGCGTCGTCGTTGAACAGTCCTGTGGTGGTTATGAACGACACCACCTGGAACAGGGCGCTTCTGAAGGCCGGTTCGAGGTTGTAGCCGTTGTATGCGATGAGCAGATACATTATCCACATTGTGGAAATGACGATGACGCTTATAAAGAGCTTGAACTCTGAATTGGAGAGCAGAGCCTTGGGTTTGAGTTTGAACGTGGCAGTGTAAAGCAGCACGAAGTTGATGCCTGAGAGAAACTGAAACAGTATGCCTATGTATTCTATCAGCGGCGAGTGGAAATGCAGCAGCGAGTCGTTGTGTGGCGCAAAACCGCCTGTGGCAGTGGTTGTCATGGAATAGTTCACACTGTCGTACCATCCCATTCCCGCCACCTTAAACGATGCGATGCAGGCTATGGTCAGCACTGTGTAGATGCTCCATATCCATTTTGCGCTGGTACTAAGCCTCGGATGGAGTTTCGACTTTATGGGACCGGTTGCTTCTGCTGCAAACACCTTCATGCTTCCTCCCACTATCGATGGGAGTATGGCTATGGTGAAAAACACTATTCCGAGACCGCCTATCCATTGTGTCATCGACCTCCAGAAGAGTATGCCGTGCGGCATGTGCTCCACGTCGTCGAGTATCGACGCACCGGTGGTGGTAAATCCCGACATGGTCTCGAAGTAAGCGTCGGCAAGATTGGGGATATAGCCTCCTATGAGATATGGAAACATTCCGAACACACTGAATACCAGCCACGTGGCCGTCACCACGAGATATGCGTCGCGACGGCTGAGACGGTTGTTGGCATCGCGTCCGAAATATCTGAATACCAATCCTCCTGCAATGGTGATGAGTGCCGAGATGAGAAACGCCAGCATGTCGTCTTCTCCATAAAAGAGCGACGTGCCGAAACAAGCTATCATCATGAGCGCCTCGATATACAGCAATTGTCCGAGTATCTTCGATAGTATGCCGTAGTTTACCATAGTGTTTTAGGCTTAAAGTACTTTTCCACTTTCTTTAGGTTATGTTCGTGACAGAACACCATCACCGAGTCGCCTGCCTCTATCTGCGAGTTACCGTTGACGAGCATTCCCACGTTGCGGCGCACCAGTCCGCCTATGGTCACTCCCGTTGGCAGTCCGAGGTCTTTCACTGGTTTTCGTGTCACTGGCGAACCTTGTGCGGCGGTGAATTCAGCCACGTCGGAGTCGGCCACCATTAGCGACCTCATGTTGCTCACGTCGGCGTCGAGCATGAGTTGGAAGATGTGGCTTGCGGCTATTGTCTTTTTGTTGATGATGGTACCGATGTCGAGTCCCTCTGCCATGTCCACATAGTCGAGGTTTTCCACCATTGCCACGGTTTTTCTCACTCCGAGTTTTTTTGCCGTGAGGCAGGCCAATATGTTGGTTTCCGCATTTTCTGTGAGAGCCACGAAGGCCTGTGTGTTTCTTATTCCCTCTTCCATGAGCATGCCGATGTCGCGTCCGTCGCCGTGTATCACCATGGTGTCGGTGTCGCTGAGCAGTTCGTTCAGTTGCTCACACCTTGCCGTGTCGCGTTCTATCACCTTCACGTTCATATAGTCTGGCACGGTGAGTGCTGTTCTCACCGTTGTCTTGCTTCCTCCCATTATGATTACGTTTTTCACGTCGGCATAGTGTTCCTTTCCCGCCACCTTTCTTATATAAGGTATGAATTCCTTTGTGGTCATGAAGTAGGCGAAGTCTGAGTTGCGCAGTTCGTCGTTACCTCCTGGTATGATGGTGTCTCCGCCTCTCTTGATTGCCACGATGTGGTAAGGGTCTTCCGGTCCGCAGAGTTCCCTCAGCGGCTGGTTGAGTATCTCGCACGTCTCGCGCAGTTTCACTCCGAGCATCACGAGTGCGCCGCCATGTACGTCCCATCTCTGCCTCACCCAGCTCATTTTCAGCCCGTTGATGATGTCCTGTGCCGCGAGCACTTCGGGATAAATGAGAGAGTCGATGCCCAGTTCGCGGAAGAAGGGCTTGAGCTTTATGTCGAGGTATTCATAGTTGTCGATGCGTGCCACGGTTTTCTTCGCGCCTATGGCATGTGCCAGTATGCATGCGTTCATGTTGCGGCTCTCGTCGGGAGTAACGGCCACGAAGAGGTCGGCATTATTGGTGTCGGCCGCCTGTAGCGCCTTTATGCTTGTAGGCGAGCCCACCATGGTCATGATGTCATAGTCGCTGTCGAGTCCATCGAGTCGGCTTGGGTCGGGGTCCATGAGTGTACATTCCTGGTGTTCCCTCGACAGCAGTTTTGCAAGATGGGTGCCCACAGCACCAGCTCCGGCTATGATTATCTTCATTTCAGTGCTTTTTTTATTCCTTCCTTGTCTATTCCCACTATATGTTGCAGTTCTTCCACCTTTCCGTGTTCCACAAACGTGTCGGGCAGTCCGAGCCTTGTCACTTTTGTATTGTAGCCGTGGTCGCTAAGCCATTCGAGCACAGCCGACCCGAACCCTCCGTTTCTCACTCCGTCTTCCACGGTCACCACTGTCCCGTATCTTTCAGCCACTTCCTTCAGCAGTTTTTCGTCGAGTGGTTTCACAAATCTCATGTCGTAGTGTGCGATGGTTCGTCCTGGCTGTTCCTTCTCCAGTTCGGCAATAGCCTCCGCCGCGTTGTGTCCTATGGGTCCGAGTGTGAGCACGGCCAGGTCGCTGCCGTCCTTCAGCCTGCGTCCTGTCCCCACTGTTATTTCCTCCAGTTTGCAACGCCAGTCAGACAGATACCCGTTGCCTCTTGGGTATCTGATGACAAACGGTCCCTTGCCGTTTTTCTGTGCCGTATACATCATGCGGCGCAGTTCGTGCTCGTCGTATGGCGAACAGATGGTCATGTTGGGCACTGGCCTGAGCGAGGCTATGTCGAAGGCGCCATGGTGTGTAGGGCCATCTTCGCCCACGAGACCGGCACGGTCGAGACACAACACCACGGGCAGGTTGAGTATAGCCACGTCGTGTATCACGTTGTCGTAAGACCGTTGCGAGAAGGCGGAGTAGATGTTGCAGAAAGGTATCATGCCCTCCTTTGCCATGCCTCCGGAGAAGGTCACGGCATGTCCTTCGGCTATGCCCACGTCGAAAGTGCGGTCGGGCATTTCGTCCATCATGATGTTCATCGAGCATCCTGTGGGCATGGCCGGTGTCACTCCCACTATCCTCTGGTTCTGTCGTGCCAGTTCGAGCAGTGTCTCGCCAAACACGTCCTGAAACCTTGGTGGTTGTCCTGTGGTGTCCTTCACTATGCGTTCGCCGGTGTCGACGTCAAACTTTCCAGGTGCATGCCAGATGGTGGCCGACTTTTCAGCCGGTTCGTAGCCCTTTCCTTTCACGGTGTGCAGGTGCAGCAGTTTTGGTCCGCTCATTCCCTTGAGCTGCTTGAGTATTCTCACGAGCTCCTTCACGTTGTGGCCGTCGAAGGGTCCGAAATATCTTATGTCGAGCCCCTCAAAAATGTTCTGCTGGTGGCTTATGGCCGACTTCAGCGCGTTGCTCAGCCTGATGAGTCCCTTGCGGCGGTCGTCTTCAAGATAGCCACGCGAGTGCATCCATCTCGACACCTTGAATTTCAGTGCGTTGTACGTCTCGTTGGTGTTCAGTCCGAGCAAGTATTGCTTCATTCCTCCCACCGAGCGGTCTATCGACATGTTATTGTCGTTCAGTATGATAAGCATGTCGTTAGGCTGCTGTGACACGTTGTTGAGTCCCTCAAAGGCCAGTCCGCCACTCATGGCTCCGTCGCCTATCACTGCCACCACATGCCTGTGCACGCCCTTGGCCTTTGTTGCCACTGCCATGCCAAGCGCAGCCGATATGGAGTTGCTGGCATGTCCACAGGTGAATGTGTCATACTCGCTTTCTTTCGGCGACGGGAAAGGCATTATGCCGTGCAGCTTGCGGTTGGTGTAGAACAGCTCGCGGCGCCCGGTGAGTATCTTATGGCCGTAGGCTTGGTGTCCCACGTCCCACACTATTCTGTCGTTGGGGGTATCAAAAACGTAATGGAGAGCCACGGTCAGCTCCACCACGCCAAGGCTTGAAGCCAAATGGCCTGGGTTGACCGAAAGCTCGTCGACGATGTCGCGTCGCAACTGCTCGCACACATCCGGCAACTGGTTCTCGTCCAACTTCCTAAGGTCGGACGGATATTCTATTTTCCCCAAAAGGGTCATATCTAATTGTTCCAAAACGATATTTACTTATTTAGGGTGCAAAGTTAATGTTTTTTTCCAACTAAACAAAGGATTTTGCCTATATTTATTTAATTTTATACAATATCTTTCAACTTTCGCCCTTTCAACTTTCACCCTTCAATTTTCATTTTTCAATTTTCAACCTTCATTTTCACCCTTCACCTCACTCCAAGCCACTTGTGTGTCTGGAGCGACAGAGTCCATTGGGGATGACTTTTCACGAAGTCTATGCAACCTTTTATGATGTCTGCGTTGCGTGCCTCATCTCCAGTATCACACGGCTGCAGATATCTGTACCGTGCTTCTATAAAGTCATAAGCGGGAATGTCGTGTATGCCGTCATACACCACCTTCAGTTCGTCCACCTTGGCCAGCACGGGCGTTGCTCCTTCCACGAAAATGTCTTTCGGCGAGAGCGTTATCCAGTCTACGCTCTCCGCCACCATGCGTGTGCCGTTGGTCTCCATGGCTATCTCACAGTATATGCTTGCGTGAAGTTCGGCAGTGAGCTCGGTGTCCACCTGCAGCGACGGTTCGCCTCCCGTGAGCACCACAAGGGTCTTTTCCTCACATCGGTGCCAAGGTGTCACCAAGGCCGCGGCTTCCTGGGCTATCTCCTTGGCGGTCATGAGAGTATGCTGCCGGTGGTCGGTATCGCAAAAAGAGCATTTCAGGTTGCAGCCGCTTAACCTTATGAACACGGCAGCGCGCCCAGTGTTTCTCCCTTCGCCCTGAATGGAGTAAAATATCTCGTTTACTGCGTATTGTCTCATATCAGATAGCGTTGGTCTATCGGGAATGTGTCGTCGGTGGCCATGGCTACGTTGCCATAGCTTTCCTTCACCAATGCCTTGTAGCAGGGTTTCACCTCTCTCACTATCCATGCGGCAATGTTCTCTGCCGTAGGGTTAAAAGGCAGCAGTTCGTTGAGGTTGCCGTGGTCGAGACGTCCGTGGATAAGCTCTTTCACATGCTTGAAGTCTATCACCATTCCGTCGGCGTTAAGTTCCGTGGCGGCGCAATATACGGTCACCTCCCAGTTATGCCCGTGCAGCCTTGAGCACTTGCTATCGTAGCTGAGCTTCAGGTTGTGGCAAGCCGATATTTCCATTGTTTTCGATATACAATAAATCATGTCCTTTTCTATTTTCTTCGCTAAAGTACTATTTTTTTCGCAAACCGCCGCCAAAACGCCCCGTTTTTTATCATTTTTTAAACATAAGCGGTTGTGTAACTGTTAGGCTAAGTATTTTTTGAACCACAGAGATAAAGAGATGGGGAGTTAAATAAAAAGGGGAGTTATGATGGGGAGTTAAAAAGGGCCAATACCATCAGCGGATAAACAATTGGCTTCTCATAACATCCCCACATAACTCCCCATCATAACTCCCCCTTTAAATAGAGAGAAGGCTACTGGCCGAGGTCGTCACCTGAACCCTGACCTGGGTCTGGAGCGGAAGGCTCGGTGCCTGGGCTTTCGGTGTCAGACGAAGTAGATGTGCGGGGCGACATGTAGCTATTGCTCTCACGGAGCTTCGCCGCCTTGGTCAACATCGACTTGGAAAACTCACCTACACCGATTGCCTGGAGCACAACAGAATCAACATTTTTCGCAATGCTGAACTCATCTGCCGTATCCGCTCCCATCTTGTGTTTCACGGAAAGTCCGAACGACACAAGATTGTCAAGAATTACTCTCTTGCCGTCGAGAGCCAGTTCGTTGATGCAGCTCACTGCATCCTTCAGCACTGCCTCAAGGAATCCCTTGCTCAATGGAGTGTTGTGACTGGCCATGTGTTCAGCGAGTTCCGGAATATGGAACGTCTCACTGCTTACCACTCGGCAATACCACTTGCCAAACGAAGGGCTGTCCTTCAGTTGGCTTTGATAAATCTGATAACTAAGCATAATGTAAAAACTTATTAAGGTTAAACTAAAAAAAAATAGATCGCTCAAGACTCCACTGTTAATAGCTTCATCTTTCGTATGCAAAGGTACTAAAAAATTCCGAAACCACCAAATATTTTCATAGAAAAATATCATTAAAATACAAACTTTTTTATCCTCCTTCCTTCTCGCCAGAATGTATGCCGTCAGGGTACGGACATGATGTCTCCAGCACAAGAAAAAAAAGGAATAATTCCTGTTTTTACCCCCTAAAATAACGGAATAATTCCTGTTTTTGCCCCCTAAAATGACGGAAAAAGTCCTGAAAGCTTGTTTTTATCATTTATTTTGTGTACAGCCATAAATTAGTATGTAGGGAAACGCATGTTCACGAACTACGTCGAGATAAACCTAAAGGAGGACAAGGAAGGCTTGGGCGTATTCTCCACCGTGCGGAGTACTGCCGATTTCCACCTGCAGCTTGGCGCTATAGCCGGCAACAAACTAGGGACAAAAAGTGACACCCTGGTCTTCCTCGACGAAATTCATAGTTACCCACACCTCATGACCATGCTAAAATTCCTGAACCAGGAAGCGCGATACACCTATATTGCAAGTGGTTCTCAGCTTGGAGTAGCACTGTCGCAAACAGCATCGGTGCCCATTGGCAGCATATCGGTAGTGGAAATGTTCCCCCTCGACTTCGAGGAGTTTCTGCTTGCCATGGGCTGCGCACAAGCCACAATAGACGGGGCAAGAGAATGTTTCGAAAAAAACGAGTCTCTTAGCGAGCCCCTTCACAACTATTTCCTTCAGCAGTTCAGAATTTATCTTCTCGTAGGCGGACTACCAGAGGCGATAAACAAATTCCTTGAGGCAAGAAACTTAGCCCACGTGCGCGAAGTGCAACGCGACATTCTTAATCTTTACAAGATTGACGCGTCGCAATACGACACCGAACGCCGACTCGTGATAAGGAAAATCTACGAGATGATACCGTCGAACATGGAGAACAAGAAAAAGCGGATAGTGGTGAAGCGCATTGAGGACAAGGCAGGACACAAGCAATTCTCTGACTATGCAGATGAATTTGAGTACCTCACCAACTCTGGCATAGCCCTTTCCGTGCAGGCGATTAGCAACCCACGCTTCCCGTTGATTGAGTCGGAGAGCAAGAACCTTATAAAGCTCTACCTGAACGACGTAGGCCTGCTGACAAGCCTCCTCTACGGACTGAACATCAATGCCGTGCTCGGCGATAAGCGCAGCATAAACCTCGGTTCGGTATATGAAACCGTTGTAGCTCAGGAACTTCACGCCCACGGCAGCAAGCTGCACTACTACGACAACAAACAACGTGGCGAAGTGGATTTCCTGATCGACGACTTCAACAGTCTCACCGTCCTCCCCATAGAGGTGAAGTCGGGCAAAGACTACACCATTCACAGTGCCCTGACCAAGTTTCTCGCCACGCCCGACTACACCGTAGCCCGCGCCATAGTCCTGTGCAACGACCGTGAGGTGAAGACCATAAACGGCATAACCTACATGCCAATCTATTACGCGATGTTCATCAGCGGCACAACCGGCGTCAAGATCGAGGACACGGTGATACCAGAAGTGCCGATGCCGGAAGTGTAAAACAGCCGTTGCCTGGAGCACTGCCCCCCCGTCCCCCCACAAAATCATCTCCGAAAAAGTTGGAAAAATGCCAGAATCACTTCCTGTAGTGTTGGAAAAGTGTAAAAAAAGGACGAATATGTGTTGGAAAAATGTCAAAATTGTACGAATATGTGTTGGAAAAGTGTAATTTTCCCCGATTGTTCTTGATTAAACACCATTTTATTATTGTGGAAATAAAACATCCGCAACGTTGCGTTGCCGAAGACGTAATGTTACGTTTGCGGAGATGCAACGTTAGACATATAAAAACGCAACGTCAGGTTTCGGCAATTCCAACGTTGCGTTTAAAAATTCAGAAAATCGTATCAGAAAAATCTTCTTGACATACAATTCCCTTTACCTCGGAGTTGGTCTCAGCATTCCCATTAAAAGGAATAATGTCATCACAAGTAAGCCAACTTTTCGTGTCATAATTTGTTTTTATAGGATTACCTTTCTCATCTATTTCACAAGGAAAATATCTGCCACTAATTATGTCATACACGAATGTAGCTTTCTTGCCTTTCGAACCGTTTTGTTTTCTACGAACTTTGTCGATATAGACCGTTACCACTTTTTCTCCTCGGTCAACGCACAGCACGTAGTCTGCCTTGTTGCCAAAGTCAGCCGTTCCTGCTATGTCCTCAATAGTTATTCTTCTTTTTTGCCCATCCACCTTCATTTCAACTTTTCGTGGATGCGCAACAAGAAAAACGATTAAGTCGTTGTCGATGGCAAATTGGCGTATGCGCCCCACGGCATAACTGTCCCAAGAATTTTCGTTGTGATACTTGTCGGTCTCTTTTAGTATGAAGTTGTACGGGTCAAGCACAAGGATGCGTATTCCGAAGGCGCGGACAAGACTTCTCCCTTTATCAAGAATGTTGTCAAGTTTGAGTTTGTCGTATGGCAAATTTATCCATTTTACGTTTTTTGACAACCATTGTTTGGCAAAAGTTTGCTGTTCAGTTGACAATCCGTCAACCTTTTCATTGCCATAGCGTCTTCCGGTGAGTTTCTCGACAATCTTGATGGCGTGGTCAATCTGTACATTCTCTGGTGACCAGTATCCAATTTTACATTTCGCATTGATAGCCAGACGCATTGCAAGTTCATCAGTCCATTCGCTTTTTCCATCGTTGCTTCGGCCTGTTATGATGGCAAGCTGTTTGGTGGCAAACGACAGTCTGGTGACGTCGAGGTTATGCCATCCAGTTTGAATTCCTGGGGTGAAACCATTCTGATATATTTCATCGAGTTGTTGCTCAATATCCTCGACGCCAACTATGTCTGTTATTGGCGCTGGCTGGGCATTGGCAATGCAGTCCATAAGGCTCTCGGCACCATGTTTTACAAGCTGTTCGTTGGCATCCTTGCAGTCTTCGGCAAACCTGACTCGGTAACAAACCTCAGGTCCAAATCGCCGAATGATTTCCTGTGCAGCCTCTTCACCTGGAGTGTCCATATCTGTCGCCACATAAACCTTCTTCTTATCGGCGAAATGGCTATCATAGAATCTGTTAAAACATTCCAAGTTTTTATTGGCACCGTTAGGCAAGCTCACAACAGAGTCGGCTCCTGCAGTAAGAAAAGCCAATGTGTCAAACTCACCTTCTGTCACTATCACGCATTCCTTTCCAAGCGCAGAATTGATGTTATATGGAATCTGTTCACAGTTTGTCGTAGAGGCGAAATGCTTGTTCTCATCCCTAAACTTCTGCAGGACGAGCGTGTCATTCTCGAAATAGTTGAACACCACACAAGGCTCTTTTGTCTTAGTTTCACATATATAGTGCATTTCCTGACCTATGCGCATGCCTTTAATAACGCTTTCTGACAGCCCTCTTGTTTTAGTAAGATAGCCCATAAGCTTTGGCTCAATCTGAAGAGTCTCCTCGGCGATTGGTGCCGGTAGTTCATATGTCCTCATATTGTTTCCGTTTCCTTTCTTTTTTACAATCTCTTTCCTTTCCGACTTTTTCTCTTGCCATTCACGGGTGTCCATACGCCATGTCTCCCCGCAGTGATTACATTTACAGTATCCGGAATCTGGCCAAACAGTCAGCTCACGCTTCTTTTGATGCGATGGCTTCCTATCAGCATGGCATCGAGGACAAAACGTAGTGAACTTGTTGACTGTACCAGGTATCTCGCGGGCAGAATCTACATTAATACCATAACCCTCATAGTCATATTTTCCTGTCTCTATCATATTGCATACAGTTTAAAAGTCCAACCATTTTGTCTGATCCCATCGCGCAGTGTCGGAAGGACGAGGAGGAGCACAGTCAGGAATCGGAATCCCCATGTAGCTACGATTTCCTATGCAAGAAGTTGCATCCTCATATTTGTATGGATTGTCGTGTTTGGTGTTTTCCTCGAGCTCGTCCAAATGCTGCTTAAGTTTTGAACGTGTATAGTCGTTAGAACAGTAATTTGCAAAGTATTTCTGCGTTTTGTCTATATCGGTCATATTCTCTATTGTATTCTGTCTAATTACATGCTGCTTGAACAATTCCAAAGCTTCGTCCCAATGTCGGTAGAGAAGTTCTCCAAGTTCCGGGTCGCACGTAATTGAATGCCCCCAATCAGAATACTTATCCAACAGCCCAATGAGTGCAAGCCCCTGCTCCTTCTTAATAGAAGAAGTTAATCTTTTTCTATCATCCTCTTTTTCTCTTATGTTATATACGCGCGCGGGCGATGGCTGACAATCTGATTTGGATTCGTTTGATTTCTTTTTGCATTTCGATTGGCTTTTTGCCGAATCGACATTAACGAGCGGAATGGTGCTCCTGACGTGTCCATAGTCGTCAATGTCAAACAGACCATAGTTGTAGATGACCTTCTTAATCGTGTTTTTTGTTACCCCTTTCAGCTTTTCTCCTTCAGCTTGAGTCTTCGTAATCGACATTGAGGGATTTCGATAAATTTTCTGCACAAGATGTAGCCATGTCCCCAGCCCCGAAGCACCAAGTTCGTCAACCATGGTTTCCACTTGAGGAAAATGCTCAATGTACGTTGGAATCTGAGTAAATGCAATGTGCTTCTTGTTATCCTCTTTCATTTCTATAATAGTTGTTTTGATGTTAGTTGTGTTTGCTTCGTTGCTATCCTCTTCGAACAATATATGTCCGAAGTCACGGTCTGATAACGAGGCATTTGTCTCAAATGCCTTCTCTATTGCCCCTGATAATTTGTCAAGAGAGTAATTAACATCAATGTCATCAACTTTTAAGCTGATGATACGACCGAAAGTTGCACATTCGGCAGCATTTGTTTTAATGACCTTTTCTGTCATAATTTAAAATAATATTTTAAAATTCCTCCAAAGTTACAAAGCTTTTCTTTTGTGCAAAAAATAAATGCCAAAAAACTTGTATAATTTAATCATTATTTAGAATTTATCCAGTTTGACATGAAACAACAATGTCAATTTATGCTTAATTTCCCCTGCGTAACATTTCGATACATAGGGGTGTAACGACTCGTTACATAGCTATGTCGCATTTCGCTACACCCCTTGAATTGTGTTTTGTATTCAACCAGCGGAAAAATGCGTCGGTTGAAAAATTGTTTTCTATGGACCATTTCCCCATACTTATTTCTTGCTCACAACTCCGATTTTTCAGCCAAATCAGATGTGAATAGGCGATATGCGAGTTATAATTTACGAGTAAAATGTGATACCGAGTAAAAATGAGCCGCCCACAAATTTGTGGAGACCTGACTTTGAGATATAACCCAACGCATTTTTGCGTTCACCTTATGCACTCTAACCATAATTGGTTTAAGTAAGATGTCAGTCCAAAAATGGATTGTCATCTTAACTCAAATCGCCGTTTAGGGCATGAAAAGGGCAAAATATCATGAGGCAAAAGGACAAGAGGAACTGGAGGACTGCGATGTTGATATTCTCGCCAGCATCTATGGTCAACGATTCGAGGAAGATGCGGGTAGCAGATAAGAGAGAACGTATCTCGGACTTTGGAAAAACAAGCCAGTATTAGGGTCTGACAACTTGCTATAAGTATCCGAATTATAAAATAGGTCGAAAGCGGTTGGTAGGCTCATGCCCATTTCCTCAACCAAGATGGCAATGATGTCCCTACTGAGACATTCTTTCATAAACTCGAAATCCGATTGACTGACATTCATAGCTTAACAAGTTTTGATATTGCATTGGCACTACAGAAAGCATATTGAAAGGTGATGCCCTTCATGTATTTCAATCTTTCCAAAAAAACGTCGAAGGTGATATAACCTTCTTTTAAATTAGTTATTTGCCTACCGACACTGTCGTTGGCAATAGGTCCATAGACAATGTCGTAGTCATGACTATCATTACAAGTTTGGGCATCTCTATTCGCAAGCACAAACTTTGCCCATTCTTCCGAATAATTGTCAAAGCGAAGAACCCTAAGAGAAGAAGAGTTCAAACATTCCTCATCAAAGGTATAGGCAGTAATGACAGGTTTTCCACCGTCAAGCATCACCCTGAATTTGGCCATATCCATCGCTTGAGACTTAATAGGTGACAGATAGAATGCACGTCCAAAATCTTTGTTAGGGCGTGATTTTCTCAAATCAATTTCGTCTATAGTCTGGTTTGAGCCATGATAAAGCATCATAACACACCTCCGTTCTTCTTACAATAACGATATAGACTATCTAAGTTTTCGTCAAGTGATAGTGTATGCATGATTCCATAATGCACATCGCAGAGTTCAAATCCCTTATACCTTCTGAGATATCTAAAAGCCTCCTGCGACGTGATGTGGTATCGCTTTGCAAATTCTGCTATCAACATTACCAAATATTCTATTTTGCTCTTCATCATATAAACAATAGTCCTTATATTTGTTGCAAATATACTACATTTGGCTAATACATCAAAATGACAATATAATATTTAACTTTAATTATTAATCAACGTCGGATTTTTATTTTGTATTGTCTTCGATTTAGATAAAAATCTCACGCTCAGAAAAGAAAAATTATTCTCTTTTCCTTCGCTAAATCGATTTTTTGAATAAAAATCTCACGCTCAGAAAAGAAAAAATGTTCTCTTTTCCTTCGCTAAATCGATTTTTTGCACTATCTTTTGATAAGATAGGCTGCATCTCAACAATAAAAATAAAAGTTTTTTGGACTTTTATTTTGTATTGTCTTCGTTTTGCACTATCTTTGCACGTGAGTTTTGTGCTTGGCGAAGGACGAGGCTCGTTTTTTGGATTTAATAATAACAGCATTAGCAGTTATTCGGTTAATCTTGAAACGTAGGAAATTTCATTGATTATAGCACCGAAGTATAAGTGTTGATGTCTGCGCTGCATAGGCGTGGGCATGACTTATCAGGTGTTATGGGCAATTCCTACGGCCTCAAGATTATGGTAAGAACAAGGCACACGCCTTTCTTTTGCCATATCGGGAGGTCTTTATGTTTTTGCCCATATTCTGCCGATAAGTGCTTTTGCCTAAAACTTTAAGAAAGGCTACGCCTATGGCAAAGAAAACACAACTGGGCTATAGGGAGATAGAGGAGCGCCTGATGGCGTTTCGTGACTATGTCATTCCTGCCGACGAGGTGGGATATGAGCTGCTATACTCCTTTGGCAAAAGTGAAAGAGACATTGAGAGATACAAGGAAGGGAAGGGCATTCTGAAGACTTTCGACGGACTGCTCATCAAGGGACTGTTGTGCTTCTGTGAAGTGCCGACAAGAAGAATGACTACAGAGTTGGAACTTCTGAAAAACGACAGTCAAGTGTTGAAAGCGGCACCAAAGATTGTGGCTGTGAGCGACGGAAAGTCGATTCTCGCCTATGACCTAAGGGAAAAGGAAACTTACGAGAACCAACTCGACAGGTTGTATTGTGACTTTGGTTTCTTCTATCCTCTGATGGGTATTGAGCGGATACACTATGTGGAAGAGAATCCCGCCGACGTGAAGGCTGCCGAGAAACTTGCCAAACTGCACGACGAACTGCGTGCCTACAACGATTTCCGCAGCGACAGCGACCTACACGACCTGAACATCTTCATCACCCGATTGCTGTTCTGCTTCTTCGCTGAAGACACGGGGATATTTGAGGAAGGGTTGTTTACGACTTCCATCATGAGATATACGAAGGACGACGGCAGCGATCTGTCGGACTATCTCGATGAGTCGTTCAACGTGATGGACCTTTCGCTCCGCAGCAGGGACATTCCAAAAATAGTGAAGCAATTCCCATACGTTAATGGTGGCCTGTTCTCAAAGCACATTCAGATTCCAAAAATGGGAGCGAGGGCAAGGAAGATAATCATTGAGTGTGGT
Source organism: Prevotella sp. P2-180 (assembly GCF_002251435.1). Classification (GTDB taxonomy): domain Bacteria; phylum Bacteroidota; class Bacteroidia; order Bacteroidales; family Bacteroidaceae; genus Prevotella. Next base: position 23,397 of record NZ_NPJI01000103.1, read on the forward strand.
GAGCTGGACTGGAAGGACATCAATCCCGACATATTCGGTTCGATGATCCAAGCCGTGGTGAATCCAGAGGAACGTGCCACGCAGGGTATGCACTACACGAGTGTGCCAAACATTATGAAGGTGATTAATCCTCTGTTTCTCGACGAGCTGCGAGAAAAATATCATAATCTAAATGAGAGATATGAGAAGCTGAGGCAGCTGAGGGAACTTCGCGGCATAGAGAAGAAAGACTACTTCAAGGAGCTGAAGGCCATTGTTGGCGATGGCGACAAACTGTTGAGGCGCATGAGCCAGATGAAGTTTTTCGACCCAGCCTGCGGCAGCGGCAATTTCCTTATCATCACCTATAAGTCGCTCCGCTTCCTGGAGATGGACATCTTGAAGCTTCAGAAGGCTTGTCAGGGTGAGGGTGGTCAGCTGCTGGTTGACAACAGTGTGATTCGTCTCGATCAGTTCTACGGCATAGAGCTTCTCGACTTCCCTCACGAGGTGGCAATGCTGTCGCTATGGCTTGCAGAGCATCAGATGAACAGGAAACTAAACGAGGAGTTTGGAGTGAACACCAAAGCCCTGCCTCTTAAGAACATTACGCAAATAGTGTGTGGCAATGCCTGTCGTTTGGACTGGGACGTTGTATGTCCACATACTAAGGACGAAGAGGTCTTTGTGTTTGGGAATCCGCCGTATTTAGGATTTAGGCTCCAAACAAAAGAACAAAAAAAAGACATGGAAAATACTTTTGCCAATGATATTCCTGTATTTAGAAAATTAGACTATATATCACAATGGTTTTATAAAGGAGCTAAATATGTTGAAAATACATTTTCTAAATGTGGGTTCGTTAGTACGAATTCCATATGTCAAGGGGAGCATATCTCACTATTATGGAAATATATTTTAGAAATGAATGTAGATATACCGTTCGCATACACATCTTTTAAATGGAAAAATAATGCAAAGCATAACGCAGGTGTAACTTGTGTTATTGTTGGATTATCTTGCAAGAATAATGAGAAGAAAATGTTATTTTCAGATGATAAAAAAATGGAAGTAGAACACATTTCCCCATTATTGTCAAGTGATAAAACGACAATAATACAGAAATCAAATAAATCTATTTCAGGATTAATGCCAATAATATTAGGTAGTTTGCCAGCTGATGATAATAATTTGAGTTTAAATAGCGAGGAGAAGAGAATTCTCCTAAATCGTTATCCAGAACTTGAAAAATTAATCAAGCCTTTTATTGGGGCAAAAGAGTTTATTGATAGTGTTGAACGATATTGTTTGTGGATTGAACAACAAGAAGTAGATTATGCATACAGTTACCCAGAATTAAAGGCTCGATTCTTAAAGGTGGCTGAAAGTCGGAAAAAAAGCCCCAAAAAACAGACTGTTGAAAAAGCCAATAAACCTTGGGCTTTTTCTGAAAATCGGTATAATAGCTCCTCATCAATCATCATACCGGCCGTATCGTCTGAAAAAAGGAAATATATACCTATTGGTTTTGTAGAACCCAATACCGTCATTTATCATTCGGCTTTCGCAATTTATAATGGTGATAGTTTTACTTTTGGAATTGTAGAGTCACATTTACATATGGTATGGGTTAAAAATGTTTCTGGGAAATTAGAAACACGTATTCGTTATTCCGCCCAACTCTGCTACAATACCTTCCCCTTCCCCAAAATATCAGCATCTAAAAAAGAGGAGATTGCCAACGCCGCTGAAGAGGTGCTGATAACGAGGGAATTCCATGTGGGCAAGACATTGGCTGAGCTCTACGACCCGGACACTATGCCCGATGACCTTCGTAAGGCGCACGAGACTCTGGATGACATTGTGGAGAGCTGCTACCCCGGATATCCCTTTGCCAACGACGAGGCAAGGCTGGAATGTCTGTTCAAGATGTATGAGAAAATGACAAGCAAAAAGCATTAGGCTTATGAAACAAAAGGCAAACGAGATAGTTAACATAAAATATGAACAGACCGGGAGGTCGTCGGATGTTAACGAATTGGGAATGAGAGAAATGCAGGCAAAGGCTTATGCCGCACGCGACAAACGGTTTCTGCTGATAAAGGCACCGCCCGCATCGGGAAAGAGCCGAGCACTGATGTTTATTGCCCTCGACAAACTGCAGCACCAAGGCATAAAGAGAGTTGTGGTGGCTGTGCCGGAAAAAAGTATCGGACGCTCGTTTCAGAACACCCGACTGAAGCCCTACGGCTTTTTCGCAGACTGGAACGTGGCGAACTACTTCAACCTGACCGACGTGAAGAACGAGAAGGACAAGAAGGGTCGTTTCATTGAGTTTTTCCGCCAAAAGGGGGCAAAGATACTCGTATGCGCACACGCCACGCTAAGAAACGCCATGAAGGAAATGGAAGACGAATGGTTTAACGACACCCTGTTGGCAATAGACGAGTTTCACCATACAAGCGCCGACGCAGAGTCGAACCTTGGCGATGTGGTGCGCCGTGTGATGAACAACTCCACGGGACACATCGTGGCTATGACCGGAAGCTACTTCCGTGGCGACGGAGTGCCTGTGCTGAGGCAAGAAGACGAGGCACGTTTCTTCCCCGTGACCTACAACTACTATGAGCAGCTGAACGGCTACCGATATATGAAAAACCTCGTTCTTGGCTATCACTTCTACCACGGAAGCTATCTCGACCACATCATGGAGGTGCTCGACACTACGAAGAAGACCATTATCCACATTCCGAGCATAAACTCGCGAGCTTCAACAGGCTTGAAATACGACGAGACCGACCAGATAATGAGGCTAATAGGCAGGAGGGTGGACAGGGACTACAACACCGGGATATATACGGTGGAGACGCCAGACGGCAGACTGCTGAGAATTGCCGACCTTGTGGAGGACGACCCTAAGGAGCGTAACCGAGTGCAAGGCTTTCTGCAGAAGATGAAACGGCGCGACGACGTGGACATCATTATAGCACTGGGAACGGCAAAGGAGGGATTTGACTGGCAGTGGTGCGAGATGTGTCTGACTATTGGTGTAAGGGGATCGCTGACAGAGGTGATACAGATAATAGGCCGATGCACACGCGACTGTGAGGGAAAGGAAACGGCGCGTTTCGTAAACATGATAGCCATGCCTGACGCTGAGCAAGCCGACGTGAAGGTGGCGGTGAATGATTTCCTGAAAGCCATAACCGCCTCACTGCTCATGGAACAGGTGATGGCTCCAAGCTGGAACTTCAAGACGGCGGCAGACATTGACGACGATGACAACAACAGGAAAAAGAACACCGTAGTGATAGAAGGTCTGAAGCCACTGACAAGCGTAAGGGCAAAGCAGATTGTGGAGGAACAGCTGGACGACCTGAAAGCCGACGTGCTGAACAACGACCTCGTGGTAAGAGCCATAAGTGGCTCAACCACGGCAGAGACCATAACGAAGGTGTTGATTCCAAAAGTGATTCGTGAGCGTTATCCTGACCTCAACGACGAAGAAGTGGAAATGGTCAGAGAGCATTTCCTTGCGGACACATTGATAAAAGGAAGCGATATTGTGGTTGAGGATACCATCATTAGGAGGGACGAGAGAAACGCGGAGGACGGCGAGAGCGAAGGCAACAGGCTGATAAAACTTGCCAACAGGTTTGTGAACATCGATAAGCTGAGCATCAATCTTATAGACACTATAAACCCGTTCCAAAGGGCGTATGAGGTGCTGTCGAAAACCGTGGATGCCCCAACGCTGAGAATAATACAGGACACGATAGCCGAGCAGAAGTTTGACCTTACGATGGAGCAAGCAATAATGATTTTTAAAGGTCCGTTCAAGGCATACGTAGAAGAACATGGGGGAAATATTCCACAAGGCGACGACCCCGACCCAAAGGTGAGAGAAATGGCTGCCGCCTATCAGATGCTGAGAAACCTGAAGGCAAGAAAGATGGCAGGACTGGAATACGAGGAATGAACGGTTGAAAAACAAGGAACGATATGGAATGGCCAAAAGAATTGTTAGAGGTGTTTGAAGACCCTCTGTTTGACGATGTGCGCCCAAAGGCTCCCGCACCTACCGCCGCCGACAGGAAAGACAAACAGGTGGCTGAGCTGGAGGCGTGGATGGCGGAACACGGACGCGAGCCACAACGCAACGGCGACCTTATGGAGAAACGCATGTGGGCGAGGTTCGAAGGACTGAGACGACAACTGTAAGAAGAACAAAAAGGAAGTAGCAAATGGACATTGACAAGGAGCTTGAAAAGATATTTGACGACCCTTTGCTCAGCGACATAACGGCAAAGGAGGCTGGACTGTTTGACATCCCCCAAGACATGAAGGACGTAATCGGCAGGAAACAGGCTGATTATGTGGCACAACGGAAGCCCTGTGAGGACTTCTACAAATATGCCGAGGGATTCAAAAAGGTTCATAGTGATCTGAAAGCTGGAAAGCGAAGCCTCGTCAGAATAGCAAAGACGGTGAACCTGAAGGAGGGGCACTACTACATAGTGAGCGGACAGATGGTGTTTTTGGAAAAAATACTGGAGAGCTACGAGGGAACCAACCATGCCATAGACGGTCGTACACGATGTATCTATGAAAATGGGCAGGAGTCGGACATACTGCTACAGACACTGCGAAAGAGTGTCATGGGCGACGGCTATGGTGTTACTGAACTTGACTCGGAAATGGAACGCAGTTTCTTCAGGCATGGGACAAGCAATGGTGAGGACATCGTGACGGGATACATTTATGTGCTTCGCTCGTTGTCAAAAGCCCCTGAAATATCGTGCAAGAAAGACCTCTACAAGATAGGCTTCTCCACAAACAGGGTGGAAGACCGAATAGCCTATGCCGAAAACGAGCCGACATATCTAATGGCACCAGTGGAGATAGTAGCTTCGTACAAAGTGATGAATCTAAACTCACACAAGTTTGAGGACATAATACATAAGGTGTTGAAAAGCGTACAGATGAACATTAATGTCTATGATGCCAATGGTGTGGAGCATCAGCCTCGCGAGTGGTTCGTTGTGCCGTTTGGAATTATCGAGATTATCATTCAGCGTATTTTAGATGGGACGATAGTCAACTACTTATACAATCCGAAACTCCAATGTTTGGAAAAGCAGATAAAGCAGAATAGTTCCAAGTATGACACACAAGGTATGAACATATTGACACTTAGAATACGGCAAATACTGTTCAATGAAATTGTCGGTGGAACAAAGACTGTTGAGCGAAGGGAAATAAAGCAGACCACATTGAACCGATATACATACATTGACCCTGCTGACGGCAAACGCTATCTACGCCGTTTCGATGCCCTGCGTTTCATTGTCGGCCAGGGAGGACACGGTGGGGATAATGTTCTTGTGAGCGTGGTTGACACTACTTATGCCGATGGCATAGTGGAGTTTCATCTCGGCGAGATACTTGACATCAGAAGAGAAGATGGAATGGCCTTATTGTAATTATCGAAAGAATGATTAAGCCGATGGAATAAAGGCAGACGAGAGTCCCGAACGGCAACGGTTCGGGACTTTCTTTTCGAAGTACCGTTGAAGAAATGGGGTTAAAGGGTTTCGTCGTTTTACTTAATATTCATTCAACAAGAATGCCATATACATCGGCAAAGTGAGCAATTTGTCTTTCTTGCCTACATTGTAGTCTCCAAGTTTTATTGCATAATCCACATGGTATTTCTCCGGATGCCCAAGAACGGTGCGCATGGACTTGGCATTGCCTGTCGTGGCCTTACATTCAATCGGGACACATTGCCCCTTATGGCGCATCAGGAAATCCAGTTCAATGCCGCCGTTCTTGTGGTAATAGTAGAGCTTACGCCCCATCTTGCCAAGGATATCGGCAATAAGATTCTCAAAGATGGCACCTTTATATCCATACAGCTCTCCTCGCAATATGCTCGATTGTGTGCCGTCCTCAAGCATAGACACGAGCAGGCCGATGTCAGACATATAAACCTTGAACTCGCTCTGTATGCGATTACCATCCAAAGGCAATTCGGTAGTTTCCGTATTATAGCACCTTCGGATGATACCTGCATCCTCTATCCACTGAAGGCTTCCCGCATAATCACGCCCACGTCCTCCAGGTCGAACCGTGGAGAAGGTGAATTTCTTGTACTCTCGTGACAGTTGTGACGGAATAGATTCAAAGCACTCGCGGATTTTCGGTTTATCTGCCAACAGCGCATATTTCACCATGTCAGCCTTATATTCGTCCACAATTCGACGCTGAATGGACAGAACCTTACCAATCTGCTTCGTATTCAGAAATGTAGTTACAGCCTCTGGCATTCCGCCGACAATGACATATTGGTACAGCAGCTCGCGAAATCTGGCATGAAGGGATGCGTCAACAGGTGCCTCATTGTCAAGGCATTTTCTCAGATAGTCGATGTGCATCGGTTTGATGCCGTTTGCCCATAGCCATTCCTCAAAGTCCATGGGATACATATCAACAATGTCCTCAAATCCCACAGGAATGGAAGCATCTGCTTCTTCTGCCTGTTCTTCGCGGCTTTTGTAGCCATTAACTCCAAGCAATGACCCTGTACACATCACCTCGAATCTCCCATCAAGAAAGAAATATTTCAACGAGCCTCTTGCCCGTGGGCAATCCTGTATCTCATCGAAAATGAAACATGTATTCCCTGCTTCTATTTCCACATCAGGCATAGCTGCCGTTATGCGCATGATAATATCATCCACATGAAGGTTTGGGGTGAAAAACATCTTGTAATCAGGATGCTCCCTAAAGTCCAAATAAACAATATGCCTGAAATGCTTGTTGGCAAAATCAACCACACTGCTTGTCTTTCCACATTGGCGAACTCCCTTCACCACTATGGGCTTGTGCGAGGGCGTATCCATCCATGACTGGAATACCGATTCTATTTTCCTTATATACATGGTCTTACACGTTTTAATACCGAGTTTTTACAAAAAGTCGCACATTTTATACCCGACTTTTATGATTAAGTCACACATTTTATACCTGACTTTGCGTGCAAAGTTACACATTTTCATCTAAATGACAAGAGTTATTGTATGTTTTTCTTATTACTTCCCGTTAAAAATACGAAAACAATGAGACATGCTTAAGTCGATAGACTCATTCCATCAGTGTAGCAACAATCCTGCGCTCACCGCCATAGTCACGAAACTCACACAGATAGATGCCTTGCCATGTACCGAGGTTCAGGCGTCCGTTGGTTATGGGGATGTTGACACTTACGCCAAAGAGTGAACTTTTGGCATGGGCTGGCATGTCGTCAGCGCCTTCCATAACGTGGTCGTAGTATGGTTCATTTTCCTTCACCAGACGGTTGAGGATTTTCTCCATGTCCTTACGCACGTCAGGGTCTGCGTTTTCATTGATGCTCAAGGCACAGGAAGTGTGCTTTACGAAGAGGTTAAGCAGCCCTGTTTTGGGAAGTGGCTTTGGCAGATGGTCCAATACTTCACGGGTTACGAGATGGCATCCGCGATGTTTTGCCGGGAGTGTGAATTCTATTTGTTGTATCATACTGTCTTTCTTAATATCCAATACTGTTTTGAAGTTGAGTATTTTATTGTAGTGCAAAAGTAGCTATTTACAGTTACACTTGCCTAGCTTAAGCTGAATAATTATGATAATTTAACTCATTTTTTGAAACACCCACCCTCCTATCCGTAGCCTGTAGATTTTCCTAAATAAAGACAGAAATCTTCAGTTAGTAATGTTTAACACGATGAAATCAAAAAAAATATCGATTTATTATTGTGAAAACAAAAAATCAAACTACCTTTGCACATCCTTTTACAACAATTAAAAGAAACAATCTAATATGAAAAAGAAGCTTTTATTTATTGCAATGTTTGTTGCGTCTGTTTTTACTGCAAATGCACAGAATGACGAAGTGAATAACCAAACTGTGCTCGACCTTTTGAAAGAAGGTTTTTCTTCAGAGGAAATTATCGGTGCTATAGAGAACAGCACAACACGTACGATCACCTTCAACATCAACTACATGCGCCAGCTAAAGGCAGCTGGAGCTGATGCGTCCCTTACGTCATACATACAGAAGATAGCCAAGGTGGACAACGGCTATGAGGGTGTCATACTTTGGAATCCTGTTGACGGTGGCAAGCCGACAAAGATTTACCGTTGCAACTTCGAAAAGGAAAAGAAGGGCTTTAACCTTGCAACGGCAGCTGCAATTGGCTTAGCTGCATACGGAGTGGGAAGCGCAGTTAGCGACCGAAATATAAGTGGAGGTGAGGCTGCTGCCGTTACAGCCGGTGCAGGATTGATGATGACCTCGGGCAAGGACATCCAGAAGATGATGATTCCAGGTTCAAAGGCAAAAACAAAGACCAGCCGTCAACCGGTATTCAGATTCTACTTCAATAAGGTTGACAACGCCAGCTTCAATTCCGAGCACGCCAACTGGTATGAAATGGTGATGAACGATATTCAGAGCCCTAACGAGTTCCAGCTTATAAAGATGCAGGTGAAGGAAAACAAGAAGGGTGGCCGTCGTCTCTTCCCGAGTTCTATGTCATATACAGTGGCTGGATTCAGCGGATCTAACGCCAGTACGCGTGAGATGATTAATTTCGAAATCAACCCCATCAACAACAACACCTTTGAGGTGACATTCAGCCAGCCATTGGAGCCAGGCGAATACTGTTTCTTCTACAAAAGCGGTCTGCAGAACAAATATTTCCAAACACAGCCTTTTGGTTTTGACTTCAGCGTAGAATAAGTCTTTTTAGACTATTATTATTAATCGGTCGCGGATGTATCCCTTACGAAACATCCGCGACCATCTTTTTTGCTATGAAATGGTAAGAGCAATAAGTATTTATACTCAAAAAACATTGTCACTTTTATACCCTTTTCATGGAAATCTGCGTAATAATAATAAACGACTTATTATTTAATTATTATAAAACAATGAAAAAGGTAATGATTTTGGCAGTGGCTATAAGCTCTGCCCTTTCTGCCAGCGCAGGAGTTTACAAGTTCAAGATGAACGGCGCCCAGGCAAAAGCTAACGTGATGTTGAACTGGAGTGATAATGACAAATGGACCACTCTTAATGCAACCGACGGTGAAGCTAAACTTGACAGTAGTGACTTCAAACCGCAGTATGTCGACGTGGTGTTCGGACGTAGCATGAGAGGCACAATGTATCTCGACCCTAAGAGCGACTTGGCGGTGACCGTAGACATGGAGACAGGAAAGGCGGAATGTAGCGGCGCTTTAGCAGACATCAACAGATACCTGCTCAACACTGAGTTTGCCGACATCTCACGCGACCAGTATGGTTTGGAGGAGACGGCATTCCTTAAGGTGTGCGACAGCGTGTATGCTGCCAACAAGGCATTGATGGAAAAGGCCTCTCTACCAGCCGATTTTAAGAAGAAAGAAGAGCTGAGACTGAAATACATGTCGTATATGACCCTGCCGATGTATCCGGCTTACATGTATTACAAAATGCAGAAGCAGATAACTCCTTCTGCGAAGTTTTTCACGAAACTCGACGAACTTACGAAGTTCAATTCCGAATGGCTTGAATGTCCGGAATACTGCCAGTTCTTATTGTCAGCCCAGAGCTGTTATACCTCCAATATGGAAGGCGACGACGAAGCTAAGAAATTTATGGATTGGACAGACAAGGTGAACGACGCGAAAGTGAAAGAATACATCGTGGACTCATACGTCATGTCGGCTGTGTCGAGCCAGGGCATCGACGGCAACGAGGCTCTGATAGAGTATTTCAAGAAAAACGTGACCGACGCCGAGAAGACTTCAAAACTAAACGAGCTGTGTGGCAAATGGGAAGCACTGCGTGCAGGAAAAGCCTCGCCTACTTTCACCGGCACCGACATCAACGGAAAACAAGTGACACTCGAGTCGCTGCGTGGAAAATATATCTACATCGACGTGTGGGCCACATGGTGCGGACCATGCCGTGGCGAGCTGCCTCATCTGAAAAAGCTTGAAGAGGCATATAAGGACAAAGACATTCACTTCGTAAGCCTGTCGTGTGACCAGAATAAGGAGGCATGGGAAAAGATGGTGACTAAGGACCAGCTCCAAGGCATACAGCTACATGTAGGTCCTAACGCCTCATTCCTCGACGAATATATGATAAACGGCATCCCCCGCTTCATCATTCTCGACCGTGAAGGCAAGATAGTAAAAGCAAATGCTCCACGCCCGTCAAACCCCGAAACAGCAAAACTGTTTGACGATTTGCTGAAAAAGTAGAGGATAGAGGGTAGAGTCTTCCCTCTGCCCTCTTCCCTCTATACATACATCTCATCTACATGTTGCTTCATAAGCTGAAGTTCATCGCGAATGGCAATAAGTCTCTCTAGCACCTCGGTAGTTTTGTCAACCCCCTTGCGGTTGGCAGCAAGAATTTTCTTTGCGGCGGCAATTTTAAATCCACGCACCTTCACCAAGTTGTATATAGCCTTCACCACCTCAATATCCTTTTCCGAATATTGACGTATGAGCGACGGGCCTGAAGTCTTTGGTTTCAGGGCTGGGATTTCCTTTTCCCAATAGCGCAAAGTGCTTTCGTTCACGTCAAACATCTTAGCCACTTCGCTTATTGAATAGTACAACTTAAGGGTTTTGTCCAAATTTAATGCCATATTTCGCCTATTTTATAAATCATTTTTTTAATTTGCTTGCAAATGTACGAAAAATAAAGTAACTTTGCAACAATTTTCTGAGAAAAATATAATTAGACATAAAAAACAATGATGACAGCTAATGAAATCCGCGATTCGTTTAAGAACTATTTCGAATCGAAAGGACATGCAATCGTACCGTCGGCTCCTATGGTTATTAAGGACGATCCGACGCTTATGTTCACCAACGCTGGTATGAACCAGTGGAAAGATGTTATACTCGGTACACGCGACCCGGAACCACGCAGGCGTGCCGACTCTCAAAAGTGTCTCCGTGTGAGCGGAAAGCATAACGACCTCGAAGAGGTGGGACACGACACTTACCATCACACCATGTTTGAAATGCTCGGCAACTGGAGCTTCGGCGACTACTTTAAGGAAGGTGCTATCGACATGGCGTGGGAATATCTCGTAGACGTACTGAAACTCGACCCGAAAGACCTTTACGTCACTGTGTTCGAAGGATCGAAAGAGGAAAACCTCGTGCGCGACGACGAGGCGGCAAGCTATTGGGCTAAACATGTACCGGCAGACCATATAATAAACGGAAACAAGCACGACAACTTCTGGGAAATGGGAGATACTGGCCCATGCGGACCTTGTTCTGAAATACACCTCGACTCACGTACTGACGAGGAAAAGGCTAAGGTGCCAGGACGTGAACTCGTAAACAAAGACGACCCACAGGTGATTGAGATATGGAACATCGTGTTCATGCAGTTCAACCGCAAGGCCGATGGCTCCCTCGAACCACTGTCGATGAACGTTATCGACACCGGCATGGGCTTCGAACGCCTGGTTCGCGCTCTTCAGGGCAAGCACTCCAACTACGACACCGACATCTTCCAGCCCATCATCAAGGAGATATCACGCCTCTCTGGCAAGGAATATGGCAAGACCGAAGAGGTGGATGTGGCAATGAGAGTAGTGGCCGACCACCTGCGTGCCGTCTCGTTCTCTATTGCCGACGGACAGCTGCCAAGCAACGCCAAGGCCGGATACGTGATAAGACGCATACTGCGCCGTGCTGTGCGCTATGCTTACACCTTCCTCGACCAAAAAGAGGCATTTATGTACAAGCTCCTGCCTGTGTTCATCGGCGAGATGGGAGGCGCTTATCCAGAACTCGTGGCTCAGCGCGAACTCATAGGCCGCGTGATGAAGGAAGAGGAAGACTCATTCCTGCGCACACTCGACAAGGGTATCAACCTGCTCAACGGGGCCATGGACGAACTGAAGGCTCACGGCGAGAAAGTGCTCGACGGTGCTCAGGCATTCCGCATGTTTGACACCTACGGATTCCCCCTCGACCTCACCGAACTCATCTGCCGCGAAAACGGATATACCGTTGATGAGGCAGGCTTCAACGTGGAGATGGAGAAGCAGAAGGCACGTGCACGCAATGCTGCCGCAGTGGAAAACGGCGACTGGGAAGTGCTGCAGGAAGGCGAACAGATATTCGTGGGATATGACTATACCGAATACGAATGCCACATTCTAAGATACAGAAAGGTAACTCAGAAGAAACAGTCGTTCTACGAACTCGTGCTCGACTACACACCTTTCTACGGCGAGATGGGTGGACAGGTAGGCGACTGCGGAGTAATCTGCAACGAAAACGAGACCATCGACATCATCGACACTAAGCGAGAGAACAACCAGAACATACACATTGTGAAGCAGCTGCCAAAAGACCCATCGGCCGACTTCATGGCTTGCGTGGACATCGACAAGCGCATAGGCAGTGCTGCCAACCACACCGCTACCCACCTTCTCGACTATGCCCTGAAACAAGTGCTCGGCGACCATGTAGAGCAGAAGGGTTCTTACGTGAGCAGCGATACACTGCGCTTCGACTTCTCCCACTTCCAGAAGGTCAGCGACGAGGAGTTGAGACAGGTAGAGCGCATGGTGAACTCCATGATACGCGAGGACATTCCTCTCGACGAACACCGCGACACACCTATCGAGGAAGCCAAGAAACTCGGTGCCATCGCCCTCTTCGGCGAAAAATACGGCGACAAGGTGCGCGTGGTACGCTTCGGTCCTTCATGTGAGTTCTGCGGTGGTATACACGCACTGTCAACCGGACGCATCGGCATGTTCAAGATCGTGGGCGAGAGCAGTGTGGCTGCCGGTATACGTCGTATTGAAGCTAAGACTGGCAAGGAATGTGAAGAGATGATGTATAACCTGGAAGACGGTCTGAAGGCCATTCGAATGATGTTCAACAATGCCAAAGACCTTCGCGGCGTGATAGAGAAATACATCGAGGAACACGACTCCATGAAGAAAGACATTGAGGAGTTCCGTGCACAAAACGTGGAGCGCGCCAAGGAGTCACTGCTGGAAAAGGCACGCGTGGTAAACGGAGTGACTGTGATTTCAGCCATACTGCCTTTGATGCCTCAGGGCGTGAAAGACCTCGTGTTCAAGATTCGCCAGGAAGTGCCCGAAAACCTGCTCTGCGTTATCGGCAGCATCGATGCGGGTAAGCCGATGTTGAGCGTGATGTTGAGCGACGACATGGTGAAAGACCACGGTCTGAACGCAGGCCAACTCGTGCGCGAGGCGGCAAAACTTATACAGGGCGGCGGCGGCGGACAGCCTCATTATGCCACTGCCGGAGGTAAAAACACCGACGGTCTCAGTGCTGCTATTGACAGCGTCATAAGCAAGATTTAGTATTTACTACACTCACTACATAGCCATCGTGGAGTTCGGTCAAGAACTCCACTTTGTTTGCCGGCGAAAGGCGCAGCACGGTTTTTATATCGCGACGCAGCCCTTCGCCGGTATATTTTAACAGGGCTTCCTTCATAGTCCATAGCCGTATGAAGGCTTGTGAAGGATTGTCGGCCTTCACCACACTTTCATATTCTTCATCGTCGAGAGTATAGCGGGCGATGCTATCTGAAAAGCGGCATGTTTCTTCTACGTCGATACCCACGGGGGAATCAGCCACGACACATGCCACGGCTTTTCGGCAGTGGCTTAGGTTGAAGAAAATCTCCGGATGTCCCAATATCGAAGGCTTGCCGTTAGCATCATATTCAAACACAGGCGCATCATGAATGCCATACATTTCCCTCAATGCCTTTCTCAGCAGCAGATAGGCAGCGACAGCCTGCCGCCGCGGTCCCTCCATCTTATAGCGCGCCACCTGTTCGCGCCGCTGTTCAGACAGTAGAGTCATCGCCTCGTCGAGGTCAAAGTCGTTTATGTTTTCGTCAATGTATATTTTCATCCCTCTACCCTCTCCCTTCCTTAGGCCAATTCACTAAAAACAGTTTTTCCGTAGCTCGTGTAAAAGCGGTATAGAGCCAATGGAGATAGTCGGGAGAGAGCATGTCGTCGGTCATGTAGCCTTGGTCTACATACACATGCGCCCACTGTCCGCCCTGAGCCTTATGACATGTCACGGCATAAGCATATTTCACCTGGAGGGCATTGAAATAGACATCTTGGCGCAACGCCTTGTAGCGGTCGGCCTTAAGCGGGATATGCTGATAGTCTGCCATGACCTGCTGAAACAACAGCTCGCTTTGTTCGCGAGTGAGCGATGGCGACTCCGACTGCAGCGAGTCAAGCAGCGTAGTGGCCGTAAGTTCCATACCGTCGTAGTCGGGAAGCAACAGTGTGATGTCGGCAAAATGAAATCCATAGAGCTCTCGTATGTTTCTCACCCTCAACACTCGGGCACGGTCGCCGTTGGCAATAAACGGCAACGGCAGTTTCAGTTTCTCCGCCCAGAAGTAGTTGTTTTTCACCACCATAAGCATGTCGCCCTGGCTCACGAGTTCCTCACGCCCAAGCACCATGTTTCTTATACCATTATTATATATTATGGCACGCTTGTTACTACGCGTGACGACAATAGTATCGTCGAGCCCTATATTGCTATACGACGACGACAATTGCTCAATAAGCTCGTCGCCTCTAAGGTCGACAATGTCGTCAAATCCTCTAAACACCACCTTCGGCATTTGCGTCACCTCGTCGTCAGCAATCATACTTCTCACCCGTGTAGCGTTAAACAGTATGCCGGAGTCGTGGCTTTGTCTCAACACTTCCTTAAGACTTGCCTCAAACACGTCGAGACCATATCCCGCCATCACTTCGGCCATAAGAGCGGGACTCTCTTCCTCGCCCACGGGAGGCAGCTGCGCCGTGTCGCCAATGAGCATCAGGCGGCAGTTGCGTCCGGAATAGACAAACTGAATGAGGTCGTCGAGCAGACAGCCACTGCCGAAGGAGGAGTCGCCCATACCCATATTGGCTATCATAGAAGCCTCGTCGACTATAAACAGTGTGTCGGTAGCGAGGTTGGCGTTAAGGGTGAAGGGAGAAGCCATGTCGGTCATGGTCTTCTGGCGGTAGATCTTTCGGTGGATGGTGAATGCCGCCAGACCTGCGTTCATGGCAAACACCTTTGCGGCGCGTCCCGTAGGAGCCATAAGCACAAGCTTCTGTTTCATTTCCACCAGTGCCTTAACTATTGCACCGGCAAGTGTGGTCTTTCCCGTACCTGCCGAGCCACGCAATATCATGACCACACGCTCGTTGCGGTCAAGGGCAAAGTTGGCAAACGTCCTTATGGCGCTGGCTTGCTCTGCCGTTGGAGCAAAACCAATGTGTCGGCAAATGGTAGAATAATAGAAGTCGGCAAGCATTCTTTTACAAAATGATTTCTCTTTATTTCTGACAGCTGATTTTCTCCGTCCTCACGTTCTCAAGTTTCACCTCAGCAGTAGCCGCGTCTATGTCAACGCCTTCCTGTATGTAGGAGAAAGTGGAGTTGGAGATGCTTATGCCATGAATGCAGTTAAGTCCTTCGATGCCCTTTGCCTTTATGGCTGTAGCTGCGCCATAGCACACCACATTATTAATATTTATATCGGTGAATTCAGGAACAAGCTCAAGCTTTTCGGCTTTCTTTTCCTTCGATGCGTCGTGGCCGGCAGGGCGGTCTACGTAGTCACACTGTATCACGATAGCCTCGTCGGCGATGTCGTTCATCACGATGTCCGAGATATGAATGGCCTCAGTCTTTCCTCCACGGCCTATGCCGCTCTTGAAGCGCAGTCCGGTGTCGGTGCCAGAGAATCGGCATTGGCGCACCACAATGCGCTTCATGCCTGTGATGTCCTCGCTGCCTATCACGAATCCGCCATGGGCATGGAATACGGTGTTGTCTTGAATCATGATGTCCTCGCAGCCGTTCACCAGTGCCGTAGGCTTTGTCTTTCCACTCTTCATGCAGAGTCCGTCATCGCCGGCGTCCACAATGGAGTTGACAATGAGCACTTGGTGGCAATCGCTGATATCGATAGCGTCGCCGTTCTGCGCATTCCATGGGCAACGCACTGTTATGCCGTCAATTATCACGTTGCGTGAGTTGCACGGATGCACATGGAATCGTGGCGAGTTTTGGAATGTCACTCCCTCAATAAGCACATTCTCACAGTCGGTGAATCTCACGAGGTCCTGTCGGCGTTTTTCCTGAGCCTCTGGAGTTTCTTCTATGTTTGGGAATCCTGCCTTCACGTCCCAGGGGTACCACAGTTGTCCGTTCTGTCGTTCCACACCACCAATGGCCAGGAAGCGTTTCCACTCAGTGTCGCTCACCTTGCCTCGTTTCACCGGTCGCCACTGTGCGCCATTACCGTCTACGATGCCTTCTCCCGTGATGGCGATGTTCTTACGTTTTGAAGCCTTTATGCCCGGTTCGCATCTCGACGACTTTCCTTCCTTGTCGAGAAAGAGGCTTTTGTCTGGCGACATCATCACTATGGCGTTACGCTCAATATGCAGGTCGATATTGTCTTTCATCACTATTGGTCCGGTGAGCCACACTCCTTGAGGCACTATGAGTCGTCCGCCACCTTTCTTTGTGAGTGCGGAAATAGCCTTACGGAAAGCCTCGGTGTTAAGGGTCACACCGTCGCCCACTCCGCCAAAATCGGTCAGTGAGACCGTATTGTCAGGAATGTCAAAATCTGCCACTTGTTTCATTTCCACCGGCAGGTTCTGATAATACTTCGCATAGTCGCCGGCATTTGCTGTCAACACCATGCACAATACGAAAAAGATTGTTGATAGTTTTTTCATAGTTATAAGTTTTTTGATAGTTGTATTTTTTTAGATAAAAAGACACAGAGTCACAGAGACATTGTAATTCTATTAAGCAAAAAAATACAAGAACTCTGAGATTCTGTGTCCGTAATATAAATAATCAAATATTATTTTACATCATCCGTAAATGATCTTTCCATTCTCGTCTTCATAAGGAGTGAGATCCTTCGAATACTGGTTCATGGCGCGTAGGCTCATGCCCATCGACGAGAATCCACCATCGTGGAAGAGGTTCTGCATGGTCACCTTACGGGTGAATTCTGAGAACATCATCACGCAGTAGTTGGCGCAGTCCTCGGCAGAGGCGTTACCCAGTGGCGACATCTTGTTAGAGAAGTCCATCAGGTTCTCCATATCCTTTATGCCCTTACCGGCCGTGGTAGGTGTAGGCGACTGGGAGATGGTGTTGATACGCACGTTTTTCTCACGTCCGTAGATATATCCGAAGCTGCGTGCAATACTTTCCAGCATGCTCTTTGCGTCAGCCATATCGTTGTAGCCGAAGAAAGTACGCTGCGAAGCCACGTATGTAAGAGCCACTACCGAGCCGTATTCAGCAATAGCGTCCTGTTTCTTCGCCACCTGTAGCATCTTGTGGAACGAGATAGCAGAGATGTCAAGCGTCTTCTGCAGATAGTTGTAGTCGAGATCGTCGTAAGTGCGGTGCTTACGCACATTGGGGCTCATGCCGATAGAGTGGAGCACGAAGTCAATCTTTCCGCCAAGTTTCTCCACCGATTCACTGAATACTTTCTCTAAATCCTCAACGCTGGTAGCGTCGGCTGGTATTACAGGCGCGTTGAGCTGCTTGCTCAGTTCGTCGAGCTCGCCCATACGCAATGCCATGGGAGTGTTGCTCAATGTTATTGTTGCACCTTCTTCAACGGCCTTCACGGCCACTTTCCAAGCGATAGAGTCTTCGTTCAATGCACCGAAGACGATACCGCGTTTTCCTGCTAATAAATTATGCGTCATAATACTATAATGTGAATTATTCGGCTGCAAAATTACACATTTTTGTTCTAAATGTGCATTTTTATAAAGATATATTAACTTATTTAATACGTAAACCTTTGCGAAGTCCCGTTTTTTCTGAATTATTATTTGGCGGTCTAACAAAAAATGCGTAGCTTTGCAGTCATTATGAATTCAATTGCAAAAAGTCTTCAACATACATAATATCAAAACGACATGAAAATTAAAGTAAACACCATGATACCGAAATCATGCATAAGATGGCATAGCGTTCTGGTGGCGTTGTGTCTTGTATTCCAACTAGCATCATGCGACGACCGCGACAACCCTTCGTCTCCCGCCAGTCCTGTGGCCAACATCCTTGCATGTCTCGACTGGGGAGAAAGCGACACGACATACGTCATAGGCCACAAGAGCCCCGACACCGATGCCGTCTGCTCTGCCATTGCATACGCCAGCCTTATGAAATCGCTGGGCTACCGCTGCGAACCTCGCGTGGCAGGAAAGATAAACAACGAGACAAAGATGGTGCTGGAAAAGGCTGGAGTAGAGGTGCCGCCAGTGCTCGACAACGCAGCCGGACTACGCATCATCATGACCGACCACAACACCTCAGAACAGGCAGTGCCCGGCATTACGGAAGCAAAGGTACTGCAGATTATCGACCATCATGCGTTGGGCAACTCCCCCACAGCCTCCATACCCTATTTCAAGATAGTGCCGTTAGGTTCTACCAACACCGTAGTGTATACATGCTATCAGGAGTTAGGTGAGCCCATCAATCAGACAATGGCATACCTGATGCTGTCTGCCTTACTGTCTGACACTAACGGCATGACCTCCACCACCGTGACCGACATAGACCGTGAGATGCACAACACCCTTCTACCCCTGTCGGGCATAACTGACGTTGAAAGACACTATGAGGAGATGACCGACTCTTTGGCCTCTTACACTGGTATGACCGACGAGGAAATATTCCTTTCCGACTACAAGGACTATGGCAGTGAGGTAGCCGGACGTCCTATGGGTGTGGCTCAGGTGAATTCGCTCGACGAGGCGTCGCAGATAAGTCTGCGTGGCAGGATGCAAGCCGTGATGCCGTCAATAATGGCAAAAAAGGAGCGTGATATTCTCTATGCTCTTATGGTTAACAAACGTGACAACTACACCGACATCATTTTCTATGGTGAAGGAGCGAAAGAAATGGCCGAGAAAGCCTTCGGCAAGTCTCAGCAGGGATATATCCGCGTGGAAGGACAGATGTCGCGAAAGAAGGATTTCATACCGGCAATATCTGCTGTTGCGAAGTAAATTAGAATATTAGATAGCCTCGGCACAACCCTCGGCACGACCTTGTTCACTTGGTCGTACTTGTTCCCAATCTGAATATGCTCAGAAATGCTGCAATCCTACTGCAAAAGTAGATAATAAAAATGAGAGTACCCTTGTCCCTAATACAGAAGGACGATTAGCTATATGCATGTGAATTCTTAGAATGTCCCTCTGACCCTGTAACATGGTTTCAAATCCTAAGTGAAATGTACTTAGGGGAAAAGACTTAGATAGTTGGTTAATATTATTCAAATAGTAGATGATTTTCGTTAAAAAGCGCAAACAAAAAAAAAAAAAACGTCAACTTTCGCGAATATTCCCTATCTTTGCCATCAATTAATAACTTAAAGAATCAGAGAGAAACATTATGAAGAAATTGTTACTTAGCTGTGCGGCACTTGTTCTTGCCGCAAACATTTCGGAGCTAAAGGCTCAAGGTGCAACATGCGAAGAAGCTACGGCAATGCCTACGTATGTGGACGGATCCACTATTCCCAACGGAGCATGGTACAACTATTCCGTGACCGAAGCCTCAATGTTCCCATCAAGCGCTCCTGTTGGTCTTGAAGACGGAAACATCCTGATATATGAAGGATGCGGAGGCCGTTCTGCAATCAAGATGAGTACTAACACCTACTATCTTGAACCCGGCAAGGAGTATAAGGTGTTCTTAAAGCTCAGGTCGTCTGACTTCTTCTTCCCAAGTGCAACTTCAATGGCAAACGCACCGGCTGGTATGTACTGCGTGAAACCAATCGTTATTGACGGCAACGGACTGGGAATCGCCCAAAGCATCGGCGGAGCAAGAACCATGTGGTACCAGATAGAGCCTGCCATCAACGCTCCACTCAAGGTGTTGAGCAGCGACATTGGCAACCCTCTTTCTCCTAACGTGACCAAAGTTGTGACAAAGCACCTCGCTTGCGACGGAGGCAGTAACGAGAGCAACGAACTTCTGCCTCAGCAGACTTACCTTAAGGCCGGAGTGAACCTCGTGGGTGTGACCACAGATGCAGCATGTTCCATCATGTTCCAACTCGACGGTTTTTCGGCAGCCGGATGCGGCAACAATCCAGCATATGCACCGGTGATTGAGCTCAACACCGAGAGCGCCATAGCCAACGCTTATTACGTGGTGAACCGCCGTTTCGTTGTGCCAGAGGACGGAAATTATACCTTCACTCTCAATGCCGCTGAAGGCTCAGTACTCTCGATAGCTTCTGTAGTAGTGAACGAGAATAACAAGAAGGTTTGCGACTTCGACACCAATCCTCTCAGCGTAGAAGTGGGCGAGAACAACACTGCTTCTGTGGTTGGCACATTCAAGAAAGACGATATCGTGATTCTCTATGCCGACGAGTCTGGCGTACTTGCCGATGGCACTCCTTCATTGAAGGTGGTTAAAGGCGGAACACCTTCTACCGGCATCAACAACGTTAAGTCAAGCTCACGCGATCTGAAGCTGTCGGAAAATCCTACCGACGGACTGTTCACCATCACCAGTACACTGCTGAAGAACGGCGCAGAGATTGGCATCTACGACATGTCGGCACGCCGCGTCTGGGCATCACAGGCAAAGGCCGGCTCTGACTCATTCGACGTAGACGCATCTAACCTTGTACCAGGCACCTACCTCGTGGTAGTTTACGGACCTGACCGTTCTGCCTCTGCAAAGCTCATCGTAAAATAAGACAAATTTAATACCGAAACAGCATCACAGGACGTAATGCGCCCCGATGATGCTGTTTCTTTTTTTTATAAATACAATGAAGACATTTATCACTATCTTATTACTTTTAGCCACCTTTTATAATATATATGCAGCCGAAAACATCCTTCGCATAAAAGGAAACATTTCGGGCATTACCAACGACACACTCATAGTGCAGCTTATCGACATCGAGACAAGCCGCATGACAGAAAGCAAGACTTGCCGTACGGAAGGCGGCAACTTCGATATATCCATACCTACCGAAAAGGTGTCATATCTCGCCATCACATACAAGACATTGTCGGAAGGCAAGACCACAAAGAAAGACCTTTCTTACATAGCCGTGCCCGGCGAGGAACTCATTATCAACTCCACCGCAGAAGGCATCTGCGTTGAAGGCACCCAATTCTATAACGACTACAAGCAGTTTGAAGTCTTCAACAAAACCTTTCAGACTAAATGGCGACAACTTAATCTCGACTTCGCCTCTCAAAGAGACATGCCGGGAGCTAACGTCGACTCTCTGAAACAGGTGTTTTCCGGCAAGGCTGATGCCATGCGCCACACCATATCTGAAGAGGCGATGGACTATATCAGAAAGAACCCATCGTCGGAGATTTCCATCGTGATGCTTAACAACGTTTTCTGCACCGACATCGACCATGCCTCCACACTGCTTGACTCCACGGCACGCAATGGTCGCTTCAAGGCCTACATCGACTTCTTGGTGAAGAAAGCACACACCGATGCCGTGCGCCTTAAAGCAAGCAAAACCATAAAGGAAGGCAACTTCGCTCCCGACTTCACCCTCACCGACATCAACGGCAACAAACTCACGCTCTCGTCGCTTCGCGGCAAATATGTCATACTCGACTTCTGGGGTTCTTGGTGCGGTTGGTGCATCAAAGGCATGCCGGAGATGAAGAAGTACTACGAAAAATACCGCGACCGAATGGAGATTCTCGGCATTGCGTGCAACGACAAGGAGCCCAAATGGAAGGCTGCCGTAGAAAAACACCAACTCCCATGGCTTCATGTACTAAACGGCACTCCTGACGACGTGACGGCACAATACAACATCACTGGATATCCAACAAAGATAGTACTCGACTCGGAAGGACGAATACTGAAAATCGTTTCTGGAGAGTCACCTGAATTCTATACTTTCATCGATGAGAGGGTAGAAGGTGGAAGGTAGAAGGTGGAAGGTAGAGACCTGAATACTTTAGTAACTGAGTAATAAAGAATGCTTAATATGAAACACTTAATATGTTCACTACTGGCAGCCACGGTAGTATCCAGCTATGCCGCCGACAACGACAAGGCACTTGAAACTGCGGCCCTGTTTCTTGGGGCAGACACCAAGGAAATGACACTTTGCTACACTGCCACCGGGCCAGCCACAACAAGAGCAATAAAGGCGGAACCGGCTCTGTATGTATACAACCGCAACGGCGGAAAAGGATTTGTCGTGGTGTCGGCCGACGAAAGCAACACTATTCTCGCCTACTCCACCGAAAACACCTTCGATGCCAGCGAAATGCCTCCTGCATGCAAGGAATGGATAGACAGTTATACCCACGGCACTACAAAACTCACTATTTCTGCCGATGCCATCAAGCCTCTGCTCAAGTCTACCTGGGGACAAGGTTTCCCATACAACATGAAGTGTCCGATGGAACGTCGGTCTGGATATGAAGGCAAACAATGTCTTACTGGATGTGTACCTACTGCCATTGCCCAGGTAATGTACTATTACCAATATCCTGAACGCCCCACCGGTTCGGTGTTCTATTACGACAGCAAGCAAAGCACATGGAGGGAACTTGACTTCGACAAACAGCCGAAATTCGACTGGGAGAACATCAACGACGAATACGAGACCACTCCCACCATAGAACAATGCACCGCCGTAGCCGACCTCTTCGTCAGTGTCACCCATGCATCAAAGGCAGACTTTGGCTACGACGTGACACTCGCCACGCCCCAAAGCTCGGTAGCACGCATGGCAGACTATTTCGGCTATTCCAAAGACATAACACATCACGAGCGAAGCAACTATGACGATGACACATGGGCATCGCTCATCATTGCCGAACTGGAGGCTGCACGACCTGTAATCTACAGAGGAGCGAACTCTACAATAGGTCACACCTTCGTGTGCGACGGCTACGACGGCAACGGCATGTTCCACATCAACTGGGGATGGCGTGGAAAGTCAGACGGCTATTATTCTCTCTCTGCCCTCAATCCAACAGACCAGGGCGAAGGTGGTTCCGACGATGGCTACAATAACGGACAAGCCATGGAATGTGGCATTCAACCAGCATCGTCGACAGGCATAGAGGGCAGCCTTGCCACCTCGCCTGAGGTCAAATTCCATCGCAATGCCGACGGGTCATGGCTGGTGACATCAGCAAAGACCATCACCTCTGTAGAACTCTTTTCTTCAGACGGCAGGACTCTCTTCTCCTCAAGCAATGAAGGGAACACAGTCACCCTTCCCGCCACCTACAATGGCTACGGCATACTGCGCATTATCACTTCTGAAAAAGAAACAATAAGAAAAGTCAAATAATCACACCAGATGAAAAAAACAACATTGACAAAAGCAGCCGCCATCACTTGTATGGCTCTCATCACGGCTTTACCCGCCAAAGCTGCAGAAGACACCACAGGCGAAGGCATGAACAGCCCTGCAGCTACAGCCTTCTACCTGAAAGGCAAGGTGCTCGACGATACAGGCGAACCTCTCACCGGTGCCGTAGTAAAGATAAAGGGCACTGACACTGGAGTACTCACCGACCTCAACGGCAACTTCTCCATTCCCGTAACCAAACAAGGACGCTACACGCTCAACATCACCTTTGTCGGAATGACCGCCTTAGAAACTGCCGCCACCACTACAAAGGCCATCGTGGTGAAGATGGAGGCCGACAGCAAGGTGCTCGACGAGGTAGTGGTATCCGGCTTCCAGACCATCTCACGCGAACGCAACACCGGGTCTGCCGTAATCGTAAACAGCGAGAAACTCAATAAGATACAGGCCACCACACTTAGCTCGAAACTCGAAGGCATGACACCCGGACTCACTATCTACAACGGAGACATGAGCATTCGAGGCACATCTTCATTTGCCGTAAGCGGCACTCCACTGCTCGTCATCGACGGACAGCCTGCCACCGGCATATCAATAGACAACATCAACCCGGAGATAATAGACCAAGTGACGGTACTAAAGGATGCCGCTGCCACATCTCTCTATGGTGTGAGGGCATCTAACGGCGTGATAGTCATCACCACAAAAAACGCCGCCAAGGACAAGCTCGACATCAACGTCTCCGCCAACTACTACCTCAAGCCCCTACCGTCGCTAAGCTACAAGCACTACGCCTCCACAAGCGATATCATCGACCTTGAGGAAGAGTTCCTTCTCTCCGACCCCGACTACCAGGCAAACCCTCTCGCCTACTTCAACACACTTACCAACAAGTCGAACGCCACCTTCATGACCCAGGTAGACATGATATACTACCGACTTGCTAAAGGAGAAATAGACCAAGCCGGAGCAAAAAGCGCCATCGACGCCTTACGCAACTACGACTACCGAAAAGAATACCGCGACAAACTACAGCAGATGGCCATCACCCAGGACTACAGCGTGTCGGTGTCAAAGGGAGGCGACAAATACAACTTCTTCGCCTCTGGACGACTCAGGAGCAACGGCATGTACACAAAGTTCAACGACAACAATACAGCACAGCTATACCTCAAAAACGACCTGCAGGTGGCACCATGGTTTAAGCTGACCTTAGGTGCCGACCTCTCTGTGCTGAAGAGCAAGTACACACAGGCCTCATACCTCGGATATGCCAACGCCATGCCCTACGACCGCCTCTACAACGACGACGGCTCATTGGCCTACAGATATCCCTACAACCAAG
This sequence comes from Prevotella sp. P2-180, assembly GCF_002251435.1. GTDB lineage: Bacteria > Bacteroidota > Bacteroidia > Bacteroidales > Bacteroidaceae > Prevotella. Next base: position 48,200 of record NZ_NPJI01000103.1, read on the forward strand.
TGCTCGCCACATCATTCGACAATGCCCAAGGACTACAGCCCATGGGCTACAATGCCGTGGAGGAGTCGGGGAATAACATCGCCAAGACCGACAACACCTATATGAAATACTTCGCCCAGACCGACTTTAAAATCGTAAAAGGCCTTGGGCTCGAATTGAAGTTCCAATACGAGAAACGCATGATTGACCAAGAGGAATACGACGAGGCAGACTCGTATATGATGAGAAGTCTCGTAAACGAGTTCACCTCAACCAACACCGACGGCACCTACACCTACAACATTCCGCAGGGAGGCCGCCTCTACAGCGTGAGTGCCAACTACAGCTACTACAACCTCCGCGGTCAGTTCAACTACAACACAACCATTGCCTCAAAACACGACATCACGGCATTGCTTGGTGGTGAAATACGCGAAGACAACTACCGCTCCTGGAGCTCCGAACGCTTTGGCTACGACGACCAAAAGCTCACCTACTCACAGGTGGACTGGCAGACCCTTTCACGCGACGGCGTAGTGGGACAACTGTACTCCAGCGTGCGCCGCCGTGCCGAAAACCTTTCTGTGTCAGAAATCAAACACCGCTACGTGTCAGCCTATTTCAATGCCGGCTACACCTACGACCAACGCTATGCCTTCAACGCCAGTGTGAGAATAGAACAGGCAGACCTCTTCGGCACCGACCCGAAATACCGCTATCGCCCGTTGTGGTCGGTGGGTGCCAGCTGGAACGCCAACAAGGAGGAGTTTATGAAGCAGTTCTCATGGATAAACCTCCTGAAGTTGCGACTCACCTACGGTATTACAGGTAACGTAGACCAAAGCTCGTCGCCCTACCTCCTCGCCGGATTCGCCACCACCCTCCACTCCGGAGCTCCGGTAACGATGATACTCACTCCGCCAAACAGCTCATTACGCTGGGAGAAGACATCCACCTTCAACGTTGGTATCGACTACCGCTTCCTCGGCAAGCTGTCAGGAAGCATCGACTTCTACCGCCGCTATAGCTCCGACTTGCTCGTAAACAAGAGCATCGACCCCTCGCTCGGCTTCAACGGCATGGCAAAAGCCAACAACGGCGAGATGAAAAACGTGGGAGTGGAATTCGTGGCCACTTACGACTGGCTGAAACACAAACAGACAAGTCTCTCAACCACCTTTTCCGCCGCATACAACAGCAACACCATTGAGAAAGTGGACTACGAGCCCACCGACGCCATCGACATGATACAGTCGCCTGCAAGCAACTATCGCGTTGGCGACACCTATAAGTCTGTATACGCCTACCGCTATGCTGGACTGACCTCCGACGGCAATCCCTCAGTATACGACGAAAGCGGCAACATAGTGTCTATCAGCCCGGTAAGAAGCGCCGATGCTGTGGTTTGTGTAGGACAGCTCACTCCGAAGTGGAGCGGCGCACTGTCGATGGACTTCAGATACAAAAACCTCGGTCTGTTCCTCAAGGCAGTATACTACACAGGTCACTCACTGCGCGACGATGTGGTGACACTCTACGACTCATATAACACCATAAGAAACGGAGCCATAGGCGAAGACATCGTCAACCGATGGACCCCCACCAACACCGATACCGACATTCCCGCCATGGGTCTGCACTCCGACACCGGCGAGCGAAACTACCATTGGAAATATGCCGACGTCAATGTGGTCAGCGCATCGTTCATAAAGATGAGAAACATCGGCGTCACCTACGACCTGCCCAAGACATGGCTCACGAAAATAGGAGTCAAGGGAGCAAGACTGAAACTACAGGTAGACAACGCCTTCCGCTGGACAGCCAACGATAAAGACATAGACCCAGAGGCATTCAATGCCAACAGCGGCACACGCAACGAGGCTGTAATGCCAAGCTATATCTTAGGTCTGAACATTCAATTCTAATATTGCAAAAGAAATGAAACACCATAATTTATTTTTCTGCGGGACCATCATGGCCACAGCGGCAATGATCTGCTCCTGCGACGACTATCTCGACATCGTGCCAAAAGGAAAGGCACAACTCGAAACCACCGACGACTACTTAGGACTGCTCGAAGAAGTGTCGCCGTCATACGAACACTCTAACTTCTGGGCTATGAGCGGAGAATCGTCATGGAACAAAAGCGAGGAGCTCAAGGCTTATACCTATCCACTATGGTCTACGGCTTTCTTTTGGGACGAAAACTACGACCGTGCAGCCTACACCATTGAGAGTTCGCTCTACAATAACTGCTATGACCGCATCACACGATACAACGCCCTCGTCGACGGCATTGCCGACTCCAAAGGCAATGAGGCAGACAAGAAGACGGGACTGGCACAAGGCCGGATTATGCGCGCCTACAACTACTTCTTCCTTGTCAACACTTTCGCCCCACCCTACGACCCCCCCACAGCCTACACCGACAACGGTATCATAGTACGCGAAAAAATGTTTGAGTCGATTGAAGAAGAAGGCGTACAGCAATCTGTGGGCTACACCTACGACTTCATCCAGAAAGACATCGACGCCGCCATAGACGACCTGCCCGACCGCGCCCTCAACAGTTTCCGCCCCGACAAGACCTTCGGCTACGCTTTGAAAGCCAAGGTACATCTCTACAAAAGGGAGTACGAGCAGTGTATCGACGCATGCGAAAAAGCACTCGAGGCAGCTAAAGCGGGCGGACACGAAATATGGGACATGACCGCCGACTACAAGAAATACGCACCACTGCTCATCCAGATGGGCTATCCTGATCAAGCCATCGACAATCCCGCTTACATGGGCATCAACGACTTTGTAGAAACAATATGGAAAAGCCGTGTCACCTATGGTTACGACGGGGCGGAACACTTGCTCTATCAATATGGCAATACCAAGGACGACCCATTCCCAATGTATGTCACCAAGGAAGTACTCAACCTCTTCGAGCGCAATGCCGACCTTCGCTACCGCTATTGCATACGCTACAAAGCACAACACGACACAGCACCTGAAGGCTCTCAAGACTTCGCCACCACAGGTATAAAATGGAATCCGTCGGGCATGCGTCTGTCTGAGGTCTACCTGATGCTCGCCGAATGCTATGCACGCAAGGCCACACCCGAAGCCATATCCCAAGCTATGCTATATCTTGAAACCCTGCGCTCAAAGCGTTGTGTGGCAGGACGCTATACCCACCTCTCCACTACCAACGCCACAGAAGCCCTGCGTTTCGTGCGCGAGGAACGCAAGCGCGAACTGTTCCTTACCTACAATGGCTTCTTCGACATGCGCCGCTTCTGCCATGAGTTTAACGAGACCGTAAGCAAGGAGTTTGAGGGCAAGACATATACCCTCTCCCCCACCTCCCATCTGCTTGTCTATCCATTCCCAGTGAAAGCCATGCAAAACAGTAATCTCAAACAAAACAGCAAATGACAATGAAAAGATTTCTGATTATCGCTGCCCTCGCCATCTCTACGCTGACAGTCAAGGCCGGGAGTGCAGTGTTTAACATAAAGAATGCGGGCGGAAAGCCCGTGTTCTTCCAGCCACAAGACTCCAGCAAGTTTATCACAATAGCCTCACGTGACACCACCTTCAGCTATGGAGTAGACAAACCACGCTACTTCAACCTCGTAATCGACGGTTCCCGATATTTACCGCTCTTCTGCACCCAAGGCAGCACCACCACTATAACTATTGCCGCCGACGGCACATCCACGCTCGACGGTACGTTCAAGAGCGAAAACACGTTTATGCAGCAGCATCCGTTCAACTGCACCACACCGCAGAGCATAGCCCCCTACTCCCGCGAATGGACAGAATACAACGAAGAAGTCCTTGCCACACGTCTCAATGAACTACATGCTTCAGGCCTAAATGCCGAGTTCAAGAAAGTACATGCCGCATATCTCAGCAACACATTCCTCTATCAGCGAATAAACGGAGCACAGACCTCGCTTACCTTCAGTCCGGAAATAAGCCAGAAGATAGAGCTTGCGCCCGACTATTATGACTTTCTGAAAGACGTGAAGTTCGACGACCCTCTGATGCTCAGCTATCCAAAATGGTTTGACACCATCGACAAGTCTTTTGAAGAGATGGAACGCCACGGCTTTATACCTACCTCACCCGACAGCTATATGTCTGTCTATGCACGCAGCATCACCGACCCCACTCTGCGCTCCCAATACATCGTAAGCATGGTGGAACTATCACTGCGCAAAGGTTACTATGCCGATGTCATCAACCAGTATGACGATTTGATTTCGCTCACTACAGACGATAGTCTGCGCAACCGTATGACAGAGCTGAAGGCAATGGCTGAAAAGGCAAAGGCTGCCGACAAGCTCATCGGAGCGCAACTGCCATTTTTCACGGGCAACACTGTCGACGGAAAGAGTTATACTCTTGCCGACTTCAAGGGCAAATACATCGTGTTAGACTTCTGGTTTACGGGCTGTGTGCCATGTAAGGCCGAGATGCCATACTACGACCGCCTCGCCGACGAATTGGCAGCCACCGGCATCCAGTTTCTCTCCATCTCGCTCGACACCGGCAACCAGCTCATGGCCACATGGAAGAAGATGATGACATCACGTGCCCCGTCGAATGTACTCTATCTCAATATCCCCGGCGGCTTTAAGTCAGACTTCATAAAGCAGACAGGCATCAAGTCGGTGCCGCGACTGATGATAGTGGATAAAGAAGGCACCATCATCGACTCCTGCGCCAAACGTCCTTCCGACCCGAAGCTGAAAGCCAAGCTGAGTAGCTTGAAATAAAGACGGATGAGAGCCCCTATTCCTATTCGTGGGCAAAAACAATTTCCCTCGTGGGAAAAAAAACTTCCCCCGTGAGAGACAAATATTTCTCTCACGGGGGAAGTATTTTTACTGAAGTTCCCTACCAAAAATCCACCGCAATAGGAGGGTGAGTGTCTCACTCACCCCATGCCGCAATGCAGCCGATTTAGTTTCTTTTGAGGCGAGGGGCGGTCAGCGCGCTTTACTTCTTCTTGTATATCATCTTTACCGGACGATAGAACACGTTGTCATACTTCTCGAGTACGGTACCCTTGTCGGTGTCTATTACCCATAGACTGCCGTTCTTGCCCGACTTGGTGGGCTCGTAGAAGGCGACATAGGTCTTCTTGTGGTCGGCACTCATCTCAAAACCGGTGATGACGGCATCGGCAGAGCCTACGGTCTGGAGCACGTCGGCGGCAGTGAGCAACTGGGATGTGGTGTAGTTCCAACGGCGCACCTTGTTGCCCTCGGCAAAGAGAAGGGAGTAGTAGGTCATATTGGCAATGGTGGGAGTGGTGGGGGTGAGTGGACATTCGCCTACCATGGCAATCTTGGTGCCACCATTGTCGTCAAGCACAGTCTCTGAAGTGTCGAAGTTATACTTCCACAGCGACGTGGAGAGCACAACCTTCTGCACGAGCATTCCATTGTTCACTACTACGAGAATCTGCGGGTCGGCAGTGGCAGACTGTGCGTCGGTCATGCGCACAAGTGTCATATTGCAGAACGTGCGTCCATCGAAGTAGTTGTTTGTGCCAGTGCAGGTGGCTCGGGTCTGATGGTAGTTCTTGCTGCAGTAGTATGGACCGTAGCCGTTGTATATCTGTACGAGGGCACCTATCTCTTTGTCCCATGTAAGGAGTTCGTAGTTCCATCCTGTGCCGTTGTCGCGCACTATCATCGTCTGGTCGTAGGTGTACTTGAGCTTTGTGGGTTTCACGAGAGCACCCTCAGTGGTTGAGAATTCATACACCTTTCCGTTTTCACACATCACTGGGTAAGCCACACCCGATGCATCCATCGACGGAATGCCGAGAATGGTGGGTTTGAAGTCGTCGTACTCAGTCACCGATAGCATGTTTTCCACCACCATTGTCTTCTCATTTATATAATATAAGGTGGGCACGTCCTCTCCGCTCATTCCCTTTCCCTGACATGCGATGATAAGGCTTCCTGCGCTCTGCACTATGTCGGCAGGCATGGAGGCGAAGTGCATGTCTGGATTGTTTACTTCGAGACAGTCATAGTCGTAGAACATAGCCTGTTCGTTGCCGATAGGCTTTTGCATGAATGATATGAATGGGCGTCCGTCGGCATCGGCGCTGAGCACGGTGATGCCTTCCTCGTATGGCGAGTTGACGTTGAGCTTAAAGGGATAGAAGGTCTTGCCGTCCTCATTTTCGAGAATGAGTCGGCAGTTCCAGCTACCAAGTTCCTTACCTGTGAATGTGAGTGTAGGCTCGTTGCTGTACACCTTCTGGTCAATCTCCCATGTAGTAGTAACGGTCTTTCCCCCGTTGGTTTGCGAGAATTTCGGTGTAACGGTGAGCGTCTCGTTCTTGTTGATGTTGTAAACCTCAGCCACGCTGGTCGAGTCTATCACTATTTCCGCCAACGGCCGGTCGCCCAATGTCGTGTCGTCGCTGAAGCACGACACGAGAGTGAGGGCTGACAAGGCGAGACAAAAAGCCTCACCCCCGACCCCTCTCAAAGAGAGAGGGGGGAATATATGCTTAAGCATTTTATTTATTGTCTGTTTAATTGTTTTCATAATTCTTCATTCTTAATTCTTCATTCCTCATTCTTCATTCTTAATTCTTCATTCTTCATTTCTCAATACGGACTTGGGAAGTCGAATGGGAAGTCAGGATATGCCTCGACTATCATGTCGTGGTTGGCGGGATTGGAGAAGAACTCATACATGGGGGCGTAGATATACTTCTTGAATATCGTGCGATAAACGTACGGGTCGCCGTATGGTATGTTCTCCAGGTTTTCTCCGTAAGCCTCCACCATTTTTTTGTAGGTCTCGGGCAGTATGTCGGCAAGTGCATGGAAATACTCCACCATCTTGATGAACTTGTATGGATGCCATACGCCGAGAGTCGACACGTCCCAAACCTTTTCGCCGTGTGCGCTGAGCCATTCCGGTTGTTCGATTGCATTGTCGAACGTGAGAATACGGTGCTGGCTCGCCGTATCGAGAGTAGGCTGGAAGAACTCGTTCTCTTCGAGAATGAGGTGCAGCTTATACTTTGTGTATCCCGTGGCGTATGTGCCTTCCAGTCCGTCGCGCAGTATCTCCACAGGTATGTAGCCGTTGATAGAGTCAGGCAACACCACAGCCTGTCCCAAGTTATACTGCACACCCTCTTTTGCTGTGGTAAGTTGCGGGTCAACCCTAAACTTCACCGTACGCTGTTCTCCACTTGTCGGTCCCATAATGCGGAACGGCACCTTGTAAGTATATGTTTTCACCTCTATTGGTGTCACGCTGAACGAGTAGTTTAGCGTGTCCTTGGTGAAATAGACGCCATTATTGGCAGTGTCAAAAGTCATGTAGTCTGTTTCGCTACACGACACGGCAGTCATTGCCGCCACCATGGCGATAGGTATTATCCTTGATATTTTCATGTTAAAATACATTATCTGGTATTAATTCCTGTTCTCTTTCTCTGAGTCTGGCACTGGCACTGTGTAAATGCCATCTTCAGGTTTGTATATCACAGAGTTGTCGTAAGAAGAAATGCTAAGGTTCTGTCGCTTCATGTTGAAGAAGGTCTGTCCCTCGCCTATCATCTCCTTATAACGCTCTGTGTTGATCATGTCGATGGTGAGGCGTTCTGCACCTGTGCCGTCAAACGGGTCGAGTCCGCGGTTGGTTATCACATCATTGTAGTAGTCCACAGCCTTCTGATAGTCGGTGTCGAGCAAGCATTCAGCGGCAATGTAGTACATCTCCGGCAGACGGATGAGGTTGATACCCTGTACAAGGTCAGCAGGGCGTGCCGATGAATTGTTCTGCAGGTCGTAGATGTCGGTGAACTTGCAGAGTCGGTACTTTGCCGTTCCTCCGAGGTCAACGGATGTAAAATAGGCATTGGTGCGGTAGTCGAGTCCGCTCACTCCCTTTTCATACATCTCCATGAAGTCATTCCTTAGGTCGAGCGACGAGTAGGAGACAGTCTGTTGTAGTTTAGGGCTTACTAGAGAGTAGAATCCCGAATAGTAGATGCCGAAGAGACACTCTTTCTTCGACAAAACTCCTGCCACGTCGTTTATCACCTCAGTCTTTGTCTTAAGCTGTCGTCCGCTCTCCCTTATCACCTTTTGTGCATATTCGAGAGCCTTCTGCTTGTTGCCCATAGTGAGGTATACCCTTGCCAGAAGAGCCCTTACGGCGTGGAGGTTGAGGTGAATCTGTCGGTCGGTCATGAATGCCGTAGAATTCTTGTACTGGTCTTCGCCCTCAAGCAGTCGCTCCGCCTCGGTGAGGTCAGCAATCACATGGTTGTAGTTTTCAGCCAATGACTCGAAGTCAGGAGCCACGAGCGAGAACTGAGTTGCATATGGAATGCCGTCGGCATTTGGTTTCACCGTTATCTGGTCGGCAAAAAGTCTCATGAGGTCAAAGTGCATGAAGGCTCGCAGAGCAAGTGCCTCACCGCGGTAGATGGTTGCGGGATATGTCGTGGCGTTTTCCACTAACGGTGCGTTGATGACACTGTTTACGTTGGAGATGTTGTTGTACATGTCGGTCCACAGCGAAGCAAACACGTTCTTAACGCTGGTGTTGCCGTAGTTGTATTGTCCGAGAGCCGTGACACTTTGGTTTCCGTAGCACCATAGTGTCTGCGACATTATCTCGAGAGCGGAGAAATACATTTCCTGTCCGTAGAGCGATGTGGAGCGCAGTTTTGCGTACACTCCGTATATAGCGTCTTCCACGCCCTCGTTAGTCTCGAGCAGTTCGTCCCGCTTCACCTGTCCGTCTGGAGTGATGTCGAGATAGCTGTCGCATGATGTGGCGGCACAGGCCAGGCCTATAACCATAAATGTCTTTGCTAATATCTTTTTATAGTTCATATCTTTTGATTATTTTGAAGTTAAGGAAGTGAATTCTTCATTCTTCATTCTTCACTCTTCATTCTTCACTCTTCATTCTTCACTCTTCATTCTTCACTCTTCATTTCAAAGCGTTACGTTCACATAAAACTCAAATCCCTGACTGTAGAGATAGTCTGTGCCTCGCTCTATTTTCACAGTAGAGAGTCGCAGTATGTCGGTGAAGTTCACACCGCAGCGGAGGTTGCGTACATACATGCGTCGGCACATCTCGTCGCTGAACTCATAGCTGATGTTGAGCGTACCGAGAGTGAGAGTGTTCTCTTTCTCGGCAAAGCGGTCGGTCTGCTCAGGACGCGAACTGTCGGCAATGTTCTTGTACAGTGCAATGTCGCCTGGCTGCTTCCATCTGTCGTCAAACACACGCTGGTCAGCATTGTATTTCGGGTTGCTACCCTCCACCTTGCTCACACGTGTGGTGTTGTATAGCCAAGCTCCGAGTCGCATGTTCAGCAGTGCGTATACGTTGAATCCTTTCCAGTATACGTTGGTATTGACGGTACCTGTATATCGCGGTTCGGTATCTCCGATGAGCACTTTGTCAGCCGAGTCGTATGTGAATGTGAGTTCTCCGTTGCGCTTAATGTAAATCTCCCGTCCTGTGGCAGGGTCGATACCTGCCGAGCGTACGAGCTTGAGGGCTGTAGTGCTCTCACCCTCGGCATACTGTGGCAGAGGTGTGAGCGACAAGCTGGAATTCTCCTCGTTCTTGTTGTTTATCTCTTCGAGAGCCTTATTTATCTTCGTTATCTTGTTGCGGTTCATATATCCCGAAGTACCGAGTTTCCAGTAGAAGTCCTTTGAGCGGAAGATATATCCGTCCACCTGGAACTCGAGACCCTTATTTTCCATTTCTCCAAGGTTTGAGGTGGCCTGTGTCACACCGGTCGATGGAGGCATGGAGCGGTCGAGCAGCAGGTCGGTGGTCTTCCTCACGTATGCGTCAAGCACGAAGTTGAGTCTGCGGTCGAACATTGAGAAGTCGAAACCTATGTTGTAGTTCATGGTGCGCTCCCATGCGAGGTCCACATCGCCAATGGTGAGTGGTACGGCACCTATACCATTCTTATATTCGTATGTGTTTAGGTACTGGTACATGGTCATGGCCTGGAATGGCGAGAAGCTCACCTTTCCGGTGTATCCCATACTGAAACGCAGCTTCATGAGGTCTATCTTCTTTTTTATCGACTTCATGAATTCCTCGTTGAGAATGTTCCATCCGGCACCAGCCGACCAGAAGTTACCCCATCGGTTGTTTTCTCCAAACTGCGATGAACCTGTCATACGCCATGTTCCGTCAACGAAATACCGGTTGCGGAAGGAGTAGTTGGCAGTAAGAAAGGCTCCCACGGTGGCAGTCTCGGCCTGCGAGCCGTATGGCTGTCGGTCAGAAGGATAGCCTGAGGCGTTGCCGATAAACGAGAGCTGGTCGTTGAAGAAGCCTATGGCCTCGGTGTTTTCCGTACGCGACTTGTCGTGGTTCACTTCCCATCCCAACGAAGCGGTGATGAGCGATTCGTCGGCGAAGAACTTGTTGTATGTTCCCACGATATTGGCGTCGTAGCTTGTGGTGCGTGTGTCGGCTTTCACGAGTTGTCCGCGCTTGGTGAGGTCGGGCTCGTTCTTATAGCTCTGCGACTTTGGCGAGGTGAAGGAGTCTGACCATCCGAGAGAGCTCTGGATGTTGAGGTGACCGGTCACGCGAAACTGCTTGTTGATGTCCCAACGCACGTCGGTGCTGTTGTTGAACGAGTGTGTGCCTGCCTTTGAGTAGCTGCCGAGCTGTGCCTCGTAGAGCGGGTTGTTCATGTCCCACGAGAGGTTGGTGTTTGCCGACCCGTCTTCGTTGTACATAGGGTCATAGGGGTTCATTCTTGTATATTGCGAGAACGAGCCGTATGGTGTGTTCTTTGTGTCTACTTCAGAATATGTGGTACGGTTTGAAATGGTCACCACATTCTTTATGAAGTAGTCGAGTTTGAAACCTATGTTGTAGCGTTTGCGGTAGTCGCCCTTCATCACACCCCGTGTGTCGCCGAAGCGTCCCGACAGTTCGTAGCGCATATTCGATGCACCGCCGTATACACGCAGTGAATGGTCTTGCGAGAATGCCACACGTGCCGGCTGCGAGAGCCAGTCGCTGTTCTGTCCTGCCGCCACAAGCTTGTATCGCTCGTTGTAGAGTCTGTCGAGTTCATACTGCTCAGGCAGTCCTGTTACAGAGTTCACGGCACCCTTTGCGTCGTATAGACCTGCCAGTTGCTCATACTTCAGCTTGTCGGCTGCATTGAGCACATTGTAGTCGCCAAGCATCGGAAACTGCAGGTTACCGGTGAAGTTATACTGCACTCTCACTGTAGAGTTCTTTATCGGCTTACGTGTTATGACAATCACACCATTTGCCGCCTTCGAACCGTAAAGGGCCGTAGCCGATGCATCCTTCAGCACGTTGATGTTCTCCACCTCGTTCATATCAAGGTCATAGAGTTCCTGCATGGTAATTTCCGTTCCGTCGAGAATAATGGTTGGCTGGTTTACGTCCTGACCGGAGTTAGAGAACGAGCTTGTTCCGCGCAACACGAGTTCCTCCACGTGGTTAGGGTTGGAGCCTTGCGAGGAGTTCTGCACCACAGCCATGCCAGGTGTAAGTGCAGCAATGGCGGTGAGTATATTTGTGTTCGACACCATTTTCAGGTCTTCTCCCTTGAGCTGAGTCACCGAACCCGTAAACGACTCTTTTCTTTTGTTTACGTAACCCGTCACCACTACATCCTGGATGGTCTGGGTGTCGCTATCCAGAAATACTTTCAGGTTGCCGAGTCCCTTGGTCTTCGATGTTATGGTTTGAGTCACCATACCCATATATGACACTTTTATCTCAAAGTTTCCAGCCGGAACACTGATTTTGAACTTTCCGTCGATGTCGGCCGATGTACCAGTAAGCAACTTTTCCTTCACATACACGGCAATGCTTGCCCCTGGAAGTATTTCTCCTGTAGCCTTTTCGTACACCACTCCTTCGACGACTACCACGTTTTTCGCCTGCACACCATTTTGCGCAGCGTTCTGTGCGAATGTCTGTGTTGACGTTGCGCCGAACGTTGTAAGTGCCGCCAAGAGGCAAAGCCTTGTGACGGCATTTCCGATGTCATCTTTTCTTTTGATATTTTTCATTGGCTTAACTAAAAACGATAACGGTTTCCTACGGCTTTACTGTTGACAACCGTAGGAAACCGTCGTTATTCACTGATTAAAAAATAATTATCTTACTATCATCTTTGTTGTGCCCTCTGCTGTCTTCTTGATGACGAGTCTGTTCTTCATGCCGTTAAGAGCCTTACCGCTGATAGCACGCCCCTGGAGGTCGAACATATACTCGCCCTGCTTGTTGCTTGCAGAAACTACAGATTCCACACCGGTTGTTATCTTAGTGGCAGTCACATTCTCATATAGAGCAAGACACTTCTTGTCGTTGGTCTTATAATTCATCTCCCAAAGGCTGAACGAACCGAGACTGATAGAGCCGTCTGTATTGCGTGTGATACTAATAGGTGAATTTGAGCCATTCATATCATATATCATCCAATACGTCTCACCAGGAACAATAGTCTTGACAAACTTGTCGGAAGCCATTTCAGCCTTGTCGGCATCCTCCTCTGAAGGAGTGAAACGGATACCACCATAATTGGCTGCCTTAGCATCCTCAGTAATGAACGTAGTGATAAACTGACCGTATTCGCCTGCCGGATCAATCACTATAGGGAATGTGGTTGGATAGTCGCCTTCAACATACTTGGTGACGGTGGCTGTAGCCTGGTATGAGCCGTCCCATGTCTGTACGACAGGAGCCTCTGAAGTTATGGTGATTTCCTGTACGGAAGCAACGTATGTCTTTTCTGCACCGTATTCTCCCTTCACGATGAAGAAGTTGGACAATGAGAATGTACCGTCATCATTGCGCTTGAGGGTAAGAGGAGTCTGACCACCATTGGCATCCACCATCTTGTACCATACAGTATTGTCTTCGCTTGACTTGAGATAAGCGGCTCCATAAAGACCTGTAAGAGAAATCTCAGCCACGGTCGGGTCTTCGTCAGAAATAGTCAACTTAAGACCGCCATTGTTCACATTACCTACATTGCATCCAAGAATAGAAGTAAGATAGTATGCGTCGATAGCCTCATAATATGTGATCTCGAAGTCTGACTCATTCGGGAATGAATCAGCACCGCCTGAGAAGTCGAGAAGACTTCCTACGGTCATCTTGAATTTTCCAGCCCATGAGAACTCAGGAGCATCGGCCTGCTTCTTGGCACTGCCGTTCATCCACCACTGGACATTATTGTTTGTTTCTCCTACCTTAGCAACAATCACAAGAGCCGAACCTGCAGGCATTGCCTTCTCTGAAGAATAGGTGAATGTGAACTTGCCAGTGAGGTTTCCATTCAAATCGGCAAGATAGTAGGCATTTGCCTCGTCGATGAGCACATTGTCAAACGGAATGGAAAGGGTGTTGCCGTCGAAAGTGGCATCGAGAGTGAATGGGGTAATACCCTCTATGTTTATCGTAGCCTTGTATGACTTTGCATTACCATTCTGTTCAAGACTCATGGTATATTCTGTTGGAAGAACGGAGCCCTCCATTGTACCATAGTCGCCTCCACCCGTTACCTTCCAGTTGCCAGAGATGTCTGGTATGTTGATTGCCTCTGCCTCGATGAGTGTCAGCTTCACATTTGTGAACTTGGCGAACACTTCACATGTACTTGCGCTATTGTCGCAGTTGCCCACAAGTGAGAAGTCATTGCAGGTCATAGCCTTTGTAGAAGGGTCATAAACAAAGACGAGTGACTCTATTTGTGTTTCACCGAAAGGATATGTACCATTGATGTCCGAATAATACAGTCCACCCATTGCGCCGTAGTTGTTACCACTGGGGTTCTTTACCTGGAATTTGCATTTCTCGGTGTTGATATTGTTCACCTTCATGGCCTCCGTAGCATTGTTCACGGCGAAGCCTGTTATCTGTGCTTCATAGATGTTGGCTGCATCTTTTGTGATTATCACTTCGCCTTCCTTAAGGATGTTGGCCTCAGAGGCCTTGCCGGCCTCTGTCACTACCACGTCGGCCGTAAATTTATACTTGCCGAAAAGGTCAGCCATGGAAGCCACTTGTGCCTTGGCGCTTGCGCCACACAGTAACATCATGCAAAGGATGATGTTGATTGCGTAAATTTTCTTCATATTCTCTCTGTTTTATTTATTAATAATGGTTTCTTACCAAGTAATGCCCGTCACTTCAGTCCCTCAAGCAGTTCCTTCAAGGCGAAGCCCATGCTGGGGCGTGGGGCGTTGTACATGTATAGCTTGCCCTCCTTGTCGTAGATGAGGAAGAAGGGGATGCCCTTCACGTTGAGGGCAGTGCCGAGAGTACCTTCGCTGTCGTGCCACTGGTTGCCGTGAACCTTCAGCTCTGCCATCTTCTTTTTCCAGGCCTCCTTGTTCTTGTCGATGGATATTGAGAGGAACACCACTTCGTCGCTCTCCAGTTCCGACTCAAGCTTCTGCAGATGGGGCACCTCACGGCAGCATGGCACACACCACGACGCCCACATATCTATATATACATACTTACCGCGGAACTGGGCGAAGTCCATCTCCTTGCCGTCGGCATCCACCAGCTTCACGCTGGCTGGGAACGGACTGCCCTTCACCGTAGACCGGTTTGCCTTAAACGTGTTTACGTATTTCTTGTCGAGACCATGCTTTTGTGTCACCTCCTGCAGCTCAGCAAGGCCCTCTTCAAACTTGTTCTCATAGTCGAAGCGGCTAAGATATTTGTCCATCACTGCCTCACACACCTTTGTTGTGAGCTCGCTGCAGGTATAGTTGGCATAGAGCGAGTCCATCTGCTCCTTCAGCGATGCCTGTCGTGGAAGGAAGTTAGCCACGAGCGATGGCACGATGGGGAATACTACACCCAAGGGGTTGTCCACCACGCGATATGGCTTGTCCATCACCTCCTCACCCTTCACCGGCAGTGCATCCGGACGCACTCCAAGGATGTTGGGCAGCGAAATGAAGGAGTTGTATGTGGAGGTGTAAGCCCACATATTTATATATTTAGTCACCGTGGCGTCACATTTCGGGTAGACCGAGAGTATTGAGTCGGCTGCCACCTGGTATGCACGAAGCATCGAGGTGAGTTCCGCCTTGTCGTCGGTTCGTTTTTCCCACATCATCCGGTCGTTGGCCGACACGAAACGTCCCATGGCCGAGAGGGCTTTGTTATTGTCGTCGTTGTCAGCCACCGGCATGTTGCCATCCATCGTCATGTCCACGGTGAGTGCGGCGTTGCCACTCTTTGCATACACTGGTACGATGGTCTGCGTCTGCTTGTATATAAAGATGAGTCGGTAGAGTCCTTCGGGCGATGCCTCCACATCGAGTGCAAACGTATTGCCGTCAAGGCTCATCTCTTCCGCCTTTGCATCTACGGAAGACGACAACGGCTGTGCATACATCTTTACTCCCGCCAGTTCCTCATTTCCATTTTTCAAGTTTACCTTTAAGGTCTTTGTGTCAGCCATCGCAGAAGAAGATACAGCAAGGGCAATCACCAAAGACATTATATATACTAATAGCATAGTTTTCTTCATAGATGATATTATTTTGCTTAAGAAATCCGTGCAAATATAGAAAGAAATATCCAAACCTCCAAATTTTATTGCATATTTATTACAGAAATATGTTGTTTTGCCCCAAAAATGCTATATTACCCGCACTTATCAACACTTTTGTATAAAAAACAGTTTCTTATTGTCTTTTTGACACTTATAAAAGCGTCCATACTCTTCATGAGTACAAATATAAGACAGATAACATTACAATAATGATATTACTCTACAAGCCTCAAACAACAAAATTTGCATAAATCAGAAAAAAAAGTAGAAAATCCTTTGCAGTTTCAGATTTTTGCTTTACCTTTGCAAAAATGAATCATTAATTATAAAAAAATAAATCTTTTATGCAAAGTACTAACATTCCACAAGTCAAGCTCGGCATCATCGCCGTTAGCCGTGACTGTTTTCCAATCGCGCTGTCAACACAGCGTCGTGAGAACATCGTGAAAGCCTACAAAGGCGAACTCTTTAACTGTCAGACAACTGTCGAGAATGAGAAAGATATGCTCAAGGCAGTGGCAGAAGTGAAAGAAGCTGGATGCAACGCTCTCGTAGTGTTCCTCGGCAACTTCGGTCCTGAGACTCCCGAAACTCTTATTGCAAAGAACTTCGACGGTCCTTGCATGTTTGTAGCTGCTGCTGAAGGCGACGGCGACATGATCAATGGTCGTGGCGACGCTTACTGCGGTATGCTCAACTGCTCTTACAACCTCGGCATGCGCCACCTCAAGGGCTATATCCCCGAATATCCTGTAGGTACAGCAGAGGAAGTGGCTCAGATGATGGCAGAGTTCGTTCCCGTAGCTCGCGTTATCATCGGTCTGAAGGGCCTGAAGATTATCACATTCGGTCCACGTCCTCAGGACTTCTTCGCCTGCAACGCTCCTATCAAGGGCTTGTACGAACTCGGCGTAGAGGTAGAGGAGAACTCTGAGCTCGACCTGCTCGTAGCTTACAAGAAGCACGAGAACGACCCACGCATCGACGCAGTTTGCGAAGATATGGCAAAGGAAATGGGCGAAGGCTGCTACTACCCAACTCTGAGCCGCCGCATGGCACAGTTCGAACTCACTCTGCTCGACTGGGCTGAGGAGCACAAGGGCTCACGCCAGTATGTAGCATTCGCCGACAAGTGCTGGCCTGCATTCCCAAGCCAGTTCGGTTTCGAGCCTTGCTACGTAAACAGCCGTCTCGTAAGCCGCGGTATTCCTGTTGCCTGCGAGGTTGACATCTACGGTGCTCTCTCTGAGTACATCGGTATGTGTGCAAGCGACGACACCGTTACTCTGCTCGACATCAACAACTCTGTACCAAAGTACATCTACGACGAAGACATCATCGGCAAGTACGGCTACAAGCTCACCGACACCTTCATGGGCTTCCACTGCGGTAACACTCCTCAGTGCAAGATGTGCTCTAACCGCAAGATCAAGTATCAGCTCATTCAGAACCGTCTGCTTGAGAACGGTGGCGAGCCAGACTTCACTCGTGGTACTCTTGAGGGCGACATCGCAGCCAGCGACATCACATTCTATCGCCTGCAGTGCGACTCTCAGGGCAACCTCCGCTCTTACATCGCAGAGGGTGAAGTGCTCGACGTTCCTACACGCTCGTTCGGTGGTATCGGTATCTTCGCTATTCCTGAGATGGGCCGCTTCTATCGCCACGTCCTCATCCAGAAGGGCTATCCTCACCACGGTGCAGTTGCCTTCTCTCACATCGGCAAGACACTCTTCGAGGTGTTCAAGTACTTAGGCATTCAGGACATCGCCTACAACCAGCCGAAGTCCCTGCCTTATCCAACAGAGAACCCTTGGGCATAACACACATTATTAATTATATATAAGGCAGGCTCAAAAGGCCTGCCTTTTATGACGATTTCCCCTTAAACATTTGTTCGGCAAGTTTTGTATGAAACAATTAATTATCTTTATTTCATTATTCTGTGCCTTTGGTATATCTTCATTTGCACAGAACACCAAGTTCGGCAAACCCACCAAAGAAGAATGGGAGCTTAACAGTGTAAGTTTTGCCCCAAATGCCGAAGCTGTAGTGCTCTATAAGTCCGTAGATGTGTCCTACAAACTCCAAAGTGGCTTCAACGCCTTAGGCAGCGGAGGCGAAGGCTCGCTCGACGACAACCAATTCGCCCCTTCTGGCACCAACAAGGACATCAATCCGGAAAACACCTCCATGCTCTACAAAGTCAATGTGAGAATAAAGATTCTCAAAGACAGCGGTGCCGCTTATTCAGCAATGGACATCATATCTTTCAACGACGATGAAGATTTTGACTGTCGCGACGAGTTCTATGAGATGAACATTACTCTATTCAGGCAGGTAAACGGCAAGGTAAAGAAAAAGAGACTATCAGCCGCAAATATTAAGGACGAGAGAATAGACAACCACTACTGCATACGCCACATCCGCATTCCCGACGTAAAAGCCGGCGACATCCTGGAATACCAATACCAATTGACCAGCACCCGCAGCACATACATCTACGACACGCAGTTGCAGGAAAGCATACCTGTACTCTACTCAAAATGCAAGATGGAAATACCAAACATTCTCCAGTTCAACGTCAACAGACCCATAATTCCGAACGTGACAGCTTCTGTGGCTTTGGGTAGTATAATAATGGCAAGTACAAACAACGACTATAAACTCGCCAAAAAGGTCGTAAGCAATGTCTACACCATCGAAGCCCGCAATCTTCCTGCCTATGCAGGTGAGATTAATCTTCAGAACCTTTCGAGTGGCGAGGTACATTGCGTGCGCACCCAACTGAAAGACAAACGCTACGACGTGAAGCCCGACGTGTCCGGTCCCGTACGCCATTTGGTGATTGGAAGATAAGTTTTGCCTGTATCATGACTATTGATTAATATACAGAACAGACTGTATTGATTTTCTCACTCAGGCTATTCAGTATATATCACTAAGCCTATTATATATTTATGTAACCACCCTGTTCGTTTTACGTTCCCCACTGCGGTATGTACATTCCGCAGTGGGGAACGTACATACCGCAATGGGGAATGTACATACCGCACTGCGGAACATAAAACAAAAGCCTGTTCTTACGACATTGGAACAGCTTAAGTGAACACTTTCCGCCAACTGTATTCACACATTCACCACTACTATCCACATACCACAACAGCCACGTGTAGGGTCTTACCTCGTGTAAGACCGCCCTCTACAACGATAACAAATTAAAAAATCCCCTCATTTCCTTTGCCGTTTCAGAATTAATTCGTAATTTTGCGGCAAGATGGATAAGATGACAAAGGAGCAGCGCCACCGTTGCATGGCTGCAATAAAGAGCAAGGGAACACGCCCCGAGATACTTGTGCGCAAGTATCTCTTTGCCCGTGGCTTCCGCTATCGCCTCAACCATCCCCGACTCCCCGGCCATCCCGACATCGTACTGCGCAAATACCGCACTGTCATCTTTGTCAACGGTTGCTTCTGGCATGGACACGAAGGTTGCGACAGCTTCAAGATGCCCAAGACCAACACCGACTTTTGGGAAAACAAAATCCGACGCAACAAACAACGCGACATCGACGAACAACGCCAGATAGCCTCAATGGGCTGGCACTGCATCACCATCTGGGAATGTAAGCTCAAGCCCCACTGCCGCCAGCAAACTCTCGACTCCCTCGCCCTAACCCTCTACCGCATCTACCTCGCCGACCACACCGTCCGCCACTACCGTCTGCCCGACTCCGAGGATATCCCCATGGCGGCCGAGCCTGCACCCGAAGAATAACATCTCCCCTTGATGTATCTTTATTCCGCCTCGTATAGGGTTTTACCTCGTATAAGACCGCCCTCTTCATGAATAACGAAATAAAAATCCCCTCATTTCCTTTGCTGTTTCAGAATTAATTCGTAAATTTGCGCTGTAAAGTGTGTACATACGTGCACACTAATCGAATGAAACAACAAAAAAAATAACAATATAACATCGTAATTATATGACATAAAACGAAATATAAATTTTTGACATCCCTGACTCGACTGAGGTACCAAACTTGCGAATAAATAACGTCAGTTCGGTTTAGGCAACGGATGTCTGCGCTCTCAACTACGGGGCGTGGACTGGAAACGAGAAAGAGGGCTTTTTGTTTGCCCCTCCGAATTGTTAAAGTTTTAAGTGTGCAACAAGTATTATTATGGCTGCTAAAAGATTTTACTATTCTGACACTATTACAGATTTTTTGAATCGCAATACAGATGAAATCATTGGCAAACTCACATTGTCTTCACAACACGACATCAATGATGAGACTGCTCAGTCGTGGACAGAAGAAATATTGACTCTTCATAATACCCTTTTGCCATATTCTGGCAATGGAAGTGTCTATTTCGAGTACAACATTCCACGAATGGGACGTCGTGCAGATGTTATTGTGGTTATTAATGGAATAGTTTTTGTTTTAGAATATAAAACCTCAGAACAGAAATTCCAACGTGACGCAATTTTACAGGTCTGGGATTATGCACTTGATTTGAAGAATTTTCAGGAAGGAAGTCTTAATCGTATTCTTATACCAATACTCGTTGCACCCAAAGAGAAGGATTCTCATTGTAAACTCGATCTCAAGCACTTTGAAGATAATGTCTATGAACCTTTAATGGTAAATTCAAATAATCTCGGTAAAGCGTTTGAAAAAGTACTTGATGATATTAAATGCCAACCACAACCGACTTATGATGATGACATTTGGGCAAAAAGTGGCTACTCACCAACTCCAACCATAATAGAGGCTGCTATAGCGCTATACGAGGAGAATACTGTTGAGGATATTACAAAACATAGTGGAGATATTGACAAAGCGTCCACAGAATTAAATTTAATAATTGATTATTGCCGTGAAAACAGCCGCAAAGCAATATGTTTCATTACTGGTGTTCCAGGTGCAGGCAAAACCTTAATCGGATTAAATACCGCCATCGATCAGTTCAATCGTGGCGAAAAAGCAGTCTATCTTTCTGGCAACTTCCCTCTCGTCGAGGTGCTACAAGAAGCATTGACTCGTGACTATATGCGTCGTGAGAAGGTCAAGGCAAAGCAAGAAGGACGCAAACCATGCACCAAGGAAGAAGCCAAAAGTAAGGTCAAGGCTTTCATTCAGATGATCCACCATTATCGCGACCTCTACATAGAAGGAACTGAGGTTGTCGGAAACGAGATAAAGCCTATCGAAGGCTACTTCCAGAGCCATACCGACAAGGCATACATTCCGGCTGAACATGTTGCCATCTTCGACGAAGCCCAGCGAGCATGGACGGGAGAAGAACTAAAACGTTTCATGCGTGAAAAGAAAGGCATCAAGGATTTCCCTTACAGCGAACCAGAATACCTCATCAGTTGTATGGATCGACAAACGGATTGGGGTGTAGTAGTTTGCCTCGTGGGTAACGGACAAGCCATCAACAAGGGCGAAGCCGGATTGACTGAATGGATTGAATCCATCCACAGACGCTATCAGGATTGGGATGTATACATGTCTGAATACCTCATTGACTCTGGCGATGTGAGTAAAGAAGAACTTGCACTTATTAAGCAACAGTTAAAGCCTCGCGAAGATCTTCACCTGAAGATGTCTATGCGTTCTTTCCGTTCAGAGAAGGTTAGCATATTCGTCAACCAACTTCTTGCGTTGAAGAAAGAGGAAGCTGCCGCCACATTGAAGGAACTTGGTAATTATCCAATTGTTCTAACACGTTCATTGGAAACAGCCAAACAATGGTTGCGCGACCATGCCAGAGGTAGCGAACGCATTGGGCTTCTCGCTAGCAGTAAAGCAGAGCGACTGAAGGCTATAAGTATCAACGTGCGCTATCAACCCGACTTTGTCCATTGGTTCCTCGAAGACGACTCGGACATTCGTTCCAGTAATGCCCTCGAAGACACCCTTACCGAGTTCAAGGTTCAAGGACTTGAAATAGACTGGGCATGTGTGGCTTGGGATGCCGACCTTCGCCTAAACAAAGAGCAAACAAGTTGGCAGCACTTACAACTTCGTTCTGGTACCAAGTGGCAGAACATTAACAAGCCCATTAATCAAGAGTACCAAATCAATGCCTATCGAGTCCTCCTTACCCGAGCACGCCAAGGCATGGTAATCGTAGTACCCGATGGTAGTCATGACGTACCACCAGACGAGACACGCAAGCCAGAGTGGTATGATGGCATTTACAATTATCTGAAAGAAATAGGAATAAAGGAGATATAAAGTCTGTTTTAATGGCAAATTCAAGTTATGAGCAATATTCAATTAGCAATAACAGATCCAGAGTACAAGCAATGGATTAGCAACATAGAAAAACGATTCCGACAGCAGCAGATAAAGGCATCTGTGCAGGTCAACTCCAGTAAGATTGAGTTCTACTGGAGCCTTGGTCGTGACATCTGCGAGATGCACGTAGAGGAGCGTTGGGGTGAATCCGTCATCAAGCAGTTGAGCGAAGATCTGCGTCTTGCAATTGATGAAGCCAAGGGACTTACACCTGGCAACTTGTACTATTGTAAGCGATTCTATTCGCTTTATAATCAACTTTTTGAAAAAGTTCCCCAAGTTGGGGAAATATTCCACTATAGTCTGAAAAACGAATCTCAAAGAAGTGAATTGCAAATTGTTCCCCAAGTTGGGGAAATATTTAAGCCATTGCATGCCATTACTGAAAACCGAATGCTTCCGCTTAATATTTTCGCAATTCCTTGGGGACATCACAAGATCATTCTTGATCGCTATGAGAGCGAACCAATGAAGGCTTTGTTCTATGCCGCCAAAACGTTAGAGCACAGTTGGTCAAGAGCCGTACTGGAGAATATGATGGGCGATAAGGGTAAAGGCAATGGCCTCTATGAACGTCAAGGCAAGGCCGTCAACAACTTCCCTGCAACAATGCCTTATCCTACTGGCGACCTTGCTGCCGAAATTATAAGCGACCCATTGAACATGTCATTCCTGAAACTGAAGACAAAGTATGACGAGCATACGCTGAAACAAGCCCTGATTCGTCACGTCAACGACCTGCTGATGTCACTCGGAACAGGATTTGCCTACATACGAAATGAATACCTGCTTTCTGTTGCTGGCAAGGAACAGTTCTCTGACCTCTTGTTCTACAATACTAAGTTGCACGCATACGTAGTGGTTGAGGTCAAGGTTACGGAGTTTGAATCATCCTACCTCGGTCAGTTATCTGGCTACATGTCACTCGTTAACCACATATTGAAAGACGAAATTGACCGACCTACCATAGGCCTTCTCATCTGCCGCAGTAAGAACAACGTCTTTGCTCAGTATTGTCTTGAGGGCTACAACCAACCCATAGCTATCACAGCATACGAGGGCATACAGATTCTGCCTGAGAACTTCAATGACACGTTGCCAAGTATTGAGGAATTGGAAGCAGAGATAGAAAAACAATGAGAATTGTAATTTGCGCAAATCTCCAAAATGGTATGCCGCATTTACAAAAAAAGATACTTGTGCGCAAGTATCTCTTTGCCCGTGGTTTCCGCTATCGCCTCAACCATCCCCGACTCCAAGGATATCACCATGGCAGCCGAGCTCACACCCGAAGAATAACATCTCCCCTTGATGTATCTTTATTCCGCCTCGTGTAGGGTCTTACCTCGTGTAAGACCGCCCTCTGCAACTATAACTAATAAAAAAATCCCATCATTTCCTTTGCTGTTTCAGAATTAATTCGTAAATTTGCGCTGTAAAGTGTGTACATACGTGCACACGAAGCGAATGAAACAACAATTTATAGAACACGCCAATGAAGCTGAAAGAAGGTTCGTACGAAAACATCATAACAAACGAACTGCAGCAAGATATGAACCTTGCTACAGACAATGGATTAGTATGCCGGAAAGAAGATATAGACGATGCGGAGGCGCCTTCTATGTTAACAGAACATATCAGTAAACTTATTCATAACCGATTGACAGCTGACGATTTGACCTCCGAGGAAAGAACTGATTTTGTGAATCGGCTCATCGATTTCCTTGAAGAAGACGCGGAAGAAAAGATTGCCGATGAAAAACAAATGCTGACGGCGGTTGTGTCAAAACAGAAAGAAGCGACACTAAGAGCAACAAAGACAGAGATAATAAGACCACTGACAGGATTCAGAACAAGTAGCCTGTTTACAGGAGGAAATAGTGACATTCCCTTGAATTCAGAAATTCTACGAGACATACAAAGTGCTGACAGAATATATCTTATTGTCTCTTTCCTTAAACTGTCAGGGGTAAACCTGGTATTCGACGAACTGAAGAAATTTTGCAGTCATCCAGACCACAAGCTACAAATCATTACAACAACTTATTGCGGTGCGACAGAGGCAAAAGCTGTGGAACGTCTTGCCTCGTTGCCAAACACGGAAATTCGAATTTCGTATAACAGCACAGTGGAACGACTGCATGCCAAATCATACATCTTTGAACGCAATTCAGGGTTTAGTACAGCATTTATCGGCTCCTCAAACCTTTCTAAATCAGCACAGACAGATGGTTTGGAATGGAATATAAGAGTGACTAATGTTGAAAATCCTCACATAATTAAAACCGCGCTGGCAACATTCAATCTCTATTGGAACAGCAGTAACTTTGAGGATTTTCGTATTGGAGGAATTGAAAAGCTACACAAGGAACTGGCAATAGAACGTCAACCCAAAGAAATGCATATTGGTTTACTAACTAAATATGCCATTCTTCCACATCAAAAAATGATTCTTGACAAGCTGGCTGTTGAAAGAGACAACGGAATAAAAAGAAACCTCATAGTCGCCGCTACGGGTACAGGAAAAACTGTCATTTCGGCATTCGACTATAAGAATTTCCAGACACAGCATCCGAATAAGTCAAAACTGCTGTTTGTGGCTCATCGACAGGAAATACTAAAACAAGCCCTTTACACATACAGGAGTGTGTTGAGAGATGCAAACTTTGGTGACATTTGGGTGGGAAGCCAAAAGCCATGCAACGGGATTGACCATTTATTTGTCTCAGTCCAAACCTTCAATTCTCGTTTTGAAGAGATATTCAGCATGCTACCGGATGACTATTATCAATATATCGTTATCGACGAATGTCACCATAGCGTAGCTGACAGCTACAGGCAAATTCTGTCTCATTTCAGTCCAAAGCTTCTTATAGGCCTTACAGCCACACCTGAACGTATGGATGGCGAAAGCCTGTTGCCTGACTTTTGCGGAATGATTAGTGCCGAAATACGTCTTCCAGACGCATTGAGCGCAGGTCTTCTCACCCCGTTCCAATATCTTTGCATAAGCGACAATACAGACCTTACTGATGAAGACCTTATGTTGGGTAACAAGTATATCGCTACAAAACTAACTGAAAAGCTTTGTAACTTAGAACGAGTGGGGCTTATCATCGACAAACTTCGATATTACCTTCCCGATGAGACAAGATGCAAGACACTTGGATTCTGTTCTACCAAAGAGCATGCAAGATATATGTCCGAACAATTCCGCAACTATGGACTGAGGGCAGACTATCTCACATCTGACAAAGGCGATGAGCGAGAGATACTCAACAAAAAGCTGGCAAAAGGGGAAATAAACTATCTATTTGTCGTTGACATATTCAACGAGGGTGTGGACATCCCAGAGGTCGATACTGTGTTGTTCCTACGTCCTACTGAGTCGTTGACTATATTCCTTCAACAGTTAGGTCGTGGACTGCGTCTTTCGCCTGGCAAACAACTCCTGACCGTTTTCGACTTCGTGGCACAGCTAAACAAGAAATATGACTTTACGAGTCGTTTCCGCAGCCTGATGGTACGCCAGGACAAAAGTGTTATCGACCAGGTAAAGAATGGCTTCACTCTCTTACCACAAGGTTGCGCAATTCACATGGAAGAGAAAGCGCAACAATACGTTCTTGACAACATTAAAGCTGCCATTTACAACAAAAGAAGACTTATTCAGGAGCTTCGTACATACGCTCCTGTTCCTACTCTTAAGGAATTCATCGACAATAACGGCCAAGATGTACGCCTGATATACAAAAATGGTTGTTGGACAAGTTTGAAACAGGAAGCTGGATTATGCACATACAAAGAAGACGAGAACACGCGAAGATATGAGAAAGGATTGTCCAATCTGACCCACATCAACAGTGTGACATATCTACGTTTTATTCTCAGAACTATAGACAATCTCAACAGCCTGAGCTTTGAAGGTGAAAACGACAACACCTTTGCCACGATGTTATATTACACACTATATATAGACAAAATAGGCAAGACAGGTTTCCGAACAAGAGAAGAAGCCATATCTACACTTCGGGATTATCCTCTCTTTGTGAAAGAGATAAGGGAACTTTGCGAATATCTTTTGTCGCAAATATCCAACAAGACGTTTGCCGTAGGAGAAGGAATGCCCTCAATGTTAGAACAATATGGATGTTATACACGAGAAGAAGTGTTCACCATTTTCGGGCGACAAACAATAGACAAGCGCATGCAGGGAAGTGTGGCAGGTGTTTTCAAAATAGAAGAGTTGAACACCGAACTATTCTTTGTTACACTAAACAAGTCGGAAAAGGATTTTTCACCTACCACACAATATAACGACTATGTAGTCAGCGAGAAACAATTCCATTGGCAATCACAAAACACCGACTCTCATCAGCACAGTGGTAGCCGTTTTGTCAATCAGCAGAAAAACAAGAAGAAGTTCCTTCTTTTCGTTCGTGAATACAAACGTGACGGATTTGGCAACACATGTCCGTTTTACTGCTTCGGTCTCGTTGACTATATATCATCACGAGGCGACAAACCCATGAGTATTGACTGGCGGATGCATCACGACATACTTCCACAATTCGTAAAAATAGGATAAGAAAATATGAAACATATAAACGTAGTCTGTGCAGTAATTGTCAACAAAGGAAGAATCTTCGCTTGCCAGCGTGGTTATGGCGAGTGGAAAGACTGGTGGGAGTTTCCTGGTGGAAAAATAGAACCTGGGGAGTCGCCAGAAGAAGCTCTACAGAGAGAAATCCGTGAAGAGCTTGCCATCGACATAACTATCGATAGCTATCTTACAACCGTGGATTACGACTATCCCGACTTCCACCTCACCATGCACTGCTATCTCTGCCACCTGAAAGATGACACCCTGCCTCATCTCCTTGAACACGAAGCAGCAAGATGGCTTGGCAAAGATAAACTGGAAGAAGTGAAATGGCTTCCGGCGGATGTTGAAGTGATTAAAGCATTGAGTGATTCTAAAGAATAAATCTATCTGATACAAAAAATCATTAATTATCTATGGTTTATTTGCGAGAATAATAATAAAGTTGTATCTTTGCATAATATTTATAATTGTAGATTATTATCGTAATGAAACAAGAAGAAATAAGGCAACTGTTTCAGCAGTTTGAACAAGTAGCATGTATTTCCGGAGATGTGGAATGTTGGAGTGCAAGGGAACTATGTGAGTTGATGGGTTATACACAATGGCGTAACTTCATAAATGTCATTGACAAAGCTAAGGAGGCCTGCAAAAACGCAGGACAAAGTTTGGCTAATCATTTTGCTGACACCAGCAAAATGATAACGTTAGCAAAAGGTGCTGAGCGTCAGATAGATGACATTATGCTCACACGATATGCTTGCTATCTTGTAGCACAAAATGGCGACCCACGCAAGCCCCAGATTGCCTTTGCTCAAACCTATTTTGCAGTACAGACACGTCGTGCTGAATTAGTAGAACAACGTTTACTGGAATGGGAACGTGTAAAAGCACGCACAAAGTTACAGGAAACAGAAAGGATTCTTTCTGGAGTACTATATGAGCGAGGTATCAATGACAAGAGTTTTGCTGTAATACGCTCTAAGGGTGACCAAGCTCTTTTCCGCTTAAATACAGCGACCTTAAAGCGTAAGATGGGGATTCCATACAAACGACCCTTAGCAGACTTTTTGCCCACCATTAGCATTAAGGCAAAAGACTTTGCAGCTGAGATGACAAGCGTTAATGTGCAAAGTAAAGACCTTCATGGAGAAATTGGCATTACGAGAGAGCATGTCGACAACAATGCCGCTGTTAGAAAAATGCTTGTAGAGCGTGGCATAATCCCAGAGAACCTTCCAGCTGCAGAAGACGTTAAGAAAGTCGAAAGAAGGTTGGCAAGTGAACAAAAGAATGTGCTGGGAAACAAAAACAAATCAAAAGTATGAGGACAAATGATATTTGTATAATAGATTTTGAGGTAGATTTATATGGCATCTTTGGAAACATATAACATAGCAAACAATAAGGCATTCCAAGAAATTTGGAATGATGCCTGTGCGGAAGGTTTTAAGAACTTTTTTATATATCAGAATGAAAAGGACTTCCATAGATATATACCTGAGGAAGTATATGGTGTATTCGATTGTTATGGAAATTTTGTTGGAGATTTGCTCGAAACTGATTTCTGTAATTTTTTCAATGATGACACCATTATCAGTATTGATGAGTACCTATCATACGATCATACAAGAGATAAA
This sequence comes from Prevotella sp. P2-180, assembly GCF_002251435.1. GTDB lineage: Bacteria > Bacteroidota > Bacteroidia > Bacteroidales > Bacteroidaceae > Prevotella. Next base: position 76,343 of record NZ_NPJI01000103.1, read on the forward strand.
GCAGAGGATTATCCCTACAGACATAGGCAACTACTTCGTTAATAAGGATAGGATGGATGCCATTCCTTATATAAAGAAAAAAAGAACGATAATTGTTATAGTTGAAAAATTGGGAAAATATGAATAAGAACAATCCACATTCATTAAAACAAGAATTCACAGAATACGCAAGGACGTGTATTTTGTCAAGAAGACCATCTGACAAAGAAGATTTCGTAATCGGTCGTTCCGCTGCCGATAGCTATGTTTCATTTGTAGAGGTCGATAAACTTTTTAGTTATAATCCTGAGAAATGGAAAGATATCAATAGTATTTTCGATATTGATAGTTCTGAAAAAATAAAAGAAATATATCTTGAGTTAATCAGTGACAGTGGGTTTAACCAAGTTGACAGTCAAGGAACCAGCCAATATTTCAGAAGCAATGCCATCAAGCAATACTATTGTTTTTTAAAAGCAAGAGAAGTTGTGCTTGGCAAAACCGCGACCAACTCATATCTTGATAACCATTCCGAAAGCACACAAAAAGCAGATAACAGTGCATTTCAAATCATATATTATGGTGCCCCTGGCACAGGAAAGTCTCATCGTATAAAGAAAGAGCTGAAGCAGATGAATGTGCCTAAGGAGAACATCTTCCGCACTACATTCCATCCTGATAGTGACTATTCTTCGTTTGTTGGTGCTTATAAGCCAACTATGAAACCTGTTGATGAAAAGTATAGGAATGTAGTGGGTAAAGATGAAGAAATTGCATACTCTTTTGTCCCTCAGACATTTATAAAGGCATATATCCAGGCTTACAAGAAGCCAAACGGGAATGTGTATATAATCATTGAAGAGATAAACCGTGGTAATTGCGCTCAGATATTTGGTGACCTATTCCAATTGCTCGACCGTGATGATAATGGTGTGTCTGAATATCCGATTAAAGCCGACTCTGATTTGAAAATGTATCTTGAAGGGGAACTCGGAAAGAACCATGACGGCATAAAAGACGGGGAACTATGCCTTCCATCCAATCTATACATTTGGGCAACAATGAATACAAGCGACCAAAGCCTATTTCCTATTGACTCTGCTTTCAAGCGCAGATGGGATTGGGAATATGAACCTATCAAATATATGAACAAGGATTGGGGAATTGAGGTTGGCGGTAATATGTATTCCTGGACATCGTTTCAGAAAGAAGTCAACAACAGGATATTCGAAGCGACAAATTCTGAAGACAAAATGTTGGGCGATTTCTTCGTCAAACCAAATAACAGCGTTATTTCTGAGAAACTGTTTATTAATAAAGTACTGTTCTATCTGTGGAATGATGTCTGCAAGGATGGAGATGGCGACATCTTCAAAACTGACGACAACAAGGAAGTGAAGTTCTCTGACTTATATGGTGAGAATGGAACAGATATAATGCTATCAATGATGAAATATTTAAATGTTGCTCTTCTCCCAGAAAAAAAAGAAGATAATGAAGTTGATAATAATGAAGACAATACGACTTCTTCCAATGGCCAAGAGAGAAGACAATACAAATATACAATCAATGATTCTGCAGAACAATACAGCACCCCACAAGCTGTAAAACATATCATTGAAGAATATGCAATTGAACACGAAAACATTTCCGTTGAGGAAATGATAGAGTTCTGGAATAGAATATCAGAAAGAAATAATTGTTTGCGCGCTTCTTGGGAGCCATCTCCAAATGACAACCAATCCTTTGCAAATAAAAGGTATCAACCCATTCGATGGGCAGACAAAACCGTATGGGTAATTAGTGGTTGGACGGAAGATATATTTAAGAGATTCATTCACAATGTTAAAAAAGAACTTAAAATAGAAATCAAGAAAGTATAATGCTTCTATTCATCGAAGGCTACCCATACAATCTGAACTCCATTGTCAAAGATGGGCTTTCAGTTAGAGACATACTCAAGGATGTAGTGTCTGTTCCTGTAAAGGAAGAATACTATGCTTTTGGGTATGTGGGCTATTGTTATAGTAAGGCGGCAAAGGATGTGATATTCTTCTTGCCAAAGGTGGTCTTGACAGGAGAGCGCAATGAGGAAAATGGGGATGACACCATTTTCGGTGCTGCACCACATGACATAATCGACTTTAGTTCAGATACCATCAAGGAGAAATTCACAGAAGAAGGAAGCAAGGAATACAAGGAGTTTCTTTCAACCTTGTCAATATGGATTTACCGCACAATCAGCGTATATAAAGAGACACATAACGACAATATTCTTGAAAGCAAAGAATATCAGGGGGAAAGCAGAGGAAAGAAGATAAAGCACAACACTCTTCTTGATGTGATTATCGCTCTTCGTGACTTCAACAAGAACAACCAAGATTTCTTCACTTTCATTGCCAAAAATGTTCATACTGGAGTAAACAAAATTCAATGGCAGAAAACAATAACATCTACCAACCCAATATTTCTGAAAGGGCAACCCGTTTACACTGACCCTGTAAACAGAAAAAAAATGGTGAACTTTGACGAGGAACTCCTTATCATTTTCTTCTCTATCCTCAACTATATCAAAGAAGAGCATGGCTTCTCGTTTTATATGAATATCAACTATCAACTGATTACTCATGACAAGATTAAGCGCTCTTACATAGGGAAAAAATACGGTTGCCGCAGACTGAAGCAGATAAAATATAAATATTTCTCAGACAAGGCTCTCAGAATATGGGACTTATGTTATGCTTTCTTCGACAAGGAATACAAAATTTCCATCAACCGACAAGCAGAGGACTTCCTGCTTGCCAAGGACTTCGACCACATATTTGAGGTGATGATCGACACACTGATAGGTGGTGAGGACAAGAACAAGTTGCCAAAGGAACTGACGGAACAACGCGACGGAAAATTGGTTGACCACATGTTTATCGGACAAGGACTTATAGAACAATCTAACTTGCCTGCGGAACTGACTTACTACATTGGCGACAGCAAATACTATAAACGCTCAAAGAACGACACGGTGGTTCTTGGCGACAAGTCTATCTACAAGCAATACACATACGCCAAGAATGTAATCCAATGGAATATGAACTTGTTCCTTGATGATAGTGATGACGGTGAACAACCTCAGTTGCGTGATGCGTTGACTGAAGGGTATAATCCCATCCCCAACTTCTTCATCAGCGCAAGGATTCCAAACAAGAAAGAGGGCTGCAAGTTTCTTTCATTTGATGATGCCCAATTAGTAGAGCAGGCTAATGGAGTGCAATTTAACCGACAGTTCGAGAATCGCCTTTTCGACCGCGACACTCTCCTGCTATGCCACTACGATGTCAACTTCCTCTATATCGTGTCACTTTACGGCAGGGCTAACAAAAGCAAGCAGGCTACATGGAGGGAATACGTAAGGAAGAATTTCAGACAAAAGATACAGGAAACATTCAATAAGCTATATACGTTCCGTACTATCCAGCCTCGTGCAGGCAAGGATTGTTATCAATTCCTGAAAGAGAACTTCAGCCAACTGAATGGTAAGCTCTATCGTTCCAAATCAAACAAGAACTATTTGGTATTGGCGTTGATGAGAGGAGATGATGAGAGCAAGGCATTGTGGCAATCATTAAGCCTTAGACAAGCATCAATAGAAAAAGAGATTACCGAAAACAACAACATCATAACAAAACTTCAAAGCCATTTCTATGTCAGCGATGAATTCACTCTTGATGAGGAATTGCAGATAGATGATTTACCAAATGTTGGCACATTGGAACCACTGCCCGAGGAATCAAAGAAACAAGGAGTTTTAATGGTGATGATGGAAAACTACGAAGCAAAACGTCCTAAGTTCCTTCCTGCAGGCAAGATTGCAATAGGTATCAAATATACAAGAGACGGCATTGAGATAGCAGAAAACCTTCAATCAATAGGATATGTACTTTTTCATACACGTAATGTAGAAGACCAGCATCTTTTCCATGCCAAGAACGTTCGTTTGGTAAAGAGTGTAGATGAATTGCCAAGTGATATTTATAGAAATATACAAACGACAGAGATGTATGTTTTAGTCGATATTGACAATGCAGAAGAGTTAGACTCTTCAAACATCAATGCCGCAAAAAAAGCATATACTCGAGAAACAAGATATGATGCTCAATTCTCTTTGATTAATAACCTCTATTAATATTTCATGATTTACGCAGGTTATGCTCCAATGGTTCCTTTACGTAATTACCAGATTCTTCATCATACCTATATGTATATTTTATAACAAAATCATCTATTGTAAGACTATCATTACATAGAAACTCTACGATTGACTGCTTCTTGGACAGTATATAATCTACTGCAGACAAGGGAACCTGATACAATAGTTCGGGAGAACTGGGTTCCCCTCCGACTCCTATTATAAACCATATAGAAATAGAGGTATCATCGCTATATGACTTGAACAACTCTATTCTCTCAGGGGAGAATACTTCCTTTTTAAGACTTGTCGGTAACTTCTTTCTCCACTTACATTCCAATGCCACTTTCTTCCTATGATCTAAAGAAATGACAAAATCAGGATAACTGTTGGATTCAGGGAAGACACCTGCGATTGACTTGTCTCCCCTCCACTCCAACAACTTCATGGTATTTCCCTTGCTTCCAATACCTAATAATTCTAACAATACAAAATCCTCAAACTCACGCCCTTTCAATAACTGTTCTGGAAGCGTAATAGAAGATATTCTGTTTTTTATAGAAAGGTATGGTCTTCTTAGCCTTTTATGTATTTCATGCACACCAAGGTCTTCATAAAACATCCTTAATAATGTTTTGTCTTCGCCAACAGTCCAACGATAGTTCTTTTTGCCAAGCTCTTCTGCCGCCATCTGGGTATCTCGATTCAACAAATATTCAACATTTTTCCTGCCTGCCAGAAGTGAAAATATTGATCCATTGGAATTGACATACCCACAGACAATTTTGTCTGCCATATTAACTACAAATTCATTTCTTAGTCTTGGTGTCTGACCTGCCCCATGAGGTTCATCTCTTTCTAATACCAAGATTAGCATACGGCCTTCCTTTAAAGCCATCTCTATCTGCAGATTGTACACATCAGTAAACCTTTTCATAACGACCAATATCGTAGGTACTTTATGAACGAGCAAAGATGTCATTACTTCAAATTCCATTTCTGTGGTCTTGAAGCACATCACACAATCTGTTTCATAAAGATTTTCTACCCAATCGAATATTATTGGATATATTTCATAAGGAGTATGCTTTGAACAGAGGAAAAGAGTCTTTTCTCTTTCCAACAATTGCTCATTACCAATCTTGTTTATTATTCTCATTTGAACAGTTTAAATTTTCCGCTTCAAAGGTACATAATTGTTTTCACTTAACAAAGAAAAATAATAGAAATTATTCGATAATATTCTCTTTGCGTCAGATAATAGATAAACGTGATGGATGCATGCAAGGCCGTTGGACTGCCAGAACCTGAATATGGTACTGACGGGGGATTTGTATGGATTACATTTAAGCGTCCGAACTATGACACTAACTCTTACACTAATGAAAAATCATGTTTATCGCCTTGAAGAGGATGGTGGACTTCTGTTTAAAGTTACCACAATACCTTGATTTAGCGCAGAAATGTACTAAAGATATATAAAAAAACACTTGTTTTGAGAATAAAAGCGTTCGCTAATCCAACTTTTTTACTACCTTTGCGTCCAAAGGTTGCCAGACCTTCCTATCATTATTTATCAAAACATCGTATGGGCACATATATTAATAAAGGAAATTACGATTTTTCACAGGCTCTGAACTCAACATATGTTGATAAGTCAAGTCTTATCTCAGTAATTAACGGAACACTGTTTACTGAGCAACGACGCAGCTGTGTAACTCGTTCACGTCGCTTTGGCAAATCCATGGCGGCTAATATGCTTTGTGCTTATTATGACCGTTCATGTGATTCGCGTTCACTTTTTGAGAACCTGGAAATTGCTAAAGATCCATCTTTTGAAAAATATCTGAACAAGTTTCCTGTAATCAAGTTGGACATTACTGACTTTACCACACAGTTCAAAGACGATCCTACCATAATTGACAAAATGCAGGAGGCGTTGAAGGCTGATGTCAGAGAGGCATATCCAAATATCATTCGTGATGACTTCAAAGACGATTTTATGGAAATGCTTATCCGCATCAATCAGGCGACAGGAGATTCCTTCATCATGGTAATTGACGAATGGGATGCCATCTGTAGGGAATTTGAATATGGTAGCAAGGTAATGGATTTGTATGTCAACTGGCTCAGACGTATGTTCAAAGGCAGCAATACTCTTCGTGTTTTTGCTGGCATTTATATGACAGGCATCTTGCCCATCAAGAAATATAACACGGAGTCTGCTCTGAATAATTTTGTGGAATATTCAATGTTATTGCCACGCAAAGCTGCACGGTTCTTTGGTTTTACGAAGTCGGAGGTAAAGGATCTCTGCCAAAGTCATGATATGGATTTTGATGAGATGACGAAATGGTACGATGGCTATCATATTGGAAATGAACCTTCTATGTTTAATCCAAACTCTGTTATGCAGGCTATCGATGCAGGTGTGTGTGTGAATTTCTGGGCTACGACGGGTGCATATGACAAGGTTGCTACGTACATTGAGATGAACTTCGAAGGTTTGAAGGATGATGTTATCTCAATGATTGCCGGTGGTACATGTCCAGTAAGGGTTACAAAATTCTCAAACGACATGCATGACATTAAATGCAAGGATGATGTGCTCACTGTTCTCATCCATCTGGGATACCTTGCATACAATCCTGAAACGAGAAGATGTTATATTCCGAACTTTGAGGTTATGCAAGAAATGGAGAATGCTGTAGAAGACAGCCGTTGGAGAATAGCCAAAACAGTTTCCGAATCCTGTGACTTGCTTGATGCTACACTTAATGGTGATGCAGATTTTGTAGCCAAAGCTATTGATCAAGCACACGATGAGAATACAAGCATACTCTCATACAACAACGAGAACTCACTTGCCTGTGTCCTGACTGTAGCATACATCTATGCCCAGAATGACTACATCGTTCATCGTGAACTCGCTACAGGCAAGGGCTTTGCAGACCTCGTTCTTATTCCACGCAAGAATGTTGACAAACCAGCCATCGTTCTCGAACTCAAATACAAAAAGGATGTAGATGCCGCCATCGATCAGATAAAGCGCAAGAAATATGTGAGCAAGATAGAACAGTACACAGGTGACATCCTTTTGGTAGGAATCAACTACGACAAGAAAGAAAAACTGCACTCTTGTGTAATCGAAACCGTTACAAAAAAAATATAAGAATGTAGCTTCGCCCAAACTCTTTCTGACAATCAACCCAAAATTACAGTTGCTTGAGTGTGTCACCCCCTTCGCTCCATGTCCATTACAGACACTTCTACGCTACTACGGGGCAATCCGCCACAGAAGCGAACTTCGGTACGTTTCTGCCTTGTTCGTCACTTTCAGCATTTTCCTTTGGCATTCCTACTTCTGCTTCCCACGTTCCACCAACGACCTGTATTACTGTCATGCCACCTCTATGCCGCATGCCACAATGCCATAAACAGGTTATTGCATTGCTTGTCGCCAGAACTGTCCGACACTGACTTTTTACATGACTTGAATCAGGATTAACGACACCTCTTCGAATGGTTCACTTGCGTTCAGCTCAGTAATACGTACCTCTCTGCAACGCTCACCACCGCAACGTTTCCGACTGCAGCAACTTGCAGAGGGTTTGATGCCAGTGCCTGCACACCGACACCGAGAGACCTTCTCTCATCTCATTGGCAGTTACGGCTACATCTTATATGGAAGGTAGCCAACCCTTTATATATAGATGTGCGCCTCGTGGCACACGGACAGATTCATCAACCCGAAAAAGTGAACCAAGGTACCTGTCCCCTGTGACCCTTCAATTTGGAACGTCTAACTGGACACCTAGATAAAAAGCAATCAAGATATAGGATGAGTCATAAATCCGTCGATGGTGCCTTTCTCCGAAGAGAAGTTGATGCCGAGGGCTATGAGTTTGCGGCTATCGGCGGCATAGGGCTTGGCATAGCCCTTTTCTTCTATTTGACGAAGGGCTGCCTCGGCCGAACCGTTGAGCTTGAACTCGATGATATAGACGTAGTTGGGACACTCCACCACACAGTCTATGCGACCCTCGCTCGTCTCCTTCTCTGCCACCATGCTGTAGAAGGCAAGCATCTTGACTATGAGATAGAAGGTGTATTGGAAATAACGCTCACACTCCATCGGGTCCTGCTTGCGCTGGAAGCGGTAGGTGACGGAGGAGAGTAGTGAGGTCATGAGTTTCTCTAATCTTGTGGTGTCGCCCTTCTCTAAAGCATCAGTCACATCATTTACCCAAGATTTTGGTTGGGATGATTCTGAGAAATAGCGTGAAGCGAGAGTTTCGATAAATCCATTGCGTACTTCCTCGTTCGGAAAGTCGAGAAAATATGTATTACGGTCTATATTGCAATCCTTAATCGTGAGATATCCGCTTTGGTAGATCATAGGCAGGGGTTGCTCAATGTCAGCCTTATAGTCGATAAACTGCGAGGCATCGTAGTATCTGCCCACTAGTTCGTTGATGTTCTCGTTGCTATGGGCGAGCAGGCGCACAAGGTATGTTGGTGTGCCTGAGGCAAACCAGAAATTATGCATTCTCTTTGACTTGAGGCAGTTGAGGATACTGAAGGGGTTGAAGATGTCTATCATTTCCTCGCCGAAATGATAGCCGTCGTATTTCTTTTTCAGTCGTTCAACAGCTTCGTCATAACTGATTTTGAATTTGTCTGCAAGTTCGTGAATCGGTTCGTCAAATACAGACAATAGTTCCTCTTTGGTTATTCCACAGAGACTCTCAAAATCACCCGACATACTGATATCCTCCGGCTGGTTGAATCCGCTGAACACGCTCACCTGTGAGAACTTCGTTACTCCTGTGAGCATCACAAACTGGAGGTCCTCGTCGACCAGTTTGAATACACTGTATAGAGCTTTCAATATTCCTCGGTGTATATCCTCCAATTTTGTTTCCTTTCCGTTGAGCATTCCTGTGTATCCAGTGTCAATCACGTCGAGAAGCGGTTTGTCGTATTCGTCAATAAGCACTACAGCACGTCGTCCCGACTTCAAGTGTGCTTGTTTAAATATGTAGGCAAGCCTTGTTCCGATTTCCTGGTTTATTGGGTCATTGCCCCATTGTTTCTCCCAAGTCTCCACATATCCCAGAATGCGTTTTTCCAGTTCTCCGTCTTTGTCGTAGTTTCCGCCGTTGAAGTCGATATGGAACACAGGATATTCCGCCCATTTGGTCTCGAGCTTGTCGATGGCAAGTCCCCTGAACAGGTCTTTCCTACCCTGGAAATAGTATTTGAGAGTGGAGAGCAGCAGACTCTTGCCGAATCGCCTCGGGCGACTCAGAAAGTAGATATGTCCCTCGTTGGCGAGTTTATACACCAAGTCGGTCTTGTCGACATACACATATCCGTCTTCGATAATCTTCTCGAAATCCTGTATTCCTATGGGGTACTTCATACGCATAATTGTTCTTTTCAGTGGCAAAGTTACATCATTTTTCTGATATTAACAAGAGGTGGAGGAGGAAATGGGGTGGGAATACAGTTAAAAATACATAATGGCATTTTACTTTTACGGGATATGATAGTCTAATAATATAAAGGGGGATATAATAATTATTGAAACCTTATCAAATGATTTAGTAACTTAAACAACAACATTATGAAAAGGACAGTTAAAACTATCATGATTGTCATTTGCTGTGTAATGGCATTTTTTATGCCTGCAAATGCAGACAACAACAAGCCTATCAAGGTGACGGAGCTTCCGGTTAAGGCCCAAACAGTACTCTCACAACATTTCAATAACCAGAAGGTGACTTTTGCATCTATCGAGTCGGGGATTATAGACAAGAACTATGACGTGGTACTGCAAAACGGCACTAAACTTGAGTTTGACAAGAAGGGAAATGTGACGGAGATTGACTGCAAGCATGGTGCAGTGCCTGAGAAACTGATTCCGCAGGCTATCAACACATACTTGCAGGAAAACTACTCTGGACAGACCGTGAGGAAGATTGAGTTCAACAAGAATGAATACGAGTTGGAATTATCCAATGGTATCGACATTACATTCAACAAGCATTTCCAGGTGATTGATATCGATTGATTATCAAGGGTGTTGAGGGCGCTATGACTTTATAGGTCATACATGAAGTGAAAAAAGACCTTTGCCACGATTGTGACAAAGGTCTTATTGAGTTGCCTGCTATAAAAGCTTGCGATTACTGAGCGATTTTCTTGCCGTTCTTGATTACCAAACCCTTAGCGCTTGACTTCACCTGCTGGCCGCCAAGGTTGTAAGAAGCTGCGTTTGCCTTCTCTGCCTTTACAGAAGAAACGCCTGTAGGGTCATCTGGGTCTGTGGCAGGTGAAGCGGTACGAGTTACCAACAACTTTGTGATGCACGTACCAGTATTACCATTACGACCAATATAAAGCTTCTCATTATCTTCTTCAAGAGTATAAGATTCTTCTACAGGTTCATCCGATGAGAGTCTTCCATTTATAAAGTCTGTAAAGGTATTAAGGGCTGTACATTTACCATCGGCATCTTTTACAAAAATTACAGCTGTACCTCTCTTAGATCCAACTTCTGTATCTTTTATTGAAACAGCTCCTGCAATTGTAACAACGTCACCTTTCTTAAACCCACCTTCACAAGTAAGTTCGATGTGATTACCATTTGAGACACCATCTGACGTGTACCCATTGGCCAACTTCAAACAAGCTACAGCATCTGAATTTTGGTGAATCTTTACAGTTGTTTCTGTTGTTGTACCACTAACTGCCCATCCTGAAACACCACCTTCAGTTGGAAATGAAACCAAAGTCGTTTGTGCGTTAACACTTACGGCCATTACAGCCATTGCAATTAAAGTAAAAATTTTCTTCATAAATGTTTTTGTTTAAGTTAATGTTATAATTTTTTATATTTGATTGCGAAGATACGACAAAAAAGCGAAAGAAGAAAAAGTGATAAAGGTTTATTAACAAAAAAGGAACGTAAAGGTTTACGTACAAGGGTGAAAAAAAAGCGACACCATTACAGGTGTCGCCCCTCCTTTTATACAATCTTAAAAAAGACAAACTATCAATACCATCTTGAAGCACCTACTTTAAGCTTCGAAACGTCTTCGTTGCCAATGGTGAAGTCACCATTCTTTGCATCCTTAAAGTTTGGATCGTCTACTGCCTTACCAGTCTCATCGACGAAGAGGTTGGTCTTGCCACCTTCAGCACCATCGAGAACGTTGAGCTTTGCACAATTGAAGTATGCATTGTTGCTAAACTCAGGAACACCAGTCTTCGACTGATTACTCCAAACAGCAGCTGTATTTGTGACAAGGTTGTTCTTCCAAACGATAACGTTGCCTACATAGCGAACATAGAGGAGACGCTTGCCGGAAGTGTTAGCACAACCATCGATAGTACACTGGTCAACAGTAATAGTAGGAGTACCTCCAAGAGAAGATGCATCGTCCATACGGATGAAGTCGCGGGCTGCACAGCTATTGTAAATTGTACAGTCGAGGAAGTTGAGCTCGTCGATGCGTCCCTTGCGGCAGTCAAACATGTCACCTCCGTCGCAGATGATATCGTGGATGAGACACTTGTTGAACTCTAACTTGTTTACGGTGGCTGCCACGTTCAGGTAGTATACACCCTTACCGAAGTTGCGCACCTCAGAGTTCTGAACGCTCAACAATGGATATGTCACGCCAGCTGTCTTGAAGTTGAATGCCTGGTCGGTGGTAGAATTGTCAACGCCATCGATGATAACCTGGTTGATTTCAAGAGATGCGCCATCGTAAATCTCGAAGCGACCCTTAACGACAGGAACGTTGGTAGGATAGATACCCTTGATAATTATGCTCTTGTATACCTTGGCAGCACTTGCCTTGCCTTCCTCCTCGGCGTCTGCAATAATGTGGGTACCTCCATAGAGAGCAAATACCTGTCCATCCTCAGCATTAGCTATCAATTCACCGAGGTCGTCACCCTCATGAACGAGAGTAGCTCCGTTGAGGTCGGCGATTGTAGTGAACGACTTTGAGCCACGCTGCTTCTCGCCATTGTAGAGACGAACGGTGTAGGCTGTCTCAGGGGTGAGTCCGTCTACTACCACCTTACCTGCAGCCACCTCGTCGGCAGAAACGGTCTGCTCCTTTACGAGCACCTCGTCAGAATAAACGCGCACTGCAGTGGCAGCTTCGCCTGCAGGCCATGTGAGGGTGACGCTACGGTCTGCCACGTCGCTCTCAGAGATAGAGTTGAATATCTGCTGGGCTGATGTGCGGAAGAACACGTTGCTCCACTTTGAGTTGCGGCTTGCGTCGCTATTGTCAATGGTCATCACACGAGCTGAATACTTGGTGTCATATATGAGACCTGTCACCTTTACCTTTGCATACTCAATGTCAGTCAAGGTGTAACTTGGGCTTCCCTCGAAGGTGAGGCTGTCGTCCTGGAATATCTCGATGGTGTAAGTCACGTCATCGTGCGACTTTGTCCATTCGAGAGTGATGCTGTTTTCTGTGGCACTCTTTGCCTCAAGTCCGACAGGAGCGAAGTCGCGGCCAAGCAGTACGCTGGTGAGTTCTTCAGAAGCGTCGCCACAAGATGTAAGGGCGAGCGAACCCAACCCTAACATCATTGTATATATAAGTTTTTTGTTCATGATAATCTTTCTTGTTATTGATTATTGTTCAACGTGGATTAAAGCTGGCCGAGGTTGCCATCATTGTTGAGCATATTGTTGCTCTTGTTGATGAAGGTCTGCCAGATAGGCCAGAGGTAGTTGAGACTTGGCTTCTTGACGTATATACCTTCTATATAGTCGTCGGTAATGATGTTTGAGCCGTCCTTGCTTGCCACAAACCAGTCTTTGGCTGTGTAGCCATCTGCCTTGAGGTTTGAGCCTTCGTCGTCGGTGTCGCCATGGTTGAGACCATAGATAAGGATGTCCTCTCCATTGTCGGCGAGCTTCCAGTAAATCTTCACTGGCAGGTCGGCATATGCACCCTGACGGTTAGCGAGGTCAGTAAGCTTCTGCTTGCACTCAGCCATCTTCTCGTCGATGATACCCCAGCGCACGAGGTCTGCCTTGCGGAGAGCCTCACCAGCGAACTCAAATGCACGCTGCTCTACGATACCATCCTGGAACGCCTCCTTGTTTGCGGTATATTTAGCCTGAAGAGCTGCAACCTTGTCGGCAGGAAGAGCTCGGTCGAGCACTGGCTTCATATATTTCCATGCAGCTGTTGGTCCTTCGAGATAGTTGACAGCCTCTGCAGCCATGAGATAAACGTCGGCAAGACGCATGTACTGCCAGTTCACACCGTCGTCGTTTGTGGATGTAACGATACGCTTCATCCACTCATATCGAAGCTTACCAAAGCACCACTTATTGATGGCGCGGAGCTGCTGATGAGACTTACCCTCGACGAGTTCCTTACTCCAGTCGTAAGGCACGCAGGTGATATCGCGGCGGATGTCGTCAACATCGTAGTCGTAGTAGAGGTAAGGCATCGGGCCGTTTACGCCACCCTGAGCCTGCTGGGTATATTGGTCCTTGGCATTGTGCTTTACACCCCATGTGTAGAGTACACGTCCACGACCATCGGAGAAAGGAATTTCCCAAAGCGACTCGTCGCCAGCAGTGACGTTGTCCTGACAGAGCTTCACGAAGTTTGACTTGAAGTCGCCGAGTTTGTTGCAGCCCTGGTTGATGATGTCGATACATTCATCCTTTACAATCTGCATCATCTTGTCCTGAGAGAGTTCTGGATCGTTAGAACGACGGTAGCCGTCGCTACGGAGAGCATAACCACAAGCATATAGGGCGATACGGGCGCGAAGACCCTTTACGAAAGCCTTGCTCACGCGCTCGGTAGACTTGGTGATGGAGCTTTCCTTTGGCCAGTAGCAATACTGCTCAGCCTCTGCGAGGTCGGCAAGGAGCTGACGATAGATAGAGTCCTTGCTGGCACGTGGCAAATACACATTAGAAGGATTGTTTGGCACAAAGCGTGCAGGAACATCACCCCAAGCCTTTACAAGGTCGTTATATACTACGGCACGCAGTGTGAGTGCTTCGCCGAGAAGGTGGGCCATATCCTTGTTCTGCTCTACATTACCGTGTTTGCGTATTCCCTCGATAGCGAGGTTAGCACGCTCAATGCCTTCATAGAACTTTGCATAGGCATTGTTGTCGGTGTTCATCTGGCCGTTGGTAGAGAGTGTTCCGTAGTTCAAGAGGCTCTGCTTGTCTGTTGCTTGGTCCTTGAGTGAAGGATATGTACCGCTACCGGTCTCGAGGTCGGTGTTAAGTCCATAGTAAGGCAGGAATCGACCACGGTAAGAGTTGGTCTCGCCGAAAGAGATATGTATTGACATCACCTCGGCTTCGGCAAGAGAATAGGTGGAGAACACCGAAGTCTCATCCAAGGTGGAAATCGTTGGCGCATCCATGTCGCAAGAGCTTACCACAGCGGCAAGAGACATAGCCAAAACTGATGATTTTATATATTTATTCATAATATGTTCCTTATTTATATATTAGAAGTTCAAGTTCAAACCTACTACGAATGAGCGGCTGCGTGGATAACCTGAGTAGTCAACACATGGTGTGAGCGAGGTGTTGCGGATACAATCAGACTCTGGGTCTACACCTGAGTAGTCGGTGATGGTAAACACGTTGTAAGCCGTTACATAGAAGCGGAGGCTGTTGATGCCAGCCTTCTTTGTCAAACTTGTTGGCAATGTATATCCGAGCGAGAGTGTGTTCAGACGGAGGAACGAGGCGTTCTCGATAGCCCAGTCGGTAAGCACCATCTTGCTCATATAAGGCGACCACATTGTGGTGTTCTTGTTCATCTCGGCGAGCTGAACAGGATCGTTACAGAGTGTACCGTCTTCGTTGAGGTTGGTCCAACGTACACCGTCGGCCATCTCGGTAATCATGTTACGATACTGATACTTACCTGTAGATGTGAACTCAATCTTGTTAGCGTTATATATCTCGTTGCCTACAGAGAAGTTGAACTGTGCTGAGAGGTCGAAGCCGTATGCACGGGCGTTGATACCGAAACCTCCGGTGAAATCAGGATTAACATCACCGATAATCACGTTGTCCTCTTCGCCGATCATACCGTTACCCTTGCCACCTTCTTCAGTAGGCTGGTCAACGAGCTTGAGCGAACCTGGGCGTACTGTTCCGATAACAGGAGTAGCATCGGCAACACCTTCCTTAAGAATCCACTTGCCAGTCTTCTTGTCGTAGCCTTCGAAGTCGCTGACTTCATAGCGTCCTGCACTCTGGTAGCCACGAATCTGTCCTACGGGCTGACCAACGGCGAGCCAGTAGTCCTGACCGATTTCGGTAGAAGCCCAGCGGCTGTTCCATCCGAAGTCTTCCATGGCACCGAGGTCCTTGATCTTGTTCTTGTTGAAACCAATATTTCCATTGATGTCGAGACCGACATTCTTCTTGTTGATTGCATGCCATGTGGCAGTGATTTCAAGACCCTTGTTTTCGGTCTCACCCATGTTACGATACTGGTTGTCATATCCTGTACCACCTACAGGGAATGCAATGAGCAGGTCTTTGGTGGTGTTGAGATAAGCCTCAACGCTACCGCTGAACTTGCCACCGAAGAGGGTGAAGTCGAGACCTACGTTACGTGTGATGGTGGTCTCCCACTTCAGGTCAGGGTTAGCCATGGTCTTTGAAGGAGCCCAGAAGCTGGTGAAGTCGTTTACCCATGTAGAGGTCTTGAGCTCGTAGGTCTGTGAGAGCTGGCCTACAGGGATGTTGTTGTTACCGGCAGTACCATAAGAGAAGCGGAGCTTCAAGTCGTCGAGCCACTTGCTGGTGCCCTTCATGAATGGCTCAGAAGAGATACGCCATGCGACGGCAGCTGATGGGAAGTAACCCCAACGGTTTTCCTTTGCGAACTTAGAAGAAGCGTCGGCACGGAATGTGGCGCTGAAGAGATACTTGTCCTGGAAGTTATAGTTCAGACGGCCGAAGAAAGAGAGGAGCTTGTCGTCGGCGCTATATACGTCGTCAATCTGATATGGAGTACCCTGAGATGTGAGTTTCCATGCTGTAGAAGCGTCGAAGTCAACTGGGAAACCGTGTGCCTCGTTGGTGTTGACACGCTTCTTTGTGATTACATACTCGTGACCTGCGAGAAGGTTAAGGCTGTGGTCTTCGCTCTTAAGCAACTTCTTGAAGTCGTAGCTGATGGTATTGGTGTTGCGGAAGCGATGACGGTTGGTGTCGATAAGACGGATGGCCGGCATATTCTGGTTTTCACCTGCAGGTACGTTCTTAACATAATATGTAGTAAGACCGAAGAACTTCTTGTCGTACTGGTTGTAGTCATCGTAGCCGAACTCAGTCTTCAGGCGGAGGTCGTCAATCACTTCCCATCCGAACGAACCGGCGATGTTAAGAGTCTTCTTCTCACGCTCCATGTCGTTGTCGCGCTGAGCCTCAACTGGGTTGTAGAGGTTACCGAGGTCGTCGTCGGCAGCTCCGGCAGAAGCATCGAGGTTGGCGAGAGGAATCGGGGTATAGATAACAGAGTACTTCAGACGGCGGTCGGTGTCGTATGCACCTGTAGCATCCTGAGCACCACCACCATAAACGTCTGTATCAGAGTAGCGAGCCTGGAAGTCGAGTGTAGTGCGCTTTGTAGGCTTGGTGTTCAGTTTGAGGCTGAAGTTATCACGCTTGTAACTTGAACCGAGCAGGATGGCCTTGTCGTTCATGTGGGCATAGCTGAAGGCATACTTGATCTGGTCGGTACCACCGGTGATGTTCACGTTGTGGTTGAAGGTGTTACCTGTACGGCCATACATTACGTCCTGCCAGTCGTTGCCCTCGATGTCCTTGTAAAGATCGAGGTCCTGATACTCACCGAAATACTGAGTGTAAGAGCTCAGGTCGTTCTCATTCTTGAGCAGAGCGAGCTCATACTGCCACTTAGCGTAGTCGTAGGTGCTGAGCACGTCGAAGGTATTGGCAATCTTCTTCCAGCTGTAGTAAGCGTTGTAGCTCACGTTCACCTTACCGCTCTTACCGCTCTTAGTAGTAACGAGGATTACACCGTTAGCACCACGCGAACCGTAGATGGCTGTAGAAGAAGCATCCTTGAGCACTGTGATGTCCTCGATGTCGGTAGCAGGTATGTCAGAGATTGTCTCCACAGGGAATCCGTCGACGATGTAGAGCGGGTCGTTGCTCTGTGTGATAGAACCACCACCACGCACGCGAATCTTCACCTCAGCGTCAGGCGAACCTTCAGTAGTGGTCACCTGCACACCAGCCATCTTACCTGTAAGAGCTTCAGAAGCCGAAGCCACAGGCACTTCCTGAAGAGCTTTGTTGTTAACGGTAGCCACAGAACCAGTGAGGTCCTTTTTGCGAACTGTACCATAACCGATCACCACGAGGTCGTTAAGGCTTGTAGCCTCGTCTTCGAGAGTGATGTCGAACTTTGATTTGTTTCCCACTGCAATGGTTTGTGTCTTCATACCGATGTAAGACACTACGATCGGGTTCTTTCCCGAAACCTTGATGGTAAAATTACCGTCGAAGTCTGTCACGACGCCATTTTGCGTACCTTTTTCAAGGACACTTGCACCGATGACGCCTTCTCCACTGGAGTCCTTTACCGTACCGGTGATAGTTTTTTGCGCAAAAGCGAGGAAACAAACCATCGTCATGAGCAGAGCCACAGAGGCTCTCTTGAGCTGTTGTTTCATACGTTTGTCTTTTTTAGTTAGTATAAAATTAAATTAATTATTGATTTCTTTTATAATATAGTTTGTTTAATAGGTTTCCTTTACGACAATGCTTGTTCGTAGGAATTTCCGTTGCAAATTTATATTAAAAATGTCACATATTAAAGTTTTATCTCAAAAATTGTACCTAAATTAACAATTATTATACCTTATATGGAGAAAAGGCGACTTCTCTACTACAGATGCCTATGATTTAGAATTTTCCTATAACATTTTCGGGTGTGATATGCCTTGCTTCCTTGTCGGTCACTTGACGGCTCCACCCCACTCTATTCTTTGTGTCTGCTCCGGCTCCATGGTTGCGGTATTCGAGGTAGCGGGCCGTCTGCTCTCTGTTTTTCTGCCAATGGTGCCAGCCTTCAGGTCGTATGTGGGATCCAAGTTCGCATTCCATGAAGAGCGTATAGCCATAGTCGCGCCATGGACGGCCGAGATATACCTTCGTCACGTTGGGGTCGGCAGTCAGTCGGCAGTTGTGGAACACGTAGCCGTAGGGTTGGTCGGCTGGTGTGGAGGCGGCAGTGATGTATGAGTCAGCCTTGCTGCGTATCTCGCAGTTTTCAAACCATGCCGTGCCCGGACCGAAGATGAAGTCGGTGGTGCCTTCTATATAACAATTGTTGAACAGTTGTCGGCTGCCAGCCACTCCGGTGTAGACTGTGTCTTGATGGCCGAGGAAGCGACAGTTGACGAATGTTAGGCAGTCTCCTTCTGTGTGTAGTGCGACAGCCTGTCCGAGTCTGGCCGAATTGTTTTCGACTGTGATATTCTTCAGTGTGATGTGGCTGCCTTCAATTTTCAGTGTATAAGTTCTGAAGGTGCCCATGCCGTTAGGTCTTTCTTGGGTTTTAATGTTGGCATGGTCGTCCCAGGTGATGACGGTGTTGTCTCTGTCCTCTCCACATATTTCTATATTGGTGAGCCAGGAAGGGATGATAAGTTTTTCCTTATACACCCCTTTCTTCACGTAAATCACCTTATGGTAGTCCATAAACGCCCTGCACACCTCTATGGCGTCGTCGACGTTTCGGAACTCTCCTGTACCGTCGCGTGCCACGACGAGTGTGTCAGGATTATCATATTTGTTTGCGGCAGAAGCTGTGAGCGCCAGCAGTGCCAAAAGAGAAATAATAATATTCTTCATTCTTCACTCTTCATTCTTCATTTACATAATCTGACTTACTTCTTGCAGTCCGCTGATTTTCTTCAGATTGTCGATGAGTAGTCTCACGTCTTCACGATCATGAACCCTGATTTCGAATTGCCCGTCGAAGATATCGTCGTCGCATGTGATGTTTACGGTGTGGATGTTGACATTCATCTGTCGTGAGATAACGTTGGTCACCTCGTTGAGCAATCCGATGTGGTCGATGCCCTTAATTTGCACTGTCGCGTCGAAGAATAGTGTTTTGTTCATCTCCCACTTTGCATCGAGTATGCGATTGCCGAAGCTCGACTTCAGTCGCGCTGCCACGGGACATGCCCTATTATGAATCTCTATCTGCTTCTTGTTGTCGATAAATCCGAGCACATCGTCACCTGGGATAGGATGGCAACAGTGCATGAACTTATATTGCGATATGTTGCTGTCGGTAATGAATATAGGTTTTTTCCTGTTCAGCTTATCGTCGACGACCATCAGATTAGAAGAGCCCTGCTCTTCCGTCTTCTTGTTTTTTCCAGTCTTGAAGAATGGTACAAACTTTCTCCATCCCTTTCCTGTGGTTTCTTTTCGTCGACCTGTTAGTTCGTCGATGTCTTTCTCACCGAGTATGATAGTTTTCTCTCCGACACCACGCAAGAAGTCTTCGCGTTTTGGCACGTTGTGGAATACGGCAAGCTGGTCGATAGCCGTTGTGGTATATTCGATATCGTTTACAGTGAAGAACGAGCGCAACTGCTCTTCACCCTGCTTTTGTATCTCTCTACCGTCGCGTCTGAGTATGGCTTGTATTTTAGCCTTGGCCTTTGCTGTGGACACGAAGTTGATCCATGAAGCCTGTACGTGTTGCGACTTTGATGTAATGATTTCCACTTGGTCGCCACTTTGCAGCTTATGGCTCAGTGGCACGAGTTTATGGTTGACCTTTGCACCGATACAATGGCTTCCGAGGAAGGTATGTATAGAGAAGGCAAAGTCGAGGGCCGTACATCCTGCCGGCATGGTCTTTATCTCTCCCTTTGGTGTGAATACGAATATCTCCGAGGCAAAGAGGTTGAGTTTTATTGCGTCGAGGAAGTCCATGGCGTCTGGTTGCGGGTCGTCGAGTATTTCCTTAATGGTGTGTAGCCACTCGTTGAGTTCTCCCTCGTCTTCAGTAAACTCTATTTCTCCTCCCTCCTTATATTTCCAGTGGGCAGCAAATCCCTGTTCAGCAATTTCGTCCATACGGTCGGACCTTATCTGCACCTCGATCCATCGTCCTTGTTTCGACATCAGTGTTACGTGCAGAGCCTGATATCCGTTGGCTTTTGGATGGTTAAGCCAGTCGCGCAGTCGGTCGGGATGTGACTTGTATATTTGGCTGATGGCGACATAGATGTTGAAGCATTCGTTGATTTCGTCTTCCCTGTGTTTTGGTGTGAATATGATTCTTACGGCAAGTATATCGTAAATTTCCTCAAACGAGACATGCTTGTTATGCATCTTGTTCCAGATGGAGTAAGGGCTTTTCACGCGTTCCTTTATGACATACTTTATGCCCATATTGTCGAGGGCTTGCTCTATGGGCGAGGTAAACAGGTCGAAGAGTTCATGGCGCGACTCCTGTGTGGAGGCGAGCTTTTTCTCTATTGCGGCATACTCGTCAGGGTGTTCGTATTTGAAGCTCAGGTCTTCAAGTTCGGTCTTTATTTTGTTAAGTCCGAGGCGATTGGCCAGTGGGGCGTAGAGATAGAGTGTCTCTCCGGCAATCTTATACTGTTTGCTTGCTGGCTGGCTTGCCAGGGTGCGCATATTATGGAGTCGGTCGCATATTTTGATGAGGATGACACGTATGTCGTCGCTCATGGTGAGCAGCAGTTTCTTGAAGTTCTCTGCCTGTGCCGATGCCTGTTCGCCGAAGATTCCACCGCTGATTTTTGTCAGTCCGTCAACGATCTGCGCTATTTTTGCGCCGAATATGTTTTCGATGTCTTCGGTAGTATAGTCGGTGTCTTCCACCACATCGTGCAGCAATGCTGCACAGATGCTGGTAGAACCTAGTCCCACTTCCTCGCATGCGATCTGCGCCACTGCTATCGGGTGTAGGATATAAGGTTCTCCTGAGAGTCGTCTTACTCCTTTGTGTGCCTGTCGGGCAAAGTTGTATGCCTTAGTGATGATATCAACTTTCTGACGGTGTCTGGATATGCTGTAAGTGTCCAATAGATGCTGGAACGCCCCTGTTATCAGCATATCGTCCTGTTCTTCTCTTTTTTTCTGCTCGTCATCCATAACTATACCTTATTAATATATATATTAGCTCTTTCTATCTCACCCTAAGTTTCTTTCCGGCCCTGATGTTTGACCCCTTTATGCCGTTGAGTTTCCTTAGTTTTGCCACTGTAGTATGGTTTTTCTTTGCAATCTCCGATAGGGTCTGTCCTAGGCTGTCAAGTTTGTTGAATTTTCCTGTACCATTTTCACTATAGTTTTTATCGATAAGAGTGTTAATTTAACGTGTTTATTTTTAACAGTTTGGTGACGTGTTTTTAACATTAAAAACTTGTA
>NZ_NPJI01000104.1 GCF_002251435.1 Prevotella sp. P2-180
CCTTGAAAGATTATTTGGAGAGCATATTCAAATGTTCCGTTGATGTTGTCCGTATGCATAAGAACATGAACCCATTGTTGAAATCAAGAATAGAGCGAGATGGAATATATGCAATACGATAGAGAATGTGAGGACAGGGGACAGGTCACTGTCCCGCAGGAATATTCAAAAATATAATCTCAAATGTTACAAAAAATGAGGAGGCAGGACACGGACCTGTCCGTGTGCCACGAGGCGCACATCTATATATAAAGGGTTGGCTACCTTCCATATAAGATGTAGCCGTAACTGCCAATGAGATGAGAGAAGGTCTCTCGGTGTCGGTGTGCAGGCACTGGCATCAAACCCTCTGCAAGCTGCTGCAGTCTGAAACGTTAATCCTGATTCAAGTCATGTCAAAAGTCAGTGTCGGACAGTTCTGGCGACAAGCAATGCAATAACCTGTCTATGGCATTGCGGCATGCGGCATAGAGGTGGCAGGACAGTAATGTTTTGTACTACATCTATCCTCAGTACACTTTTTCCCGTTTTGACCAACATTTTTCCCGTTTTGTCTCGGCATTTTCAATTTTATTCCGTAATTTTGCAACAGAAATAATAAACAATTTAAAACTCATGTCATTATGGAAAAGAAAGAAGAAAAGAAAATGCAGCTCGACGAGCAGCTGATGGACAACGTTAACGGAGGAGCAAACTATGTTTCACAGCAAAACAGGCCGACTTCATCTCACACACCGTGTTAACATTATTATAGAACGGATAACAAATAACATGAAACATATATGAAAACTTACAGACAACTTGCCATGGGCCTGCTGGCCCTAATGATTTGCATCGCACTGCCCTCCTGCAGCGATGACGATGAGAATGACAACCAAACCAACGAACTGACGCTGAACTGGGAAATCGAAGCTAGCGATGACCTGCTCAACGTGGCCAACATAGCCTACACGCTCTATGAGGGCCAGGAGGAGATGCCCGAGCCGGAACTCATAGTGAGCAACGGCACCGGCAGCAAGATAACGGGGAAAGCCCCCTGCACGCTGGGTGCCATTTTCAACCTTGCCCCAAAGGAAGAGCCCGACACGCAGAAGGCGAGCTACGACCTCACCCTCTCGGTCAAGGTATCGCTGACCAACGCAAAGGGGCAAGTCTTGGCCAACAGCTTCAGTCTGGACAAAAAGTTGAGCGGTGTACCGGCTGACCAGATAGCAAAGAGCCTGCGCTCGTTGCAGAAGCTGCTCGACAGCGCAGAGAGCATCTACATAGTGGATGCCTCAGGTCAGGTGAAGACCGCATCGCCCATGCCCGAACCGGAAAAGGCATCCGACCTCCAAACCCTGCAAGAGGCCCTCTTCTTTACCGACGAAAGCGGGAAGCAGCAACCCCTGTTGGGGCAGGCACTCGAGGCGGCACGTCCCGACGTGCTGAGCGTGCGCGTGAATGACCTGGACGATGCCAAAGCCACCTTCCTGCGCTGGATGCCCGATGCCAAGCAGGTCATCACCACGGGAGACAACCTGACCTGGAGACTGACAGACGAGAAGGGCAACACATTAGGCAACGCCTACTTCACCGCCACCGACAACGCCGGAGGGCAGGTAGCCAAGGTAACCTTCGATGCCGCCGTACAGCCACAAGGCATTACGCAACTCAACTTCCTGCTGAGCAGCGCATGGCCCCTGAACAGCACACTGAAACACTTCATGGGTGAAAAGAAACGGGCAAAGGCTATTAGAAAAGGTTCTAGTAGCAATATTCCATGGCCGGATGGAGAAGTAGATTGCTACTGCATCAACCATGCCTCCGATGATCAGTTAGCCTATTATGTGGGTCTTAATTTCACTGATGAGTTCCATGTAAATAGAGAGGAAGGCATAATGGAACAGGTTTTCTCACTGCTTCCCTCTGAACAGACTGCTAAGGCCATACAAGACATATTCAACAAGCCTGAAGAAAAAGGAGGTCGGGGATGGGATTACTACCGAGAATTTTTAAAGGAAAGAACCGGAAAGGACATCGATGATAGCTGGGCTAACGTATGGATTAACCGCTGGAGCTATTGGTACGGACGAAATTATAATTGCTATGAAATTGATTTGGACAACGGATATCAAGATTATCAACTGTGCAGACATTTGCTACCTTGGGATTGGCAGGAGCCCTGGTTTATGCACGTATTAGTCTATAAGGGCGACAGACTCATCGAAGGCTGGGAAATAAAGTAAATCCATAATTTCTCTACCGCACCATCCATTCAGCGATGGTGCGGGTCTCTTTGGGCAGGACACGGACCTATCCCCTGTCCCTCATACACACAATAGACATTTTTGGGGCTTTCCATGAAATCGGCTTCATGGGAAGCCCCAGAATCGTATTTGCCGATGACACGAGAACACAAACTGCAATATTCTCACTACTAAAACTTGCTTTATGAACAACACTTACTTATGAGGGACTCACTACGAGCCTCCTTACCAAACCTATATATTTATATTACTAACAAAAACAAGTATGGATTTTTTTGAAATCGAAAAGGAATTGGAGATGCGAAGCTGCATCTCCAAGG
>NZ_NPJI01000105.1 GCF_002251435.1 Prevotella sp. P2-180
GTGGTTTTATAGAGTAGGTCGCAAGCGACAGAGGACACAGAGTTTCCATGCGGCAAACATGATGCGCAGCTCTCTATGAGCTCTAAATGCCTTGGCATTCAACCTCTTTCATTAGTATAAATACTCTATATCTCTTAAACTCTGTGGTTTAAAATAACTTCCGAAAGTTGAGTTTTTTTATTTCAAAACGAACAAATAATCAACAATATGAAAGCAAGCGTAGACTACGTAAAAAGCAAATTTGACGAATACAACAAACTGATGTTTGAATCAAAGTTGCCTAGGCCCTCCATTATGCTCAGTAGCGCAAAGACCTTTTTGGGCAAATGCGAGTTTAAGAAGCGAAGGCTGCCTGATGGACGTGTGGAACGCTACAACTTCTGTCTCCGCATCAATTCTCGTTTCGACCTCACTGAGCAAGAGCTGGAAGATACCATCATTCACGAGATGATACACTACTACATAGGAATATTCCAACTTAACGATACCTCAGCCCACGGACAGATATTCCGTAAGATGATGAATACGATAAACAAGCAATACGGCCGTCACATCTCTATCTCGCACAAAATGACAGACGGACAAAGAGAGGAGGCTTACGACAAGCGGAGAAGATGGCATGTGGTGGCAGTACTGGAATTTTCCGACGGACGGACAGGGATAAAAGTGTTGCCAAGGGTGCTACCCAGAATTCTCAACTACTACAACGTGATGGGCACTGACCGACGTGTGACCGGAATAAAGCTATACATGAGCGACAATATCTTCTTCAACCGCTACCCCAATTCCAGTGCCCTTAATGCCATAATCGTAGAAAAAGACATTGTCATGGAGCATCTTTCTGGAGCACGAATCATACAATGCGACGGCAAACAAGTGAAAGTTACGAAAGGGTAAAAAAAAATGGGAATCTATCTTCTCAGACCGATTCCCAATTAGGAAAATGATAAATATAGATTAAAATTACTAGTTGTCGAGTGCAAAGGTACTCGCATTATTTGAAAGTACAAAATTTTTGAACCAAAAAGACACAGAATTTAACATCGCTTAACAGCAAAATTGCATTTTAAACACGTTTTATCGCATTTCATTCCAATTTTGTCATTGTTTCAACGCCTTTAGTTCTTTCCAGATCCTTTGTACAGGCAGTCCCATCACGTTGTAGTAGCTGCCATTAAGAGAAGTGACCCCTATGTAGCCTATCCATTCCTGTATGCCGTAAGCGCCGGCCTTGTCGAATGGTTTGAAGCGAGTGACGTAGAATTCTATCTCCTCGTCGCTAAGTGAAGCGAAGGTCACGTCGGTGGCTACAGAGAAATGCCTGTGGGTGGTGGAAGTGGTGATGGACACTCCGGTGACCACACGGTGAGTCTTTCCGCTGATGGCTTTTAGCATGTCTATGGCCTCTTCCGCATTGTGAGGTTTGCCAAGTATGCGATTGTCTACTATCACCACAGTATCGGCAGTGATGATCAGGTCGTCTGGATGCATTACAGCCTTGTAAGCCTCAGCCTTCTTGCAGGCTATGTGTTCTGCCACATTGTCGTAGGGCAGGGTAGGTGGATAGCTCTCGTCGATGTTCGGAAGCACATTGACGGAAAAATCGAGGCCAAGGCCAGCAAGTAGCTCACGTCTGCGTGGTGAGTTGCTTGCAAGAATGATGTTATATGGTTTAAGATGTTCAAACATGACTACCAACCGAATGCTTTTTCGTTTTCCAACCATTTGCCTTGTGCACGAAGCACTTGTTCTATCACGTCTCTACCGCAGCCATGTCCTCCCTGATAGTCGCTGACGTATATTGACAGTTGCCTGATGTCGCTACATGCATCCTTTGGGCATACCGGACATCCCACACGTTTCATGATTTCGTAGTCAGGTATGTCGTCTCCCATATACATCACTTCCTCGTCAGAGTAGCAGTAGTTGGCGAGGAATTCTTCATAGTGGCGTATCTTTATTGCACAAGCCATATATATGTCTTCAACACCGAGGTTGGCGTATCTCTGTCTTACGCTTTCGGTTTTTCCTCCAGTGATTATGGCTATTCTCAGGCCTTGTTTCATGGCGAGCTGTATGGCGTATCCGTCTTTGATGTTCACGGTTCGCATTGGTTCGCCATTTGGGTGGAGTGTGATGGTGGATGCGCTTAGCACACCGTCGACATCAAACACTATTGCCTTGATTTTCTTTAAGTCGTAATTGATCATTTTTTTTCAAGTTTTTTCTTAACTCTTTACCTCATTGTGAATGCTTTTGCTCATCATCTCGTATATGTCTCGCATGAGAGTATTGTCGGCCAAAAGGTCCATCTGACGATTGATGACGTTGGTGTCGTAACGTACGGCAGGACCTGTCTGTGCCTTGCTTGGATGGAGGTCGTGCACCTTCGAGGCTGTCTCGTCGATAAGAGGCAGAAGCTGGTCGAAGGTCATGCCGTGACGTTCCATTATTCCTGCTGCAAGGGTGTAGCAATGGTTGACAAAATTGCATGAGAACACTGCGGCAAGATGCAGATACCTTCGGTCGGCACTCGACAGTTCGGTCACCTTGGGTGAGATACTGTGGGCTAATATGTCGATAGCAGCCTTTGCCTCGTCGTCGTTGTACTCTGTGAAAATGGGTATTGTGGCGAAATCAACGTCACGTTGCTTTGAGAAGGTCTGCATGGGATAAAGTACTCCATAATGCTTTGCCGCTCCCTTAAACACGTCGAGAGGCACGCTTCCAGCCGTGTGGATGAACACCTTGTCGTCCCTGCCATTGCAGAGTTCCGGTATAAGAGTCTGGAGGGCAGAGTCCTTGATGCTAATGATGTAGCAGTCGGAGTCGTCGTTGACCTCGCAGAGGCACGAGGTGGCCGATGAGCCAAGTGCGTCGGCAAGGGTGAGCGCATGGCAGTAGGTGGGGCTGTATACCTGGGCTATGTCATGGCCTGAGCTGGCAATGGCCTTGCCTAGTTGAGTGGCAAGATTGCCAGAGCCAATAATTGTCACTCTCATAGGCTTAGAACTTGTCGGCATGAACGTTTTCCCATTTCAGGTTGTCTTCGTTCTGTGGCTTGCGTTGGTCAGCCTTGTGTCCAATGGCAATGATGCATAGTGTGGAATAATTGGCAGGTATGTCGAGAATGCCGCGTATCACCTCATCGGCAGTGGTACCGTCTGCAAGTCCTCTTCCACGCATCTGAACCCAGCATGAGCCCAGTCCCAGTTCTTCCGCTTGATACTGCATCGACACGGCTGCTATTGAGCCGTCTTCTATCCAGCAGTCGTTGGCTTGCGGGTCTCCAAGCACTGCAATGGCAAGTGGAGCTCCCTTCATAAACTGTGAACCGAGGTCTTTTGCGTCTGCGAGTTTCTCAATGTCTGTTTTGTCTTCCACTACCACGAAATGCCATGCTCTCTGGCTTTTTGATGTGGGCGACATCAGTGCTGCCCTCAGTATGGTCTGAACGTGTTCCGGGTTTATCTCTTCGTCGGTAAATTTTCTGTGGCTTCTTCTCAGTTGTGCCAAATCTTTGAAATCAGTCATAATTTTGTCTTGTATAAATTAATATATGTGATTTTTGCCACAAAGGTAAGAAATAATATTAAAAAAATATTATTGACATGTGGTTTTTTATGTTTATTTATTATTTTTGCAGACATAAAATCAACATGAGGAGATAAGGAGTAAAGACGTATGAACGATTTGTCGATTATGATATATACCAGCGGAATGGAAATTCCGGAACTTGGGGGAAGCGACTTCTTCCATAGTACTGAGTTGTTTCATATCTACGAGCGCACGCCACGCCACAGCCCGTTGATGGCCGTGGCCAAGTATGCTGACGGACGCGAGGCTGGTCACATGCTTGCCGTGGTGAGACGACGGTCGTCGTGGCTTCCGCCATTTCTCACCTGGCACTGTCGCATTTTGGGCGAGGGCGAGTATGCCGACCGCTCTGAATCCAGCGAGGTGTTTGACCGCCTTGTGGAAGAACTGATGAGGAAGATGCCGGTAAGGGTGTTGTATGTGGAATTCAGCCATCTGTCGACAAAGATGTTTGGCTATAAGACTCTTCGCAGGTTCGGATTCTTTCCCGTAAGCTGGCTGAACATTCACAACTCGCTTCACAGCAAGTCGCCCGAGGAACGAGTCAACAAGAAGTTGCTGAAGCGTGTGACCGCCTCACAGGAGAAAGGGGTGGAGACTCATGCCGTGGCTGACGAGGAGGAGTTCAAGGACTTTATGCGACTACTTAAAGCCCATAACTATACAAAGCTGAAACGCTACATTCCTGACACTGTCTTTTTCCGTGAGGTATGGAAATCGGGATATGGAAAGCTGTATGTCACCAAATACCATAACACCGTGATAGGCTGTTGTGCCATAGCGGTTTCGAAAAACAATGCTTTTCTGTGGTATGCAGCTTTCAAGCGAAAGTCATACCATTGGTTGCATCCGGCTGAGGTTACGATATGGAATGTCATCAAAGAGGCCTATGCTGACGGCTATGATCATTTCTGCTTCCTTGATGTCGGTCTGCCCTACAGCAAAAACAAATATCGTGACATGATAATGAAATATGGCGGAAAGCAGGTGAGCGCTTTCAGATGGTTTGTGACCAGAGCAGGATGGTTGAACTCGTTGCTTTCAAGAATTTGGAGTCTGTAAATACAATATTATTCCAAATTCCTCGTTTTTTATAGTAAAACAACGTAGGAAGTTAAGGACTAATGAACATATTAAGATACATCTTCATAATAATGACATGCCTGGCGGCAAGCAACCTCCAGGCACAATCGTTCACGCTGACGGGAACCGTGGTTGATACCGACGGAAATCCCGTAGAACTTGCCACCGTGGCTTGTACGGCACAGGCAAAGGTGACGATGACAAACCTCAAAGGCAAGTTCAGCCTCGAACTCAAATCGGCTGACAGTGTAACCGTAAAGTTCTCAATGGTTGGATACAAGACAAGGCAGAGAACATTGCGAAACCCAAAGGGAAAACAAACCCTGAGGGTGGTGATGTATCCTATGGAGTCGTTGAAAGAAGTGGTGGTGACGGAAAAGAAAAGACAAACATCACAAACCGAACGCCTTGACATCGAAAATGCAAGACTGACACCGTCGGCCACAGGAAATGTGGTGGAGGAACTCATACAGCAACAAGCTGGTGTGTCCACCCACGACGAGATGTCGTCGCAATACAATGTAAGAGGCGGCAGCTTCGACGAAAACTCTGTCTATATCAACAATATAGAGGTATACAGGCCATTTCTCGTGAGAAGCGGGCAACAGGAGGGACTAAGCGTGATAAACCCTGACATGGTGGGAGAAATAGCATTCTCCACCGGAGGATTTGAGGCAAAGTATGGCGACAAGATGTCGTCGGCACTTGACATTACTTACCGACAGCCCAAGAAAGACGAGGCCAACGTGTCGTTGTCGTTGCTTGGGGCAAGCGCTTACGTGGGAGTGGCAAAAAAGAAATATACCATGAGCCATGGACTGAGATACAAGACAAACAAATATCTAGTGGGGTCAATGGACACAAAAGGAGAGTACAAGCCAGACTTCCTCGACTACCAGACATACATAAGCTACAGGCCTGACTCGCTATGGAGCGTAAACTTCATTGGCAACATATCAGAAAACCACTACAACTTCGAGCCCGACAACCGAGAAACATCATTCGGCACCATGGAAGACGTGAAAAACTTCAAGGTGTATTTCGACGGACAGGAAAAAGACCTCTTCAGAACCCTTTTTGGCGCTCTCGACATAACAAGAAAAATAGGATCCAACACATCCCTTTCGTTTCTCGCATCCGCCTTCTACACCAAGGAGGAAGAAACCTACGACATACAGGGACAATACTGGCTCGACGACACCAACACAAACTCAAACATTGCCGTGGGAACATATCTGGAACATGCGAGAAACTATCTCACAGGACATGTGGAAAGTTTCAAGCTGCTGCTGAAACACAAAATGAAAAAACACCAGGCCGAAGCCGCACTGACATACAAGTTCGAGAAGATAAAGGAAAACGCAAGCGAATATGAGATGCGCGACTCAAGCGGCTACTCCATGCCTCACAACCCGCAACGACTCGACCTAATATACTCACTAAGGTCGAAAAACGAACTCAAGGCCAACCGGCTCGAAGGCTATCTCATGGACACATACCGATTCAGTGGAAACTCAGAGAAACCAAACTACTACACACTGAACTATGGCCTGAGATTCAGCCACTGGTCGTATAACGGTGAGACCACAGTGTCGCCAAGGGCATCGTTGGCCATAGTGCCATCATTCAACAACGATGTAACACTGCGTTTCGCCACTGGACTCTACTATCAGGCACCGTTCTACAAAGACCTGAGAGATACCGCCACCGTCGACGGTCGAACGGTGGCCTATCTCAACAAGAACATCAAAAGCCAGCAGTCAATACATTTCGTTGCAGCCTTCGACTATAGGTTCAAAATGCTCGACCGGCCATTCAAGTTCACTGCCGAAGCCTACTATAAGAAGTTTCATAACCTCATACCTTATAATATTAATAATGTAAAACTTACATATTATGGTGGCAACCAGTGTGACGGATATGCCACCGGAGCCGATATGAAACTATATGGTGAGTTTGTGCCCGGAACCGACTCTTGGCTCACCCTCTCTGTTATGAAAACCCGCCAAAACCTCAACGGAGCATCTATACCACTGCCCACCGACCAACGTTATGGCATCAACCTCCATTTCACCGACTACTTCCCCGGCCTAAAACGTCTGATGGTAGCCTTGAAACTTGCCTTTGCCGACGGACTGCCCTTCGGACCTCCACACAAAGGCCTCGAGAGCATGCAGTTTAGGGCTCCCGCCTACAAGCGAGCCGACATAGGCTTGAACTATC
Source organism: Prevotella sp. P2-180 (assembly GCF_002251435.1). Taxonomy (GTDB): domain Bacteria; phylum Bacteroidota; class Bacteroidia; order Bacteroidales; family Bacteroidaceae; genus Prevotella. Next base: position 6,904 of record NZ_NPJI01000105.1, read on the forward strand.
TCATAGCCGACAATACCGATCGAAAAGGCAGTGTAATAAAAAAGATATGGCTTGGAGCCGACTGCCTGAACCTCTTCGGAATAAACAATGTCAACTCATACTATTGGGTGACAGACGTGACCGACAACCAGTATGCCGTGCCAAACTACCTTACAGGTAGGCGCATAAATGTGAGGTTTAGCGTTGAATTATAGACGAATTAACAATATTTTCAACACAATCTTTGTTGGTTTAGATTAATATCATTATCTTTGCACGGTTTTTAATTGAAACATTATACAAATTTAATACATAAAATTATGAAAATTTCTCATATTGAGCACCTGGGCATAGCTGTCCAGAGCATCGAAGAGGCACTTCCTTACTTCGAAAACGTATTGGGACTGAAGTGCTATGCAGTAGAAGAAGTGGCTGACCAGAAAGTGAAGACCGCTTTCTTGAAGTGTGGTGAGGTAAAGCTTGAGCTTCTTGAGCCGACATCACCGGATAGCACCATACAGAAATGGCTCGACAAGGGCAACCATGGTGTTCACCACGTGGCTTTCTGTATTGAGGACGGTGTGGCTAACGCATTGGCAGAGTGTGACGAGAAAGGCATTCGCCTTATCGACAAGGCTCCACGCAAGGGTGCTGAAAACCTCAACATCGCATTCCTGCATCCAAAGTCAACAATAGGCATCCTGACAGAGCTTTGCGAGCACTAAGGTCTTCAAGCTGGAGGCTTGAAGAAATTGAAGAATTAAAGAATTAAAGAATTAAAATATTAAAATGAGCAAACAATTAGAAAAGATCAAGCAGCTCATCGCAAAGCGTGAAGAAGCACGCATAGGCGGTGGTGAAAAGGCTATCGAGAAACAGCACGCACGCGGCAAATACACAGCAAGAGAGCGCATCAACATGCTTCTTGACGAAGGCAGCTTCGAAGAGTACGACATGTTTAAACTCCACCGTTGCACCAACTTCGGCATGGAGAAGAAGCAGTATCTCGGAGATGGTGTCGTGGTAGGTTCCGGTACCATCGACGGACGCCTCGTGTTCATCTTCGCACAGGATTTCACAGTCAACGGAGGTTCGCTCTCAGAGACCATGGCCCAGAAAATCTGCAAGGTAATGGACATGGCCATGAAGATGGGAGCTCCAGTTATCGGCATCAACGACTCTGGTGGCGCACGTATTCAAGAAGGTATAAATGCCCTGGCCGGATATGGCGAGATTTTCGAGCGTAACATCCTTGCTTCGGGTGTTATTCCACAGATCAGCGGTATCTTCGGTCCTTGTGCCGGTGGTGCTGTATACTCTCCCGCCCTTACCGACTTCACTCTCATGATGGAGAACACCTCATACATGTTCCTTACCGGACCTAAAGTGGTAAAATCCGTTACTGGAGAGGACATCGACCAGGAGCACCTCGGTGGAGCCAGCGTCCACGCCTCAAAGAGCGGTGTGACCCACTTTACGGCTTCAACAGAAGAGGAAGGACTGCAGATGATCAAGACTCTGCTGAGCTTCATACCTTCAAACAACATGGAGACAGCTCCACGCAAGGCTTGTACAGACCCAATCGACCGTCTTGAGGATGCACTCAACGAGATTATCCCTGACAACGGCAACGAGGCTTACGACATGTACAAGGTGATAGGCGGTATAGTAGACGATGGCGAGTTCTTTGAAATACAGCCGAAGTTCGCACGCAACATCATCATCGGTTTTGCACGCTTCAACGGCCAGAGCGTAGGTATCGTGGCAAACCAGCCTTCAGTTTACGCCGGTGTGCTTGACGTTAACGCCAGCCGCAAGGGTGCCCGTTTCGTACGTTTCTGCGACGCTTTCAACATTCCTATCGTATCGCTTGTCGACGTGCCAGGCTTCCTTCCCGGTACCGGACAGGAGTACAATGCCGTTATCCTCCACGGCGCCCAGTTGCTTTACGCTTACGGTGAGGCCACAGTGCCAAAGATTACCGTGACATTGCGTAAGAGCTATGGCGGTAGCCACATCGTTATGGGATGTAAGCAGCTTCGTGCCGACCTCAACTACGCATGGCCTTCAGCCGAAATCGCAGTTATGGGTGCCTCCGGTGCCGTGGCTGTGCTTTGCGCAAAAGAGGCAAAGGCAAAGAAAGATGCCGGAGAAGATGTAAAGGCATTCCTTGCAGAAAAGGAAGATGAGTATAACGACCTGTTCGCTACTCCATACCAGGCTGCAAAGTATGGTTACATCGACGATGTCATCGAACCGCGCAATACTCGTTTCCGCATCTGCCGCGGTCTGGCCCAGCTCGCTACAAAGCGTGAGAGCCTGCCTGCCAAGAAGCACGGAAATATCCCAATGTAAAAATAATCATTATGGCAAACGACAAAAATGTATACGCAGCCATTGCACTGGCAATCCACGAACATCTGGGTAACAACGTCCACGACGCTGAATCGTGCGTCATCACAATCAATGAGCGCAACACCCAGTGGAACGGATTCGCATTGAGCATGACAGAGCGTCCATAAATAGGTAGCAATCAGAATATGAAAGAGTATAAATATACCATAGACGGTAAAATATATGAAGTGACAATAGGCGACATCGTTGACAATGTGGCTGCTGTCACTGTAAATGGAGAAGACTACAAAGTGGAGATGGAACCTGAAAAGGAACCCGAAAAGCCAAAGGTTGTCAGACCTGTAGCAGCTCCTGCCGCTGCCCCGGCATCATCATCTTCAAGTAGCCGTGCTGCAAACGCCAATAATTCTGTCAAGGCTCCACTGCCTGGCACCATTATTGAAGTTAAGGTTAGCGTAGGCGATGAAGTTGCTGCTGGTGACACTGTCGTTGTGCTTGAGGCAATGAAGATGGCCAACAACCTCGAAGCTGAAAAGCCTGGCAAGGTGACGGAAATTTGCGTGCAACCAGGGCAAAGTGTCATGGAAGACGAAGTGCTCGTTGTCATTGAGTAAATGACCGGACTATTAATACAATGAATCCTTTCCGGGATATTATTTCCCCGGGAAGGATTTTTTTTTGTAATATTGAAAAAAAACATAGGAAAATTTGGTTATCTGAATCAAAATACGTAACTTTGTCGAAAATAATAAGTACTACAACTATGACACAGATAACACAAGACAATTTTGATATAGAATATCAAGACCTTATTGAAGTGGAACGCATAGACAAGTTTGTCAGCGACGAAATGGAACGGCAAATCCACCGTTACATAAAGGCTTATCACGGCAGCAAGGATATTATGGACAAGTTTATACAAAGGCTGAAAGGAATGTCGGTCGAGCAGAAAGAGGAAGCCATTGCCGCTTATATCGACATCAACAGAAAAGCTGTTAGCGGACTAGACCTGCAGATTGTTCTTGCTCGCGCCATGGCAAACTATTGCGACACGTTCCTCTATTTTAAGACAATGCTCAACGACAAGAAGAAGTTTGATTTCTACCTGAAACGTATTAAGGAGAAATACACACGGCTTCACGAGGTATTTGAGCAAGACGGACTATTTGGTATCAAAAACTACAAAGGCGATATCCTTGTACAACCAAAGTATGACTTCCTCAGGAGGGTATACACTAATGTGGACGACAGGAAGACCATGCCTGTCATTGCACAGAAAGACGGAAAGATGGGACTCATACTGCCTGACGGTCACGATACTATAGTGGCTGATTTCATCTACGATGACATTAGCCTTCGTGACGAATATCCGTATTTCGAGGCTACGAAAGACGGGGAGACAATACTGATTGAATAAGAGAAAGCTAAAGAAATGGCTGGGGAAGTTAGCTTCCCCAGCCATTTCTTTAACTTCTACCTTTAAGCGTTATACTCCTGCCAGCTCTTTATCTTTATGTCATCAAGCTTCATGGAGCAGAAGGCTTCAACAAAGGCCTTGGCCAAACGGACATTGGTCATAAGAGGAATGTTATGGTCGATGGCACCACGACGGATGCGGTAACCGTTGGTCAGCTCACGCTTTGTCTGGTTCTTGGGAACATTGATGATGAGGTCGAACTTGTGTTCGGCTATCATGTCCATCACCTTGTTTTCACCATCCTCGTCAGGCCATGATACAACAGTGGACTTTACTCCATTGTCGGCAAGGAACTTGGATGTACCCTCTGTGGCATATATGGTATATCCCGCTTCGGCAAGTTTCTTCATTGGTTCAAGAAGGTCCACTTTACCTTTCAGACCACCCGAAGATACAAGTATGTTATGGCGCGGAATGCTGTAGCCGGTGGCTATCATGGCGTTGAGAAGAGCCTCGTTGAAGTCGTCGCCAAGACAACCTACCTCACCCGTGGACGACATGTCGACACCAAGCACAGGGTCGGCATTCTGCAGACGTGCGAATGAGAACTGGGATGCTTTTACGCCAATTCGGTCGATGTCAAATTCTCCCTTTGAAGGACGTTCGTATGAAGCGTCGAGCATGATGCGTGTGGCTGTGTCGATGAAGTTGCGCTTCAGGATCTTGCTCACAAACGGGAACGAACGTGATGCGCGAAGGTTGCATTCTATCACCTTTATCTCGCTGCCCTTTGCCAAGTACTGGATATTGAACGGACCGCTAATGTTCAGTTCCTTGGCTATGCGGCGTGAAATCTTCTTTATGCGGCGGATAGTTGAGAAATAAATGTTTTGGGCAGGGAATACCATTGTGGCGTCGCCTGAATGTACTCCGGCATACTCAATGTGCTCAGAGATGGCATACTCTATCACTTCGCCCTTGTCGGCAACGGCATCAAACTCTATCTCCTTTGTGTCTTGCATGAACTGTGACACCACAACAGGGAAGTCCTTGCTCACCTCGGTTGCCATCTGGAGGAAACGCTCCAGTTCGTCAAAGCTGTAGCAAACGTTCATGGCTGCTCCGGAGAGCACGTATGACGGACGTACGAGGACTGGGAATCCTACCTGGTCGACAAAACTCTTGATGTCGTCAAACGAGGTGAGGGCACGCCATGCCGGCTGGTCGATGCCAAGACGGTCGAGCATGGCAGAGAACTTGTCACGGTTTTCAGCACGGTCGATGTCGATAGGTGAGGTGCCGAGAATGGGCACTCCATAATTGTGAAGGCGCATGGCAAGATTGTTTGGTATCTGGCCTCCTACGCTTACTATGACTCCACGGGGCTGTTCGAGGTCGATAATGTCAAGAACTCGCTCAAGCGACAACTCGTCGAAATACAGACGGTCGCACATGTCGTAGTCGGTCGACACAGTCTCTGGGTTGTAGTTTATCATTATCGACTTGTAGCCGAGCTTACGTGCGGTATTGACGGCATTTACCGAACACCAGTCAAACTCCACCGACGAACCGATACGGTAAGCACCAGAGCCAAGCACCACTACCGACTTCTCGTTTTTGTAGAAATCAATGTCGTTGTCGTTCACCGCATACGTCATATATAGATAGTTGGTAAGCTCCGGATGTTCGCTTGCCACTGTGTTGATGCGCTTCACGGCAGGAACGATGCCAAGGCTCTTGCGATGGCGGCGCACCTGTGCGTTCTCCTTCTCCATATTTCCCGAAGTAGGTTTCAATACAAAACGGCTGATTTGGAAATCAGAGAAACCTGCAATCTTCGCTTCTTTAAGCAAACTCTCGGGAAGTGACTGCAAGTCGTTGTATTTTTGGAGGTTATGCTTAATGTCTACAATATGCTTCAAGCGCTCAAGGAACCATACGTCAATCTTTGTCAGTTCTTCTATGCGCTCCACGCTATAGCCTTCCTCGAGAGCTTGTGCAATGGCAAAGATACGAAGATCGGTAGGATTCTCCAACTCATGGTCGAGATTCTCAAACGAAGTATGGTCGTTGCCAACAAATCCATGCATACCCTGTCCAATCATTCTCAAGCCTTTCTGTATCATCTCCTCAAACGAACGTCCTATGGCCATTATTTCGCCTACAGACTTCATCGAAGAACCTATCAGACGGCTTACGCCGGCAAACTTGGTAAGGTCCCAGCGAGGTATCTTGCATATCATGTAGTCGAGCTGCGGGGCGACATAGGCAGAGTTGGGAGTGCCCATCTCGCCTATCTGGTCGAGTGTGTAGCCCAAAGCTATCTTTGCTGCCACGAAGGCGAGCGGATAACCGGTGGCCTTTGAGGCAAGTGCCGAAGAACGGCTCAGTCGGGCGTTCACCTCTATGATGCGGTAGTCGTTGGTAGTGGCGTTGAATGCAAACTGAATGTTACACTCACCCACAATCTCAAGGTGACGCACGCAGCGGATAGAAATTTCCTGAAGCATCTTCACCTGCTCGTCGGTAAGAGAGCATGTAGGAGCTACCACAATCGACTCTCCGGTGTGTATGCCGAGCGGGTCAAAGTTTTCCATAGAGGCAACGGTGAAACAATGGTCGTTGGCGTCACGTATCACCTCAAACTCAATTTCCTTCCATCCCTTCAGCGACTCCTCTACAAGAATTTGTGGTGCAAAGGTGAATGCGCTTCCTGCAAGTTCCTTGAACTCTTCCTCATTGCGGCATATTCCTGAACCAAGTCCTCCCAGCGCGTATGCAGAGCGTATCATTACGGGGAATCCAATGCGGTTGGCGGCAGCCACGGCATCGTCCATGGTCTCAACTGCCTGGCTGACAGGAGTCTTCAGCTCTTTCTCGTTAAGCTTGCGTACAAACAAGTCACGGTCTTCAGTGTTCATGATGGCTTCAACGGAAGTGCCCAACACTTCCACGCCATACTCCTTCAGCACGCCTGTTTGGTATAGCTCAGTACCGCAGTTAAGGGCAGTCTGTCCGCCAAATGCGAGCAGTATGCCGTCAGGTCTTTCCTTTCGTATTATCTCTGTCACAAAATGAGTGTTGACAGGCTGGAAATACACCTTGTTGGCAATACCTTCCGATGTCTGGATAGTAGCGATGTTAGGATTGACAAGAACAGACGAAATGCCCTCGTCGCGTAAAGCTTTGAGAGCCTGCGAGCCAGAATAGTCAAACTCGCCGGCTTGTCCGATTTTCAGGGCACCCGAACCCAATACTAGTACCTTCGTGAGTTTCTTTTTCATATCAAATATGTTGTTTAAAGTTTCTATCTCTTGGCATTGTCTTAAAAAACCTTTGCAAAGATACATCTTTAATTCCGAAAATGTAGATATAAAAGTGTAATATTAAGATTTTTTTTGATAATGGTGATTGTCAGGTATCCATTCGGCAAATAAAAATTTCAAACACAATGAAGTGAACCCAAAAGAAGTTCGGGTTCACTTCGGTATTTTGGCGCAATGCCTTTTAGAGGTATACGTTGGCTCCCATGCAGGAAGTCACGCCGAGCGTGGTCGCTATAGCT
>NZ_NPJI01000106.1 GCF_002251435.1 Prevotella sp. P2-180
GTTTGATATATATTTTGATTTGCAACACTAAGATAGGTGAAAAATCTGACATGACAAAATCCTGAGCAACTTTTTGTTGCTCAGGTACTTAAAAAGTTATATTTGTAATAGTGTTGCGGAATTAAGGATAAAGTAAAGACCATACGACGGCGGGCGTTTGCGCAGCCCTTTAATTTTTTAATTCTTTAATTTTTTAATTCTCTAATTCTTCCTCGCCTCTTTAATTTTTTAATTCTTTAATTTTTTAATTCTCTAAAGAATCCCAGTGACAAGTTCATTGACCCGAAAGAGTTTAATATTGCTAAAATGATATCAAAAACTTAAAACAATTTGGATGATACAATAAAAAGTTGTAACTTTGCGGGCTGAACATAACATGACATATAAATGATTTCAGTAGAACAACTTAAAGTTGAGTTTGGAGTAAAACCTTTGTTCAGCGGTGCATGTTTCGTCATCAACGACAGAGACAGAATAGCACTCGTGGGAAAAAACGGTGCTGGAAAGTCGACACTGCTTAAGATTCTCTGTGGCATGCAGAAACCCACAGAGGGAGTGGTGGCTGTACCTAACGACACTACCATAGGCTATCTGCCACAGGTGATGATTCTTCAAGACGATACCACTGTGAGAGAGGAGACAAGAAAGGCTTTCGCTAACGTGACACAATTGAAGGCACGTGTGGACGAACTTAACCACCAACTGTCGGAACGCACTGACTATGAGAGCGAAGAGTATGCCGCGCTCGTGGAAAGGTTTACCTCTGAACATGAACGGCTGCTGATGATGGGAGCCGAAAACTGTGAGGCAGAACTGGAACGAACGCTTGCAGGACTCGGTTTCACACGCAACGACCTCGACCGCCCTACATCCGAATTCTCAGGAGGATGGAGAATGAGAATCGAACTGGCAAAAATACTTCTCAGCAATCCTGACGTGCTCCTGCTCGACGAGCCGACAAACCACCTCGACATCGAGTCGATACAGTGGCTCGAACAGTTTCTTAGCACTCAGGCAAAGGCTGTGGTGCTTGTTAGCCACGACAGGGCTTTCATCAACAATGTGACTAACCGGACACTGGAGATATCGTGTGGAAAGGTGATTGACTACAAGGTGAAATACAACGAGTATGTCACACTGAGAAAAGAACGACGCGAACAGCAACTCAGGGCATGGGAAAACCAGCAAAAGGAAATTGCCGACATCAAGGACTTCGTGGAGCGCTTCAGATATAAGCCCACAAAGGCCGTGCAGGTGCAAAGCCGACTGAAGCAACTGGAGAAAATCGTGCCCATAGAAATTGACGAGGTGGACAACAGTGCACTGCACCTGAAGTTTCCGCCATGTCTCAGGAGCGGCGACTATCCTGTGATATGCGACGACGTGAGGAAAGACTACGGACAGCACACCGTGTTCGACCATGTGACGCTAACTATTAAAAGAGGTGAAAAGGTGGCATTCGTGGGAAGAAACGGCGAAGGAAAGTCAACGCTCGTGAAATGTATAATGAACGAGATACCTTTCACCGGCGAACTGAAGATTGGACACAACGTGCAGATAGGTTATTTCGCACAGAACCAGGCACAGCTGCTCGACGAAAGCCTCTCGGTGTTTGACACCATAGACAGAGTGGCAAGGGGAGAAGTAAGGCTGAAGATAAACGACATACTCGGCGCTTTCATGTTCGGCGGCGAGGCATCGGAAAAGAAGGTGAAAGTGCTTAGCGGAGGGGAACGCAGCCGGCTTGCCATGATACGCCTGCTGCTCGAACCCGTTAACCTGCTAATTCTCGACGAGCCCACCAACCACCTCGACATGCCTTCGAAAGACGTGCTGAAAGAGGCAATAAAGGCTTTCGACGGTACGGCCATCATCGTAAGCCACGACCGTGAGTTTCTCGACGGACTGGTGAGCAAGGTGTATGAGTTTGGTGGCGGAAAGGTGAGAGAACACCTCGGAGGCATATACGACTACCTGAGAAACTGCGAGAAATCGGGAGTGGAAGCCTTCTCGCTGAGGACGGAGACAACGCCCGTGCAGCCCAAAGCCACCGGCACGGACGACAAGACCTCGAAACAAAGCTATGCCGAACGCAAGGAACGGCAGAAACTCATAACCAAGGCAGAGAAGGCCGTGAAGGAGTCGGAAAGGAAGATTGAGCAAATGGAAAAAAGACTCAAGGAACTCGACGAGATACTCAGCAAACCCGAAAACGCCAGCGACATGACCATAGTGACAGAATACACCTCTACAAAGAAAGCTCTCGACGAAGAGGTGGAGAAATGGGAAGAGGCATGCATGAAACTGGAAGAATTAAATAATATAAACATATGAAAATTAAGACTTTTATGACAATCATCGCATTGGCTTCTGCAGCATCAGGAGCCATGGCACAGGAAAGCCTCTCAACAGGCATTCCTGTAGACAATCTCGACAAGACAGCTCGTCCTGCCGACGACTTCTATCAGTTTGCTTGCGGCGGATGGATGAAAAACAACCCACTGCCGGCGGCTTACTCGCGCTACGGCAGTTTCGACCAACTGGCCGAAAACAACAACAAACGTATCAACGCCATTCTCAACGACCTCAAAAACGTGGACTATAAAGAGGGAAGCGTGGAACGGAAACTCAGCGACCTCTATAAACTCGCCACCGACTCGGCAAGACGCGACGCCGACGGCATTAAACCTCTCATGCCTTTTATCAAGCAACTCGAACAGGCAAAGACCAAAGAACAACTGTTTGACGTGCAACTGGAATACGCAAAGTATGGAAACAACGAGTTTATTGGAGCATGGTATGGCACCGACAGAAAGAACTCCAAACAAAATATCCTGAACATCTGGCAGGGAGGAATGACACTCGGACAAAAGTCGTACTACCTCGACGAAGACCCAGCGACAAAAGCTATACGTGAGGCTTATAAGAAGCACATAGCCAAGATGTTTGCACTCGTTGGCTTTAGTGAAACTGAAGCTGAGAAAAAGATGGTAAACGTGATGAAACTCGAGACCGAACTCGCCAAGGCTGCCAAGTCGCCGGCCGAACTGCGCGACCCTGAAGCCAACTACAACAGCATGACACGCCAGGAGTTCAACAAACGATATCCGAACATCAAGCTCGACAGACAACTGCAGGCTGCCGGCATCGACCTCAAGTATATCGACAACCTCGTGGTGGGACAACCACAGTTTGTTGAAGCAGCCGACAAACTCATAGCGTCTATCACTGCCGACGAGTATCGCGACTACATGGAGTGGGGACAGATAATGAGTGCAGTGTCGTATCTCGACGAAAAGACCATAGCTGCCAATTTCGACTTCTTCGGAAAGACCATGTCGGGACGAAAAGAAAACTATCCGCTCTGGAAACGTGCCACACAGCAGGTGGAAGGAGTGATGGGAGAGGCTCTCGGAAAAATATACGTGGAAAAGTATTTCCCCGCTTCATCAAAAGAAAGAATGGTGACACTCGTGAGAAACCTTCAGACTGCCCTCGGTGAACGCATCAAGGACCAAGACTGGATGGGCGAGGAAACAAAGAAAAACGCACTCGAAAAACTCAGCACCTTCTACGTGAAGATAGGTTATCCTGACAAGTGGGAAGACGTAGGAACTCTCATTATAGACCCTACCAAGTCGTACTACGACAACATCCTCGCCTGCCGATTGTTCTGGCATAAGAAAGAACTCGAGCAAACACTCGGCAAGCCGGTTGACAGAGACAAGTGGGGCATGACACCGCAAACCGTTAACGCTTACTACAACCCGACCACCAACGAGATCTGCTTCCCGGCAGGCATCCTCCAGCCTCCATTCTTCGACCCCCAGGCCGACGACGCTTTCAACTATGGAGCCATTGGAGTGGTGATAGGACACGAGATGACCCACGGATTCGACGACAGTGGACGCAACTACGACAAAGATGGCAATATGAAGGGATGGTGGACTGAAGACGACGCTAAAAAATTTAACGAGAAAGCAGACCTTCTCGACCGCTTCTTCTCAAACATAAAGGTACTGCCCGACCTGAATGCCAACGGACGATTCACCCTCGGCGAAAACCTTGCCGACCACGGAGGACTGCAAGTGGCATTCACAGCATTTAAAAATGCAACAAAAGACGCAAAGCCCGATAATAAAGATGGTTACACCCCGGAACAACGATTCTTCATGGCCTATTCAGGAGTGTGGGCAGGCAACATCACCGAAGAGGAAATACGCAACCGCACAAAGACAGATCCACACTCGCTGGGACGATGGAGAGTGAACGGAGCACTGCCGCACATCGACGCATGGTATGAGGCATTCGATGTGAAAGAAGGTGACAAACTCTTTATCCCGAAAGAAGAAAGACTCGACCTTTGGTAATTCACTTTTTTTTAAACTCTATATAAAAAAACGTCAGATTGTAAATTTTCTGGCGTTTTTTTTTGTATATTTCAGATTATTTCGTATCTTTGCACACATAAAACAAAAAATACTTCATATAGACAGAAGTAATCATATTAAGAACTTTTCTAAGAACCTTCTTATGGACTATAAAAATTCATTTAATGAATACACCCATGGCATGGAGGCATCAAAGCAAAAAATCCTCAACGATGCTACATACACGTCGGAGACCACCGGGCGTTCGCAACAAAATAATTATCAACAAGCTATGATGGCAAAAAACATAGCCGACTCTTCACTGTGTCCCAACTGCGGGTCGCCAATGCCAGAAGATGCCGACTACTGTGAGTCGTGCCGAAGATACATCAAATACGACACCTGCTCCTTCTGCGGGGCACACCTTCAGGGCGAAGAGGCTTACTGCCCGGAGTGTGGAAACCCAAGAGGCGGAATATTGTGCCCAAGGTGTAATACTATGAACGAGTTCGCATTCTGCAAACAATGCGGCAAACCACTGACAGAGGAAGCGAAAATGCTGCTCGAAAGAGTGAAAATGCTGCCGGAATACCAACAGATGCAAGCAATTGCCGAACAAATCAACAGTCTCGAGAAAGTGGTTCCGATGAAATCTGAGGCTGAGGTACTGCACGAAGAGGCAAACAAGGCCCTAAGGGAAAGGGTGCTCACACTGCTGGCCAAAGACAGAGGTGAGAAATCGCCCGAAATACCTGACCTCCAGTCGAAAAGAATAACTGAAGAAGAGTACCAGATAAGAAAAAACAATCTCGCAGAACAACTTATGGATGCACTTGAGGCCATGCAGACAAGACCCATGGAAAATCCAGTGGAGGCAAGAAACTACACCATGGCCATGAAACCAGCAGGACTAAGGCTCGCCTGGAAGTGTAACTACAAAAACGCCATACACAGCAGCCCATGCGGATGCGCAAAGCCACATCTTGGAGGAAGATGGATTATACTCGGAAAGAAATCTAACTCAAAATTGGTTGACGACAATGGATGAAACAATAATAAGACCAGAAGGAAACAACTCCTATGACAATACGCTCGACAACACGCTCGACGCTACGCTCGACTCCACTCTGAGAGTAGAATCGACAATATCGTTGACAAAGAATGGCAACGACAATCTCGACGTGACGGGAAGAATGGACATTGACGCCAAAACCATCAGGGGAATGGCTGACAACATGTCTGACTCTAATACCCCGGCAGATACCGACGTGTTCGAGATAAACGGAAAATTCTATAAAAAACTGAAATGCCTAAGCGACAACTCAGGAGAGGCACAGGTGTTTCTCGTGGAAAATGACGGGAACAAACTCGTACTGAAAATATACTATCCTAATTTCTCAGTAAAGAAAAAACTTCTCAGAATCATTGCAGGTATTCAATTCGAAATGATTGTCAACGTGTTTGACTTCGGCAAAATGTATGTCGATGGCGTAAACCGCGACTACGAGATAATGGAATATCTAAAGGGCGGAACACTAAACGAATACAAACTAAACAATGATTTCGACCAATTCAGGAGAATAGCACTCCAAGCTGCTGCAGCTCTTGAATACTGTCACAACAACAATATCATACACAAGGATATAAAACCCGGAAACTTCTTCTTCCGCGACGAAAACCATACACAAATCGTGCTCGGAGACTTCGGTATCTCGTCGGTGATAAGCGACAAGAAAGAACTACACAGAACCACACAGGCGAGAACACCCATCTACGCCTCGCCTGAGATGTATAACGACGTGATAGACGGAATAGTGGAACTCACACCGGCATCAGACTTCTACTCACTCGGCGTCACACTGCTCACCCTTTGGCGGGGAGCAAGCCCATTCAACGTGGGAGAACGAACCATAATGAAGAGGAAAAACGAAGGACGACTGCCTGGTGTCGACACCCTGCCAGAGAGAGTGAAAATGATAGTAAAGGGACTGACAGCGGTGAACATACAGAAACGATGGACATACAACGAAGTGGAAAGATGGTTCCTCGGAGAAAGCCCGGAAGTGGACATCACCTCGCCATTCCTCAGATACAAGACTTTCGTGGTAGACCCGGAGAGAAACCTCGTGGCGGAAAACGTGCGCGAACTAATACCAATGCTGCTCGCAAACGAAAGAATAGCAAAGGGATACCTCTACGGTGGAAGACTCGCCAACTGGTTTGACTCCTGCGGAAATACCAAGACCGCCATGGTGCTGAAAGACATCGTGACTAACAAATACCCAATAGACCAGCACGCCGGACTTATGGCTGCCGTTTATGCCATGGACCCTTCGTGGCCTTATACCGACATCACAGGACAGGAATGTAACGACATGCACAGCGTGGCCATTTCACTCGTGATAAATTCGGCTAACTACCAAGTGCTGCTGCGCAATCCGAACGACGACCTCTGGGTGTATCTTGAAAGCCACACCGACTGCGACGTGAACCGAATGAGGGGCTACTTCACCGGCAAACAAAACGACAACCCGAAAATCTCACTCATGAGAACAGTTTACGAAATGGACAAAGACATGCCCTTCTTCGCAAACTACAAGTCGAGGTCTATACGCGACATCATAAGATGTTTCGGATATGAGGACATGAATGAAGACAACTGGAGAAGCATAACCGACGGACGACTGCTGGCCTGGATGTACAGCCACGAGGACAAAATGGCATGCGAAGCCATGAGAATCATGACAGAAGGACAGGCTTACAGCAAGACTCTCGCATACAAGGTGCTGTACAACATTGACCGAACGGCGGCATTCGACCTAAAAGAGGCAAACACACCGGAAAAAGTGGGAACGGCATTTGCGCAAAAACTCAAGCAATGGCAGTCGCTCGAAGAAAAGGAGTTCCAGAAAAAACTTGAGGAATTATGCGGAAAGGAAGGCAGATTCCTCTTCTACGCACAACTGCATGGATGGACAAAACAGATACACGACTTCAACAGATGCTTCGACATGCAGAGCGATGAAAACAAAGAACGCCTCGGCGACTATAACCTCAGGACCGCAGCCTACCGCTTCTGCCGATTGCTTGGCTGCAAGCCTACATACCTCTTGCCTTCGGGAAAGGAACTCGACAACGGGACAAACATCGACACACAGGACATAGCGGAAATGAAAAACGAAATGAGAAACGCATGTCTCAGCCAGTGGATGTCGGTATATTATCACGAAAACCCCCACGAAGACTTCTCGCAAGAGTATAGCTACGAGCAAAGCCTCGAAAAATGGCTCATGGCCATAGGAACCATCGACCCGCAACAAAACTATTACAGGAGATTCATAAAGGCTAAGCAGGAAACTGCAAGAAAATATGAAGAGGTGAGAAACGAGTATGTAAGTGCTTGCAGACAGACAAAATTGCTAAAAATACTCTTCTACACACTGTCGGCCATACTTGCTGTCACACTCATAGTGGCACAGATAAAAGGCACGAAAGACATTCTCGCCAACGGTTCTGTCAAACTCTTGATAACCATTGGAATTCCTACGGCTCTGATAGTGGGAGTGAAGTCTTTCTTCAAAGGATATGGAGCTCTGTTTGCCTTCTTCCTTGCCGTAATAGGATTCTTCTCAGCAGTCTTGCCACTGTTTGCCATGAGGTTTGTGAATGCCTTAATCCCAAGCTATTTCATCCCTGTCGTACTGCTCATCGAGGGAATATATGTGGCCATAGCACACTTCACCGACACCAGCAAGGAAAGCGAGGAAGACAAACAACTGATAACAGAGGTGATGGACGACGACATGAAGTCATCACTGCTCGAACCGCTTTATTATACGTTCAAGACGAAGTCGATACGTTTCAGAGGATCGAAATTCAACGTGCTAGACGATGTGAAAAACCAATTCAAGTCAGTCAGCAGCGACTCAGTAATACATTATGCCCTATGGAGCATTTTTGCTCTCGTGGTTCTTGTCGGACTATTTCTAAATAATATTCTATGAAATGCGAACATTGTCATAAGGAAAACAGACAGATTGCAAGGTTTTGCCGATGGTGCGGGAAACCTATGGCCACCAACAACATGCTGGTGAAGCTCGTAGGGCTCGACGACGTGAAACTGCAGCTGCAGTCGGTGGTCGACACCTATACATTCCTTCATTCAAGAAAGGATGTTGCAAAGGTGAGACTCAGCGTCAATGCAATTATAATAGGTGAAACCGGTACTGGTAAGACAATGCTCGCTGAAGTCATTAGAGACTATTTCTTCCAGCATAAAATAATTTCAAAGTCGAAACTTACATTGGTAGACGCTGTTGACTATCAACGGTTTGTCGACTCTTGGGACGACAACGTGAAGAAAGCAAAGGGGGGAATACTCTTCTTCGACAACGTGCAGAAACTATTGCCGGACAGATATTCCAACCAAGTGAATCCGCTCGACAAGCTTTTCGTGGAAATGGACCACTGGGACGACGACCCTATCGTGGTTATCTCCGGACTTACAAAAGGACTTGAAGACTTCCTTACCAACAACCCTTCGGTAAGCAACAGGTTCAAGTACAAGTTCGTCCTGCCTTCTCCTGGATACAAGGAACTCACCACCATCTGCAGAAACGTGCTTAAAGATAAGTATGGAATAGACTCTTTCTCCCTGGAGGCGGAACACAAACTCGCCAGATACTTCAAATACAGGGTGAAGAAAAAAGACGAGACGTTCGGATTCGCACATGAGGCTATAAAAGTGGCTGAGGACATCTTCACTTCGTTCATCAGCAGAGGATTAGACGCACACATAGTAGAGCCCGACGACATAAAGGGATATGTGCCCGAAGAAAGGTCGCTCGACGATATTCTTGCCGAAATGGACAAGTTCATTGGAATGGACGAGGTGAAAAAGGCCGTAAGGGAAATCGCATACTCCGTGAAAAACGGACTGGAAAGAAAAGAACGTGGACTCGGCGGTAGCGAAAAAATGGCTATGCACGTAGTGCTTACCGGTAATCCCGGTACAGGAAAAACGACAATAGCCAGAAAACTCGGAGAGATACTCGCAGCCATCGGATATTTAGACAGCGGACATGTGGTGGAGGTAGACAGGGCAAAAATGGTGAGCCCATATCAAGGGGAGACACCAAAACTCGTAGACAAACTCTGCGACAAGGCCATGGGCGGCATTCTCTTCGTGGATGAGGCCTACACTCTCGCTCCTGTGAGCCAAACAGGGGAAAGAGACCAGCAAGGGGCTCAGGCATTGGAAAAACTGATGAAGAGAATGGAGGACGACAGAGGAAAATTCGTTTGCATAGTGGCGGGATACAGAATGGAGATGGACAACCTCTTCAGAATAAACCCGGGATTCAAAAGCAGATTCAACTATTTCCTCAATATCGACGACTACACGCCCGACGAACTGTTTAAAATCATGCTTACGTTCGCCGAAGACAAGAAATACCTGTTTGCACCAAAGGCGGAAGACAAAACAGTAATGGTCATAAGGGACTTGTATGAACACAGAGACAAAAACTTCGCCAACGGAAGGGCAATGAGGCAGCTCTTCGACCAAATATGCAAACAACAGGCGGAAAGACTTGAAAAAAGTGACCTCAACTCGCTCAGCAACGACCAGCTCATGACCATTGTCGAGGACGACGTGCCATACGACAGACCGCAGGTTGTGGACTATAACGACTGCCTGAAGGAACTGAACGGACTCGTGGGACTGAAAAGCGTAAAACAAGAAGTGGCTAACCTCGCATCGTTTATCAACCTCCAGATACAACGTGGCGAAAAAGACACTTTCCAAGGAAAGCATTACATATTTACAGGTAATCCGGGCACAGGAAAAACTACAGTGGCAAGAATAATGGCCAATGTGCTCAAAACTCTCGGAGTGCTGTCGAGAGGACAACTCGTTGAGGCTGACAGAAGCAGCCTCGTGGCGGGATTCAGCGGACAGACGGCAATAAAGACCAACCAACTCGTTGACTCTGCCATGGGAGGTGTCTTGTTTATCGACGAGGCTTATACTCTAAAGTCAAGCGACCAAGACTCTTTCGGCTCGGAGGCCATCGACACTCTGCTGAAACGACTGGAAGACGACAGGGGAAAGTTTGTATGTATCGTGGCTGGATATACACAACAGATGCACGACTTCATCGACTCCAACCCTGGACTAAAAAGCCGATTTACACAGACCATACACTTCGACGACTATAACGCCGACGAACTTACCGACATTTTCCTCAATATGGCAAGCGCACGACAGTTTATTGTGGATGACGACACAAAGGCCACCATACACAGGATGTTTGAACAAGTATGCCTGAGGAAAGACAATAACTTCGGTAACGCACGTGAGGCAAGAAAACTCTTCGACGAGGCCGTGGAAAGACAAAGCAGAAGACTCGTGGAGGAGATGGGCTCAAAACAGCTTGAAAAGGAGGATATGTACAAAATCGTAGCCGAAGACGTCGCTGTGGGACAAAGCACAAAGAAACGACCGCTCGACGAAGTGCTCAACGACCTCGATGCTTTCGTGGGAATGAGAACGGTGAAAAACTTGATAAGAAGACTCGCCGTGCAGAGCATGTTCCTGAAACAAAGGTCGGAAAGCGGTATAGGTAAAGTGCAGCAGATGAACATGAACTTCGTGCTCACAGGAAATCCAGGTACAGGAAAGACTTCACTGGCAAGACTCATGGGTGAACTGCTGCAAAGCATGGACATACTGCCTTCAAAAAACATTATTGAGGTGAGCAGGGCACAACTCGTGGGAAAATATATGGGAGAAACACCGAAAATCGTAAACAAATACTGTGACCAGGCCATGGGAGGTGTTCTGTTTATCGACGAGGCTTACACCTTGTGCAACGGCGGAGACGACCAGTATGGACACGAGGCGGTGGACACTCTGATGAGAAGAATGGAAAACGACAGAGGAAAGTTTGTGGTCATCATTGCTGGATACAAAGACAGAATAGACGCTTTCCTCAGCGAAAACCAAGGACTCGCAAGCAGGTTCACACACAAAATGAACATCGAAGACTACAACGAAGACGAACTGCTGGCCATAATAAAGAAAATGGCGGCACAGGAAGACTTCGTCTTTGAACCATCGGCTGAGTTCAAGATGATGGGTGTGATTTGCCAGAAAGTAATGACAAAATCGTCTTCTTTCGGAAACGCAAGGGAGATGAGAACAATGCTAGACGAAATCATAGGAAGACTTTCGGAAAGGGTGGCCGACATGGAACCGCAAGACATTACGAATGAAACTTACAAGACCATAACAACGGAGGATATTGCCGATATATAAAAAGGCAGGAATACTACTCCACATTATTAATATATATATAGAATATGATAATTTGTCCATATTGCAAAGAAGAAATCGACCCAGGGTCGCACTATTGCGACCAATGTGGAAGGAAGATGGCATACTGCGAGAAATGCAGTCATGTGGGTACCGGACGACGATGCACACTATGCGGTGGGATGATGATTTCGGCTGAAGAATTGGAACTGCGTAACCAGCAGAAAACCATGTCGGAACATTTTTCCATGCCGCTTGCTGTCTCCACGTCAAAGGCAGACATATCGACTTCGCTTATAGATATGACAATACCGACCATGTCGCTCGTAAACAGACAACTGAACATCGACATACATGCTGTCAATGGTGCTGTGATCGGAAGAAGACAAGGACCATACTGCGCAATGTTCGCTCAGAACAAGTTTGTATCAGGTGCGCATGCTCAACTCTTCTACAAAAAAGGAGAGGGCTGGAGTATTATGGACAAGCACTCTTCCAACGGAACTATGCTCAACAGGAGAAAACTTGTGCCTGACGTGGCAATGTCACTTAACAATGGCGACCTCGTGACTATTGCTAACGTAAACCTGCAGGTGATTATAAATAAAGTAATCAAACACTAACATGACAATAAACAAATTTGCTATAACTGCCTCAAGCAATGTCGGATTGGTAAGGAAAAACAACGAAGACATGATACTTGTAAGAAACAAGTATGTGAGGGACGAAAACTACAGAACCGTGATCGAACTCGACAAGTGCGACAGGTTTGTCATGGCTGTCGCCGACGGTATGGGAGGATACGATGGTGGTGAAGTGGCAAGTCAGGAAGTGCTCGCAAGCCTGCATTTCTATATCGGCGACCTGCCTGCAAAACTAACAGCCACACAGTTTTGCGAAGCCATGATGGAATGGGTAAACTCCACTAACGTCACCATCAATACAAAAGGTGAGCTGTCACCCGAAACAAAAAACATGGGTACAACACTTACGGGAATTATCGTATACGAAAAAAACGTATTCTGGATAAACTGCGGCGACAGTAGGATATACAGGCTGAGAAACAAAAAACTATCGCAGATTTCCACCGACCACTCCATGTCTGCAATATATGGACCTGAATGCGGGTCTAATGCTATAACAAACTGCATAGGAGCAGGATGTGACTACTCTTACCTCGACATATTCGAATTTACCGACGACGTAAAGCGTGGTGACATCTATATGCTTTGCTCTGACGGAATGAGCGATATGGTGGATGACGAAAACATAGAACAACTGCTCGCCATAGGATGTGACGCACTGCAAATGTGTCAGGCGGCAATCGACTCGGGTGGATACGACAATGTGTCGACTTGTGTAATAACTATAGAATAACTTTATTATAAGATATAATTGAAATGCCATTAAGACTACCAGACAAGCTGCCCGCAATAGAGCTGCTTAAGAAAGAAAATATTTTCGTGATGGACAATTCAAGGGCCACTACTCAGGATATACGCCCTCTGAAAATTGTCGTGCTTAATCTCATGCCATTGAAGATTACCACGGAGACTGACCTCGTCAGACTCCTTTCAAACACGCCACTGCAACTTGACATCTCTTTCATGAAACTTAAGAGTCATACACCAAAAAACACACCCATAGAACACATGATGATGTTCTATCGTGACTTTCAGGTGATGAAAGACGAAAAGTTTGACGGGATGATTGTTACAGGGGCGCCTGTGGAAACGTATGAATTCGAGGATGTGACTTATTGGGACGAGGTGAGCACCATTTTCAAGTGGGCAAGAACTCATGTCACTTCAACATTATATATCTGTTGGGCTGCACAGGCGGGACTTTACTGCCATTACGGAATACCAAAATATCCTTTGAAGAAAAAGATGTTCGGGATATTCAAACAGAAAACACTCGCACCGGAACTTCCCATATTCAGAGGTTTTGACGATGAGTTCAACATGCCACATAGCAGACATACTGAAATAAGACGCAAAGACATAGAGGCTTGCAAAGATCTTACTATCATTGCTGAATCTGAGGAATCGGGAGTGAGCATGGTGATGGCAAGGAATGGACGTGAGTTCTATATCACAGGACATCTGGAGTATGCTCCCGACACTCTCGACAAAGAATATAAACGTGATATGGGCATAAGGGACGATGTGGGAATGCCGGTGAACTATTATCGTGACGACAATCCGGACAACAAACCTCTCGTCACTTGGAGAGCTCACGCAAACCTGCTCTACAGCAACTGGATAAACTATTATATTTATCAGGAAACACCTTTCGACATAGATAAGATTTGCTAATTTCAAGAATCGGGATTTTTTAATATTAAAGGTGGTAAGAAAACTTGAACTGCTTGCTCCGGCAAAAAACCTGGAGTGTGGAATGGCGGCTGTCGACCATGGGGCAGACGCCGTGTATATTGGTGCTGAAATGTTTGGGGCAAGGGCCGCTGCCGGAAATCCTGTCTCTGACATAGAGAAATTGTGCAGATATGCCCACCAGTTCGGTGTCAAGGTGTATCTCACCGTTAACACCATTATTTACGACAATGAAATTGACAACGTGAAAATCCTGCTCGAAAAGCTGGACAGGGCTGGGGTCGATGCTGTGCTCGTGCAAGACATGGCTCTTGCTGAAATGGTAAGGGAAATGCAAAAGAATGGCTCGAAAATGGAATTGCATGCAAGCACACAAACTGACAACCGAACAAAAGAAAAGGTGGAATGGCTCGCAGGACTCGGATTCAACAGAGTGGTGTTGGCCAGAGAACTGTCGATAGAGGAAATCGACACCATTCACAAGGCACTGCCTGAGGTGGAACTTGAGGTGTTTGTTCATGGGGCTTTGTGTGTGAGCTATAGCGGACAGTGTTATGCATCGCAATATTGTTTCTCTCGCTCGGCCAACAGGGGAGAGTGTGCACAGTTCTGCCGACTGAAGTTCGACCTCGTGGACTCTCAGGGAAAGGTGGTGGAACACGACAGACACTTGCTGTCGCTGAAAGACTTCTGCCAGATAGACAATCTTGAACGACTTGCAGAGGCTGGGGCCACCTCGTTCAAGATTGAGGGTAGACTGAAGGATGTGGCTTATGTGAAAAACGTAACGGCGGCATACAGTAAAAAGCTTGACGAAATAGTCAAGGCTCATCCCGACAAGTATTGCCGTGCATCGTCAGGAACTGTGGAACTGTCATTCACACCAAGTCTTGACAAGACATTCAACCGGGGATATACCACATATTTTGCCGACGGACGACAACCTGACATCTTCTCGCCCGACACACCAAAGGCTCTTGGAGAGTATGTCGGGAAGGTGAAGGAGGTGAGAAGGCAGATGGTGATTGTGGCTGGAGTGGCTACATTTGCCAATGGCGACGGGCTGTGCTTCATTAACTCTGAACGACAGCTGGAGGGATTCAGGGTCAACAGGGCTGAGGGCAATCATCTCTATCCTTCGGTAATGCCCAAAAACCTGCGTAACGGTATGGCTTTGTACAGAAACAACGACCAGACGTTTGAAAAAACTCTCGCTAAGCAGACAGCAACAAGAACCATAGCTGTGGACATGACTTTCCGTGAAGTGGAAAAAGGCTTCGCTCTCGATTGTACTGCTGAGGACGGAAGGGCTTGTCACGTGACGGTTGACGCTGAACATTCCAAGGCGCAGAAACCACAACGAGAGAATATTGAAAGGCAATTGACGAAACTTGGAACCACCATTTTCTCTTGCCGGAGCATTAAGGTAGACAAGGACTTCTGCTGGTTTGTGCCGTCGAGCCTGCTTGCTGCCATGAGACGCGAAATGGTCGAGAAACTAACAACCTCAAGCCCCCAACAAGACAAGGCTATATCCCGACGTGAGACGATAAAACGGCAGGAGAATAGTAACGCACTACCAACTGACCAAAGGGCAAACAGATGCGGAGGCTATCTGCTCAATGCCTCCAATTCGCGTTCGGTGGCTTTCTATAAGAGTAGGGGAGCGGAATCGCCAACGGCATTTGAGACCGAGGATAACCACAGACTGGACAGCATGCTTATGCAATGTCGATTCTGTCTTCGTCATGCCCTTGGTTATTGTGTGGCAAGAGGAGGGAGAAAGCCACAATGGAAAGAACCTCTGTCGCTTAGACTACCCGACGGACGCATGTTCCCTTTGCAGTTTGACTGTAAGCGTTGTCAGATGAATGTACTTATGCGATGGATTCTTCTTGTCATCATTATACCATTATTTGCTTCTTGCTATAAACAGGCAAGCCCTACACCAGACGCATGGAGCCTGACGGAAAGACAGCAGGACTCCATATCATTCTATTCAACACACCATTACACCCAGAACTTCAATTTCCTCGTGAAGGGAGACTCGCT
The DNA here is from genome assembly GCF_002251435.1 of Prevotella sp. P2-180. GTDB lineage: Bacteria > Bacteroidota > Bacteroidia > Bacteroidales > Bacteroidaceae > Prevotella. The sequence goes on from NZ_NPJI01000106.1 coordinate 16,074, forward strand.
TGTGCTATTGCCACAAAGAGGAGACGAAATGGTTGACGGTGGGAATTATTCGGCTTTTGAAGACACAATAGTGGTGAACCCGGGAAGCAGGGTGGTGGTGGCAGATATAGCATTTCTGCCTAACGATACGGTTGACTCAGTATGGGTGAAACTGGCTTATGACCAAAACACTCAAGGGTGGATACAAGAGAGCAAGATGCTTCCAAACGTAAAACCAGACGACCCTATCTCCTGGTTTATAGATACCTTTTCCGACTCGCATCTGTTGCTTTTTCTTGCCTTAGTGGTTGTGGTGTTGGCAGCTTATGGCTTGCTATTGATAAAAAGACGTAAGGCGATGATAGTACATTGGAACGACATAGACTCGCCGTTTCCGATGATGTTGGCACTGTTGGTGTCCACTGCAGCCGTAGTGTATGCCTCCATACAGCTTTTTGACCCTGAGGCATGGAGACATTATTATTATCACCCTTCTCTTAACCCCTTTTCACTGCCACCAAAACTGTCGCTTTTCATGACCTTGGTTTGGGCAATACTGATAGTGTCGCTGGCAGCCCTCGACGATATTATCCACCGCTTCGCGTTTGGTGAGGCTGTGGTCTACACAATGGGGCTCTGTGCGGTTTGTGCCGTTGACTATGTGGTGTTCAGCATATCAACACTATATTATGTTGGCTATCCGTTGCTTATAGCCTATTTCGCCTATGCCGTTTACTTGCGCATGAAGGCGCATGTGCCAGGACTTCGTTGCGGCAATTGCGGACAACCATTGGCCCATACAGGCGTATGTCCGCACTGTGGTGCAGAGAATTATTGAAAACGTTGGGGTCAGATCATCTTTTTGATAAGTGCCACAAATCTTGGACCGTATTTAGTCTTCTTGTGTTCTCCAATACCCGAGATGCCGCCGAACTCGTCGAGCGTGACAGGCTTTTCGGTCGCAAGGCTATGCAGTACCTTGTCGTTGAACACGATATAAGGTGGAAACCCTTCCTCATCGGCACATTTCTTTCTAAGAATGCGTAGTGCCTCAAACAGTCTTGGGTCTTCCACTCTATCCCCGACATTAGTGAAGTGGGGTATGACGAGTTGTATCTTTTTCGTGCGCCTCTGTCTTACAGGCATATCGTCATTGGCATTAATCTCGCATAGCATGGCTTTTTTCCTTCCGAAAAGCACTTCTGCCCCGGCAGTGGTCACCACAACGGCTTCTGCCTTGTCGTATGCTATTTCGAAGAACCCCATCTGCAACATTTGAAGAGTGTAGTCTTTCCATTGTTTTGTTGTCAGTTCTTTTCCCACTCCGAACGTAGGAAGAAGGTCATAGTTTTTTCTTACAACATTTGGCGACTTCATACCTTTCACGATCTCTATGATGGTAGACACCTTGGCACTCTCTCCAGTGCGCTTTGCAGCGCTAAGGGCCATTTGTACGTATTTTGTACCGTCAAATCTCTTTGGCGGATTCTGACATACGTCGCAGTTGTGGCAATCGTGGTCGGAGGTTTCGTTAAAGTAATTAAGGAGAATACGTCGTCGGCATACCACAGATTCGGCATATTCTCTCATTCTGAGAAGTTTTTCACCGTTCACCTCTTTTTGTCCACTTTCCTTGATGAATTTCTCAAGCAGGATGATGTCTTGTAGAGAATAGAACAATATGGTTTCGGCTGGTGCCCCGTCGCGTCCAGCGCGTCCTATTTCCTGATAATAGCTCTCTATGCTTTTGGGGAGGTTGTAGTGAATAATCCATCTGACGTTGCTTTTGTCGATGCCCATTCCGAAGGCTATCGTGGCACATACCACGAGGATGTCGTCTTGCTTGAACTGTGCTTGCGTGATATCGCGCTCTTCAGCTTTCATGCCTGCATGATAGGCTGCCGCCCTTATGCCTTGGGCAGACAGTTCTTTGGCTAGCCTTTCTGTCGACGCCCTGCTGAGACAATAGATAATGCCAGCTTCGAGAGGTCTCGCCTTGATGAAGTTGATGATGAATCGTGTCTTCTCCTTTGGAGTGTAGCCTCTCTTTACTGTCAGGCTAAGGTTTGGACGGTCGAAACTCGAGATGAACACCTTTGGCTCGTGTAGATGAAGCTGGCGGATGATGTCGTTGCGGGTTATCTTGTCGGCAGTGGCGGTAAGGGCCATCATCGGAACGTCGGGAAAACGGTCGCGCAGTTCGCCCAACTGAGAATACTCGGGACGGAAGTCGTGGCCCCATTGGCTGATGCAATGAGCCTCGTCTATGGCAAACAATGAAATGTGAATATTGGACAGTAAGAAAGGCATCTCGGCAAGAAGCCTCTCTGGAGACATGTATAGCAGCTTTATGTCGCCTGCGGTAGCCCTTCGTCTGATTATCATGTCTATGCCAAGGTCAACGGCACTGTTGAGTGCTTCCGCTTTAATGCCGTTAGCCTTCAGAGCCTCTACCTGGTCTTTCATGAGGCTGATAAGAGGCGACACCACAATGCAAGTCCCAGGCATGGCAAGGGCAGGTATTTGGTAGCAGATACTTTTTCCGCCGCCAGTGGGCATGAGAACAAGAGTGTCGTGCTTTTTTCTAACAGAGTCGATGATCTCCCTTTGGTTGTCACGGAAAGAGTCATAGCCAAAATATGTCTTTAAAAGGGATTGTATTTCCATAAAAATGTGATTTTGCTGCAAAGTTATATTTTTTTTAGAAAAAAAAGAAATATTTTCGTATATTATTTCAATTATTTTTGTAATTTTGCCGATGATATTATTAATTCAAATAAACTAAGGTTATGGCTAAGTACAATATTACCGAAAAAAAAGAAAAGGAGGCTGCCTATCGGACGCTGGTGAATCCTCAGTTAATGGACGAGATGAAAGAGAAAATTCTCGAAATCATCGTTATGAAGAAAAAGTATAAGGACAAAGACTACTCGGCAAAAAAACTGGCTGAAGAACTTGGTACCAATACAAGGTATATCTCGGCGGTGGTCAACGTAAGGTTTCACATGAACTATACATCATTTGTCAACAAGTTCAGAATAGAGGAGGCTATGACTATTCTTACAGACAAACGATATATGGACCTGAATATGGAGGAGGTGAGCGATATGGTGGGATTTGCCAACAGGCAGTCGTTCTATGCCTCTTTCTATAAAATCATGAACATGACCCCAAGAGACTATCGCTTGCAACATCAAGCACAGAAAGCAAAGGCCAAAGAGGCAAGAATAAAGAAAAAGGAACAAAACGCTGAATAAATGAATAATACTTCCCGTGAGTTCTCCTACGTGGAGGAACGGTTTGCGGATATACAATTGCTCAGATACCGTCTCGACGGATTTGAGCAATTGTCGCTTGAACAGAAAACTTATATTTATTATCTCGCTGAGGCTACTCTCTGCGGGCGTGACATCACCTTCGACCAGTTTGGAAAGTACAATATCTTAATCAGAAGAGTGCTTGAAACTATCATCACGGCTCCACATGTTTGTCACGACACACCAGACTTCAAGGCTCTTGAAGTATATCTGAAAAGAGTGTGGTTCTCTAATGGTATACATCATCATTATGGGCAGGAAAAGTTTGTGCCTGATTTTTCAAAAGACTATTTTACTAAAACTGCAACCGATTGTTGTATCAATAACGGGACGTTTGGCGATGACGACGAAGTGAAACGTCTTGTGGCCTGTCTGGCCGACGTCATTTTCAATCCTGATATCTTACCTAAACGTGTAAACAAAGCCGACGGAAGTGACCTCGTCAAAACATCGGCATGCAACTATTATGAAGGAGTGTCGCAACAAGAAGTGGAAAACTTCTATGATACAATGAAGAAAAAGCATGGTGACAACTCCCCCTCGTTCGGACTCAATTCGAAACTTATTAAAAGGGATGGGGCTCTGTATGAAGACAAATGGAAGATAGGTGGAATGTATGGTGAAAAGATTGAGAAAATCGTTTACTGGCTGGAAAAAGCACGCGAAGTGGCGGAAAACGACAGACAGAAAAAGGTCATTTCGCTGCTCGTGGAATACTATAGAACAGGAAATCTTGACATCTTTGACCAGTATTCCATTGAGTGGATAAAAGAAACAGAAGGGTCTGTTGACTTCATAAACGGATTCATAGAGGTATATGGTGACCCTATGGGCATTAAAGGGTCGTGGGAAGGTTTGGTGGAATATACTGACATTGAGGCCACTGAAAGAACAATGAAGATAAGCGATAACGCACAGTGGTTTGAAGACCACTCGCCTGTAAATCCCATATTCAGGAAAAAGACAGTGAAAGGGGTTACGGCAAAGGCTATTTGCGCCGCAATGCTTGGTGGTGATGAGTATCCTTCCACTGCTATAGGTATCAACTTGCCGAATGCAGACTGGATAAGGTCTCAGTATGGAAGCAAGAGTATCACTATCAGCAATATTACTGACGCATATAACAAGGCGGCAAAAGGAAACGGAATGCTACAGGAATATGTGGTTGACGATGATACTATCGAAATGATAAATAAATATGGCGACACATGCGACTCTTTGCATACCGACCTTCATGAATGTCTTGGACATGGCAGCGGACAGATACTTGAGGGAGTCAGTCCCGACGCACTGAAAGCTTATGGCAGCACTATAGAAGAAGCAAGGGCAGACCTCTTCGGACTATACTATATGGCAGACGCCAAAATGGTGGAGTTAGGACTGCTTGACAACCTTGAGGCATACAAAGCAAACTATTATACATACATGATGAACGGACTCCTGACCCAACTCGTAAGAATAGAGCCAGGTAACGACATTGAGGAAGCTCACATGCGCAACAGGGCCATGATTGCAAGATGGTGTCTGGAAAAAGGTGGCGCCTTGAGAATGGAAAAACGTAACGGGAAGACTTATGTCGTGATAGACAACTATCCACTGCTACGTTCTCATATTGCAGAACTATTGGCTGAGGTACAGAGAATAAAGAGCGAGGGCGATTTTGAGGCAGCAAAAAATCTTGTGGAAAATTACGCAGTGAAAATCAACCCCGAACTTCACAACGAGATTCTTGAAAGATACCGTAAGCTTGGCATAGCACCTTATAAAGGATTCATCAATCCAGTATTGAAACCGATGAAAGACAGTAAGGGCCGAATAGTTGACATCGTGGTTGACTATACCGAAAGCTACACTCAGCAGATGTTAAGATACGGTAGGGATTATTAAGTAGAACTTGAAATAAAAATGCAAAATAACGAACAGCTTAATGAAAGGGTAAAGGAGATAAAACAGTCGTTCAGGCTGATGATGGACGGAGTGGCGTCACAATCCATGCGTGACAAAGGCTTAAACTACCATGTCAACTGGGGGGCGTCGTTACCCATGCTTAAACAGAAAGCTGCTGAGTTGGGAAAGGACTACGACCTGGCTATTGCACTTTGGAAGGAAAATGTGAGAGAGTGTAAGATACTCGCCACGCTGCTAATGCCTGCAGACAAGATACTATCCGAAGTGGTGGATATATGGATGGAACAGACCACCTCGCAGGAGATAGCCGAGCTCGCATCCTTTAATCTCTACCAGCATCTGCCATTTGCAGCCGAAAAGGCCTATCAATGGATAGCGTCAGAAAAGGAAATCTATCAACTCTGTGGCTTCCATGTGCTCGCACGTCTTTTCGGACGAGGCCAAGAACCTAACACGCGTGGCATAAACGAATATCTCGACCAAGCTTTAGCCGCCCTACAAGGGCAATCGCTTGCAGTAAGAAAGGCGGCACTGTCAAGTCTCATAAAGTTTGCCGATTTAGGGCTTGTGTATGAGAGATTGGCAAAAAGTGCAGCAAAAAGTATCAATATGGATATAATTTAATACATTTTTCTCGAATATTATATCTAAAATGCTTTGTAATTCGCAAAAAATGTGTAATTTTGCCGTTGCTAACAGAATGAGAAGAGATGGAACAGAACGTAGCGAGAGATAAAGCAAAGGCTTTGCTAAACGATTATCTTGAGATGAATAATCATCGCAAGACACCGGAAAGGTATGCTATTCTTGATGCTATCGCTTCTATGGATGAACAATTCTCCCTCGACCAGTTGATGGAAAAACTCACTGGGGAACTTAGATTTCCTGTCAGTCGTGCCACACTTTACAATACGATGAACTTGTTTGTAAAACTGCGAATCGTCTTCAGACACAGACTCGCAAGCAAGACCACTTACGAATTCTGCCAATTTGAAGGAGGAAATATTCATCAGGTGTGCAGTAACTGCGGAAAGATAGTACTACTGCAATCGTCTGAAGTGGAGGATGCTATAGAAAAGATGAGGCTTAAACGCTTTAAACGAGACGGATTTGCGGTATATATCTATGGTATCTGTAGCACATGTCAGGCAAAAATCACAAGAAAGAAGAACAACGAGAAATAGTGTAAACTCTACAACGTTGGGCAAATGCGAACTTAAATTAATAACTTGACAATAATAATGAAAAAAGGTAAAGTAGATGTCCTGCTCGGTTTGCAGTGGGGCGACGAAGGCAAGGGAAAGGTCGTTGACGTGCTCACACCACGTTACGACGTTGTTGCACGTTTCCAGGGAGGACCCAATGCTGGTCACACTTTGGAGTTTGAAGGAGAGAAGTATGTGCTTCGCAGTATTCCTTCAGGCATTTTTCAGGGAGGAAAGGTTAACATCATCGGTAATGGTGTCGTATTGGCTCCAGACTTGTTTATGGATGAGGCCAAGGCTCTTGAGGCAAGTGGACATAGCTTGCGCGAACGCTTGCACATATCCCGCAAAGCACATCTCATAATGCCTACTCATAGAGTTCTCGACGCTGCTTACGAGGCTGCAAAGGGAAAGAGTAAGGTGGGGACTACAGGAAAGGGCATCGGTCCTACTTACACCGACAAGGTGTCACGCACTGGACTTCGCGTGGGCGACATATTCGACGATTTCAACCGAAAGTATTCTGAATGCAAGGCGCGTCATGAGGCTATTCTGAAATCTATGAATTTCGAGTATGACATCGAAGAAGTGGAGAAGAAATGGATGGAAGGAATAGAGTATCTCAGACAGTTCCCCATTGTTGACTCTGAACATGAAATCAACTCTCTGTTGAAAGAGGGTAAGTCGGTACTTTGCGAGGGTGCACAGGGCACATTGCTTGATGTAGACTTCGGGTCATATCCATTTGTCACATCTTCAAATACGATATGCGCAGGTGCCTGCTCTGGACTTGGAATAGGACCTAACCGCATCGGAGAGGTTTATGGTATCATGAAGGCTTACTGCACACGTGTCGGAGCTGGACCATTCCCGACAGAACTCTTCGACGAAACAGGTGCCACCATACGACAGATAGGACATGAATATGGTGCAGTGACAGGTCGTGAGCGCCGTTGCGGATGGATTGACCTCGTGGCTCTCCGATATGCTATCATGATAAATGGTGTGACTCAGCTCATTATGATGAAGAGCGATGTTCTTGATGGATTCGACACCATCAAGGCTTGTGTGGCATATAAGCAAAACGGCAAGGAAATCAATTACTTCCCATACAATATTGAAGAGGGAATAGAACCAGTATATGTCGAGATGCCTGGCTGGAAAACTGACATGACACAGTTCACAAGCGAGGAACAGTTCCCTGAGGCTTTCTCAAACTACGTGAAATTCCTTGAGGAGCAGCTTGAGACTCCCATAAAGATAATCTCAATAGGTCCGGACCGCGAACAGACAATAGTAAGATAATGGCACAGAAACCAAGTATACCAAAAGGAACGCGTGATTTCTCGCCAGTGGAGATGGCAAAGAGAAACTATATCTTCGACACCATACGCGAGGTGTATGCTTTATATGGTTTCCAGCAAATAGAAACACCTGCCATGGAGACTCTGCAAACCCTTATGGGAAAGTATGGGGAAGAAGGCGACAAACTTCTATTCAAGGTGCTCAACAGTGGCGACTATCTCAACAAGGTGAGCGATGAGGAACTATGCGAGCGAAATACTCTCAAACTTGCTGCCCGTCTCTGCGAAAAGGGACTACGATATGATCTGACAGTGCCGTTTGCACGCTATGTCGTAATGCATCGCGACGAGTTGCAACTGCCGTTTAAGAGATACCAGATACAGCCTGTATGGCGTGCCGACCGACCACAGAAAGGACGCTATCGTGAATTCTATCAGTGCGATGCCGATGTGGTGGGTAGCGACTCTCTGATGAACGAGGTGGAACTGATGCAGATTGTAGACACTGTATTCACACGATTCGGTGTCAGGGTTCTGATAAAGATTAACAACAGAAAGATTCTTACCGGAATAGCGGAAGTCATAGGTGAGGCAGACAAAATTGTGGATATCACTGTAGCCATCGACAAACTCGACAAAATTGGTATTGACAATGTCAATCAGGAATTGCGTGAAGATGGCATCAGCGAAGAAGCCATAGAAAAACTTCAGCCTATCATTAATCTTACCGGTACAAATGCCGAAAAGTTGCAAGTCATAGCTGATGTCCTTGCTTCGAGCGAGACAGGACTAAAAGGTGTGGAAGAAACAAAATTCATTCTTGACACACTCGAAAAAGTAGGACTCAACAACGAGATAGAGCTTGACCTTACACTCGCACGCGGCCTGAACTACTACACAGGAGCTATCTTTGAGGTTAAGGCTCTCGACACTCCAATGGGCAGCATCACTGGCGGTGGACGTTATGACAATCTCACAGGCATTTTCGGTATGCCTGGCATTAGCGGTGTGGGCATCTCATTTGGTGCCGACAGAATATTCGACGTGTTAAACACTCTTGACCTCTATCCGAAAGAGGCAGTTTGCAGCACACAACTCCTTTTCGTCAATTTTGGAGAGAAGGAAACCGAATATTGTCTGCCTGTTGTGGCAAAGGCTCGTCAAAATGGTATCAGAACGGAGATTTATCCTGATTCGGCAAAGATGAAAAAGCAGATGAGCTATGCCAATGCAAAAGGTATTTCGTTTGTGGCTATTGCAGGAGAAAACGAGATTGCTGAAGGTAAGTTTACTCTCAAAAACATGATTACAGGAGAACAGAATCTCGTCACTCCTGATGAACTTGTCGAAACTCTAAAATCTTCCAAACTGTAAGGTTGGAATAGTATTGCGAATAAGTCCTGTGAGGGCGACATGATTGTTTTTTGTGCTTGTCGTCATTGCAGGACTTATACCTTACAATCTACTTGATTAAAAACAAAACTAATTATGAACTATCTTAAACATCATCATTTCGGAACTGCTGCAACATTAGTTGCTGCCATTTTCTCATTTTTCATATTGTTTTCTTTTAAGCCATCGTCGAAAGTAAAAATATTCATGATTGGCGATTCAACAATGGCAAATAAGAAATACCAATCCACACCGGAAAGAGGTTGGGGAATGGTGCTCGCTTGCTTCTTCGACGACGAGGTGGAAATAGATAATCATGCAGTCAACGGACGCTCGTCAAAGAGTTTTATCGACGAGGGTAGATGGCAGAAAGTTATTGACAATGTAAAGCCTGGCGACTACGTGTTCATACAGTTTGGACACAACGACGAAAAACCACAACCAGAAAGACATACCGACCCAGGCACTACGTTTGATGCAAACCTGCGACGCTTTGTGGAAGAAACCCGCCAACGTGGAGGTATACCGGTGTTGTTCAATGCTGTAGTAAGACGAAACTTCCAAATTGTTGAGGAAAAAAACGACGACGACGAGAAACTTCGTCTTATCGACGCAAAGACAGCTCCATTAGTGAAGGAAGGCGACACGCTTCGCGACACTCATGGCGCATATCTTGACTCGCCGCGTAATGTAGCACATGAAACAGGTTGTGCCTTTGTTGACGCAAATCTCATTACTCATAATCTTGAACAGTCACTCGGACGCGAAGAGTCAAAAAAACTACACATGTGGTATAAGCCCGGCGAGCATCCAATGTTGCCCGATGGACGTCGAGACAATACACATTATAATATATATGGGGCTCATCGTGTAGCAGCCCTTTTGGCAGAAGCCGTGGCAAAAGAAGTAAAACCGCTAAGGCGACACTTGGTTAGTTACGATATAGCGGTAGCCCGCGATGGCAGTGGCGACTATTTCACAATTCAGGAAGCTATACAAGCAGCACCTGAAGGGAAAAAGGTAACTATACAGATATTAGGAGGGGAATGGGAAAAACCAAAGGAAAATAAGGTAAAGAATATTAAATTCTACCTAAGAAATGGGGCAAAATGGATAAATTAGTAATATTTATATGATTAAAAAATGTAAATTACTTGGAAGTATACCAACTTTTGAGTACTTTTGCAAATGAAAAAAAAGACAGTTTATATTAAACATTAACTATAAAAAACATCTAATTATGAAGAAGAAATTTATTTGTTCAGTTTGTGGTTATATCTATGAAGGTGAAACTGCTCCTGAGAAGTGCCCACTATGTAAGGCTCCTGCTTCAAAGTTCTCAGAACTGAAGGATGACGGCGAGGCTTCTTTCGCTACTGTTCACGTTCTTGGCGCAGCTCGCAAGGAAGGTGCTAACGAAGAAATGATTAAGGATCTCGAGGCTCACTTCAATGGTGAGTGCACAGAGGTTGGTATGTATCTTGCCATGAGCCGTCAGGCTGACCGTGAGGGATATCCTGAAATAGCAGAGGCATACAAGCGTTACGCTTTCGAGGAGGCTGAGCACGCTTCTAAGTTCGCTGAACTGCTTGGTGACGTTCTTGGTGATACAAAGGCAAACCTTGAAGCTCGTATCGCTGCTGAGAAGGGTGCTTGCGAAGACAAGTTCCGTATTGCAAAGAACGCTAAGGCTGCAGGCATGGACGCTACTCATGACACTGTTCATGAAATGGCTAAGGACGAGGCTCGTCACTGCGCTGGATTCATGGGTCTTTACAAGCGTTACTTTAAGTAATAGATGTAATAACTCTATTATTTCAATATATTAAAATGTGAAGAAGTTAAGGAAGTAAAACATAATTCTTCTGTTGCTGACAATGTTGCATCAAGAATAATACTTCCTTAACTTTTTTATTATATTGACTTCTGAAATTATATATCCAAGTATACAATAAAACAAGATTTTTGTCGTTTTATAATATGATGAAACGACTTTTTTATTCCTTTATTGCAGCTCTGCTGCTTATTGCCGGCTCTTGTTCTGACGAATCTTACTCTACAAGCCGCAATGACAAGTTATTATTCTCTGTCGACACGCTGAAGATGGATACTGTGTTCAGTGGTGTCCCTTCGTCTACATATTCTTTTAAAGTATATAACCATAACGACAATTCATTGCGTATCAGTCAGGTAAGGCTTTCGAGAGGAAGCCAAAGTGGCTTTAGGGTGAATGTCGATGGAGTGTATCTCGACAATATGAACGGTAGTCAGGCTCAGAATTTTGACATTCGTAAAGGCGATAGCTTATTGGTGCTTGTGGAACTGACTTCACATTCAACTAATCAAACCGAGCCGCAGGCTGTTGAGGATAAACTCCTCTTCACCCTTGAAAGCGGTGTAGAACAAAGCGTTAGTCTTTTGGCTTGCTCCTGGGATGCAGTAAGCTTGAGAAACCTCGTCGTAAGCAACGACACTACCATAAGTTCATCAAAGCCCATTGTCATATATGGAGGAATAAAAGTCGATAGTGGAGCGGTGCTTACCATAAAATCGCCTGCTTCTCTTTATTTTCATGCATCAGCCGGTATCGATGTATTTGGACGTCTAATAATAAAAGGGCAACAGGATGATGAGGTGGTGATGAGAGGTGACAGACTTGACCGAATGTTCGACTATCTACCTTACGACCGTGTAAGCGGACAGTGGCGAGGTATTCGTTTCCACAGTTCATCAACTGCAAATTGTATTGACTATGCAGACATTCATAGCGCTGAAGACGGATTGGTGTGCGATTCTGCAGAAATAGACCCGTCGGTATTACGTCTTGATTTAGCACATACGACAATACATAACTGTAAAGGCTACGGACTGAAAGCCGATAATTCACGAGTGAGTCTCGTTAATTGTCAGTTGACAAATACATTAGACGATTGTCTTTCAGTGACAGGCGGCGAAACGGATATTATCTACTGCACACTTGCACAGTTTTATCCTTTCAGTGCCGACCGTGGTGTAGCATTGCGTTTTGGCAATTATGAGAATGCTGTTCAGCGAGGAACATTGATGTGTCAGAATAGTGTAGTAACCGGTTATTCAGAAGATGTTGTGATGGGCGACTCACTTGCTTTTGACTATCATTTTGTCAATTCCGTTTTAAGAACTCCAGCTGTTTCAGACAGTGTTCTGCTCAAGTCACGATTTGAGAATGTAGTGTTTGAGACCAGCAAGGACTCAATAAACGGAGATATGCACTTTGTAGCTGTAGACCTTGACTTACAATATTACGATTTCCATCCCGACACCCTTTCCACACTTCGTTTACAAGCCATTCCACTTGAGGCTATAAGAGACGATCGTGAAGGGCGTAAACGAGGCGATCAACCAACCATAGGTTGTTTTGAGTAGTGATAATGGAATAAGAATTATCAGAACTCCACATAGGGAGATATGCGTTGCAGGTCAGCATCAGTGAAATCAGGACAAGCATTGAGATCTTGTAAAGATTTCAATGGTCCGTAACTTCGTCGATAATCCACTATAGCCTTTGCCTGATAGTAATTGAAGTATGGATGGCTACGCAGTTGAGACAATGTCATCTTGTTGATATTGAGTTTATTGTTCAGTTTCTTTCCAATGCGTATGTAATTTTTTGCATCCTGCGGAAAACCATCAATTTCATCAAGTTGTTTTATGCTGGCATATCCACCCAGACGCCTTCTGTATTCAATAATTCTGCGGGCATAGTAGCTGCCAATTCCTGGCACTCGTTTTAGTAATGAAGTGTCAGCTTCGTTAAGGTCGACAAATTCTCCCGAATGCAGTTTTTTGGATTCTCTATTCAAACCCCTGTAAACACTGTCTTTCGACTGATAAGAATTGGTATGTATGGATTTTCCTTTTTCACTATCTTTGGAAAATAGGGAAGATGCGGGTAATGAATACTCAGGAGCTATACGGATATATGGTTCCAGTCTGCGATAGTCATGGACTGTAAGTCCATAAAGGCGGGCGAAGTCTGATGGCTTTCGGTAGGTTCCACCGCGGCTGCGATATTTATATATCGACGCCACCTGCCATCTTCTCAGTCCGAGTCTTAGTAGCGCTGTACTGTCGGCAGTGTTAGGGTCAAAGGCGAAAAGTTCTCTTTTGTCTTCGTATTCAAGACTTTCCGCCTCAGCCCTTTTTTGCCTCTGTTCTGAGTCTTTTTTTTCTTTCTCCACCCTTACTCCACCAATGTCAGTTTTCAGTCCACCTTTTATTACGACAATGATGAGTGCCATTGTTGAAATTAGAGTGCAGATAGCAAGTAAAGCTCTTCTGTTGCCTATCATCATATTTGTCAATGGCAGTTACATCTTATCCGATTTCATTGCATTTCTTTGCAGATTTGCGTGAAATCGGACTTTTAAGCGTAAAATTAATGGCGTTGAGCGAATGTATATCGTTGCCTTTCATGTCATACATGTCAGCTTTGAGTATTCGTTCTGCCTTTTCTTTTACGTGACGCCCATAGAAACCTGCAAGCGAGGGAATGTTTAGTTGGAATGATATGCCTCGCTCTTTCAGTTGCTTATAGTCGTTCATATCCATATATTCATATCGCTCAGGATGTGCCAGGAGAGGGAAATATCCCTTTGCCTTAATATTGTCGAGCATTTCGTGAAAACGAATTGGTGCATTGAAGTATGATGTCTCAACAAGCAGATAATGTTTTCCTTCTTCGAGCGGAAGGAGCTCGTCGGCTTCGAGAAGTGTATTAAACTGATTGTCGAGCATGTATTCAGCTGCAAGTGATAATTCCAGATTTCCCTTATATTCAGTCTTTACCTTGGCAAACCTGTTCAGCAAGTCAGCTTTTTTGTTAGGTATGTCTTCCATTACGTGTGGAGTAAACCATATCTTTCTTACTCCTTGTTCTTCTAAGAGTGAGAGTATGCTGATGGTGTCTTCTATTTTTTTTACGCCGTCGTCTACGCCAGGCAAGAGGTGAGAGTGGCAGTCGATGATGCCTTGCAATACGCCTGATGATGCAAATGATTTAGTGAAAAACATATTGTTTCTATATTATGTTGCTTATGTGAAAAGAAAAAAGAGGAAAGCGGCGCCATTGTGGTCATCCACTTTCCTTTATTCTTGTTTTTAAACGAGAACTGATTAATATCCGTTGTGATATCCGTTGTGGTATCCATTATGATAACCATAGCGGTAACCATAACGATACCCATATCTGTAGCTATAACGTCCCACAGCACTTTCTGTACCGTTGAGAATGAGCGACAGGTTCTTGAAGCGCTTTTGCTGATAGATATTTTCCAGCTCAGGTATCATTGAGCGTTCAAGCAGTCCGGCTCTTACCACAAATACTGTTCGGTCAGCACATTTTTCGATAATCTGTGTGTCGGCAACGATATCGATAGGCGGACAGTCGATGAAGATATAGTCGTATAGTGGTCTCAATTCTTCAATGAGCTTGCCGAGCTTTCCGTTTTCGAGCAATTCGGTCGGGTTTGGAGGAACAGTACCTATTGGCATGATGTGCAAATTATCCATCTTGCCGTATTTGACAATAAGGTCCTTCCAGTTGTCGGTACGGTTGCTGAGGTATTCGCTCAATCCCTTCGATGGAGAGTTTACATAAGAAGAAGTGGAACCATGTCTGAGGTCGCCGTCGATAACGAGGATTTTCTTGTTTTTGATAGCAAAGCTTGCCGCGATGTTCATTGTAAGGAATGACTTACCGCTGCCAGGATTGAACGACGTCATCACAAGCACATTCTTATTCTTGTCGCTACCAGCCATAAAGTCCATGTTGGAGCGGAGCACACGGAATGCCTCGTTTATTACGTCTCTGTTGCCTTCTTCCACAACAAGAGTCTTCAAACCATCTTCCTTTTCTTTCTTTTTCTTGAAGAATATCGACTTGCTTGCCTTCTTGCCTGTAGCATAGAGAGGAATTTCTCCGAGGAAAGGTACGTTGACCTTGTCGAGATCCTTTCTTCCACGCAGCTTGGTGTTCATATTTTCAAGCAGGTAGATGATTACGGCAGGAATGGCAAATCCAACAACAATTGCCACGAGGAGTATCAGAGGCTTACGTGGAGCAGTAGGAGACTTGCTTCCTCTTGGAGTGGTTATCACTCGTGTGTTGTAAGCGGTGAATGCTTGCGAGAGCTCATTCTCCTCACGTTTCTGCAGCAGGTAGAGATAGAGAGCTTCCTTCACCTTTTGCTGACGCTCAACCGAGAGCAGGTATTTTGCTTGGTTCGGGCTTGACGCAAGTTTGTTTATCGAAGTAGCTTCCTGCTGGCGGTTACTATTTATCTGTGAGTTGATGGAAAGTATCAAGTTGTCGATAGACTGTACTATGGTTTTCTGCATGCTCTGCAAAGAGCTTGTAAGGTCTTGAACGAGTGGGTTTGCCTCACTACTGTTGGAAATCAGTCGGTTGCGGTCAAGTACCATATTATTATAGTTGTTTATCTGAGTCTCGATATTTGCGTTGGCAATACCAGAGTTTGTAGGCAGGGTTTGGTCTATTGACTTGCTTGTGAGTTCGTGTCTGATATATTGAGCTGTTGTGAGCTGGCTGTTAAGTTCAAGAATAGCCTTTTTACTTTCAGCCGACTGGTTCATATACAAGGCAGAGGCAGCCTGTACGTCAGGCAGCAAGTTTGCACTTTTAAAGCTTGAGATGTTAGCGTCCACATGTCCGAGTTCGCCCTCAATTACGCCAAGGCGTTCACCGATGAACTGTGAAGTGCTGATAGCGATTTGGTTTTTGTCGAGAATCCAGTTTTCGTTATACACCTCAATGAGTGTATTGAGTATGTCTTCAGCCTTTTTTGGAGAAGTAGCCTCAGTGGTAAGTGTGATAACGGTACCTTCCTTGTTGTCCAGTTCAGCCACGAGTTTTGTAGAGAGAGCATCAGCGAGGTCGTCGATGTTCTGTTTGCTGTATGTTATCTTTTCTCCGATAAAGTCTTCGCGTGCTGTTTTGGTGCCGTGGACAGTCATTTGTCCTATTGGTGTCATCACGACTTTTCCTATATTGCCTTTCACTTCTTTGTCATACTCAACCTTACCGTCTTCAGTATACATTTTGAAGTCATATAAAGTGAACGAATGTTCGTCGTTGAGTTTGATTACAAAGGAGAATGGATATTTGGATTGTTTACGCATCATTACTTCCACGGGCGATGTCCCATAGAGTTCCACTCGTTTTAGTCCTTCACGTACGCTGTATACCTCGTTCAGTCTAAGTCGCTTCACTACTTCAGTCATGAGATTAGGCGACTTTATTGTAGACAATTCATTTTTTATGTTCGTATTAGACTTGAACAGTCCGCCCATGTCAGCGAAGTCGCTGATGAGGTTTGACGATTTTCCCTTAGCGTCTTCCTTAATGAGTATGGAAGCTGTTCGGGTGTAAATGTTTGGAGTTCTGAGCAGATAAAGCACAGCAGCCGAAGCGCAAATCAAAACAGAGAGTACGAACCATCTCCAGCGTGGCAGACAAAGTCCCCATAAGTCTTGCAGACGAAGGAAATCATCGTTCTGTTCATTTGTCTGATTATTATTGTTTGTTTCCATTTATTTAAGATTTGGATGATAATAATTACTTGAATAAAAGAACACCGAGTGAGCAGAGGAACGAACCGATGCTGAGCCAGAATCCAGCCGACTTCACACTGTTTTCGTTAAGTGTGGATTGTCCGGCACGCACATCGTTTGGTTCAACGTAAATAACGTCGCTTTGTTTGAGATAATAAACAGGCGAGTTGAAGAAATCCTTAGAACGGATGTCAACCATGTGAGTGATTCTTTTTCCGTCTTCCTCACGAATGACATATATAGCATCGCGTTTACCATAGATGTTAAGGTCTCCAGCCATGGCAATAGCTTCAAGCAGAGTGACTTGGTCTTTTGATATGGTATATTTTCCAGGGTTCTTTACTTCACCAAGCACTGAGAAGTACAGATTCATGAATTCCACTGTAACCACAGGGTCTTTGATAAGTTTGCTGTCGATAATTTTTTGTTTGATGACAGCAGCCACCTGGCTTTTAGTCAGTCCTCCGATATGTATCATACCAAGTTGTGGAAAGTCGATGTCTCCGTTTTGGTCGAGTGTGTATCCGGAAACCTCACCATTTCCATAGTTCGTACTCATTGTAGTGTAACCAGCACGATACTGTGCTCGAGTAAGGTTGAAAAGCGAGGCGAGTTCTGGGTCCTTACTTGATACGATGATAGAGATTTGGTCTTGTGGCTGTAGGGTAATATCCCTTACAGCTTCTATGACCTCTGGTCGGTTAAGTGGCACGTCTTGGAAATAGACGATTTTCTCAGAAGTGTGGCATGACACCAGCACCAATGCCACTAGAAGAAGGCTTAGAAAATGCTTTTTCATATAATTATTTTGTTTATTTTCCCTTTAGTATTGTATTTATTATTTAACGAATAATCTTCAAGAGAAGGCTTTTTCGCTGCAAAGTTACCGAAAATTTAGTTAAGTTCCAAATAAAAAATCATGTTTTTTCTAAAAAAAGTATGTTTATTGACAACTTTTCTACAAATAGTAAAAAAAAGTGGGTGATTTTATTGAAAAACAATATCAATCACCCACTTACTTATTTAAAAAAACTCCTATTTCACTGAAATCTCTTTTGTGCAAGACATCTTGCGCTGTTTGTCAAAAACAGTAACCTTAATTGTTCCAGGTGTTGTAGAACTTCTTACCACGAAAACCGTCTTTCCGCTAAACAGAGCCATTTCCGGTTGTTTCATTGGTTGAAGAGAAGTTGCGTCGCCGTTGCATGCTGCCTCGAAGCTGCCATTTCCTTCAACCTTTATAGTAATATTGTCTGAAAGGGTAGGGCAGAAGGTGCCATTTTTGTCAACCAAACTTACTGTGATGTAAGCGAGATCCATTCCGTCAGCCTTCAGTGTTCCGTCAGATGAAGCCGGACACTCAATGTCAAGTTTCATTTCTGCAGGTTTGCCGGCAGTTTTTCTACTGTCTTCTCCCACTACCGTACCATTGTTGTCATAAGCCACGACACGTATTTCACCAGGCTCATAAGCAACGTTGTTCCATCTCAGTCTGAATCTGTCGAGTCGGGAGTCTTTTTGTTTCTTTATACGTCCTTGGCTTTTTCCGTTTACGAACAGTTCAGCCTCATTAGCGTCGGTGTAGCAATAAACTGGAGTCACTTGTCCTTCCCTTCCAGGCCATGTCCAGTGAGGCAGCAGGTATACGGTGTGAGCATTGGTGTTCCAATGGCTTCGGTAGAGGTAGTAGCGGTCTTTTGGCAGACCTGCAAGGTCGCAGATTCCGAAATAGCTGCTGCGGCTTGGCCAGTAGGTGTCGTAGGGAGTAGGTTCGCCGAGATAGTCATATCCAGTCCATACGAACTCTCCTATAACCCACGGATAGTCCTCTTGGCATCTCCAGTCGTCGTCAGGAAGATTGCTCCACGAGCAGTATTCAGTGTCGTAGCTTGAGCATTGTCCGTCGTCGTAAACAGCCTTGTCGCTCACTACGACAGGGAATTTGTACACACCTCTTGAACTTACTGTAGATGCAGTTTCCGAACCGAGTAAAAATCCCTTTGGCAGTTGTTTGATATTATTTTCGTATTTATGAACCCTATAGTTAAATCCTGGCACATCCATTACTTGTGCGAACCCCGACTTGAGTGCCCTTTCAGCCTTGTCCATGCCCTGTGTTACAGGTCTTGAAGGGTCGAGTTTGTGACAGATGTCTTGTAGGTGACGTGAGATGTCCACACCTTCTTTAGACCATTGTTCAGGTATTTCGTTACCAATGCTCCACATTATGATTGAAGGGTGGTTACGATGGTGACAGACGAGGTTTGTGATGTCTCTGTTAGCCCATTCCTTGAAATATTTGGCATATCCGTTTTTGCATTTCGGGTAAATCCACATATCGAAACTTTCAGCCATGACCATCATTCCGAGCGAATCGCAAATATCCATCTGCATGGTTGATGGCATGTTGTGAGCCGTTCTTATGGCGTCGCATCCCATTTCCTTCATGGTTTTTATCTGCCTGATGAGAGCGGTTTCGTTTTCTGCAGCACCGAGTGGTCCAAGGTCGTGGTGAAGGCATACACCTTTAATTTTTCTTGTTATTCCATTGAGTTGGAATCCACCTTCTTTTGTTACGCTAATCGTACGAATGCCGACATTATGTGTTTCTTCGTCAAGCGTCTTACCGTTTAGGGAATGTGTGAGTCTGATTTTGTAGAGATAAGGCGACTCCGGTGACCAGAGCTTAGGTTTCGTTACGTTAAGTTGCATCACCACATATCCTTCATCGTCAGTGGTTTGCGAAGCTGATGCCACAATATTTCCTTTGTTGTCGGTCATTTCCGCCTTGGTAATACCTTTTTGCCCCGACACTTGAGCTATGAGTTCGAGTGTGGCTTTTTCTGCCGATGCATCAATGGTGCGTATATAAGTCTGCCATGTGTTGAAGCGAGTGTCGCCAGTGAGCAAGAGTTTCACAGGTCTGTATAGTCCGCCTCCGGGATACCATCTGCTGCTTTCCTCCACGTTGTTGAGCGACACCTCGATATCAACATTCTTTATGTCTTTGATGGGGAAGTCCACATTAAAGGCGTTGTATCCATATGGCCACCAAGCCAGTTCTTTCCCATTTATTTTTACATGTGCATTGCTCATGGCTCCATCTATCATAAGAGTAGCCTTTGAGTATCCTTCAGGTATCTCTACAGAAGTTCTGTAGTGTCCCTCTCCAATCCAGGGCAATGCCCCAGACCTTCCGGACTTTTCTGTTTTTTCCTTTTCTCCGTTTTGTTCAATGGCAACCCATTGCAAGTCCCATTTTTTGTCGAAAGGTCCAGCTATGGCCCAGTCGTGTGGAACGCTTACTTGAGTCCATTGTTGCATGTCTCTCGAGAACTCCCATCCGTTATTGAGTTCCACGACACGCCTTTCTTGTGCATTAGCCATGGCAGCTATAGCTAAAGCAATGATAGTTAGTTTGTTACGCATAATAGTAAATTAAGTTTATAGGTAAACGTCTTCGTATACGGGAGTTTTCTTTTTCTTCTTCTCCGTAGCTTCCGAGTTATTGTTCTCGCGTTGTGTCTCGTTCACTTGTGGGGCATTTTTCGGTTCGGTCAGAGGAGTTTCTTTCTTTTCTATTACGTTACCGTTTTCGTCAAGCATTACCTCTTGTTCTGTTACCACCTCCGTACTGTCTACGAGGGTAGAGTCATCATCTTTTTTATGCCAATAGCTTGAGCAGTTATAGTCTTCGTATGCTATGTCGTCCTTTGGTTTTCCAAATTTTCCGTGATACTGTTTCATGTTAGGGTCGTCGAGCACAGCTTGGAAGAAATATCCGCATATAGGCAGTGCGGTACGGCTTCCTTGTCCGAGAGCACCAGTACGGAAGTGAATACATCTGTATTCTCCACCTACCCAGGCACCGGCCACCAGGTTAGGGCTTACTCCCACGAACCAAGCGTCAGAGTGGTTGTTGGAAGTACCAGTCTTTCCGCCGAAATCCGTGTCAGGATGAGTTCCCACAAATCTCCACAGGCTTTGGCTAGTACCTCCCGGTTCTCTCATGCCACCCATGAGCATTTGTTGCATGAGGAAAGCGCTTCGGTAAGGAATGGCTTGTTTTTGAGTTGTGGGCGCCGTGTAAACTTCGTTGCCGTCTCGGTCGAGGATGTGTGTTACGAGAATTGGCTCGTGTGTCATTCCGTCGTTCGCCACGGTGCTATATGCATTTACCAGTTCAAGCAGGTTAACGTCGCTGGCACCAAGAGCCAGTGAAGGCGTGTTGTCGAGTTTGCTTTTGATGCCCATTGCGTTAGCAGTCTCGATAATGTTGTATATGCCCATTTCCTGTCCCAGTTTCACTGCTATGGAATTGATGCTTTGTGCAAAAGCACCTTTCAGAGGTATCGTGTCACCGGTGAAGTAACCGTTAGCATTGGTAGGACACCAGTTCACCTCTTTTTTCTTTTGTGCGTCATACACTTTCATGCTGATAAACTCATCCCTTCTTCTGTCGCAAGGCGTTAGTCCTTGGTTCATGGCTTCAGTGTAGACAAAGAGCTTGAAGGTAGATCCAGGTTGTCTCATGGCGGTGACTTTGTCGTATTTCCACGATTTGAAGTCAATGTCTCCCACCCATGCCTTTACATGTCCGTTATGAGGGTCCATAGCCACGAAACCGCAGTGCATAAACCTCACCATATATCTTATGGAGTCCATCGACGACATGGTCATTTCGACAGTTCCCTTTTCATAATCAAACAACTTCACCTTGTGTGGTTTATTCATATAGTAGTCTATGGAATCTTGGTTGCCATCAAATCTTTGTTTAAGTTCCTTGTAGCAAGCCTGTCTTTGTGCGATACCTTCGATAAATCCTTCAATCTCCTGATGTCTCTCGTCTTGCCATGGGTTAGTCTTTCCCCAGTGGTTGTTGAAGTTTTTTTGTACCACAGCCATTTGTTTTAATGCAGCTTGCTCAGCATATTTTTGCATTCTGGTGTCAATAGTGGTATAGATTTTCAGTCCACTTGCATCGAGGTCGAATCCGTTTTCCTTGCACCAAGGTTCAAGATAGTTGGCCACAGCCTCTCTGAAATACTGGGCCTGTCCGTCGTATCTGCTCTCAACGCTGTAGTCGAGTTTTATCGGCAACGATTTTAGCGAGTCGTAAATCACTTTGTCGAGATGTCCTTTGTTCACCATGTTGTTCAACACAGTGTTTCTTCTCTTGAGGCTGTTTTCAGGATTAATTCTCGGGTTATAGTAAGTAGTGGCTTTCAGCATTCCCACGAGTATGGCAGCTTGGTCTGTTGTCATATCTTTCGGTGTAGTGCCGAAATAAGTTTTGCATGCCGTCTTTATGCCGAAAGCATTTGAACCGAAGTCCACGGTGTTGGCATACATGGTAAGGATTTCCTGTTTGTCGAAAATCATTTCAAGTTTCACTGCCGTGATCCATTCTTTGCTTTTCATTATCAAGATCTTAAGACCTGGAATGTTTCCGAGCAATCCCGTCGAGTAGTTTGTTCTTACTCGAAACAGGTTTTTTGCAAGTTGCTGTGTGATGGTCGAAGCGCCTCTTGCGTCCCGATGTACGGCATAGTCTTTCAACGCGGCAAAAAGTCCAATGGGGTCAATACCCTTATGATGGAAGAATCTCTCGTCCTCAGTGTCAATAAGTGCTCTCCAGAATTCAGGGTTTACGTCGTTGTACTTTACCGGTTGTCTGTTCTCATTGAAGAATTTTCCGAGTAAGACACCGTCGGCGCTGTAAATTTCAGAAGCCTGGTTGCTGACCGGGTTTTTAATTTGCGCAATGCCAGGAGACTTTCCGAAAAGCCACAAGAAGTTGATGTCTACAGCACCAAGATATAGAAAGAGAGCTACGATGCATGACAGAAAAGCCACGGCAGTTTTCGTATACCATTTTCTTCCCTTGTATAGATTCGCATACCACGTTCCGAAACGTCGGAACTCTGACCAGCAGGAGCAAGCTATTCTGGCAAAGGCTCCATTTTTTTTCTCTTCATTATTATTCATAGTCGAGAATTTTTGTTCAGTCAACAAGTCAACTTGTCAACCAAATACATAAATACTTTATCTGTTTCAGCGGCATCAAACCAGACGATGTCGTTGTCTTTCTTATACCATGTCAGTTGTTTTCGCGCATAACGGCGCGTGTTTCCCTTTATTCTTTCTATCGCTTCCTCCATCGTCCATTCCCCGTCGAAATACCTGAACAATTCCTTATATCCCACGGTGTTCAAAGCATTCAGGCTACGATAAGGCAGAAGAAGTCTAGCCTCTTCCACCATACCGTTTTCCATCATTTCGTCTACCCTTCGGTTTATTCTCGAGTATAACTCTTCCCTATCCCTATTGAGTGCAATCTTAATGATTCTGAACGGTCGTTGTTTTTTTTCTTTCACCCTGAACGAAGAGTAAGTACGACCGGTTTGGTGACAAATTTCCAGTCCGTGCACAACTCTTCTTGGATTGTTTTTATCCACGAAGTCATAGTATTGCGGGTCTTTGACCTTGAGTTCCTGCAGCAATGCTGTCAGTCCTTCTTTTTCAAGACGTTGCTTGTATAGCAGTCTCACTTCGTCGCTGATGGTAGGAATATCGTCGATACCGTTACACACTGCGTCAATATACATCATGCTGCCACCAGTAAGCAGCGCTATGGCGTTATCCTTGTCTTTGAACATGGAATAGAGCAGTTTCATCACGTCTTGTTCGTACATCGAAGCGTTGTAGTATTCGTCGAGTTCGAGCAAATCCACGAAGTAATGCCTTACCCTTTTCCTTTGTTCGGGAGTAGGAGCCGCAGTGCCGATCTGCATACCGCGGAAAATCTGTCTTGAGTCAGCATTAATTACCGGAATATTAAATTTTTCGGCAATTCTGAGGCAGAGTTCCGTTTTTCCCACGGCAGTAGGACCTGTGATAACGATAAGGGTGTTCATTTATGATGATTTATCTTACAACACCTCTTTTAGAGTTTTCGATAAACGAGCAAATATACTCCACCTCTTTCACGTCGGGATATTTTTTTCTAGCCTCGCTGATTCCGTCTTTGATTATTCCGCATGCATATATGGTGCGGTAAGTGTCGTGAATGATATCAATCATCTCAGCTGAGTATCCCCTTCTCCTAAGTCCCACAATATTTATTCCGCAGTATCTTGTAGGTTCCTTACCGGCAATGATGAAAGGCGGAATGTCGAGGCTGAAACGGCATCCTCCCTGTATCATCACATATCCTCCGATTCTGCAGAACTGGTGACACAAAACAGTAGCGGAAATGATAGCATTGTCGTCAATTTCCACTTCGCCAGCCAGTTTTGTAGAGTTTCCGATGATGAGTCCGTTGCCGAGCACACAGTCGTGAGCAACATGCATGTTTTCCATAAGCAAGTTGTTCGAGCCCACTACTGTTTTTCCTTTGCTTGCCGTACCTCTGCTTATTGTGACGTTTTCCCTGATGCTGTTGTTGTCTCCCACGACACATAGAGACGCCTCTCCACGATATTTCAAGTCCTGTGGCTTAGTGCTGATGCTTGCCCCGGGAAATATCTCGTTGCCGTTTCCAAGTCTGGTTCCTTGGTGAAGAGTCACACTATTGTACAACTTGTTGTTGTCGCCGATAACCACGTCGGCGTCTATATAACAGAAAGGGCCAATTTCGTTGTTGTCACCTAACTTGGCTTCAGGATGAACGAAGGCCATAGGGCTAATAATATTCATATCAAAAAAGAATTTATTGAGTTATATTAATATAGAATACTCCTTATTTGTTCTTTACTATTTGTGCAGTGAATGTGGCTTCAGACACGATATGGTCTCCCACAAACACATAACCCCTCATCGACGATATTCCGTGTCGTATAGGAGCGAGCAGGTCGACCTTGAATAGCAGCGTGTCACCCGGCACTACTTTTTGCCTGAATTTCACATCGTCGATTCTCAGGAAGTAAGTCGACCATCTTTCCGGCTCTTCCACAGAGTTGAGCACGAGCAGTCCTCCACACTGAGCCATGGCTTCTATTTGTAACACTCCCGGCATTACGGGTTCCTGTGGGAAATGTCCTTGGAAGAAAGGCTCGTTGCTTGTCACGTTTTTCACACCTACGATGCTTGTAGCGCCCAGTGCTATCACCTTGTCCACCAGCTGCATAGGGTAGCGGTGTGGCAGCAGTTCCCTTATTCGGTTCACATCCATCAGCGGTTCCTCGTTCGGGTCATATATAGGAGCCTGTATTTCGTGTTTGCGTATTTCCTTCCGCATTTGTCTTGCAAACTTGTTGTTGATGGTGTGTCCGGGTCGAGTTGCAATGATTCTGCCTTTTATAGGCTTTCCGATGAGAGCCATGTCGCCTATTATGTCGAGCAGTTTATGGCGTGTACACTCGTTTTCCCACACCAGCGGTTTGTGCTGTATGTATCCGAGGTTGTTGGCGTCTCGGTGTTCAGCGTGCAGCATGTCAGCAAGTGTGTCGAGCTGTTCCTGCGAAATCTGTCTTTCGTAGATAACGATAGCGTTGTCGAGGTCGCCTCCCTTAATGAGGTTAGCGTTGAGCAGAGGTTGTATGTCTCTGACAAAGACGAAGGTTCTCGCCGGTGCAATTTCCTTGGCGAAATTTTCCATTTTGTCGAGCGATGCAAACTGGCTGTCGATATATTTGGAGTTAAACGAGCACATGGCAGTGATGCTGAACTCCTCGTCGGGAAGGATAGTGATGCACGACCCCGAGTTATCATCCTTCACTTCGATTTTCTTTCTGATGATATACCAGTCTTTCGGAGCGTTAAGTTCCTCTATTCCCACCTCACTGATTTTCTCGACATATTTAATAGCGCTACCGTCGAGAATAGGAAATTCCGGACCGTTGACCTGTATGAGGCAGTTGTCTATGCCGAGAGCGTAAAGAGCAGCAAGTCCGTGTTCCACAGTAGACACTCTTACATCACCTTTTCCCAACACCGTTCCCCTTTGTGTGTCCACAACGTTTTCAGCCACAGCGTCCACGATAGGTTCACCCGGCAGGTCGATTCTTTGTATTTTATATCCGTGGTTTTCCTTAGCGGGATTGAAAGTCACTGTAAGGCTAAGTCCAGTGTGAAGTCCCTTCCCGCATAGAGAGAAACTACCTTTTAATGTTGTTTGCTTTGTCATAATTGGATGCTTTGTTTGAACTTGTTATGGTAGAGTTATTTAAGATTTTTAAGTTCCTCTACTGTTTTTTGCAACTCGTTGAGTTGTTTGTATATATCTGGTAATCTGCGGAATATGGCTTGTGACTTAAAGTAAGCCTTAGGCTCCATGGGTGGAGTTCCGATAAGGGTTTGGTCTCCCTTTATGTTTCCAGGCACACCAGATTGTGCACCGAGGAAAGTCTTGTCGCCGATAGAGATATGTCCAGCAATGCCCACTTGTCCTCCAAGCATACACCACGCCCCGATTTTGGTGCTACCGGCAATGCCCACCTGAGCCGACATTACAGTATTTTCGCCCACTTCGCAGTTGTGGGCCACCTGTACGAGATTGTCGAGTTTCACACCTTTGTGAACAACGGTGCTTCCCATAGTGGAGCGGTCTACACAAGTGTTGGCCCCGATTTCCACATTGTCTTCAATCACCACGTTTCCAATTTGTGGAATTTTGTCGTATCCCTCAGCATTAGGAGCAAATCCGAATCCGTCGGCACCTATCACGCATCCGGCGTGAAGCACGCAATTGTTTCCCACCTTGCAGTGATGATAAACCACCGCGTTGCTGTATATTTCAGTATTGTCGCCCACAGAAGCCTTCTCTCCGATGGTGACATGTGGATGGAGCACACATCCGTCGCCTATCACCACTTCAGGACCAATAGCCACGAAAGGTCCGATGTAGCAGTCCTTTCCCACCTTAGCCGTAGGGTGAATATAAGCGAGAGAGTCGATACCCTTTTTCTTTGGTTGCATCGACTGGTACAGTTGCAGCAGCTTTGCCACAGCCTCGTAAGCGTTTTTCACCCTGATAAGAGTAGCCTTTGTCTGTCTTTCCAGTTTCACGGTATCGTCGACGAGCACTATCGACGACTCAGTGTCGTATATATAGTGCAAGTACTTCATGTTAGACAGGAATGAGATAGCCCCTTTCTTTCCTTCTTCAATTTTTGCGAAAGAGTTGACAGTGGCCAGCTCGTCGCCTTCCACTTTTCCACCAACGAATTCCGCTATCTGTTTTGCTGAAAATTCCATGTAGTCAAATAATTATAATGTTCAACTCCTTTACTGCTAAAGTATTATTCATTGTTAAATACCGTGTTCAGTCATGACGGCATCCATTTGTTCCTTTAGTTCCCTTGCCTTTTCTGCAGCCACGGTGTCGAAGTCCGTTCCGCTACTTGCATATATGATACCCCTTGAGCTATTGACAAGCAGTCCGCAGTCAGCCGTCATTCCATATTTGCACACTTCCTCGAGACTGCCGCCTTGGGCACCCACTCCCGGCACGAGAAGGAAGTGTTCTGGAGCCAGTCGTCTGATGTCCTCAAACATTTTTCCCTGAGTGGCTCCCACCACATACATCAAGTTGTCAGGCGTACCCCATTTCTGGCTTGTTTTCAACACCTTTTCAAACAGTCGTTCGCCTTCAGAGTCTGTGGTGAGTTGGAAGTCGTGGCTTCCCTTGTTGCTTGTGAGAGCGAGCAGTATGACCCACTTTCCCTCATATCCGAGGAAAGGAGTCACGCTGTCTTCTCCCATGTACGGAGCCACGGTGAGGGAGTCAACGTCATATTCCTCAAAGAAAGTCCTTGCATACATAGCCGACGTGTTGCCGATGTCACCACGTTTTGCGTCGGCAATGATGAAGTGTTGCGGGTAGTACTTCTTGAGGTAGTTTACGGTTTTCTCGAACGCCATAAGTCCTTTGACGCCGAAGGCCTCATAGAACGCAAGGTTAGGCTTATAAGCCACGCAGTACTTAGCCGTAGCGTCTATTATGGCTTTGTTGAAAGAAAAAATGGGATCAGAATCCTGGAGCAGGTGCTGAGGCATCTTCTTCAGGTCTGTATCGAGACCAACGCAAAGGAATGATCGTTTAGTCTTTATTTGTTCAATAAGTTGTTGTCTATTCATATTATTTCTTATTTCTTTATTTCTGTCCTTGGTGGGTCGTTAAAAGTTTCTATTGTTTTCTGCTTCATTGAGATCATCCTGTCGATGAACTCTTCAGCCTGAACAGTTTTCTCACGCTGTTCGTTGTCTTTCTTTTTTGTGTAAACCAGTCCCATTGAAAAAAATCTTTGTTCTTGTTTTATCACAATTCCGCCTCTTTCATCCTTTCCGCGTTTTCAGCCACGGTGAGAGCGTCTATCATGTCTTGTATGTCGCCTCCGAGGAAGCCTTGGAGATCGTGTGTGGTGTAGCCTATGCGGTGGTCGGTCACACGTCCCTGCGGAAAGTTGTAGGTACGTATTTTCGCACTGCGGTCGCCGGTGGAGACGAGAGTTTTCCTTCGGCTAGCAATGTCGTCGATATACTTTTGGTGTTCCTTGTCATAGATAAAGGTACGCAGGCGTGCGAGTGCGCGTTCCTTATTTTTCGGTTGGTCTCGTGTTTCCGTACACTCGATGAGAATTTCCTCCGTCTCGCCGGTGTTCGGGTTTTTCCACATATATCTCAGTCTCACTCCCGACTCAACCTTGTTGACGTTCTGTCCTCCGGCACCTGACGAGCGGAATGTGTCCCACTTTATCTCGCCCTCATTGATGTTCACTTCAAACTTGTCAGCCTCAGGCAGTACCGCCACGGTGGCAGCACTGGTCTGCATACGTCCGTTGCTTTCCGTTACAGGCACTCTTTGAACGCGGTGTACCCCCGACTCATATTTCAGTATTCCGTAGACGCCATCACCGCTGACCGCGAAGTCAATTTCCTTAAATCCACCTACAGCCCCTTCGCTGACGCTGGTGATAGATAAGTTCCATCCCTTCGCCTCGCAGAATTTCTTATACATGGCAAACAAGTCACCGGCAAAGAGGCAAGCCTCGTCGCCTCCAGTACCAGCACGTATTTCCATTTCTACGTTTTTAGCGTCTTCAGGGTCTTTAGGTACGAGAGCGATTTTTATTTCCTCTTCTATTTTAGGTTGAAGCTCCTCGTTGACAGACAGTTCCTCCCGAGCCATCTCCCTCATCTCCGGGTCGTTTTCGTTAGCGAGAATGTCTTTGGCCTCCGCAATGGAGTTAAGACACGCGATATATCTCTTTCGTGCGTCCATGATGTCGCCGAGGTCTTTATACTCTCGTGTCAGTTTCACGAATCGTTGTTGGTCTGCAATGACAGAAGGGTCGGTAATGAGAGTCGACACTTCCTCAAACCTGCTTACCAGTCCATCAAGTTTTTGCAGTATGCTATTATTGTCAATCATCAAATTATGTATAAGGTATCAATACTCAAACTTTCCGTATTCCGACATTATGGTCAGGCTTTTTTGTCCCTCTTCGATATGTCCTACCACCTGAGCGTCTATATTGAAGCTTTTGCTGGTTTCAATTACCTTTTCGGCATTTTCCGGGCTGACATAGATTTCCATTCTGTGTCCCATGTTAAACACCTTGTACATTTCCTTCCAGTCCGTTCCGCTTTCGTCGTGTATGACTTTAAACAGTGGAGGTATGGGGAACATATTGTCTTTCACCACTCTGCAGTTGTCTCCCACGAAGTGCAGCACTTTTGTCTGTGCGCCTCCAGTGCAGTGCACCATGCCGTGTATGTCCTTTCTCATCAGGTCGAGCAGTTTCTTTATCACCGGAGCGTATGTTCTGGTAGGGGAGAGCACGAGTTGTCCTGCGTTCACATCCACACCGTCGACCTTCTGGTCGAGTTTGTAGCTACCGCTGTACACGAGTTCTTCAGGCACAGCATGGTCGAATGTCTCCGGATATTTTTCTGCCAGATACTTGTTGAACACGTCGTGGCGAGCCGATGTAAGTCCGTTGCTGCCCATACCACCGTTGTATCTGTCCTCGTAAGTGGCCTGTCCACACGACGAGAGTCCCACGATTACGTCGCCCGGTCTAATGTTAGCATTGTCTATCACGTCGCTACGTTTCATTCTGCAAGTCACGGTAGAGTCAACGATGATGGTTCTCACGAGGTCTCCCACGTCAGCCGTCTCTCCACCAGTGGCATAAATGCCGATGCCCATGTCCCTCATCTGTCTGAGCAGTTCGTCAGTCCCGTTGATGATGGCAGAGATCACCTCTCCCGGCACGAGCATTTTGTTTCTTCCTATAGTGCTTGAAACAAGAATGTTGTCTACGGCACCTACGCAGAGCAAGTCGTCTGTGTTCATGATGAGAGCGTCCTGTGCAATACCTTTCCAAACGCTGATGTCACCAGTTTCTTTCCAGTAAGCGTAAGCGAGCGACGATTTTGTTCCAGCCCCGTCGGCATGCATTATGTTACAGTATTCGGGGTCTCCTCCGAGTATGTCAGGAATAATTTTGCAAAAAGCCTGCGGGAATATGCCCTTGTCGATATTTTTTATCGCATTGTGTACATCCTCCTTTGCGGCACTTACGCCGCGCATCATATAACGGTTGTCTTTATTCATATATCGGTGTTATAATTCAATTATTTCTTCCAGAAGTCCCAGCTGGCAAAAGCCTGCAGCAGCAGCATTTCCAGTCCGTTTTTAGTTTGTGCCCCATATTCCTCACCTTTTTTCATAAACAGAGTGGTGTCAGGGTTGTATATGAGGTCGTAGAGTATAGTTTTGCTGTCCATGGCCTCGTATGGCAGTTCAGGACATTCGTCAGTGTGTGGATACATTCCGCATGGAGTGCAGTTGACGATTACGTTGTATTCCTTAACCACATCCGGTGTCACATCTTTGTATTGTATGGTACCCGGCCTGTCATACCTGCTGACAAACAACGTTTCCAGCCCTAGGCTTTTCAGTCCGTACTGAATAGCCTTTGAAGCCCCACCCGTTCCGAGAATAAGGGCTTTTTTATGGTCTTTCTCTATCATGGGCTGTATGCTTTGTGTGAATCCGATCAAGTCAGAGTTATAGCCTTTCAGAAGAATCCGTTTTTCAGTTCTTTCAATCTTAATCACATTTACAGCACCAATGGCCCTTGCTTCCGGACTGAGAATATCGATGTACGGTATTACTTTTTCCTTGTATGGAATAGTGACGTTCAGCCCTTTGAGTTCAGGATTAGTCTCCACTACTTCCATAAAGTCGTCAATGGTTGGTATCTCAAAGTTTTCGTAAACAGCGTCAATGTTCTCGTCAGCAAACTTCTGGTTGAAGTAGCTGATTGAGAACGAGTGTCCCAAGGGGTATCCTATCAGTCCGTATTTATCCATTGTGTAAACGTTTTATTGTATTATATTATTTTGTTGCCATATAAAGAGTGCATATGCCGAAAGTCAGTCTTCTGAACTTGGTTTCCCTGAATCCGGCCCTTTGCAGTATGTCCATCATTGTTTCTCCCTGTGGGAAAGCCTCGATGGTTGCAGTGAGGTATGAGTACGCCTTGTTGTCTTTTGATATCATTCTTCCCCAAGCGGGCAAGACTGTGTGTGAGTAGATGTTAAACAAGGTTTTCATTGGATTCCTTGCAGGTTGTGTAAGTTCTATCACGCAGAGGTGTCCCCCCGGTTTTATCACTCTGCACATTTCCTTTAGCCCTTTGTCGAGGTTTGGGAAATTCCTTATTCCGAAGGCTGCGGTACAAGCGTCGAAAGTATTGTCTTGGAAAGTAAGGTTCATGCAGTCTTCCTTTTTGAATGATATGACATGCTGTAGGTTTTCCTTTTCCACCTTTTGCCTTCCGATGTTCATCATTCCTTCCGATATGTCGGCTCCCACGAGTTTTTGTGGTTGTAGTTTTTTGGCCGCAAGAATGGCGAAGTCGCCCGTTCCTGTAGCCACGTCAAGAATGGTCTTGGGCTTATATTGTCCCAAGGCTTCGATGGCAGTGTTTCTCCATCCTTTGTCTATGTTCCACGACAGCCGGTGGTTTAGCAGGTCGTATGTTGGAGCGATGCTGTCAAACATCATTTCCACCTGTTTTCCCTTTTCTCCTTGGTTGTCGTAGGGCATTATTTTCTCCTGTTTATACATACAATATTGCAATATCAGCCGCAAAGGTAGTAAAAGTTGTGGTAATTACAAAATTATTTCATGTTTTTTATTGAAATAGAAGTCAATAAATATCACTTTTAGACATAGAAAAAGCGCGGTTCACTTGCTTTTTTCCAGTGAACTGCGCTTTGTGCGTTTATAGCTGCGGTATTCGTCGAGTGGTATTTCCACTTCCGACTCCTCCAGTTTTGTGTCTTTTGGGAGTTGGAATTTCATGTATTTTATGTTCAGTCCCCTTTCTATCCACTGTGCCTCGTAATAAGTTTTTATGTCGAGTATTTTCTTTGTGTCCTGGTCTATGCCGTCGGTGTGATAGAGGTCGTCGGTACGGAAGAGCACCGGCAGTTTGTTATGGTCAGCCATCAACGATGTATAGGTGTAGAGGAAGTTGCTGTCGGTTTTGAGATGCACTATGCCTCCATCTGCAAGAAAGTGTCTGTATCTTTCCATGAAGAAAGTGCTTGTGAGCCTCTTCCTTGGGTTTTTCATCTGCGGGTCGCTGAAGGTGAGCCATATTTCCTCCACCTCTCCTTCCTCGAAGAATCTGTCGATAATCTCGATATTTGTTCTGAGGAAAGCCACGTTTTTCAGGTTTTCCTCCATAGCCTGTTTTGCGCCCGCATGCATTCTAGCGCCTTTTATGTCCACTCCGATGAAGTTGACGTCGGGGAAGAGCTTGGCCAGTCCTACGGTGTATTCACCCTTGCCGCATCCGAGTTCGAGCACTATGGGGTTGTCGTTATGGAAATAGCCGCTTCGCCATGATCCTTTCATGGCGAAGGGCTTATTGTCGGTCATGGCTGAATATGGAAACTGGAACACGTTGGTAAACGTTTCCATCTCAGCGAATTTCTGTAGTTTACCTTTTGACATTTATTTGCCTGATAATGGTGAAGCCTGGGTGTAGGTACGTGCTCCGAGTTCCTTGTCGAGCATGTAGAGTCCGTATCCGTTGTCCTTTATCATCTTCAGGTTGTCGATGATGTTCTGTGCGTTTTCCTCTTCTTCCACCTGTTCGTCGATAAACCATTTCAGCATGCTTGAAGTGGCATAGTCCTTTTCCTGCTCGCTCAGCGCCATGAGGTTGTTTATCAGCGATGTCACTTTTTGCTCGTGTGCGAGAGTGCTTTCGAGCACGTCGAGAAGGTTGTTCCACTGTGTAGGCACTTCTTCAATGGCCTTGAGGTCCACCTTTCCGGCTCTGGAGATGATATAGTTGAAAAGTATCTTTGCATGGTCTTGTTCTTCCTGGAACTGAACCTCAAACCACTTTCCAAAACCCGGTTTTCCGTTTGCGTGACACCAAGCTGCCATCGACAGGTACAGGTATGCCGACCACATCTCGGCATTGATTTGGGCGTTGATAGCCTCTTCTACTTTTTTGTTTAACATAGCTGTTTTAATTTATGATTATTAAATGAATTTATTCAATCACCACCTTTGTCCATCCGTGTTTGTCTTCTTCAGTGCCGTACTGTATTCCTCTGAGCAGGTTGTAGAGTTTTTCGCTCACAGGTCCCGGCTTGTCACCAAACACATAGCTCTTACCGGTCTCCACGTCGTCTATGCGTGATATTGGCGAGATGACGGCAGCCGTTCCGCATGCTCCGGCTTCCTCGAATGTCTCGAGTTCCTCTTCCGGTATGTGTCTCTGTTCCACGGTCATTCCGAGGTCTTCTGCCAGTTGCATCAGCGACTTGTTGGTGATGGAAGGCAGTATGCTAGTCGACTTGGGAGTGACGTAGGTATTGTTTTTTATACCGAAGAAGTTGGCGGCCCCGGCCTCGTCGATATATTTCTTTTCCTTTGCGTCGAGGTAGAACTCGCAAGCGTATCCCAGGTCGTGTGCTTTTTTGTTGGCCAGCAGCGATGCAGCATAGTTGCCGCCCACTTTGTATATGCCGGTGCCGAGAGGGGCAGAGCGGTCGTGGTCTCTGATTATCACGTAAGGGTTGGCGTAGAAGCCGCCTTTGAAGTAAGGTCCTACTGGTGTGACGAAAATCAGGAACAGATATTCGTTGGCGGGATGAACCCCCACCTGTGCCCCTGTTCCGACGAGCAGCGGCCTGATATATAGTGTTGCTCCGCTTTCGTAAGTTGGAATCCATTCTTGGTTCAAGGTCACTACTTTTCTCACCATTTCCTCAAACAGTTCAGTGGGCAGTTCGGGCATGAGAATTCCCCTGCAAGTGCTTTGCAGTCTCTTTGCGTTTTCGTCCATTCTGAACACCCTGACCTTTCCGTCCGGGCATCTGTAGGCTTTGAGGCCTTCGAAAGCCTCTTGTCCGTAGTGCAGACAAGTGGCGGCCATGTGCATGTTGATGTACTCATCGGAGCAAATTTCTATTTCGCCCCATTTTCCGTTGCGGTAATAGCAGCGTACGTTGTAGTCGGTTTTCATATAACCGAACGAAAGGCTTGACCAATTCAAATCTTTCATAGTGTTTATATTTAATGTTGTTGTATTCCTTCTTTTGTAGTTTTTTGTTATTGTCTCAATATCGTTGCAAAATTACGAAGAATTATTTTAATCTGCAATATTTTTTGCGATTTTTTTCATTCTTCGCAGTTCTTTAGTACATTCTTCACCTCATTGTCGGCCTTGGTGAGCTTGTCTTTACATATTTTAATAAGAGTTTGGGCTCTTTTCAGTTCTGCTCCGAGCATGTCGATGTCGAGTTCGTTGTTCTCCATCTTTCTTACTATGGCCTCGAGTTCCCTCATGGCCTGTTCGTATTTCAATTCTTTTTCCATGTTTTTTTGTTCTTGGTTTATAATGTTGGGTGAGTTTCAAGAGATATTATTCTCGAACTTATGGTACCTTTTTCGAGTCTTGTCACGATAGTGTCTCCCTCTTTGGCGTCCTTTGGGTCTCTCAGCGCCTTTCCTCCTATGGTAGTGATGCTGTATCCTCTTTTCAGCAGCCTTTTCGGGTCGAGCAGGTCTGCCTGTTTTTCGAGTGTCTGTAGTCTCATCTGTTGCGTTTGCAGCAAGTGTCGTGCCGCGATGGCGGTTTTTTCCTCCATGTGTGCCACTCGTCTTGCGGCGTTGGCAATGGTTATGGCGGTATGCTTTTCAAGCTGTCCTGCGAGCATTGCTATTCTTGCTTCGTGCCTTGTCCTGAGTGCGATGTATCTTGCAGGTATTCCTTCGGTTATTCTTGCCAACCGTTTTTTCTCGTTTTCCAGTATCGAGGCGGTCAGAGCCGCGAGCCGTTGCCTTGCCTCGTCTATTCTGTTGTCCACGGCGTGTAGGTTGTCCACGAGCAGTGCTGCCGCAGCCGTTGGTGTTTTCACCCTTGTGTGCGAAACGATGTCGAGCACGCACTCGTCTCTTTCGTGTCCTATGCCGGTGATGACGGGCAGTGGGAAGTTTGCCACGTTTTCCGCCAGTTCGAGGGTGTCGAATCCAGCCATGTCGCTTGTTGCCCCTCCTCCTCTTATTATCACCACGCAGTCAAATTCCTCATATCTTTCGTTTATGTCGTTGAGTGCTTTTATGATGCTTTTCTCTATGCCTTCTCCCTGCATCACGGCATGGAACAGGGTGGTGGAGAAGTGGTAGTGGTAGGGGTTGTTGTGTAGCTGGTCGATAAAGTCGCCGTATCCTGCTGCCGTAGGGCTTGACACCACGGCAATGCGTTGTGTAAACAGTGGCATACTGAGTTGTCTGTTCAGGTCAATCACACCCTCTTTTTTCAGCTGTTGGATTATCTCCATCCTTCTCCTCGCGATGTCGCCGAGCGTGAAAGTCGGGTCGATATTGTTCACTATCCATGAAAATCCGTAAGCTTCATGAAACTGTGCATACACCTCCACGAGTATTTTCATTCCGGCAGCGAGCCGTTGACCCGTTGTTTGCTCGAAATACGGTTTCATGGCGGTCCAAGTCTGTCTCCAGCATTTAGCCGAAGCCCTTGCTGTTGGAGTGTTGTATTTCGGGTCTTTCTCAATGAGTTCGATGAAGCAGTGTCCGGCGTTCTCCCTTAGTTCCGCTATTTCAGCCTTCACCCAGTATGTTCTTGGCATGCCGAGTTCTATGGTCTTTCTCACAAGGTAGTTGAGTTCGTATAGTGAAAGAGGTGTTGTTTTCATTGTCTTAATGCTTTTTCAAAGTCAGGCACTCCGTAACCGTAGATGTTGTCGGGGTGGCAGTAGTTGTTTGCCGACTGTCTTACGATGTCCATTATCTGTTTTGCGTTTTTTTCAGGCCTTGCCTGCCATAGGCACGCTATGAGTCCGCACACGATGGGAGTTGAGAACGATGTTCCCATGTCTTCTATCACCGTTCCTCTTGCCGAGATGAGTGTTGCAGGGCTTCCTATTGCCATCACGTCTGGTTTTATTCTTCCGTCCTGTGTCGGTCCGATGCCGCTGAAAGGTGCGTTTTGCAGGGTGGCTGTGAGAGCCCCCACGGTGATGATGTTTTCCGCGTCGGCGGGGAAGGTGATTTTCTTCCATGGTCCCATGCCGTAGTTGCCGGCGCTGTTGACGAGTATTATGCCTTTTTCGGCGAGCATCGATGCGGTACGTGATATCAGTGTGGTCTTTCCGTCCATTTCGTGGTAGTGGTGGTCGCCGTAGTGGTTGTCGTATTCGTTGTATCCCAAGCTGCTGCTTATGATGTCCACTCCCACCGAGTCGGCAAACTCCGCCGCCATTGCCCAGTAGTCTTCTTCCACCGGCTGTTCCGTCTGTTGGTCTTCACATCTTAGCAGCCAGTACGACGCGTCGGGCGCTGTGCCGATATATACCGTTGGAGCGTTCATGGCCATGGTGGAAAGCACCTTTGTGCCGTGGTCTGTCTCGTTGTAAATGTCTGTAGACCTTGGAAACACGAAGTCCCTTGCCCCCGTCACCTTCACGTTTTTGAAAGCGCTGAGTCTGTCTACGTTGGCAAATCCGCCGTCGAGCACCGCAATGGTCATTCCCTTTCCTCTGAATCCCCTCTCATGCAGTTTTTCTCCGTTCATCAGGTGAATCTGGATGAAGGCCGATCCGTATGCCACGTTTTTCAGTGAGTCCCATGAAGAGAATCCGCCTTTTATCTTTTTCCTTTTTACGTTAGGAGTGATGGAGTCGGGCGATGTCCATACTCTTTTGCAGTCGCTTACAAACTCCATTTTCCTTATTTTCTCAACAGCCGTGGTGTCGGTGAGGTTTACCACCACCGTATTGTTCCATTTGCTCGTTCCCAGGAGTGTGATTTCTTCAGTGGAAGCCAATATGGCCCTGACATTATTTCTGTTTACGGGCAGGTCTGTAGAGTCTAAAGGCAGGTTTTGTTTCCTTCGTCTGTCTATGGCCTTTTGCGATAGAAACTGCTTAGGTTTGTCTATCGAGAATCCGCATCCCTTTTTATCTTTCAGTGTCACCCTGTATGTATAGCATTTCTTTCCTGGAAATTTTTTCAAGGGCACGCTAATGTTTTGGCCAGCCCATGACACGGCTGCCGTCATTACGATACATAATATGGTGACAATACGCTTCATAGTTTGATTTTGTTTTTGTCTAAATTTCTGCAAAGGTACATTATAATTTTTATATCTCCAAATTTATCATCCCTTTTTTTGTATGAGAGAAATAAAAACGAAAAAGCCCAATCTCACGACTGGGCAATTTCTACAATAAAACTTTATATAATAAATACACGTACGGTTCATGTTACGGCATATAACACGAACAGTCCACGGGTAATGTCTGGCATAGCTTGGATATAATCCGGCTATTTTGTTGTTTAAGTTTGCTTCCCAACCTTACACCGAGGATGTTCTGCTGAAAGAGTTGTCGATGGGGCAGGTCTTCTGACTTCGTTCCGTCCGCAAGCCCCTTCCCGCCTTCCTCTACTTAAGAAATTATAAGTAGTGTACTGTGGCAGTGGTATGCTGCTTGCGAATGATAAAGGAACTTACAGCTGCGGGACAGTTGGGGATTTTCACCTCATTCCCTTTTAATCGCTGTTATGCGAACCTCATTCTGCTGCAAAGGTACGATAAAAAATCCAAACCGTATCTCCCGTTCATGGTTTTTCTTCTTCCTTTTGCATTATTTAACGTAATGCCATTCTTTGAAAATTAAAAATTAAAGAATTAAAGAATTAAAGAAACTGCGCCATAGAAGGGTCAGAGAAAACTCTCTGACCCTTCTATGGCGCTTGCAGACTCCAACTGTTATTGAAATATTATATAC
>NZ_NPJI01000107.1 GCF_002251435.1 Prevotella sp. P2-180
TCGACAGATAGTAGTCGATGTCCGTCTGTGTGAACTCATCCGGCAACTTTTTGAAAAACAACACTGCCTGAGCAATTTTCAGGCGATAGTCATAGATACTGCCGTCTGCATACTGTGCCAGACGCAGCTTCTTAGTAAAAAGCGAAATGCGGTCCCTGAATTTAGGTACAGCCGCGATCGCCTTGTCCAATGTCGTATTGGGCATGGTTATTTGTGGTGGAGGGGATTAATGACGGGGAGGTTCGAATTATCCCGTCATCTCCCTTCACCTTTTAGAGAAACGTAAAATAAGTGTGAAATATTGTGGTGAAAGGTTATAAGCCGCAGGACTTTAGCTTTTTTCACCGCAGTGAAAAATTAGTACAACAAAATGTGAAACGTAATAAAAAAAGGTATGTTTATCAATTTTTCGATTACAGTATGGAAATACAGATTTTCAGTAACAGTAAGTTTGGGCAACTGAGAGTTGCGCTGAACGAGAATGGAGAAACGGTGTTCTGTCTCGCGGATGTGTGCAAGGCGTTGGGAATCGTAGAACCGTCAAGAGTCAAGGAAAGGCTCGATTCTAGTAACCTTCATTCGGTGAAGGTTTCTACAAAATCATCTAATCGCCATGGTGAGTTTACACGCATTACTACTATGACCTACATCGGCGAGCCGAACCTCTACCGCTGCATCTTCCAGTCGAACAAGAAGGAGGCGAAGGAGTTTCAGGACTGGGTGTTCAACACGGTGCTGCCACAGATTCGCAAGACGGGAGGATATATCCCGGTGAGTGCGGAGGACGACGAGAAATCTATTCTGGCTAAGGCTCTCAACATCATGCAGCGCACATTGGAAGCGAAGGACCGGCTGATTGAAGAGCAACGGCCTATGGCGAAACTCGGCAGACAGGTGACAGGTTCGGAAGAGAACATCATGGTGGGAGAGATGGCGAAACTGCTCTACGAAAACGGCATCGACATCGGACGGCAACGACTCTTCAAATGGCTGCGCGAAAACGGCTACATCTTTAAGCAGAGCCGTGAACCAATGCAGAAATGGATTGAGCGGGGCATCATGACCGTGAGAGAGTGTTGGGTGACAACCGACCACGGCATGGAACTCTCGGTGACGCCGATGATTACAGGCAAGGGGCAGCAACATTTCCTTAACTTGTTTTGCGGAGATAAATAACATTATTAACTTATTAACTCAAGTTTCTGAAGTGATAAATCCCAATGTATAAGGGTTTTATTTAAACCACAGAGATAAAGAGAAAATTAGTATAAATACTCTATATCTCTTAAACTCTGTGGTTTAAAATAACTTCCGAAAGTTGAGTTATTAAAAAAAATGCATTATGGAAAAAATTAAAGTTAGTGGTGAACAAGTGGCAAGAATGGTGCTTGCTTGTTTGGGACTGTGTGAGATTGTCGACATCGACATCAACGGAAAAGAGACGGTGAAGGTGGTGTGCAAGGTTAAGCGGGAGGAACCGTTCGAATTGCAGAACATTGATCCGTTGGACAACTGCCCGAACTTCACGGATTGGAGTGTGGAACAGAATGGTGAGGGCTTGCAGACAGTGTCGTTCACCTATCACAACTGCAACTACGACTGTCAGTTTGACAACCTCACGATGGACGCAGATGACTTCGGATGGGTCGTGGGTCTGTACTTAGACAGAGTGTTTTGCGGTGTGGAATATTACAACATTGATATCGACGACTCTACAGGCTTTGCACGAATCAAGATAGAGTTTGTGACTTACGACTTGGAACCGCTTGATATTGGCAACTACAACATTCGATATCTCGTCTTGGCTGGTCTGAGTCTGAATATCGTGTCGGCGGTAGAGGGAAAATATGTGATAAAACTTCAATAATCACGTATTTAAACATTTCGAACATTATAAACATTTTAAACTTTTATCAATATGCAAGTAATAGCAAAAATCGAGAAATGGGCGCAGCAGCCCGACGTTCAGACTCAGAACGGAATGACAAGTAAGGCTCAGGTGGTGTTACGCTGCCCTGGAGGAAGAAACGCAGAAGGTTTCGTAGGCACGGTCTTCGGAACGGTGGCTGGAAAGCCGTTGGCTGTAGGCACGATAGTGGTGGCCGACGTGCATTTTGCCACACACGAGTACGATGGCAAGGTGTATCAGGATGTAAATATCTTTGACCTCATGCCGCTGAAGTCACCCCAGCAAGTTGGTGAACATTTTTAAAACAGTACGATTATGAAAAGGAAAAAAATTGAATCGAAGCCTGTAAAAATCCATGGAGTGTTGGATGTTTACGACGACAAAAACATTATGTTTAATCCAACAAACAATTTGATATCGGTTAATGGATTTCGCAGACGTGGAGTGGTTACGATGCTCAGTAACGGACAGATGGGGTTTATGGCTACGCCAAAAAAACACTCTACGTCGAAGAAGCTGAAACGTACCATACACGGCACACTGTCGGAAAACGATGATAACTACTATCTCTATATCCGCATAGACAAGACCGAAACCGACGACTATAAAAAGGTAATAAAAAAAGAAGTGAAAGAACTGTTGGACTAGTCGCTACGCGATAAACTGAAGTAAAGATTAAAAGCGCGTTGCGCTTAAAGGGGCTGCGCGCAGCTTTTTAAGCACGAAGTGCTTTTAATGAAAATTTTAATGAAAATTTTAATGAAATTTATACATGAGTTGCCATTTGATTTATTATAAGAACGGGGCGAAAATGATGCGCCCTATTTCAAACCGCGAGGAATACGTGGGTTTGAGAAACAAACCGGCTAACGTTGACTACACCAAGCAGGCAAGGCTTGGGAATCCTGAGGCTAAACGCAAGATGCTGCAGTTTTGCTACTCTTGTATGCCTGCCGAGGGAGGCAAGCTGAAGGGCTCGAAGACGCCATCGAACTCTGTAGGCATGGACATCGACTTTGCCAAGGACATGCCTAAGGAGGAACTTGAAAGTGCAATGAAGATAATGATTGGACGAGTGCTAAAGATGAAGGAGGACCTTAATCTGCTGATGCTCGAACGGTCTGCCTCAAAGGGATTGCACATCGTGTTCCGGCGCATAGGTTGGCTCACGCAAGAGGAAAACCTGGAATGGGCACAGAAGATGCTGGGCGTGGAGTTTGACAAAGGTGCAAAGGACATAACGAGAGTGTTCTTTACGCCAACAGCGAGTGATGAGGACTTGCTCTATCTCTCAGACGACTTGTTTGTGAATGAGGAGGCGGTTGCTGATGAAGGTAGAGGGAAGAAAGAAGTGGAAAGAGAAATAAAACCTGAAGTAGAAAACAATGGCTGTAACAATGAAGAACAAATATCAAAAGAGCATTCTAATTCAAGAACAGATGGAAACTCTGAAGATATCGAAGAGCGTACGTGCTCAACTACTGATGACGAATCGCTTAAAACGTCACTTACTTATAACGGGCTTCAATATAAGTCGATAGTAAATGAGTTTTTGAGGCAGTTTAATAATGGGCAGACACCAGTTGAGGGCAATCGCAACGTGATGACTTTTGAGCTGGCTAAGGCTCTGAGAAGTATCTGCAACTACGACATGGAGTTTTTGAAACAGGTTATTCCTCGATACGATAACTTCCCGGAGGATGAATACGAACGTACTTTGCAAAGCGCGCTCGACGAGCCTCGCAAAGGTGTAAGCTACAAACTGACCAAGGTGCTGGAGGCTCTGTATGCAAGGCAAAACAACGAAGCTCCGAAGGTGGACTACGAGGCAGAAAATGAACTGCCTCCTGAAATGCCCAGAAAACTGCCATATCCGCTGAACTTCATGTGCTCAAAGGCACCGGAGATGTATAGGGCGGCTATTTGTGAGGCTGTGTTTGCGCCGCTTGCCGTTTATGTTCACGGAGTGAAATTCCGCTACTGGGACGGCAACGTGCATGAGCCAACGTTTATGTCGGTGCTCTGCGCTCCGATGTCAATAGGTAAAGGTTGTGTGAGACTGCCTATAAACATCATTCTCGAAGATCTGCTGAAGCGCGACGAGTCGAACCGTGCACGAGAAGCGGAGTGGAAGGTGAAAAACCCATCGGCAAAACAGAAGAAAGACCCTCGGCCGTCAGACATCTGCATACAGGTGCTCATCGACAACCTAACCGATGCGGTATTTAACCAGCGAGTTTACGATGCCGACAAAAACGGGCAGCGCTTCCTCTATACCAGTGTTGACGAGCTTGACACACTGAAAAACATAACATCACGTGGCACTGCAAGCGAAGTAAGCATACTGATACGCAAGGCCTTCGACAACTCGAAGCATGGACAGGAACGTGTGGGAGCTGACTCAGTAACTGGCATCGCTCCGCTGCGTTTCAACTTCAACGCTTCGACTACACCACGAAACTTCCAGAAGTTTTTCTGTCGCGAAATGACCACAGGTACAATCACTCGACTGTCGTTGTCAACCATCATCAAGCCTGCTGACGCAAAACGCCCAGTGTTTAAGGAATACGACTCGGCATATAAGGAGGAAGTGAGGAAGCTGACACAAAGGCTGTCATCGTTGTCTGGAGAAATTCCCTGTCCGAAGTGTAACGAATTTGCTGAGCAACTCTGCGATGAAAACGAAAAATTGGCTGCACTCTATGGTTCTGACTCGTATCTGACATTGAGTTACCGCTCAACGGTGATTGCATGGCTTAAAGGCATGATGCTATACGTGATGAACGGCGAGAACTGGACGAAGGAGATACAGGACTACATGGAGTGGTCGCTTCGATATGACCTTTGGGTTAAGATGAACATCATTGGCAAAATGCTCGACGATGCCCAAAATGAGGAAGTGAACGCTACTTCTAATCGTGGACCTAAAAATATGCTTTTACTCCTGAAGGACGAGTTTAAAATAGAGGACTTGATCATATTGCGAAAAAGAATGAATAAATCAGTTGATTTAAAAACTATCAAAACGCAGCTTTGCATGTGGAGGGCAAGAAAACTCGTTGACTTTGAGTCATACAATGATATTATAAGACAAATAAAGAAGCAGTAATATTCACAATTAACAAATTCACAGTTTAATATTATAAGGTATGAAACTATTATTAGTAAGAAAAATACCATAAAGCTAAAAGAGCCTTCCGCCTCTGTTGTTAAATGACACATGGCGGAAGGCTTACAAAACATAGCAACTTCAAATGTAGTGGAATATCATGAAAAAAATGGGGGAAATGATATGCTGATACAAAAAAAAGTTGTATCTTTGCAAAAATTTATACTTTATTTATTATGAGAGTAATTATTGAACCTGACTACGACAGAATGTCGAAATGGGCTGCCGACTATGTGGCAGAAAAAATAAAAGAGGCAAACCCTACTGCCGAGAAACCTTTCAAACTGGGATGTCCTACTGGCTCGTCGCCACTGGGACTGTACAAACAACTGATAAAAAAATATGAGGCGGGAGAGATTTCTTTCAAGAATGTCGTAACGTTTAACATGGACGAATATGTGAACATTCCGGAGGATCATCCTGAGTCGTATCATAGCTTTATGTGGAATAACTTCTTCTCGCATATTGACATTAGACCTGAAAATGTTCACATTCTTAATGGTAATGCCACTGACCTTATAAAGGAATGTGAGGACTACGAGAGGGCCATTGAGGAGGCTGGGGGCATAGATCTCTTTATGGGTGGAATAGGTCCCGACGGTCATCTGGCTTTTAACGAGCCTGGCTCGTCGCTGTCGTCAAAAACCCGCATCAAGACTCTTACTACCGACACCATCATTGCCAATAGCCGCTTCTTCGACGGCGATATGAACCTCGTGCCTAAGCAGGCGCTTACCGTGGGTATAGGCACCGTGATGGCTGCACGCGAAGTGTTGCTTCTGTGTAGCGGGCATCATAAGGCTCGTGCGCTGCAGCATGTGATAGACGGCAACGTGTCGCACAAATGGACTGCCTCTATGCTGCAGATGCATCCGAAAGCCATTGTGGTGTGTGACGAGCCTGCCTGCGACGAGCTCACCGTGGCTACCTTTAAGTATTATCTGGATAAGGAGAGGGGAAATCTGTAGGAGTGAGAACTTTCCTCACTCCTCAAACTGTAATGCGCAGCGGCATACTTCGGTCTCGCCCTCGGAAGTGGACTTGGTGACGCTTACGTTGCAAGAGGGGGCTGAAACGTTGTCGATATAGAAATGGAGATGGTCGCCGGCATAGGCTTCTGCCACATACGCCACGTCGAGACGATGCAGGATGTGGGTCTTGTACCATGAGGCGGGGAAGAGGTCGAGCACATGGTCGATGTATTTCACTGAGTTGA
Organism: Prevotella sp. P2-180; assembly: GCF_002251435.1. GTDB lineage: Bacteria > Bacteroidota > Bacteroidia > Bacteroidales > Bacteroidaceae > Prevotella. Next base: position 6,295 of record NZ_NPJI01000107.1, read on the forward strand.
CATGTCCGTTGACGTCGATGTCGCTGTAAGCGGTGTCGAGGCTACGCACGAGGTGTGGTTCAGAGGATATCTTCACACGTGAAGGCTTGGCTATGGGACATGGTTTGTCGCATAGCCATTTGTTTATTTCTCCATCGCCCACTTCGAGTATGTCGGCAGGCTGTCGTGTGGCGGTGTCGATCATGGCCCATATACTGCGTGCGTGGCCCATGACCTGTCCGTCTTCGGCAGTGATTTCAAAGTTGCGGTTGGTAAAATATTTCATTGCGCTTTCCACCCATGTGGAGACATTGAACTTTTGGTTTTCAACGGGCATCGCGTTCATTTCGACGGCAAGCCTTGAGAGCACCCAGGTGCGGTTTATGGGCATGAGGCGTTCCATACCGAAATTGCGGTCGGAGGCGTGAAACTCCGCCGCATTCAGGATGTGGTTGCCCAGATGGCCCATAAAGAGCTTGTGGGTGAAGTCGCAATGGAAGGGTTCGGCTGTGAACCCGTATGTGCCTACTCTGTTGTCCATAGTTAAGGAGTTAAGGAGTTAAAGGAGTTAAGGAGTTATCCTTTGTTTTCTTCCCTTTCTTCCAGGAACTTGCTTACTTCCTCGGTGGTGCTGCGTGTTACGGCGATGCGTCCCGAACGAGTGTATTGCAGTACGCAGTCGAACTCGTTGAGAGCGTAGAAGAGGTTCATGATGTCTTCCGTCATGCCGTTTTTCATCACTATCACGTATGTAGGGTTCACTTCGGTGATGGTGGCTTCCTGCTTGCGTATGGTGCGTGAAATCTCAGGGTTCTGCATCACCTTTTCGGTGGCGAGCTTGTATAGGCCGGTCTCGCGGATGAAGAGTTCATCGTCGGTGTAGTATGTGGCCTTCACCACGTCGATTTTTTTCTCTATCTGCTTTGTGATCTTTATGATCTGGCCTTCGTCGCTCCATGCGGTTATGGTGTACTTATGAAGTCCGGGAATGCTTGATGCCGACACGTTGAGGCTCTCGATATTTACCTGGCGGCGTGTGAAGACGGCAGTGATCTGATTGAGTATACCGGCGATGTTTTCCGAATATACGAGCAGTGTATATAGTTTTTTTTCTTCCATGATTGTATTAACAGTCAAGTTCTGGTGTGATGTTTATTTCGAGCATCATGTCGTCGATGCTGTGTCCCGGTGCTATCATTGGGGCAACGTTGTCTTCTTCCTTTACTGCACATTCGAGCAGGAACGGACCGTCGGTGGCGAGCATTTTTTCTATTGCGGGCTCGAGCTGGTCGCGTTCTGTGACCACTTCGTATGGTATGTGGTATGCTTCGGCTATGAGTTGGTAGTGGGGGTTCATCATCCTGGTGAACGACTTTCGCTTGTTGAAGAACATGTCTTGCCATTGGCGCACGTTGCCGAGGTAGTTGTTGTTCATCATGATCATCTTCACCGGGCACTGGTTTTCCATGATGGTGCCAAGCTCTTGTATGCTCATCTGGAATCCGCCGTCGCCGGAGAACATGCACACGGTGCGTTCTGGGGCGCCAAAGGTGGCACCGATGGCGGCTGGCAATCCGAAGCCCATGGTGCCGAGTCCGCCGCTGGTCACTACAGAGCGTTTCTTGTTGTATTTGAAGTATCGGCATGAGAACATCTGGTTCTGTCCTACGTCGTTGACGAGCACTGCGTCGCCCTTTGTGGCTTCCGCCACTTTGTTGACTACCTCGCCCATGAGCAACGGGCCGTCGGCAGGATGTATGGCAGGATTGATAACCTTGTCGACCTCCTGCTGGTGGTATTCGGCGAAGCTGTCTCTCCATTCGCGGTGGTTGTTTTTCTTCAGCAGTCGGGTGATGGCAGGCAGCGACACCTTACAGTCTGCCACAACTGCCACGTCGACAGGGATGCATTTGTTGATCTCTGAGCGGTCGATGTCGAGGTGTATGATCTTAGCCTGCTTAGCATAGGTTGATGGAGTGCCGGTGTCGCGGTCGCTGAACCTCATGCCGATGGCTATTAGCACGTCGCACTCCTGCTGCTTGATGTTTGGCGCATAGTTGCCATGCATGCCGAGCATACCCATGTTGAGCGGATGGTTGGTGGGCAGGGCTGAGAGTCCGAGGAGGGTGCGTCCAGCCGGGATATCGGCTTTCTCAAGAAACTCCACGAGTTCGTTTTGTGCTCCTCCGAGTTCCACTCCGTGTCCCACGAGGGCGAGTGGTTTCTTGGCGTTGTTTATAAGTTCGGCTGCCTGTGCCACTGCGTCCTGGTCGATGGCGGGGTAGGGGATATAGCTGCGCACGAAGTCCACCTTTGCCGGTTTCCATTCAGTCTTTTCCACCTGAGCGTTTTTGGCGAAGTCGAGCACCACGGGACCCGGTCGTCCAGTTCTGGCTATGAAGAACGCGCGGCTCACTGCCCATGCCACGTCTTCCGGCCGGCGTATCTGGTAGCTCCATTTTGAGATGGGTTGAGCCAGGCCTACGAGGTCTACTTCCTGGAAGGCATCGGTGCCGAGTACTCCAGTGCCTACCTGTCCGGCAATGACCACGATAGGAGTAGAGTCCATCATGGCGTCAGCCACGCCAGTAAGTGTATTGGTGGCACCGGGACCGCTTGTCACGATACAAACACCCACTTCGTCGCTCACCCTTGCGTATCCTTCAGCCGCATGTGCGGCAGCCTGTTCGTGTCTGACCAGAATATGGTCGAAGGCCTTTTTCTCTCCGCGGGTATAGTCGAAGAGAGCGTCGTAGACAGGCATTATCGACCCTCCGGGGTATCCGAATATTGTTTTCACACCCTCTTCCTTGAGGGCTTTCATCAGAGCTTCCGCTCCTGTTATGGTATCTGTTGACATTGCGTCTATAATTCGTTAAAATTTGACTTTTTCAATTTTCAATCTTCAATAATCCTCACTCCGCCCTTGTCGGCGCTTGCCACGCTTTGTGCGTAAGCCTTTAGGGCCTTGCTTACCTGGCGGTTGCGCTTCAGAGGCTGTTGTGGGCGTGAAGCGAGTTCCTCGTCAGAGAGTCGTACGTTGATGGAGCGGTTGGGGATGTCGATTTCGATGATGTCGCCATCAATGATTTTTCCTATGTTACCGCCAGAAGCCGCTTCAGGCGAGATATGTCCGATGCTCAAGCCGCTGGTACCTCCCGAGAAGCGTCCGTCGGTGATGAGGGCGCATTCCTTTCCCAGGTGCATACTTTTAATATAAGAGGTGGGATAGAGCATCTCCTGCATGCCAGGGCCGCCCTTTGGTCCTTCGTGGGTGATGACCACGCAGTCGCCGCTTTTGATTTTTCCGCCGAGGATACCCTCGCAAGCGTCTTCCTGAGAGTCGAATACCTTAGCCGGTCCGGAGAATTTCCACAGGCTCTCGTCCACTCCAGCCGTCTTCACCACGCATCCGTCCTGTGCGATGTTGCCGAAGAGTACAGCAAGTCCGCCGTCTTTGGTATAAGCATGTTCGAGGTCGCGTATGCAGCCGTTGGCCCGGTCGGTGTCCAGTTCTCCCCACTGTGCGTTCTGGCTTCCCATCTTGGTGGAGAACTTGCGTCCCGGTGCGGTCTGGTATATACGGTTGGCTTCAGGGTCGATATTTTGTTTTGTTATGTCGTAGCGTTCCATCTGTTCTCCAAGAGTCTTACCATCTACACGGATGGCAGAGCCGTCGATGAGTCCGCCCTTGTTGAGTTCGTTGAGGATGCCGAGGATGCCTCCAGCGCGGCCACATTCCTGTACGCTGTATTTCTGTGTGTTTGGCGCGAGTTTGCAGAGGCAAGGCACACGGCGGCTGAGTTCGTCGATGTCGCTCATCTTGAATTCGGCACCGGCTTCCTGAGCCACGGCAAGCAGGTGGAGCACGGTGTTGGTGCTACCGCCCATGGCAATGTCGAGAGTCATGGCGTTGAGGAAAGCTTTTCGTGTGGCAATGCTCTTAGGTAGTACGCTTTCGTCGCCGTCCTGATAGTAAGCGAAAGCGTTTTTCACCACCTGTCGTGCAGCATCCTTGAAGAGGCGTATGCGGTTTTCGTGAGTGGCGAGAATGGTGCCGTTGCCAGGCAGAGACAGTCCGATGGCCTCTGTGAGCGAGTTCATGGAGTTGGCGGTGAACATACCCGAGCAGCTGCCGCATCCAGGGCATGAACATCCTTCAATCTCAGCCATTTCCTCGTCGCTGACAGAAGGGTCTGCACCTTTTATCATGGCAGTGATGAGGTCGGCGTTTTCGCCTCTCCATCGTCCAGCCTCCATAGGTCCACCCGAGCAGAACACGGTAGGAATGTTGAGGCGCATGGAAGCCATGAGCATACCGGGAGTCACTTTGTCGCAGTTAGAGATGCATATCATGGCGTCGGCCTTATGGGCGTTGCACATATATTCCACAGAATCGGCAATGATGTCGCGTGATGGCAGGGAGTAGAGCATTCCGTCGTGTCCCATGGCGATGCCATCGTCGATGGCTATGGTATTGAATTCGGCTGCATAACATCCCATGGCCTCAATCTCCTGTTTCACGATCTGTCCTATCTCGTGTAGATGAGTATGACCTGGAACAAATTGGGTGAACGAGTTGACGACAGCGATAATCGGCTTCCCGAACTGTTCTCTTTTCATACCTGTGGCCACCCAGAGCGCGCGTGCTCCAGCCATTCTTCTTCCTTCAGTGCATACAGCACTTCTTAACTGATGTTTCATTTTTATATATTTTTATTTTTTCTTTTGTTCTCCTTTTCAGTGAATTAGGGTGCAAAGTTACTGTTTTTTTTGGTAATAGCAAACAAAAATGGCGCAGAAAATGAAATGATGTTTTAAAATTGTATTATTTTGCATAATAAAAGCTATAAACTGAAAGTATAATTGCACTTTTTGTGCGTAAATGTGCAAAAGAAAGAAAAAATCAGGCAAACATTTGGCTATTACAAATATAATGATTACCTTTGCCGAAAGAATTAAAAACACAGATATTTCAAAACAGAATGGAAAAAAAACACAACATGTTCATGGCTGTTAGCTATACGCTATACACCGTAGACGGGGAAAACCGTGAGAAAATAGAGGAAGCGCCAACTACCAAGCCCTTTGAATTCATATCAGGATTCGGTGTCACTCTCGACGAGTTTGAAAAGAATATTGTTGAACTGGAACCTGGGGCGCAGTTTGATTTCGAACTGACCAAAGAACAGGCTTACGGTGACTACGAGGAGGAACGCGTGCTCGACCTCGACAGAAGCATATTCCAAATAAACGGACACTTCGACCACGAGAACATCTTCGTAGACGCTATCGTGCCTCTTCAGAATGAGGAAGGCAACAGATTCTACGGACGTGTGATGGACATCACCGACGACAAGGTGAAGATGGACCTCAACCATCCGCTGGCTGGAAAGACGCTGAACTTCAAGGGAAGAGTGCTCGAAAAGAGAGAGGCTAGCAACCAAGAGATACAGAACCTCGTGAACTTCCTTAGCGGAGAGGGCGGATGCGGATGTGGCGACTGTGGAGGCGGTTGCGGCGACCATGAATGTGGTGGACATCACGACCATGGCTGCGGATGCGGACATTGTCATTGATAGTTGACGAGTTGACAAGTTGACGAGTTGACAACTCAAAAATACATATACATTGGGAAATACATTTGGTAACATATTCAAAATCACTACCTTCGGAGAAAGCCACGGAGAGGCTGTGGGTGGTGTGGTCGATGGAATGCCTGCCGGTATCGACATCGACATCGACTTCATACAGGCTGAACTCAACAGACGCAGGCCAGGGCAAAGCGCGCTCACCACAAGTCGAAAGGAAGCCGACAAGGTGGAGCTGCTCAGCGGAGTGTTTGAAGGAAAGTCTACGGGATGCCCCATAGGCTTTGTGGTGAGAAACACCAACCAGCACTCCAACGACTACGACAACATGCGCTACCTCTTCAGGCCATCGCACGCCGACTATACATATATGAAAAAGTATGGCGTGAGAGACCATAGGGGCGGTGGACGCTCGTCGGCACGCATCACCATTGCCCGATGTGTGGCAGGGGCACTCGCAAAACTGGCACTCAGGCAACTCGGCATCGACATCAAGGCATATACATCTCAGGTGGGACCAATATGCCTCGAACGCGACTACAGAAAGTATGACCTCACGCTCACTGAGACCAACGACGTGCGCTGTCCTGACCCATTGGTGGCCGAACAGATGGCTGCGCTGATAAAGGAAGTGAAGGCAGAGGGAAATACCATAGGAGGCGTGATCACCTGTGTAATAAAAGGATGCCCTGCAGGACTCGGTGAACCGGAGTTCGGAAAACTGCATGCCGCCTTGGGCTATGCCATGCTCTCCATCAACGCCGTGAAAGGCTTCGAATATGGTGACGGATTTGATATGGCTGCCATGAAAGGCACTCAAGTGAACGACATCTTTATGCCAGACTCGAAGGAGGCGGGTCAAGAGGTGCCAAACCTACACACCAAGACCAATCATAGCGGTGGCATACAAGGAGGCATAAGCAATGGCGAAGACATCTCCTTCCGCGTGGCTTTCAAGCCTGTTGCCACATTGCTCATGGAGCAGCAAACGGTAGACATTCATGGCCAAGCCACTACTCTCACAGCCCGCGGACGACATGACCCATGTGTGCTGCCAAGAGCAGTGCCTGTGGTGGAATCTATGGCCGCAATCACGATTTTAGACTATTATTTGCTGAATAAGTCGTCAAAAATATAGTTTTTCACATTTTTTAGCTAATTTTCCTGCATAAGGTATTGCAGATGTGAGAAAAAAGACATATCTTTGCACATGTAAATTTCCCTACAATGTGGATTTGTGAAAATCTCAAGTAGTGAATTAGTTAAGTCTAGTTTAGTTTTTGTGTTGGTTTGGGGCGGTTGTTTGACCGCCCCCTTTTTATGGCCTTGCCTTAAGAAGTGACACACAAAATATTTACACTATGAAATGTGCAGATTAAGTATGAAGAGATTAAAAAGAAACGCAAACGGCGGGAAATAACAGTTAAATTAAATAAAACTCAAGGGATTTAGGTTAAAATGAATTAATTTTGAATTATATTCTAAAAAATTGTTCTATATTATGGATAATATTTGGTAACTTTGCAAATATATGTTGGAAAGAATATCGAAGTGTACTTTAAATAAATGAAAAATTACGTCATGTATGGAAAAAACTGAAAATGGATATGGTAAGATAATTACAGTTCTCACAAGAGCCTGTGATTTGATGATTTGTCTTGGATTATATCTCCTGTTCGTAAAATTGAGTGGTGAATGGATAAGTGAAGCTGTAAGAAGGTCTGCCGTGATGACTGCAGTGATATATACAGCCTGTCTTATTCATGGAGGGGTTATTTTGCACAAGCGTACCATCAAAGCTTTCAACATTCTTTTTATAGTGATGCAAAACATCACTATCTTCGCCATAGTATCCACATTTGCCTTATATATTGGCGGGTTTATCATGATGCCGTTAGGCATGTCGCTATTGTTCTACACGGTGGTGGCTTTTTGTTCTGTATCGATGAGACTCACACTGCGATATATAATAAAAAAGATACGACTGAGCAAAAACAGAATCAGGCATGTAGTGCTTGTGGGCAGTTCTGAAAATAATCTCAATATATACAATGAGATGAAGATGACGACTCAGTCGGGATTCCTTGTGGAAGGATATTTCGACTTTGCTCCAAATCCTAACTTCCCGGAACAGTGTAAATACCTTGGCACTCCCGACAAGGTGACGGATTATCTGAAAAACAACAGGCAGGTGCATGAGGTATACTGCTGTCTGACATCGCGCAACCGCGATGTTATACTTGACATCATCCACTACAGCGTGAACAACGTGGTTCACTTCTACAGTGTGCCTAACGTGAGCAACTACATGCACCACCGCATGTACTTCAACATGCTCAACAATGTGCCTTACCTCAGTCTTTACCGCGAGCCGCTGTCTATACCCGAGAACCGACTGTTAAAACGTACGTTTGACATAGTGGTGTCTGGACTGTTTCTTGTCACATTGTTCCCGATAGTGCTTATACTGGTTGCGCTAATTACGAAGATTACAATGCCCGGACCGATTTTCTTCCGCCAGAAACGCACTGGATATAATGGCAAGGAGTTCTACTGCATCAAGTTCAGGAGCATGAAGGTGAACAGCCAAGCCGACACGCTGCAGGCCACGAAGAACGACCCGAGAAAGACAAAATGGGGTGACATCATGCGAAAGACAAATATCGACGAACTGCCACAGTTTGTCAATGTGTTTATTGGCGACATGAGCATAGTTGGACCTCGACCGCACATGCTGAAACATACCGACGAATACTCGAAACTCATTGACATGTATATGGTAAGACACTATATCAAACCTGGAGTAACAGGATGGAGTCAAGTGACGGGATTCAGAGGCGAGACAAAGGAACTATACCAAATGGAAGGAAGAGTGAAAGGAGACATCTGGTATATGGAACACTGGAACCTGTGGCTCGATATCTATATAATATACAAAACAGTGGCAAACGTGCTGATAGGGGATAAGGAAGCATACTAAATATTATTGAAACAATGAGAAGGAAAAGACTGGCTGTGGTGATGGCTATAATGCTTGCTGTAATGAACATCGCAGCACAAGAAAAAAAGGAAGGATATGTGGTGAACTCGTTCTGGAGCAACTGGTTTGTACAGGCGGGTCTCGACATGTCGTTACAGAACCCGTATGGACATGATTTTGGCGATGTATTCCCTAACGGAAAGTCGTTTGGAGTGCATGCTGCCCTCGGAAAAAGGTTCACTCCTGAACTCACTATCAGGGGAAGGGTGAACTGGGAAAACGGAATAAAACTGCTGAAAAACGGACACGACAACTGGCTCGCTCCTTTTTATCAGCCTGGCGAGAATATGGACAAAGGCGGATATGTCACCTTCGTGGGCGACATACAGTTTGACATACACAATCTCTTCTGCGGATACCGCACCGACAGACTGTGGAACTTGCAGGTGTTTCCACGATTAGGTGGAGCTTATAACTTCGGTGTGTCGAAAGGTACACCTCTGCTTGGACTTGGAGTGGCAAACACGTTCAGGATAACTGACAACATCGGTATTTATTTCGATGTGGCATACAATATGGTGTCGAGTGGATTCGTGGGAGTGGAAAAAAACACAGGAACAGGTTCAAACAGCAACGGATTCTTCGATATAGACCTCGGCGTGACTTTGGAATTGGGAAAAACAAGGGGATTTAAGAAAATTGAACTATAAAGCATGATAAGAAATAGAATACTGTCTCTCTTTATATATATAATAGGTGGAGTGACATTAGCTACGGCACAAGACAAGCAACAGACGGTGACAGGATCTATATGGGGCAACTGGTTTGTACAGGCCGGACTCGACATGACACTGCAGAACCCCTATGGCTGCAACTTCTCACAGGTGTTTCCAAAAGGAAAAACATTCGGACTGGACGTGGCTTTGGGAAAGTGGTTCTCGCCACATGTGGCGGTAAGAGGAAAGGTGAACTGGGAAAACGGACTGCCACTGTTTGAAAACAAACACCTGGAATGGGTGGGACCGGCCGAAGACCCGACAAGCAACATCGATGAGGGAGGAATAGTCATTCTTTCGGTGGACTGCCCGGTGAGCGTGAAAAACATTTTCATGGACTACGATCCCGACCAGAAGTGGAACTTCTATGTCTTTCCGCGGGCAGGACTCGGATGCAACCTCGCCATCAGCTCTTCATCGCCTATGGTGGGAGTAGGACTGGGAGGCACATACAAGGTGAAAGGAAGGCTCAGCGTGTATGCAGACATGGCATACCAGGTAATCACGAGTGAATTTACGGGAGGTGTATCGGGAACTGGCATGTCGGTGGCGGCTGGAAGCAACGGCTTCTTCGACTTCAACGTCGGAGTGCAGATAGACCTTGGAAAGAGTAGGGGAAAATTCAGAAAAATGTATGTGGAATAATAACAAGTCTCATTTTATAAGGCGGGTCTTGATGGCTGTCTTGTTTTGCATGTCGATGATTAACTCGTCGGCTCAGCCAAAGAGCGACACCTTTGACGATGCACTTGAACATCTGCCAATGCTCACCACACTCACGATGAAGCTTTGCGGAGTGGACAGCAATACAAAGGACGACCTTGAGTTTTGCGCAAGCGTGCTCGGTAGCTATGTAGTGGCTGGAGTGGTGACCTACGGACTGAAACACACCATACACGAATGGCGTCCAGACAACAGCGACAACAAGTCGTTCCCGTCAGGACATGCCACAATGTCGTTTGCAGGAGCTCACGCACTGCAAAAGGAGTTCGGACATGTGTCGCCCTGGATTGCCGTGGGAGGATATGCCGTGGCGGCGGGAGTAAGCGTCGACAGGGTGATAAGAGACCGCCACCATTGGTACGACGTGTGTGCAGGTGCCGCCATTGGAGTGCTTTCTACGGAATTGGCATACTACATTTCAGATAAGCTGTTTCCAAAATACAACGCTTCGCTCGCCTTTACTGGCAACAGTTTGTCGATAGGCGTAAGATTTTAGCGAAAACTTACAGTTTGTTGCGCCTTTAGTTTGATTTGCGTCAATTAATAAGCTTGTGTGCGCAAACAATGACTCATTTTCCTTGCGGGTATCAAAAAAACATAGTAATTTTGCAGCGTCAAAAGACAAAAGGATGACATTTAACTATTTAGGTTTAACAAAAGATTTAGAAAGGGTAACATTATGAAAAGATTGTTTTTGACAGTTGTTGCAGCATTGACATTGACAGCAACATTCGCAAAAGATGAGAAGGCAAACAACGTAAACAACGCTAATGCCTATGACATGACAGTGAATATGTCGAGGTTGAGTGACGCTCTGAAACTCACCGTTGACCAGGTGGAAAGCGTGGCTGACGTACACCGCACATTCTGTGGAGAGATGCTTATTGCTTCTCAGGCCAATGAAGACGATCGCGACGCTCTCGTGAAGAAGGCTGTGAACAAGGACCTCAAGTATATGCACTACCTGCTGAACGACAAGCAGTACAGAACTTACGTGATGATCCTCAACACCACACTCAACAATCGTGGTTTGAACAAGTAAATTCAGAAAAGAGAGAGAGAACAATATCAGATGAAGATGGACTTGCACCAGTTTTTTTAGGTGCGGGTCCTTTTTTTTTTGGGTAATTCCTTGGTTTTCTCATTTATTTTCACTTATTTTGCAGAGAAATTAAAGAATTATTGAATATATAATGAGAAAAAACAAATTTTTTGCAATGGCACTGGCTGCTATGATGCTGGCGGGATGCGGAACATCATCCACTGTGCCTATCACGGGGAGAAAGCAGAATATACTGGTGAGCGACGAACAAGTACTAAGTCTAAGCAACCAGCAGTATCAAGAATATATGAATTCAGCCAAGGTGTCGACGAACGCTACAAATACGGCAATGGTGAAACGCTGCGGACAAAGGTTGGCTAATGCTGTGGTGTCATACCTGCAGCAAAACGGAATGGCACAGGAAGTGGCTAACTATAAGTGGGAGTTTAACCTAGTGCAGGACAATAGCGTAAACGCTTTCTGCATGCCCGGAGGAAAAATAGTGGTGTACGAGGGACTGCTGCCCGTAACGAAAGACGAAGCTTCGCTCGCAGTGGTGCTCGGACATGAGATAGCACACGCCGTGGCAAAACACTCGGCTGAACGCATGAGCAACGAAATAAGGAAACAATATGGAGGACAGATACTCGGGGCTGTGCTTCAGGGAACTGGCGCCAGCACTAACCTGCAGACCATCAGCTCAACAGTGTTTGGATTAGGTTCGGCTCTGGGTGGGGCTGCTTATTCACGTAGCCAGGAAAACGAGGCCGACCATCTTGGCATCATCTTTGCTGCCATGGCTGGATATGACCCAATGGTGGCTATCGACTTCTGGAAACGTATGGCTGCCGCTACCGGTAACTCTTACTCTTTGCTCAGCGATCACCCAAGCGATGAAAGCAGAATAAAGAACATACAGGGATGGATGAACGAGGCTAAACAATATTACACGCCGCAGACAACAACATCAAAATCGGCGTCGACCAAGACAACGACGACAACAAAGTCGAGCCTTAACAGTAGCGGCAAGCCGATAAAGGCTACCAAAACAATAAAGATAGGCCCAAAATAACCTGGATTATAATTCATTGCTAAATAGAATAATCGCAAGAGAAAACATGAAAAACAGAAATATGATGTTTGTCGTGATTACGGCTATTGTATGCGCAATGGTGACTTGTGCAATATCAGCCTGCTCGAATGGAAACAAGGCTGATGGCGAGCATAATGACATAGACACGATAAACACAATACCCGTGGATACTGCCCTGCGCAACAGACTGGAATGCTTTGCACAAAAACCTCGACCGCAGGGCAATTTCGCTTTCCATGTGTTTGACATCACTGCCGACAAACCTGTCTACGGATGCAACGACACTCTGGCCCTGCCATCTGCATCATGCATGAAACTGCTTTCCGGAATTGCTGGGCTTCACCTTTTGGGAAGTAATTATGAATATCATACGGAGATGCTTACTTCAGGAAAGGTGACACACGATGGCACTCTCACAGGAAATATTGCCTTCAAAGCCGGACTCGACCCGCAGCTGATGGCTGCCGACCTTAACGACTTCTCGAAGGCTGTGAAAGACTGCGGGGTGAAAAAGGTGGAGGGAAAGATTTATGTGGACCTCACAATAACAGAACCCGTGAAAAGCGAAAGGCACTGGTATCCATGGGATCTCACTTTCTCGAAATATGGATTGCTATATAAGGGAGGCGACAAGGTGGTGAAAAACCTGAAGGCTTCGCTAAGGGCTCATGGAGTGGCAGTGGCTGACAGCCAGGTGGTTGTGGCTCATGCTCCCAAAGGTATGAAGACGGTGCACACCGTAAAGCGGCCTATAGACGATGTAGTGAAGAGAATGTGGAAAAACAGTTCCAACACTCAGGCCACTGCAATGCTCTACACCATAGGACATAGGGATAATCCTGAGGCTGACCCTGTGGCGAGCGGTGTGGCTTACCTGCGTAGATTTTTGCATAACGACCTCGGGATGACCGACCGGACATTGTGCATACACGATGGCTGCGGCCTATGTATCTACAATCGTCTCTCGCCCAAGGCCCTTACAACAATACTGCGTTTTGGATATAAAAACAAGGAGATTCGTGCCTCTCTGGAACGTAATCTCCCTGTGTCTGGTGTTGACGGAACATTGGCCCGTGAGATGACAGGTCCGAAGACCCGTGGAAAGGTGAGTGCGAAAACCGGCACTCTGTCTCATCCCTATGGCATCAGTTCACTTGCCGGATTTTGCGAAGCATCAAACGGCCACTTGCTTGCCTTTGCCATCATGGACAGCGAGATGTCGGTGCTTGACGCAAGGGTGTTGCAAAGAAAACTGTGTGAAGAACTGGTAAAATAACCAATCACCAATCATCAATAATCAATAATCAATAATCAATCACCAATCCCTACATCCCCCTTGCCTTAAACACTTTTTCCTTGGCGGCGTTAATCTCCTGAAACTTCTTTTCAGCAGCTTTCTTCACGTCTTCGCCAAGGGTGGCAACGCGGTCGGGATGATGGGCGAGGGCAAGTTTGCGATATGCCTTGCGCACTTCATCGTCGGTAGCGTCGGGAGACACACCAAGCACCTTGTAGGCTTCTTCAAGACTGTCGCCTTTGAGATTGAAGAGCGACTCGATGTCTGCATGTGACAGACCGAGCCAAGTGCCACACTCACGGATGGCAGTGACCTCTGTTGGGTCTACACTGCCATCGGCCTGAGATATAAGCACAAGGAAGTTGACCAATTGCAGACGCTGTGAATAGTCCATGAACTGAGCAATCTGGTTGCAGCAGTCTGCCACGGTGTTTTTAAACAGAAGGCGTCCTTGACGTTTCTGCTCGTCGAAGAGTCGAAGTAGAATCTCTTCACCCTGTGTCTGAGCCGACAAGCCGAAGTTCTGACGCAGAAACTCCCTTACGAGCTGCATTTCCGAATGCATAATCCGTCCGTCGGCCTTTATTACATACGAAGCCAGTACGAGAAGCGAGAACATGAAGCTGCTGCGCTGTTCGTCGGCGTTATACTCGCGGGCAGTATCATAGCTGTTGCCGAAAGCCCCGCTGCGTGTTCCCGAGTTGCCGGGATTATTTACTGAGTCAAGTCCTGTGTCGAACAATGCTCCTATTGCCACTCCGGCCAATGCCCCGAGTGGTCCTGCGGTAATCCATCCGATTATACCGCCAATCCATTTGCCTGCACTCATAATATTATTTTATTTAAGTTTTTTCCTGCCACTCATATACATCCCCGAAAGGATGAAGAGTGAGCCAACGAGAAAGAAGAGAGTAATCTGTTCGTCTAATACAAACCATGCTACAATGATGGTAGTGATGGGATTGAAATAGACCCAGTTGGTGCATTTTACGGCACCAAGCTTCGCCATACACCAACTCCACGTGAGATAGCAGAGCATGGAAGCTACACAGCCAAGGAACAACAAGTTGACCATCACTTCCGGGCGGAAAAGCACTTCTGCCGAAGGCATATCGGGCTCTATCAGATAGTAGGGCAGAATAGTCAGTACTCCATAGAAAAACACTTTCCGCGTGATAAACAATGCCGAGTAACGGTCCATCACGAGCTTCATCAGCAACGAGTAGAACACCCAACACATGCATGCCGTGAAGGCAAGGCCGTCGCCGATGGGAGACAGGTGGAGCACAAACCTGCCGTTGAGCACCACTATCGCCATACCGGCAAACGCCAATAGCGATCCCACTGTCTGCCACAACCTGAAACGCTCGGACTTGTAGAACATACCGATGACGATGGCTGCAAATAGTGGGCACGAACAGACTATAAGCGACACGTTGGTGGCTGTGGTGAAGCGAAGAGCCTCGTTTTCGCTCAGAAAATACAAGGAGCCTCCAGTCACTCCCAATGCCGCCATGACAAGTTCGTCGCGCCAGTTGTCTGCAACCCATTTATGCTGTATCTTTCTCCATTTCTCAGGATACGCTGTCTTCAGCTTGCCACGTAGAAACAACGGGCGAAGCAAAGAGAAGGCAGTAAGCATCACATAGGCGATGATAAAGCGGAGCGTGAAGATTTGTGCGGGCGAAAGACCATTGATAATCAGTAGTTTCGTCCACACAAATGTCGTTCCCCAGATGGCAACCGTAAAGAATGCCACGATATGGAAAATATTATCTTTCACTTCTTATCTCTATGTCTCTTTTTACATGATTTCTGATTTTCGTCAGATACTTCTTCATGCGTTCAGAGTCCTTGTGGTCGATAATATCGAGAAGTTCTTTTAGCTCGTCGCGAATTTCTGACACCTGATCGCTGGTATAGGGGTTGAAGAGGATTTCCTGAAGCAGGTAGTCGTCTTCGTTGAGCACTCCCTTGGCTATGCTCATGTGGCGCTTGAAGGTGGTGCCTGGAGCGTCCTGGTGTTTCATTACTGCCGCAAACACAAAAGTGCTGACGAACGGGATACTGAGGGAGTAAGCCACCGTGCGGTCGTGTTCCTCGAATGTGTATTCATAGATGTTGAGGCCAAGCCGACTGTAGAGGTCTTTGAAGAAGATACGTCCCATGTAGTCGCCTTCGCTGATGATGATGGCGTTCTCTTCGCTCAGTTGGTTGAGGTTGGCGAATGTGGGGCCGAACATCGGGTGGGTTGACACGTATCTATGTCCTGTGGTTTCGTAATAATCCTTCAGGTTGGTTTTCACCGACGATATGTCGCTGATGATGCAGTCGGCAGGTAATGATGGCAACACTTCCTGAAATGCAGGGATAGTATATTTCACTGTCACTGCATTTATTACGAGTTCCGGAGCAAATGCCTTTATTTCCTCTAATGTGGTGAGGCGTTGGCAGTTGTATGTAAATCTCATTCGCTTCGGGTCTTTTTCGTATACGGCCGTCTCATGGTCGAAGCTGAGCAGGTCGAGAAAGAAACTTCCCATCTTCCCTGCGCCCAATACTAAAATTTTCATTTCATTCAAATTTTAAAAAACTTACGTTTTAAAGATTAAAAGGTCTTTGACCTTAAAAAACTAACGTTTTAAAGAGTTTCTTTTGCTTTTGTCTTTTTCAATACATTTACAAAAATGCCTATTATTCGCCTTAAGTCCTTATTCATTGATTCAGACTGCTCGATAGTAATATAATCTGTTTTTTGCAATAGTTCAAGCCAATATTTAGTTTCATTTGCCTCTTTCAAAGCGATATGCATCTTTGCGATAAAATCAGCTGTGCTTTGAGCCATCTCTGCTTCATACATGTTGGCTCCAATACTTGTCCCACTCCGTAGTACCTGCTTAGACATTACATACTCGTTTTTCTGTTCCATCAAGTATTTATATAATCGTACAATTCGTATAGCAAAATCAACGCATACTGACCTTATATATTGTTTTTCGTACATTATTTATCCGAGTCTTTAATGAATATTTTAAGGTCGAGGACCTTCTAATTTTTAAAACGTAAGTTTTTTAAGGTCGAAGACCTTTTAATCTTTAACAAATGACGCATAGCGTCATTTGTTAATTATCTCCATCTGCTGCCTAACGCTTTCCTCGTGGATAAGTTCGAACACTTTGGCTGTGAATTCGGGCGACATGCCGCAGAGTGAGCCTTGTGCGCCTCGTTTCTCGAGTATTTCGTTGTAGCGGGCAGCCTGAAGGATAGTCATGTTGTGTTCTTTCTTGTACTGTCCTATCTCGCGGCATACGCGCATGCGCTTTGAGAGAAGGTCCATGAGCTGGTTGTCGAGATCGTCAATTTGTCGGCGCAGCAGGGTGATGCCTTCTGTTGAATTTGTCTCGCTTCGGATGACGAGCAGGGTGAGAATGTAGTCGAGCACGTCTGGGGTCACTTGCTGCTTGGCGTCGCTCCATGCACAGTCTGGATTGCAGTGGCTTTCTACTATGAGTCCGTCAAAGCCAAGGTCGAGGGCCTGCTGGCATAGAGGTGCGATGAGTTCGCGGCGGCCTCCAATGTGTGATGGGTCGCATATGATAGGCAGTTCGGGTATTCGGCGGTGGAGTTCGATAGGAATCTGCCACATCGGGGTGTTGCGGTATATCTTCTTGTCGTAGCTTGAGAAGCCGCGATGTATGGCGGCCAGCTTTTTCACTCCTGCCTGGTTGATGCGTTCCAAGGCTCCTATCCACAATTCAAGGTCGGGATTGACTGGGTTTTTCACAAACACCGGTACGTCGATGCCCTTGAGGGAGTCGGCGAGAGCCTGCATGGCAAACGGGTTGGCTGAGGTGCGTGCTCCAACCCAAAGTATGTCTATGCCGTATTTCAGTGCGAGTTCTACATGTTCAGGAGTTGCCACTTCGGTAGCAACGAGCATTCCGGTTTCTTCCTTCACCTGTTTCATCCATGGCAGTGCCACTTCTCCATTACCTTCGAATCCTCCTGGCTTGGTACGAGGTTTCCATACTCCGGCTCGGAACATGTGGCATCCCTTTTCCGCAAGTTGTCTTGCTGTTGTCATCACTTGCTCTTCCGTTTCGGCTGAGCATGGTCCTGCTATCACAAATGGACGTTCGTTGTCGCTTGGCAACGTAAGTTTTTCAAGTTCTAATTCCATAATTGTTATATTTTTATTTTAATTTTTTTTTATAATGAAAGTTATATTATTTGTCTTATTCTTCTTAGAGCCTCTTCAAACTTATCCTCTTTTGCACAAAGTGAGATTCGGATGTATCTCTCGCCGTTGCTACCGAAGATGAATCCTGGAGTGATGAACACCCTTGCCTCATGCAGCACACGCTCGGTAAGTGCCTCACAATTGTCATAGCTGTCGGGAATGCGTCCCCAGAGGAACATGCCCACTTGGTCGGTATCGTATGTGCAGCCAAGCATCTGCATGATTTGTTGGGCGTACTGGCGTCGTCGTCCGTAGGTTTCTATGTTAGCCTGTCGGTGCCATGCCTCGTCATTTTCCAAGGCTGCTGCGGCGGCGAGCTGGATGCCGCGGAATGTTCCGCTGTCGATATTGCTCTTTATTTTTAGTATCCAGCTGATGAAGGTGGGATTGGTGACACACATTCCAACGCGCCATCCTGGCATGTTGTGGCTTTTGGACATTGAGTTGAACTCTATGCAATATTCTTTGGCTCCTTCAACCTGCATGAGCGACATGGGGTGTTCGTTGAGTATGAAAGAATAAGGATTGTCGTTCACCACCACGATATTATGACGGCGTGCGAAGTCTACGAGTTTCTTGTATGTCTCCATTCTCGCATTTCCTCCGGTGGGCATGTTAGGATAGTTTGTCCACATGAGTTTTACGCGTGAGAGGTCCATTTTCTCCAGTTGTTCGAAGTCAGGTTGCCATCCGTCGTTTTCCATAAGGTCGTAGTTAACAACCTTTGCTCCAAGTATTTTGCTTAGCGACGTGTATGTAGGGTATCCTGGATTTGGCACGAGCACTTCCTCGCCGGGATTGACGAAAGCGAGAGTAACGTGTAGTATGCCTTCCTTTGAGCCAATGAGAGGCTGTACTTCGTTGGCGGGGTTGATATCCACGTTGTACCATCGTTTGTAGAAGTCTGCCATGGCTTTCCTTAGTTCAGGAGTTCCCATTGTGGGTTGATAGCCGTGGGTGTTGTCCTGTTTTGCCACTTCGCATAGAGTCTCGATGGTTTTTTCCGATGGTGGCATGTCGGGGCTGCCTATAGCGAGGCTAATGATGTCTTTTCCTTCAGCATTCATCTGTGCCACCTCTTTCAGTTTTCTGCTGAAATAGTATTCGCTTACGAGCGACAGCCTTTCAGCTGGCTGTATATTACTTGCTTTCATATTCTCCGAGTATTTTCAGTTCTTTTGTCAATGGAATAATTGCGTCAATGCTTTGTCTGTAGCGTGTGAGGTTATCGTAAGTCACGTCTACATAGAATAGGTATTCCCATTCGTGTCCGATGATGGGCAGCGACTGTATTTTTGTCATGTTTATCTTGTAGAACGACAGTATGCTGAGCACTTGTGATAGTGAGCCCTCTTCGTGAGGCAGTGAGAACACGAGGCTCGACTTGTTGGTTTTTTCCAATGGTCTCAGGAAGTCGGCCTTCATCGGGTTTGTTGACACAAGGAATCGTGTGAAGTTATGCTTGTTGTCCTCAATATGGTCTTCGAGCACTTTCAGTCCGTAGAGTCTTGCGGCCGTGCTGCTGCATATTGCAGCCCATCCTTGGCACTTGTAGCTGTTTTCGCTGATATATTTTGCCGAACCTGCGGTGTCGTCGCTTTCCACGGCTTTCA
Organism: Prevotella sp. P2-180; assembly: GCF_002251435.1. Taxonomy (GTDB): domain Bacteria; phylum Bacteroidota; class Bacteroidia; order Bacteroidales; family Bacteroidaceae; genus Prevotella. Next base: position 25,629 of record NZ_NPJI01000107.1, read on the forward strand.
TGTTTGGATACTTTGCCAGAAAAGCCCGGCACTGCATGAGAGCCACGGGGTGTGAGTGTACTTCCTGTATTGTTTCCCAGTCGTCATCCGGCAGGCAGCAGATGCAGTGTGATATGTGTAGTTTGTGTTCACCCACCACTGTCAGTCCAGAGTCGCGCAGCAGTTCATAGTTGTGTAGCAGACTGCCTGCGATGGTGTTTTCAATAGCAGTCATGGCTATTACCGTAGGGTCTTTTTTTACGTTTTCGAACACTTCCTCGAAAGTGTTGCAGCAGATCAGTTGAAGTTGTTCGCCTTCGAAATACTGGTGTGCTGCGATGTCGTGGAATGATCCGATGAGTCCTTGTATAGCTATTCGTTTCATGTGTTCAACGAATTGTGTTAATTATTATTTGTTTACTTGTTATATCTTCTATATTGAAAAATCCCGCCTCATCTGTTGATGGAGCGGGACTTTGCAAATCATATATGAATTGTTTTGATTCACTGTTTCTTAAGTTGAAATTTACACGCAACTTCCCGCTCTACAATTTCTTGCAAAGTAAAAGTAAAAGTAGTAAAAGGATGCGTATATTCTATTCATATTTTTTTGCTTTTTTGTTTATTTTGGTGCAAAAGTATAACTTTTCTTTGAATTATACAAATTATTTGCAGTTTTTTTTCGCTATTTGCCTATTTTTTTTAAATTCCGAACGGATTGATGTTGCTGTAAGCCTGTTTTACCTTGTGTTCGATGCCTTCCGCTGAGTATTCTCCTGTGATGGCAGCTACTTTGTCGGGATCGATTTCGAGCACTTTCTGCATGTCTTCCTTTGCACCGTTCATGTCTCCTTTTTCATATTTCACCTGTCCTCGTTCCTTAAAGGCGTCTGTGGAGAATGGGTTGAGTGCTATCACCTGAGTGTAGGTCTCTATGGCTTCGTCACCTTTGCCCTCGGCATGTTCTATGCGTGCTTTAAGCATCAGCACGTCTTCGTTTTGTGGATAGGTGGTAATGAGTTTTTCCATGTCTTCGCGTGCGCTTTTCCTGTCGCCCATTCTGAGTAGTGTCTGTGAGCGTAGCAGGTAGGCGTCGCTATAGTCAGGGTTGAGTGCAATGGCTTTGGTGAGCGTGACTATGGCGTTGATGAGGTCGCCTTGTCCGATGCTGGCTTTTGCCTCGAGTATCGGATTGCTGTCTATTAGTCCCATGTCTAAAAGAAATTAAAAGTCATCGTTGCCGAACAGAGGGTCGTCGAATGTGACCATTGTAGGCTTTTGTTCGTTCATCTTTAGTATGTTCTCGGGTACATATTTCTTGTCTACCACGAGGCGGAACATGTATTCGCGGAACCATCTGTCGCTCATTATCATGCACCCTTTGTGTCCCCAAGACTCACCCCAGCTGTTTTCCACCTTCCATTTTGTGGCCTTGCCGTTGGCGTCGAGGTCTACGGCGGTGAGTGTCATGGCGTGGGTGGAACCGCTGTCGTATGTGCTGATGCGTTCTGCCTTGTTCATGCCGAATGTGGTGCCCATGAGCGACTCGTAGTCGAAGTTTTCAGTATCGCCGTATCCGCGTTTTCTGTCAAGCATTTTTCCTACGTCGTAAGAGCTGTAGAGCTTATGTCCGTCTTTAAGTGAGGCGATGGCCATTTTCTCTATATCATCCATTGGGAGGTTGATGTATTTCCAGTTATGTCCGTCGTACGTGTGTCGGTCATACTCCACTTCGTATGTCTGGTAGTATGGGCGTCGGGGGTCGTTCATTGCCATGATGAATGTTCCGTTGAGCGACTCTCCAACCACTTCTTTGTAGAATTGCTGTGGTGTGTATGTCTTCGGTTCTCCCACAGTGTTGCCTTTTTTGTTGAAGTGTGCGTAAGTGAACTGTGTTGGCGGTTCGCCTATGGTGAGTGCGAGCATGTGGTAGACTGAGCCGAGCATTTCGGTCTTTGCTTTTTGTATTTCGCTGTCTTTCTTTCCTTCAGCCACCATCTTGCGCAGTTTGAGTCCGTCTTCGCGTAGTCTTGACGATATGAGTCGTGCCATTTTTGCCGTGTTGTCGCTTGAGAAGCTCTCTGGCATAACTTGTTTTGGCACTAGTCCGTATTTCTCGGTCAGGTCGGCCACGCCGCAGAAAGTTCCTCCGTCGTTGATTGGGTTTTTGAACAGGAATTGCACTGTGTTGTCGTCGATAGGTTTCTTTCCTGTGTCTATTATTCCTTGCAGGAAGAGGTTTGCCTTTTCAAGTTGGTCGTAGAAGAAGAGGTATGCCTGTGAGAATTCCACCTGCAGGGAGTCGGTGCGTTTGGCGAAGTTTGCTCTCAGCACGTTCATTCCGCTGAACATCCAGCATCTTCCTGAGCTTTTTTGGTTGGTGATGCTCTGTGTTGGAGTCTCTATGCTGAAGTGTGTGTCGATGTCTGCTGCTGCCTTTCTGTTTTTGGCTATATCGTCGATAGCGTTAGCCGCAATGGCATTGGCTATGGCATTGTCGGCAGCAGTGAGTTTCTGCTCCTTTTGAATTTTTGACAGCATGTCGGACGATATTCCGCCACGTGAGTTCTGAGCGTTGGCTTGCAATGCTATGGTCAGTGCTAAAGCCGCGATAATTGTTTGTTGTTTTTTCATTGCTATAGTTATTTTGTTTTATCGGTCAATTGCCAAACTGTCACCTTTTCGTGTTATTGTAACATCGCCTCCTTTTATCAGTGATCCGAAGAGCATCTCTTCCATGAGCATTGGGGTGAGATACTGGTTTATGGAGCGGTCCATCTCACGAGCCCCGTAGAGTTTCGTGAATCCCTTTTCGAGCAATAGTTTGTATGCCTCAGGTGTGAGTGTAGCCGTAACGTTTTTCTCCTTCAGCCTGTCGGCGAGTTGTCTTAGTTTCTTGTCGAGTATGAGCGAAGCCATGTGTTCGTCCATGTCGTTGAATACTATAGTGCCCGAGAGTCGGTTGATGAATTCTGGCTTGAATGTTTTCTTTACTGTGGCCATCATGGCCTCACCTCGGCTTGTTCCGCCAGAGAATCCGATGGCGGCCTGTCCGGCATACTGTGCCCCTGCATTTGATGTCATGACGAGAATCACGTTTCTGAAATCTACCTTGTTGCCTTTGTTGTCGGTGAGTTTTGCATAGTCCATCACCTGCAGCAGTATGTTGTAGATATCGGAATGCGCCTTTTCGATCTCGTCAAACAGAAGCACGCAGTTTGGTGTTTTCCTTACTGCGTCTGTTAGCAGTCCGCCTTCTTCGTATCCTATGTATCCTGCCGGCGAACCGATGAATTTCGACACGGTGTGTTTCTCGGTATATTCGCTCATGTCAAATCTTATGAGCTCGATGCCGAGTTCTTTTGCCAGTACGCGGCACACCTCTGTCTTTCCCACTCCTGTAGGTCCGACGAACAGCAGTGATGCCATAGGTTTGTTGGGCTCGTTGAGTCCTGCTTTCGACATCATCACAGCGCGTGTGAGTTGTTTGATGGCATCGTCCTGTCCGTATATCTCGTTGCTTATGCGCTTGTCGAGGTCGCGCAGCGATTCGTTGTTGGTGCTGGCGAGTGCCTTGGCGTCAATTCGGCATACTTCTGTCAATACCTTATTAATAACAGTCTCGTCGATAAACTGGTATCTTGCCGCTTTTGGCTTGCCCTGCTTGTTGAGCAGTGGGTGCTGTTGCATGTAAGCGCCAGCCTCGTCGATTATTTCGAAAGCCTTGGCGGGCAGGTATCTGTCGGCAATAAGAGCCGCCGACTGTTTCACGGCATAGCTTATGGCGTTGGGCCTGTATTTCACGTCGTGATAATGTTCGTATAGGCGTATTACTCCATCAACCATTTTTATAGTGTCTTCCACCGATGGTTCTTTTACGTCGATGAGTGAGAATCGTCGTGCAAGTGTCTTGTTGCTGGCAATGAACTTGTTGTAGTTCTGGTATGTCGTGCTGCCTATTATTCTTATCTTATTGTCGTCGAGATAAGGCTTGAATAGGTCTGCCGCGTTCATAGTCCCGCTGCCCGATCCGCCTCCGGTAGAGCCAATGGTGTGAATGTCGTCTATATAGATGATGCATTTGTCTTGTTTTCTGGCTTCGTCGAGTATCGTCTTCACCCTTCTTTCAAACTCTCCGTGTATGCTTGCGCCTGCGAGCATGGTGCTCATGTCAAATTCATATATCTTTGATTTTCTCAGGTGTATTGGTGCGGTATTTTTTTCCAGTTCTCGTGCAATGCCGTAGATGAGAGCGGTCTTTCCCACTCCTGGCTCCCCCACGAAAATGATGTTGTGTCTTTTCATACGGCAAAGCACTCTTATAGCCCGTTCTATCTCCTTTTCCCTTCCGATCACATTTGGTTCTAAGCGCCAAGTCATGTGTATGGGATTCATGATAGTTTCGAGTGGCGACTTTTGTTTCTTGGTGTCGTCGTCATCGTAAACGAAGTTGTCGTCGTTGTCGTTTTCATCGTTTAACTCGATAATGTTTTCAGAGAAACCATTGCCGGTTTTTGTGCATTCGCTTAATTTTTCCTTTATCGTCTGTGCGAGGTTTGCCGCACCTTCCATCATTTTCTTTACCATCTCAGGAGGCAATAGCTCATCCAGGTTCACTGTCTTTCCGTTTACTACGGCAGTTGTCGACATGGTGACTTTTGGGCTATGCTTTTTCTGTGGTTTTTCTACATTTTCGTAGTTTCGGAAAAACAAATAAAGTTTTGAGAACCAGCTTCCCGGGTCTTCACCTAAATATTTGTATATTAGGTATTGGGCCATGGAGTTTTTCTGTTTCGAAATCTCGTAAAAGACGTTGAAAATGTTTATTCGGTTTTTTGAGAAGTCATTGTAATTGTTGTCGGCGATTTTCACTATTTGAAGTCTCATCACGCGTTCCGAGATGTCCATCATGTATTTTGTTGGAATAATCTCGTTTATCCCAGTGTCTCTTGCTTTTTCTTGAATGTCATTGTATTCTTTTAGTTCCGTCAACATCTTTTCGAGTTCGATGGGGTATTCTTTGGCAAATTCCTGAAATGCTTTGTGTGCTATGATTTTTTCCAAGAAAGCCTCAGGAGTGAAGAATACGGCTTTTTGTGCATTCAGGTATTCTACCGTGTCCTCGTATAATACTCCAAGGTCATAAGTGACCAAGTTTTTTTCCGAAAAAAAGGGAATTGGTGTCATGCTTCCTTTATGGTTAATTGTAATGGAAAATTATGTTTTTTCGCCAAATTGACAGTGAGAAGGATTTTGGTCTCTGCAATGTCGCGATAGTACTGGCCTACAATAGCCGAACCCTCATTGTGAATTTTCATCATTGTCGTTTCGGCGTCTCTTCGTGTCATGCAGTAGATGTTCATAAGAACAGTTACAACGAAGTCCATGGTGGTCTCGTTGTCGTTATGCATGATGACATTGAATAATGAAGGCTTCTTCAAGATATATTGTGTCTGTTCGTTGTTTGCTAATAGCTCTTGTTTCATTGTTGTCCTTTCTTTTTGTTAATCCATATTTATATGGTTATCTCTCCGCTACCATAGCAACGGTGGTGACTGGCGTCGTAGACTACGCAGAATTGTCCTGGAGCCACTCCGTGTATTCTGTCTGACGAGTGTATGACATATTGTCTGTCAGAGGTTTTTTCCACCGTGGCGTTATGGAATTCGGGCGTGTGCCTTATCTTGAATGTCACTTTCTCTGGTAGTTCCTGTTCTGTGAGGAAGTGGAAGTCGCTCACGGTGAAGTCGCTCTTGTATGCTGTGTCGGGATCATAGCCATGGCTTACGTAAAGTATGTTTGCCTCCACGTCTTTTTTTATCACAAACCATGGTCCTCCTCCGAATCCCATACCCTTACGTTGTCCTATGGTGTGGAACCACAGTCCTTTGTGCTGTCCGATGCGTTTCCCGGTTTCGAGTTCTATCACGTCGCCTGGTCGTTCTCCAAGATAACGCCTGATGTAGTCGTTGTAGTTTATTTTCCCAAGGAAGCAGATGCCTTGTGAGTCTTTGCGTTTGGCGTTCACCAAGTGTTCTCTTTCGGCTATCTCCCTTACGTCTTCTTTCATAAAGTGTCCGATGGGGAATACTGCCTTTTTCAGTTGCCAGTCGTATATCTGTGCGAGGAAGTCGGTTTGGTCCTTCACTGGGTCGGGGCTTGTGGTGAGCCATTTCTTCCCGTCTATTATTTCCGTTTGTGCATAGTGTCCTGTGGCTATAGTGTCGTAGTTGTGTCCCATCTTTCGGTCGAAGGCTCCGAATTTTATCATTCTGTTGCACATCACGTCTGGGTTTGGCGTGAAACCGGCCTTTACCTTTTCCATGGTGTATCTTGTCACTTCGTCCCAGTACTCACGATGGCAGTCCACCACTTCGAGCTTGCATCCATAGCGTCTTGCCACAGAAGAGGCCATCTCCAGGTCTTCTTCCGACGAGCAGTCCCATTCTTCAGTTTCTTCAGGACCTATTTTTATGTAGAAGCAGTCGGGCTGGTGGCCTTGTCGCACCAGTTCGTAGAGCACGACCGAGCTGTCCACTCCACCAGACAATAATACAGCAATCTTGTTCTCCATCAGTAAATAATTTTAGTTTCGCATGTACTCAACTCCTATACTTCCCTTCTTCTTTATCTTCCAGCATGTTAAGATACGAGAGGTATCTGCTTTGTGCTATGTAGTGTTCTTCCACTGCTTTCAGGACTGCGCATCCTGGTTCATGGGTATGTGTGCAGTTGTTGAAGCGGCAGTCTTTGGAGAAGTGGAATATCTCCTTGAAGTAGCTTGTGAGCTCTTCCGGTTCGATATCGAATGTGCCGAAGCCTTTTATTCCTGGAGTGTCGATTATGTATCCTCCTTCTGGTAGTTCTAGCATCTCACTGAATGTTGTGGTGTGAGTGCCTGCATTATGGGCGTCGCTTATCTCTGCCGTCTTCAGTTGTACGTCAGGCAACAGACTGTTGATAAGTGTAGATTTGCCAACGCCGCTGTTGCCGCTGAGCACGGTAGTTTTTCCTGCCAGTAGTTCTCTCACTTTGTCCATTCCGCTTCCGTTAGCGGCTGAGATGGCAAGACATTGGTAGCCAACGGTTTCGTAGAGGTCGATCATCATCTGTTGGTATTCCCGTTCTTCATCTTCCAGAGCGTCTGTCTTGTTAAACAGCAGCACCACGGGCACCCTGTAGGCTTCGGCCGATGCAAGGAAGCGGTCGATGAATGTTGTTGAGGTCACGGGGCGATTGATGGTAACCACGAGGAAGGCCTGGTCTACGTTAGCGGCTATGATATGGCTTTGCTTTGACAGGTTGGACGATTTTCTGATAATATAGTTTTTTCGGTCTTCTATTGAGGTGATGAAAGCTGTTCCCTCCTGGTTAGGCATGATGCTCACCCTGTCGCCCACTGCAACCGGGTTTGTGCTTCTGATACCTTTAAGCCTGAAGTTACCTTTTATCTTGCATTCAACAAGCTGGTTACTGTCTGTCTTGACAGTATACCAGCTTCCTGTATTTTTAATCACTAATCCTGTCATGTGCTAATATTACACCGTCATTATCTCCTTCTCCTTAGCGGCGAGGAGTTCTTCCACGTTCTTTATCATCTTGTCGTGAATCTTCTGAAGGTCGTTTTCCGCATCCTTCTCAAGATCTTCCGACAGTCCGTCCTTTATTGCCTTCTTCAGCTTTTCCTTAATGTCTGCGCGTATGTTGCGAATCTGCACCTTGGTCTGCTCGCCCATCTTGTTGCACTGCTTGGCAAGTTCGCGGCGGCGTTCCTCAGTGGGCTGTGGTATTCCGAGACGTATTATCTCACCATTGTTCTCTGGAGTGATGCCAACGTCAGAGTCCATTATGGCCTTTTCGATAATGCGTATCTGTTTCTTGTCCCATGGGCGGATGGCAATGGTGCGAGCGTCGGGCGTCGACACGTTTGCTACTTGGTTAAGTGGAACCATAGAGCCGTAAGACTCTACCTTTACGCCTGCGAGAATGGCTACGTTGGCTCGTCCGGCACGTACTCTTGAGAGTTGTTCTTCAAGATACATGACGCCCATTTCCATTTTCTCTTCGGCTGAACTTAAAGTTGCTTTTACGTCTATCATAATTATAAGTGTTTTTATTCCGTTTTGCAAAAATAGGGATAATCCTTCAAACTACCAAATAAATTGGGCAAAAAAGCGAAAAAAAAACTATTCTTTTATTATATATATAAGGTGAAAGCATAAAAAACATGCAAAATACCACGATTGTGGTATATAGATTAACCTATTTGTGCTATTTGCTGATTGAAAAAATTGCAGTACCTTTGCAGACGAAAAAAAAAACTCTGATTATTAACACAAAAAAAATATAACGATTATGAGCAACAAGAAACTACACTTCGAAACCCTTCAGCTCCATGTGGGACAGGAGCAGGCTGATCCGGCAACAGATGCACGTGCCGTACCTATCTATCAGACCACATCTTATGTGTTCCGTAACTCACAACATGCTGCCGACCGATTCGGTCTTCGCGATGCTGGAAATATCTACGGTCGACTGACCAACTCTACTCAGGGTGTGTTTGAAGACCGTGTGGCTGCACTTGAGGGGGGCGTGGCAGGACTTGCTGTCGCATCTGGCGCCGCTGCCATCACCTATGCTCTTCAGAACGTGGCTCGCAATGGCGACCACATCATAGCGGCTGACAATCTCTATGGAGGAACATACAACCTCGTGGAACACACGTTGTCTACACAGGGAGTGGAAACCACAATTGTCAATCCTGCTGACTTTGAGGCCGTTGACAAGGCTTTCCGCCCAAACACCAAGGCCATCATCATCGAGACATTCGGAAATCCTAACGCTAGTGTCACCGACATCGACCGCATTGCTGAAATTGCACATAGCCATAATACCATAGTTATCGTCGACAACACGTTTGGCACCCCATTCCTTATTCGTCCAATAGAACACGGTGCCGACGTCGTTGTCCACTCTGCCACAAAGTTTATTGGCGGACATGGTAGCTCTCTCGGTGGAGTGATCGTTGATGCGGGTAAGTTCGACTGGAAGGCTAACGCTGAAAAATATCCTTCAATAGCACAGCCAGACCCAAGCTATCATGGCGCTGTGTTTGCCGATGTGGCTGGTCCTGCTGCTTTCGTCACTCGTATTCGTGCCGTCATCCTGCGCGACACTGGTGCCGCCATATCGCCATTCAACGCATGGATTCTGCTGCAAGGTCTTGAGACATTGTCGCTGCGTGTGGAGCGTCATGCCTACAACACGGCAAAGGTTGTTGAATTCCTCGCCAACCATCCAAAGGTGGCAAAGGTGAACCATCCTTCACTGCCGGATCATCCAGACCATGCTCTCTACGAGAAACTCTTCCCCAACGGTGGCGGAAGCATCTTCACCTTCGAAGTGAAGGGCGGAGAAAAGGAGGCTTGGACCTTCATCGACAATCTGAAGATTTTCTCCCTGCTGGCTAACGTGGCTGACGTGAAGAGCCTCGTCATCCACCCTGCCACCACCACCCACTCGCAGCTCTCGCCCGAGGAACTGGAGCAGCAGCACATCTATCCGTCTACCATACGCCTGAGTATCGGTACAGAACATGTCGACGACATCATCGACGACCTGAGAGAAGCATTTGAGAAGATTTAATAAAAAAAGCAATACAATCATGGCAAAAATAGCAAAACAACTGACAGAGCTCATCGGCAATACGCCACTGCTCGAACTGAATAAGTTTTCAACCGCAAAGGAACTCCAGAGTCCTATTATCGCAAAGGTGGAGTTCTTCAATCCTGGTGGAAGTGTAAAAGACCGTATCGCACTGTCAATGATAGAAGAAGCAGAGAAGAGTGGGGCACTCAAACCGGGGGCAACCATCATTGAACCTACCAGTGGAAACACTGGCGTTGGACTTGCGCTCGTCTCTGCGGTGAAAGGATATAAACTCATTCTTACCATGCCCGAAACCATGAGCGTCGAGAGAAGAAACCTCGTGAAGGCATACGGAGCTGAGGTGAAGCTTACAAGTGGCGCCGACGGAATGAAGGGTGCAATAAAGGCTGCCGAGGAACTGCGCGACTCCATCCCTGGTTCCATCATACTGCAGCAGTTTGAAAATCCTGCCAACCCGCAGAAGCATTACGACACCACTGGTGTGGAAATATGGGAGCAGACCGAAGGAAAGGTCGACATCTTCGTGGCCGGTGTAGGTACTGGTGGAACGGTGTCTGGCATTGGCAAGCGTCTGAAAGAGAACAATCCTAATGTAAAGATAGTGGCAGTGGAACCTAAGTCGTCGGCTGTGCTCAACGGAAAACCCAGCGGACCACACAAAATACAGGGTATCGGTGCCGGTTTCGTGCCCAAAATCTACAATAACGATGTGGTTGACGAAGTGTTTGACGTAGACAACGACGATGCCATCCGTACAGGACGCGAACTTGCCCGACAGGAAGGTCTTCTCGTTGGTATATCCTCAGGTGCCGCTGCCTTTGCTGCTTCTGAGATAGCCAAACGTCCTGAAAACGCAGGAAAGACCATTGTGGTATTGCTTCCTGACACAGGTGAGCGTTATCTCTCCACCGTCCTCTATGCTTTCGACGAGTATCCTCTATAGTTTTTTTTCTATAATGACATTTAACAAATATCAAGGCGTTCATCCCAAATGAACGCCCTTTTTTTAATCTTTAACTCAACTTTCGCAGGAAAGGGAAAATGTTTAGGAGTTAAGGAGTTAAGCCAAATGTTGTTGCGCTTATATCCAATGCTCCAAACTAATGGCTTAACTCCCAGCGACCAACGGGAGCGATAACTCCTTAACTCCTTAACTCCCAAAAAGTTGAGCACATGCGAAACTTGAATTTTTAATCTTTAATCCTTTAATTTTTTCACAAAATTGTAACACGTTCTTTGCGTGTATGTCGAAAAGAATGCTTACCTTTGCAGCACGAAAGAAAAACTTGTTACAGATATGGCAAACATTAATAAAAGGATACTCGTGGTGGATGACGAGCAGGATCTTTGCGAAATACTGAAGTTCAATCTCGAAACAGAGGGATATTCAGTAGACACTGCCGACTCGGCAGAGATGGCGCTGACACTCGACATCGGGGCGTATGACTTGTTGTTGCTCGACGTGATGATGGGAGAAATGTCTGGCTTTGCACTCGCCAAAAAACTGAAGCATGACGACGCGACAAAGGAAATACCGATAATCTTCCTTACAGCCCGAGATACCGAAAACGATACCGTGACGGGATTTAACCTCGGAGCCGACGACTACATCTCAAAACCTTTTTCCATACGTGAAGTGCTGGTGAGGGTAAGGGCAGTGTTGAGAAGAACATCAAAGGATACTGACGATCGACAACCCTCTAAACTGAAATATCAAGGACTGGAACTGAACCTTGACAACAAGACTGTTTGTGTGGATGGGGAAAATGTGCCATTTACTAAAACGGAGTTTGAGATTCTACGCACACTGCTCGAGGAAAGCGGAAGGGTGTTCTCGCGACAAGAACTCATCAACCGTATCTGGCCGTCTGACGTGCTTGTGCTCGACCGTACCGTTGACGTGAACATCACACGACTGAGAAAGAAAATCGGACCATACTCAAAATGTATCGTGACAAGGCTCGGATTCGGATACTTCTTCGACATGTAATTATAAGGCATTTGATATGACTGTAGGAAAACGTCTCTTCTGGGGAACACTCTCACTCTTTTTGATCTTTGCCGTACTGTTTATCGTGTTTCAGCAAAACCGCGAAAAACAGTTTAAGATAGACATGCTCAACCTTCACCTGCAAGACTATAACTACCGCCTGGCAGATATGATAGAGACATGCAGCAATAGCGACGGGTCTATAAATGGGGAAATGGTAGATAAATATGTGAAGAAACATTACATAAGAGACCTGCGTGTCACCTTCATCAATATTGACGGCAAGGTGATATACGATAACAGAAGAAAAGACTATGACAACTTCTCCAACCATCATGACAGAAAAGAGGTGGTGGAGGCTCTGAAAACTGGCAAGGGGTTCGACATAAGCCGTGAAAGCAATACCGTGGGAGGCGACTTCTTCTATTCTGCAACATTGCTGAAAGACAGAAATATGCTGATACGCACTGCTTTGCCTTACAACAACGACCTTGCAGAGTCGCTGCGTGCCGACCAACACTATATATGGTTTGCACTCTTGATGATCACTATATTGTCAATCACACTCTATCGCTTCATAAGCCGCCTTGACTCTAACATAACAAAGCTCAACATCTTTGCACAACGTGCCGACCATGGCGAAAGCCTCGATACAGAAGACCTCGCACAATTTCCCGACGACGAACTCGGTGAGATATCTGAGAGTATAATAAAAATTTACAAGCGTCTGCAGAAGACTAAGGAAGAACAAAACGAACTGAAGCGGCAACTTACACAAAATGTGGCTCACGAACTGAAAACACCCGTGGCAAGCATACAGGGCTATCTTGAAACCATAATGGAAAACCCAAACATCGACAACGATAAACGCTCTCTCTTCCTCGAACGCTGTTATGCACAGAGTAAGCGTCTTACCAGCCTGCTGCGCGACATATCCACACTCAACCGCCTCGACGACGCAACCGGATTGATAGAGTTTGAGGATGTTGACGTGACATCCGTCATACGGCAGATTGCCAAGGAGATATCGCTGCAACTGGAAGAACGGGGCATGACGCTTGAAACCAACCTTCCGGAAAAAATTGTGGTGAAAGGTGCCCAAGGCATGATATACAGCATATTCCGAAACCTTACCGACAATGCCATCGCATATGCCGGAAACAATACGCAGGTGACCATTACAGCCGAAAGGACTAGCAGCGCCGAGTGGCATTTCACGTTCTGCGACAATGGGGTGGGAGTGGAGCAAAAACACCTCGATAGACTCTTTGAGCGATTCTATAGGGTAGACAAGGGAAGAAGCAGGAAAATGGGTGGTACCGGTCTCGGACTCGCCATCGTGAAAAATGCAGTACTGCTGCATGGCGGCACGATAAAAGTGGGAAATAGGCCTACAGGAGGACTGCAATTTGACTTTACTTTGGCATAAGTGGGGAAAAACATAAAAAAAACTTGTTTTTTTGTCGTTGTTTCATATATTTTTGCTATCTTTGTGCGCAATTTTTATAAAACCTAACCTTATGCGCATAAACAATATTATAGTCGCAGTTTTGTGTATGGCATTCCCGCTCGCCTCATTGGCTCAGAAAACCAACAAGGAGGGGGAGAGTGATGTTGAAAACAAAAATAGTTATGCAAGACAATACACGTCGGTTAACCCACTCGTTTATGAAGACGTCTGGGATCTCGAACCTTATGCTTTCGTCAATAGTGATGGACACCCCGACGGCTACAATGTGGAACTTGTGAAAATCATGCTCGACAAGCTCAGCATACCATTCGTCATAAAACTGAAGCACACTCCACAGAACTTCGAGGACCTGCAGTCGGGTAAGGCTGACCTTACCATCGGCATGAAGGCTTTCTATCACGACCAGTATGGTGAATACAGCAACAATGTGCTGGCTCTCTTCACTCATAGCCTGGCCTCTCCTCGTAACTCGGATGTGAAGGTTAAGGAGTTTGCCGACCTGAAAAACTTGAAGGTTTATGTGCATGAGGGTAGTTATAGCCACAACATGATGGTTAAAGAGGGAATGGGGGCGAATGTCATTCCTATGAAAGATATGAAGACTGCCCTCCAGAAGGTGAACGAGAGCGGAAAAGGCGCCGTGCTTTGGAACACCATGAACGTCAGCACGCTAATCAACAAGTATAAGCTGAGTAACGTGAGGATGACTTCGGTAAACATGAAATATGGCGAATACCACTTCATGTCTAACGACACTGTATTGCTTTTCAAACTCGATAGCCTTTACGACGAGATGACCTCAAGCGAAGAGTTCCTTAACCTTAGGCAAAAATGGTTCTATCCTAATGTGCAACTGTCTAACTCGCAGGCTTGGTTCTGGTATGTCATCTATACGCTGGTTGTCATGGCTCTGTTCGTCACAATCTACAACATCTACTACCACTATATGGAAAAACGGGTCCGACGCGACAACGCCAGGCAGTCCACCCAGTTGCAGTTGCTACTCAAGTCGGGTAACTACAGGATTTGGACTTATGATGTAGCGGAGAAAAAGTTTAGGGGTGTCTCCATTGAAGGCGAGGCGCGCGACGAATACAACGAAAAGGCTTTCTCCGTGTTCTACGACTCCTTTGACTTCATGGAGATGATGGAGACAATAGAAAGAGTGGCGTGCGGAGCATCGGAAAGCGAAAGCCTCTCCGTAAGGTGCCATGACCCGAAAAACATGGGGAAGACGTTCTATTTCGACTTGAATATCTCTGTCCTCCACGAACAGTATGGCGAACCGACTCTGCTGCTCGGTGTTCAGACCGACAAGACGGGCGAGAGAATGAAGTATGTCAACACCAGGGATAGCTTGTTGAGATTCCGGACCATGTTTGACACTGCCATGGCGCAAATGGCTTTCTACGACAAAAACGGTATCATGACTGACATCAACAATAGTGCATGCGAAACATTCGGTATTCTCGACAAGGAGGGGTTCCTCAAGTCAAAGATGCACATATCACAGGTGCCGGTGTTCCACCATATGAAGGAGCAAATCATCGACGAACTCTGGGTGTCGTCGATTGTTGACTTCGATGACCTCAGACGAAAAGGGCAGCTGTCGGATTTCTGGACTCGAAAAGGGGTGGTGTATTATGAATTCACCATCATGCCGATCTACGACGACAATGGCGAACTGGTATGTATCGTGTCGGCAGGTCGTGACATCACAGAAATGGCAATGCAGATGAACCGCGAACGACGTCGCTCGAAACGTATCGAGGCTGCATCGGCGGAAATTAAGAGATATACCGAAAATATCAATACGGCTCTCGAAGTGAGCAACACTCTGCTCGCTAACTATAATATCGAGACAAAGACTATGGAGGTTACTTACGACATGCACAAACCGAAACTGAAACTCTCGCAGTTGCAGTGTGTACACATGATTGACCCATCGCAGACAAGAAAGGCGGCAAACATTATGCTACGCATGGACAGAACGAAAATCGGTAAGTTTAAGATAAGACTTAAGACAAGAGAACGGGACAAAGACAGGAAAAATGTCTATTACGAACTCAATGCTGTACCCATGAAGGCCGACAATGGTAAGGTAAGCCACTACTTCTGCCTCTGCCGAAACATCAGCAAACTCGTGGAAACCGAAAAACGGCTGCACGAGGAGTCGATGAAGGCACAGGAAGCCGAAAAGGTGAAAAACTCCTTCCTCATGAATATGAGCTATGAAATACGTACTCCGTTGAACACTGTCGTGGGATTTGCCGAACTCTTTAATGCGCCACATGACCGCGAGGACGAAAAGACATTTATTGAGCAGATAAAGAAAAACTCTGACTTGCTGCTGAAACTTGTCAACAACATTCTGCTTCTCTCAAGGATTGACGCCAAGATGTTGGAACTCAACCCTCAGCCAACAGATTTTGGCGAGTTCTTCAAGGCGCAGTGTCTCATGGGAGTAAGCCGCGGTGTCAACCCCGGAGTGGAAACAATGTTTGAGACAAGGGCGGAACCGCTGATCCTTGAAATCGACACGGCGCAGACAGGACATATCATCGAAAATCTCGTGATGCTTTCATCTCAGTTTACAAAACATGGTTATATCAAGACTAGATACGAATACCATAACAGCATGGTCACCTTCTCCATTGAGGATACGGGAGTTGGCATCGACAAGGCTAGCGTCAACAGAATCATGTCCCGTACGTACGAAGGGGTAAAAGGCGACTATAACGTGGAACTTGAAATCACCATCTGCAACGAACTCGCTGTCCTTATGGGAGGACACATGGAAATTCAGTCTGCAGTAGGAAGGGGCACCGTCGTCTGGGTGTCACTGCCATGTAAGAACCTATTAGAAGAACTTGAAAACAATGCTGAAAATGGAATCATCTGAAATGACAATAAAATGTTTTCAACCTGTGAAGACATTCTTGGGAATGGCGTTATTGGCGCTCGTGCTCATGACTGCCACTAACATGCATGCACAGACCCTAAAGGACAAGTATGACAAGAATCACCCTCTGAAGGTGTCGTGCGAAAATGAAGCCTACCCCTTTGAGGGCATCGACGACGATGGTACGCCTGTCGGCTTCAATATCGAGCTGATTGGCTCGGCTCTCAACGAGATTGGCGTCAACTACACCTTCGTAATGAAAGAAAGAATAAGTGCGAGTGACGACTTTGAGGCTAATGAAACCAACCTCTTGCTCACTCCTGTCGTGGAACGTATTCCTGGCGTGTTCTACGGAAAGTTTGAGGTGGTGTCTTACCGGGTGGTGCTCGTACAGAGAAAAGGGGCAAGGAACATCAATAGCCTTAAGGAGCTTCGAAAGGGTGAAGTGGTGGTGGCTAGAAAAGGTGGCTATTCTGCTGAGAAAGCTCTCAGAAGTGGTATCCTCACTCCTGAACAGATAAAATACAAATCTCATAAGGACGCGATTGAAGGGCTGGTGAACAAAGAGGTGGACTATATCATTGCCGGGGGAAAGGTAATTGAATACTATATCAAAAAATATGGCATAGAAGACCAGGTGGACATCAAACCTATTGATGTGCCAGCTGGAAAAATGCTATTCGTTAGCCGCGACAAACAACTCATACTGGCTCTCGACAACATTTGTAATAGCATGGAACAGAATGGGGCTCTACATCTGCTCACCGACCGATGGATATACGGCAACGAGGAGGAAACTGCCTCCTCGCCAGTCGTGCTCTTCTCGCTGTTCTGGTTCTTGGTCGCCGTCTGCTTCCTGCTTCTTATCAATAGGGTGGTGAACAACAGACTGAAGCATATGCTGAGAAGAACCATCGATACCAACAACATTGTGAAGACGGCTCTTGAAATGGGTGGCAACAACATCATCTGCTCTAACCTGAAGACTAACAAGATAAAAAACCTATACGGCAATATCGTGAAACAAGACCGCAATACCATGAATCAATTCTTCAGTTTCATTCATCCTGAAGATGTTGAGGGCGTAAAAAAGGGATTCAGTGACATGGTTAATAGCGTCGACAAAATTCAGTCGGTGAAGTACAGGTTGAATGTAGGGACACAGAGCAATCCTGACTGGAGGTCGTTCGTGGGACAGATGGCTGCCGAAACCAACAAAGGTGTCATCACCAACGTGTATACCACCCTTTACGATATTACCGAAGACGAACGCAAGGAACGCGACGAACGCAATGCGGCTGAAGTCTATAGGCATATCTTCGAAATGTCTATCACTGCTTTCGCACTCTACGATGTCAACGGAAAACTCATACGGGCTAACAAGCAGATGAGAACCATCTTCGCGCCCGGACAATTCTCAAAGACCACCATCGACGACACTTCGCTCTTCGATATGCCTGCCGTCTGGGGCAACTACTCAAAAAATGATACCGACAACTATTTCGTGTGTACCCGATGCGACCTCAATGGCAGTGGCAACGTGGACTACATCGACTTTAGATGCAGGCCTGTAAAGTCTGACAAGGAGGAGATTCTCTACTATATGGTCACGGCACGAAACATGTACGACGAACGACAGATGTATCAGCAGAGCAAACTCCAAGACAGGGAAATACGACGTGTTAACAATGAGACGCAGAAGTTTGAGAACGAACTGAAAATACTGCTCGAAGAGTCTAACATGATGGTGTGGAGGTCGAACGTAAGGAAAAATACTGTCACTCTGTACAAAGACCTGCGCACATTTGAAAGGAGATACACATTCGACGAATTTGTTGAAGCCGTGGAAGCGGAAGAACATAAGGCTGACATCCGTAAGCTCATCAATCCTGCCGTCAACGAAGGAAAGTCATGCAACATCGTTGTAAAGATGAAGACTGACATTCATAACACACCGGTAGAGACTTGGTTTGCGCTCAACAGTGTGCCGGAATATGACGACGAGGGGAACATAAAGGGATGCTTCGGACTCATGAGGGATATCGACGACCTTATCAACGCTCAGCTGAAAATGAAGAAGGAAACTGAAAAAGCTAACGACTCTGGACGTCTCAAGAGTGTCTTCCTCGCTAATATGACTCACGAAATCAGAACGCCGCTCAACGCCATCGTGGGATTCTGCGACGTGCTCCAGAGTGTCGACGCTCCTGAGGAACGACAGGAGTTCCTGAAGATTATTCTCAACAACTGCGACCTCCTCATTCAGCTCATCAACGATATCCTCGTCATCTCTGAACTCGACTCCAACGGACTGACTCTGCGTCCCGCAAAGGTAGACTTCGCTGAGTCGTTCTACATGATTTGCACTTCGCTGCGACAGCGTGTACAGGACCCTAACGTGGAGTTTATCTATGAGAATCCTTTCGACCATCTGTATGTCGTGATGGACGTAAACCGTATACACCAGGTGGTCACAAACTTCCTCACCAATGCGGTGAAATATACTCATAGCGGTCATATCAAACTGGCATACGAAAGAAGAGACGGCGGACTGTACATCTATTGCGAAGACACTGGTGCCGGAATACCGGCGGAAGACCAGGAAAAGATTTTCGGACGGTTCATAAAACTCAACGACTACATTCAGGGAGCTGGACTGGGTCTCTCCATCTGTAAGGCTATAGCTGAAAAATGTGGAGGAAAAATCGGTGTGGATTCTGAGGTCGGAAAGGGCTCGACATTCTGGATTTGGATACCGGAAGTGAAGCCTGAGTCATAAAAGTATGGAAAACATTTTGCAGTTCGGATTATTATTTGTATTTTTGCACAAAAATAGAATAACATGGAACAACAACAATGGAGTGAAAACGTCATTATCGTGGATGCTGACTATGTAGACAAGGTGGCGTTTAACCTTATAGTCAACTTTGAGCGCATGCTTGAAAGAAGAATTCCTCAGGCCGATATCACTAAGTGGGTGGAGTGCATCGCTCTCGATGGCGGACTGCGACAGGGTGACAACAAGACACAAGTGCTGCTCGTTTACGACAATAACGTGATGGAAAACGTGAAGCCGGGCAGTCTCGACGACGAACTTAACGGAAAAGCTTTCTCCGGAAACATCGGAGAGTTCTGTTTCAGCTCAATACATGTGGAGGAAATGACTGACAAGGAACACCTCTTCTGTGATGCTCTCATGCATATCTGCTCTTTAAAAGAGGTGAAAAGGATTATGGTGGTTCCCGATGGCGAAAAATACATTGAAGGGGTGAAACGCTCGCTAAGGAATGTAGACAAGGAGAAACATGTCACCGTGTTTGCCATGCAACCTCTGCCGGGAGGCAATTTCCGTCAGGAAATACTCGGCTACTCGCTCATGGCAGCCCTAGGCATCAGCTCAGAGGAACTGGACAAGCGTGAAAATATTTGAGAGTCCTTTAACTCCTTAACCCTTTAACCCTTTAACTTCTTTAACTCCTTAACTTCTTAAAAAAAAACATATGGGAAGAATATTAATGATTGGTGCAGGTGGCGTAGCCACCGTAGCGGCATTTAAAATAGCACAGAATGCCGACGTGTTTACTGAGTTTATGATAGCAAGCCGCAGAAAGGAAAAATGCGACGCCATCGTCAATGCCATACATAAGGCTGGACATACGATGGACATCAAAACCGCACAGGTGGATGCTGACGACGTGGAACAGCTTAAAGCGCTGTTTAATGACTTCAAGCCTGAACTGGTGGTCAACCTTGCTCTGCCATATCAAGACCTTACTATCATGGATGCCTGCTTGGCTTGCGGATGCAACTATCTCGACACAGCCAACTACGAGCCAAAGGATGAGGCTCACTTCGAGTACTCCTGGCAGTGGGCTTATCGCGAGCGTTTTGAGAAGGCTGGGCTTTGCGCCATACTCGGATGTGGCTTCGACCCCGGCGTGACAAGTATCTTCACTGCCTATGCCGCCAAACATCACTTCGACGAGATTCAGTATCTCGACATCGTCGACTGTAACGCTGGCAACCATCACAAGGCCTTTGCCACCAACTTCAATCCGGAAATCAATATCCGCGAAATCACACAGAAAGGTCTCTATTGGGAAAACGGAAAGTGGGTGGAGACCGAACCGCTGGAGTTCCACCAGCCGCTCACCTATCCGAACATCGGACCGCGTGAGAGCTATCTGCTCCACCACGAGGAGATAGAGAGTCTCGTCATCAACTATCCCACCATCAAGCGCGCCCGTTTCTGGATGACCTTCGGACAGCAGTATCTCACCTATCTCGACTGCATCCAAAACCTCGGCATGTCGCGCATCGACGAGATAGAATACGAGGCACCGCTTGCCGACAACCCGTCGGAGAAAGTGAAGGTGAAGATCGTCCCACTCCAGTTCTTGAAGGCCGTATTGCCTAATCCGCAGGATCTTGGCGAAAACTACGACGGCGAGACCAGCATCGGCTGCCGCATACGTGGCTTGAAAGACGGCAAGGAGCACACCTATTATATATATAACAACTGCAGCCATCAGGCGGCATACGAGGAAACGGGCATGCAGGGTGTGAGCTACACCACCGGTGTCCCCGCCATGATAGGCGCCATGATGTTCTTCAAAGGTCTCTGGAACAAGCCCGGCGTCCACAACGTAGAAGAGTTTGACCCCGACCCCTTCCTCGCCCAACTCAACCTCCAAGGCCTCCCCTGGCACGAGATCCACGACGAGGATATAGAACTTTAAGGGGGAAACCCCCTTAAAGAATTAAAGAATTAAAGAATTAAAAAATTAAAAAATTAAAGAGGCGGCGGGCGTTTGCGCAGCTTTTTTAATTCTTTAATTTTTTAATTCTTTAATTTTTTAACTCAAGTTGTATAAGGGTTTTATTTAAACCACAGAGTTAAAGAGACAAAGAGATTTGTGGTTTTATAGAGTAGGTCGCAAGCGACAGAGGACACAGAGTTTCCATGCGGCAAACATGATGCGCA
>NZ_NPJI01000108.1 GCF_002251435.1 Prevotella sp. P2-180
GTTTAAAATAACTTCAGAAAGTTGAGTCTTTAATCTTTAAAATCTTTAATCTTTTAATCTTTAATCTTTTAATCTTTAATCTTTAATTTTTTAACCCTTTACCCCTTTAACCCTTTAATTTTTTAATCTTCCTTCTTTAAGGCTTGCCTTTTAAAATTTTAATTTTTTAATCTTTAATTTTTTAATTTTTCCTTTCCCCACCGTCAGCTCCACAGTTCCGTCAGGCCGTATCTCCACACCTTCATATTTTGCCTCTATCTCCACCTTGCCATCCACGGCTATCACGCCCCAAATGCCAGGGTATTTCTCCACTGCACAGTACTTCCCCACGGGTGCCTGTATAGTGCGATAGGTGGCAGGAACAACAATGCGCCCGTTCTGTTTCAACCCCCATTTTCCACCAATCTGAAAAGGTACGACGGATGACAACGCCTTTATCACCCTGCTCCTCTGCCGTTCAGCGGCCTTCGTTGCTTCTTCCTTCTCTTGTTTCATCCTCGTTCTCACCTCAATCCTGATGTCTTCAATGCTCATGTGAATCAGGCTTCGCTCCATCAAATTGCCACCATTGCCCAGTTCACTCCATACCGCCTTGCCCGTCTTTTTTTCCAACCGCACATAGTAATATGTACCCTCGTCATCCATCACCACCACCGACTCGTCTTCATACTCCACCATCAACCAATAGGTCCCGACATCATCACCCTTTATTTGACACTTCCGATTATCCCGCAACCTATATATCATCTTTCTGAGCACATCCCCTTCCGGAGTGTCACAAAAGGAAAGAATCAGATACAGCCCGTTCTTGGCGGACCTGACAAACGAGGGATCGGTCTCAACACTATAGCAGTTCTTCGTCCGGGTGAACAGATAGTCACGTAAAAAGGCCACCTCAAAATCTCCATACCGGTGCAGCTTGGGCATACTGCCGAACAGCTGCCCCGACTTCAAGTCAACATAGAAGATATGGATGCACGAACAATCCTCGTCACGGAGCATATATCGCAACTCAGGATTGTTCATCACTACCGGCCTGCTGCTTCTCAGTTTCACAAAGTCATGGGCAGCAAACGTCGCATGCTTGAAATTGCGCTTTGCAAAGAGTACCTTGCCGTGTACGTCCACCACACCGACCTCTCCCGACTCGAAGCGCACGCACTTCAGTCCGTCCTCCCGAGTGTCAAATATCTCAGCGATTCCTAATTTCTCATTACTCATTTCCAGTTCCTAATTTCTTGGAAATCACTTTCCCCGCTCTTACCGTCAAATCCACCGTACCGTCCGTATGAATCACCACATCCTCATATTTTGCCTCCACCTCAACCTTTCCATCCACGGCTATCACACCCCAGATGTGTGGATATGTTTCCATGGCACAGTAGCGTCCTACGGGATATTTCACGCTGCGATAGATGGGCGGCACCACAATGCGCCCCTTGCTCCTCAGTCCCCATTTGTTGCCTATCCGGAACGGTTCAGCTGACACGAGCGTTGCCATTTGCCGTTCACGCTCCTTCTCCGCCTCGCGTTTCGCCTTTGCAGCCTCCTTCTTCAGCCGCTCAGCCACCTGTCCCTCTATCTCACGCACGTCACGGAGGAGCATTGCCCTTTCCGCCTCGTTCCCCGCAACTCCCAGATACACCTTCACGGCCTTTTTCGACCTTGTACTCCTTTTCACATGGTAATAGTTCCCCTCGTCGTCCATCACCAACAGCGTGTAGTCCTCAAACACCTGCATTTTCCAATAGACTCCGCTCTCGTCGCCATTCAGCAGGCAAACCTCATACCGGGAGAGGTCATATATCATCCTCTTCTTGATTTTTTCCTCCGGCTCCCCGTTATAGGGCAAAGCCAAATACAGCCCATACTTCCCATGCCAAGCCTCGGCGGGAACAGCCCTCACCTCATACAGTTTCCTGGTTCTTGTACACAAGTAACCGCCGATGACCGCAATCTCAAAGTCCCCGAAGTGTACGAACTCCGGCATCTGGGTATAAAGCTCTCCATTCTTCATGTCGATGAAGAACTCCCTCTCGTTGGCTTTGCCTTCCTCATTCTCGATTAACTTCGTTGAATATCGGCTGCACTCGGCATAGCCAAGCGAGCTTGGGTCTCTCCTCTCGCTGCTCACTCGGTTAAAAACCCTCAGAAATCCGTTTTCGGCAAAGTTCAACTTTTGGAACGGTCCCACCACCAGTTTCGTCTCTCCCTGTGTGTTCACCACCCCCACATTCCCCGATGCAAACCGCACGCACCTCCAAGCGCCCCTCGTATCAAGCACTTTCTCAATACATTCTTCCATAATCTATTATCATTAATCAGTTCATCAGTCAACAACACTTTAAGCTTCAGCTTTTAATATCTTTTTTAAGGTTTATCCTTTTAATTTTTAATCTTTAATTTTTCTTCCCCTTTTAATTTTTAATCTTTAATTCTTTAACTCAACTTTCGCATATGCTCAACTCTAAGAAGTTAAGGAAGTTGAGTTTACTTAAGAACTATATTGAACATTTGCTTTCCGATATAGCAGACAATTACGAGGACGCACGCCTATATGCCAAGCTGAGCAAGGAACGTCCCGAAGGACACGTCATGCTCAACGAACAGGAAAAGGCAGAATTTGAAGATTGGTTAGGCGTATGAATGTAGGTAAATCAATCAACTTACCGCTAATCATTAATACTTCATCGAAAGTAATCAATCATCAAACACTTGCTTTAGCTTGATGAGCTTGCGAATAATCAGTAATCTTTCATCAGTAATCAAAACATGTTCCCCTCTATCTTCCGCTTGCGGACCAATTTACTTTAATTCACGTTTCATTCCCGATAATTCGCGTTCATCAAAACATTCCACCTGCGGACCTCCATCTGTTGAAATATAATTATTTTCTTTTAATTGCTGGTCATTTATGGCACTTGCTTTAGCTTGATGAACTCCTCTTTAAATTTACAACGTGTGAATAATTGCTGTTTCCCCAAAACAGTCCGCTTGCGGACCTCCGTATCCTCTGCGGGACACGGACCTGTCCCGTTCTGCATTCCTCTTGCGTTAGCCTCTGGGAGCGTGGGCGTCCCGCCCGCTGCCTAACGAAAATGCGTATATCTTATGGAGAGTATGGACAGTGGACTTCATACTGAAGTGAATCCACATTAATTGAAATATTGAATTAATGTATCCCAATAACGGGCAATAGTGAATCCAAGTGCTATTATCCAACCGAGGTAATAGATAGCTTTCATTGCCAAACCCTTGCGGACAGACCATCTAATTGCACTCTCATTGTCTTCGTAAAGTTCATCAAGTTTGATCAATCCACCTATAGATCTCTCATAAAGGTCAATAGACTTTTCTTTGTCCTTTGTTTCCAAAAGACGTGCCTGTTCGTTATCTTTCTTTGACTGGCGAAAATAATTCTGCATTTCAGCAACGAACTCACCATTATTGATATCTGATAGTTTTCCAAACAGACGTGCCAGCATGTACTTTCTCTTGATGTCTGCACCAAAATGATACCATATATACTTATAGCCATCAAGAAGACAACGCATATAATGACCTTGTGCCATCTCAATCTGAGATTCTACATATTCACGATTCTCTGATTTATCATGATCATAGCAACGTGTAACATGGTCTTGGGCTGCCCTTATCTCATTTAGAAGTGGAACAGGGAATTTCTTGTAACGCAATTCGATGAACACAATCACCCACCGCACCCTGTCGTTGTAAAATGTGTACAAGTTCTTCTGCTTATTATACAAGAATGATTCCATCTAAAAAGTAAGTTTAAAAAAGAAAATCCATTAGAAACTTTCTCAATTTCCCAACCTTAAGCGTTTTAACATAACGTCTCTTGCCGAGAAGGATATTTCCTCGGGCATATACCATTGAAGAACGTCCAGAATCATACTCCATTATAGTATTATCCACTTTATTTTCGTTCTGTATGGCGTAATCTGCAAGTTTCTTAATGTCGCTTATAGCCATCTTATTATTGTTATTTCGATGCAAAATTAGCACTTTTGTTCATAATAGCCAAATAATTGTAGATATTTCTCTGTTCTTTAAGTTATTATTAACATAAAGGGCACAGGGATAGTACCCCCCCCCCCGAACAGTAACATAACTTCAAAGTTATGAGCCGTTATGAGCAATTGCTATTTTTATTTGTTGTACCTTTGCATTTGAAAAAAGCGAAGCCAGGCTGCACTCGGCAATATTAAACAAGCTTATATTGCACTCGTTTGCACTGACTTTGCACTGTGAAAAGGAGAACGCCCCTTTACTGGCCAGAAGGAGTCACATCCCGATCACACAGAGAACTTTAATTTACCCTTTAAGGTTTACCTTTTAATTTTTAACCTTTAATTTTCCTCCCTGTCCCCTGTCCCAGCCGAATAATCTTTAATTTTTAATCTTCAATTTTTTAATTTTTTTGGTACAGGCCCGGCTGGCCAGGCTTTAAGTCCTTTCCCTCCTGAGGAGGGGAGGATTTAGGAGGGGATGTGGAACCTCTCCTAGCAGGAGAGGACGGGTGAGGTAGAAACCAAGTCATCAACAAATATGTTTCAAGTCATAATACATAGCGACGGTAGCAGCCGTCCCAGACTCATACCTTAACCTTTCGTCTGTACCCATGAACATAAAGCCATTTTTCAAATAGAATGGAACTGCAGAACAATAGGCATCTACAGTAATAAATCGGCATCCAGTCTTGTTTTCTGATACCATCCAATGCTTGATATAATCTATTATTTTAGTCCCCCAACTGTCGCCCGTATGTTGATATATCTTACTAACGCCCAATCGCCCTATCTTAACAGCAGGATAATCCTTGCGATGTTTGGAGTGCGGGAATAAAGCTTTAATTTTTCTCCAAAAGCCTTTTGACAATTCCAAAGCCGTAACCTTGTCATTAGATAAAGTGAAATAAAACACCGTGTTTTCTCCATCTTCAAGAAAATATGTTACAGCCAACAATTCATTCTGATAATGCAAAGCTTGTGAGACGAAGAAATCATTAATATCCTCGTCACCACAATCAAATGGAAGAAGCGTGCGACTATCTGACAGCCTTTCGAATGGTAATGAACTATTCACAAGCTTCTTGCCTTTTTTTAATATTCAACACTAAATTAAGAAACTGCTGAGCACTCGCCTCAATTCGGTCACGCTCTTTAATTCTTTCCTCTTTAGTTGGCAGTATGTTAATTTCCTGAAGGAACCTATCTGCATCTGAGCCCATTAATATTGGGGTATTTCTAATTGGTCTTGCCATAATAATCTTTGTTTAATATTTAATCCGCTGCAAAGATACGCATTATTTCTCATTCCATCAAACATTTCCCCCGATTTCTTCGAATAATCATCCATCACCCATCCGCATGGGCGCCCTCGGCGCATAAACAATCGCACTATGTGCGTCAAACACTCGCAACTCTCGTGCCAGCGAGAGCAAAGCATCAAGCTCGCTTGAATGCTCTGCCGAGCGCAGCCGAGAGTCAACAAAGTTAACTTTCTGTTGCGTAGGTAATTCACGAGCAACCCCTTGTGGGCGAAAGCTAGTTTGCTCGTACAGGCCCAGCCGGCCAGGCTTTAAGTCCCCTGTCCCCTGAGGGGAAAGGGGAGTTTTCGAAAAAGAATACTTCTATCATTCTGTAACAAACGCACTCGGGCCAATCACCAAGTACTCATAGCCCCAAGCGAAGGTGTCATCGTCTGCATCTCCGTTCATCAAGTCCTGAAAAGAGGTATATGAGGACTCGAATATCCGTCCGTACAGCATATTGATGCTGCCCAACTGCCAGGTCATTGCCGACCTGACATCTCTGTCCGTCCTCTTGTCCTTCATCACCACCGCCAGTATATGGCATACTGCCTCCAACAGGAACTCATAGAACGAGCAATGATTATCCTTGTCTGACTCAAACAACATCACGTCTTTACTGTATAGCCGTGCAAGACGTTCCAGCAGATAGAATGCATTGCCTGCCGCCTCCTCCATATCTCCGTCCTCCACTTGCTTCATGAGCGTAGCCAACAATGGCACATAAGCGTATGCTGCCTTCTTGCCGTCCTCCCATGCCTCTGGCTCTATCCACGCCTTGTCAATCTCCTCCTTCATCGAGGCAGAGAAACCGATAAATCGGTATTTCTTCCACGACTTCACAGTCCTCATGGCAGCGGGATATTTGTTGGGATGATCTTTCCCCTCTAATCCCTAATCTTTACTCGTAAGTTCTCTCATCAACGCCCTTCTATTCCCATATTTCACCATAATCTCTGCCACAAAATCGACACCCATGCTCTTCGCCACCTCGCAGGTAGAACACAACAGCATGATCTCATCCACGATGTAATGATAGGAACCAGAATCAGCATATCTCAATCTCAAACGCAGGTCATCAATGACAAAGTCAGCATACGCCCTTTGGTCATCCTCACTCATATATCGGGCATATCGCTTGAAGTACTCCGTTCGATGGGTCGAAGAACTATTCTGCTTCAGGATTTTCAGCAGACATTGGTATTTCTTCTCTTCTACAATCAGGTCGCAGACTTTCTCACAGTCATCATCCGTAATGCAAGGAATATCCCCGAATGCCTTGACCACAAAGTCATCCCATTCCTCAAGAGGAACAATCTCCTTCATCCTGTCGAAGTACAAGCGTTTGTTGCTCAGATGCTGACGGAACACCCTTCGATACTCCTCCGCAACCCCTTTCATATCCCCTTTGCGCTCCAGTAACAACGCCTTTTTCAGATGCAGTTGTGCCGAGCCCATAAACCGATCAACCCGAAACTCCTTCAGAATCTTGTCAATAGCAGCCAAAGCCTCTTCGTCCTTGCCGTCGTTTATCAATCCGTTAATCAAATGAGCCGACACGGACGGCATATACAGGTATTCCTCCACAACCCTCTCAATGCCCTTCTCGTCTCCCATCGACCTCAGATAGTCTATCTTCTTCTGCAACAAGTCATCGAGAGCATCATACTTATGTAGAGCGCAGAGATATTCAAAACTACCTCCCTCCAAGTCCTTCTTATACTCCTTAGAGTGTCGTTCTATCTGCTTGTCCATCTCTTCGATATATCGCTCAGCACTCGCCAACCGGAAGTCAATCGCCTCATGCACATTGTCGAAGAACGCCAGGCAATAGTCATCGTACGCCTCCATTGCCTCAATCTCCGCAATCTCCCTCTGTGCCATCTCCACACACTCCTTCGGAGTCCTGTCATTCCTCAGCACATTGGCCAGCGTCTCTTCAGCCTCCCGAGTATAGAAGTCATCCCCATCCCATTCGGAATGGTCATACACCTGCTTCCGTTCATACTCTTTGCCCACGAAACGTAAAAAGTCCAAACCCTTGCGCACGGCAGCGACATTGTCGCCCGCCATAGCCAAGTCATTGAACTCCTTGAATCGTGGATATGCGTTAATAATCTTTCTTTGCATAAATCCTCTTTTCTGCTATTATAGCAACTTCTTACTCAGCATACATCAGAAATCCACAAAGCGAGCATTCACACCAAGTTCATCTGCCACATGGAGGGCACGATTAAATTCCATGAATGTATGATTTCCGAAAATCACATATACATCGTCCCCTGTCATCTCCACAATTTTTTCAAGATAAGGCAGGTCTATATCTGAATACGAAAATCCCAATATCGTCATCTCTTTAACGCCTCTCAGTGCATCGAAGAAGCCGCGATTATTTTTTATTATTTCTGCAACAGGTTTCTTGAATACATCGATGAATTCGTCGGACTTCCTTATAAGTTTCTCCTCCTCAGTCTCCTCCATTATATTCTTATATTCATCGGAATAGTCTTCATACCAGCTTCTGTCTCTTTTGGAACTTCCGTGACCAAATACAATCCTATCATCCTTTACAGAACCATGGATGTGCAAGACTCTGTCTTCATCAATACCATACACGTCCTCCAATGTCCTTGTATAGTTGAAAGTAATGAACATAGCATCCTTATCAATGTTTTCAATGATAGTACTGCTATCAGGCAACCCTATCGACCTAACCCATTGCTTTATTGCCTCGTAAAGAGCAGCCTTAAACGCTTCCAAGTCAGCCTTTGTCACATCGCAAGGATAATCGTCCAAATTGAAACAGAAAAGACATTGCTCAAAGTCACTCCACAGATCACTTTCCACTTCACTGTATATCCGTTTGTATTGGCTATATACTTCAGGTCTGTTTTCCTTTAGCCATAACCTAAAGTCAGTAAAGCTACAATGTAACCCATGGTGTATATCAAACCCATTACCAATTATATAAAGTTTTTCTGATTTTATCATAATGAATTATGTACGTTTAATAATCTCTTGATTAAGCCCTCTTGCCAATCTTCTTCTCCCCCGTCCGCTTGCGGACCTCCGTTCCCTCCGCGGGACACTGACCTGTCCCCTGTCCCGTCTCTATTTCTCTCGAAGTATTTAATCCTTATTAATTATGATATGAACTTTGGATGATGGCATATCACATTTCTTTATACGGTCAGTCAATTCGTCCCATGATATTCCATTTTTATCAGACAAGTAATGATAATGAGGCTGAGAACCCAATTTACCACATTCTAATCCGTATAGGCCTTTAAAGGTGAAGTAAAAGCAATGCCATGTAGAGCCTTTGTGATAAATTCTGGCTTGTACTACCTTTCTCTGTTCAAGCATGGCCCGCATTTCACCATCTGTCATATCAGTTTTACCAACTGTCTCCACATCCCCATTATCTTTCTTTCTAAAGCATGCTGGATGTTGCTTCTCTTTAAACTTGTCAGGGTACTTCTCCTCGTGATAAACGTCTAATAGATATCCCATATCTTGTGACTCTTTATTTAGCCAAAGCAAATCCGTGGCAGATAGAGTAATACCTTCAAGAAGTTTTTCTTGTTCTTTCTTCGTTAGTGTGTCGTTAGCCAATAATTCATGGATTTTCGGATTCGGGGTACTTGACTCCAACTTCTCTTTAATCATTTCGTCTACTTTCTCCAAACAAAACCTCCTAATCGTATTTTGAGGAATATGGATGGGACATTTTACCTTCAGAAGATCTTCATAAACATTGGAAACATTCATTGCATGCCCCAATCTGAAATAATCAAATGGAGGCCAATTGAAATCATTATGAGGCACAATACCTCTGATTGCAAAGTCCTTATTCTTGTCTTTATAATAAAAATCTTGCATTGTTTTATCTCCATAACAATATTTATATTTTTTATGGTGGAAAGTGTGTGAATCCTTGGGGACAATCCAAAATTCTGATTTCCCCTCGACTTTAAGTTTCAACTCACTATTTTCTAAAAGACTTTCAATCACAAATTTTGTACGTAATTCAAACTCTTCACCTATTGCACTACTATTCATTTTGCCCATAACAATCATAATGTTAATAAGTCATAGCTTATAATTTTTTCACTTCAAAGCATCGACTTCTAAACTGATTAAGCCAGTAATCGTCTGAACCAAAATATTCTTTTTGCTTGTAATATCGGTCTGCCATATAGTCATTATAGTCACTGTCTTCATCAAACAATATATCATCCTCATAAAACATGCCATCCATTGCCCTCTTATAGTCATTAGCCGAGTCGGGACACGGACAGGTCACTGTCCCGCAGGAATATCCAAAAGTATAATCTCAAATGATTATAAAAATGAGGAGGCGGGACACGGACCTGTCCCCTGTCCCGTCACCTGTCCCCTGTCCCGTCACTATAAATCACCTTTTATTCTTATAGAACATGTCGGAATGTGTGCCCGTTGTTACCATTACTAAAGTAAGCTCGGAGTCATTCTGTTGCCACACAAGCAACCAATCTGATTTGATATGGCATTCCCAGGTCGCATTGCCTTTTTTATTAGTTAACTTATGTGGCCGATACTCGTCGGGCAACTTACCTTCCATTTCCAATATATCAATTGCCTTCTTTAAAAGACTCATATCCAAACCGCGTTTCTGACACAGTTTGAACGTCTTCCTAAATTCTGATGTGACAATCAAAGTATATTTTGCCATTACAACTTATTTCATTAAATCACGGAACATTTCATCAGAACTGGAATATGATGTCACATTTCCGTTCTTTATATCCTCCATGCCCGCTTTATAGGATGCGCTTTGTAATATCTGATCATTCGGTTTAGAGATACGAACCGAAGTCACACCTTTAATTAATTTAACAGCATCAGAAATCTTCTTCACTAATGACGCATCGTCAATAGTTACAATTAACTGAGACTGGCTATTATATGTTAATGTATTCATTGTCTAACAAATATTTTAAATTTAATCACGCTGCAAAGATACACATTATTTCTGAAGCTGCCAAGGAAATTGGGGAAAATGTGTTTTTTCACACATTACCATTTTTCAGAGTAAGCGTCCAAAAGTGATTAAAACCCTTATAGGACGGGCATTCCGAGAAGCCCGCCTATTTGTGATTTGTATGAACTTTGCCGTTCTTGTCAACCATATCTTCATAGAAAAGAAACCAAGCCTTCTCTAAATCACTGTTACTTATCATACCTTTTACTGTTTATTGAATTTGACAGTGCAAAGGTACAAACTTTTTCACGGATTACCTAAAACCACTTTTGGACGCTTACAACCCATTCTTTCAGACTGCCATCTATTGATGCAGCATCTATCACAGCGCCACCATTCTTCATGATGTTCCAATAGTTGTACTTGCACACCGTGTGATAATAGCAAATATCAGGATTGTTCATTCAATCCGACGGGTCTTTATGACCTTCCATCTCATTCGTCAAAAGACCTGCATAAGTCATTAAATGCTCCTTTTTGATGTCAAGCACAATGAAGGGCATTTCATTGTATATAGATTCTACTATAGCTTCAGCATTCGGCCATACCTTCGTCCATACTTTCTTGTTTTTATATTTCAGTATGACCTCACGAATTGTCTCAATACTGATACAAAACTCGTTTTCATAGTCCTCCATCAATGCACATACATCCGTCCCTAGATTGTCCGGTTCTGTAACTGCATCGATAAAGGCACAAGTGTCAAGCATATATCGCATAAATTCAAACTCTCGCAAATTTTGGGTCGTTGGTCTGAAGGTTATACTTTTTGCTCAACCTTTTCAACTTCTGATAAGTAGTTTCCTTCACAACACCAGCATTGGCCACTGTCATGACATTAACCTGAATGTTATTGACTGTTGCTTCCATAATAATTCCATGTATATAATTAATATTTCGCTGCAAATTTACTCAATTAATTTCAATCCACCAAACAAATCATCAAAAACCTGCATATTTATCCATAAAATCATCAGTCATTAATCATTCATCAATCATCATTCATCACATCCATCGTCCGCTTGCGGACCTCCGTATCATCTGCGGGACACTGACCTGTCCCCTGTCCTGTACAGAGACTGATGGTCCTTTACACTCAATTATTCTGCGGTTTACTTTGCAATGCCAATGCAGTCTGCATGAATTCATTAACAGCATCGGCAATATTTGGATTGTCATTGCGAATAATCAATGCAGCAAAATTATCAATACCTTCCTCATCTTTTATACAGACTGTGTGTATGGAATAACGCAAATTATTATCATACTGCTCAAACCAATAGCTGAACAATCTGCTTCGTATACCCTGTTTTCCATCTCCAGTCTCGCATATATATAGCAACGCAGCCTGATTTTTTTCAAAGAATTCTTCCAAAATAGCAATTACAGTTGTTTGCAATTTATGGTCTCTTGGAGACTTCTTGTTATTAGCATTACCGATGATTAACTGATATGACACACTTGAGGTAATCATAAAATCATCATCAAAGTCAATAGAGATCTGTACACCGTAATCTGTAGTGAAATCATAAGAGCCAGTTATTTCATCGCGCTCTACAGAATAATCAGCCTTTTTGTTTATTCACCCCCCCATGCTATTAACATACTTTTCTTTCATTCTTTCCTTAAGAACCGCTATACGCTGTCTTTTTGATTCCTTTGTGGCAACAAGCCTTCTCAAAGCTTCTTCTTTGGATATTATTGTATTCATATTAGTCCTTTCTTTAATAATCCGCTGCAAATATAGTATAAATTATGCGGAATACCAAATAAAATCCCGAAATTTTATTTTATTCCCATAATACCCCCTATCTTTTCATCAATCACCCATCATCAATAATCATCAATCAGCAACACTTTAAGCTTCAGCTTTTAATTTTTAATTCTTTAATTATTCTTTAAGGGTTTACCCTTTTACTTTTTAAGGTTTTACCTTTTAATGTATATTTATTGTCTTTAATTTTTTAATCCTTCTTTAAGGCTTGCCTTTTAAAATCTTTAATTTTTTAATCTTTTAATTTTTTAATTTTCCTCCCTTCCCCCCTGTCCCTCTTCCGCTCCACTCTGCGGAAGAGGCGGGCAAAAGGGTTAACACTTGCTATCAGGATACACATGCCTTTGTCAACAGAACTGATGCTTATATCTTATGCGCCTGCGTTCCAAAGCCTTCGCCTTGTCGTTTGCTGTCAACTGTGAATGGGCTGCCACCACCCTTGCCAGTACAGAGGCAAGAGTAGACTGGACTCGTGGTTGTTCACTTTCTGAAAATAATAGCTGAGCCATATTCATCAGCTTTCCAATCATGCTCACTACAGTTTCAATACTAATCGTCGGGTCAGGATTCTGAGGGTCAAGTTTGCGCAATGTTGCCATAGATAGACATCCATCCTTGTGGAGGGCTGACAGGGTAGTGCATCCCCAGCTTTTCAAAATTTCCTGAAATCCCCCGATGGCTTCTTGCAACCATTCCTGAAGGGGTGTTTGATGCTCTACCATGCACATATTCCTCCACCAAGATAGGCATCACGTTTTTTCGCTCTATGCCTATGCCAATAATGGCAAAAATATGTGAAACAAATAAAACAAACATCAAAAACATATCAGTCTATACGCTGATACGGAAATTTGTCCAGTTTCTTCCCTTTATGTAATTTTGCACCAAATAATTTTTTACGCTTATGAATAAAACTATCTTTTACGTGTATCCCAGTTGTATCAGCACACTGGCACACAACGAAGTCACTCTACCTGTGGTGTACGACACGATCAAGAATAATGAGGTGCTGCGGCAGCGCACCGAGAACTATCGCAAGGCCATCGAGGCTGACCTGCCTGCTAAGCAACTCAAGAAGCTAAAGGCTGAGCAGTTTCCGATGCTTATGCCTGCAGCTCGCTTCAAGAACGGACGGGAAATGGAGCATCTCGTGAGCTATACCACACTCTGCCAATGCGACATCGACAATATCCCATCTGACATTATGGAGGAGGCAAAGCGACGTGTGCGTGAGCTGCCGTTTGTGGTGATGTATCACGTGAGCATGAGCGGCCATGGCCTGCATGTCTATTACTTCTACCAGATACCAAACTGCGGTCTCACTCCGCAGGTGTATCAGCAGGCGTTCATACAAGGCAATGAGCGTATCGCCAACGCCATTCCTGCCGACTACGACCCGGCCGTTGGCAAGGCCAACCATGGTTCTTCCTTCTGCCATGACCCCGAGGCGTGGTTTAATCCCGACGCCGTGCCATTAAAGGTTGACATGACACTCAACGCCCAAAAGCGCAGCAAGAAAGACCATATTGCCAACAGCTCTGCAGTCACCGAAGAGATGTGGCCGGCGGCTTGGACTGTCGAGAAAGTGTTCGCCTTTGCACAAGACTGCGTCAACAAGTCTTCCACTGGTGAGTTCGCCCATGGCAACCGCAACAACTATCTCGTGCGCCTTGCCATGACCCTCTCCGACTTCGGCATGGAGCAGGATCACGCCGCACAGCTCATGAAGCAAGAATATGCCTCTCAATATGGCGAGGAGTCGATACCGTCGCTTGTGGCAGGATGCTACACAACCGCCGCACCTATGCACGGACGCAAGGCCCTACCCCACAGCTCTGGCAGCAAGGGCGACGACCGGAAGGGAAAGGTGAAGATCCTCCTCGCTGCCGACTTCCTCAGACAACAGTCTCTGAAATTCGACGCCATCACCCATAAGCTCAAGCGCTCTGACATGACCGACCTGACCGACCGCGACATCAACTCTCTGCTGCTTAACTGCAATATCGAAACCGGCGAAAACATCACCGTACAAACTTTCCGTGCTGCCTTGATGAGCAACTGCATCCCGGAGGTCAATCCTCTCACCGACTATCTCGACAAGGTTGAAAAAACGGTCACTACCGACATCGATGCTCCGTCATACATCGACGAAGTGTCGGCCATGGTACATGTCACGCATACTCCTTTCACATCTATTCTCTCCACCGAGGGGCAGGTGGATATCAAGGATGACTCACTCATCGCCCTATGGCAAACCAGCTTCCGCAAGTGGTTTGTGTCGATGGTGGCCTCGTGGCTGAATCCCAAGGTAGTCAACCATCAGATGCTTGTGCTCATCGGTCCGCAGGGCATCTTCAAGAGCACCTGGCTCGACGCCCTCATCCCCGACGAACTGGTGAACTACCGCTGCCGCCAGTCGGGCACCAACTTCAGCGACAAGGACGAGCAGCTGCGGTGCGCAGAGTTTGCCATGGTCAACTACGACGAGTTCGACCGTCTCTCAAGTTCCGACCTCGACAATCTCAAGGCCCTTATCACCACCCCCGACGTCAACGTCCGCGCGCCATACGGCTCCACCAAGGAACGCCGCGTGCGCATAGCCTCCTATTGCGCCTCAGGCAACAAGTCCCAGTTTCCCCCCGCCCAGACCGGCAACCGCC
>NZ_NPJI01000011.1 GCF_002251435.1 Prevotella sp. P2-180
CATGAGATGGAATACACATAAAGGGTATGAATGGAATATAAAACTGTCATTCTGTCATTCTGTAATTGCAACTGCTCAATGACAGAATGACAGAATGACAGTTTGATATTCTGGCATCCATTTTTTTGGAAAAATATTTATTATATTATTATATATATATAATAATATAATAAGAAAAAATAGGGTTTTATGACCCCTTCCAAAACAAAACTGTCATTCTGTCATTCTGTCATTGAGCAAGAACAGAAGTGAAGAGTCAACCTATTTCAGTACAAGACAATTTCTCTTTTGAATCTCTCAGTCGTATCTATTCTATAAAAGATGTACTTAGATGCTAATAAGTAGGTAGATCATTAATTGATATTCTCGTCCCGCAAGGCAATCAGCCCTGCGGGATTTTTTTTCGCCTTTTTTTCGGTATAGATTGAGTCGCAACGCGAACTAAAAAGATAACGGTTCGGCGGTGACGACAAGACAACACCATGTCCTCTCGTCCACTCGCCCACTTGTAAACTGAAATATTAACACCATGCCGACAACGGACTTCAACGGCTGAGATATGAGCGGACCAGGACAGGGGACAGGACACTGTCCCGCAGGAATAGTCAAGAATATAATCTCAAATGTTACAAAAAATGAGGA
The DNA here is from genome assembly GCF_002251435.1 of Prevotella sp. P2-180. Lineage (GTDB taxonomy): Bacteria > Bacteroidota > Bacteroidia > Bacteroidales > Bacteroidaceae > Prevotella. Next base: position 643 of record NZ_NPJI01000011.1, read on the forward strand.
GGAAGGACATGGACCTGTCCCCTGTCCCTCCGCAAGGTTGGTGGTGGAATAATGAAAAAGAATAAAACTTGTTAAATAACGAGCCTTTTCAAGTCTAAAGTTTGCTTAACTCACGAAAAATAAGTATATTTGCACTATGATAATCGAAAGTGCAACTTTTAATTATCATGATAAAATAAAGTTCAACTTTTAATTGTCATCATATAAGTACCACAAAGTCAACGGTTAAGCAATATGATAGAAAGAAAAATAAAAATAGAAGGATCAGAGGATAGCATCTTCTTATGGGGAGCCAGACAGACAGGCAAGAGCACTCTTTTAATGCAGCGTTTTCCAGAGGCGAAGTATTATGACCTTTTGGAGTCCGACCTTTATGAACGATTCCGAAGACAACCGTCATTGCTCCGTAATGAACTGAACATGATAGACAGCGATACATTAGTGATAATTGATGAGATTCAGAAAATCCCGGAATTGCTCGATGAGGTACATTGGCTTATGTCACGTCGTAATATGCGTTTTATACTAAGTGGTTCAAGTGCCAGAAAACTCAGACGGTGCGGGGCGAACTTGCTTGGCGGCAGAGCTATAAGACAGCAACTATTCCCATTTGTCAGTGCAGAAATCCCCGATTTCAGCCTCTCAAGAGCCATCAACAACGGAATGCTTCCTCGTCATTATCTCATTGACAATCCTGCAAAGAGGCTTCAGTCGTATGTGGGTGATTACCTGCGTGAAGAGATTAAGGAGGAGGCACTGACAAGGAACATAACGTCATTCACAAGATTTCTTGAAATTGCGGCAATTAATGACGGGGAGATTCTGAACTACAAAAATATTGCAGCTGATTGTGGAGTGAGTGCTCCTACAATCAAGGAATATTTCTCCATCCTCGAAGAAACTCTATTGGGTTATCAACTGCCCGCCTATACCAAGACAATCAAGAGGCGGGTGATACAGGCACCGAAATTCTATCTCTTCGATATAGGAATCGTAAACTATCTTACCCATCGGCGCAACTTGTTGCCAGGCAGTATCGACTACGGTCATGCTCTGGAGCATCTTATGTTGCAGGAGACAATAGCATATCTGAGCTACAGTGAGTCAGACCTTCAGGCAGCTTATTGGCGTACCGCATCAGGGTTTGAAGTGGATATCATAATATTTGAGCCATATAGCCATAACGTAAAGTGTGCCATCGAGGTAAAATCATGTGAGGAGGTGCAGAATAGGCATTTGAAGGGACTTAGGGCTTTTCGTGAAGAGCATCCGGAGTGTCATCCTATCTGTATCTCACATGACAAATCCCCACGCTTGACAGATGATGGCATAGAGATATGGCCTGTTGACGAGTTCCTAAAGCAATTATGGAGCGGGCGCTTTTTCTGAGGTAAAGAGGACAGGGGACATCCTACTGCTCAAATAAATCCCGAATTGTTTGGCAGTTCGGGATATTATTATTACCTTTGCCGAAAGAATAGTATACTGATATGAAAAAAATATTATTTTTAGCATTGCTGACGGCGATGCTGTTCTCGTGTTCCGTTTCGGACAATGAACCAGTTGGACTGAAAGCGATAGAGGTCAAAGCTGCGGTGGATGAAGTGAATTTGTGGGGCAATCTTGTACTCGACATACCCAAGGATTCATTATATAAAGTGGGATACGACAATGGAGATATTGTCACAATAAGTGGGGGCAGTCTGACTAAGCCTCTCGATATGGCCTTTACCGACATATTGATGTCGGTGGGTACATGGGGTATGTGTCTGACGTATTTTTCAAATGAAGCTACACTGACTTTAGGTTTGGCAAATGCCAGTTTCTCCGACCGTGTCGGTGGTAAGGAGGGCGACATACTGACCATCTCTTTGAAGGAAAAGGGTGGATTCCGTGATGTGTACGAGAGAACGAAGCTCTGGAAAACGGCCAATCGCTCCGACTACGACAGCGACGAAATGTTTGCCAATTTCTATCCTGTGGAATGTCACGGGATGAAGAGAGGGGTGGTGTATAGGTCAAGCGATCCACTGTTGGAATCCGATAATCCTGCAAGATATGAATATGCTGACCGTTTTGCGCGCCATGCCGGAATAAACACAATTATCTCTATCGCCAAGTCTGAAGAGGATTGGCAATCGGCCGTGGCAGCCGGCAGTGGATTCGGAGAGTATTGCAATGAACGGTATAGTAAGGGCGCCCTTCTGTTCCACAAATTCAATGTTGACATCTTTGTGGACGAACAAGCTGCGAAGGTGGGCAGGATGTTAAGGGCAATGATAGAGAATAATCCTCCCTATCTTATTTGCTGTTCTATGGGTCGCGACCGCACTGGTTTGATAGCCATAATCCTTCAGGTGCTTGCTGGAACGACATACGAGGAAATCGAGTCGGGATATATGCGTAGTTATTACAACTGGCATCGCCTGCAGCCGTCGTCTGAATCTTATAACGACTTCCTTACAAGGATTCTCCATCGCACGCTCTATATTTTGAGCCGTGAGGGTGATGTGGATATAGCAGAGATGTGCAGCATGACCTCATTCCCTATTGCCGACATTATGGAACGTCTGCCGTCGGCAGTGGAGTCGTATCTGAAAAACAAGGCAGGTCTTTCGATTGAGGAGATAGAAAAGTTAAGAGGGATATTATCAGTAGGAAAGGACATTCCCTAGGAGTCACCTTCCGGATGCCACAACCGCTATGTACAATTTCCCAACTTGATAGAGCAAGAGGCCATTATGGGATTGATAAGACGATATTGCTCATTATACTACAAATAATGACGTTATACTTCAAAACAGGACATGGCTTTTAGGGGTTGCTCTGCTCTTACAGGTTATCTTTAGATAAGATAGGCTGCATCTCAACAAAAAAATAAAATATGGTTGCAATTTGCAATTCTTATCTTTGCAAATTGTGTTTTGTCTTCGATTTAAATAAAAATCTTACGCTCAAAAAAGATAATTTATTCTCTTTTTCTTCGCTAAATCGATTTTTTGCACTATCTTTGTTCCCGAATTGTGGGCATATCACTCCTGCAACAGTCAGATAAACATGGGTACATATATAAATAGAGGCAATATTGAGTTCCGAGACATCGTGTCTCACGAATATGTTGACAAGTCATCGCTGATACCGCTGATAAATGCTAATCTCAATTCCGAGAGCCGTTACAGCTGCGTCACCCGCTGCCGCCGATTTGGCAAGTCGATGGCGGCAAAGATGCTGTGTGCCTATTACGACAAGTCGTGCGACTCGCGAGAGCTCTTCCGCGGATTAAAGGCTGAGCAGGACAAGTCATTCGACACATATCTCAACAAATACAATGTTCTCTATCTCGATGTGACATCATTCACCGCACGGCCGGAAGTCAGGAAAAACATCGTGAGAGTTATCCAGGAAGAGATAATAAATGAACTTAAAGAGGCTTTTCCCGATGTAAAATACAAAGACAATTCCGACCTTATGGATGTTCTTTCCTCCATAACCCGAAGCACAGGAGAGAAATTTTTCTTTATCATCGATGAGTGGGACGCCATCTGCCGCGAGTTCCCTCGGCGACAGAAGATGAAGGGTGATCCTGATACTGTCACCCCCACCATACTTGATGAATATGTCATGCTACTCCGCCGTCTGTTCAAGACACAGGATTCCGACAGGGTATTCGCCGGGGCATATCTCACTGGCATCCTGCCAATAAAGAAATACAACACCGAGTCGGCACTGAATAACTTCTGTGAATATTCCATGATTGACCCAGCTTTCCTTGCCGCTTGCTATGGATTTACTGAAGACGAGGTGAAGATGCTGGCAGAGAAGCACAACGCATCTATGGACAACCTTAAGATGTGGTACGACGGATATAGCATTGGCAGGGAGAAATCCATCTACAACCCATATTCCGTGATGAAAGCCCTGCAACGTGGTTCATGCCGAAGCTACTGGACTACAACGGGAGCCTACGACTCGGTAATAACATATATACAGATGAACTTCGACGGGCTGAAGGACGACATCATTCGTATGCTGTCGGGAGAGAGTGTATATGTCGATACAACAGAGTTTCGTAATGACATGCAGATTATTAACAGCAAGAACGATGTCCTCACCGTATTGATTCATCTCGGATATTTGGCTTACAACGAAGAAACCCAAGAGTGCAATATTCCTAACAAGGAAGTGGCCGACGAGATGAACAATGCAATAAAAGCCACGTCATGGACTCCATTGGCAAATACAATTAAAAACTCCAAATTCCTTCTCGACGCCACCATCGCGGGCAACGAGAATGCAGTGGCACAAGCCATCGACCTTGCCCACGACGAAAACACGAGCATCCTCGCCTACAACGATGAGAACTCCTTGGCTTGTGTGCTCACAGTAGCATATATATGGGCAAGGAATGAATACGTCATCCACCGCGAATATGCCACTGGCAAGGGATATGCCGACCTGGTGATGATTCCGCGTCGCAACGTCAGCAAGCCAGCCCTCGTCATCGAACTCAAATTCAACAACACGGCCGACACTGCCATCGACCAGATAAAGCGCAAGCAATATCCCGCAAAGATTGCAGAATATACCGGCGACATACTACTCGTGGGAATCAATTACGACAGAGAAACAAAGCTGCACACTTGCAAAATCGAGAGTTTCAAAATTCGTGTGTAAAGTATAAATACAAAAAACGTGATTTAATTCCGCAACACTATAATTTAACTTTATTTATAAGTTCCTGAGCAACAAAAAGTTGCCCAGGATTTTGCCGTGTCAGATTTTTCACTTATCTTAGTGTTGCAATTAGAAAACAAGCGAAAATCGTAACAAGGCATGGCAAAGGTACAAATAAA
>NZ_NPJI01000109.1 GCF_002251435.1 Prevotella sp. P2-180
CCTTTCTCCTCCGCCGTGTCAAGCGAGTTCTTGAGGTCGCGATAGGTCTTGAGGCTGTCCTCGTATTCCTTCAGTTCGACTGGAGTGAACTTGGCTATCTCAGCCACCTGAAACAGACGGTCGAATATCTTGTCGCGCAGGGCTGCGGGACGCTCGTTGAGGGAGGGGAGATTCTTTAGGGCATAGAGCCACTTGTCGTAGGGGGTGACAAGCTCATTCTCGGTCTTATTGAACTTTGCCACCTCGACGTATATAAATTCTAACTTGTCATAGAAGACGCGTTTCGTGGCGGTATCACAGAGTTGCACATGATGACTGATTTCATTCATGTCAAAAGCCGTCTCGTCCTTCATGTCGTAATTCAGCAGGGCGACAGTATATACAGGATTCAACTTGTAGTTCCAGGTGTCGCCCTTGGGTGCTTGCTCACGAATGGGGAATGTAGAATAATACACTGATCTGTCCTTGAAGAATTTCTGCGATGCGTTCTGCATCTCGACAATAAACTTCTCGCCGTCCTCGCTCTCGCAATAGACGTCGAAGATGGCCTTGCGCTCGGTGTATATATCGCCGACGTGCTCGGAGTTGCTGTATTTCAAGCTCTTGATTACCTTGCGCCCGTCAAACAGGCTATTGAGGAAATTGATCAGCAAGTCCTTGTTGGGGGCAGTGCCGAATATGCGCTTGAAACCGAAGTCGGTCAGCAGGCTGATGTATCTTTCTTCTATTCCATTCATACCACAAAACATATTTTTGCTACAAAAATACAATTTTTCCGGGAAAGATGCAAGAAAATCCACAGAAATTTTGCAGATGAAGATTTATTTGTTGCTGTCAAACAACTCTTCTTGGATGCAAAATACAAAAAAGAAGGAATTTACATGCCAAGATTGTTACAAAAAACGTTAAAAGCAACAACAAATATTAGCAAATCTTTTGCTTATTTGTTTTTTTTGCATTATATTTGCAGCGAAAATAAATTTAAAAAAGCATAATTTATTCACCCCACTTTAAGTGGCCTTAATTTTACAAACATGAACAAAAAAGTATTCCATTGCAATGGTAAAACGATTTTGACCATCGCTGTCACAAGTCTTCTTGTTGGCTGTAACTCTGAATTGGAAGATGCTTTTCTTACGGAAACATCACCACAACTATTTGGTGTATGTCAAGTAAGCACAGGTAATGTTGTGCAACATAAGGATTCTATAGCCTTTACTGATTTAGATATTGCATGGTTCAATCCTAAAACACGAGAAATCAAATTTAAGGAATATGATAAAATAAAATCTATCCCAATCTACGCATCAATAAGTGTAAAAAGTTCATCTGAAACACTGTTCATTATAGCAGCTAATATCAATCCTGTTGTGAATCGTGCATATGATGATTTGGTCTTATTCTGTGACAAGGATGGCAAATACTATCTCAACGATAATTATCCGAATTATTGGAATTTAGAAAAGACAAAACAAAATGCAGATAAGCGTTCTGAAGGTTGGAATAAATTTATCA
>NZ_NPJI01000110.1 GCF_002251435.1 Prevotella sp. P2-180
TATAGTATTGGCTCAGCCCATAGTACTTCGTCTCCGGCTCACCTTCATAATATATGTAGGACTGGCGGATGAGCGTGTCCATATCCACATCTAAGCCCGACTTGTCCTGTGCCATGGTAAAGAGCAGGCCATAGCGCGCCCTGTCTGATTTTGACAACAAGTATCTGTCAACAGTTGACAGCAAAGCCAAGGATGAATCCGGAGATTGCTCGACAATCCTCTCGGCTTCATCCATGATTTTCGCATTCCTGCCGCATGAGCAAAGCATTGTCAGCAGCAATGCAATAAGTAACGTAAAACATTCTTTAGTCCTATTCATTGCCATTAAAGATGCGGTAGAGAAATCAATTATTAATTGCAGTTGTTTCCATAACTATAATGCATTAATTTTATTTATTCGGGGACAAAGTTACAATTTAAGTTTGAATCCACCAAGGTTTTTTGGGAAAAACTTGGCAATAATCTTATCGGCTTCATCCATGACTTTCGGCGGCTCAGAGTGCCATATTCCAGAAGCTCGGGAGCATAGCCGATGTTGGCGGTATGACCCGTGCCGAGCGCCTTCAATACGATGAGGCGCTGAAAAAGTTCCGCGACACCATCAGTGTATTATTCTCAAAAAACCATATCATCCATGGATAGCCCCTTTAAGCTTATCTCCTTGTTCTGGAAATTGTGGCGTTGCATATAGGCCACCTTCTCCGCTAATCGGGCAGGATTATATTTCTTGGCATTGCGCTTCACTTCGTATGCCTCCAATTCGCCATCAATCGTTTCTGTCACTATATCTATCTCGAAATCGTCCTGATTGCCTTTTATATTCTGACCACCCGATTTCCACCAACCACCAATCTGCTGGTAGCGGCATGACTTACTGTCTGACTGCCCTCCTTGGCACCTATCGGGCGTTTCTTGCGAATGATTCCATAGTTTTCCTCGAGCACCTTCATCTGTCCGCCAAGACTCTTCATGCCCGTGGCCGCCTCTATCTCACTCTGGGTCACATCGCCACGGGCTATTTGTCCCAAGATGCAGAAGTAGGTGCCATACTGACAATCAGCAAGGAAAGCTGTTGGGACAGTTGTTCCATAACTAGTATCACGACCGTCCCATAACTATGGAACACTCGTCACTATAGTCATGGAACGGACGTCCCAAAAGCTATGGAACAACCGTGATACAAGGCTGTGGTACAGTCGTACCAAAAGTTAGGGAGTTTTCAGTTCTTCCGCAATGCTTACCATGCGACTTCCGCCATCTTTCGTCATTGTAAGCGTCTCCACGATGACGTTTTGCGGAAAGGAATGGTGACAGACAAAATCGTCTGTCACCATTCTGTCACCATGCTAAACGTCTATGTACTAATTGGTTATATTAGAATAGTGACAGATGACAGATAAAATAAAAATTATCACGCGTATACTAGTAATAGCTGACATCACTTCATCTATTATTTACTTAAGAGTTTCGCATGTGCTCAACTCTAATTACATCTTCACTGTGAGAGCCTTGCCGTTGTACTGCACCAGTTTGCCTTGCGGATTGTCGAGGTTGAGTGGTGTGCCGTCAGTGACAAGAACGACATTGAAGCGGCGTGTCTTCAGCATGCCGTTGAACGAGCCGCGGCGGGCACCGATGGTGAGGGTCTTAGAGGCATCGTCCCACTGGAAGAGAATCTTCGACGACTTGCCTTTCTCATAGTTGTAGTTTACGCCTTCGTCTTCATAGAGTTCAAACTCGCCGTTGGATCCTGTATAGACGTAAAGGTTGATGAGTTCGGGCTTCTTCTCGTCGCTCCACTGAATCTCCGGGCCGAAAGGAACGATGGACCCCTCGCGCACAAAGACAGGCATCTTCTCGTATGGAGCTGATACGCAGACGGTCTTGCCGCCTTCATAGCGCTTGCCGGTATAGAGATCGTACCATGCCGACTGTTTTGGGAAGTAGACGTCGCGAGAACGAGCCTTGTAGGTGCCCACCGGACATGCCATAAAGGCTGGACCAAACATCCACTGGTCGCCGATGTTGAGCACCTTCTCGTCGGAGGCAAAGTCCATAACAAGGCCGCGCAACATTGTGTAGTCCTTATAGTTCACCCAGCCTGCCATAGAATAGAGATATGGCATCATGCGGTAGCGGAGCTTGTCATAATATACGATGGAGTTGTAGCATGGATGACCTTCGGGTGCGAGGTTCCATACCTCGCGGTATGGCCACTGGCCGTGAGCACGATAGAGAGGTATGAAGCACCCAAACTGGTTCCAGCGTGCGTTGAGCTCTCGCCACTCCTTGAGGTCTTCATTTTCATATCCGTTTTTCTCGAAAAGTTTCTGAGCGGCCACATAGCGGTTCTCTACGCAGAAGCCTCCCTGGTCCATTCCCCAGAATGGAACACCTGCCATTGAGAAGTTGAGTCCGGCTGTCATCTGTGCTCTCATGTCTTCCCATCGTGTACCGATGTCGCCGCTCCATGTGGCGGTAGAGAAGCGTTGTTCGCCTGCAAATCCGCTACGTGTGAGTAGCAGTACTCGCTTGTTGTTGTCAACAGAACGCTGACCATTGTAGATGGCGTCGGCGTTAACCACTGAATAGGCATTGAAATACTCGTCGCTGGTGCCCATGGCTGTAGGTCCGCAGAGCAACTTACGATACTCTATTGGAGTACAGTCGCGTACGTTTGGTTCTGAGGCGTCCATCCACCAGCAGTCTATGCCAATGGTGTAGAGGTTGTCGTGCATTTGCTGCCAGAATAGTTTTCTCGCACCTGCAGAGTATGCGTCGTAGAAAGAGCCGAGATAGCCGGGGCCAACCCAGTCGCGTATATTGTCCTTTATGGCCTGCTGATACATCCATCCGTTTTTGTCAAACTCTTTGTAGTTGTCGGTAGAGGAATAGTACTTTGGCCAGTGGGAGATAAGTATGCGGGCATTGTTGTCGTGGATATAGTCAATCATGCCTTTAGGATCGGGGAAGCGCTTCGGGTCGAACTTGAAGCTGCCCCACTTGTCTTCTTCCCAGTAGAGCCAGTCCTGTACCATCACGTCGACCGGTATCTGACGCTTACGGAACTCTCCGAGCACACCTTCCACCTCTGCCTGTGTATTGTATTTCTCACGGCTCTGCCAGAATCCGAGCGACCACTTTGGCATCACTTGTGCACGTCCAGTTAGGAAGCGGTAGCCTTTGATCACGTCGTCGTAGCTGTTGCCAGCAATGAAGTAGTAGTCCATTTCCTTGTCCATCTCAGCCCAGATAGACATGCGGTTCTGCTCGGCTTCAGACTGTGGTGTGGCTGCACGCAGTCCGCAGTATGCCACTCCACCATCGGGTTGCCATTCCACACGCAGCGGAGTACGTTCGCCTTTCTTCAGGTCGACTTCAAACTTATAGGCATTGGGGTTCCATGCCGTGCGCCATCGTTCTGGCACAACAAGGCGTCCGCCCATATATACCTTCACATATCCCGAGTAATAGAGTATGAAACGGTATTTTGCCGTGGTTGGAGCTTCTATTTCTCCCTGATATACGACGTTTGACTTTCCGAGGTTGATGTCCTGCGGCAGAAGTCCCACGACACCAGAGTGCTCATAGTAGAGAGAGTCTTCGCGACGCTCAATTATCTTGCCTGTCTCTTCAGTATAAGTACCAGTGAGCGAGCCTGGGTTACCGTTTTTGTCATACAGTCTGAAGGCGCGGTGTAGCTGCTGGTAGTTGTTGGGATTGCCCCATCGTCCGTAGGAGTAGGAGTCCCAGAGAATACCATAATTCTTATTGCTCACCACAAATGGTATCGACACTTTTGTGTTATACTGGAAGAGTTCTTCGTTGCGTCCTTTGTAGTTCATCTCTTCCGACTGATGCTGTCCGAGTCCGTAGAAAGCCTCGTCGGCTGGAGAGTCAAACACTACGTTCCATGAGTAGCCAGAACGGTCGTCCAATGATAGTTTGTTAAGGTCAGTTGTCTTTCCCCAGTTCACCTCGTCTGGCGATGTTGGTCGATAGTTTTCCGGCAGTTCTGTCTGGTTGGATATATATTTTGTGAATGTCTTGCTTCCGTTAGCTTCCTTCAGCAACACCTTTCCAGTGGTTTTGTCGAAGAAGGTGACGCGTCCGTTATTTTTGTCGACGGTGACTTTCAGTTTTGCTGTCTCGACGATAAGGTTCTGTGAGTCTTCCTTCACATCGGCTTTGTATTTTCCTTCACGGTTGACCACAACGAGGCTTTTACGCTTTGTAGGGATGGCATCGTCGGGAGTGGCCTCAACACGAATGATGTCGTCGCTTACGACAGTGAGTCGCATGGCTTTCACTTGGTTCTTACTTGTCTGAGGAATCTCAAGACTGATTTTTCTTCCGTCACGCACGTAGCCGGCAGCGTCGGCGCTTACGGCAGTGCCGATTGTTGCGGCAAACAAGGCCGTAGAAAAGATTATTCTAAATTTCTTTTTCATATTATAATTTTTTTAGTTATGTTACGTAAGTGTTCCACTTTTGGTGGTAAGGAGTTTTGGGTTGAATTGCGTTGCAAAGATAGCGATAATATTTGGAAAAATGTGATAAAAATGTTATTCTTTGATGTAGGTTTCGTTAATTATTAGCATTTAATACATAAAATATGACATAATAATATATATAATAAGGGCAGGTTGATATTTGTCAGCCTGCCCTAAATGTATTTATGTGATTAAATAATATACTTGTATCAGAGAGTTATAAGTCGTCTGCCTGCTCGTTAATAGCCCTTATTTTGTCTTTCACAAGTTCTATCTCGTCTTTGAGTTTCTGTACCTTTCGCTTCATCTCGTCGATGAGGCTGTTGCCTTTTTTGCTGCTTGCATTGAGGAAGCCAAGATTGTTTTCATATGTCTGTGCCTCGCTCTTTAGTTTTTCGTACTGGTTTATCAGACGCTGGCGTTCGTTACCAAGAGCGTTTCCGCCCTTCTCAGCCGCCACGTTCTTAATTTTCGCCTTGAAGTTGTTAAGACGCTTTCTAGAGGCTGAGATATTCAGTTTTTTATAGATTTCCCTAACCACTGTATGGTATTCGTCGTATACTTTGTCTTTCTCCTTGAAAGGCACGTGTCCGACAGCGTTATATTCCTCCACGAGTTCCTGCACTTTCTGCTGCGCTCCTTCTTCGGGGTTGTCTGCCAGTTCTTTGAGTTGTGCTATGATGTTACGTTTTTTCTCAAGGTTGGCATGTTCTTCGTTGCGTTGTCCAGCACCTTCTTTATTGCGTGCCTCGAAGAACTCGTTGCACAGTCCCAGGAACTCCTCCCAAAGCTGGTCGCCCTGCTTTTTGGGGACGACACCGATGGTTTTCCATTCTTTCTGTAGCTGTACGAACTTGTCTGAAGTTTTTCTCCACTCCTTACTGTCCTTCATTGCCCTTGCACGCTCGATAAGTTCGCGTTTCTTTTCTATGTTTGCCTTGTAGGTTTCCTTTAGAGTTTTGTAGTACTCTGTTTTCATGTTGAAGAACTTGTCGCATGAAGAGCGGAAGCGTTCGAAGATCTTCACGTTCATTTTCTGTGGTGCAAATCCGATGGTTTTCCATTCCTTTTGTATTTCCATCAGTTCTGCTGTATGTTTTTCCCAGTCGGCGAAATTATTATTCGGTTCTTCCACGAGAGCCTCAATTTTTTCACAGAGTGCAGTTTTCTTCACAAGATTATCTTCTTCCTTTGCCCTGAGGTCTTCAAAATACTGCTGGTGTCTTTTGTTTACGATGGTTGAAGCAGCCTTGAAGCGGTTCCATATTTCCTCTCTCTGTTCCTTAGCCACAGGTCCAGTCTCCCTGTATTCCTGATGGAGTTTCTGCAGTTGTCTTGAAGCACTGATGACATCCGGTTCGTCTGCAAGTTTTTCCGCCGCTTCGCAGAGAGCAGTTTTCTTTTCAAGGTTTTTCTTGAAGTCGTATTCCCTTGCCTCGATGTTGAGCTTAAGCATATCGTAGAACTGCTCGACATAGAGTTGGTAATTTCTCCAAATTTCGTTCACCATGGAAGCCGGAACATTTTTGATTTCCTTCCATTCCTGCTGTAGTGCCTTGAATTCGTTGTATGACTTATTGGCCTCATCAGGCGAAGTGACCATGGTTTTTATTTTTTCGATAATCTCAAGCTTTCGTTTGAGATTATTTTCTTTTTCTTCTTCCTGCTGTCGAAGAAGTTTAGCCCTTCTTTCCTTCACGATAATCATTTCGGCCTTGAATGCTTCCTCCTCGTCGTCGGGGAGTATTTGGAAAGACGCCTCGTCGCCACCATTATCGATGTGTGCCTTAAATGCAGCCTCACGCTCGGCGATGTGCATTTTGTAGAAAATCGTCTTCAGGAAGTCCACCTCGTCCTTGTCGGGTTCGTCTTCTCCTTGTGCGATTTCCCTTAATCGTTCGACTACCTCTTTTTTTGAGGAATAGACACGCCGTTCCTCTGCAGGAACATCGTTGCATACGGGTGTTTCTACTTCAGAAGTCTCCTGTGGCATCTGTGCCACTTCTGGGTTTTCTTCCTGATTTTTCACTTCTTCGGTGCTCACATTTTCTGTGTTCACTTCTTCAATTTTTCCTGTTGCCAGGTCTTTCTCTTGAGAGTCCATCATTTCACTTTTTATTAGTTAATGAATCGGTACGATACAAAATTTGGCACAAACTTACGCAAAATTTCTTTAACAGCCTAATTTTTGGACGTTTTTTTGCAAAAAAAACGACTAAATGAGGCGTTTATGGCGGAAAATCCACCAAAACAGGCCTGAAATGGCCACTGAAATGACAATTGCGATGACAAAACCATAGTGACTTTCTTCCATGCCGTTTACCAGATTCATACCAAAGAGACTGGCTATGAGCGTAGGAAACATCATGAGAATAGACACCGATGTAAGCGTTCGCATCACCGTGTTCATATTATTGTTGATAATGGACGAATATGTGTCCATGGTCGACTCGAGAATGTTGGAATAAATGTTTGTGGTCTCGCGGGCCTGTGTCATCTCAATATTCACATCTTCTATAAGGTCGGCATCGAGTTCGTCAATCTGGAGTTTGAACTTCAGTTTTGAGAGTAGCGTCTCATTTCCTCGTATAGATGTGATGAAATAGGTGAGCGAGTCCTGCAGTCTGCTCAGTCCTATGAGCGACTCGTTATTTACCTCCCTGTCGAGGTTTCGTTTTGCCTTTTCAATGAGGCTATTGATTTGTTTCAACCGTTTTAGATACCAAACGGCAGAGGAGAGGAACAGGCGGAATATCATGTCGACATAATCGGTGAATCCCTCACCTCTTTTCTGTTGATAGCTTACGAAGTCTATCATCATGTTTGTCTCGTAATAACAGACTGTGATGGTGACGTCGCGCTTATGGATGATGCCTAATGGCACTGTGGTGTAAGGAGTTCGAGAACGTATCTCTTTCACGTATGGTATACGAAGGATTATGAGCATCCAGCCGTCGTCGTACTCATAACGGGCACGCTCGTCGGTATCGCTAATGTCCGACATAAAATAGTCGGGTATATTGAATTGCTTTTCAAGCAGCAGTTGGTCTTCTTCTGTAGGACATGTTACTTGAATCCAGCAGTTTGGTTCCCATTCGTTAATGGCGGTGAGTCCGCCGTTTGTGTTCCAGTATGTACGCATTGTTCCAATCCAAAATAGTTATACAAAAACAGTTAAGACCCTTTGGTCTCACACAAATGTCGATATGGCAAGAGGATTGGCGTCTTGCCATCCTCACGCCTAAATACTGAAGTTTTCCGCGTGATAATCGTCCATAATTGTTGCAGTTTTATTTTTTTCGGTGCAAAGGTATAAAAAAAATGAAGAATGAAGAATGAAGAATGAAGAATTTTTCGTCCCGTAACGATTTTTTAACAAAAAAGGAGAGTTAAGGAGTTAAGGAGTTAAGACAAATGTCTAAGCCACCAAAAATCGTGAGTGACTCACTATTGTCTTAACTACTAAACTCCTTTATTCTTATAAATCGACACTTAAATTTCTTCCAGTGCCTGCTTCAAGAGATTCCAGAAGGGTTCTACTGTCGGGATGAGTGCACGCTCACCTGTGGTGTGTGGCGACTTCATCGTAGGCCCTAAGGAAACGACGTCGAGGTGTGGATACTTGCCGAGAATGATAGAGCACTCCAGTCCGGCATGGTCTATCTGTATGATTCCGTCCTTACCGTTCTGCTCTTTATAGATGCGGAGCAGATGGTGGAGTATCGGGCTTTCGGGATTCGGGTCCCAGCCGCCGTAGCTTCCGGCTGTCTCTACCTTCATGCCAGCCATATTAAGACAAGAAGCAATCATGTTGACTACATAGTCTTTCATGTCCTCGCGTGCTGAACGAGGCAGGAGCTTAATGAGTGCGTTGCCGCCTTCGATGTCGATGATAGCAAGGTTGCTTGATGTCTCCACTACATGAGGATATGCAGGTATCATGCGCACCACTCCATCGTGAACGGCATATATGGCATCCACAAGATTGTCTTGTATCTCTTCGGGGAGTTCGGTCTTTGGTGTCTCCACATCTTCCACGAAGAATTCTATTCCGCTTTCTATTCCCTTATACTCGTCTTCGAAGTCAGCTTTCCAGTCTGCCACGAGTTCCTTCAGTGCCTCAACGTTTTCTTTTGGTAACGTGAGCACCACCACGGCCTGGAATGGTATGGCGTTGCGCATGTTTCCGCCGTGCCATGTGGCAAGACGAGCCTCACAGTCGGCAATGGCTTCGCGCACGAAGCGAACCATGAGTTTATTGGCATTGGCGCGGCCTTCGTTTATTTCCAGTCCAGAGTGTCCTCCACGCAATCCCTTGAGTGTGACACGCACTGCAGCGTCGTCAGGGTCGGTGTCCACCTCCTTATATCCGAGGGTGGCTGTGACATTGATTCCGCCTGCGCTACCAATCACGAACTTGCCCCAGCACTCAGAGTCGAGGTTGAGAAGCACGTCGCCATGCAGTTCGTCGGCAGGCAGGGCATTGGCACCAAACATGCCAGTTTCCTCGTCGGCAGTAATGAGAGCCTCCACAGGTCCGTGTTTCAGTGTCTTGTCTTCCATTACGGCCATTATTGTGGCCACACCAATACCGTTGTCGGCACCAAGCGTTGTTCCTTTAGCCTTTACCCATTCTCCGTCGATATAAGTCTCGATGGGGTCAGTCTCGAAATTGTGTGTGCTTTCAGGCGACTTTTGCGGCACCATATCCATGTGAGCCTGAAGAATCACCCCCTTCTTTCCCTCCATACCTGGTGTTGCAGGCTTGCGCATTACAATATTGTCGGCAGGATCCTTAAAGGCCTCCACACCTACTCTTGCGGCGAAGTCAAGAAGAAATTGTTGAACTTTCTCCAGATGTCCTGACGGACGTGGCACTTGTGTCAGTGCGTCGAAGTTTTTCCAGATGCACTCTGGATTAAGGTTTTTAATTTCACTCATAGCATTTTTTGGTTTTTATAAAATTCAAAGCCACCCATGCCCATATACCGAGCACGATGACAAGCATTGTCTGGACTGTATGTACGATTAATACGAAGTATAATGCCTTCTCATCGGCCACTCCATATAATATCAGCATTGTTTTCACGGCAAAATGCCACGGTCCGGCACCATTGGGAGTTGGCACCAAAACGGCAATGCTACCCACCACAAAGGTGACCATGGCACAGCCTATTCCCAGATCTGACGTGAAGTCGAAGCAAAAGAAAGTGAGGTAATAATGAAGAAAATAGCTCACCCATATTCCAAGTGTAAAAAGCACGTAAAGCGGAATGTTGCGTACATCTTTCAGCGAAATTATACCTTGCCATATACCACCAAGTGTAGCTTTCACCTTATTATATATTGAAAGCTTCTTGAGAAGGAAATGGAGAAGCACGAGGCAGGCTATACCACATACTATTGTGACAAGATATCCGGCTGCCGTGAAACGGTGCAGCACCGAATCGACACTCGTGCCGGTACGGTCGAAAAAGACGTTGAAGACGCTCAATTGGGCGAGAAGAGTCACTCCAGTAACACCAGCCACTACCAGAGAGTCGATGGCTCTCTCGGTGACCACTGTACCTAACGCCTTGGTGAACGAAACCCCGTCGACTTTCTTCAACACACCGCAACGAGTGAACTCACCGATACGTGGCACCAGGAGGCTTGCAGCATATGAGAGGAAAACAGCGTTGACACTTGTTGAACGACGAGCATGTTCGCCTATCGGGTCGAGCATCTGTTTCCATCTCCATCCGCGGAAAGCCTGGGCTAGTATGCCGAACGGAAACGACAAAAGCATCCACGTCCAGTCCATCTCATGCAACAAGACATGGCTCATACTGTCGAAGTCAAATCCACGGTACATCCAGTAGAGTATGGCCCCACCCAACACTATCGGCAGAAGTATCTTAATTATGGCGTTAGATATTTTCATCAAATGTCACGACTCTTCATTCTTCATTCTTCACTCTTCATTCTTCACTCTTCATTCTTCACTCTTCACTCTTCATTCTTCATTTACTCAAAATAATAGAGAAACGTGGCCACACCTTCAAGAGCCTTCTTCTTCTGGTCCTTTATCTCGATGGCAAACTTTATCTCTGCCTTCACCGTGCCACGAAGATTGGCAATCGACAAAAGGTCGGCAACAAGACGGATAGACTCGCCAGACTTCACAGCCTGACCGAACTTCATCTTGTCCATACCATAATTCACCATCATTTTCAGGTTATTCACCTCAATAATCTGATTCCACAGATAAGGAAGCATAGAGAGAGTGAGATAGCCATGGGCAATAGTAGTTTTGAAAGGACTTTCCACGGCAGCTTTCTCTGGATTCACATGTATCCACTGATGGTCGAGAGTGGCATCGGCAAAGAGGTTGATACGTTCCTGTGTCAACTCTACATAGTCTGACACACCGATATTCTTGCCGAGCATTGCGGCAAACTCTTCATAATTGTTTATTACTACTTTACTCATTGTTGTTTTTTGTTTATTATACGTAGTTTATCCTAAAACGAGTGCAAAGATAGCGTTTTTTTTTAATTGTACAAAAGAAAAATTGTGAGTAATTCTTTTTTATACATAGTTTAACTGATTACAGATACAGCAAGCTAACGATAAACACGTTTGCGGCAAGTATGATGAAATTCATAGGCAAGCCAATTTTCACAAAGTCGACAAAACGGTAGCCGCCTGGTGAGTAGACAAGCATGTGGGTGGGAGAACCGATAGGAGTGGCGAAACTCGAAGCGGCAGCTATCATCAGGCCCATGCAGAAAGCCATCGGGTCGCAACCTAAGGTGATGGCAGCGTCGTAGGCTATTGGGAAGAACATGGCGGAGGTAGCCGTATTGCTAATAAACTCTGTGGCAAACGTAGTGACAAAACAGATGGCAGTCAGAACGACAATAGGATTAGAACCGCAAACATCGAGCAAGCCCTGGGCAAGAAGTTCCGACAAGCCAGTATGCTCTATAGCCTTTCCTAAGCAGACGCTTCCGGCGAACACCATCAGAGCCTTCCAGTTGATGTTGTCCTCAGCCTGTTTTATGCTGCAACACTTTGTAAGCAACATGGCGAAAGCCGCCAAGAAACAGGCGCGAAGCAACGGCATGACATTGAAGGCGGCAAGGAGAATCATAGAAAGCATGATAACTGTTGAGACAATGGTCTTGACGCTATAGTTGGCCACTGTCTCTGAATCGAAGAAACAGAGGTCGTGCTTCATGCCTTCCTTGTCTATGCCGCGACCCTCAAACATCAATGTGTCGCCTGCCCTGAGCACCACCTCGTGTGGACTTGTCTCAATGCGCTCGCCGCTACGTGCCACAGCCACGAGCACCATGTTGTGCGACTTCTCATAATCGGCTTCCACTATTGTCTTGCCTATCAGGGTGCTTGTGAAGGTAACGTATGCAGTGCTTATCTTCCTGCGGCGGTCTACGTCGTTGAGCCTGTATACATGTTCCGTAGCACTCACAAGCTCGTGGCTCTTCTTCAACTCCAGTATCGCGCTTACGTCGCCGCTGAATATCAGGCGGTCGCCGCCAAACACATAATCATTGTCATCCACGGGCGAAATGATTTCCTTGTCGAAACGCACTATCTCAACCAGACGTCCACCATTGATGTCGGCAAGTCCGCACTCCTTCACCGTGTCACCCACAATCTTAGACTCTGTAGGGACAAGAAGCTCAACAGTATAGTCGCTGATAGACTCAAACGACTCGTCGGGAGACTTGCGGTCGGGAAGCATACGACGCATGGCAATGACAGAGAGAATGAGTACACACACGCAGAACAAACCGGGAAGAAGAGGCTCAAAGAAAGATATCACATCACCGGTCTTTTCCTTGTAGAAACCAGCAATGACAAGGTTGGTAGGAGAACCGATGATGGTGCACACGCCACCCAAACCGGCTGCATAGCTCAACGGAATGAGCATCTTTGAAGGTGTGATGCTGAGTTTCTTCGACCAAATCTTCACCACATTGATAAACAGCATCACCACAGTGGTGTTGTTAAGCAACGAACTGAGAATAGCCACAGGCAACATCAGCTTGCTGACGGCACGTGCATACCCTTTCGGCTGTCCAAGCAGATTTTTCACCACCCACTGCAGCACACCTGTATGCACCAGTCCAGTGACCACGATAAACATTATTCCGACAACGACAACCGTCTCGGAACTAAATCCCGAGATAGCTTCTTTCACAGGCAGCGAACCGCTGATTATCAACGATCCAATTCCTCCGAGAAACACCATCTCCACAGGCAACTTGGTTTTTAACAGCAAACCAAACATCACCACTACGATTGCGATGGTGTACCATGCATGAATGTCTAATCCCAATAATTCCATTATTTTATTATTATAATTTATTTTCTACTTCTTATGAGTTCACTCCATTACTTACTAAAGTAGAGAATTTACTTACGATAACCGCTGCAAAGGTAACAAATATTCATTAAAAATATTATTTTTTTGAGCAATATTTTGTATTTTCCACATCTTTATTTATCTTTGCACCATCAAAATCAACACTTTTATCATTATGAAAACAATCATCTGCGCCATAATCATGGCATTCTCACTGGGACTGAGAGCCCAAGAAAGCAACAACTGCAAAGAAGTGTTGCTCGAGACAACAGCTGGCAACATCAAACTGAAACTCTACAACGAGACACCACTACACCGCGACAACTTCCTAAAGCTCGTCAACCTCCACGTCTATGACTCACTACTTTTCCACCGCGTCATTAAAGACTTCATGATACAGTGCGGCGACCCGAAGAGCAAAGAAGCCAAACCTGGAGATTTCCTCGGCGAGGGCGATCTTGACTGGACCGTGGAACAAGAACTGCGTCTGCCACAACTATATCACCGCCGCGGAGTGCTTGCCGCCGCACGTGAACCAGATAGCGACAACCCTTACCGCGAGTCAAGCGCATGCCACTTCTACTTGGCTTGGGGGAAGACTTTTACCGATGCTGAGCTCGACAAGATGCAGCAGCGCCTCGACACACTCTACGGATACCGAGTGAAAATTACTCCTGAGATGCGTGAGACATACAAGACCATTGGCGGCATTCCGCATCTCGACGGAGGATACACCGTATTTGGCGAGATAGCCGAAGGACTCGACGTGCTGGAAAAAATACAGCAGACGGCCACCGACGAGAATGACCGTCCGCTGGAAGACGTAAGAATCCTAAAAGCTACCGTAATAGAGAAGAAGCCTGCAACAGTAAAAAAGAAGCCTGTCGCAAGAAGACGTCCTGCTGCTAAAGCAGGAAGTCAGTCAGCTCAGCGCAAGCCTTCTGGCACTCGCGCTCGGTAGAAAGCACATTGTCGATTGCATCGTAATAGTACGACAAACCTACAAGATATTCTACAACAGATATCTCACCGGCTTTAAGGGCCTTGGCAAGCAGCTGGCTGTTGTCGGCTTCAGCCAAGGCCTTTTTCGATGTCTCTACAGCCTCAACGAGTCCCTTTGCGCGAAAGTATCGCTCTTGAAGTATGCCGTAAAGCTGTCCTTTTGCATCGTCGCGAACCGCATCGGCAGCCTCGCTCTCACGCTTGGCTTGTCTTATGCGGCGTCCGCTGCTCCACAACGGTACGCTCAGGCCAACTGTAAGACCCTGAAACTGCTCGCCCATGGTCTTCTCGCTCATGTAGCCAAGAGAGATGGAAGGAAGGGCAGACTGACGGACAGCAGATAGCTGACTGCGGGTCATAGCCGTCTGGCTCTCGGCATAACCAAATGTGGGATGTGAGGCCATCACCTGATTGTACCAAGAATCGAAGTCGGAAGGCAGGTCGGGCATGATGAAAACCGTGTCAGCCACCTTCACGGCCTGTCCTCCATTAAGTCGTGCAAGTTGTGTCATCACCGCCTGTTGCTCAGCCTCAGCCTTTTTCATCTCAGTAGTTATCTGCGACAAGCTCAGACTAACATTATTTAATTCGAGTTTGTTGCTAGCCCCAGTCTCAAGACTACGCTTCTGAGCCAGATAAATGGCATTGGCATGAGTCATTCTCCGCTCAAGCTCAGCTATATACCTATTATAATATATAGCGTCGATAAGAGCTTTCTTAGCTTCAAGCAGTATGACACAGCGTTCAGACTTATACTGCCAGTCTACCATGTCGTCTCGACGTTTTGCCACTTTTGTTTTTGCACCAGTTATAGTAGGGAAGTCAAATTCCTGACTTACGCTAATGTCGGTTCGGTTGCCTATCGACGAAGGGTTTCCCCATAGTCTGTTCACTCCCAATTCCGGGTCGGCAAGTGTATTGTCGGCATGATTAGCTTTTTTCTGTGCCTCCACAGATTTCTGCATTGCTTTCAACGTAGTGTTGTTGACCTCTATCTCCGCCAACGCTTTTTCTATGCCATTTTGTGCAAAGAGCGTTGAACCAGCCATCATGGCTAAAAATAATACTGTACCTCTGTTCATATCTTTAATATTTTTATATCCTCACTTTTCTCCCCTTGCACCTCTCTCCTCACTCAAAAGATACATTACCGGAATGATAAACCCGTTGAGTAATGTGGAAGTGAGAAGTCCGCCAAGAATAACCTTTGCCATCGGGCTCTGGATCTCGTTTCCAGGCAAGTCTCCGCCAAGCACCATAGGTATTAGGGCCAAGGCAGAAGTTAAGGCAGTCATGAATATTGGATTAAGACGGTCTGCCGACCCTTGAAGCACACACTGCTTCAACGGCATGCCATTTTCACGCAGGTCGTTGTATCGGGAAACGAGAAGCATTCCGTTACGTGTGGCAATTCCAAACAGCGAGATGAAACCAATGATAGAAGGAATGCTCACCACACCACTCGTCATCCATATCGCCACCACACCGCCTATCAATGCCAATGGCAGATTTATCATCACCACAGCCGATTGTCTCACGCTTCTGAACTGACTGAACAGCAACATGAAGATGACAAGCAGCGACAACAGCGAAGTGATGGTAAGAGTGCGGGAAGCCTGCTGCTGACTCTCAAACTGTCCGCCGTATTCCACATGATAACCCTCAGGCATATTTACGTTTTCGTCCACCTTGTGCTGTATGTCTCGCACCACTCCCAAGAGGTCCCTTCCAGCCACATTGCACGATACCACCACCTTGCGCTGTGCATTCTCACGGCTTATGGTGTTCGGGCCGGCAGTAGATGTTATCTCCGCTATGTTTTCTAGAGCCACCTTACGACCTCCGGCATCAACCATAAGATGTCTGATGCCCCAAATGCTTTGTCGGCTGGCATCATCCACTTTAAGTGTAAGTGCAAAGGTCTGGTTTCCCTCAAACACTTGCGACACCTCGCGACCTTCTAGCAGAACCTCAATCATGTCAACAAACTCAGGCATGGTCACGCCATATTTTGCAAGTATCGTACGTTTTGGCTTTATCGTGAGCTGCGGACGCTCCACCTGCTGCTCTACGTTAAGATCAGCCACTCCCTCTATATCCTTAATACTAGACTTTATCTCGTTGCCAATTTTAAAGATGTGGTTAAGGTCTGGACCAAACACCTTTATCGCAATGCTTGCCCTCGTTCCTGAGAGCATGGCGTCGATGCGATGGCTTATGGGCGAGCCCACTTCTATGTTCACTCCAGGAATCTCCGACAGCTTGTGGCGAATGTCGGCAAGAAGTTCGTCTTTCGAACGGTCCTTTAGTTCGTATGGAGCCTCTATCTCCGAAGTGTTCACACCAAGAGCATGCTCGTCGAGTTCGGCACGCCCTGTTTTCCTTCCCACCACCTTTATCTCGGGTACAGAAAGCAACAGTTCCTCCGCCCTTCGTCCAATCTTGTCAGACTCTTCAAGGGAAATGCCAGGCAAAGTGCTTACGTTTATGGTGAAAGAGCCTTCGTTGAATGGTGGCAGAAAGCTACTTCCAAGACTGGCAAATACAGCTATGGCTGCCACAAGAGCCACACATGTTGAAGCGACAACGGCAATCTTTTTATCTATGACCCTTTCCAAGGCCGTGGTATACCATGCCTTTAGCTTGCGTGCCACTATCGGTTCTTGTCCTTGCCCGTTAACCTTTCCCTTTCCCAGGAGATAGCTGCACATCACCGGTGTCATGGTAAGTGCCACAACGGTAGAGGAGCACAATGCCACGATGAATGCCACCCCAAGCGGCTGTAGCATTCTGCCTTCCATGCCCGAAAGAAAGAATATGGGCACAAAGCTTGCAATGATTATCAGAGTTGAGTTGAGAATGGGCAGACGCACTTCCTTCGACGCCTCGAATATCACCTCTATCACAGAACTTTGCTCTGCTTTGGGCAACATTCTGTTCAAACGCAGTCTACGGTAAACATTTTCCACGTCCACTATGGCATCGTCCACCAGTGATCCTATGGCAATACACATACCTCCAAGACTCATCGTATTGATAGTCAATCCCATAAAATGTAACGCCACGATGGCTGCAAGCAACGATAGTGGTATGGTAACAAGCGATATCAATGTTGTGCGCACGTTCATCAAGAAGAGGAACAACACTACCACTACAAGCACTCCACCTTCAATGAGAGCGTTTTTAACATTGTCAATACTGCTCTCGATAAAACGCGATTGTCGGTAAACATCCGTAGAGAGTTTCACATCAGCTGGCAGACTCTTCTTAAGCAAGACGATAGTGGAATCAAGAGCTTCTGTGAGTTCGAGAGTGGACACGGATGGTTGTTTCGTCACTGTCATTATCACGGCAGGCTTGCCATTATATGAAGCGGTACCCATGCGCGGCATACGGTTACCCACCATCACTTCAGCTATTGCGTCAAGACGAATGGGCATTCCCGACGGCGACTTTTTCACCACAGCCTTGCCTATCTCCACCGGATCGTTGGTGGTGAGCAATCCTCGTATGATGTATTCGTTGCCATACTCGTAAAGAGTGTTGCCCGCAACATTGCGGTTCATGTTGCCCACTGCGTTAATCACCTCGTTAAGACCAACATCGAAATGCTTCATACGCTCAGGGCTAAGCTGTATCTGGTATTCGCGAATGTCGCCACCAAGCACGGCCACCTGAGCCACACCACCCGAAGCCATAAGACGCGGACGAATGGTCCAGTCGGCAAGTGTGCGAAGCTGCTGAAGCGAGGTAGTGTCGGATGTGAGCGACACAAACATCAGTTCGCCGAGTATCGACGACTGTGGACCTAACGTAGGACTACCTATACCTTGCGGCAAGGCATCATTCACAGTAGAAAGCTTTTCGGTCACAATCTGTCGGGCACGATACACATCCGCCCCCCAGTTGAATTCTACCCAAACCACCGAGAAACCATTTGTTGATGACGACCTTACTCGTCGCACGTCGGTAGCACCATTCACGGCCGTTTCAATAGGAAATGTCACAAGTCGTTCCACTTCCTCGGCAGCCATGCCCTTCGCCTCCGTCATTACGACAACTGTGGGGGCGTTAAGGTCAGGAAAGACATCCACCTCCATGTTGTCGGCCGTATATAGGCCGCCTATGGTCAGCAACACTCCAAGTATGAGCACTACAAGGCGATTGTCGAGTGAAAATCTGATTATTTTGTTTAACATGGCCTGTGATGTTAATGGTTGTGATTATGTCCTTCAGGAATGACAGAAGACGAGGCAGCAAGCTTCACCTGATATGCTCCTTCAGTCACTATACACTCTCCGGCTTTCAGTCCTGACAATATCTCTGTGCGCACTCCGTCAGTTTGCCCTATCTTTACTTCACGTTTCTCAAAAATGCCTTCTTCACCTTTATGTTCATGGCCTTCATGAGCCTCGTGATCATGGTCTTCGTGTTCATGGTCTTCATGAGCCTCGTGATTATGGTTATGTTTCTTTACATACACATAGTAAAGTCCCTGTTCCTCGGTAAGGGATGTATTAGGCACAGTGATAACATTTTGTTTTTGCTTTAGCAACAAATAGACTTCGACAAACGAACCTGCAATGATATCGCCCACGTTGTCAAACTCAAAAGTGGCTGGCAAATAAGCAGAACCTTCGGGCAGTGTGCGGCTATAGGATATTAGTTTCCCGTTCAGTTCCGATAGTTTATAAACGTTGTCATTACCAGTGGCCTTGAAGTTTGCACTCCTGATATCGTTCATGTTACGATAAGCACATTCCGGTACATCCACCACCAGTTGCTGTCGTCTGTTTTGAGTCACAACGGCTATTGGATCACCAACGTTTACATAGTCACCCGACTTCACAATAAGCGACTTTATGAAGCCTCCCATTCCAGTAGTCACAACTGCGCTTCCACTTTTCGATGCTGCAATGCCTTCATAAGCCGCTTTTGCAGTCTGATAGTTTAGTCTTGCTTGTTCATACTCCCGTTGCGACACGATATTCTCGTCGGCCAGAGGTTTCACTCTTTCCATCTCGCTCTTTGCGGCTTCAAAGGTAGCCTTTGCCTTGGCAATAGGGTCGCCGTCTTGCAAGTGACGGGCGGTAATGTCGGCCAGTGGCTGTCCACTGCCAACTTGACTTCCTTCCGATAGCGAAGCATTTCTCCAATAAACGATCCCGCTTATTGTAGCAGATACAGTTTGTTCGTCGCCCTGTCTTCTTACTATCTGTCCGGCCGCCTTCATCACTGCGGTGAAATCTCCCGGTTCAACAGTCTCAATATCCACTCCGGCTTTTTCCATCTGTTCGTATGTCATGACTATTTCGCCGGAATGATCTTCTTTTTCTTCTCCCTCATGGTCGTGAGCGCCATGACGTTTTTCTCCCGGATGACAACTTGCCATAAGGCATGCTGCCATCAATATACTATAAATTCCAATGTGTTTCATATTAATTCTTGTTTTAGTTAACTAAATGTCTTAAGTTTCGCATGTGCTTAACTTCCCCTTAACTAAAACACGGCGGCGCCCTCAGGCCACTCACCCCTCCATAACCTTCCAGAACATTAATGGTTGAGCGGCAGAAATGATTTTTCAGTTCGGATATGTGAACATCCTTTATATGCCATTCATATCCGAACACAACAAACAGCGGCAAAAGGCAAAGATCGGCAACATTGCGGTTGTAGTTTGCCCTTACATCAAGCCACTGTGCATTTTTTATACACGACGAGCAATCATGGTCTTCTCCATGATGTCCGGTATGTGTGTCGTTTATACGATTGTCGATGCTACATCTTTCCATCACTACACATACTTCCTCACCATGATGATGATGAGGTATCATTGGTGCAATCAGCACAGCCAACGCTCCAAGAGTACATGCAATAAAAGAAAGAAAGTTTTTCATCTTCACCTTATTTATATATTATATAGTAGCCAACTCCGTTTCCACCATGTTTGTCAACTCAACAAATTCTTTTATTGTCAGCTGTTCGGGGCGTCGGGTCATAATATCATGAGAAAAGAAGCCTTCACTGACAGTGTGGTCTGCGAACAATGGCCGCATACTCACTCTCAACATTTTTCGACGTTGGTTGAACACTGTTTTCACAACTCTCTTAAACAGTTGTTCGTTGCATCCAAGACTGGTGGTCTCATTGCGGGTCATTCTTATCACCGCACTCTTAACCTTAGGCGGAGGGTTAAACACACCTTCATCCACAGTAAACAGATACTCCACATCGTACCATGCTTGTATCATCACGCTCAATATACCATAAGCCTTCGTGTTAGGCTGAGATGCCATACGTTGCGCCACCTCTCGTTGTATCATACCCGTACAGCAAGGTATGAGGTCTTTGTTGTCGAGCATTTTGAAGAATATCTGTGACGAGATGTCATACGGATAATTTCCGGTGAGCACAAATTGTCGTCCTTCAAAAATCTTCGATAAATCCATTCTCAGAAAGTCCTCTCCCAATATATTGTCGCGAAGTCGTGGGAAGCGTTCATAAAGATAAGCCACCGACTCTGTATCTATCTCCACCGCCTTCACTTCACGCGGTTTTTCCACAAGATACTGCGTAAGCACTCCCATGCCCGGTCCGACTTCCAAAATGGGAAGTTCCGGGCATGCGTCCACTGTGTCCGCTATGCGTTTTGCTATTGTGAGGTCTGTGAGAAAATGTTGACCGAGATTTTTCTTTGGGCGTACCTGTTTCATAAAATAACATTATTAATGGAGCTCACACTCCTTTTGGCATAAACAAAAGAGCGCAACCTCGAAAGATTGCGCTCTTCTTTGTTGGGATACCCGGACTCGAACCAGGAAAGGCAGGACCAGAATCTGCAGTGTTACCATTACACCATATCCCAATTTTGTATTGCAATCGTTTGTTCCCTGATTGCGACTGCAAAGGTACTGACTTTTTCTTAATCCTCCAAATCTTTTTGCTATTTTTTTTAATATCGTCCTTATTTTTTCTTGTTTTCTTACAAAAATCACCTCTTTTCCTTCAATTTTCCACCCTATTTCCTGTTTTTTTATATCTGCGGCATATCTATCATATTGTTGGCAATGGCGTATATGGTTAGACCTGCAAGAGAGTGTATCTGGAGTTTACGCACTATGTTGCGTCGATGAGTGATAACCGTATTTACGGATATAAACAGGCGGGAGGCTATCTCCTTGTTGCTCATGCCCTGCACCAAACACACTATTATCTCCCTCTCGCGCTCAGAAATTGACTCTGTGCTTTCAGGACACTTTATCATACTCGTGATACGGGCGGTGACATCGTCGGCCTTCACTTTCTGCTCAAGCAGACGGATGGCAGGCACAAACAACACTTCCTCCACATTGCTATGGTTGGTAAGCCATTCTTCGTTGTTGTAAATGTCGTAGAGAGTGCCCGTAAGTTGATGATTGGCAAGACTGTTGTGTGGCAGATATTTTATTATGATGTTTTTTAGCTCCTGAAACTTGCCTGTAGTGTCGCTGTGATGCTTTGAAAATATCTCCACATTATAATTAGGTATGCGCTCACCACGCAGCAAAGCTTCAACATAAGGGAAAAGGGTTTTCTCCTCATATTTCATGTGAAGATGGATGTCGTGGGCATACTCGTCGTAAAGACGCAGTATGAGTGGGGCAAGGCCGCTGCCATCCGCCAACGACTCCTCAAGCCTTCGTCTGATGGTTGGAAGCTGATAATCGAGGAAAAAGGTATGGGAGGCACGCAGATAGCCCAAGAGGGTCTTCACCGAGATTTTCTCGTCGGTTTCCTTCGGAGCATATCCATTTATTAGAAAATTCACCACTATAACAAAAGTGTAACAGTCAACTCCTTGTTCGTGACATACTTCTTCCACTGTCTTGTCGCCAAAACCAAGATGTATACCAAAGGCCCCCAGGCCTTGCAGCATACTGTAATTGTCGCTAATGAGGTCAATCATCTTGTCGTCGGCCTCGTAAAGTTTCATCCTCTTCATGTTATTTCGGTCGCTATTTTGGCTGCAAAGATAGTACTTTTTCATCATTCACACAATACTTATTTTTAGGTATTAGCATTCTTTTTTGCGAATTAACATCATTATTATTTATTACCCCAATAACATGTTATTATTAAACATAACGCCAATGCCGGAAACGAATACCACCTTTTGAGTATTTCACAACCCGATATATTGCCTTACCTTTGCACCCGAAAACAGAATAAAACAGGAAAAACAGAAATGAAAAAGAACTTTTTATCGATGGCCATAATGGTTACTATGGCGACGCTGACACACAAAGCAGAAGCAGCAAAACAATACATCATGGATAACAACGACAAAGAACTGTCTTACAAAGATAGTCACGACCACGACATACACCGTACCGTAAACCTCGACGACGTGGTTGTATCGGCCAACAAAAGCGCTATGAAAAGAAAGGATGCACCAGTAGTGGTGAACGTCATCAGCGCAAAACTACTTGAACAAGTAAACGCGCCCGACTTGGCAAAAACCCTTTCATACCAGTCGGGATTAAGAGTAGAAAACAACTGCCAGAACTGCGGATTCCCACAGGTGAGAATCAACGGACTGGAAGGGTCATACTCACAGATACTTATCAACAGCCGACCCGTAGTCAGTTCGCTTGCAGGTGTTTACGGATTGGAACAGATACCAGCAGCCATGGTCGACCGAATAGAGGTAGTAAGAGGCGGTGGCTCGGCTTTGTTTGGAGCAAATGCCGTAGGAGGAACGATAAACATCATAACCAAAGACCCGAAAAGCAACTCCTTCGAATTCAACAACACACTCTCGTCTATTGGAGGGAAAGCGTGGGAAGACAACATGGGGGCAAACGCCTCGATAGTGGCACACGACAACTCCTACGGACTCGCCCTTTATCAGACATACCGCAACAGACAACAGTACGACCACGACGGCGACGGTTTTTCGGAACTCGGAAAGCTCTCGGCCCACACCTTCGGCCTACACAGCTTTTACCGCCCGACACAGTTCACACGCATAGGTTTGGAATACCACACCACCAACGAATTCCGCCGCGGAGGCAACAAGTTTGACCTTGAGCCGCATCTTTCCGACATAACGGAACAAACACGCCATATAATAAACAGTGGAGGACTTACCTACGACATTGCATGGAAAGAATGGGCTCACAAGGTATCGCTCTTCTCTTCGTTGCAACACATAGACCGCAACAGCTACTACGGCGCCCAACAAGACCCCGACGCATACGGCAAGACCAAAGACCTCACCTATGTGGGAGGCGCAACTTACACAGGACGCTTCAGCCGTCTGCTTTTCGCTCCCGCCACATTAACCGGAGGTATAGAATACCAATACAACACCCTCCACGACATCATGACAGGCTACAACCGCGACCTCAAACAAGACGTGAAAATTGCCAGTGCCTACGGGCAGGGAGAATGGACAGTCAACCGCATCACACTGCTTGCCGGACTGCGCATCGACAGCCATAACCTCATAGACAATCCTATAATCAGTCCGCGACTGAACATGATGTGGAAAACATCTGATAATCTACAGGCACGCCTAACCTGGTCTACTGGATTCCGCGCACCACAAGCTTACGACGAAGACCTTCACGTAACGGCTGTTGGTGGCGAAGGAGTGCTGATAAAACTCGCCGACGGATTGAAACCGGAAAAGTCCAACAGCATTAGCGGATCTGTAGACTGGACATTCCGCCACGGCCATTTTCTCTTCAACATCTTGGGCGAGGCATTCTACACCTCACTGACCGACGTTTTTTACCTTCAGAACATTGGTGTTGATCCCGACGGAAACACTGTACAGGAACGATGCAACGGCAATGGTGCAAACGTCTATGGCGTAAACTTCGACGCAAGGGCAGCCCATGGCCAAAACTTTTCATTGCAGGCCGGACTCACACTCCAGCGCAGCCGCTACAAGGAGTTGACCACATGGAGCGAAAACCCAGAAGTGGCACCAGTGAAGAACATGCCACGCACTCCCGACATCTACGGTTATTTCACGATGAACCTGAAGCCAGCCAAGCGCCTTGACCTTTCCATGTCGGGCATCTATACAGGCCGCATGTACGTTCCTCACTTCGGCGAGACAGACGAAATGGTGCATACACCCGACTTCATAGAGCTTTCCGCCAAGGCTTCCTACACATTCTCGTTAGGCCATCATCTGAAACTCCAGCTCAACTGCGGCATCCAAAACCTCCTCAACGCGTTCCAAAAAGACCTCGACCGCGGCGAATTCCGCGACTCTGGTTATTTCTATGGTCCCACCCAGCCCCGCACGCTTTTTGTCGGAGTAAAGGTGTTTTAATGAAAATTCTTCATTCTTAATACTTAATTCTTCATTCTTCATTCTTCATTCTTCATTTTTTTTGTACCTTTGCACCCGTTTTTTAACACATAATAAATAAACAATGTACAACAACAATTCAAACAAGAAGCAGGGCACAGTGGTGTTCAAGCGTTTTGGACGCAAAGGATACTCACTGTTCTCGGTTCTTGGACGCGAGGTGCTCATCAGCGTTCTCAGCGTTGCCACACTTCAACATGCAAGCGCAGGAAGCGTGAGCATGAAACCTGTGTCGGCAGACACTATCGCAACCAAGACCGACCGCGAGATGACACTCAACGAAGTGAGCGTCACCGGCTCAAGGGCACCACTCACAAGAGCCCAAGCAGCGAGAATGGTAACTGTACTGGAACGCGCCGATATTCAAGCGGCTCCGGTACAAAGTGTTAACGATTTGCTGAAATACGCCGCAAGCGTAGATGTCAGACAGCGAGGGCCAATTGGCGCGCAAACCGACATTAGCATCCGAGGCGGTAACTACGAGCAAATCACCATCCTACTCAACGGCATCAACATTTGCGACCCGCAAACCGGACACAATGCCTTCGATTTCCCAGTCGACATTAGCGAAATCGAACGCATAGAAGTGCTGGAAGGGCCAGCCGGAAGAGTCTACGGAACCTCTTCCCTTCTCGGTGCCATCAACATCGTCACACGTCCACATTCTTCCACCAGCGCATCCGCACATATCGAAGGCGGAAGCTACGGCTATCTCTCTGCCGGGGCAAGGGCAAACGTGGCATGCGGCAAGTGGAACAACCAGCTCTCGGGAAGCTACACCCGCTCCGATGGCTACTCACGCAACAAAAACGGCGGGCTCAACGCCGACTACAGCGGCGGGAAGGCTTTTTACCAGGGGTCTTACGACGACACTGACATCTACGTCAACTGGCACGCGGGACTCTCGGCAAAGGGCTATGGCTCAAACACATTCTACGGAGCTAAATGGGACGACCAATATGAGCACACACTCAAAACCTACACAGCCCTTCAGGCAGAGACCAAGCGCGGACGATTCCATCTAAAGCCATCAATATACTGGAATCACTCGGAAGACCGCTTCGAACTCTTCCGCGACGCCCCAAACACCTATCCCTTCAATTATCACCGCACCGACATCTTCGGCGTCAACCTCAATGGTTATTTTGACTGGATTCTCGGACGAACAGCCGTTGGAGCCGAACTGCGCAACGAAGACCTCTTGAGCGGCAACCTCGGCGAGCCTCTCGACAATCCTCACCACATCAGCGGCACCGACCGCTACTACGACCACGGCATCAACCGCACCAACGTAAGCTTTGTGGTGGAACACAACATTTTGCTCCACCGCTTCACACTGTCGGCAGGATTGGTGGCTGTAAAAAATTCATGGAACGGAATGAACATGAAGGTCTATCCGGGTGTTGACGCGAGCTATCGCATAGGCAACGCATGGAAAATCTTCGCTTCCTACAACACCTCGCTCCGAATGCCCTCAGTCACAGAACTTTACTACTCTGTGGGAGGACACGTGGCAGACAAGAATCTCAAGCCCGAAGAAGTGAGTGCAATAGAAGGAGGATTGAAATACTCCATCAATGGTGTCACCGCCCAGGCCAGTGTCTACCATAACAATTGGAAAAACATGATAGACTGGATTCGCTATACTTCCGATGGGGCAGACGCTCCATGGCAGTCGGTAAACTTCACAGAGGTGAAGGCTACCGGATTCGGCGCCCAACTGAACCTCAACTTCCGGCAGTTGCTCCCCACACAATCGTTGCTAAAGTCATGGAACACGTCATACAACTATCTGTTCCAGGAGAAAGACATAGCCGCTGACGTTCAAAGCAAGTATTCATTGGAATATCTTCGCCACAAGCTCGTATCCAACCTGCAGCTCAACCTCTGGAGCCGTCTCGACCTTGGAGTTAACTTCCGTTGGCAAGACCGCCGCGGCACTTTCACCGATTTCGACGGCGAGGTGAAGTCCTTCACCCCCTACTCCATCGTCGATGCCCGTCTTTCATGGACAGCCCCGAAGTATAAACTCTATCTCGAGGCCAACAACATTTTCGACAAGACCTACGTGGACTACGGCTGCGTACCGCAGCCCGGAACATGGTTCATTGCCGGAATGACGGTAGAACTTTGATAAATGAAGAATGAGGAATGAAGAATGAAGAATCATTTTTCATTCTTCATTCTTCTTATACTGCGACGGTATCACCCCGTATTTATCCTTAAAGTACTTTGTGAAATAGCGGGGATTGTTGAATCCGACCTTATAGCTTATTTCGCTTATGGAGAGCTGACTCTTAAGAATGAGTTGCTCTGCATGACGAAGACGAATATCGCGAATAAACTCCGATGGAGTCTGACCAGTGATGGCAGTAAGACGTTTATATAAATGT
The DNA here is from genome assembly GCF_002251435.1 of Prevotella sp. P2-180. Classification (GTDB taxonomy): domain Bacteria; phylum Bacteroidota; class Bacteroidia; order Bacteroidales; family Bacteroidaceae; genus Prevotella. The sequence goes on from NZ_NPJI01000110.1 coordinate 26,629, forward strand.
ACACGCGACATATTCAATGCCTCACTCATCGTCTCCACCGAGATGTCACTGTTCGACAGGTTTGACTCAACATATTCCGTGGCCGAATTCACCAGACGCTGGTCAAGACTCACTATCTGCATATCGGAGATAGTGGGTCTTATAAACCCTTGTTTCTCTTCAGCCGGCTGAGTATTTTTCTCGTTCACATCCGACATTAGCGACTCTACCATCGAGAAAACTTCTTGTTGCTGTTCATATCTCTCCTCATTATCCTCACTGCTCATTAAGGAGTCGAGCTTTGAGAAAATATCATCAAACGAGTGACGCAGATTGTCGCTCATGTTATCGTAAGCGCTTGCAGCCTCACGCCTCTTGCGCTTCTCCGTCTCCGCCACCATCTTTATTTTTTCAAGGCGCAGTTTCTTCACCTCGCGTCGATGCAACATCCATAGCAACACACCCGCCAATATAATATATATAAGGTATGCCCACCATGTTCTCCAGAACGGAGGGTTAATAACAATCTCCATGCAGCTTTCTTCAGCACCTATCTGGTTACAGTCGTCAAGCAGCTTCACAACCAGCTTGTATGTCCCGGGAGCCAATCCTGCAAAGGATATGTTCGGATTGCCTATTTCGGTCTTCATCCATTTGTCGCTAAATCCCTCTAACCGGTAAACATACTGCGAGCGGTTGTTGATAAGTCCCTGGTCGGAAGCCATCTGTATGGTAAACATGTTCTCTTTGTAGCTCAGTGTCATGTGGCGTATCTCGTTGAGCGCCTCTGGCAATATGACGCGACCGTTATATTTCTTGCCCACCTCAACCTGCTGGCCGTAAAGCATCAGTCCGCTAAACAACGGGCGGCCTACTACCTTTCGGCTACCCAATTGGTCAGGCTTTATGATATTAAGGCCATTGGTGACACCAACAAGTATCTTCCCGTCGTGTGTCAGGAACGACGATCGCTGGTTGTAAGGTCCAGGCAGCAGTCCGTCGCGGTTGTTGTAGTTTCGTATATCCATCTGCCACTGTCCGTCGTCGTATTTGAGCAATATCAGCGACACACCATATTCAGTAGCCACCCAAATATTTTTATTGTTGTCTTCTACCACTGAATACACCGCATTTCCAGCCAATCCGGTGGTTTGGTCCAACAGTGTCACTCTTCCAGTGGCATTGTCAAGTACGTGAACTCCAGCTGCCGAGCAATACCATATCAGTCCGCGGCTGTCTGAAAACACCTGGGTATTCGACGAAGTCACCACGGTCATTCTCGTTGAGTCCTGGTCAAGTTTCATGTTCACCACCTTCCTTGTCTTCGGGTCAATAAGCGAGTAGTTGTTCGATGTTCCCACAACGATCCATCCCTCCGACGTCATCTGCATCGACGACACATAATCGCTTGCAATTCTTGAATTTTTGCTGTTGTAAGTATCAACGGTTCCCGTTTCCGGGTTAATACACTGCACTCCCGCTCCCAGTGTGCCTATCCAGATATTTTTGTCGGGTGCTTCCACCACAGCCCACACGTTGTCGTCGCCAATGGTTCCTTTCCTCATTGCGGTAAATCGCCCGTTGGCATAGTGCAACAGGCCACCTCCGTAAGTTCCGAACCACAATGTTCCGTCGCTTGCGCAAAGACTTGCCACAAGAATGTTCGACGTAAGTCCGTCGGCAGCTGTGAAATGTCGGCTCTCACCCGTAATAGGATTATATCGGTATATGCCCGACTCGTTTGTTCCGAGCCAGTAGTTGCCTTCCTTGTCCTCAGTCACAGTGTTCACGCTTCCGGTCTTCAGTTTGCTCACGTAAGTATTGCCAAACACCACCTGGTTCACACCCCCCATGTATGTACCAATCCACATCTGTCCACTACGGTCAAGGTAAAGACAAACCACGTTTATGTCAGAAAAGCTTGTTTCGTTATTTATATCTTTCTCGTATTGGTATATTCTCTTTTTTGCAAAGTCCAGGACAAACAATCCTGAATGGTTGGTACCAAGAAACATGTGTCCGTTTCTGTCTTCCATAGCCGACGTCACCATCTCCACCTTAGGCACATCAGCAAACCCGAGCTTTCTGAGCAGATGGTTCACGCCATTATACCATTTTCTTGTTTTCTGCATATACACATAGCAGTCTCCATCCGTCATCACCCAGTAGTTTCTGTCATGGTCAATATATATACTGTTGTTCACGACATCAGCCGTCTGTCTTTGCTTTACGTAGTTGCTCACCCAGACCACTTTTCCCTTGTCGCCGTCTAGAGCGGCAATCACTCCGTTTTTCAGTATCATCACCGTGTGTTTCCCGTAAGAGTCAAACGACGACAATCCGGAATTGGGTCCATACTTTGCGTCGTCCACTACAAAGCTCGACTTGATATTCTTGCTTGGATTGTAGTAGTAAAGCTTTCCTCCCCAAACCTTTATCCAGTAGTTCTTTCTTTTGTCTATATATACCTTTTCCACGGCACCTTCCGCTCCAGCCTTTTTCAGCCATGGCGAGAGGTTCTGCTCAAACTGCTCGGTCTTTGGGTCATATACACAGTATTTCAGTTCCTGCTGTACCCAAATTCTTCCGTCTACATCCTCAAAAAGATTATCGACATAATCGCTGAGCAGCGCCGTACTGTCCTTTATGTTGGAATGGAACTCCCGGAAGCGGTATCCGTCATATCTGTTCAGTCCATACTGCGTACCAATCCACACAAAGCCTTTCGAGTCCTTAAGAATGCAGTTTACCTGTGAGTTTGACAGTCCGTTTCTGGTGTCAAGTCGTCTGAATTTCAGGTCAGGCTTATCCGCATTGGCATATATTGAAGCCATCATGAGCAGCAATGCCAATATCAGCCTGTATGAGTTATGTTTGCTGTAGTACATTTTAAGTTGAATGTTAGTTGTGTTATTATATAAATGTTCTATTGTCGCTTAGCCGAAGTCTCTCTGATAACGAGTTTCTGCGGTACTATCACCTTTCTCACCTTTGTGTCTCCGTCGATGGCCTTCAACAACAGTCGGCACGACTCTCGCCCCATGTCTCTCGACCTGTCGGCAATCACGCTCATTCTCGGTGTCACATATTCCGTGTGCACATCGTCAGAGAAGCCAATCAGCGCCACGTCGTCAGGTATTTTCAGTTTCAGCTGCCTAATGGCTGCGTAAGCCGCAAATGTGATTATGTCGTTGAAGGCAAGAATGGCATCGGGTCTGTCGTCGCGGCTCAAGAGCTTCAGGGTGTTTTCCAATGCCGTGTTGTAGTCTATCTTGTCACACACCACAACTTCCCTGTCTATTGGTATGCGGTGTTCCCTTAACGCCTCAAGATATCCATGCTTTCTGCGTTTCACCATGTCGATATGGTTTGGTCCGCCAATAAAAGCGATACGTCGGCTTCCGGTCTTTATCAGGTGGTCGGTGGCCCGTTGCGCCGCTTCGTCGCCGTTTGCGGTCACTGTCGAGAACTTGTCGGTCATGCAAGTACGTCCGAAAAACACGAGCGGAATGCCCATATCGGCAATTTCCTCAAAGTGAGAGTAGTCGGTGGTGTTTTGCGCAAGACAGGCAATGATGCCCTCCACATGCATGTCGATAAACGTGTCAACAGCCTTTGCCTCCAGGAGACAGTCTTCATGGCTGTTGGCACTGATGATGGAATATCCCGACTTTGACGCCTCCTCCTCTATGCCGTCAAGCACGGCAGAATAGAAGTGGGTCACCAGATTAGGCACCACCACGCCAATAATTCTCGGAGCCTCCCTTCTGAGGCTTCGGGCGAAAGGATTAGGCCTGTAGTTCAGCTCCTTGGCAAGTGCCTTCACCCTCTCCTGCATCTCCCGTCCTATCTCCGGGCTGTTGCGCAGGGCTCGGCTTACGGTTGCTATGCTCACACCAAGTCGTGCAGCCAAATCCTTCAACGATGTTCTATGTTTCGTGTTGTTCATTTCTCGTTAGGAGTCTTTTTTTTTAGGTTTTTGACCTTTTCGACTGCAAATATACGGCGATTTGTCGAAAAATGCAAACGTTTACGTTATTTTTTTCCAAAAAAGTAGTGGATTTTAATAAAAAAGGTGTAACTTTGCACCAAATTTTTGAAATTGAGTAATGAATAGTTGATAATAAGTTAGTTAGAAAACGTTACTGGTAAGGGCTGTCGTGAGACAGCCCTACTTTTTTAAAACAAGCAAGCAAATTATGAAATATGCAATAATTGGAACAGGGGCTATAGGAGGTTTCTATGGCGCCCGACTCGACAAGGCGGGATTCGAGGTCCACTTCCTGCTTCACACCGACTACCAATACGTAGTCGACCACGGGCTCACCATCGACTCGTGCGACGGAAACTTCACACTTCCCTCGCCTAAAGTGTATGACTCCACCTCAGAGATGCCACAATGCGACGTGGTCATCGTGGCCCTGAAGACCACCCAAAACCATCTTTTGCCCTCACTCCTTCCGCCGCTTCTCAAGCCCGACACCATCATCCTGCTCATACAAAACGGCATCGGTGTTGAAGCCGACGTCCAGCAGCTATTCCCCTCGCAGCCAATAGCAGCGGGCATGGCGTTCATCTGTTCCGCAAAAGCAGGACCTGGACATATCAACCACCAGTTCTACGGCAACATCAACATTGGCAACTACAGTTGCCACAACCCTCAACGCTACGGGCAGATGCTCGCCGACTTCCGTGCCGCAGGCATAGGAGCCGCCGACGTGGAGTATCTTGAGGCACGATGGAAGAAGGCCGTGTGGAACATGCCGTTCAACGGAATGACCGTGGCTCTCAACACCACCACCAACCGCCTGCTCTCCTGCGAGTCCACTCATCGCCTCATCTACGACCAGATGCTTGAGGTCATAGGAGCCGCACAGGCATTAGGCGTGAAAAACCTCGACACTCGATTTGCCGACAAGATGATAGCCAACACCATAAAGATGCCGCCCTACTCTCCAAGCATGAAGCTCGATTTCGATTTTCATCGGCCCATGGAGATAAACTATCTCTACACCCGACCTATAGCAGAAGCTCGCGCAGCAGGCTTCGCCATGCCCAAACTCGAAATGCTCGAAGCAGAGTTGAAATTCATCACTTTATCATCTTCAACGCCATCTTGATCACCTGCTCCACAGCAGCAGTGGGATTGTCCTTCAATATCTGCATCACCACCTTCTGCGACGGAGCAGGCGAGAAGCCAAGCATCGTAAGTGCGCTCACTGCCTCCTCCTTCACCTTGTTGTCCACTGGGTTTTCCATAGATCCTCCGGCAGGTATCTCCTCGGCAATACCCAACGACACAATCTTGTCGCGCAAGTCAACAATAATGCGCTGAGCCGTTTTCAGCCCGATACCTTTTATCGTCTTTATCATGCGTTCGTTGCCCGTGGAGATACTGTTACACAGCTCTGCGGGACTCATCGACGAGAGCACCATACGTGCAGTGTTTGGCCCCACCCCCGACACTGTGATTAGTAGCAGAAACATTTCACGCTCCTTCTTTGACGCAAAACCAAACAACACATGAGCGTCCTCCCTAATCGACTCATACACATAGAGTTTTACATCCTTTTTACCCTGAATGGCAGAATAGCAGTTGAGCGATATGTTCATCGCATAGCCTACTCCAGCAGCCTCCACCACCGCCATGGCCGGAGTAAGTTCAGACAGTTCACCTTTTATATAATCAATCATATTATTATATTTATTAGTTGACGAGTTGACTCGTCAACTAAGATTCTTCATATATAAAGACGTTTTTACTTACAGATTATTGTATTTTGGTTCAATAAAAATATCAATTCAACAAAACTCCAACATTTTATTATTTTTTTCTTCCAAAATGACACATATTTCACGGAAAAAGAGTAATTTTGCAACCGAATTAAAGCAATATAATCAAACAACGATAAAAGAAATGAAAAAAATCAGAGCAGCCGTAGTAGGATACGGCAACATCGGAAAATACACCGTACAGGCTCTCGAAGCAGCAGGCGACTTTGAAATCGCCGGCATCGTAAGACGTAATGGTGCCGAAAACAAACCCGCAGAACTGGCACAGTATGAAGTGGTGAAAAACATCCGCGAACTTAAGGATGTCGACGTGGCTATCTTGGCAGCGCCCACACGCTCATGCCCAGACTTTGCCAAAGACATTCTGCCACTGGGCATCAACACCGTCGACAGCTTCGACATCCACACAAGCATCCTCGACTACCGTCGCGAACTCATGCCTATAAACAAGGCTACTAACACCGTATCGGTCATTGCTGCCGGTTGGGACCCGGGATCCGACTCCATCGTGCGCACACTCATGCAGAGTCTTGCTCCTAAGGGACTGAGCTACACCAACTTCGGTCCGGGCATGTCGATGGGTCACTCCGTTTGCGTTCGCTCAAAGGAAGGTGTGAAAAACGCCCTCTCTATGACAATTCCTCTCGGCCAGGGAATCCATCGCCGCATGGTATACGTTGAGCTCGAAGAAGGCTACACTCTCGAAGAGGTAACAAAGGCCATAAAGGCAGACCCATACTTCGCCAACGACGAGACACACGTGTTCCAGGTAGCCTCGGTTGACGATGTCCGCGACATGGGCCATGGCGTAAACCTCGTGCGCAAGGGTGTCAGCGGCCAGACCCAGAACCAGCGTCTGGAGTTCAACATGAGCATCAACAATCCCGCCCTCACCGGTCAGGTGCTCGTCAACGTAGCCCGTGCCTCAATGCGCCAGCAACCCGGCTGCTACACCATGATCGAGATTCCTGTTGTAGACATGCTCGAAGGCGACCGCGAAGACCTCATATCACACCTTGTATAAAAGACACACCACACACAAAAACAATATCATAAAACCACGACAAAGGGGAGTTAAAAGGCACAATGCCGAATAACTTCCCCTTTTTTATGTTTGGCAGCGAAGAGGTTCTGCCAAAGTCGAGTCATTTAGAAGTACACATTGGCACCCATACAGCTCGTCACTCCGAGCGTGGTAGCTATTGCCGACAGTGCGGCCACAATCAGCTGAAGAATCAGCTTCCAAGTATTCGTTTTATTAGTTGTACTCATAATCGTAATTTTTAAAAGTTTACTTTATTTTACCAAAGAGTTTAAGAGTTTAAGAGTTTTTGTATAATGATAGAGGTTAAAACTCTTTCCCTCTTTATCTCTTTGGTTTAAATAATACCCTTCGTAGGGAATTACCACTTCTTTAAGGTTTACCTTTTAATCTTTAAGGTTTTACCTTTTAAAGTTTACTGTCCGAGGTCGTCGCCACCGCTGTCGCTTCCGCCGGCACCGGCATCCTCACCTCCACTCGGATTCTCAGGGTCCTCTATCACGCCAGAGTCACTGGAGTTCACACGCTTCACCACCTTTCCGTTGCGGTCGTAGCAGGTGATGCTCACTGCGGTGTTCATCAGTTCCTTCTTCACGTCGCTAGAAGGCACGAAGATGATCTTTCGGGTAGTGATGAGGCTCGACGCCACCATGTTCACGTCCTCCACGCTCTTTGCGTTCAGACCGAATCGCATTGTTCCCAGTCCCGGCACCGGCACCGAATGGCCCTCAGTAGCCCACGCCTTAATCACGTCTCCGCAAGCAGAGAACGCGGCTTGGAGAGCACCCTTTTGGATACCCGATCGAAGAGAAGCCTCCTCAATCATCTTGCTCTCAGAGAGAGATGAATACTTTTCTGCGGCCATCTGGTAGACGTACTTACCAGCCCTAGGGCCGACCATGAGCTTACGCTCTTGCGCTTTTACTTTAATTGTCATAACACTCTAATTTTTAAATTAAACAATAAATTTTTCTAACACGCTGCAAAGATACTACAAAATTTTTAATCATGCAATAAATTGCATGATTAATTTCCGTGCATTATGTTTATTTAACATACACTTTCCTTTACACAATTTTTTCTACTGACAATTTTTTGCGCGCCAATTATCGCGCAATTGCAAGCCAGTAGACATGAGGTGGAATACACATCTAGGGTATGAATGGAATATAAAACTGTGAATCTGTAAATCTGTGAATTATCACAATTAACAGATTCACAGTTTGATATTCTGGCATCCCTTTTTTGAAAAATATTTATTATATTATTATTATATATATATAATAATATAATAAGTAAAAATCGGAAAATATGACCCTTATAATATCAAACTGTGAATCTGTGTATTTGTGAATATACTGTCTTTTCCTATGTCTTTTCCTATATAAGGTTGACTCTCTCAGAGCTTGGTTTAACTTAAAATATGTTTACGTACTAAAATCGTTGACTATGACATCTAAAAAGATTGACTGTCTTTCCTGATTCGGTTGACTCTTTGCCTGAAAAAGTTGACCTCGTACGGAATCAGTTGACTTTTCATATTCTTTTGTTGACCTTGTACTGAATTCGTTGACTATGAAACAACCATGAAAACACTCGTGGAAGCCCTGCTCACGGGGCAGACAACCCCCTGTCCCTCAACCTGCGGAAGGCTCTTTATGTGATGTTATATATCGCTGACGATGCTATGCTATAGCAAGTACCTCCCCCTAAATCGTTAAGGATTAGGCGGTTATATCGTGTAATGTATATGATTGGCAATGCTGTCATACGTTGCGAATTGTATCTATGTTGGGTAGAAAAAAAACTATGCAGCGGGTTGATTAATACTCATTATGTCAAGGATGGAATACACTCTTGTCATGTGCTCAAAAGTGAAATATTGGTGGTCAAGAATCATCCACTCATTACGATGCTTCAGAGACATGTTCTTTATGTCGGGGAACATACTTACCGGTACGATAATCTGACGACCATCAGTGAGCATGACACTGAACTTGCCATGCATATTGAAATCAAGCCACTTGATTCCAACATTTACATTAGGAATCTTACACATAGTCTTGTTTTTATTTAATTCTTTTACTTTCTGTTTTAATACCTGAGAATGTCTTATCAATCTGTTCGTTGATAAAATCCCAGTTTTTATCTAACGCTTTCATTATGGCTTCATTCTCTTTTGCTGAGAGCTTGGAGTAGGCAATCTCAATGCATTTCTCGCCGTTAGTTTCAATCCAGAATTTTGCAGCACATTCCTGATCGCGTTTGCCTCTATAGAATACATGTACATGACGTCGATTGTCATTTATATCTATCGGGAAAACAACAAACATGAACACTGACATCCAAGCAATCTGCCCCACTACAATTCTGTTTTTATTGTTATTAAATATGCCATACTTATTGGCTTAACTTTCGTGCAGTATATAATATCTGCGCAGCAAAATTACACAAATTCTTTCATATAAGCATCAAAATGCTCGGGAAATTATTCATATTTATAATAGTTTAACGTTGAAATACGCGCTCTTCCGCTTTTTTGGATGCAAAATTAATAGAAATCAATGATACCTGCCAAATCTTGCCACTATACGACCAAATTCAACTCTGAACGACATAAGTTCCCCACAATCTTCTCTATTCATAGAACCTTAATCCTTTTCTTTCCTTACTCTCTTTACCATTAGGCTTTTCAGGATCCGCCTTTACCAACGTTGACGGTGCAGCTTACCTTATCAAAGTTACATCCAATCCTTCAGACCGCCCAATTTGGTTTGTAGTTGCCCCACTTTGATTTGTAGATGCCGCATTTTGTATCTCCAACACCCAACATCTGTTAAAAATCGCCTCCATTTCCACACTTTTTGCATAAAAATGGCTGCGGCTCGGCAAAAAAAAACAAGTAAACTTGCTTTTTTGCACTTACCTTGCACATTTTTTCCTCAAATTCCTTGCACAATCCAAATAAATGTTTTACCTTTGCAGCAACAGTTCCTGCCACGCCTCTTCCTTGAATGCGTACCACGGCAGGACTTCGTATTTTTAAGCAGGACAGGGGACAGGTCACTGTCCCGCGGGGATATTCAAAAATATAATCTCAAATGTTACAAAAAATGAGGAGGCAGGACACTGACCTGTCCCCTGTCCCTTGAGTAAATATGCTTGTTTCTCAGAACAATGTGGTCGTATGACACAAATAGGAGTGATATTTTTTTTGGGGAGTAGAGAAAGAAAAACAATAAAAACCTTGCGTTTCCCGATTTTTTTTCCTATTTTTGCACACACAAAATAGTGCAATTATGGCAAAACGTTATCTTGACCCAAAGGCAGACCTCACCTTCAAGAAGGTGTTCGGCGAGCATCCTGACCTCGTAATCAGCCTGCTCAATGCGCTTCTCCCATTAAAGAAAGGGGAGGAGATACAGAGTGTGGAGTATCTGACGCCCGAAATGGTGCCGGACAATCCTCTGCGCAAGTTCAGCATCGTGGATGTGAGGTGCAAGGACCAGCGTGGGAGGCAGTTCATCGTGGAGATGCAGATGGTGTGGTCGCCGGAGTTCATGCAGAGGGTGATGTTCAACTCTGCCAAGGCTTACGTGCGCCAGCTCGACAAGAAGGAGGACTACCGCCTTCTTGAGCCAGTGTATTCGCTGAATCTCGTCAACGATGTCTTTCTTAAGGACGTTCCCGAATACTATCACTACTACCGCATGGTGCACGAGAAGCATACCGAAAAGGTGATAGACGGTCTGCACCTTGTGTTCGTGGAGCTGCCCAAGTTCACTCCTCACACCATGAACGAGAAGAAGATGCAAGTCCTTTGGCTGCGCTATCTCACAGAGATTTATGGCTATATGGAGACCGTCCCGCAGGAGTTGCTTGACAATCCAGAGATAAACAAGGCGATGGAGGTAGTAGAGGAATCGGCATTTTCTCCCGAGCAGCTTCTCGGCTACGACAAGTTTTGGGACATCATCAGGACTGAGACCACGCTTTATAACAGTGGCGTAAGGCAAGGCCGTGAGGAAGGCGAGGCGATTGGATTAGAGAAAGGCCGTGAGGAAGGTCGCGCTGAAGGTCGTGAGGAAGGTCGTGAGGAAGGTCGTGCGGAAGGCAGAAAGGAAGGCCTAAGACAAACTGCCCATAACCTGAAATCCATGGGTCTGGGTATTGCCGACATACAGAAGGCTACGGGACTCAGCGAGGAGGAGATTCGTGATTTGTGATATGGCTTTTCTATGGTCCGAGCCAGGCTTTTACCAGCGGCTTTTAACTTCCTGAGCGACCAAAGGAAGCGATAACTCCTTTTAACTCCTAAAGTTGAGCAAATGCGAAACTTAAATAAACGATGGCCGACATAACAGGTTTAACAAACCAGGACAGGGGACAGGTCACTGTCCCGCAGGAATATTCAAAAATATAATCTCAAATGTTACAAAAAATGAGGAGGCAGGACACGGACCTGTCCCCTGTCCCTGAAAATCGACTCCTCAATCTCTCAATGCAACAAAATGATTTCACTCCTTCAGGAGCGCAAACAGATAATAATAAACGACGTAGTGACAGGTAAATTAAAGGTGTGCTAACGATATGGACAGTTTTGACTCATTCATAGAAAGATACGAAACGATGATTGGTGACCACATAGCATCAATCAAAGCCTTCTTGTCTGGCTCAAAGGCCATCGGATGGGAATACTCCAAAGTTAAGAAGTCTAAGTCTGGAAATCCGTTCAACGTGTTCACCATGACATCCGACCTCTACTATCGTGAGAATTTTCATAGCGATATCATCAGAGTGTTTTTGGATACTGCCGAGAACCATAATGAAGGAAACGCTTTCCTGTTCGCATTCATAGACTTCATAAACAAAAGTTTTGGTAACAAGGTCAGCATATCAAAACAGGATTACGAAACAGCGAAGGCTGAGCGAGAACCAGGAAGGATAGACATTCTCGTGAGCTCTGAGGCATCGAAGCACTGCATCATAATAGAAAACAAGATGAACAATGCCCCAGACACGCATAGGCAACTTCCAAAATATTACGACCGCATGACTGGCTTAGGCTACAAGGTGGACGCAATAGTATATCTGCCATTGAACGCAGATAAAATACCCGACCAGACAACATGGACAGACGAAGACCGGCAACACGTGCTTCCGTTGTTGTGCATCGTTCCAGCATATCGGCAGAAAGGCATGAACCTCGTTGAAGGATGGCTCGAGCCTTGCACTCTAAAGACAAAGAATATCGACTGCGTGTCAGTCATTAGACAATATAGCGAACTAATAAAAATACTAAGCAAAAATATTATGGACAATGTAATTCTTGAGAAATTTTATAATTCACTCTTAGTAGGTGAGAATCATAAAACAGCCATTTCTATCAAAAATATGCTTACCGACTTGCCGATATACATGAAGGACAGAATTGCTGATATATTGATGAGTAAAAACCATAATAATGTCTGGAAGTGGAAGCAAAATCCCAAGCATTGTGGTCTGATACATGACACACCTGATGGCCAATACAAAATAGATATATGGTCGCACGAATGTGGATATACTATAAAAGTGTTTGGTCAGAACATGTCGATTAAGGATGTTCCATGGAGCGATAATATTCTTGCAGGACTGAATCAATTGAACTTTGTCGTGAAAACAGACGGTTATGAAAGATATGAAAAGGAGTATTCGTTTACAGACGAGGCAAAGGTAATTGAGGAGGCTGAGATAATAGAGGATTTAATGTGTGACATGTTGAAGCAAAACAATGACAACAACAAAGACAAACGAGCAGGCATTTGAAAACAGGATATGGGACATCAGGCCAGGGGACAGGTCACAGTCCCGCAGGAATATTCAAAAATATAATCTCAAATGTTACAAAAAATGATGAGGCAGGACACGGACCTGTCCACAGTCCCCATTATCGTATGTAAAGACGTAGAGAAAGATGTAATCGTTTCTTTATTGTCACAAATAGGTTGGAGAAGTCATATTCAAAGTGTTGTTTCTGAGACCGATTTGGTGAATTGGTACGAAAAAGCTCTTAGAGGTCAATATTCTGAGTTATTAGCCGATAAACTGCTATATGTCTTGCTCAAGAAATTGCAGAAGAGTTCTCCTCCGTCGATAACACACCAGATATTATTAAAATGCGTCAATATGAAAATGTAAAATACCGAAAGTGGCAATAGGAAGATAATAATTTGAAATGCAAACACTAATTATTTTAGGCAATGGCTTTGATTTGGACTTAGGTTGGAAGACTTCTTATAAGGATTTCTTCCAAGCTAAGCAAGACTCCTTTTATCTATACAACAATCTCTCTTATATTAAGCGAATGATAGAGGGTGAGTGTTGGTATAACTTAGAGGGATATTTGAGAAAGTGTGTGTTGAGCGTGGAACAAGCAGATGCCAAACGGCTCAACGACTTTTGGCAAATATGCAGTAATTTTATGCTTGACTATTTCAATAAAAACATATCAAAATTTAAGACCAACTACAACAGTTGCGCCTATCGTCTTATGACAACACTAAGCAACTCTATTGTTTATACCTTTAACTATACTAATCCATTTGCAAAAGAAGGAATAACGGAGCCTGAGATTCATTTCATCCATGGCAAATTAAAAGATTCAATAAGCGGAACTCAGATGAAGTTGGGTGTGGATATGGGAGTGGTTCAGCAGAATGATTTATCAAAAGACTATTATTTGAAACCATTGCTAAAATCTGACGCAAATACAGAAAAAGATGAGCTTTTATGTCAACTAAAGAAATCTCAAAATATCATTATATATGGTCATTCTCTCTCAATAACTGATTCTGACTATTTCAAGCTGTTCTTTGAATATATTACGTCCAACCGTTTCATTTCCAAATCCCTCTACTTTGTTGTATATGATGCTAATGGACTGCAGATGATAAAGAACAATATGAAAGAGTATGGTATATCGTTTGATGAAATTCAATTCTCCCAAAATGAAATAAATATTGTATATACGTCAAAAGGGACAGAAGATAATGCTTTTAAGAATATGCTTGGAGTAGTATAAGCAAGTATTCTTTCTCCTTATTCTAAATCCTTGCCTCGGCAAATCTTCCACAATTCCCTCCAACTCCTTGTACACATTGGATAGTTCCTCTTTGGGCAGGACAGGGGACAGGTCACTGTCCCGCAGGAATATTCAAAAATATAATCTCAAATGTTACAAAAAATGAGGAGGCAGGACACGGACCTGGTCCGTGTCCCTTGTATTTCCTTTATCTTGGATTGTCACATACCTCATCCTCAAAAGGAATATCATCATAAAGAGAACCTCTTTCTGAACCAGCCAGAATCACAGTCGGTTCAATCTCATACACCTTCATCTCGGGTTTAATATATACTTTCTTCTTCATAGTCATTCATTATTTATTTGATATACTTCTTTCCATTCTTGATATACATTCCCTTGGTCGGCTCGCTGTTTATCTTGCGGCCTTGCAGGTCGTAGATGCCTGTGCTGCCTGATGCATCGGCACCCGACTCCGTATTGACGTGGATGTCCTCTATGCCTGTCGCCTCACCATCACCTATCACATTGATTGAGATGCTGCGCAACATTGTGGCAGGCTCAACTGGAGTGCTGGTGCGGTCGGTGGCAGAGAGATACCAGCGCTGAGGGAGAAGCACGGTACTCTCGGTGGTCTTGTATAACTTTCCGGCATCGAGTACAAAGTCCGTAGCTGCTGTCAGTCCTGTCTTGCCATTCAGTGTACCAAAGAACTGGTAATAGCGAGTGACACTTGAACAGTCGATGCTCTTGTCGGCAGCAGCTGAAAACTCTGCATTCTCGAAGGTCAATGTCTTTTCGACTTCTTTCTCGGGAGCTGTCTTCATGCGCATGAGACAAGGAGTGAGAGCTGGTATAGTGCTGCCTTTGGTCACTCGTTTCACTTCGAGCACTACATTGTACGTTCCGTTCTCTTGCTCGTATTCATGGAAATTGTTGATGGTAGCCATCTCATAATCAGACTCCAACTTGCTGCAGTCGATAGCGAACGGCACATACACCGCCATCCATTTGTCATCGTAGAACGTGCGTTTGTAAGCCAAGGAGGTGACAGTGAACTCTGCCTGGTTGTCGTATGCAGTGGCATCTGCCAACGTGAATGATTCTACCTTATAAATACCATCCTCCAACTTTGCCTCTATGCTTCCGTCGCTTGTGGCATAATATCCAATATGTCCGCAGCCATCTCTCTTGCATACCTTCTGATAGATATGCTTTGTTGTGTTGAGTGATACATCTCCTGGCATATCATGGTCTATCTTGACCTTAGTGGTATTCGCATAAGTATTTCCCGCATTCGATGTTCCACCGCAAAACAGAATGGCATAATATACGGTATTGTTTCCAGTATTATTACATATAGGCCAAGTATCACCCTCAGCCGCAAGATTCTGATACCATATCTGCGTGCCGTCAGTCTTGCCTTTATTGAGCAGATAGCACACCTCGCCACTCTTAAACTGTGCGGTGGTCTTGTATGTAGTGCCTTCAATGGCGGCGGTCTCGCTGTCGGCGAGGTAGTAGCAGTTGGTGATGGTTCCGGTGTTTGTCTGGCAGATGCCGCCGGCACCTTGAGAGCTTCCCGTGGTAGTTCCCATAAAGAAGCAGCTCTCTATCGTTCCGCTGTTTGTCTGGCAGAGACTTCCATTGGCACCTTCGTCTATTGTTGCCTCCGCTATGCCCAAGTTCTTTAACGTGCCGCTGTTCTGAGCGAATAGGGCTGAAGAGGCTGAGCTGAAGTTCAGTCCGCTGATGGTATGTCCGCATCCGTCGAAAGTGCCGCTGTAGCCGCTGCTGCCTATGGCCGGCAGATTGTATGCATCTGTCAGTGTGATGTTTGCCATCAGGCCTGCGCATATTGCGGTGTAGGGAGTGGCAGTCTCTCCTTCAGCTGGGGTATATGTGCCATTGACTTTATTGGCAAATGTCTTCAAGTCATCAACCGTGTTAATACCATAAGAGAAATAACCTGTGTGATAGTTGGCATAGTTTTTATTCCAATTACCCTCTATATAACTTGAAGCCCCCTTAAGTTTATCGCAATATCTGAACATATATGTATCAGATGTTACATTGTCTATAGTGAACTCGTCAGAGACATAGATAGTAGTAAGTGCATTGCAAGCATTAAACATATAATACATATCTGTCACCTGCGAAGTCTCGAAATCCGAAAGGTTGAGGGTGGTGATTTTTGTACAACTAAAGAACATTGAATTCATACTTTTCACCTCTGATGTATTGAGGTATTCCAAGCCCTCGATAGAGGCAAGGTTCGAACATTCATAAAACCAATGATAGCATGTGACAGGTCTGGCGGATGCGAATGACGGTTCAAACACTACTTTGTTTATAGATGTACGATAGTTATACCATCCTTGATCTTGATTATCCGATTTGATCGTACACAAGACCTCATTTTCTGCTAATTGAGAAATATTTGTATCATACTTGAATGTCAAGCTATTGTTGCTACTGTTGAATACAGCGTATGCCGAACAATCCCCGGAATTTTTAAAATATCCAGTTGTCGTATTAGCATACTCTGCATTCGTCTTGTCTGAGCTGTATGCAACTGCTCCTACAAGCGATGTGCAACCTGAAAACATATCAGATGATGATGTTCCGGCAGAGGTTGTGAAGTTGCTGGATGCATAAATGGTCGTGAGCTCAGAGCAACCAAAAAACATAGAGTTCATGTTATCGACATTCGCCGTATTAAAGCCACTCAAGTCAAGTGTGGTGAGGGATGAGCAGTTACGGAACATATTTTGCATATTCGTAACATCCACGGTGTTTAGGTTCTCAATGCCGTTGATGGTGGTAAGAGAGGTACAATTCTGAAACCAGCAGTAACACGTTGTGGGACGAATATCCTTAAACGACTCGTCGAACACTACCGTCGTGATATATGATGCTTGCGAATACCATTTTGGAGAGGTGGAAACATCAGGAATGTCATAAACCGTTATACCTTCTCCTCCCGTAGGTTTTTCACCATACTTGAATGTCAAGTTTTTGTCGGCATTTGTATATACGACGTATGCTCCCTTGGGGTTAGTTTCAGAACCCTTTATGGAGAAATATCCATCTGTAGTAGTAGCATAGTTTGCATCCGTCTTGCTCGAATTATATATTATGGCTCCTACAAGCAATGTGCAACCTGAAAACATATCATCAGATGATGTTACGGCAGTGGTTGTGAAGTTGCTGGATGCATATATGGTCTTGAGCTTAGAGCAACCATTAAACATATAACTCATGTCCTCGACTTCTTCTGTATTAAAGCCACTCAAGTCAAGGGTAGTGAGGGATGAGCAGTTATAGAACATATATTGCATATCCTCCACTTTCTCGGTTTTTAGGTTCTCAATGCCGTTGATGGTGGTCAGAGAGGTACAATTCTGAAACCAGCAGTAACACGTTGTGGGACGAATATCCTTAAACGACTCGTCGAACACTACCGTCGTGATAGATGATGCTTGCGAATTCCAGCCTGGAGAGGTGGAAACATCAGGAATGTCATAAACCGTTATACCTTCTCCTCCCGTAGGTTTTTCACCATACTTGAATGTCAAGTTTTTGTCGGCATCTGTATATACGACGTATGCTTCCTTGGGTTTAGTTTCAGAACCCTTTATGGAGAAATATCCATCTGTAGTATTAGCATAGCTTGCATCCGTCTTGCTCGGATCATATTCTATGGCTCCTACAAGCGATGTGCAATCTGAAAACATGTAACTAGATGATGTTCCAGCAGAGATTATGAAATTGCTGGATGCATATATGGTCGTGAGCTCAGAGCAATTACAAAACATCATATCCATGTACCCAACATTCGCCGTATTAAAGCCACTCAAGTCAAGGGTAGTGAGGGATTTGCAGTTATAGAACATCTTATCCATATCCGTAACACTCTCGGTGTTTAGGTTCTCAATGCCGTTGATGGTGGTCAGAGAGGTACAATCATTAAACCAGTTGAAACACCTAGTGGGACGAGCATCCTTAAACGACCCGTCGAACACTACCGTCTTGATAGACGACGATACTTGTGACTTCCATTCTGGAGAGGAGGAAACATCAGGAATGTCATACACCGTTATACCTTCTCCTCTCGTAGGTTTCACGCCATACTTGAATGTTAGAGTACTGGTGGATGAATCAAACACTGTGTACATCACCTGCGCCCATGCCATCTTTGGCATAGCCATTGCCGTTACGAGCAGAAGCATCGTGACGAGCCATCTGAATTGTGTTGATTCCTTTTTCATATTATACTTTATTTATTATTTTGTCATTGCAAAGTTAAGATGTTTTGAATGTCCCTAAATCATTATGAGTCAGGCGGTTGTATAGGGTAATGTATATGGTTGGCAATGCTGTCATACGTAGCTAATGTTAACTAATTTAATCATGCTTTTTCTTTGCAGAAGTGTATCATATACAACTTCTGCGTTGCAAAAGTACACATTTTATTTCATATAAGCATCAAAATCATCGGAAAATTATTCAATATTCTGACAATTTAACAATTATACACACCATTCCGCACTAAAATGTCTTATCTTTGCACCACAAGAACCCGCCAAGCCTCTCAACGATGCTCAAATGAGCGGGTCGTTTTATTTTATGAAATATAATAAGGAATACTCATCACCATCTGAACTTATATCCATAATTTATCGCTGAAGGCAGGAAGAAAAAATGAATCAAGGCACTTGCCATGTGATTCTTCTATCCGTTAATTTTTTGTAAGATTTTCACCCCTTTTATTGCAGTTTCAACAAAAAGGATTATCTTTGTGACCAAAAAGCGAGATATGGCAAAATACATTAATCCTTTCACCGATGTCGGTTTCAAGAGAATCTTCGGACAAGAGCTGTCGAAACCGCTGCTGCTCGACTTCCTCAATAGCCTTTTTGAGGGAGAGAAGCACATCGTCAACCTTACATTCCTCGACAAGGAGCAACCAGCACTGTTTGAGGAAGACAGGTCGCTGATTTACGACATATATTGCGAGACCGACGAGGGCGAGAAGATAATAGTAGAGATGCAAAACAAGTCGCAGCCATTCTTCAAGAACAGGAGCATATACTACGTGTCGGAGTCGATAGCCCGACAAGGTGAGCGCGGTTCGTCATGGAACTATGAGATAGACTCTGTTTATCTTGTGGCGTTCCTTAACTTCAGCCCCTTGGATTTCAAGAAGCAGTTCCGCACTGATGTCGTTCTTGCCGAGAAGGACACGAAGGAGCTATTCTCCGACAAGTTGCGTATGATATACCTCCAGCTCCCATTGTTCAAGAAGGATGCTGATGAATGTGAGAATCAAGTAGAGCGTTGGATTTATTTGTTAAAGAATATGGAAACACTAAACAGATTGCCCTGGGCTGCCCAGAGTGCCGTTTTCAAGAAACTCGAGAGCATAGCCGATGTTGGCGGTATGACCCGTGCCGAACGCCTGCAATACGACGAGGCACTGAAGAAATACCGCGACACCATCAGTGTGTTTCAGGGTGTGAGATTGGAAGGCATTATGGAAGGCCGAAAGGAAGGCATGGAATTGGGCGTTCTAAAAGGCCGAGAGGAAGGTCTAAAGGAAGGTATGATTGCAAATGCCCGGAAGATGAAGGCATATGGTTTGGCATTAGAAATGATAGCCGACATAACAGGTTTAACAATAGATGAAGTGAGGGACTTGTAGTTCCTCACTTTTTTTAGGGGCGAAGGAACATTAGTTTTGATGAGGACTCAGCGAAGCTGGTTATAGCCCATTATAGTGAAATGTAAATAAATGCCCAAATAGACATTTCTGGGGCTTTCCATGAAATCGGCTTCATGGGAAGCCCCAGAATCGTATTTGCCGATGACACGAGAACACAAACTACAATTTTCTCACTACTAAAACTTACTTATGAGGGACTCACTACGAGCCTCCTTACCAAACCTATATATTTATATTACTAACAAAAACAAGTATGGATTTTTTTGAAATCGAAAAGGAATTGGAGATGCGAAGCTGCATCTCCAAGGGCATCTACGACAGGATGCATGAGTTGCGTTACCACATTGAGATGGAACTGAAACATCTCGGAGAATATCTGAAAATGGAAAACATTCCGAAAGCGTCGGCATCGTGGCTTATTGTTTATGCGGCTGAAAACGTGAGGGAGATGGCTAACACTATGGCTGACGTGAAGAAAATGGCGGAGGAATGTGTGCTGATGCCGGTGGAGAAATTTTGGGACGACGACATCGACAGAATGCTGAAGGCTTTGGCGCAGTTGGTGGACGACATTGCGCAGAAGAGCGACAGAACTCAATACGACGTGTTCAGACATTCAGCATGCAGAGAGTTGGAGGTATATTACAAAATGGAGGAAAAGGTCTCGACAATAGCGGAAATTGTGGTCGGATGGATTGCAAAACTTAGAAAGGAAATGGAGGAAGCGATGAAGATTATGAATAATCCTACGGAGAAAGCACGACTGTTTGACAAGATGCTGGAGGCTTATACCGACGAGACAATGAATGACGAAGATCTGTGGATGGCTAACGACTGCCGAAAGGCTCTCGTGGATATGGCTTCGCTGAGTGACTATCTGAAAATGGCTTTGATTTTCGGCAATAATCATATTGCCCTGATTTCGAACCTGATGAAAAGCGGATGCACAGAGAGGCAGTTGATGACCGTGATGGAGTATGTGAAGTTGACAGAAAAAGTGAGGCAGAGAAACAAAGGCGCACAGGGTGATATAGGACTCGTGAAAGTGAACGGAACGGAACGAGACCGACGCTTCGCCTACGCCGTGAACAACGTGAAAAAGGAAGGGCTGATAAAATTCGGCTACGACTGGACTTGGATTGAGCTTTACTGCGAAGGTGAAATGACGGATGCCAACTTCTCTACTCCTGCCTCGTTTCTCGACTATCTTTCGGTGCTCGGCATCGACTCGTTGCCCGACAGGACAACATTGGCGAAGAAGGTTGATATGGTGAAAGGTAAATATCCGAACTGGACGTTCAGCGACTCTAAAAACGCATCGGAAACGATGAGAAGACAACGTGTTGTCGGGCGGTTTATTTTCCACTACAACAAATTTTTGAGACAATAATTTGGTGTTTTAACGGAAAAGTAGTATTTTTGCAATCGGGTTTTGAACGCACGGCAGGCGTGTCGGCGTGATGAGATACCTAATTCTTAAGATTGACATCATAAAGTGTTATCCCCTTTTTCGAAATGTGGCAATTTCAATGAAATGACAAGGATAATAACGGTTGATGTTCATGACTGGGATTATTGTACCCTTCGGCTTGAAGGGCATGATATATCTTCCAGGGCGTGAACTATCGTTGTTATTTGTCATAGGCGATGCCACTGCCTGAAAAGGATAATAACGATTAGTTTCACGCCTTTTTTGTGCTTTCAATCTATAATTCACTCAAAAATTCCCAATCATCCACAAAAGTTCCCAAAAAATTCACTCAAACGTTCACAAAAGTTCCCAAACGTTCCCAAAAGTTCCCAAACGTTCACTCTGACATGAATTCTCGACTATTTTTCGGTGCTCGAAATCGACTCTTTGACCTACAAAAAACATATAATTTAGCACGAAAACTGTCGTTTTTATGGTTTTAAGGCGATTCAACTGCCTTAGAAGGATAATAACGATTATTTTCATGCTTTTTTTGCGTTTTCAATAGAAAAATTCACTCAAACATTCACTCAAACATTCCCAAACGTTCCCAAACGTTCACGCTGACAATTTTCCTATTGCCAGCAATATTTTCTTGCCTTAACTTTGCATAAGGAAAGCGGCATCTCGGCATAATTGCTCAAGCGAGCTTGGCAAATTCTGCTCTCGATTTGCATTTCCTTTGCATCGAAAACAAGAAACAATAATTTTTTAAAGGTAAGAAAATATGAGAATCAATTTTTTGAAAATCGACGTTTGGGGCAGGGAACTGCTGAACGTGAAAATGGAGAAGCGTACTACTCACCAGTATTCGCTGCCCGACCATTGGGCTGACCTTACGGTGAAGTCGGTGTGGAATGAGGACAAGCAGGACGAACTGCTTTGTGCGGTGAGTCCTTGGTCGGCGAATGTGAACATCAAACTGAAACACCGGTCGATGATGGTGTTGTTTGAATTTGTGTTTGAACTGTGTCGTGGCGCAGCCGAAATCGGATTAAAGCTGAACGTGATGCAGGACAGTGACAAGGAACGACAACCATTGAACCCATAGTATTATTACGATGAAGATAATGATGTATATGGAGTACATCAAGAAGAATAAATGTTTAACAAATTAATTTACAATTATGCAAGTAATAGCAAAAATCGAGAAATGGGCCCAACAGCCCGACGTTCAGACTCAGAACGGAATGACAAGTAAGGCTCAGGTGGTGTTACGCTTCCCGGGCGGAAGAAACGCAGAAGGTTTCGTAGGCACTGTCTTTGGAGCGGTGGCAGGAAAGCCGTTGGCTGTAGGCACGATAGTTGTGGCCGACGTGCATTTTGCCACACACGAGTACGATGGCAAGGTGTATCAGGACGTGAATATCTTTGACCTGATGCCGCTGAAGTCACCACAGCAATAAAAGATTAAAAAATTAAAGAGGGTGGAAGGAGGAGGTGAAAAATAATTTATTAATTTAAGAAAAATGAAGACAATTAATGTTAGGGCAGACTTATTCTGCAAAGTGATTTTAGCCTCAATGGGCATCTCGAATGTTACTAATGAGAAGTTGGAAAAAGATGATGATGTCGTGGTATATACATGCGATGTGATTGAACAAAGCAACATGGTAATGGAATACGTGGCTTCCATCTTTTCAAATGCCAACATACACGGTAGTATGGGCAAGAATGGTTGGATGCGCGAACTTTGCATCACAATGAAATATGACCTTGAGGAAATTAACGGAGTGAAATATCTCGTGGTGGAAAAGCAGTTTTTCGAAAGTATTGTTGAAATGCTTGTGAAACGACTTTTCGGAATATGCAGCAACGCGGAACTGATAGTGGAAGCTGTGGAAAAAATCAACCATACATCTGTCTATGATGTTTTTGTGAATGTAGAATATGAATCCAAACCGATATTTGATTTAGACCATGAATCAATCAAATTTATCAACTTCATCGGTAGCGGAATTGAAATTGCAGTTGAGGATAAAGAACATCTGTATATAAACATTTATTAATAAGTATCTATTATGGCTAAGATTAATCTTAAAGGTGTGGGCACAGTCCACGAAGATAACAAATTTGAATTTAAGTCCAAGTGTAAAAAGGTCGTAAGCTGTAAGTCGTATAGACGAAGAGGCATTGGCATCATGACCGAGTCGGGCAACTTCGAGTTTACAACTCCTCCTCCCAAACAAAGAGGAAAAGGTATCTGTAAGAAAAAGACTGCCCATGGTGGTCTGTCGATAACACAGGATGGTGCATACTATTTCTATTGCAAGGTGTACAAGAACGAAGGTCTGGACTATGCGGAAGTGATGCGTAAAGAACTGGAGGAGGCTTTGTCATGAGTTGTTTCGAGGTATATTATGATGGTGGCGTGAAGAAAATGCGCCCCATCAACAGTTTCAAGGAGTACGCCGCCATTCGTAACTCGCAGAAAAACCGGCGAAACACTAAGGCAGCACGTGGTGGTGACAGCGAGGCGAAGAAACACATGGTGCAGTTTTGCTACTCGTGTCTGCCTAACGACGATGGTACGCTGAAGGGTACAAAACGTGTGTCGAACTCGGTGGGAATGGACATAGACTTCACTAAGGATATGCCGAAAAAGGAGTTTGAGACTGCATTCGAGATAATGAAGGACAACATTCTCGACAATGCTGAAAAACTCCACCTTCTGATGCTGGAACGCTCGGCTACGAAAGGACTTCACCTCGTGTTTGAACGTCATCCCGATCTCTCTCAGGAAAAGAACCTTGAGTGGGCTCAAAAACTACTTGGTGTTGAGTTCGACAAGGGTGCAAAGGACATCACGAGAGTGTTCTTCACGCCGACAGCCGACCCGAAAGACCTGTTCTTCTGCAAGGATGAACTGTTCGTTAATGAAGAAGGTGGAGGGAAGAAGGAAGAAGAATGTGGAGGGAAGAAGGTGGTAAGCCCGAATACAGCGCAACCTTCTGAATTGAAAGAGAGAGTGGGTGAGAGGCTTTATAATGGGTTGCCTTACTCTCATATTGTGAAGGAGTTTTTGAGGCAGTTTAATAACGGCGAAACTCCTGTGGAGGGGAACCGCAATGTGATGACGTTTGAGCTTGCTAAGGCTCTGAGAAGCATCTGCGACTACAACATCGACATAATGAAGCAGGTGATACCCCGATACGACAACTTCCCTGAAGAGGAATATACACGCACTTTGCAGAGTGCACTCGACGAACCTCGCCGTGGCGTTAGCTACAAGCTGCAGAAGGTGCTGGAGGCTCTTTACAAGAATGAGAAAAAAATGGAGGGGAATGTGGATTTCGAGGCAGAAAATGAACTACCGCCAGAGATGCCGAAAAAGCTGCCTTATCCGCTTGGACTGCTTTCGTCGAAAGTGCCTGAAATGTACAAGGCGGCCGTCTGCGAGGCTGTTTTTGCTCCACTCTCTACTTACGTACACGGAGTTAAATTCCGCTACTGGGATGGCGTGGAACATGAACCAACCTTCATGTCGGTTCTTACTGCCCCGATGTCTATTGGTAAGGGGTGCGTGAGAAAGCCTATCAGCATCATACTCGACGAACTGGTGAAACGTGACGAGTCGAACAGGGCACGTGAGGCTGAGTGGAAGCAGAAGAATCCAGCATCGAAGCAGAAACGAGACCCTCGTCCGTCAGACATCTGCATACAGGTGCTCATCGACAACCTTACAGACGCCGTGTTTAATCAGAGAGTTTACGATGCCGACAAAAACGGGCAGCGCTATCTCTATACGAGCGTTGACGAGATCGATACGCTTAAAAACATAACGTCACGTGGCTCGGCGAGCGAGGTAAGCGTGATAATCCGCAAGGCGTTTGACAACTCGAAGCACGGGCAAGAAAGAGTTGGTTCTGACTCAGTGACTGGTATTGCGCCTTTGCGTTTCAACTTCAATGCATCGACAACGAACCGCAACTTCCAGAAGTTCTTTGCACGTGAGATGACAACCGGAACCATCACTCGCCTTTCGATGTCGACCATCATAAAACCCAACGATGTAAAACGTCCTGTGTTTAAGGAGTATGACTCTGAGTATATAGATGAGGTAAGAAAGATAACACAGAAACTATCATCGCTGTCTGGAGAAATATCATGTCCGAATTGCAACAATTTTGCCGAACATCTCTGCAACGAAAACGAGAAACTTGCCTCTCTGTACGGATCAGACGCTTACCTTGTGCTAAGCTACCGAGCTACCGTGATTGCATGGCTTAAAGGCATGATGCTTTACATTATTAACGGCGAACAGTGGACTGAAGAGATACAAAACTACATGGAGTGGACTCTGAGGTATGATCTCTGGGTTAAGATGCACGTGATAGGTAAGATGCTTGAAGATGCCATCAACGAGGATTCAGAAATGACGTCGAAAAAAGGTCCGATGAATATGCTCGACCTTCTGAAAGACGAGTTCAAGATGGAAGATTTAATACTTGTTCGTAGGAAACTTGCGAAATCTGTAGATACTAAACTCGTTAAGCAGCAGCTTATTACATGGAGGCAGAGAAAACTTATAGAATATGACAGTTTCGACGGAATAATAAAGAAAATCAAGAAATGACAAACAGAAAACAGAAAACAGTTTGATTTTAAAGCCATACCATTATGAAACTATTATTAGTAAGAAAGAAATTCGCCAAAGATAGGACTCTTGGCGAGCTATACGTGGAAGGTATCGGTTGGTATTGCGACACGCTTGAACCTCATTGCATCGACTGGAGCAAGGAGAAGAAGGTGAAGGGTAAGACCGCCATACCTGAAGGCAAGTACAAGGTGAAAATCGCATGGTCGAATAAACATGGCCGCTTGGTGCCATGGCTTCAGGATGTGCCACACTTCGATGGCATACAGATACATACGGGCAATGTGCCGAAACATTCGGCTGGATGTATCTTGGTGGGCATTGAGTCTGCAAACTGCCTCATAGACTCTAACCTCGTGTTCCGAAAACTGATGGACCACATCAAGAAAGAAAAGGAGATAGAAATCGAGGTGACATCTGAAACTGAGGACACCAGTTCTGATGAATACTTCAACAATGTAATCTGACATGGGGTAGTTTCACGACGGACGATGAAATACCGTAAAACCTAAAAGTATCACAGGAACAGGTGCCGATGGTTCGTTAGTTTATAGCGGGTCATAAGAACCTGTCTCCCATGCCCAGAAATGGGTGTGGGAGTTTTTCACCCTTTTTTTGAATCCATGTTGTGTTAAAAATATGTTAAAATCAGATACACGTACATAAGTTTAGTATGAAAATTGCGTATATAAGATAAAAGTATGACACAGCAAGAGTTTGAAACAACAGCCAAGGAACTGCGTCCATTGATGTACGACGTGGGTTTGCGTTACTTCCATTCGCAAGACGATGCGGAGGATGTGGCACAGGAGTCATTACTTCTGCTGTGGAGAATCTGCGAAAAGATGGATGCGAGCAGAAACATCAAGGCATTAGCAATAAAGGTTGCCAAAAACTGTTGCGTAAGCATGAAACGTAAGAAAGCATTGAAGCTAACTGCCGGCAGTAATGAGAATGGTGCAGAATGTCACATTCCCTCATCTGATTTCGACAGGCTTGAGGCAGAAGAGTGCGATGCGTTATTGGAAGATATGATGCAAAGGAGGCTTACACCACGCGAACGGGAACTTTTTGAACTGCGCAGACTTGATGGCTTTTCGAATGAAGAGATAGAAGTCCGTACAGGTGTAAAGAGAACTACTGTGCAGAGTATGGTGTCCAAGGCACGAACGAAGCTGTATCTTGAACTAAAAAGACGAATGAATCTATGAATAATAATGAAATCCAAAGATTAATAGACCGCTACCTCAACGGTGTCACAACGCCTGAGGAAGAACAACAGCTTGCCAGGGCATTGCTCGGCGGTAACATTCCTGATGAATGGAAGGTGGTGCGCATTATGCTTGGAGAACTAGCTATGGGCGAAGCAGAATATGACGCTGACATGGCAAAGAAGGCATCTCGCAAGAAATCGTTTGTGTTGCCTGTCCCTGTTAGATGGCTCATAGCTGCCAGTGTCGCATTGCTCATTGGTTTCGTCTGCTTTAATTCTATTGAGAGCAATGAAGATAATGTTGTGGCTGAGATGAAGACAGATAAACCTCAGGAGCATAGAATGGTTAGCAACAATGCTGTTTCAAACGAATCCCCGACGAAGGAACAAACTGATGGAACAAACACCGGACTAACGATACATAATAGCAATGTAAATAATATCATTGCAAAAGTTACTGATGAGAACCTGCATTACGCATCAAATGTCATAAATGACACAGTGGACAACTATCAGTCACCAAGTCGTATGGAGGAGTTCATCGTTAAGATAGCAAATTATCATCACATCAAATGCGATTCGCTTTCATGTGCCATTGGCAAAGACGATTCTGACGTTGTAAGTACAGCATACGTCTTTCCTGATACTGAAGAGTTAGATCTCTTCCGCAGACTATTGCAAGCTGCTTGCTGGTATGACGATAAGATGCCAGGTTATCTGCTAAACTATTCGCACCAGCAGTTCTTCTTCTGTCTGAAAGATATGCGAAAGGGGTTAAAGTACCTGTGGATAGCAGAACGTGTGCGGAACAAGATACTGCTATACAGCACACATTCACCGCTCGACACAGAAGTGTCATCAGACGGTTTTAGAGAATATCGCGATAAACTTTCAAATACAAGCATCAATCAAAAATCAAAGAAAATATGAAAAAAGCATTAATCCTTAGCCTCGTGGCATTCGTATGTATTGCCTCCCAGGCACAGAAGAAAAAAGACATAACAGTAAGGGCAAATAGTCTCGTGCTCTATACTGGATTGCCAAATTCATCAACTGACGAGAAAACAGGTTTGAAAACTATAGAATGGCCAAGCACGGAGAATAACTCTTGGCACGAGAACATAGGTATCATTGACAAAGTGCCTGTGGTTGAAGATGTAGAGTCCATTTATGGTAAGGCAAATATGGCAATTCCTTACATGCCAATGAAATGGACATTGACAGACGAGGGCAAGAAAACCGTACTTCATTGTTATTTCATGATGAAGGCTGACGTTGTGACAAACCTGTGGCTTGGCAATGCCGAGACAACGATCCTTGACAAGGAAACCGGCATTATCTATCAGGCACAATCTACTATTCCTGAGCGTTGTTACAACAAGGTGTTCGCCGTGAAAGGAAAGGAAGGCACAGTCCTCGACCTTCAGATTGTATTCCCTCGACTTCCAGAAAATGCAAAGGATCTTGCCATATATGGTGTTCCAAACTGGTATATGCGCGGTACGGACGTACAGCAGCAAGCGTCAATGATAGCGGAAGAGAATTTGCCGGATTATGATTCCTCCCCAAACATACACCTTGCACATAAGGTTAAGGATGCAGAGAATTACAACAAAAACAAGCATGATTCATGGGCAGTGTATAATGATGCCCACACCATCAAGCCTGTCAAGGAGAAGACAATGGCACTTTGGCGCACGCCCGAGACTACCTTTCTCGCTATTGCCACTGAGCAGAACTGGCTTCGTGAGTATTACGGACGCGGTGGCAACACAGTGCTTTTGGACGAACGTGGACATCAGTATAAGTGCAAGGGTGTAATGGGGTATCCTAACAATGACTTGTTCTGGGTAGAAGGCTATTCCGGTGATTATTTCGCAATCGTATTAATGTTCGAACCTCTTCCACTCAATGTAAGGACATTAACCTATATCTCTCCCGAAGGAGAACCGTTTGAGATGTGGGGAGCAGACTGGGAAGGGGAAGTAATTCCAAACTTGGAGGTGAGCCAGCTCCGCAAGAATCAGAAACTGTTTGATTATCGTCCACGTGTGGTGGTGAAGTAAACTTGCAACAAGAATCCTCAGGACAGGGGACAGGTCACTGTCCCGCAGGAATATTCAAAAATATAATCTCAAATGTTACAAAAAATGAGGAGGCAGGACACGGACCTGTACCCTGTCCCTCAAACTAAAGAGCCTTCCGCCAGTGTTATAAAATGACACATGGCGGAGGGCTTTTATGGCAGTTCACAAGCTTTTTAGGCGAGTGGGTGAGACACTTACGACTATTGTTTTTTGCTGCCTTCACTTCTCATTTCACCCGGACTGATGCCGTATTCGTCCTTAACCCAAGTTTGACATTTGCTTATCCGTTTTCCCTGCTTTCCAGTACTTTGCGATTTTCATTTGCGTCGCTGTGTACTACAAACTTTTCTCGATTCTGATTTTTCTGAATGGCATCTTTTTGTACTTTAGTCGTTCATAAATATCATCTGCGGATTTGTTCGGCTCGCTGCAAAGCCTCATGTGGACCTTCTCCCCAAGTGCATTTGTGGCTTCCGTGGTGACCGCCTTCTGCGTGGATAGCCTCCGGACAATCTCCGTCCAAAAGCATGTCTCTCCAGTTTGCTTGAGTTTGTAGCGTATGGTGTTGACTATCCAGTATGAAAGCAGGCATACCCATTCGGCACCAATCTCACGGGCATCGGGAATGCTGGATGGTATTCATGTCAACGAGGCGTTCCGCCTTCTCGCGTGACTCTTCCATGGAGGCCTCCACTGCGTCTATGCTGCCGTTGTTGACCATCTCATGCCAGAACTCCCGTGTCTTTCGCTGCACGAACCCGTTGTAGCGTGACAGTGGATTGCCGAACAGTTCTTCCTGTCCCTGGTGTTCGTGCAGGTAGGTCAGACACTTGCCAATGTCGCGGATGTCCTCCGGGCGGTGCGGCTCATCGATGAAGCCTACGGTCAACATGACACGACTGCGCACGCGGCCTGTCAGGTCACGGAAAGACTCCTTGATGCGGTAGTACCAGTCATCGCGCTGCGTCCTCGGGTTGTATCTTGGCTGAGACATGAAGTGCATATCGGATGCAAAGGTACAACTTTTCTGCGAGACTTCTGTGTACTACAAATCGATTTTTCAGGATGCCATTGCTGAAAAACAGATAGTTAGCCCTATGAATACCACAAAAAATAGTTGAAAATAATTATAGGGTATCAAACTTGGGATAAAGAAATAATTTGGCGGAATAAGCAAGTGCTTACTCCACCAAATTGTAACATTATTGTTGCTCCAATTACTTACTTTACCATAACTTTTCGTGTATATGAACCTTTCTTTTGTATATAACAACCGGGGCGAAGAGTACGGGAAGAAAGACGGTTTCCGCCAAGGTCATACAATGCGGTTGTAACATTAGAAGCACTCTCAGCAGAAGAGATACCGGAGGAGTTTGTTTCTGTGATTGATATCGTCATATTGACTACATCCACTGTAACATCATAAGTTCCTGCCTTGGTAATATTCCACTTGTTGTCATCACCGCCAAACACCATCTTAGTTTCATCGGTAGTGTCACGAAGATAAAATGTCTGTCCGAAACCTGTTTGATTGTTCACCGCAATCTTCATCTCTCCCTCCGCAAGGTTAACAGTAGCCTTGAACACAGTTGGATTGTCAACCGTGGGAACAAGCATTGTGCCCTCACCGATACTCCATCCTCCAGGTGTGGCCGAACCTACCATCCACAGGGCAGTATGCTTCAGAAGATTTGTCTGATACTTAGCCTTTTTGACAACGATAGTCTTTGCTGTGAGGTCGCAAACGATGTCATAGTTGGCTGTTTCGCTCACCTTGAACTGCTTGTCGTTTGAGTTCTCTTCACTTGAAACAAGGTCAGAAGCAACATCTGCAGTGAGAGTTACATCATTGTCTCCTGCACGATATTCGAGGTTGCCCCAATCAGTGGTAGTAAGAAACTTGAAAGTTCCATTCGTGCTTAGATTGACAGTGGCCTTGAACACATCAGGATTCTCGGTGCTGTTAAACATCACAATACTGTTGTCGATAGACCAACCTCCCCATACAGCCTCACCGACGATTAGCAATCGTTCGGCGGCATTTGCGGTTAATACTGTGACTGCAAGAGCCAAACTGCAAAACATTTTTCTAATAAAATCTGTTTTCATAAGCTTTTAATTTATTGGTTTGATACTAATGGCATATCCACCACCGCGGGCGGCTTTGAGCTTGAGAATGCTCTTGTTTGTCACCTTACACTTGGAGATGGTGTATGCTTGTGGATTCTTTTGATAGTCGGCATCCTTAGCGTCGGCATATATGACAGCCTCATATTTGCGACCCTTGTCAAGGAAGTCGAGCTTAAGAGTGGACTGATGTCCGTTTTCACCTGCCGTGCAGCCCATAAACCAGTTATCTGTACCCTTTGCCTTGCGGGCAATGGTGATATACTGTCCTGGCTCTGCCTCGAGATAGCGACTCTCATCCCAGTCAATAGCCACATCCTTTATAAACTGGAAGGCATCTGAATATTTCTCATAGTTGTCGGGGATATCGGCCGCCATCTGCAGCGGACTGTACATTGTGACATACAGTGCCAACTGGCGGGCAAGGGTGGAATTGATATGATGATGCTTGCCTGGGTCAATCTTGTTCATGTCGCCCTCAAGGATTCCCGGGGTATAGTCCATAGGTCCTCCTTGCAGACGGGTGAACGGAAGGACTGTCGTATGGAAAGCCTTGTTTCCTGCAAACGACTCATATTCAGTGCCACGTGCCGACTCGTTGCCTATGAGATTGGGATAGGTGCGGCACAAGCCGGTAGGACGTACTGCCTCGTGGGCATTGACCATAATATGATGCTTGGCAGCCTCTGTGACACAATACAGATAGTGGTTGTTCATCCATTGTCCGTAATGATGCTCTCCACGAGGCAATATGTTGCCTACATATCCGCTCTTGACAGAGTTGTAGCCATACTTGTCCATAAGGTTGTATGCCGCTTCGAGATGACGCTCGTAGTTGCGAACCGAGCCAGATGTCTCATGGTGCATCATCAGTCTCACACCTTTTGAGTGAGCATAATCGTTTAGAGCCTTGATGTCGAAGTCGGGATATGGAGTCTGGAAATCAAACACATAGTCTTTCTCATGACCGAACCAGTCCTCCCAACCAATGTTCCAACCCTCGACAAGCACCTGCGAAAAGCCGTGCTTAGCCGCAAAGTCAATATATTTTCTCACATTAGCATTATTGGCGGGATGATTGCCGTGGGGTTTGCATTTTGAATAGTCGGTGGAGTCAAGATGTACAGACGGCAGGTCGTTAGTGTAAGACCATGCCTTGCCTCCGCCAATCATCTCCCACCATACGCCGATATACTTCACAGGTTTAATCCACGACGTGTCTTTATATTTGCAAGGCTCGTTGAGATTGAGAATAAGACGTGAAGCGAGAGCTTTCCTTGCATCGTCAACCACCATCACAGTGCGCCAGGGAGTACTGCAAGGTGTCTGACAATGTGCCATATTACCTTGTGCATCAGGGGTGAGCTGCGAACGGAATACAAAATTCTTGTCATCGAGGTCGAGGTGCATACATGAATAATCCACAAGTGCAGCCTCATGGATATTGACATATAATCCTTCAGCAGTCTTCATCTGCAATGATGTCTGCACACCAGTAGGAGAGAAGAATGTCTGCGAGGCATTGTCACACTTGGCAGCCTCCATCAATCCACGAATCTCGGATAGCTTCGACTCGGTATAGTCGTACTCTTGCGTGTCGTAGTCTCCCGGAATCCACCACGCCGTATGATCGCCAGCCATTGCAAACTCTGTATGTTCAGCCTTTACGGTGAAGTAAGGCAGAAACTGTTGCTGTGGGAACTCATAACGAAAACCTACACCATCGTCATAAACACGGAAACGGAAATTCATAAATCGTCCGTTAGACGGTTTCTCCAATTCCACGAACAACTCATTGTAATGGTTGCGGATATTACTCTCCTCACCCCACACAGGTTGCCATGTCTCGTCAAAGGATGATGTGGAGACTTTATTGATGCGGAATTTGTCCATCAACGAGTTTTCCTCATTAAGTTCCATGCCGAGGCGACTTGTCTTCACCACAGGAATGTCCTTGTAGTCAATCTTATATGTTGGCACGCCTTCATCAGTCAGCGAGAAACTCAGTTTAAGATTTCCGTCGGGCGAAGCCACGGAATGACTGGCAACCTGTGAGGTGGCACTGATGGCCACCATTACACAGATTGCGGAAACAAAGCACTTTTTAAATGTATGAATCATAACTAAGTAAAATTTTGAATATCTAATTATTTTGTCAGTTTCACCACCTTGCATCCATGCGCAGGTATGTTGGCAGTGACAGCAGAAGCCTTTCCCTCGTCGGCATGCTCCCACAAGTCGCGTACGTTCATTTCACCGCTTATGCCTATTTCAGAGAAGTTGACTGAAACGGTTGAAGTATTGTCACTGCGGTTGAAGAGGGCAAGGACATAGTCGCCATTTGACATCTGTCCATACCAAATCTCGTTTTTCTTGTCGCCGAGCTTGTCGCTGAGCGGTTTACCTACAAAGCCGTCACGATTCAGCGCAAGGAGTTCGTCGTTGGTGTAATACTTGGCATTATCGCCTATTGTACTATACTGGTCGGCAGCTGCAACTGGTCCACCTGCAATGAGCTGAAGGGATATTTCAGTCTGCTTTTCTGCCTCGGTGTCAAACTTGTTCAGACGGATGAAGTCACCATCGAGAATAACCTTGTTACGTCCGGCGATATGCGACCAGTAAGTAAAGCCGTCAAACTGATTGTTGCAGTTGGGCCAGTTGGCGTATGACTTACCCTTGTCCTGTGCCGAGCAGTGCCACCATCCACCGCCGCCGGTGTCGCATACGATGCGCACCATATTGCCATAGCGAGCCTCCAGTTCGGCATCATTATACATGTGTGGCATTACAAGAGAGGTGAAGATACCGTATTTCTTAGCCGACTCGGCGATATAAGCCAAGGCACGAGCATAACTCTCACGACCATATCCACGTCCTACGACACCTATGCCGCGGTCTTTGCCGTCCTCATACCACGAGAGGAAGTCCATGCGGATGAAATCCACCCCGAGGTTCTTATAATGCTTGAAGAAACCGTCGATATATTCCCTGCATCCGGGATTCTCAGCTACTGCCCAATGAAACCACTTGTCTTCCGAACCGGGATTCTGCACTGCAGTCTTACCATTATAATATAGGTCAGCGAAAGTATAGTCTGTACCCTCGATTTTTGTCTCTCTCGGTCCGTGTATCCACAACGGATTGTCATATACACCGAGTTTCAGTCCCTTTGCCTTGCACTTGGCAATAAGGTCTTTCAAAGAGATCGAGCCATACTGGGTCATATATCCCGAAGCATCGGTGGAAAGCATTGCGATAAAGCCGTCGGTGCATATCATGTCATATCCATGGGGCTTTAGCTCCGAAGCCACGAAGTCGATGATTTTGTCCCATTCGTCGGGAGTAATATCGATTGTGCTTTCGCCCTGACGCTCTTTTTCGTAGCAATACTCATAGACACTCCAGTAGAGCGGTGCCTTCACATTCTCGTGTATGCCCTCGACAACGGGCAAGTCGGGCAATTCATACTTTGGAGGATATTTCATCTCCACATCATCCTTGCATGAGGCAAACAATGATGCAGCCGCAAGGGCTATTGTCATTAATGTCATATTTTTCATTGTTGTTTATTATTCTATAGTTTCAGATACATTATTTTTTCTCTACGGCTATAGTATAGTCCTTGAGGTTGAAGGTGATGCGGTATGTACCAGCCTCGGTGACCTTCCATTTGTTGTCGGGATCGCCTGCATAGAACACGAAGTCGGGTGCAGCTACACCAGCCGATGAAATCTCGGTATTTGCCACCGACGGACGAAGGAACGGGCATGAATATGTGCCATCCTTGACAAGGCAAGCCTTCATCTCTCCCGGAACAAGTTCGCCCTCCCATGTGAAGACATACTTGTCGTTGGCATCACGGGTAAACGGCGAGGCAGAATCCATTCCCCAACCGCCTGGTGTCGCATCTCCTATCATAAAGAGTGTCTCGGTCTCTATGGGGTCTTGTTTCACCTCAATTTCACTTATGAACTCTGCTTTTACAGTCCAATGCTCAAGGTCGAGGATAAGGCGATATATGCCTGCCTCTTCCACCCTCCACTTGTTGTCGGGACCTGTGGTGAAGACAAAGTCGCCGCTCTCCACACCACTCTTGTTGATCTTGCAGTCGGCAGAGGCAGGACGAATGAACGGCACATCCCAACTGCCCTTCTCAATGCAAGCCTTCATCTCACCGGCCTTTAGTTCGCCTTCATACTCGAAGATGTACTTCGACTTCTTCACCAGTTCTGTCGGATTGTTGTTGTCCCAACCGTTAGGAGTGGCATCGCCGAGCATATATACTGCTTCTGCCTCAAGAGGCTCGATGACAGGAGCGTCATTCTCACCAAGGAACTCTGTTGACATCGTCCAGTTGCGCAAGTCGAAGGTGAGACGATACTTGCCAGCGTATGTCACTCGCCATTTGTTGTCGGGATCGCCGGCGTGCATGATGAACTTCTGTGCCGTTATGTTCGACTTGCTAATTTCCGCACCATTGTTCTCAGGACGGATAAAAGGAGCGTCCCAACTGCCAGTAGTCAGACAAAGTTTTATCTCACCGGCATAGAGCGAGCCTTCCCATGAGAAAACCAAAGCATCGTCGGCTGAGGCCTGCAGGGGTGTAGGATTGCCTATGTCCCATCCGTTGGGAGTGGCATCGCCCACCATAAAGAGGGAAGAAGTCTTGATAGGCAGATCTCCTTCAATGATTACAGGGTCTTTTTCTTCGTCGCAGCCGATAAGACATAAAGCCATGAGAGTTGCGGCAAGACCGGAAAATATTTTCTTCAATTTCATAATCGTTGTCATTAATAATGTTATACTTACTCCTTAGTCATTATATCCCGGATTCTGTTTCAAAGCCCTGTTGGCATTGAGGATAGGACGCATAATCGGGAATATTTCTGTATGAGAGTCGGCATCCGGTGTCTTGTCCCACCAAGAACTGGAGGTGAACTTTCCGAAACGGATAAGGTCGATGCGGCGGCGGCTTTCGGCAAAGAACTCACGTCCCCACTCGTCGAGCATCTCATCCATGTCGAGTTGGGCATTACCCTCAGGAGCATAGAGCACTTCCTGTAGATTCTCCTCGGGATAGTTGCGGCGGCGCACTGAATTGAGCAGTCGTGCTGCCTCGGCTTTCTTTCCCTGACGTAATTTGCATTCCGCAAGTGAATAGATTACTTCAGGCAGGCGTATCTCTGTGTAGTCGCTTTCCATTTGGTGAATGTCGTCATCGGTATAGAATGGATATTTGGCGAAATGCCATCCAGAGTTGTGGTCGCCATCGCGCAGCGTACTTGTAGTGGCGGCAAGCCATTTGTTTGGATCCAGTCCCTGGAACTTACCCACAGCGTCGCGGATATACAGCTCGTAGTCAACCTCGGGAGCCTTGACCCTCTTCGTGGCGCCATTCTCGTCCTTGTATTCGAGATAACCATAAAGGAACATTCCCTCGCGGCGGCTATCGCCAAGATTACGGTATAGTTTCAGACGCACGTCGCCTGGATACTTGCGGAACTTCTGCACTGTCATGCCCAACTGATAATCCAGCGGCTCGCCATTGGGAGCATAACTTGGCGAGGCGGCATACTTTGTGTTGTGGTCGCCTGCCTTGCTCTTGGAGTCGTTGAAATAATAGCGGGCACGAGCGGGAACAGTCCACCAATATGTGTCGCCCTGATACTGCCAATAGGTATAACCGGCATCAGCGGGAAAACCGAATATCACCTCATCGCAGTTGTCGTTGTCCCAGTCAAAGGCGGCATCCCAACGGTCAGCTACAGCATACTTGCCGTAATCGCCATCGACAATCTTCTGTGCTATTGCGGCACACTCGTCATATTTCTCCTCACCAATATACACCTTGGCATTTAGGTAGAGGCGCACGAGAAGGGCTGCGGCACTCGCCTTTGTCCATTGGCCTTGTATGGTAGAATTGGTTCCAAGGTTCGTTTTCTCGATGAGCATGGGTATTGTCTCCTGCAGTTCTGTCTCGATGAAATCGAATATTCTCTTAGGCTCCACCTGAGTCTCAGTATTCAGCGACACGTCATTGTAGCTAACAGCAAGTGGTACATTGCGGAAGGCATCAAGCAGTCGGATGTAAAACCATGCGCGCAGCACCCTGCACTGTGCCTTGAGATTGTCAAACTCAGCCTGCGAGAAGCCAAACTTATCCGGCGAGAGCGTATTAAGGTCTTCAATGACATAATTGGCCTGCATAATACCCTGGAAACATCCGTTCCATTCTGTCTGGGCATCGCCTCCATCCTCCACGTTCCACTCATGATAGTGCAAGCGGCGCCATTTGCCTCCGTCGTCCCACCATCCGTCACGGGTGGGAGTGATGAGCTGGTCGGCCGACAGTTCGTTGAGCACGTGCCGGCTCTGTATGCTCCAGAATGCATGTTCAAATGGGCGGAAGGTGGCACGCACGACATCCATCTTCGTATTATAGTAGTTTTGTGTGCCCACCTGGTCGTAAAGAGTCTCATCGAGGTCTGTACAACCCGAAAGTGTGGCTGCACATAGAGCCGCAGAAACTAAATATTTGAATATCTTCATATCTTTATCTGAATTAATCGTTGTTAGAAATCAATTTGCATGCCTACGATAAACTGGCGGGTTGAGGGGAAATAGGTTCGTGAGCCTTGTCCGCCCGGTGTGAGTCCGTTGACTTGGTATGTTGAGGGGTCAACACCGCTGAACTTTGTCAGTGTGAACACGTTCTTCACTGTGCCATAGAGCCTGATGCGGTCTATGAAACGGCAGTTTTCCGCCTTTAGCGTGTATCCCAACGTTATCATGTCGAGCTTAAGATAGTCGCCGCGCTCAAGGAAATAGTCGCACACCACAGGGTTGGCCGTCGATGAAACCACGAAATTCTTGGCGTATGCCTTCTTCAGACGGTTACCCGTAAAGTTTCGTGTGCCATAATAGAAATCATGGATATTAAAGATATCGAAACCAAATGCCCCACGGAAGAACAGCGAGAGGTCGAAATCCTTATAGCGGAAGTTATGTGACGTTGACATGGTGAATTTGGGCATACCATTGCCCACCACAGTACGGTCGGCATCGCTTGCCTGTGAAGCCCTGATGATGTCGCCGTCCTTGTCATATACCAGCCATTCGCCATCGGTTGTGTGGCCTGCATAACGCCACATGTAGAAATTACCAAGCGACTCGCCTTTCTGTATGCGCTGGAGATTATAGAAGGGATACGGGTCTTCTGTACCGCAAACGTCATAGTAGTCCTGGCCCACATACTGTGAATTGCTGAAATCGACAAACTTGTTGCTTTGGGTGGTTCCCACAAAGTTGATGTCGTATGTGAAGTCCTTGGTATTCACCGCACGGAAGTTCAGGTCAATCTCTATACCTGTGTTCTTCATCGTTCCTACATTGACAAATGTTTCGTCGAAGAGATATGGTGGCACCGACACCTTGTAGTTTCCGAGCAAGTCTTGCTGACGGCGGTTGAAGTAGTTGACCGAACCATACAGGCGATTGTCAAAGAGTGAGAAGTCGATACCCACGTTCCAGTTCTTGCCTTTCTCCCAGCGCAGGTCGGGATTGACGTTCTTCGACGGTCCCCATACCTGGAAGTACTTGCCGTTATAGAAGTAATATCCGAATCCTGTCATGGTGTTCAGAGAGAGATAGCTGCCGAAGTCCTGGTTGCCGGTAATACCGAAGTCTGCTCGCAACTTGAGGTCGTTCACCCATTTCACTCCCTTCATGAACTTCTCGTCGGATATGCGCCATCCGGCTGATACGGCAGGGAAATTACCCCATTTGTGGTTAGCTCCGAACTTCGACGAACCCTCATGGCGCAACGAGGCTGTAAACATATACTTGCCTGCGAAGTCGTAGCTGACGCGACCGAAGAAGGCAATCAGTTTAGAGTCGTTCTGATAGCTGCCCATACATATCTCTCCCTCTTCCTTGGCATATTCTCCCGAACCAAGATTGTCCGCACCAAGTCCGTCATTGGGGAAATCCTTGTTATAGGCATTAAAGCCCGAATAGCGCGAATACTGGTAGGAATAACCTGCCATAGCCTTAACGTTATGCTGACCGAAACTGCCGCTGTAGTTGGTGAGCCACTCCATAATCTGCTGGCGCTCCTTGCTATAGGAACGGCTTGCCTCGCCCTCTCGACCGTTATTGATGGCAATGGTGCTGGTTGACGGACGGAACCATGTGTTGTCGTTGCTATATTGATGGTCGGCAAACATCAGCTGGGTGGTAAGGCGATGGTTGCTCTTTCCTTCCTTGGCAAGCAATGGCAACAGATTAAGCTTGACTGTGGCATCCCAGTCGAGAAGTTTCGTGTCGGCATGATCTTGTTCGAGCTTCTGACGTTCCACAGGATTCGAGCCCACTACCTGTCCCATGAAGTTATAGTAGCGTGCGGGATTCTCCGGGTCCATCAAGGGAGTGGTGGGATTGGCCTCAATGGCATCCTTAAATACTCCCCAGTCGGCATTGTCACGATATATGATACGCGGAGCCACATTGGCGGTGAAGGTGAACAGTCCTCCCTTGCTTGTGTGCATCACCGATGCACGTGCACCATATTCCTCACGCTCCGAACGCAGGTCGATACCTTTTGCATCACGATAGTCGGCACTGATGCGATAGTTGTTCTTGTCGTTGCCGCCACTCATGGTGAGGGTGTGCTGCATTGTAACACCTGTGCGGCTCACCGCGTCAAGCCAATCGACATTGCCGCCAAGGTCAACACCTGTGTCGCCCCATCCGAGACGGACGTCACGATAATCCTGCGCGCTCATCATGTCGAGTTCTTTCTTGATAACATCAAACGACATCATACCTGAATATGACGTATGAACCGAACCGTCCTTGCTTCCCTTCTTCGTCGTCACCACGATTACACCATTCGAACCGCGTGTTCCGTATATAGCAGAGGCTGCACCGTCCTTGAGAATGTCAAACGAGGCAATGTCGTTGGGATTGATATTAGTAAGGTTGCCGCCAGGCACACCGTCGATGACAATCAACGGACCAAGACCGGCAGAACGCGAGGAGACACCACGTATCTGGATGCTTGCCTGATTGTTGGGGTCGCCCGCACCAGTGTTTGTGATTGACACACCAGGCACCTTGCCCTGAATCATCATAGAGGGGTCGAGCGAACTGACTGTGAGGAAGTCCTTCTCGCTCACATGTGAGATGGCTGAAGTAAGCTCTTTCTTGTCCATGGTGCCATAACCTATGACCACCACCTCATTAAGAATATCACTCTTCTCCTTCAGCGTCACGTCGATGACCTTGCGTCCGTTAATCTTCTCGCTTGCGGTCTCAAATCCCACATACGAAAAAATCAACGTGCCCGAAGAAGACACCTCGATGGAATAATTACCATCCACGTCTGTCACTACCCCCTGGCCGGTCTTGTCAACTCTCACACTGACACCAATCAGTGGTTCCCCGCCCGGGTCTCTCACCGTACCGGTTATCTTTGCCTTTTGGGCTGATGCTGTCATCGTGACACACACCATGAATAACATCATAAGAAACCGATACATCACATTCTTTGTCCTTAATTGTTTCATAATGTTTTTAAAATTTTAGTTATTTCGAATTTTTGTGCAAAGATATGGACTTTTTTATTCAATTGTTCCGACAAGTACCCATAAAGTACATTATATTTTTTTGCTTCTTCTATTACCATATTGATTATCAGCACAATATTAAACAAGTAAAAATACCGTAAAGTACATTCACCTATTAGTGTAAAAAATACAAGATACATGTATTATTAACATCTTTTATACACATTTCGTGGCTATTTTATTGCTATAATTGATAATTTTACGTACTTTTGCCGCAAATTAGAAACCCACAACTATATATGATGATATGCAACCTATAGATTTTAAAAAGACGGTATCAGTTGTTATTATGATATTCTCTTTTGCAATACTTTCCTCTGCCAATAACGCGGCATTGCTTCAAAAGCTCGACAGCGTGATTGAAGCAAGCGAAACCATAGTGGCTGAGAAGAACAAAAAAATTGCCACGCTTAAGCAAATGGCAGCAAAGGAAAACAACACCGCACTGCTCTTGGAAAGATACCGCGAACTCAGTGAAGAATACTATGTCTTCAAATTTGATTCAGCAAAAGTATATGTTGAAAAAGGTCTTGCATTAGCAAAAAAAGTACAGAACATTAGATATATTGTGACTAACACA
The DNA here is from genome assembly GCF_002251435.1 of Prevotella sp. P2-180. Taxonomy (GTDB): domain Bacteria; phylum Bacteroidota; class Bacteroidia; order Bacteroidales; family Bacteroidaceae; genus Prevotella. Next base: position 67,935 of record NZ_NPJI01000110.1, read on the forward strand.
ATAATGAAGGCCAAACTGCTTTCCATCGGAGGACTATACAGCGAAGCTATAAACACACTGAATACGATAGAACAGGATAGTCTTGGAGAACAGAATATGACATTCGACTACAACATCGCCTATTCAACTATTTATTCCTACTGGGCTGACTATTGCAACGACGACACCTATTCACCGATATACAGGGAGAGATCGAATGCTTATCTCAAAACCGCCATAGCCAACATCGACAAAAACAACGCTGCCTACGACTATTATATGGGCGAATACCATGTTTATATTGACAAAGACGACGACAAGGCTCTCAAGCATTATTTCAGAACACTGGAAAAAAACGGCATGACATCAAGAGTATTTGCCATGGCATCATTTGCAATAGCCAATAACTACAGCGCACATGAAAATATGGAGAAGTACGAGGAATACCTGATAAAAGCCAGTATCTGCGACATTCTCTGCTGCACTAAGGAAAATCTCGCCATACAGGACCTTGCCATGCACCTCTTCAAGCAAGACAACGAGAATATCGAGAGGGCAAGGGTGTATATCAACACTGCTATGGACGACGCCAAATCATACAACAACAGACTTAGAATACTGGAGATTTCACAGAAACTGCCAATTATTGTGTCAACATACCACAAGAGGCTTACAACACAAAACTCAACACTAATGTATGCCGTTTGGGGTATATCACTGCTTGTAGTTACAATGCTTGTGCTATTGTATTTCTTCGTCAGACAAAACAAACTGCTGTCGAAAAGACGGCACGAGCTGCATGTCAGCAACAACATGCTTACGGAAACTAACGAGCGACTGAACCGTGCAAACGAACAACTGCTCGACACCAACCGCAAACGCGAGGGTCTCGCCAAACTATACATTGACCTATGCGCCAAATACATCGACAAGATGGCGAAGTTCCAAGTCATGGTGCAGAGGAAAATCAAGGCTAACCAAATCAACGAACTTATGAGTTATATGTCCTCGTCAAGACTCAACTATGAGGATGCCGACACCTTCATGAAGCGTTTCGACGAGGCTTTCCTTAATCTGTATCCATCGTTTGTCACTGAGTTTAACGCACTCCTGAAAGAGGATGAACAAGTCATAACCAAAAATCCGCACTCCCTCACCACCGAATTACGCATCTTCGCACTCATACGCCTCGGTGTCAAGGAGAGTTCGGAGATAGCCGCCCTACTCTACTACACCCCGCGCACCATATACAACTATCGCTCTGCTTTCAAGAACAAAGCCATAGACCGTGAGTCTTTTGAACAACGTGTTTGTACGCTATGCACCGTGATTAATTAGTGCGGTTACCACGTACTTCCCCCGGACTGATGCCGTATTCGTCCTTAAAGCACTTGGCGAAATAGGAGGGCGCACTGAAGCCTGTGTCGTAGGCTATTTCGGATACTGACTTGTCCGATGCTTCGAGCAGTTGCTTTCCGCGGGCAAGACGCGACTTGCGAAGTAGTTCTACGGGTGTCATGCCTGAGAGTTGTTTCACCTTGCGGTAGAGCTGCACTCGCGACATGCCCATCTCCTCGCCAATGCGCTCCACGTTGAAGTCGGCATCGTGAAGGTTTTGCTGGAGAATGGCACGGAAACGCTCAAGGAATGGACTTTCGGCCTGTGGTGTGTCTGCTGGTGCCACCACGTCTTTTGTCACTTCTTCGTTTACCATCAGTTTTTGCAGATAGAAACGATAGGCTATTGTGACAAGGGCGATGATGATGACAAGCACGACTATGAATGCCACTATAACCTTCTGCTGGAAGTTGACTTGTGAAAAATATTCGTCGAGCTTTCCCTTCACCACCTCAAGGTCGTCGCTTACTCTCTGTTGCTCAATGTTTTGAGAGAGAAGAATGTCGACGTTGTTGCGGTCTACAATGGTTGAAGTGAGAATGTTCTCCTTGTTGTATTTTTTCCCATCGAGAATGTTGGTGGCGAGCTTCATGAGTTGAAGGCCGCGGGTGGGATAGATGCAGGTGGCTTCCATAAGACCTTTTTGCACTAGTTCCATACCGCCACCTGGTGTAGGCAGTGCATCTATGCCGAAATATTTTATGCCTTTCTTTCCGTGAGCCTCCGCCACACTACGTGCTCCCATGGCAAGGCGGTCGTTGTGTCCATAAACGGCGGCTATCTCCACGTCGTACTTGCTGAGTATTTCGTTCATGGCTTTCTCGCCAGACTTTACTGTCCAGTCGGCACTGCCAGGCGATGTGATGACCTTTATTTCGGGATAGTCGTTCATGGCTTCGATAAAGCCACGATGGCGGTCAACTGAGGGTGACGATGATTTAAGTCCTTGTATTTCAACCACTACGCCTTTGCCCCCAATACTGCGTGCTATATAATGACCGAGCATATTGCCAAGCTGCGTGTTGTCGGTGCCCATAAATGCGGTGTATTTTTCCCCGCTTGTCTTTCTGTCGAAAAGCACTACCGGAATGCCTTTGTCGTAGGCCTTGCCGACTACATCGTTGAGACTGGCGGCAGAGTTTGGCGACACGATGAGCAAGTCTACCTTTTCGTCGATGAAATGGTTGATCTGCTTTATCTGTTGTTCGTCGCTGTCGTCGGCCGATGTTATTTCGAGCAGTATGCGTGTGTCGGCATACTGACTGAGGCGCAACTCGTTGTTCTGCTTGAAGCGCCAGGAGTCTTCGGAGCATTGAGATACTCCGATGCGATATTTCTTAGGCTTTTCGCCGCACGAAAAGCATGTGGTGGCTATTACTGCCAACAGGATAAGAAGGGGGTAGAAATGTTTCATTGCACCTTATTATTATACACGCGCGTGTGGTGATTCGGGAGTGTGTTGTCAGAAACTGTTGAGCCATGTACGCAATTCCTGCATCATCTCTACATGAAATGCGAAATTGGTGCGGATGCCCCAACCATGGCCGCCGGTGGGATATACGTGGAGTGATGCCGGAACGTCGTGGCGATAGCATTCGAAGTAATAGTTTACGCCATTTACCGGCAATACCGCATGGTCGTTATCGCTCAGTACAATGAATGCGCGTGGTGTGACCCTTGTCACCTGCAGGTCGTTGCTATATTCGCGTTCAAGTTTTTTCTTTGCGTCCTTTCCGAGCAGATTGTCGTGTGAGCCAAGATGGGTGAAGCTTGGGTCCATGGTTATGACGGGATAAAACAGGATCTGGAAGTTGGCTGCCGCGTCGCCCTTTGAACGGGTGGCCAATGTAGAGGCGAGATGACCGCCAGCCGATGAGCCCATGATGCCCACCTGATCGGGGTTGATGTTCCATTGCTTGGCATTACGTCTTACGAGTCGCATGGCCTCTTCAGCATCTTCCAGTGGCACTTGGCATACGCCATGGGGCATACGGTATTTAAGCACGACCGTAGCAATGCCCATATTATTGAAAAACGGGGCCCAGTCGTGTCCTTCGTGGTTCATGGCAAGATGGGAGTAACCTCCTCCGGGACATATGACTATACAACGTCCCGTGGCTCGCTTGGCATCGGGCAGGCTGACATACACTTTGGCAGTGTCGGTGTCTACACCATTGCTGGTGGGCGCACCGTTAGGCCATAGTACAATTTCTTGGTTTTTTTGGGCGTAGGTAGTAGCCGCAGCAAGAAAAACAACGGCTGAAATGATAGTTTTTAGTTTCTTCATTGCATTTTCTAATAAATTTCTTGCAAAGATAAATATTTTTTTGTAATATTGCACCAAAATTTAAAAAAAATGATATTATGAACAAACGATTTTTAATATTTGCCGCTGCGACAGCTTATTTTTGGGGTGTTGATGCAAAGGTAAAATTACCTAATTTAGTAAGCGATGGAATGGTTATTCAACATAGTAGCGACGTGAGGCTATGGGGTTGGGACAAACCAGGCAAGAAGGTTACTGTCACTACATCATGGTCGCAGGAAAAGGCTGTGGCAACTACCGGGAAAGACGGAAAATGGCTCGTCAGCGTAAAATCGCCCGAAGCCTCGTTCACTCCGCTGGAAATCACTTTCGACGACGGCGACAAGACTACCGTGAAGAATGTGTTGGCTGGAGAAGTGTGGGTGTGTGCAGGACAGAGCAACATGGAGATGCCGGTGAAAGGGTTCGGACAGTGTCCGGTAGTTGACTATAACAAGGAAGTGATCGGGGCTGTCGACGGTATCCGCTCTGCAAAGATACCAAGCCGCATGAGTACAAAGCCACTTGACGATGCCGAGACTTCATGGCGCATCAGTAGTCCTATGACCGTCAGCGAGTTTAGTGCCACGGGCTATTTCTTTGCAAAGACAGTGAGAAAGGCCCTGAACATTCCTGTAGGACTTATAGAAGCCAACAAGGGTGGCACGAGAGTGGAAAGCTGGCTGGACGAGGACAATCTGAAGAAGTATACTAAGGAAGACCTCGACTCCACCACGATGAAAGACCGTTTCGAGTGGGATTTCCACTATCCGCTGTTGTGGGGCAACGCCACTTTGCATCCTATTCTCAACTATACCGTAAAAGGTATCATCTACTATCAGGGCTGCTCTAATGTGGGCGATCCAGCAGGACAGTATACTGAGCGTCTGAAACTGCTTGTCGAGCAGTTGAGGCGTGACTTCAAGGAAGGAGATATACCTTTCTACTTCGTGGAGATTGCCCCATACGTCTATGGCGACGGCATTGACGGCACGTCAGGCGCAAAGTTGCGTGAGCAGCAGTTTAATGCCACCAAGGTGATACCCAACAGCGGCATGGTGAGCACCAACGACCTCGTGTTCCCTTACGAAAAGGGACAGATACATCCGGCACAGAAGCAGAAGGTGGGTGAGCGTCTGGCTTATCTCGCACTTAACAAGACCTATGGCTTTAAGACGGTCATCTGCGACGCCATGACTTACAAAGACATGATAATACAAGACGACAAGGCCTATCTCGCCTTCGACAACATGTCGGAGGGATACAACCGCTGGGAAGACATCGAGGGATTTGAGATAGCAGGTGAGGACAAGGTGTTTCACAAGGCCACTGCCGTGAAGTTCTGGGCTCCGGGCAACGACCCGCGAAACGAGCGCATTGCAGTAAGCTCTCCGGAGGTGAAAGCCCCGGTGGCCGTACGTTACTGTTTTAAGAACTTCCAGATAGGCAATTTCGGCAATCAGGGCGGACTGCCCCTTGTGCCTTTCCGTACAGATAATTGGGATTAAGAATCGTGTAAGTCTATGCATCCGTTAGAAAAATTTGAATATTGCCCAAGGTGTGGCAGTAAACACTTTGTTGTACACAACGAGAAAAGCAAACTGTGCGAGAACTGTGGATTTGTGTATTATGCAAATCCCTGTTCCGCCACAGCGGCATTTATCATCAACGAGAAAAATGAACTCCTTGTGGTAAAGCGTGCGAAAGAGCCGGCAAAAGGCACTCTCGACCTTCCAGGCGGGTTTTGTGACATGTACGAAACAGCCGAAGAAGGCATCAGGCGTGAGATAAAAGAAGAGACAGACATAGACGTAAAGGATATTGAATATCTCTTCAGCATTCCAAATATCTACCGCTATTCCGGCATAGATATCCACACGCTCGACATGTTCTATCTTTGCCGTATAAAAGGCGACGTGGAAATACATGCCGCCGACGACGCCTCGGAATGTTTCTGGTTGCCGATAAGCGAAATACATTCCGAACAGTTTGGACTACGTTCGATAAGACAAGCGATATATCAGGCTGATTTCTTAAAAAACTTAAAATAATCACATATAAATAAGGTGGAAGGAAACTTTTTTCTTACTTTTGCAAGCCAAAATTAAAGATAAGAATCAGATATGCAGAAAAATCTTGTAATTGTCGAGTCTCCCGCCAAAGCGAAGACCATTGAAAAATTCCTTGGAGACGACTTCAAGGTGATGTCAAGCTATGGACATATTCGCGACTTGAAGAAAAAAGAACTGAGCATCGACATTGACTCACTGAAACCCGACTACGAAATACCTGCTGAAAAGGAAAAGGTGGTAAGGGAACTCAAACAGAATGCAAAGAATGCTGAAAAGGTATGGCTCGCTTCCGATGAGGACCGCGAAGGGGAAGCCATCTCATGGCACCTTTGCGAAGTGCTCGGACTGGATGAACAGAAGACTAACAGAATAGTGTTCCACGAGATAACTAAACCTGCCATTCTCGAAGCCATAAAAAATCCAAGACATCTGGACATGAACTTGGTAAACGCCCAGCAGGCGCGAAGAGTGCTCGACCGTCTTGTGGGATTCAAACTCTCGCCAGTGTTGTGGAGAAAAGTTAAACCATCGCTCTCGGCAGGAAGAGTGCAGAGTGTGGCTGTAAGGCTTATCGTGGAGAGGGAAAAAGAGATAAGAAACTTCAAAAGCGAGGCATTCTACAGAATCTATGGCACGTTTGCCGTGACTAACAGCGACGGCTCGCAGAGCGAGGTTAAGGCTGAAGTGCCCACAAGATTCAAGACTCACGGCGAAGTGGTGGCTTTCCTGAAGAGATGCGAACAATCGGAATTCAGTATTGAGTCGATAAGCAAGAAACCGCTTAAACGCTCTCCGGCGCCTCCATTCACCACTTCCACACTGCAACAGGAAGCAGCCAGAAAACTCGGTTTCTCCGTCTCGCAGACCATGATGGTGGCTCAACACCTCTACGAGAGCGGACGCATCACTTATATGCGTACCGACTCTGTCAATCTCTCGGAACTGTGCCTGAAGGCAAGCAAGGAGGAAATCATGAAGACTTGGGGAGAGGAATACAGCAAGACAAGACAATACCACACCCAAGCGAAAGGCGCTCAGGAAGCTCACGAGGCCATACGCCCCACAGACATGGCGGTTACCACTATTGACGGAAACCAACAGGAAAAAAGGCTCTACGAGCTTATATGGAAAAGAACCGCAGCAAGCCAGATGGCTGACGCTGAGATAGAGAAGACCACGGTAAATATCAGTGTCAGCGAGTGTGACGAACAGTTTGTTGCCGTAGGTGAGGTAGTGAAGTTCGACGGATTTATGAAGGTATACCACGAGTCGACAGATGAAGACGAGACAAACGACTATGACAGCGTGAGATTATTGCCACCGGTCGCTGAAGGACAGACCTTGACAAGAAGGGAGATTACGGCAATACAGCGGTTCACGCAGTGTCCGATGAGATACAACGAGGCAAGCCTTGTGCATAAACTGGAAGAACTCGGAATCGGACGCCCGTCAACATACGCTCCTACCATCAGTACAATACAGCAGCGTGAATATGTACATAAAGGCGACAAGAAAGGAGAGGAACGCACTTATACCGTTGACACCTTGAAAGGAAAGCAAATACAGCAGACCACGCGTGTGGAGATGGCTGGCAATGACAAAGGTAAACTCCTGCCTACCGACATAGGCATTGTGGTCAACGAGTTCCTGATGCAATACTTCCCAGGCATTATGGACTATAACTTCACGGCAAAGGTGGAACAGAAGTTTGACGAGATAGCGGAAGGCACTGAGCGATGGACCGACATGATGATGGACTTCTACAAGGACTTCGAACCAGAAGTGGAGAAAACCATGAACAGCAGGGCTGAGCACAAGGCTGGGGAACGCGAACTGGGCAAAGACCCGAAATCGGGAAAGCCCGTGTTTGTAAAGATCGGACGCTTCGGACCTGTAGTGCAGATAGGCTCTGCCGACGATGCCGACAAACCACAGTTTGCCCAGTTGCCCTCTGACATGAGCATGGAGAGCATCTCCCTTGAAGAAGCTCTCGAACTGTTTAAGCTTCCACGCACCGTGGGCGAGTATGAGGGACAGACAGTGACCATAGGCGCAGGACGCTTCGGACCTTATGTGCTGCATAAAAAGAAGTATGTGTCGCTGCCAAAGGGAGTCGACCCGATGGCATTCACACTTGAGGAGTGCATCAGCCTTATAGAGGAAAAAAGACAAGAAGAGATACAGCGCCACTTGAAAAAATTCGAACAAGACCCGAAACTCGAAGTGCTCAACGGACGCTATGGGCCATACATCGCATACGACGGGAAAAACTATCGACTTCCCAAAAACCTTCACGAAAGGGCTGCGGAACTCTCATACGAGGAGTGTATGGACATCGTGAACAACACACCGGTGAAAAAGAAATAATAAACATCCAATACCCAAAACTTGAAAAGAATAATTCTTATTGGTTATATGGGGGCCGGAAAAACTACCGTGGGCAAACAGCTCGCAAAGGCCCTCAACCTACTGTTCTATGACCTCGATTGGTATATAGAGACAAGAATGCACAGAAAAGTGGCGCAGATCTTCGCCGAAAGCGGAGAGGAGGGATTTCGTGCCATAGAAAGAAACATGCTGCACGAAGTGGCGGAGTTTGAAAATGTTGTAATCAGTTGCGGAGGAGGAACACCTTGCTTCTTCGACAACATGGACTACATGAACCGGCAAGGAGACGTCATCTATCTCAAGGCCAAGCCGGAAGTGCTCTACAAGCATCTGATGATGGGAAAAACCGAGCGACCTCTGCTAAAAGGTAAAAGCCACGAACAACTATTGGACTTCATCAACCAGCAGCTTGAGAAACGGGAACCATTTTATACAAAGGCAAAATACACGCTCGACGTGAGCCTTATGGACAACTACGAGAAAATAAAAATATCAGTACAAAAAGCTAAAGAACTATTGGGAATAGAATGAAAAAATGGACTATTGAAGACTCAAAGGAGCTCTACAACATCTCTGGATGGGGCACTTCCTACTTTGGTATCAACGACAAGGGCGATGTCTATGTCACACCATGTAAGAACGACACGCAAATTGACTTGCGTGATGTGATGGACGAACTGGCGTTGAGAGATGTCACGCCACCGGTTCTGTTGAGGTTTCCTGACATTCTCGACAATCGTATCGAGAAAACCAGCAGCTGCTTCAAAAAGGCTGCACAGGAGTATAACTTCAAAGGAGAGAACTTCATAATCTATCCTATTAAAACAAATCAGATGCAACCTGTCGTAGAGGAAATTATCAGTCATGGACGAAAATTCAACCTCGGACTGGAAGCTGGGTCAAAGCCTGAACTGCACGCAGTGATCGCAGTACAGTGCCAAAGCGACTCTCTCATCATCTGCAACGGCTACAAAGACCAAAGCTATATCGAACTCGCACTGCTCGCACAGAAAATGGGTAAAAGGGTGTTTATCGTTGTAGAGAAACCTAACGAGCTCGAGCTTATTGCACGTGAGGCCAAGAAACTCAACGTAAAGCCTAATCTCGGAATCAGAATAAAACTCGCTTCTTCGGGTAGCGGCAAATGGGAAGAAAGCGGAGGAGACGCAAGCAAGTTCGGACTGACAAGCAGCGAACTGCTCGAAGCTCTCGAACTGCTCGACAAAAAAGGCATGAGGGACTGTCTAAGGCTCATCCACTTCCATATCGGTAGCCAGATAACAAAAATAAGACGAATACAGGCTGCACTTCGAGAGGCTTCAATGTTCTATATACAACTGCATAAAATGGGGTATAACGTCGATTTCGTGGACTGTGGTGGAGGACTCGGCGTTGACTACGACGGAACACGGTCGCCAAGCAGCGAAAGCTCGGTAAACTATTCCATACAGGAATATGTAAACGACTGTATATACACCTTTGTCGATGCAGCCGACAAAAACGGATTCCCGCATCCAAACATCATCACGGAAAGCGGACGCTCACTCACGGCACACCACTCAGTGCTCGTCATCGACGTGCTCGAAACAGCATCGCTGCCGGAAATGCCCGAGGAATACGAGCCTGACCCAAACAGCCATCAACTTGTCAAGGACCTCTACGACATTTGGGACAACCTTAACCCAAGGTCGATGCTCGAGGACTGGCACGACGCGGAACAGATACGCGAAGAGTGTCTCGACCTCTTTTCACACGGACTCGTAGACCTAAAGACAAGGGCTGAGATAGAAAGCATGTACTGGAGCGTGTGTCATGAGATAAATATATTGGCAAAGCATCTCAAGCATACGCCGGAAGAACTGGTGAACCTCGACAAGCTGCTGGCCGACAAGTATTTCTGCAACTTCTCGCTATTCCAGTCGCTGCCCGACTCATGGGCCATCGACCAACTCTTCCCCATAGTGCCCATACAGCGCCTTAACGAGCGACCCACAAGAAGTGCGACACTGCAGGACATCACTTGCGACAGCGACGGAAAAATAGCCAACTTCGTCACCAACCGCAACAACTCGCACATATTGCCGGTCCACACTATAAAGAAAAACGAGATGTATTATCTCGGAGTGTTCCTCGTCGGTGCATACCAGGAGATACTCGGCGACATGCACAATCTCTTTGGCGACACCACCGCTATTCATATCAGCGTAAAGGATGGGGCTTACCACATCGACCAGATCATCGACGGTGAAACAGTGGCGGAAGTGCTCGACTATGTACAGTACAACCCGCGCAAACTCGTGCGCCAGCTCGAAGTATGGGTGACAAAGAGCGTGAAAGAAGGAAAAATAACACTCGAAGAAGGAAAAGAATTCCTGTCAAACTACCGATCAGGACTTTATGGATATACTTATTTAGAGTAATATGGAAAAAATTAACGTCATAAAAGTCGGGGGAGCCGTTGTTGAAGACCAACAACAGCTCTCCTTGCTGCTTAAAGAGTTCTCTGCCATAGAAGGAAGAAAAGTTCTTGTGCATGGAGGAGGACGTCGCGCCACAAAGGTGGCATCACAACTCGGTATAGAAACACAGATGGTGGACGGACGACGCATCACCGACAAGGCTATGCTTGAGGTAGTCACAATGGTATACGGAGGTCTCGTAAACAAAAATGTTGTCGCTCAACTGCAGGCGGAAGGAATCAACGCTCTCGGACTCACAGGTGCCGACATCAATGTCATACGCTCACACAAACGGCCTCTGAAAAATGGTATCGACTATGGCTTTGTGGGCGACGTGGACCATGCCGACGGCAATATGCTCAAGACTCTCATCGAAGCTGGAATAGTGCCAGTCATGGCACCGCTTACACACGACGGAAAAGGCAATATGCTCAACACCAATGCCGACACCATTGCCTCTGAAACAGCAAAGGCGCTCGCACCATATTATGATGTGACACTCACATTCTGCTTTGAGAAAAAAGGTGTGCTTGCCAATCCCGACGACGAGGATTCCGTCATTCCCGTCATCACACCGCAACTGTTCCGGAAGTATGTCGCCGACGGCACTATCAGTGGCGGCATGATGCCCAAAATAGAAAACTCCCTTGCTGCCCTTAATGCTGGAGTGAAACAGGTGGTCATAACCAAAGCCGACACCTTGGGATCACAAACAGGAACAAAAATATTGGCGGAGTAAGGAAGAATCATTAATATTCTTTAACACAAATGCCTGTAACATTCCTCCTTTTCACTCGTCATTTCAACAAAGGGGTATGAAAAATATCAGTTTCCGAGACGATGTATTGCCGTTAAAGGACAAACTTTACCGGCTTGCCTTACGCATTACTCTCAATAACGCGGAGGCAGAAGATGTTGTGCAGGAAACATTGATAAAAGTCTGGAACCGACGCTCACAGTGGGAAGAAATAGAGTCGATAGAGGCTTTCGCACTTACCGTCTGTCGCAATCTGTCGCTCGACAAGATAAAAAGGATGGGGAACGACCACGACTCGCTCGACGACAGTACACACGACTCTCCAGACAGCTCATCCTCATCAAACCCTGAGGAGCAAACCATGGCTCGCGACCAGGTGGCACTGGTAAGACAACTTATCGACCGCCTTCCCGAAAAACAACGCTCTGTGATACAGCTGCGCGACATTGAAGGAAAAAGCTATCGCGAAATCGCAACAATCATGTGCATAAGCGAGGAGCAAGTGAAAGTAAACCTCTACAGGGCAAGACAAACAATAAAGAAAAAATTCTCAGAAACAGATAGTTATGGACTATAAATATATAGAACAGTTGCTTGAGCGCTATTGGCTTTGCGAAACTTCCCTCGAGGAAGAGCGCATACTTAGGGCATTCTTCTGTCAGGAGAACGTCCCGGATGGCCTACGCAAGTATAAAAGTCTGTTTGCTCTTGAGAAAGAGTCGATGCAACAGCACTCATTGGGTGACGACTTCGACAAGCGAATGCTTGAACTCGTGGGACATAGTGAGCCACAACGCGTAAAAGCCGTGCGCATCTCTTTGCAGCAGCGCATGATGCCGCTTTTCAAGGCTGCTGCTGTCGTGGCCATCATAGTGTCGCTCGGCGGTGCAGCACAATTCCAGTTCGGTAAGACCGATGGTGGCGACGATATCAACTATGCTGACTATAAGGATACATTCAGCGACCCGGCAGTGGCCTACGACCAGGTGGAGGGCGCTTTGGAAATGGTATCTGAAGGCTTCTGTCAGTCAGAATCGTCAGACTCGCTCGCCTCGATAGGCAGTGCCGTAAATGACAACACTAAAAGGACGGAATGAAAAAGACAATTCTCATAGTCTTGGCTATGGTGGCATCTTTGGCTGCCAATGCACAGCGAATAGCCGATTTCGCCTCAAAGTATATGGATGCCAACAAAGGCGACACCTTACTCAAATGTGTGACTGTAGGGCCGAGAATGATGGAACAACTCACTAAAATGCATGACACGCAAAGCAATGAGGCAATCACACAGGCCATTAAGAAACTGAAGACTGCACGCATCGTGACTGTCACAGAGTCAGTGGACTCGTATTATGAAAAGGCGGAAAAACTATTGAAACAGTTTCCTCTACGCTTCAGTCATGACAAAGACTTTCGCAACACCCACTCTTACGGCACTTTCTACACCCGACGACAGAAAGACGGGGCTGTGGTGGAACTGATAATGTTGCATGCCGACACACTGAAACCAGCTATGGTGATTGTAAACCTCACTGGAGACATCGACAACGACTTCATCGAATTATTGTCGAAAAATGTCGGCTCAAAAAAATAAGATATTTCTATGCTTTCTCTATAATAAAAATCATGTTTAGTAAAACCAGAAACTGTGAAGTTTCGATTCTCTCAAATTTTTCATAACATATTTTTTAAAACGGGGACATCATCCAATGTGGTGAGTTCCCGTTATTTTTTTATATACAAAAAAAAAGGACTTTTTGTTTGTGGCTTCAATTTTTTTCCTTACTTTTGCACCCATGGTTAGACAAACAGACATATTTCTCGTGGATTCCATGCGTCAGGATTCACAAAAAGCCTTCGATATTCTGTTCGAACGATACTCGAAGGAACTCTATGCTTACTCATTGCAGTTCACAAAGTCTGCTGAGGAAGCTGAGGAGATTGTCCACGACGTGTTTATTTGCCTATGGACAAACCGCCATAGGCTGAAACCAGTAGAATCCCTTCGCCCTCTGCTTTTCCAAATGTCAAAATACCGGCTCATTAATGCCTTCAGGGCTAGGGTGGCATCGCCAGTGTTCGAGGAATATGTAGAACTGAAAGACAAAAGGCTCTGCAATACACATTCCTCCTTGGAATATGAGGAAATGGTGAGACTTGTGAAATATAACCTCAACCTCTTGCCTATGCAACAAAAAATCATTGTCGGAATGGCAAAGTTTGATGAACTCACTCCTGCGGAAATTGCCGGGAAACTGGGCATTAGCGTACAAACGGTAAGAAACCAACTGTCTGCGGGAATGAAAAAGCTGCGTGAACTTCTTTCAGGCACAATAATGCTTCTATTGTTATTTTTTATTAAATAGAAAGAAACACATATTACATTAATGTTATATTTCTTGTATATATATTAGAAAAAACAATGTCTGACGATAAGTCAGAGTAATTAAAATATATCCAAACAATGAAATATCTTATAAAAAAATACCGAAACAACAATTTGTCGCCACAAGACTTGGTATCGTTGAGGCAACAGCTTGACACTACCGACGACGAACAGCTTGCCGTCTTGCTCGAAAACGACTGGCAGGATGCCGACACCAACCTCACGTTAGCCGATCAGGAGAGGTTGGATAACGTAAAACAACGGCTAAACAGCGAGATAGAAAAGCCGAAAAACAAAAGTGGCGTCTTTACCATTATTAAATATGCCGCAGTGCTACTCATTCCTCTTCTCATGGGCACAACCGTTTTCTTCTATATGAAAAGCCAGAAGTCGCTTAAAGAGCAGACGATTGTTACCACAGGCAAGGGAGAGAGTGCTACGGTAAGTTTGCCCGACGGCTCCCGTGTGACACTTTATTATGAGTCACGCATTGGTTATCAGTTGTCGTCGTTCAACAAGACTTGCCGTAAGGTGAGTTTTGATGGAGAGGCGCATTTCGACGTGAAAAGCGACAAAGAGCATCCGTTTGTCATTGCCAACAAGCATCTTGAAGTGACGGTTCTTGGTACTGTGTTCAACCTTTCTGCACGACAAACGGAAACAAACGCTGACTTATATCTTGAGGAAGGCAGTGTCTGTCTTAGCTCTACTTCTTCTGGACATTCAATTACGATGGAACCGCAAGACCGTGCAATAGTCGACTATGCCACGGGAGAGATAACCGTCGAGCGTCTGTTGTCGAGACCTCTTACTATGGCTCAAGGATATCTCACGTTCGACAGTACACCTCTTTCAAAAGTTGTCAAGACCATAGAGTCTAACTTCGGCTGTAATGTGAATGTGGCAGATAAGTCTCTTATGACCAAGACCTTCTCTGGTTCTTTGCCCGCAAAAAATATCAACGAAGCCCTCGAAGTTCTCTGCCTCTCGTTTGAGATCAATGTGAATAGGGTAGGGAATACGTATACTCTGCGGTGAGGAAAGTTTAAAAAAAATCCCTTTGGAATAGTATATAGTCCGGAATTTGTTGTATATAATGGTAAAGAGAATTATTGACACCATTTTTATTAACACAAAAAAACAACAAAGAATGGACAGAAACAAAAACAAGAAGCATCTCATCGTGCTACTGCTCATGGCAGTATTTTGTTGTGGTAATGTCTATGCCCAACACAAACAAACGGTGACTGTTCAAGTGGAAAACGCCAACTTGAAACAAGTCTTTGCAGCCATCGAGAGTCAGACAACTTATCACTTCTCCTATCGCGATGAAATAATCGACAAACGGCAGGACATCACGCTAAACATGACCAAGGCTCCTGTGGAAAGAGTGCTCAACAGGGCTTTGATGAAACGAAACCTTGCTTATCGTGTCGTATCAGAGAAATCTATCGTAATCTACGACAAAGACTCTGAGCCTGACGTAACAGGACAGAAACACGCATCTAAGCGAAAGATTACTGGACGAGTGATCGACAGTTCTGGAGAACCTATTATTGGTGCCAGCGTAATGGTGAAAGGAACAGGAAGCGGCTCGGTGACCGATGTCGACGGATGCTTCAACATCCTTACAAACAATAAGCGTGTCACCCTTTCCGTTTCGTATATCGGCTTCCAGCCGCAGGATGTAGTGTCGGAAGGAAACAAGGAGTTGAACATTATGCTCAGGCCAAACGAACAACTACTTGAGGAAGTAGTGGTCACAGGTTACGGAACTTATAAGAAGTCGGCATACGCAGGCTCGGCGTCAACAGTGAAGACAAGCCAGCTGAAAGACGTGCCGGCAGTGTCGTTCTCCGGTCTGCTGCAAGGTGCCGCACCTGGAATACAAATCAGTTCCTCTTCCGGTCAGCCAGGTGCCGCCACTTCAATCAACATACGCGGTATGGGCTCTTTCAACGCATCCAACTCACCTCTTTATGTCATCGACGGTGTGCCCACAATGTCGGGCAACGTGTCTACACTCGACACCGATGCCGGGCTTGACATCATGAGCACCATCAACACCTCCGACATTGAAAACATCACGGTCATTAAAGACGCTGCGGCTGCTTCTCTTTATGGTTCGCGTGCAGCTAATGGTGTGATACTCATCACCACAAAGAAAGGAAAGGTGGGAAAACCTTCTGTCGCGTTCAAGTCAGACTGGGGATTCTCCGACTTTGCCATGGACTACCGACCCATCATGAGCGGAGAGCAACGTCGTGAATATATCTACAACGGACTGAAGGCTGGACAGATAATCAACAACGACGCCACAGAGGAAGAGGCAACAAAATATGCCGACGAGAATATTGACCTGTATGCACCAGTGCCTTGGTGCGGATATGTAGATTGGGACGATATACTGTTCAAGAAGGGAAACCACCAAAACTACGAGGCGTCGGTGTCTGGAGGTACTGAAAGATTCAAGTATTACACTTCACTGGCTTACCTCAACCAGGAAGGTATCACCGCAAATTCCGGATTGGAACGCATCAGCGGAAGGGTGAATGCTGAATACAAGGCCACCAACCGCCTCACACTTGGAGCCAACATGCTCTTCTCAAAGGTTAATCAGGACGTATATAGTGAAGGAACTAGCTATACGTCTCCTTTCTATAGCTCAAGAAACTGTGTCGTGCCATCAGACCCCGTTTACAACGAAGACGGTACATGGAATCGCGAGTTCATACGAAACGACGACCGAAACCCATTGCTTTCGCAGACCTACGATTCACGTCGCGAATACATCACCCGCTACTTCAACACCATCTATGGCGAATACGAGTTCATACCCAACCTCAAGTTCAAGTCTACACTGAGTTACGACTACAACATCAACAAGGGTGAGAGCTGGAACGACCCACGCACATCAAATGGAGATGACGTGAACGGCGAGATGTACAAGAACATCTACGAGAGAAGCAAACTCGTATGGGCAAACCAATTGTCGTATGTTACAACCATTGCCGACGACCATCATCTCGACCTGCTTGCAGGATATGAGGTGGACGACCAGTATCGCGACTATGTAAGCGGCGACCGCATGAACTTCGCCACTTATAACAAGCCTTCGCTCAGCAACGGAGCCACACTCGGAGACGCCGGTGGTTCAAGCACACGCACACGCCTGCTCTCATATCTCACACGCGTAAACTACGACTACAAAAACCGCTACTATCTCGGAGGCAGCTTCCGAACCGACGGCAGTTCGCGACTCGCCTCAGGCAACCGCTGGGGCAAGTTCTGGTCGGTGTCGGCTGCATGGCGCATGATGGAAGAGAACTTCATGAAGCCGCTAAGCCATTGGCTTACAGACCTTAAGCTGCGTGCCTCTTATGGCGTGAATGGCACATTACCTTCCGACTATTATGGATATTATGGTCTTCTCAGTGTGTCAAGCAGCTATATCGGTGATCCGGCTTACACTCTCTCGCAAATAGCCAACGACAAACTGTCGTGGGAGACAAACCATAACCTGAACATTGGTGTGGACATAAGCCTTTGGAACAGGGTGAACGTGACCGTAGAATACTATACACGCCGCACAAAAAACCTGCTCATGGACTATCCCATATCCATGACAACAGGATTCGGCAGCTATCTGTTGAATATTGGAGAGGTGAAAAACCAAGGTGTAGAACTTGAGATAACGTCACGAAACATTGAGACAAAGGACTTTAGCTGGAACACCACTTTCAATCTCTCTCACAACAAAAACAAAATCGTAACACTCGACGGCACACAGACTGAAATCATCAGCGGTTCGCAGATCCATAAGGTCGGAAGCTCTTACCGTACCTTCTACCTCATAGAGTTTGCTGGTATCAATCCCGACAACGGACGCCCGCAGTTCTATACTAATACAAAGGACGCCAACGGCAATTATGTAAAAGAAGTGACCGAAAATGCAGATGAGGCAAACCGAATAGCAACAAAGCATGCCGAACCTAACTTCACTGGCGGTCTAGTCAATAGCCTGAGATACAAGTGGTTCGACCTCAACTTCACCTTCTCTTACCAGTTTGGCGGATACAACTACGACAACTGGGCACAGAAGACAGAACATGGCGGCAACGACCTTGAGGCCAACATCCCCGCCTATTACGCCAACTCATGGAAACAACCAGGCGACATCACCGACTATGAACTCTTCATCGAAGAGCCTGATTATCCAATGAGCAGCTATTCCACCACACGCCGTCTGCACAGCAGCGACTTCATCCGACTGAAAAACCTCACTTTTGGGTTCACACTTCCAAAGGAATGGACTTCCAGGATAGGACTCGACAACGTGCGACTCTATGCTTCCGGCAACAACCTCTGGACATGGGCGCGCTACGACCAGTACGACCCTGAGGCTGTAAGCGCTGGTTCGGCCATCTGGGGTACACCGCCACTGAAGACCATGACATTCGGTATAAACATCAATTTCTAAACCCTTCATAAACAGATAAAATGAAAATAATAGCATCATATATCATTTTCGGGACAATGGCACTTACTGTAGCGTCGTGTTCTGACGGATGGCTGGACGTAGAGCCTTCTACCGCTGTAGAGACAGACAAGTCCATCAATGAGCTATCCGATGTCAACATCATGCTCAACGGCATTTACACTACCATGCAAGATGCCTACGCCTATTCAGGACGACTCGTCTACTATGGCGACGCCTGTGGCGACGACATGATGGCATATAGTTCCACAAAACGCACTGGTAACTACTACACGTTCAACTTCACTAAAGATACAGCACCGTCCACCTTCTGGTCTTATCCATACAAGATGATAGGTCTCTGCAATATCATACTCGCAAAAATTGACAATCTGGAAACCAAGGAGACCGAATTGCGTGACTATTATAAGGGCCAGGCTCTCGCCTTGCGCGCCATGCTCCTATTCGACCTCACGAAATTCTATGGCTATCCATACAAGAAAGACAATGGAGCATCGCTCGCCGTGCCTATCGTGACAACAGTGCTCGACAAGGAGGCGAATCCAAAACGCAACACTGTGGCTGAGTGTTACTCACAGGTCATTGCCGACCTGAAGGCCGCTGTTGCTGCTATGGACAACGACGAGGGCAAGGCTTTCCACAAGGGACACATCAACCTCTATGGAGCTCAGACCCTGCTCAGCCGCGTTTATCTGTATCATGGAGACAATGCTGAGGCTCTTGCCATGGCTGCTCAAGCCATAAAGGGTGCTGAGGCTGAGGGATATAAGCTCTGGACAAATGCTGAATATGCTACCGCATGGGGCAACGATGCCAGCAACGGAACAAAGGGAGAAGTGCTGTTCGAAATAGTTAACACCACCGACGACAGTCCTGGAAAAGAGTCGCTCGGACGCCTACACTCGCCTAACGGATATAAGGATATCTGTCTCACCAGCAGTTTCTATGCTCTGCTCAACGAAGATCCTGACGACGTGCGACTGAAACTTCTCGTATACAGCAGCAAGCGCGCCTTCGTCAAAAAGTATCAGCCGCAGGATGGAGAAGACATCATGGACGCAAACATTCCTCTGCTACGTCTCTCCGAAGCTTATCTTAATGCCGCTGAGGCTGCCGTGAAGACCGGCGACAATGCTTCTGCTGTGAAATATCTTGACGCAATAGTCTCACGAGCCAATCCCGACAACTCCGTAGAAGGCACAACCATAAGCCTCGAACGCGTTATGACCGAACGACGCAAGGAACTCGTGGGAGAGGGACACCGCTTCTTCGATGCCCTACGTGACGGTGGATCTGTAGACCGACACGACGTGAAGGGACAGTCGAAAATCAGTTCCACCAAGCACTACATCACCAAGGCTGAGAAGATGAATTTCTCGTGGGACTACTACAAGTGTGTGCTCGCAATACCAAAGGCTGAGATCGACGCAAACCAAAACATGGAACAGAATCCTGTATACGATTCTGCCAGCGATGAGGAATAATCAATAACTCTTAAATAAATGATAAATAACATTTTATATCGTTCTCTTTTATTTTTAGCTTGCATGTCGGTATATTCCGGCATGCAGGCTTCTGACGACCATAAGCCACTTCTTACGGCCGACGGCCCATATATCATCCATAATGTCGATGGCAGCACTCGGGTGGTAAGCGTAAGCCTTGAAGGGCACGTCAGCGACACTACCTATACTTCACTTCCAGCCAACTTCAGTTTTGACGTGGTGTCTCACGACGCCCAGCATCGTTTCCCCGTTTCGCTACATCATGTGGAGCGTCCTCAGTGCTACTATCCCCAACCCGACAAACTCTTTGTCATGTCTGACCCGCATGGCGACCTCGACTGTGCAGTCAGCCTGCTAAAGGCAGGGGGAGTGATTGACAACAACTACCGATGGGCGTACGGAAGAAACAGCCTGATGGTCATAGGCGACGTGATGGACCGAGGCAACGACGCCACGCAGATTCTTTGGTTACTCTATAAACTGGAACAGGAGGCTGCCGAGGCTGGAGGCTCTGTCCACTTCCTCTTGGGCAATCATGAGCCAATGGTGCTTATGAACGACCTTCGCTATACAAAAGAGAAATACCTGCTTTTGGCTGAGCGAATGATGCTGGAATATCCTCAGCTATTGTCGCGAGGATCGGTGCTGGGCTATTGGCTTTCCACACGCAATACTATTGAAAAAATCGGACGAACGCTATTTGTACACGCAGGTATCAGTCGCGAATTTCTTGACCTTGGACTTTCGTTGCCCATGGTAAACGAGCATGTGAGCCACGGACTATGGATGAACAAGCAGCAACGCCGTGCCGATTCGCCTCTCACGTGGTTTCTCTTTGCTTCCAAAGGACCGTTGTGGTATCGGGGCATGGTTAGGCAGGAAGAGCGTTACAGCCCTATTGCCACCGATACACTGGACATGGTTCTCCGTCATTTCGACGTAGATCGTGTCGTTGTGGGCCATACGATATTCCCCGAGGTCACATCACTACATGGCGGCCGTGTGTTGGCAGTGAATGTGGACAATAAGAAAAACCGAAAACATCACCGCACCCGAGCCATTCTCATAGAAGGCACCGTCGTCAGCTTTGTAGATGACGATGGAAAAGGCTTCATTCCATGATTTTTTTACATTTTTGTTTGGTCATTAAGCAATATTTGTTTATCTTTGCAAAAGGAAAGACTAATGATTATAAACTTTTTTACATAACTATGAACAAAATGACTAAACAAATGGTACTGGCACTTATTGCGGCTACCATCGTGTCGCAACCATTGGCGGCACAGACAAAAACCGTGGCGGAAAGCTTCAGGGTAAGCGACGTGAGACTCGAGGCCAGTCCGTTCAAGCATGCTGAGGATATGGACATACGTTATCTGCTTGCACTCGATCCAGACCGCCTGCTCGCACCTTACCTCAAGGAGGCTGGACTCAAACCAAAGGCGGACAACTATACAAACTGGGAAAATACCGGACTCGACGGACATGTGGGCGGACACTATCTGTCAGCCCTTTCCTTTATGTGGGCTGCCACAGGCAACGAGGAAATCAGACAGAGGCTCGACTATATGCTCGCCGAACTGAAACGATGTCAGGATGCTGCCGGCGACGGTTATCTCGCCGGTGTGCCTGGAGGACGACAGATTTGGAAGGAAATTGCCGAAGGTAATATCCGTGCTTCGGCTTTCGGACTTAACGACCGATGGGTGCCGCTCTACAATATTCATAAAATATATGCTGGACTGCGCGACGCATACATACAGGCAGGACGACAGGAGGCTAAAACCATGCTCGTGAAACTCACCGACTGGATGGCTGACATCACCAAAAACCTATCAGACGAACAAATCCAGGACATGCTCAGAAGCGAGCATGGCGGACTGAACGAGACATTTGCCGACGTGGCTGCCATTACCGGCGAAAAGAAATACACTACATTGGCACACCGCTTCAGCCACAACTTCCTGCTACAGCCTCTATTGCGCCACGAAGACAAACTGACGGGAATACATGCCAACACTCAGATACCAAAAGTGATTGGCTTTAAGCGTATTGCCGACGTGGAAGGCAACAACGAATGGAGCGAGGCGGCTCGATGGTTCTGGCAGACTGTGGTGGAAAACCGTTCCATCACCATTGGAGGAAACAGCGTACGAGAACACTTCCATCCTGCCGACAATTTCGAGTCGATGCTCACCAGCGAACAAGGTCCTGAGACATGCAATACCTACAACATGCTCCGACTGACAAAGATGCTTTACGAGACATCGGCAGACTCCAGATACATGGATTATTACGAGCGTGCACTGTTCAACCATATACTCTCAACACAAGACCCTGTGCAAGGTGGATTCGTCTATTTCACACCAATGCGCCCAGGACACTATCGCGTCTACTCACAGCCACAAACCAGCTTCTGGTGCTGCGTGGGCTCGGGACTCGAAAACCATGCCCGATATGGCGAGATGATATACAGTCACTCTGGCGACAAGAAGCTCTTTGTCAATCTTTTCATTCCCTCAACACTTTCTTGGGGCGACGTGACTATTAGCCAGCAGACTGCCTTCCCCTATGAGGAGGGAACAACCATCTCCGTCTCTCCTGCCAAAGGAAAGAAAAAGTTTGCAATGATGGTCAGAATTCCTGAATGGACTGAGAAGGAAAACATCACATGTCTGGTTAACGGAAAGGAAACTAAGGCAAAACAGGAAAACGGATATATCATAGTGGAACGCACATGGGAAAAGGGCGACCGCCTGCATGTTACGCTTCCTATGCACCTCAGTGCCGTTGGCCTGCCCGACGGTTCCAACAACTTCTCATTCCTATATGGCCCGATAGTCCTGGCCTCACGCATGGGCACTCAGCGTCAGGACGGAATGTTTGCCGATGACAGCCGTGGCGGCCATATAGCCAATGGACCTCGACTGCCTCTTCAGGATATGCCGGTAATAATTGGTGACAAGGACGAACTCCTAAAACATCTGAAAAAAGATGACAAACAACTGACGTTCAAACTCACAGGCGTCACTCCAGCTCGCTATGAGGGCATGACGCTCGAACCCTTCTTCCGCATACATGAGTCAAGATATATGGTATACTGGCCAGTGATGACCGAGGCAGAGTGGAACATTGAGAGTGAGAAACGAGCCGAAAGGGAACGTGCAGTCCAGGCTCTTGACAATCGTACCGCCGACAAGGTGGTGTGTGGCGAGCAGCAGCCTGAAAGCGACCATTTCGTGGAAATGAGCAAGGCGAATGCAGGCGACGACGAGGGTACACACTGGAGAGAGACCCGCGACTGGTTCAGCTACCGCATGAAGACTGGTGGTCAGGCCACTGCCGTTCGCATAGTGTTCCGTCACGATGCCAACCGCGATGCCCGTGTGCTTGTAGATGGTGTAGAGGCTGGCTCGTTTGGTGCCGAAACCAATGGCATAGTCGAGATACCTATACCAGAGTCAAGCCGCAGTGCAGAGACCATCGTGGTAAAGGTTGCTACAGCCACCAAGCCGTTGACTCCACACGTATATGAAGTAAGAGTAGTGAAATCTCACTCCTCACTCCACTAATCTCAAAAAATATAAAAGTTTTGCCACTTTTGTTTTGTATTTCGGGTAATAATCACTATCTTTGCAAGCAAAATGTAAAACATAATAAAAAGATAACGTATGATTCTCTTTTTCAGAACCCCATCGAAGAGCGTGATAGCCACACAGGCTGACCACCAGCTCAACCAAAGTGAGATAGACGAACTCTCATGGCTTTACGGCGACGCAAAGCTTGAAGAGGGCGAGAGGCTCGACGGATACTTCGTCGGACCAAGACGTGAAATGATTACTCCATGGAGTACGAATGCCGTAGAGATTACACAAAACATGAATCTCCACGGCATTCTGCGTATCGAGGAATACTTCCCAGTGGCATCTAAGGATGCTGAACATGACCCGATGTTGCAACGTATGTACGACGGCATCGACCAGGACATCTTCACCGTGAAGCATGAGCCAGAGCCCATAAAGCATGTTGACAACCTCGAAGAGTATAACGAGCAGGAAGGACTTGCTCTCTCGCCAGAGGAGATTGAATATCTCCATAAGATAGAGGGACAGCTCGGACGGCCGCTCACAGACTCAGAGATATTCGGTTTCGCACAAATCAATTCTGAACACTGCCGCCACAAGATTTTCGGAGGTTCATTCATTATCGACGGAAAAGAGATGGAGTCTTCCCTGTTCCAGATGATAAAGAAAACAACACAGGAGAACCCTAACCTCATACTTTCTGCATACAAGGACAATGTGGCTTTCGCACAAGGACCTGTAGTGGAGCAGTTTGCACCTGCCGACCAGTCTACAAGCGACTTCTTCCGCACCAAGCCTATCGAGAGCGTCATCTCGCTAAAGGCTGAGACACATAACTTCCCAACCACTGTGGAGCCGTTCAACGGTGCCGCCACAGGTACGGGAGGCGAAATACGCGACCGTATGGGCGGTGGAGTTGGCTCATGGCCAATAGCTGGTACTGCCGTGTATATGACTTCTTATCCAAGACTTGACGGCGGACGCGACTGGGAAGACATACTGCCAGTGAGAAAATGGCTTTACCAGACTCCGGAACAGATTCTTATAAAGGCATCGAACGGTGCCAGTGACTTCGGTAACAAGTTCGGACAGCCGCTCATCTGCGGTTCGGTGCTCACTTTCGAACATCAGGAGAAGGGCGACACCCGATATGCCTACGACAAGGTGATAATGCTTGCCGGAGGCGTGGGCTACGGCACAAAACGTGACTGCCTGAAGAAAGAGCCTCAGAAGGGTAACAAGATTGTGGTGGTCGGTGGCGACAACTACCGCATCGGACTCGGTGGCGGTTCGGTTTCGTCGGTGGACACCGGAAGATATAGCAACGGCATCGAGCTCAACGCCGTGCAGAGAGCTAACCCCGAGATGCAGAAGAGAGCATACAACCTCATAAGGGCACTATGCGAGGAAGACAACAACCCAGTGGTAAGTATTCACGACCATGGTTCGGCTGGTCATGTAAACTGTCTTTCGGAACTCGTCGAAGAGTGTGGAGGAAAGATTGACATGTCGAAACTGCCTATTGGCGACAAGACTCTCTCGGCCAAGGAAATCATTGCCAACGAAAGCCAGGAGCGCATGGGACTGCTTATCGACGAACAGCATATCGAACACGTGAGACGCATTGCCGAGCGCGAGCGCGCACCGCTGTATGTGGTGGGAGAGACCACCGGCGACGCCCACTTCTCGTTCGAGCAGGCTGATGGAGTTCGCCCGTTCGACCTCGACGTGGCACAGATGTTCGGCCATTCGCCTAAGACGGTCATGGTGGACACCACCGTGGAGCGTCATTATAAAGATGTGGAATACGACAGCAGCAAGATAGACGAATATCTCAACCGTGTGCTACAGCTTGAGGCTGTGGCTTGCAAGGACTGGCTTACAAACAAGGTGGACCGCTCCGTGACCGGTAAGATAGCACGACAGCAGTGTCAGGGCCGCCTGCAGCTGCCTCTGAGCGACTGTGGTGTTGTCTCGCTCGACTACCGCGGAAAGCAAGGTATAGCCACTGCTCTCGGCCATGCCCCTCAGGCAGGACTCGCATCGCCTGAAGCCGGTTCGGTGCTCTCAGTGGCTGAGTCGCTCACCAACATCGTGTTTGCACCCATTGTAAACGGACTCAGCGGAGTAAGCCTCTCTGCCAACTGGATGTGGCCCTGCCGCTCTCAGGAAGGTGAGGACGCACGACTCTATAGTGCAGTGAAGGCTCTCAGCGACTTCTGCTGCGCCCTCAATATCAATGTGCCTACAGGAAAAGACTCGCTCTCGATGTCGCAGCAGTATCCTGACGGACAGAAGGTGATTGCGCCGGGAACAGTGATAGTAAGCAGTGGCGGACAGGTGACTGACGTACGAAAGGTCATCGGTCCGGTGATGGTAAACGACAAGAAGGCTTCGTTCTATTATATCGACTTCTCGTTCGACGAGCAGCGCCTTGGAGGTTCTGCCTTCGCACAGAGTCTTGGCAAGGTAGGCGACGACGTGCCGACAGTGAAGAACCCCGAATACTTCGCCGACGCGTTCAACGCTGTGCAGGAGATGATCAGCCGCAGATGGATATACTGTGGTCACGACATCAGCGCCGGAGGTCTTATCACCACACTTCTCGAAATGACGTTCGCAAATATAGAAGGTGGTATGCATATCGACCTCAGCGAGATATGCAAGGGCGATATCGTGAAGACCCTGTTTGCAGAGAACCCCGGTATCGTGGTGGAGGTTTCTGCCGAACACGACGAGGAGTTCCGCAATTACCTCGACGAGCAGGGTGTGGCATTCGCAAAGATAGGCTATCCTACTCCTCACAAGCGCACCGTTAAAGTGGTGGCTGGCGACTGGAGCCACGACTTCGACATAGAGGCACTGCGCGACACATGGTATTCTACTTCATACAAGCTCGACCAGCAGCAGAGCATGAACGGCATGGCAAAGAAACGCTTCACCAACTATAAGAAGCAGCCAGTGGAGATGATCATGCGCTCTGACTTCGACGGCTCGTTCGCACAGCTTGGCATCACGCCTAACCGTGAGGGTATGTCGGGAATACGTGCAGCCATCATACGTGAAAAGGGTACCAATGGCGACCGTGAGATGGCATACGCGCTATATCTCGCTGGGTTCGACGTGAAGGATGTGATGATGACCGACCTCATCAGCGGACGCGAGACTCTGGAGGACATCAACATGATAGTGTTCTGCGGAGGATTCTCCAACAGCGACGTGCTTGGCTCGGCAAAGGGATGGGCAGGCGCCTTCCTCTACAACCCGAAGGCTAAGGAGGCTCTCGACAAGTTCTATGCCCGCGAGGACACACTCTCGCTCGGTATATGCAACGGCTGCCAGCTTATGGCTGAGCTGAACCTCATTAATCCTGACCATAAGTATCAGACCCACCTCTGCCACAACAACTCAAAGAAGTTTGAGAGCCAGTTCCTTACGCTCACCATACCACGCAACAACAGCGTGATGCTCCGCTCGCTCAGCGGCTGCAAGCTCGGCGTATGGGTAGCCCACGGCGAAGGCCGCTTCTATCTGCCACAGCCAGAGGACAACTACAACGTGATAGCTAAATACAACTATGCGGAATATCCTGGCAACCCCAATGGCTCAGACTATAACGTGGCGGGCATTTGTAGCGACGACGGTCGTCACCTGGCTATGATGCCTCACCCCGAGCGTGCCATCTTCCCATGGCAGAGTGGCTGGTATCCGCGTTCACGTCGTCAGGATGACTGCACTCCATGGCTTGAGGCATTTGTCAATGCACGACAGTGGATTGAGGAGAAGATTGAAGGTTGAGAATTGAAAATTGAAAGTTGTTTTGGACAATTTTTATATAACGAGCTTTAAGACATTCTTTAAGATTGGCATATTCACCCTTGGCGGTGGATATGCCATGATTCCTATTATAGAATCGGAAGTGGTGGAGAAGAAACAATGGCTTACCAAGGAAGACTTTGTCGACACGGTGGCCATTGCACAGTCGTCACCGGGAGTCTTTGCCATCAACCTCAGCGTGTTCATCGGCTATAAGATGAAAAAGGTGAAGGGGGCCATAGTCACGGCACTCGGCACTGCCCTGCCTTCTTTTCTCATCATTCTTCTCATTGCCATGTTTTTCCGCCATGCCCAGGACAATAGGGTAGTGGAAGCGATGTTTCGCGGTATAAGGCCTGCCGTGGTGGCCCTTATTGCCGTGCCGACGTTCAACATGGCAAAAAGTGCAAGGATTGGGTGGAGCAACTGCTGGATACCGATAGCAAGTGCGTTCGCAATATGGGCTCTCGGCGTTTCACCTATTATAATAATAATATTAGCCGCTCTCGGTGGCTATCTTTATGGAAAAATAGATACCAATTGATATGATATTCCTGTTATTGTTTGTCACCTTTTTCCAAATAGGGCTGTTTGGCTTTGGCGGCGGCTATGGCATGCTGTCGCTCATACAGGGAGAGGTGGTTCATCACCATCACTGGATGACCACGGCACAGTTTACCGACATAGTGGCCATCAGCCAGATGACACCAGGGCCAATAGGCATCAACTCTGCCACTTATTGCGGATATACCGCTGTTCATAATGCGGGTTATGGCAACATGATGTCAATACTGGGCAGTGCCACAGCCACTTTTGCCCTCGTGCTGCCCTCCTTTATTATCATGATTCTCATCAGCCGCATGTTCTTTAAGTACATGAACACGCCTACTGTACAGAATGTGTTCAAAGGCTTGCGTCCGGCGGTTGTTGGCTTGCTCGGAGCTGCCACATTACTGCTGATGACTCCCGAAAACTTCAGTCTTCCAACTGTCAATCCCTGGCGCTTCTGGATAAGCTGTGGCCTGTTTGTTGCCACATTCGTCGGTACCTATTACATTAAGATTAATCCCATACGCATGATATGCTATTCAGCCATGGCAGGATTGGTGCTATTGTATTAAAATTATATAAAATTCGCAGAAAAAATAGACCTAAATCAAAAAATAAGGTTTTCAAACCAAAAACTAAAGTTATAAATCAATATATATTAATACTTTTGCACCAATTTCTTGAATCAACGCCGATAAAACGTGTAGTGCTAAGATAGAAAAAGAAAAAACCTATTAGAATATGATTAAACAAAACAAGTTTATTGTGAAGCCTGTTGTGCAGTTTGCAGTAGCATTTGCCGCAATGACTTTCTCTCCATTGGGTGGGGGTAATCTTAGGGCAGAAGTTCTAAACTTACAGCAGTCTACAGCTATCAAAGGATCCGTTGTAGATGAAAACAACGAACCCATTATTGGTGCTACCATTCTTGCATTGGGTGGTAAAAACACACAGGGAACAGTTACCGACTTCGACGGTAACTTCAGTATTAATGTCAAACCAGGCCAAAAGATTAAAATCACCTACATTGGCTACGACGAGGCCATCGTTGTGGCTAAGCAAGGTATGCGCGTACAGCTGAAGGTATCGGCAGGTGTCGAACTTCAGGGTGTGGAAGTCGTGGCTTATGGTGTGCAGAAGAAGGTGACCGTGACGGGTGCCATCTCCAGTGTGAAGAGCGAAGACCTGGTGCGCACATCTGTGGGTTCAGTCAACAACGTGCTTGGTGGTCAGCTCTCAGGTGTCACCACAGTGCAGTATTCAGGAGAGCCTGGTTCCGACGCCGCCGAGATTTTCGTGCGTGGTAAAGCCACATGGGGTGACTCAGCTCCTCTCATCCAGGTGGATGGTGTAGAGCGTACGATGGCGGATATCGACCCGAATGAAATCGAGAGTGTTACTGTTCTTAAGGACGCTTCCGCCACTGCCGTGTTCGGTGTGCGCGGTGCCAACGGTGTTGTGCTCATCACCACAAAGCGCGGTTCTGAGGGCAAGGCAAAGATTAGTGTTTCAACATCATGGACAGCACTTTCACCAACAAAGATGGTTGAGCAGGCAAGTTCTTACGAGTATGCCAACTTCTACAACCAGATGTCCTACAACGACTATCTGCAGCGAGCAAATGTGGCTGTAGCCAATGGCACTTTCGGCAGCGTTGACGCCTATATGGCTGAAAATGCTTTCGCCCCCAGCTTCTCAGATGCTATCATCCAGAAGTTCAAGGATGGTTCTGACCCAATTCGTTTCCCGAATACGAGATGGGCTGATTACATCATGAAGGATATTACACTCCAGCAGCAGCATAACCTCAATATTTCCGGTGGTACCGACCGTGTGAAATACTTTATTTCAGCTGGTTACTACTCTCAAGATGGTTTGTTCAAAGAGTTCGACCGCGGATATAACTATGGTTATCAGTATCAGCGTTTCAACTACCGTGGTAACCTCGACCTTAAGGCCACTAAGACCACCACACTTTCGTTCAACGTGGCAGGTAACGTTAACGATGCCGACAAACCATACACAGGCCAGGGTTCTGGCGGTATGATCAAGAACATCTATTATGCCACACCGTTCTCAAGCCCAGGTATCGTTGATGGCAAGATGGTATATTGTACCACCGATTATACCGACGGCCTTAACTTGCCTTTCCTTGGAGGCTCCGGTATGGCATACTATGGTAATGGTTTTATGCAGACCAACGTCAACAAGCTGCAGATGGACCTCGTTCTCGACCAGAAACTCGACTTCATCACCAAGGGACTCTCGGCAAAGATTAAGGGTTCTTACAACTCTGCCTTTACCGTAAACAAGCAGGGCAACTGCGGCGTTGCTACATACAACCCACTAGTGCAGTATGACGAGGCAGGCAAAGTAATCCTAAATCCCGACGGTACACCTTATATAATATATAGACAGAACGGAAACGACACCGACCCCTCTTACGGTTATTCGCAGGGTAAGGCACGCGACTGGTATCTTGAGGGAAGCGTTAACTATTCCCGCACATTCGGCAAGCACACCGTTAATGGACTCTTGCTCTACAACCAGTCAAAGCAGTACTATTACTCTGGTTCATCCTATCCTGATGTACCACGTTCTTACGTTGGACTCGTAGGCCGTGTGACATACGACTATGCCAACAAGTATCTTGCAGAGTTTAATATCGGATATAATGGTTCGGAGAACTTCGCCCCAGGTCGTCGCTTCGGTACCTTCCCCGCAGGTTCTATCGGATGGATTGCCAGTGAGGAGAAATTCTGGAAGCCAATCTCCAAGGTAGTCAGCTTCTTCAAGTTGCGTGCATCATGGGGTCTCGTAGGTAATGACAAAACCACTGATGCAATCCGATTCATGTATCTTGCCGACCCGTATATCACTGGTTCTTACGGACTTATCACCAACTGTCTGACATCGCCTTTCACCGACACTTATGGCTACCTTTTCGGTAATGGACAGCCGGGAGAAAAATCTGGAATTGATGGTATTGCAGGAGCTTATGAGTCTGCCAAGAACAACCCCGACATCAGTTGGGAGAAGGCCTTCAAGCAGGACTATGGATTCGACATCAACTTCTTCGATGACAAGATTAGGGCGACATTCGACTACTATCGTGAGCACCGTACAGACATTCTTGTACGCGATTACACTGTTCCTTCCACTATTGGTTTCACAATGCCTTACACCAATGCCGGTGAGACAAAGTCTTGGGGTTGGGAAGTTTCTCTCAGCTACAACGACAAGATAGGCAAGGATTTCCGTTTCTGGAGTAAGCTCAACCTGTCTTATAACCAGAACGAGATTATCGAGATGAAGGAGACTCCTCAGAAAAACGAGTACATGTATGCACGTGGTCATCGTATCGGTGCACGCTCAATGTATCAGTTCTGGAAGTACTATGAGGGTGAACAGACCAAGGCCGAATATGAGCAGACCTTCGGCAGCCCGTTCCCGACCCAGCTTGTTGCCAACCTGCAGCCTGGTGACTGCGTATATGTTGACCTCGACCAAGACGGAAAGATTGACCAGAACGACATGACCCGCGACAACGGATTTACCGATGATCCTGAATACATGGCAGGTCTTACCTTCGGATTCAACTGGAAGCGCCTTACCTTCAATGCACAGTTTACTGGTGCCTGGAACGTGTCACGTTATATCACCGACGTGTTCCGCCAGCCGTTCTTCTGTTCTTCCAATACCACACAGGGAGGTCTGCTTTCTTACCACGTGAACGACACATGGACACCTGAAATCAACGAAGATCCCAATGCGCTCTATCCACGTGCCACATGGAGCAACGCTGTGCAGAACTATGCCGGTTCAGACCTTTGGGAGAAGGATGCCAAGTATCTTCGTCTGAAGACCATCTCATTATCATACGATTTTATCAATCCAGCCTTTAAGAAGATTGGTATGACAAAGTGCGAGGTGACACTCTCAGGTTACAACCTCTTTACTCTCACTCCCTATGAGTGGGGTGATCCTGAGACAAGAGCATCCAATTCGCCTTCTTACCCGCTTCAGCGCACATATACAATCAGTCTGAACGTCGGCTTCTAATATAATAAGGTAACACATTTAAAAGCAAACAAAATGAAACACAATATATTATTACGTAGTGCAGTGGCAATGCTTGCGGCAAGTGCAACCTTCATGGCTTGTACCGACAATATCGCCGTGGGTAATGCAGCCCTCGACAAAGCCACCAGCTCCACTGCCACTATTGATACTGTATTCAACAATGCAGAATATACCCGACAGTTTCTTGTAGGTATATATTCCAAGCAGTACTACGGACTGCCATACGCCAATGGTGGTGCCAACATGCCCCACTCAGGTAATCCATACACTGGTAAGTTTGACGGTCTTACCGACTGCTGGCATCTGTTCTGGAACGGTGCTGCCGTTTACGGACAGTACTATACTGGTGCCATGACAGCCACCACCAACCGTTCCGACGGACTCGACGGTCCTCTCTACTCCTACGATAAGGAGTATCAGTGGTATATGATTCGTGCCTCTCACATCTTCCTTCAAAACGTTGACCGTGCTCCCGAGGCAGATATGACGCAGGAGGAGAAGAACCGCCTGAAGGCTGAGGCTCGTTGTCTGATGGTTGACGCGTTCTTCAACACTTTCCAGCATTATGGTGGTATTCCAATCATGGATCATGCATTGGAGACTGGTGAGGTAACAAATCAGTTCCCCCGCAATAGTGTAGAGGAATGTGTTGACTGGATGGAGTGTCAGCTCGACAGTGCCATCAACGAGAGTGCATTCCCATGGATAACTTCTAACCCTGCTACAATGAACGGTCGTTGGACAAAGGCAGGAGCTATGGCTCTGAAATGCAAGCTGTTGCAGTTTGCCGCTTCTCCATTGCTCAATCCTAAGGATGGCAAACCTTATTACTCTGGCGCATCAGAGGAGGTAAGACCTTACATTATGTACACCGATGCCTCCAAATATCAGGAGCGTTGGGACAAGTTTGCAAAGGCTTGCGATGATTTCTATAACGCACTTCAGAGCAATGGACAGTACAAGATTGTGGAGGCTGTCATTCCTTCGTCCGCAAATACAGCAGCTAAGAAGGTGCCTTATTATCGTCTAGCATATCGTAAGGGATATTTCCGGCACGAATCTACTGAGATTCTTCATTCAGTACGCGTGTATGGTAACGACCCAATGTCAACTGCACGTTACGGATGGCATGAATGGTATTCTAAGTCAGTTCCACGTAACTCTTACTGTCCTACTCACGAATATGTGGAGAAGTTCTCTTGGAATGACGGTGAACCGTTTAACTGGGAGAATGCTGCAAAGAAGACTTACAAGAATTCGGCAACAGAACCTGAAATTACTGAAGAGGCACAGACTGATGGTACTACAAAATATACAGTGAGCAACTTCACGACCAATAAGATTACAGGTGCCATCACACGTCAAGCAAAGTCTCTGCATACCATGTTTGTAAGTGGTGACGTTCCTGCAGATGGTCGTCAGATTAACACAACACTGACCCGTGACCCGCGCCTCTATGAGGAGTGTATTGTGAATGGTCAGAACATGAACCTCGACTGGACTGACGCTTCCATGAAAGGTTATCCTTGGGAGTTGTGGTATAATGGTAATGACGGAGGTACAGGTGTACTCACTCAGCAGAATACCATGTTTGGTTCGGGATATGGATTTAACAAGTACTATCTTGGTACTGGAGTATATACCAAAGACGAGAGTGCCGACTCTTATCGTTTCCCGACACAATGGGTGGCTCTCTCTTTGCCAGAGTTCTATCTCCAGTATGCCGAGGCTCTCGTGATGCGTTCTAATCCAGATGTTGCAAAGGCAGTGCAGATGGTTGACATCGTACGCTCACGCGTTGGTCTTCCAACAATGGCAAAGGTATGGACAAGTTCTTCATGGCGCAAGACCAAAGACTATACAGCTACTACAGCCGCTGCCGCCGCAACAGCAACAGTTACCCTTGGTAATGGCGAGACATCAACTGAATTCATGGAGGAACTGCTCGACGAGCGTGTTCGCGAACTTGGTCTTACCAACGCCCGCTGGTTTGATATGATTCGCCTGAAGCGCACCGACTGGATGACCAAGCAGCTTCACGGCATTATGCAGTACCGTATGATACAGAAGGGTACTGTCTTCGAGAGCCGCCACGTGGCATGGGTAGGTTCCGACCGCGATAACGATGCTTCATCCACACAGCCTCTTTTCTTCCTCAATTCTATCAAGCCAATTACAGGCAACAGCCGCTATCTTTGGAACAAGGACCCGAAGAGCGACGAGGTAAAGAAGTGGTTGCTCGCACCGCTGCCACAGGCAGAAATCAATAAGCAATATGGTCTTGTTCAAAACCCAGGTTGGGAATAATAACAATAAATGAACTCGAATATGAAAACAAAGAATATCATAATGCTGACATTGCTCGCAGGCTCATGCCTGCCGGCAATGGCACAGTCAGACATCATTGATTCCGTGGCTTACAAGGATCAGACCGTTGACATTGGTGCCAACCGCCTGTTCACTCGTGAGCAGTCAACAGCTGCCGTCAGTGTCATCTCTACAAAGGATGTCAACAAGCGTGGAGCACGCAATATCGGCAATAACATACTGGGACAAGGTAATGGACTCGTCAGCCTTGACGGTTCTGGTATTTATGCATCCCAGAATCCTACATTTTATCTCCGAGGCCTTCAGTCGCTTAACGGCAACACACCACTCATTCTTGTTGACGGTGTGGAGCGTGCCATTGAGAATGTGGTTGCAGAGGATGTGGAAAGCGTTCAGATTCTTAAGGATGCCGCTGCCACAGCACTTTATGGCTACAAGGGTGCCAACGGCGTAGTGCTCATCACCACCAAGCACGGACAGTATAACACCAAGTCGTTCACATTCACCTATGACCACGTGTTCTCATTCCTCACCAACAAACCCGAGATGGCTGACGCTGCAACATACGCATCGGCTGTCAATGAGGCTTACCGCAATCAGGGAAGTACAGGCAATGTGGCATATAGTGACGCTGTTATCAATGCCTATAAGAACGGCACCAACCCTCTTTACTATCCTAATGTGAACTGGGCTGACGAGACATTCCGCAATGTCTCCAATAACGACCGCTTTAACCTGGAGTTCAAGGGTGGTACGAAGAATTTCCGCTACTATACCAACGTACAGTTGCTTACCAACAAGGGATTCATCAAGAACTTCCAGAACGACGGTTATTCAACACAGGACAAATACACCCGTGGTACCCTCCGTTCGAACATGGATATCGACCTCAGTCCTAAGACCAAGTTGCACACCCATCTCTACGGTTTGCTCACCGAGCAGTCGCAGCCGGGTTCACAGGCCAACCTTTGGTCGATGATATATCAGGTGCCCGCAAATGCCTTCCCCGTGAAGGTAAACGATGCAGTATGGGGTGGTAACACTGTTTATACAACAAACAACCCCGTAGCACAGAGCCAGGCTGCCGCTTACTACAAGAATCACCAGCGCGCCCTCTATGCCGACGTACAACTTGTGCAGGATCTCTCGGCCATCACCGAAGGACTGAGTGCCCAGGGACAGATTGGTTATGACACATGGTCGAATGTATATGAGAATCACTCTAAGACCTATCGCTATAGCTACTATGAGGTGTCAAACGCTGGCGATGTGATATCCGACGGCAATGCTTCATTGTCTTCCGTTCAAGGTACTGACTCTAATATGGGTACTGCATCTGGCAACAACTCTTGGATTCGCCGTTGCATCTTCAATGGCTCCATTAATTATGACAGGACATTTGCCGAGAAGCATAATGTATATGGACAGTTGAAGTATGACTATGAGTATAACGACCAGACCGGTACAAACACCACCGTCTATCGTCATAACATATCTCTCTTCGCCCATTACGGTTTTGCCAACAAGTATCTTCTCGACGTTGCCCTCGTTGAGTCAGGTTCAAGCCGTTTGGCTCCTGGCAGCAAGTGGGCTTTCTCTCCCAATGTATCTGCCGCATGGAATATCTCCAACGAGTCGTTCATGAAGGATGTGAAATGGGTTGACTTCCTCAAGCTCCGCGCTTCATTTGGTAACCAGTCGCTCGATGTGCTTCCCGGAAGCAACGTGTGGACCTATTACGACCAGTTCTATCTGATGAACGGAACATCTTATCCGTTCGATGCCACATACACAGGAACACAGTGGGGCAACACCTATTTGTCAACAGCCCCCACTCAGTCGCTGGGTCATGAGCGTTCCACCAAGTTTAATGTCGGTATCGACGCAACCCTCTTCGGCAGTCTGAATGTATCTTTGGATTACTTCTATCAGCATCGCTACGACATCTGGTGCTCTACAGCCGGAAGCTACAACAGCGTGTTCGGTCTTGGTGCTCCATACGAGAATGTGGGTGTAGTCAACTCACAAGGTTTTGAAATCTCTGCCGACTACAGCAAGAAGATTAATTCTGACCTCACCATCAATGTCGGTGCATCGTTTACATTCAACAAGAACACCATTAAGGAGCAGGCAGAGGCTCCACAGCTCTACGCCAATACAGCATCCACCGGTCACTGCTACGGACAGGCCTTCGGCTATGTTGCCAATGGATTCTTCCAGAAGAGCGATGACATCAATGGCGACGGTATCATCTCAACGTCAGAAATGACGGAGAAGGGTTATCCCGTGCAGTCCTTCACAACGGTTTATCCCGGTGACGTGAAGTATGTTGACCTAACAGGCGAAAATATCATCGACGCCAATGACCGCAAGGCTATCGGCTACAGCACTACAGCTCCTGACATCTACTACAACTTCCATCTCGGAGCAGAATACAAGGGCATCGGTCTCGACGCAATGTTCCAGGGCGTGGGTCGTTGGACTGGATTCATGACAACCAACGGCCTCTACCGCTCAGCTGTTGCCACCAACACCCTCTCACAGTATCTCTATGAGAACTCCTGGTCGGCAGAGCGTGGCAATACAGAGAGTGCACTCTTCCCGCGTCTCTCTACGACAAGCAATGCCAACAACGACTTGAACAGCACATTGAACATGTTCGACCGCAGCTATATCAAGCTCCGCTACGTGGAACTCTATTACAATCTGCCGAAGTCGTTGCTCAACAAACTCAGCGTTATCAACAATGTCAAACTCTATGTTCGTGGCACAGACCTCTTTACAGCAGACCATCTCGACAAGGCTGACGCCGCCTCATATGGTGTGGCACAGCCTCTGACAAGAAGTGTTCAACTCGGTGCTGCCCTTACATTCTAAACTTAATAATGATTACGATTATGAAATTGAATAAGAATATATTAGGCTTTGCAATGGCTGCGATGGCATTGTCATCTTGCAATATGGACTACAATGAATACACAGCCTACGACAGGGAGTACATCGAGCGTTCCTTCGCCTACGTGGGAGGTTTGATGACTACAATCTATACAGATATCGACACCGACTGGGGTAATCTCTCGGGAGCTATGTTGTCATCGGCAACCGACGAGTCGGAGTATAGCCACGATGGCAATTCCATCGAGGATTTCTACAATGGCAACTGGAGTGCAGCCAATCCCCACCAGACTATCTGGTCATCGGCTTATGAGGGTATAACTTATTGTAATGAGATTATAGACAACTGGTCGAATCTCGACTTCGAGCAGTTTAAGCTCAACCTCGACTACGATAAGCAGATGTATCTCTACAAGAACTATGTGTATGAAGCTCGCTGGGCTCGCGCCTACTTCTACTTCACCTTGCTTCGCCAGTATGGCGGTGTGCCTTTTAAGGCTCACAACACCACAGGTACTGAGGAAACTGCAATGCCACGCACAAGTGCTGATGAGATCTTTGCCTTTATCGCCAATGAGTGCGACAGCATTAAGGACAAGATTATCGAGGACTACTCAGCCGACAAGGAGCACATCCTCGCAAAGGCAGAGAATGGTCGCGCCAACAAGTATGCAGTGCTTGCGCTGAAGGCTCAGGCCGCCCTCTATCATGCCTCACCTCTCTTCTCTCAGGGCAAGAGCGCCGACGAGAAGAAGGCTCTTTGGGCTGCTGCCGTGGCTGCCAATAAGGAACTTATAGACGCTGCCGAGGCAAAGGGGTTGGGACTTGCTTCAGATATTGCCTTGCTTTGGGGCACTGAGTATTACTCTAATGCCGAAAGCAGCAAGGAGATAATCTTCGCCCGTCGTACCGCATCTGCCAATACCTTCGAGACATATAACTTCCCCGTGGGTTATTCGTCAGCTCAGGGAGGCAACTGTCCTACACAGGACCTCGTGGATGCCTTTGAGTGCATAGATGGCAAGAGCATTGCCGAGAGCGACCTTTATGACGCTGCCAATCCATACGCCAAACGCGACGCACGTCTTGCAAAGACTGTTGTTGTCAATGGTGAGGCTTGGCCTAACGACCTTGCGGCTTATAATAGCGAACACCCTGTAATCGAGACTTATATCGGTGGTTATCACTCGCGCACCGGTAATGCAGCAGGTAAGTCATACGCAACAACCACGAGCTACTATCTGAAGAAGTTCTGCAATCCTAACCAGATTCTTCGTGCACGCTCTGGTGTTTCTGTCACAACTTCACCTCATGGATGGCTTACATTCCGCATGGGTGCCATGTACCTCAACTATGCTGAGGCTCTCTACCAGTATTTCAAGGCTTCTGGCAATGCCAATGCTGCCGATGCAAGCGGAAGCGTGACATATAAGGAGACCGACGGAACAGAGAAGACCATCTCTATCCCTGCTTCACAGACCGCAGCCAAGATGGCAAGCATGACCCGCACACGTTCCGGCATGCCTGAGTTTGCTATAGGTATGAGCAACGATGAGTTCTGGGCAAAGTACAAGAACGAGCGCAGAGTTGAGCTCGCCTTTGAGGGACATCGCTTCTATGACGTGCGCCGCTGGATGGAGGATGGTGACAAGTTTATGAACATCCACCGCATGGAGATTACCAAGAACGACGATGGCACATTCACTTATAATAAGGTGGCAGTGACACGTGGTAACGGACAGTGGCAGACGAAGTGGAATCTCTTCCCCTTCTCACAGACCGAGATCATGAAGTCGGGCAATGCCATTGTTCAGAACGAGGGATGGTAAGACATATTTAGATATTCTGAAAGTCAGTTGCAGACTTCCTCCGCAAGTGTTGTCTGCGACTGACAAACGAAATAATTTTATTATCTTAATTATTAATTAAAAATCAAACTAAAATGAAAAAGTTTACTTTAATTTCATTGCTTATGCTTATCTGTTGCACGATGGCAAAAGCAGAGTTGATGGACAAGTTCTTCTTCAAGATTCCGACCGACAAGGCTGACGGATGGACTCTTCAGGATGCAGGTCGTATGACTCTTACCCCAAGCAAGGATTACCTTGAGGTAAAACTCACCAACAATGGTGGACGTATGATAAACCGTTTCTGGAACGAGGATGCTTGGAAGAAGGTTGACGTGGCTTCCCTGCCTAACAACACTTACAAGTTCACTAAGGACATGAAGATGACTGTCAATGCAACACGTACCGACATGGAGTTTGTGCTTCTTCCTGTC
Source organism: Prevotella sp. P2-180 (assembly GCF_002251435.1). Classification (GTDB taxonomy): domain Bacteria; phylum Bacteroidota; class Bacteroidia; order Bacteroidales; family Bacteroidaceae; genus Prevotella. The sequence continues at coordinate 107,218 of NZ_NPJI01000110.1, forward strand.
AACGCTTGTTCAGCTACAGACTCTCGCGTCTCTTCACACAACTATCACTGGTTTAACAACGAGGGTGAAGACTATTTCTTCCGTTATCGTGTAACAGCTTCTACAGCTGAGTCTGTTGATATCGTAATCAACGAGAATCCTACTGCCCGTGGCGATTGGCCCGCACCTACAGAGGAGTCTGAGACTGCAACTCTTAACGTTGGCGTTAAGTATTCTTTCGCAGTAGAGATTAACGTTGCTGACAAGACAGCCACTTACACTATCTCTGACGAGGAGGGTAATGTAGTAAAAACAGGTGTTCACAACTATGTTTGCGAAGAGAACCGTGCTGGTATCTGGGTAATGTCACCCAACAGTGCCAACTCTGTAATTCAGCTCTCTAATATGGGTCTTTCTTACAAGGCTGAGGGTCCATTCGCTAACGAGCCTTCTGTAGATCTTCTCGCAGCTATTGGAGCACAGCGTGCATATTATGTAAACTTTGACGAGGGTCATACTCTTCACTGGATTCAGTTAGGTGATGCAGAGGATAATGTTGGAAACACATTTACTGATGGTGAGGAAAACACTGTTGAATATGGCGATGCAAATGATACTCGTGAATTTGAGCAGAATGCAGAGGAATATTTCGGTAAGAAGATTATCTATTGCACAAAGTCTGGTGAACTGAAAGTTTGGACTACTCTCTCTGACAATGAGGAGAATGCATCTGAAGAGATTATCAATGAAGTAGTATGTGAGGAGATTGCCATGCCTTCTCCTACAGCTATAATCACAAATGTAGAGGAAGGATTTGGCAAGGAGTACAAGATTTTAGCCGACAACTCTGAAACACTTCTTAAGCCTGTTGTTACAATCAAGGTTAAAGTTAAGAATGCGAGTGGTGCTGTAGTTGAGGAAAAAGACATTCTCTCTGGTGAACTAGTTAAGATTGCTGATGCAGGTTCAATCGAGCTTTATTCATTCGATGGCACTCACCCAGATAAGTGGTATTCTCCATCTGATGTTGTTACCATCGAAAACAACGCTGAATATACAACAGCTGTGGATAAGAGCTACATCATGACATACGACGAAATCAATGCCGGATTGGCTGGATGGGATATCGTTGAGCTTGTTGACGCTGCAGGTAAGTCACACTGGGATCGTATCATGTCATCTGAGAAGCGTGGCTACAAGGCTGACGGAACAAATGAGGTTTATGTTGAAGACAATGCTGCTTCTTACGTAAGCGTTAAGGAAGGTCACGGCCTCTTCGCCGACACTGACTGCGGTACTGATAATGCAAAGTGGAACGTGCTCTGTCCTAACGATGTTTACACTTGCGCCCTCCCACTTATCCCCTCTGAGGAAAACGCTGCTCTCTACAAGGTGTTCAACGATCACTATGCTTGGTGTATAATGCCATTCGAGGGATTGGTTTACTATGATGTAAGCACTAAGGTTGACGGCGACTGCGCTGTACGTTCTAACTACCTCAACATGCACCTTGATCCTAAGTACACAAGCGACGATGCAAGCAAGCCAAACTTCTTCATCGTTAACAAGACTGGTGGTTACAACCGTCCTGACAAGGGTGACTGCACCTCTTCAGAGGTTGTTGTTGCTGGCGAGACTTTCAAGCTCTATCGTTATGACACTGCTATCAGCAGCGTAAAGGTTATGACCTACAAGGGCTTCAACCCCAGCGCAGGCATCTCTTCTGTAAAGGACAACAATGAAGCTGCTTCTGCAGTTAAGAAGGTTGTTACCAAGAACGGTGTCCTCATCGTTAATGGTGACAAGGTATTCAGCGCCTCAGGTGCTCGTGTGAAGTAATTTCATACCATACCATTAGATACTATTTATTTCGACCGGGACTACGCTAACGCAGCGACAGTCTCGGTCGTTTTGTTTATAATATTGACGATACATCAATGATTGAATACCAAAATGACGTCGGACTTCTTGTATGCCAATATGCTGACGGAATACAGCTTCAGGTTTCCAGTCTAAATGCATCTCGCGGTTTCTAAGTGTTGTCGTTTCTCCAAGTAACATGTTGCGGAAGAAACGCTCCATGTCGTTATCCAAACTTCGGGATAGGCCACGTTCTTGTTCTTGTGGTTCTCCTTGACGAATATACTCATTGAGACCTTGTATATATTTTTTTGTCTTCTGCCATATCCTTATATATTTTTATTGTCAGAAAATATCTTTTCAAAGTACCTGTCCCTGTGATTCCATACTATTTTTCTATTAGTTTCTTCAGTATCGTCAAACCCTTTTCTGTGAGTTGATATTTTTGACCTCTGTGATTGGGCTTATCTGGATATAACATTTTGACATAGCCTTGATCAATCGCCGGTTTTAAAACAGATTTTGAAAATGCTTGACGACTTAGGGTTGCAAGATGGTTGCAAGATAAATATCGCAGAAGCAATTCCTTTACACCAAGCAAATACACATCCACACTGATTATCAGTGTTTTAAATCTATCATCTATATCTTGTAACTCATCTTGCAAGTTAGGTTGCAAGTTAGGTTGCAAGTTAGGTTGCAAGTTAGGTTGCAAGTTAGGTTGCAAGTTGTCGAATAACTGTTGTCGAATATTATTTGCTTCCAATGTTTCTGCATCTCTCACCTTTGCCAGAAAAACTGTTATGAGGTTGACATCAAACTCCGCCAGACTATTACCATTTGTCCCCAGCAACTTTTGTACATCGCGGATACCATGGTTGAACATGTTTACATAGTTGAAGGATTTCAGTATTCCCGCAAGACAATTATTGCGATAGTCATTGACATTGGGGAAGTTGTCAGGGCGAGCATTGCCGTACAAACCGCCGGGATTCATGATTTCGATACGGTCTTTATATTGATACAAACGTGTTGGAGTGGTGGATTGGTAGTCACGATGCATCACAGCATTCATCATCAACTCTCGCAGAGCTTTCTCTGGATAGTTATATATGTCTTTCTCTTGTAAAACACTGATAGATACAGGGCGCTTGGTTACAATGGCATCGCTGATAAAGGTGTCTAATCGAGGCAACATCTTATACAAGCATCCATCGAACTTACGTTCATTAACAATGGTGCTACCATTATCAAAGCCATCGAATTTTACGTATTGTATGTAAGCTCCAGGCATATAATACTGCGGATTCTTACCAAACATGATTAATGCGGCAAACGTAGGACAATCCCATTGCATATTATATAAGTGCAATGAGGCAAGTTGCTCCTTCAAAGGGCGTTTATCTTGGCTAAGGACATCAAGGTCAATGGCTCGAGGCATGTACTCTTTCACGATAATTTCTACATCCAGATCGTCCAATGTTGCTTCGCGACATGGACGTGTATCAAAGGTAGGTAGAGCAGCTGCACATCGTTCGCTTAGGATTCGTTCTTCCTGAGGCGAGGCTATATCCTTTCTTGGCCCTATACGTATGAAGGTTCTGCCTCGATAGCGTACAGGTGTATCAAACGATGGGGTCACTTCCACCACCAGCACATCACCTTCAGGTGTCTCCACCTTTTCGGTATTCATGACAGGTAAAGGTAGAATGTTGCCGTCTGAACGTATGCCACTTATCTTCTTCATAAGCGCATCATCTACTTTCAGACCACTTATCCTGCCGTCATCGTGCACTCCGATAAGAAGGTACCCCTTCTGACGCTTGCCAGGCATATCGTTGGCAAAGGCACAGATCGCCTCCTGAAACTTATCCATGTTGCTTGTTGAGATAGTGCGTTCTATACGGTAACTCTCATCTATGGATATGATATCATATAGTTCTCTTGTCGTCATAGTTTCTGATTCTTACTTGTTAAATATCTTTTCAAAATTGGCCCAGGCGCGGCGGTAGTCGGCTATGCGGTCGCAACGGGTGTAGGGAGCTACGAAGGTTTGCTGATGGCCACCATAGAGTTCGCTCTTGGCTGGGTCGATGGTGTGCACGTATGAGGCGGTGGAGCCTTTGTAAGAGGTTATTCTTATTATTTGATGGCAAAGTTAATAAACTTTTATGAGAATATGGTCAAAGAGAGAATATAGATATTTTTTTTAATAATATTTAAGTCTCACTGCCATCTTATAATAATTATTATAATGGCTTCACGAGATACACGGTGCCAATCTTGGTGCGTTTCCTCACTATCCCGTCGAGATTGGCGAGGAATTGACCGAATTTGCTGATGCCACTGACACCCAATGACGAACCAGCCATGCCCTTGATCTTGTTATATATCGCTGCCGTGGTCATGTATTGCCCCTCCGACTCGTCTTGAGTGATGGCAAAGCAAAGACGGAAATACTGCTCGGCAGGCGAGAGCAACTGATACTGGCGGTTGTGCTCGATAATCTCCTCGTTTTTTTCGTGGTCAAACCAAAAGCGCTCGCCGTTCATTATGGCATTCATCGCCTGGGCATAGAGTTGCTCGTAGTTGACGGGGTGATCGACGATGATTGGAGCGGAGAGTTCGATGCCGATGAAACGGCGGCAACCCGACGGGTCGGCGAGGATGTCGGTCAGATTGGTGGTGGCGATAAACGAGGCACGGCGTGGCATCTCGGCTATCGAGCGTGCATACGGCAGCTTCACTTTTAGTGTGGGCAACTGCATCACGTTCTTCAAGAATCCCTGTTGGATGCGAGGCGGTATGGCGTTAAACTCGTCGAGGTTGATGAGCAGCGACTGCGCCATTGCTATGAGTGTGGTCTTCTTCTCGGCAATGTCGAGATTGTCGATGAATGTCTGTTTGAACTGGGGTGGCAGAATCCGGCGGCAGAAGGTGGATTTGTTGTAGCCCTGTGGCGAGATGAGTAGCGGGGCCACACTGTTGCCGTATCTTCGGTCCTTTCCAATCCATTGCGCCACCATGCCCAGAAACCATTTCCTGAACCACGCCTTCCACTGCAGGCAATTAGTGGGCACACTCTCAGCAAGTCGGCCAATATGGTCGTTACCGTCCCATTTTTTCTCAAGACCATAAAGGTAATCTTGTATAGGGTCGTACAAGTTTACCTTTGTGGAATGAAGGTATCTGTTGAAGTCCTTGTCCCACACTTTCAGACCTTTACTCTGAATATCGAGCAAGATGGAGTTGAATCGCTTGTCGTCGAGCGGTAACCATCCATAGTTTGGTTTGTTGAGAATCTTCATTTCTGCAACATTCTCCATCCTGTTGAATCTGAATACATATTTTGACTTTAGATATTCTATCATCATGCGAATATCTGATGGGCCTTCGATGTCTGTTGGTTCCGTTTCTTTCAACTGACTGTAGTGGAGTGGGGGAACAAGGCGGCTCTCGTTGTCAAAAATAGTATTCTCCACTCTTATGGGAGCGGCATTCGGGTTGAAGTATGGCGCAGGGTCGAGCGTGAGTCGGAATCCGGCATAGAGGCAGTGCCCCGAAAGTGCGGTGGCAGCCATCTGCACGTTGTGATTGATGATACCTTCATACACCCTCACGGCGATGTTGTATGCCGAATTGCATAATTGCTCAGCCTCGTCGATGGTGGTGATGTCTTGTCCGTCCTTCGGTGCAACCCTCACCAGTATCTTCACACCGCTACCTGTGCTGCTGACAAAAGCGGCGAAAGTCATAGGCATCATCGAAGCCACTTGCTTCACCGTCTCCAGTTCCGCTGAGCCGGTGATATTGTCAACGCTAAGGGTAATGATGCCGTTAAAAGCCTTCATTATCTTGTTGCCGTCCTTGTCGATTTTCACCTCCACGGATGGCAGGAAGCTCGGCAGGTTGTGCAGATGGTCATATTTGGCTGGCCATCTCTCCCCTTGTCCGATTCTGTTCGTGGTATAAATGGCAAAACTTCTGAACTGTGTAACGTTCATTTTACTGTCATCGACAGTGATTTTTTCGAAAAACTTGGTCGCCGACCAGTTGGTTACTGCCATTTTTCCGTTAGAATTTGACTTAATTTGAGTGAATCTTACCATATATCTTAGATTTTTAGTATAAAAATGATGTTTTTTTCGCTACAAAGTTACTAATAAATCTCGAAATATGCAAATTTTTGGCTCAAAAACGCCTTTTGTTGCCACCATTGTCACCCTACTGCCACCCTTACTGCCACCATCTAATATAAATAAAATGAGAATGTTAACCCTAAAGGTGACAGTAGTGGCAGAAAAGTTATTCATTCTTTAGTAGTAAAGGGTTATTGAGTTATGGGGTTATTGGGTATTCAGTTGGCAAGTGGATGTGGTATTCAGTTGACAAGTGAATGGGGTATTCAGTTGGCAAGTGAATGGGGTATTCAGTTATCAAGTGAATGGGGTATTCAGTTATCAAGTGAATGGGGTATTCAGTTGGCAAGTGGATGATGATGTTAATTTAGCGCAATAGTAATAATAGTCGACATTTCCAAATGGTTTTTTTAATTATATGATAACAATATCATGCTTTTATCAAAAAGTAATGGTATCAAATCATTATTTTTGGTTTATTATTTGATTTTTATTCGTAACTTTGCACCGAATTATTGAATACCTAAATATTTACTGTATATGAACAAGAAACTTATTACACTTGTTATCGCTGCATTAACTTATTGTAACGTGGTAACGGCACAAAGATTCACAGATAGGCTTGACCGTGGTCTTGTTGCCGTGCAAACCACAAGCGGCGTGTATTGTTCGTGGCGTATTCAGGCCGACGAATACTACGACGTGAAGTATAACCTCTATCGCGACGGCACCAAGGTGAACGCCGAACCGCTTAACGTCTCTAACTTTACTGACGCATCCGGTTCGCAAGGCAGCACCTACACCGTCAAGGCTGTAGTAAACGGAGTGGAGCAGGTGGCCTCGAAGGCAGCATCTGTACTCGCCAACAACTACAAGTCAATAACCATCAAGCACGATGCTTCGCTAAAGTCTACTTATATCCCCAACGACGCATGCTGCGCCGATGTGGATGGCGACGGTGAGGTGGAGATACTCTTGAAGTTTGACAACAAGGAGGAAGGCGAACAACTTTATCCCAAGAACGGACCTACAATAAATGGTGTGGAGACAAAGGAATACTCCTTGCTCGCATGCCTCAAGCAGGACGGAACAATATTGTGGTGGGTGAACTGCGGTCCGAACATGGGTGACTTCCAGAACAACGAGCAGAACATCGTGGGATATGACTGGGACATGGACGGCAAGGCTGAGGTCGTGATGAGACTCGAAGAGGGCTCAACAGTACACATGGCCGACGGAACAACATACACCATCGGTGCTGACGGTAAGAACGGCACGTCGTGGACAAACTACCGCATACCCAAAGGCTCTGGCTCAGTGGAGTGGTTTACATACTACGGCAATGAATTCCTTTACTATTGCGAAGGAGCGACGGGCAAGCCATACCAGTGTATTGAGTATCCGCTGAAAAGATACGAGAGCGGCGAAACTGACCTTAAGGCTGCATGGGGCGACGGCTACGGCCACCGAAGCAGCAAGAACTTCTTCGGTGCGCCATATCTCGACGGCAAGCATCCGAGCATCTTCCTTGGTCGCGGTATTTATACAAGACATAAGTTTATTGCATACGACGTTGACCCGGCTACACATGCTCTCAATGTTAGATGGCAGTGGACCAACAACAAGCCTGGTTCACCTTGGTATGGACAGGGTTATCACAATTATTCTATAGCCGACGTGGATTGGGACGGCAAGGACGAGATAGTATGGGGTTCGATGGTGATTGACGACAATGGTCTGGGACTGTCAACCACAGGCCTTGGACATGGCGACGCCCAGCACGTGAGCGACCTAAATCCTTACATACACGGTCAGGAAATGTTTGCCTGCAACGAGGATAACCCCGCCAACAACTACCGTGACGCCACAACGAGCAAGATATACTATCGTATGACAGATACCAATGATGCCGGTCGTGCTCTTGCCGGAAATTTCTATAACACTATTCCCGGTTCTATAGGATACGGCGCACATGACACACCAATCTCTACAGTGGTGAATGACCATGTGACAGTAAGCACCAATGGCCTCGGCATGAACTTCCGTATCTATTGGGACGGTGACCTGCAGGAGGAGTGTTTCGACAATATCACAGTGTCAAAACCAGGTGTAGGCACTCTCGCGACATTCTCAGGATGTTATTCCAACAACAGCACCAAGGCCACTCCTTGTTATCAGGGTGACATCTTCGGCGACTGGCGCGAGGAGGTGATAGAGCGCACCGCAGATAATAATATAAGGATATACACCTCAACCATACCTACAGAATGGCGCAACTACTCACTTTGGTACGACCATCAATACCGCAATGCCATGGTTTGGCAGCCTTGTGGATATAACCAGCCACCTCATGCCTCTTATTTCCTTGGCGAACTGGAAGGCATAACCATCGCTCCTCCTCCTCTCACAACCACGGGTCGCGAGATAATATCATTTTCTGTTGACGCATCGCTCAACGGCAAGCACGCACTGCTCGATGTTGACGGCGACGCCACTGTATCAGTGGCAGCGGGAGCATCTCCAGCAGTCTTCACCGACAATGCCCCATCGTGGGTGCAGGGCTCAGCCCCCAGCGAGTGTACAACCAAGGACACGGAGATTACATACGCCTACTATACCCATACTCTTACCGGAGGAGCTTTCACAGGAGAAATGCGTCTTGTGAAGCAGGGCGACGGAACACTCGTACTTCCTAACGTCACAGAGACATACACAGGCAATACCGACGTATGGGCAGGAACGCTGCAGTTTGACGGCACAATGGAAAAGAGCCCGGTATGGCTTAACCGCTTTGCACGACTCAGTTCGAACAGAGGTAAGTTCCTGGCAGGGATCAAGGCTGATTATGGTTCTGAAATCATGCCAGGTGGAAACAACCAAGTGGGTACTATTAACGCTTCTTCTATAGAACTCGGTTTCGGCGCTCGTGTTATCTTTGATGTCAATGGAAACGAGACCGACCGTCTTGTAGCCGAAAATATCAGTATCGAGAAGAAGGTGTGGGACAACGGACCGGAATACAGTGCTCCCGTATTTGTGTTCACATCCCAACCCATAGCAGGAACATACATTCTCGCAGAGGCAAGTGGATTGACTGGCAATCTTTCGGATGTCACAATAGAAGGTCTCACAGGAGTAAAGTATGACTTGGCATACGCCGACGGCAAGATTACACTTAATGTATATAATGGTCGTGGCAGTGAGGATGTAGTGTGGACAGGTGCAACAGATGGTACTTGGGACCTTATGAACTCTGAGAACTTCTCTTCTTCTGACAAGAAGTTTGTCACAGGCGACGAGGTAACGTTTGACGACAGTGCAGTGAATACCGCAATCACAGTGGCTGAGGACGTAACCCCGGGAAACATCATCTTCAAGAACGACAGCAAGACCTATTCTATCACAGGTGAAGGCGCTATCTCTGGAGAAGGCACACTCTCTGTAGAGGGCAATGGCGAGGTGAAGATTAATAACATCAACAAATATAATGGCGGTACGATAATCAGCAATGGTATTCTTACTCCCGCATCGCTCGCCAACAATGACGGTTCACAATATGGTTCGCTTGGAGATGTCAGCAACGGCATTACACTGAAGAATAACGGTACGCTGAAGACTTCTACCTCCATGACTGCCTCGCATCCGATAATTATTGACGAAAATGGCGGTACAATCAATACGACAGGAACGCTTATCCTGAATGGAAGCATAAAGAAAGCCAATACAGGCAAGAGCAGGAATCTTTACAAGGCAGGAACCGGTACGCTTCAGTTGAATTGCGCTGCCGACTTCGACTCATTGTATATCAATTCAGGTACGGTGTATGACTTCCAGGATGCACACTTCACGGGCAAGACCATTGTGCTCAACGGAAGCAAGGTCACACTACAGGCTAACAACAGTATATACAGCTCCAACACTGACAACGTAAATATCGTTGTGCCAAATGGAAAGACAGGTATATGGTATCCTGACGGACGCTGCGACTATACTGGTAAACTGACAGGAGAAGGCAAAATCGACATCTATGCCACATGGGTGCGTTGCGCGTTCAAGGGTAATTGGAGTGAGTTTGAAGGAACCATCAATGCCAAGCGCGGAACAAAGAACGCTTACGAACCTGTATTTGATTTCTGTAATACTTACGGAATGCCTAAGGCCACACTCAACGTTGACTCCCGATTCACAAAAGACACGCCGTTTAACACAAACGGAAAGAGTTTTGCCATCGGTGCACTCACCGGTTCGGGATATATCAGCAATGGCGGTAATTTCGGTTCGGGTACAAACACCCTGACTGTAGGTGGCAACAACACCAACTTCACCTTCTCGGGCACTATCAACGGCAGCCACATGGTGAAAAACGGTACGGGCGTATGGACAATTGCTTCCGAGACTGTTCTTGCCAATGCCAAGTCGCTGAAGATTATTGACGGAGCAGTTAAGCTGAATAAGGCAGCTGCAACAACATCTATGACCGCTCCTACCATCACTTATGTGCAGGACAACGGTGAACTGCGTGGAATGGGTTACTGCTACGGCATCAACCTTCTCAACGGAGGTACTCTCCGCCCCGGTAGTAATGCTGCGACATCACAGACAAAGAACGCCGGAATCATCAGTATAGAAAATAACCTCAATGCGGAAACCGGATCACATATCTATGTGAACAAGACCAAGACAGACTCAATATCCGTGAACTCTATCACTGGAGCTGAGTCACAGGCATGGGCATTCATTAAGGTAGGCGGCAACGCAACAGTCAATGCCACCATACATGTCACATACGGCACAACATGGAAACCTGCCGAAGGTGACTACGTGAGAGTATTCGACTGTGAAGGCACAATAAGCGGCACACCGTCGTTTGACCTTCAGGAACTGCCGGAAGGACTGAGATGGGATACTTCTAAATTGCTCTCAGAGGGTGTCATCTATGTAAGTTCCACTACCGGTATAATGAATATTGATGCCACTGCAGAGTTCTCGGCTGATGTTTACACCTTGACAGGAGTAAAGGTGGCAACTGATGTGACAACGACCAGAGCCACATTACAGAAAGACTTGAAGGCAATAGGTTTGTCTAATGGTACTTACATTGTGCGCTCAGGAAAGAACAGTTTCAAGATTTCGTTCTGATTCTGCACTTTCCTCATCGGATAATAACACAGAAACACAAAGGCACATTGATCTTCATATCATTGTGCCTTTGTTTTTTTATTGTAAAATTATCAGTAAAACGTTTGGTCATTAGAAAAATTAACACTACTTTTGCATAAAAAATAAATTATGATGAAAAAAGAATTGTTATACGTTGTGGCATGTGTCTTGATTTTAATGCCATTGTCTGTTTCACATGTTGCCGCACAGGGCAATGAAACCCGTGACGAAGGAGAACTCAGTGAGGACTCCGTAGTAAATATAATCGCATATTTTTCCAAGAATGACACGCTGACTTATGTATACGATTACCAAGAAATGAGTGTAGACAACGGAGACACTGTTTCTGTTCGGAAACTGTCACGTGACATATCAATTGTCGTGACCGATTCAACCGAAAATGGTTACATGCTTGAATTGATCAGTACGGATATACATGCTGATAAGAACATCAAAAAATCTTTCTTCGAGAAGAAATTCTTTGAAAGCATCAAGGGAGAGAAAGTCATAGTGAAACTTGACGAGTATGGTGCACTTCAAGGTATATCCAACTGGAAAGAACTCTACGACAAGGGCAAGACTTTGTTGAATGACGAAGCAAATACCACAGACAAGGAAACATTAAAAGGCTTAAAAAGAATGTTTGACAATACCATCAAAAGCGAACAAGGCATGATGGGTATGTTCCCAGAGCTTGACTTGCTTTTCGGAAGTCATGGAATACAGGTCATGGTTGGAGAAAACAATTTTGTTGATTCAGTATCGAGCGAAATACCTGTTACATACAAGTATATTGCCTATAATGACTATGAGGAAGACGGCACGTATGCAGGGTGTTTCACTATGGCACTTAGTGAAACCGTTATTCCTAAAGAGCGGTTTTCCGGCCTGTTGGCAAGAGGATTGTCAAATGTTGGCTTTGGAAAAGAGAAGAAAATAGAAGGCTCTATAGGCGAATTTTTCAATAAGGAATTGGATGGAGATGTGGACATAAAAGGATACGAATCAAGGGAATATTATTTTGTAGGCTGGCCACGTAAGACCGTAACAATTAGGGATTCTGGTACAGGAAACAACAGGAGCATAATAGCCCGTAGGATTTCATGCACAAGCTATTCATTGTTTAATTATTAACTGTATTCTTTTAAAAAAAGCTGAGCAACAAAACAAGACCAAAGATTTTATTGCCCGTTTCGGTGGTGCATGGAAAGGTGAAATAAAATAGGAATTGAACATATATATATATCAGAGATGACGGTTGGTGAATTGTATGTTGAATAAATACATGAGAAAACTTTCGATAATAGCAATTGCCGCCCTAAACATTGCGGCGGCGTTCGCACAGCGTTCGCAGAACTTTAATGCCGAATGGAAGATAGGCGACAAATCGGTTACCCTGCCACGGGCATGGAACGAGGAGTATGCTTTCAAGGTGCCTATAGAGAAACTGCCGGACGCGCAGGTTACTTACACCAAGACATTCCTTGCCCCCAAGACTTGGAAGGGCAAGAAAGTGTTCATCGAGTTTGAGGGCGCAAGACAGGCGGCCGAGGTGTTCCTCAACGGCACGAGAATAGGACTGCATGAAAATGGAGTGATGGCATTCGGATTTGACCTCACTCCATACATACGCATAGGGAAAGAGAATGTCCTCGAAGTGAAAACAGACAACTCATGGGCATACAAGGAAAAGGGGACACCCACTGACGGCGAGGTTGTTGCAGACTGCAACAACCTTCCGAACAACACCCTCAGCCCGGCTTCCTTCCAGTGGAACAACAAGAACTTCAACGCCAACTACGGCGGACTGCCTAAGAACGTGAAGCTGCACGTGACAGACCGCCTCTATCAGACACTCCCACTCTATTCCGCTCTCGGAACTACGGGTACTTACGTCTATGCCAAGAATCACGACGTGAGGGGAAGGAAGGCTATTATACATGCCGAGTCGGAGGTGAGAAACGAGACGGGCAAGAAACAGACTTTTGTATATAATGTGGAAATCATCGACCGTGACGGCTCCAAGCTGTCTGCTTTCTCCTCAGCTCCAGTCACATTGGACAAGGGCGAGACACGCACTGTCAGTGCGGAGAAGATGGTGGAAGGACTGCATTTCTGGTCGTGGGGATATGGCTATCTGTATGATGTGAACACCAGTATCACTGTCAAGGGAAAGGTAATAGACCGACAGACCACCACGACAGGATTCCGCAAGACTGCCTTCCGCGATGGAATGACCTATCTGAACGACCGTGTCATGATGATGCACGGATATGCTCAGCGCACATCCAACGAATGGCCTGGAGTGGGTATGTCGGTGCCGGCATGGCTGAGCGACTACAGCAATGAGCTGATGGTGCTCTCGGGCGGTAATCTCGTGAGATGGATGCACGTATGTCCATGGAAGCAGGACATCGAGTCGTGCGACCGTGTGGGACTCATACAGGCTATGCCCGCGGGAGACGCCGAGAAGGACGTGAGGGGAAGGCACTGGGAACAGAGGGTGGAACTGATGAGGGACGCCATCATATACAACCGCAACAACCCTTCCATCCTCTTCTACGAATGTGGCAACAAGGGCATCAGCGAGGAACACCAGATGGAGATGAAGCAACTGCGCGACAAGTACGACCCGCACGGAGGCCGTGCCATAGGATGCCGCGAGATGCTCAACAAGGCGACATGTGCCGAATATGGTGGTGAGATGCTATATATCAACAAGTCGGCTGGCAAGCCTGTATGGGCAATGGAATACTGCCGCGACGAGGCTCTGCGCCGCTATTGGGACGACTGGTCGTACCCATATCACAAGCACGGCGATGGTCCTCTCTACAGGGATGCCGACGCCTCGGCATACAATCAGAACAACGACCAGTTTGCCGTGGAGATGGTGCGCCGGTGGTATGACTACTGGATGGAACGCCCAGGAACGGGACTGCGAGTATCCAACGGTGGCACGAAGATTATCTTCTCCGACACCAACACCCATAACCGTGGTGAGTCAAACTACCGTACATCGGGTGTGGTGGATGCCATGCGTCTGCCAAAGGATGCATTCTATGCACACCAGGTGATGTGGAACGGATGGGTTACTCCCGACAAGTCGATGACGCATATCGTGGGGCATTGGAACTATGAGGAATACTGCCGTGACAGGAACAACGGCAACATGGATTTCAAGAAGACGGTATATGTAGTGAGCGACGCTCCTGTGGTAAGGCTCTTTGTCAATGGCAAGGAGACGGGACGTGACTCCGTGGCTTATCATTTTCTGCATGTCTTTGAGAACATAGCCTTCGAGCCGGGAAACATCAAGGCCATTTCATACAGTGCCGACGGCAAGGCTCTCTCCGAGCATTACATAGAGACCACAGGCAAGGCCACCTCACTTCGCATCAGCAATATAAAGAACCACCAGCTCGTTGCCGACGGTGCCGACATGGTTCTCTTGGAGATAGAGGCTCTTGACGACAAGGGTCGCCGCAATCCTCTTGCCACCAATATGCTTCACTTCTCAGTGGAAGGTCCGGCGGAATGGATAGGCGGTATAGGCAAGGATAACCACGACACCAACTGCATCCGTTCCAAGTCACTGCCCCTGGAATGTGGCGTAAACCGTGTACTCCTGAGAAGCACCGGCGAAGAAGGTATTGTGCGTGTAAACGTCACCTGCGACGGTATGCCCGCATCGTCCATCACCCTTGATGCCAAGAAGGATGTCGCAAACGCTCCATTCGAGTTTGTCAGGTCAGAGACTCCCGCCACTCCTTCCTATAAGGACATCAAGCGCACCATACAGTGCAAGTCTGTCACTGCGGGATGCAACCAGCAGGATGCCATCCGCTCTTACGACGACAGTGAGGACACAGAATGGAAGAACGACGGCAGGATGTCAACGGCATGGATAAGATATGAGCTTGCGGAAAAGGCGCGCGTGGATGAAGTGGTGCTCAAACTGACGGGATGGCGCAAGAGGGAGTATCCCCTGCAGATCTTCGCCGACGACACCCTCGTTTGGGAGGGCAAGACTCCCGTGTCATTGGGTTACGTTCATCTTCCCCTTGCAGCATCCCAACCTGCGGGCAGCATAACCATCAACCTGCAAGGCACAGCCTCCGACTCCGACAAGTTTGGCAATATCAAGGAGCTTGCAGCCCCCGTGGCCAACGAACTTGACCTCTTTAAGGTAAAAGACGGCGACAAGGTGCGCAATGAACTGCGAATAGTGGAGTGTGACTTGTTGCAATGGATTAAGCCAAATTAATTATTGCCATTAGGGTTTTCACCCGAATTGACTCACGCTTGATGCTTGAAGATTATAATAGGAGAAAAACAATAAAATATTTAGTATAAACAATGTTTCAAACAATGAGAAAAAACATTTAGTTTTTTGTGGAATCATATTATAAACTCAAATTTCACATCCCTTTTATAGTATTGCAACTTCAATATAACCCACTTTATACAATTACTCACAAGGCTTGTAGGAAAAGTCGTTTACGGTGCCTGTTTCGGAAGAGAAGCTAATGCCTACCTTGTATATCTTGCGCTTGTCGGCGGCGTATGGCTGGGCATAGCCCTTTTCGTCTATCTGTTTTAAGGCTACTTCCGCCGTGGAGTTAAGCTTGAATTCGAAGATATAGACGTAGTCGGGACACTCCAACACGCAGTCGATGCGACCTTGGCTCGTCTCCTTCTCAACGTAGGTGTTGTATTTGCCGAGAAGTTGGAGGATGAGGTAGAAGGTGTATTGGAAATGACGCTCACACTCCCTTGTGTCCTCTTTGCGCTGGAAACGGTAGGAGATGTTGGCGAGGAAGCCGGTCAGCTGGAGCTTGAACTTCTCGAGGTCGCCACTGCGCAAGGTACGGGTGACGTCAACAAGCCATGAGTTGGAATAGTTCTCGTCGCTGAAATAGTCAGACGCAAGGAGCGCTATCATACCGTTGCGCACCTCCTCGTTGGGGAAGTCGAGACGATAGACGTCGAAGGTGGGGTCATAGCCCTTTATGGTAAAATATCCGCTTTGGTAGATCATAGGCAGCGGCTTTTGCTTTGTTGCCTTGTAATCTACAAATTCTGCGGCTGAATATTCCTTGCATGCCAGTTCGTTGATGTTTTCGTGGTTGTTTGCCAAGAGACGCATAAGATACGTCGGAGTGCCTGTGGAGAACCAATAATCCATAAATTTACGTTTTTGGAAACAGTTCAATAAACTGAACGGATTGAACACATCAATCATTCCATCACTGAAATGGTAACCGTCATATTTCTGTTTCAGCTTTTCTATTGTCTCTTCCTCTGTCATGCCGTTCACTTTGCCAAGTTCCTGTATCTGATCCTTGAACACCGAAAGCAGTTCTTTTTCGGAGATGCCGCAAAGTGTGTCGAAACGGGAGTCGTAGCTGATGTCTGCAGGCTGGTTGAAACCGCTGAACACGCTGACCTGAGAGAACTTGGTGACTCCCGTGAGCAGCACAAACTGCAGATGCTTGTCCGTGAGCTTGAAAATGCTATAAAAGCCTTTAAGTATCTCGCGGTTATAGTCTTCAAGAGTCTTTATGTCTCCAGCCACAACAGGTGATGGGGTGTCAGTGTTCATCACGTCGAGCAGCGGCTTGTCGTATTCGTCGATAAGTACCACAACACGCCTGCCGGTCTTCTCGTGTGCTTTTTCGAAAACGTAAGCCAACCGGTCGCCATAGGTGTTGGCAAGCTCATCCTTACCGTATTTTTCCTCACATTTTGCGATGAAGGTCTCAATGGTTTCCTTTAGCTCCATAGGCGAGGTGAAGTTCTTTCCGTTGAAGTCAATATGGAACACAGGATATTCCTTCCACTCCTTCTCCAGCGCGTCGATGGCAAGACCGCGGAACAGTTCCTTGCGTCCGAGGAAATAGTTTTCGAGTGTGGAGATGAGCAGGCTCTTGCCGAAGCGGCGGGGGCGGCTGAGGAAATAAATAGTCCCCTTGCTGACAAGCTCATAAATCAATGCCGTCTTGTCGACATAAACGTAACCATCCTCACGTATTCGGTCAAAGCTTTGTATTCCTATAGGGTACTTCATAATCAAGCATTTTTTTATTTTTGTCGCAAAGATACATTATTAATTTCATTTCTCCAAAGAAAAACACAGATTTTCATATCTTGAGAATCTCATGCTGCAAAATTACTGCATTTTTTCTTTTTCTGCAATAGTTGTCCTCTATGCCGAGCGCCATAGTCCCGGATTTTGTATCGGCAAACCATAGTATGCAGAACATAATCCCTCAAACAGGTAATTTTGTGTAGAATTAAAACACGTGAGGTAACCAGAGTAACCGGAGTAACTGAATTACTCACAAGGCTTGTAGGCAAAGTCGTTTACGGTGCCTGTTTCGGAAGAGAAGCTGATGCCTACTTTGTATATCTTGCGCTTGTCGGCGGCGTATGGCTGGGCATAGCCCTTTTCGTCTATCTGTTTTAAGGCTACTTCCGCCGTGGAGTTGAGCTTGAACTCGAAGATATAGACATAGTCGGGACACTCCAACACGCAGTCGATGCGCCCTTGGCTCGTCTCCTTCTCAACGTAGGTGTTGTATTTGCCGAGAAGTTGGAGGATGAGGTAGAAGGTGTATTGGAAATGACGCTCACACTCCCTTGTGTCCTCTTTGCGCTGGAAACGGTAGGAGATGTTGGCGAGGAAACTCGTCAGCTGGAGCTTGAATTTTTCGATGTCGCCTGCTTCCAATGAGTCGCTTACGTCGTTGAGCCACGTGGAAGGACTGCTTGTGTCGCCAAAGTAGTCGGACGACAATGCTGCCACCATTCCGCTGCGCACTTCCTCGTTGGGGAAGTCGAGCAGATAGGTGTCGCGTCGGCGGTTGTAGCCCTTTATGGTAAAATATCCGCTTTGGTAGATCATGGGCAGCGGCCTTTGCTTTGTTGCCTTGTAGTCAACAAACTCTGCGGCTGGGTATTCCTTGCCAGCCAGTTCGTTGATGTTTTCGTGGTTGCTTGCCAAGAGGCGCATTAGATACGTCGGGGTGCCGGTGGAGAACCAATAATCCATAAATTTACGTTTTTGGAAACAGTTCAATAGGCTGAACGGATTGAACACATCAATCATTCCATCACTGAAGTGATAACCGTCATATTTCCGTTTCAGTTTTTCTATTGTCTCTTCCTCTGTCATGCCGTTCATCTCACCAAGTTCCTTTATCTGATCCTTGAACACCGAGAGAAGTTCGTCCTTCGAGATGCCGCAAAGCGTGTCGTAGCTGGGGTCGTAGCTGATGTCGTTCGGCTGGTTGAAACCGCTGAACACGCTGACCTGAGAGAACTTGGTCACTCCCGTGAGCAGCACAAACTGCAGATGCTTGTCGGCGAGTTTGAACACGCTGTACAGACCTTTTAATATACCTCGATGTATGTTCTCAAGTTTTGTTTCCTTCCCGTTGAGCAGTCCTGTATAGTCACTGTCCATAACGTCGAGCAGCGGCTTGTCGTATTCGTCGACAAGCACAACAGCACGTCGTCCAGACTTCTCGTGCGCTTGTTTAAGTACATGGGCAATCCTTGCGCCAAGTTCCTTGTTTATTGGGTCTTTGCCCCATTGGTTCTCCCATGTCTCAAGACTTCCAAGAATACGGTTTTCGAGTTCTCCGTCTTTGTCGTAGTTACCACCGTTGAAGTCCAAATGGAACACAGGATATTCCTTCCACTCCTTCTCCAGCGCGTCGATGGCAAGCCCACGGAACAGTTCCTTGCGTCCGAGGAAATAGTTTTCGAGTGTGGAGATGAGCAGGCTCTTGCCGAAGCGGCGGGGGCGGCTTAGGAAATAAATAGTCCCCTTGCTGACAAGCTCATAAATCAATGCCGTCTTGTCGACATAAACGTAACCATCCTCACGTATTCGGTCAAAGCTTTGTATTCCTATAGGGTACTTCATAATACTTCCTCCATCCTATTTAGTTCCCATCCCACAAACTGCATCACAATTTTGTGCATCTGCGTGCCTTGGCGCAGTGCTTCAACGCGCGGAGCCACGGCATAGCCGTTAATCTGCTCCACAGCCTCCTGCCATTGCTTTTCGGCGGCTTCCTCGGTATAGTCTTTCTTCGGCATGTATTTCAGTTCGAGGATGTAGCTGTGGTTAGCTTGGTAGTGGGTGAGGTTGGGCAGAAGGAAGAAGTCGCAATAGCCGTGTGCCACCTCAACCTCCGGTGCGGTGTAATAATAGTCGTTGAGGTTGAGATATGCAAGGAAGAATCCCTGTATGTTGCGCTCTCCCTCTATACTGTCGCGCACAGAAGAAAGGTTTTTGTAGCAGTCGGCCATATACTGGAGACATTCGCGCCAGTTGCCATCAAATGCCATCATGTCGAAAAAGTCTCTTAGCTTTAGGATATTCACTTGGTTGCCAAGTTTGTCATACACCTCAAGGATATAGTTGTAATATTGTTTTCTTACGTTGTTGTTTGGTATGCCGAGTATAACCCTACTGCCCCTTGTACCGGTAATAGTCAGCATACCATAATAGAACAGTAAGCTTGGGAATATCTCGGGCTTGGTCATCTCCATGGCAGAGAACGAGGGGATGAGTGTTGCCTTTATCTCCCCCTTTTCAATTATCTCGAGCATCACTCCCTTGCGGTCGCCATCGAGTTTGTCGAGCTTTATGAGTCTCTTCAGTTTGTTATAGTCGGTCTTGGTGTTAGGGTCGAGCATAATCTCGGGCGCATGACCACGAGAGACATAGCTTCTGAGATAATACATCACCATGTCGCAATTAAATACCCTTATGTCGCTTTCAAGACATTCCTTGGCAAAGCAGTAGTTGTTATACCACGGCTTCATTTCTTCGATCATAGCCTCAATGTCGCAATCAGCAGACAGCAATTCCACTTTTTTATAATATGAGAACATTTCGCGCACATCCTCTGTTGAGAATCCGAGCATCTTGTCGAGTTCTGGGTTCATCGACACGTTCCAACCGATGTTAAAGCCGCTGGTGAGGTCGTCGAGTGTAACAGGACTTACTCCTGTCAGGAATATGCGCTCAAACATGCCCTTAAACAGTTTGAAGAAGTCGCGATAGAAACCATTTGCATGTGTTATGGCATGATACACCGCCTCGCCCTCCTCATTGAGCACGATATTGGTGAAGTTGTCGTATTCGTCGATGATGAGATAAAGTGGAATGCCTAATTCCTGGGCACTATTGTTTATGAGATTGAGCTTGGCGCGGGCGGAATTGGTCTGTAATACTTTTCCGACAATTCTTTCGGGATATTCATCTTTGTACCGCTCAATAAATGAGTCGATACATCCACAACTGTATTCATTGAAATTCTCCTCAAGTCGCTCGATTGTTCCTCCTGCCCTTGAATAGTCGAAATACATCACCTGATACCTGTTGCGCAGCGGTGTCGGATGTTTGCCCACCCATAGGTCGCCAAACAGTTCGTCGAACCGTCCTGCCATCGCCTTGTCGTAGTATGCCTGCATCATACTTATGAATAGGCTTTTGCCAAAACGGCGTGGGCGTATGAATATCAGTGTGTCTGGTTGACTTTCCAGTTCAGCCAGATACATTGTCTTGTCGATATAATAGAGATTTCTGCTTCTAATCGACACGAAGTTTGACACTCCGTAAGGTATTTGTCTTATTCCGTCCATTGTGCGAATATATTTTTTTGGTATATAGCTTGACTCCTTATTTACTAAAAACAACTTCCCTAATGTTGCTTACTTCAGAACAAGGTACGCTGATACCATAAACGCCACGTTCTATCAATTTCAGTCCTTCTACGGGCAGTGGCTTGTCGGTAGAGAGACCGTAGCGTCCTTCGGTCTCGCCACGCAGATGGAATGTGAAACCATGATAGTCGCAGAGCGTCTGTATTAGTCCTTCGGAATAGCGCCCGTTGCGTATGGCCTCATTGGAGGAACGTGTGGTAGTGGAAGGAAGATAGGGACTCTCGTAGGTCTGCCATCGACCATCGTGGTAAATGGAACGCAGTATTTCGCGTCCCTCGGGTGTCACCTCATACAGTTCTGCATTTTCCTCAGGAGCGTAATATCCGCTGAATGTCCATTCGGGATATCCGCCTTCGCCGAGTGTGGACGTGGTGAAACCACCTCCACCGTTAGGCCACTCATGAGGCTGGCTGCCTCCAAGTTCGGGAGAATAGGGGATGTACATATTTTCAGTGGCACTGCTGTAAAAACGTATTACGGCATAGCCTGCACCATCGGCCTTGAACTTAGTGCCGGAATAGTCGAGGCGTAGGCCATGGAAGACTTGTTCCATGGTGTGTAGCGACTTAACGTCGGCAGCCTCGCATACGAAACCACCAATGGTACCTCCATACATGTTGTTCATGTAGGTGCTTATGTCTTCCAAAGGTATTATTTTCTGTAGTAATGTCTTGCCGTCGGGACGGCTTACCCCGTCGCGCACTGACTTCAGTTTCTTCTGTTCGGCATGAGGCAGAGCCCAGGCAGAGTCGGTGCTGAGACGTATGAATTCCTGATTGGTCACTCCGTTGGCTTCTAACAGCGCCGTTTTTTCTTCGCCAAAGCCATCAAGTGTTTTCACGAAAGCACTTGTGAGTGAGCCTTCGCTGATGGTTGGGTTACTTTCGTTGTCGTCGTTGGTGCATGAGCTTGGTGCAGTGCATAAGACGGCACAGGCTATGATAAAAAATAGATAAGTCTTTTTCATGTCAGCAAAGATAGGCATTTTTCTCCAATGTCGGAAATTATCGTTAGGGGAAATGTGGCAGCATTATGATATTATAACATTTTTTATATATGAAACTTTACAATTTTATGCGATAATCAGTTTTTTTGCCTACCTTTGCAAAAGAAATGCAATATTATTGCCATACTTTAAAGATATGATGGAAAAGAAAACAATAAAGGACAGACTGAAACAGGCATTCCTGTTTTACGCCTTGTCGGCCATGACAGCCGCCGTGATGTTTGTCTGCTTTATGCAGTCAAGCAGCGTGAAGGAGGTGATGGACTTGGAGGGCTGGGTGTTTTTCGCTGCCTCGTGTCTCAGCCATGCCTCGCAGGTAATGTTGCCCCCGTTTTTGGTGTCGGCCCTGCTCATTTGGCTTAGGCTGTCTCGCACTGCAATCATTGTGCAGGCCGTGCTTACTGCCCTGACGCTCATACTCATCGACCTCGACAGTCAGGTATATGGTATCTACCGCTTCCACATCAACGGCTTCGTGCTCAGTATGGTGTTCGGTGAGGGAGCCTCCCAGATATTCACCTTCGACACCCAGCTCTATGTGAAGGAGACGTTGAGGCTCTTGGGAGTGTTCGGCGCGTTGACTTGCCTTTGTGCCTATGCGGCACGGATAGTATACCGCAGGCGAGGAAAGGCGTATACCCTGCCCGTGGCGCTTACATTTGCAGGTTGCACGTTGTTTGCCCACCTGTGGCATATCTATGCCTCGTTTAACCAGCATCAGTCGGTCACCAAGAGCGCCATGCTGCTGCCTTACTATTTTCCCACTACTGCCAACGGACTAATGTTCGACCTTGGCATGGTACCGCCAGAGAGCTATCAGAACATGGCAGGCAGCAGGCAGAGTTCTGACGTTAGCTATCCACTGCATCCGCTCGATACGGTGTCGCCACAGTCGCTGCCAAATATCGTAGTGATTGCCGTGGACTCGTGGAACCGACGCGCATTGACCAGTGAGTGCATGCCCAACGTGTATAAGTATGCCACCGAAAACCAGTGGTTCACCAACCATCTTAGCTCGAGCAACGGAACTCGAAGCAGCATCTTCGGCCTCTTTTTCGGACTGTCGTGCTACTATTGGGAGTCGTTTGAGCCAAGTCACATTCAGCCACTGCTCATCGACCGTCTGCTGCAGTTGGGCTACCACTGCCAGGCTTATCCCAGTGCAACACTGCTCGAACCGCCTTTTGCGAAGGTGGTGTTTGGCAATGTAAAGGGCTTGAACGTCAGCACTCCGGGCGACAACACGTTCGACCGCGACTCGAAGATAACGGAGATGTTTATTGCCGACATGAAGAAGCGTGACAAGACGAAACCTTTCTTCTCGTTTGTGTTCTACGACCTTCCCCACAGCTTCGAGCTGTCGAAGGAACAGAACGTTCCCTTCAAGCCGGCATGGGACTACGCCGACTATACCCGACTGAACAACGACCTCGACCCGACGCCATTCTGGAATCTCTATCGCAACTGCTGCTATCAGGACGACAAGATGATAGGACGGGTGTTGAAGGCTATCGACGACGAGGGGATGGCCGACAACACTATTGTCGTGCTCACCGGCGACCACAGTCAGGAGTTTAACGAAAACCACCGCAACTACTGGGGACACAACAGCAATTTCTCCATTCACCAGACAGGAGTGCCGTTGGTGTGCCATTTCCCTGGGCAGTCAGCCGCCCGCCATAACTATCGCACCACCCACTATGACTTGGTGCCGACGCTGATGCATGACTACCTTGGAGTGAGGAATCCCGTAGGCGACTATTCGATGGGAAAGCTGCTTAACGACTCAACGCCAAGGCTGTGGCATATCGTTGGCAGCAATCTCAACTATGCTTTCATCATTGGTGGCGACACCATACTTGAGAAAAAGGCTGAAGGAGCATTAGAGGTTTATGACGCAAGTATGAAGCCTGTTATTGACTTCAGGATGCCGGTGAAGGAGTTTGACCAAGCCGTAAAGGAGCTAAACCGGTTTTTTAAGAAATAGGGGGAGGGGAGAAGGAGTTATGGAGTTAACTCCTCAAAAACTGAGCAAATGTGAAATTTAAATGGAGAAGATGAAAAAAAGAGTAATATATCTCATAACGCTGTACGCAATGCTGATAGCAGTGTTCGTCTTACAGAAGACTGCATTCATGCTGGTCGATATGCCCGACGGCAAAAGCTATGGCATAGGCGACTGGTGGAATGTGGTGGTAAACGGTCTGTTGCTCGACATTCCTATGGCAGGATATCTTACGGCATTGCCACTGCTTGTCGTTATGGCAAGCGTATGGGTGAATAAGACGGTGCCGTTGAGGCGTATTGCCACTCCTTATTATATTATTGTGGCAATGGTGACAGGCATAATCTTCATTGCCGACATGGCTCTCTATCCGTTTTGGCAGTTTAAGCTCGACGCACTCGCCCTGAGCTATCTTGAGTCGCCACAAGGTGCCTTTGCAAGCGTGTCTGTAGGGTTTGTAGTGGTAAGGCTTATCTTGATATGTGTTGTAGTGGCCCTCACGGCATGGCTGCTTGTGAAGATAACACCAGCAGTGCTTCAGCCTGTAGCGAAAACAAGTCGACGCATAGTGTTCACTGCCGCCGTGGTAGTGTGTCTTCCTCTTTATGTCATTTCGATAAGAGGTGGAGTAGGGGAGTCGACTGCTAACATCGGAAAGGTATACTTCTCCGACGACATTTTTCTCAACCATGCCGCCATCAATCCCACTTTCAGCCTTTTATATTCGCTCGACAAAACCACCGATTACGCCAGCGAATTCAACTACTTCAGCGAGGAAGAAAGGAAGAGTATCATCACCACCCTCCACCCTCTACCTTCCATCCTCTTAATTATCATGGAAGGCTTCGGCGGCCAGTTTGTCGAGGCGGTAAGCGGAAGGAAGGACATTACCCCAAACTACAACCGCCTGGCCCGAGAAGGCATAATATTCACCAACTGCTACTCCAACAGCTTCCGCACCGACCGCGGCACGGTGTCGACGCTCAGTGGATACACCAGTTTCCCGACGCTCTCGGTGATGAAGATACCGGCAAAGAGCCGCACGCTGACATGTCTTGCCAACACGCTGAACGCCAACTGCTACACAAGCAGCTTCTTATACGGAGGCGACATAAATTTCACCAACATGCAGAGCTATCTCAGGACAGGAGGCTATAGTACTATTGTAAGCGATGTGGATTTCGACAACAAAGACCGTAAGGACAACCCGTGGGGAGTGGACGACGACGTGACCTTCGACAGACTGTACGACATGATATTAAGCCAGAAGCAACAGCCGTGGCATATCTGTTACCTTACATTAAGCAGCCACGAGCCATGGACGGTGCCATATCACAGGCTGAAGGAAGAGATACCAAACGCCTTCGCATTTACCGACCACTGCCTCGGCCAGTTTATCGACCGCCTGAAGAAGACACCAGCTTGGGACAACTTACTTATAGTGTGTATTCCAGACCACGGATATGGTTATCCCGAAGGCATCAGCCATGAGGAGCATCACCACAACACGATGTTGTGGACAGGAGGAGCAGTGAAGGAACACAAGGTGGTTGACGCCATTATGAATCAAAGCGACATGGCTGCCACGCTATTGGGCTATCTCGGCATCGACTATTCCGAGTATACCTACAGTCGCGACGTGCTTAGCCAAGACTACAAATATCCTTATGCTTTCTTTACCTTTAAGGAAGGAATAGGATTTGTAGACAGTACGGGATATTCGGTCTACGACATCATAAGCGACCGGACATGGGAAGACCATAGCAAAGACGGAGTGGCCGACAAGAAAGAAGCCACCACGCAGAGAATAAGAAAGGCGAAAGCCCTGTTACAAACCATATATGATGATTTCGGAAATAGATGAGAAAAATTGTTAGCATTCTTCAATCGCCATTGTGCTTTATGGTGAACATGCTGTTGGCATACGTAGCTTATATGATTTGCCGACTTGCATTCCTAGCCGAAAACTGGAAGCTTTTTTCAGACCACATGACGTGGGGCTCGTTTGCGGAAATAATGAAAGGAGGCCTCGTGTTCGACACCTCGGCAATACTCTACACCAATGCCTTATATGCCCTTATGATGCTCTTTCCGATACATTTGAAGGAAACTAAGGCATGGCAAAAGGTGGCTAAATGGGTATTTGTGACAGTCAACGCCATTATGATGGCAGCAAACCTCATAGATTGTGTTTACTTCCAGTATACAGGCCGACGCACCACCGTGACCGTATTTTCTGAATTCAGCAACGAGAGTAACATTGGTTCGGTCATGGGCATAGAAGTGCTGCGACATTGGTATCTCGTGGTGCTTTTTGTGCTGCTCGTATGGGGCTTATGGAGACTCTACCGCAGTGCTGATGGTCGCAATGTGCGGCCTTACGTGCCGTATTACTTGTGTCAGACGCTTTGTCTGGCTGTGTTTGTGCCGCTGTGCGTAGCAGGAATGCGGGGAGGGTTCACCACTGCCGTGCGTCCCATAACCATCAGCAACGCCAACCAGTATGTCGACCGCCCGATAGAAGCAGGCATAGTGCTGAACACCCCGTTTTCCATCATACGCACATACGGCAAGAAGATATTCGTCACCCCCGACTATATTCCAGTGGCTGAGCTTGATGCCATATACTCGCCGCTTCACCTGCCGCAAAGCACCGAAACGCAGTGCGATGGTTCCGACTCAACGGTTTTCGTCCCTCATCCAGGAAAGAACATCGTGATACTCATAGTGGAGAGTTTCGGACGAGAGTATATCGGGGCCTACAACAAGTGGCTCGAAGGAGGAAAATACAAAGGCTACACCCCGTTTGTGGACTCGTTGATGCAACATTCCACCACCTTCCTCTATTCATATTGCAATGGAAGGAAGAGTATCGACGCCATGCCGAGCATACTCTCGGGAATACCAATGTTTGTAGAGCCATTTTTCCTTACGCCAGCCTCTATGAACGATGTGAGCAGCATAGCCGGCGAATTAAAGGGCAAGGGTTATTACTCAGCCTTCTTCCATGGGGCGGAAAACAGTTCGATGGGATTTCAGGCTTATGCCAGGACAAGCGGTTTCGACGACTATTTTGGACGCACGGAATACAATGCCGACAAACGCTTTGGAGGAGACAACGACTACGACGGCCTTTGGGCTATATGGGACGAGCCGTTCCTGCAGTTTTTCGCCATGAAGATGTCAGAGTTCCGCCAGCCGTTTGTCTCCGCGGTGTTCACTGCCTCGTCACACCATCCTTACAAGGTGCCGGAGAAGTATCAGAACGTGTTTAAGGAAGAAGGCATAGTGATACACAAGTGCATACGTTATACCGACAACGCCCTGCGCCTCTTCTTCGAAAAGGCAAGGAAACAGTCATGGTATGACAACACGCTGTTTGTCATTACAAGCGACCACACCAACCTCAGCGACCATGAATACTATCAGACCGACCTCGGCGGATTCTGCTCGCCCATAATATTTTTCGACCCTAAGGGCGACATGAAACCTGGTGTACGCAATGCCATAGCCCAACAGATTGACATCATGCCCACGGTGCTCGGATACTTGGGCTATGACCGGCCATATATTGCTTTTGGCAAGAATCTTCTGGCCACTCCTGATGAGCAGACTTGGGCGGTGAACTATCTCGGCGGCATATACCAGTATGTGGAAGGCGACTACCTGCTGCAGTTTGACGGCAATAAGACCAAAGCCCTCTACCGCTTCCGCACTGACTTGCTGCTGAAGGACAATGTGGCAGAGAAAGAACCGGATGTGGTGAAAAGGATGGAACGACGGCTGAAAGCCATAATACAATCGTATATGACAAGAATGAATGAAAATGAATTGATTAGCAAATGAGTTGACGAGTCAATTGTAAATAATAAACAAATATGAAAGAAGACAGAAACAAGATTGTGACCGATAATATGGGACTGGTAGTTTCAACGGCACGTAAATACCAAGGACAAGGACTCGAACTCGACGACCTTGTAAGTGAGGGGACTATAGGTATGATAAAGGCTGCCGAGAGATATAATCCCGAAAAGGGAGGATTTGCCGCCTTTGCATTGCCTGAGATAAAGAAAAGTATAGAGGCGGCCATAGAGCAGCAATCTGGACTGTATCGCATACCTCGAAAAGAAAAGTCTGTTGTGGAAAAGAAAAGGAGAGTGCCACTGTCGGTTGACGCTCCGCTTGGAGGAAGGGAGAATATCAACCTTCTCTCACTTCTTGTCAATACCAATGCCAAAGACTCTGACATCGACGCCACAAGCTCTTCATATATGAAACTCATTATTGATGTGCTCGACCTGCTCGATAAAAGGGAACGAGAGGTGATAACTTGCTTCTATGGCATTCGTCGTGACCGGCTTTCTCTTGCCGAGATAGCTGCGCAGATGTGCATAAAGCGGGAACGGGCAAGGCAGATAAGGGACAAGGCGACCAGAAAGATAAGGAAGGCCATTAGAAAATCATGAGAATAGGTTTCGACGCCAAGCGTGCGGCACAGAACGCTACCGGACTGGGCAACTATAGCCGTTTCGTCATAAGGATTCTGAATAATTTTTTTCCCGACGACGAACAGGTGCTCTATGTGCCTAACCCAAAGAAGACGCAACACCTCGACAAGGCTACGGCAAACGGTAATGATAACGACATAAATGGTAAAAACGTAACTAAAATACGTTTCCCGCAGCGCATTTGGAAACGGTTGAGATCGCTCTGGAGAGTATGGGGCATCACTTCCGACTTGAAGCGGGACCGTATAGACATTTTTCACGGCCTTAGCAACGAACTGCCTCTTAACATTAGGAAGGCGAAATGCCGCTCGGTGGTTACCATCCACGACCTCATCTTCCTTCACTATCCGAAATACTACCACTGGATAGACCGTAAGATATATGACTTCAAGTTTCGGCGTGCATGCAGTAATGCCGACAGGGTGATAGCTGTCAGTGAGTTCACCAAGCGTGAGATAATGAAGTATTACGGCACACCGGAAGCAAAGATAGATGTGGTCTACCAAGGTTGCGATCCGGCTTTCTCGGCTCCCATAGGTAATGAGAAACGTGACGAGGTGGCTCGCCGCTACTCCCTGCCGCAGCAGTTTATACTTTACGTGGGAAGCATTGAGGAACGAAAGAACCTGATGCTTGTGGCAAAGGCCATCGCCTCACGGCCTTCGGCTTTCAGTCATAAGATAGTGGCGGTGGGAAAGCGTACTCCATACGTAGACGAGATAAGGCAATATCTTGAGGCCAATGGCATAGCCGACCGCATATTGTTCTTCCACAAAGTGCCTTTTGCCGACCTTCCGTCGTTCTATCGCCTAGCCGATGCCTTCGTCTATCCCTCACGCATAGAAGGGTTTGGCATACCGATGCTTGAGGCTATCAGCAGTGGCTTGCCTGCCATCGGGTGTACTGGCTCGTGCATTGAAGAAGCAGGCGGACCACATTGTATCTATGTCGATCCCGATGACGCACAAGCCATGTCAGCAGCACTTTGCCGTGTGGTGAGCGACAAGGAGCTGCGCGAGACGATGATAAGGGAAGGATACAAATATGCCCGCAATTTCACCGACGAGGTGCTTGCGGGCAAAGTGCATGAGACTTATTCTTCTATTCTCCAACCATGACAACGCTGAAGTCCGTGAAATAGGAAACCATTTCCGGCTGGCGTGCCATGGCTTCCATAAGCCCGACGGCGGCCTTTGCCTTGGAATAATCCAGAATGGTGGAGGTAATGGCTGCGTCAGTGGCCGAGCCAAGGTATTTTATTGCGATGTCCTTAAGTTCGTTTGACATTTCCGGCTGGCGTGCCATGGCTGTCATGCAGGCTGCAATGGCCTCGCCTCGTCTTGTTCCTACCATTGCCTCCTCTTCAGAGTCAAACGGGGCAAGGTCGGAAAACTGCTTGTAACCTACTACCTTGGAGAAACTCTCCAACAGCTGGTCTTTCATTTCCGGCTGTCGGCTGATGTTTTCAACAAGCGAGGCCACTGCTTCTATCTGCATGGCCTTGTATGACTCTTCCTGGACAATGGTGTAGTTGTTTGTCTCATCGGTGCATGATGAAACGAGTGACATGGTGCAAACCAAGATTAAAAGTGAAATTAACTTTTTCATTGTTCTTTTGTTATGTAATGTATTGATAATCATTCCTCTATTCGCTGAAAAGCACTTGTATGACCGTCTGTCCCACGGCTTTGAGCGTGTTGGCATCAATGTTGTCCATCGTGTCGTTCACCGTGTGCCATGTAGGTCCGAAAGTGCTTTGCGGACAGGACTCGATGTGGGGAATGATGTCGATGGTGAGAATACCGAGCTTTTCGTTCACGGGAATATGGTCGTCGGTAACCATTCCCCCGTCTTTATTAGGGAACATCGACGAGTAGCCCACGGCATGTGCCGCACTCCACACCTTATCTACTATCTGTGAGGCATAGTGAACAGACATGCCTTCGCGGCAGAAGGTAGCACCTGCACCTCCCACCATGTCGAGTAGTATTCCGAATCGGGCTGTATAGTTCGGCTTGTGTGGGTTTGCAGCCCAGTGTTGTGCGCCCAAAGCCCATGAGTTGCCGTTGTC
Source organism: Prevotella sp. P2-180 (assembly GCF_002251435.1). Lineage (GTDB taxonomy): Bacteria > Bacteroidota > Bacteroidia > Bacteroidales > Bacteroidaceae > Prevotella. The sequence goes on from NZ_NPJI01000110.1 coordinate 137,687, forward strand.
GGGGGCATCGCTCCATTGTGGCACGCCCCAGTCTTCGGCGTCGAAGCACACGAAGTCCACTCCCACGGCAAGACTGTCGCTTTTGGCTATGAGTCGGGCTAATTCGAGCATCACAGCCACTCCAGAGGCACCATCGTTGGCTCCTACCACGGGTTTGCGCCAGTTAGCGCTGTCAGGATCGTTGTCTGCCCATGGTCGTGAGTCCCAGTGGGCGCAGACGAGTATTCGTTCCTTGGCCGTGGTGTTGTGAGAGGCAATGATGTTTGTGGCTTTCAGTGTCGTGCCGTCGTATGCCTTCAGGTCAGCCTTTTGTTCAGTCACTTCAAGTCCAAACTCCTTGAACTTGTTTGCTATCCACATTCCGCAACGCTCGTGAGCCTCGCTGTTCATGGTACGTGGACCAAAGTCGCATTGTGCCTTGCAGTAGGCATATGCGCTGTCGGCAACAAACTCTGGTCCTACAATAGCCTGTGCTACTTGGCTTTCCTTTGAGTTCGTCGTGTTTTTGGAATTGCCGCATGCCATTACCGATGCGGCCAGCATTCCAACTAAAGCAATGTGTATAAATATCCTATTCTTCACCCTTCACTCTTAATTTTTAATTCTTAATTTTTAATTTTTAATTCTTAATTCCTCACCTTCTTCCCGCCTGCACTTCAGCCATAACTCTCATGAAGTTTCCACCCATGATACGTTGAATGTCTGTGGTGTTGTATCGGCGGGCGAGCAGCATTCGTGTGAAATTTATTATTTTCGATGCGTCGGCAATGCCTGTCACTCCGCCGTCGCCATCGAAGTCGGTACCTAATCCCACATGTTCGATGCCCATAATTCTTATGGCATGTTCGAGATGGTTCATGGCGTCGATGATAGAAGCCTCGCCCTCCTTTCGCAGGAATCCAGGGTAGAGGGTTATCTGTGCCACGCCTCCTCGTTTGGCGAGCTGTCGCATCTGTTCGTCTGTGAGGTTTCTCGGATGGTCGCATAGTGCCCTAGCGCTGCTGTGGCTGCATACAATGGGTGTGCGGCTTATCTCCAGTGCGTCGTAGAAGCTCTTCTCCCCGGCGTGGCTAAGGTCTACCATAATGCCCAGCCGGTTCATCTCGGCAATCACTTTTTCGCCGAATCGGCTCACTCCGTTATGTGTGTTACATCCCTTTGCACTGTCGCAGATGTCGTTGTCGCCGTTGTGGCACAAGGTTATGTACACCACTCCTCGTTGTGCGAAATGCTTCACGTTGGCAAGGTCGCCGTTTAGGGCTATTCCGTTCTCGATACCGAGCATTATTGATTTCCTTCCGTTTCGTTTGTCCTCGTAGAGTTCTTTCGGCGTGCGTGCGATACTGAGGTATTTTTTCTGCTTTGCCACAATAGTCTCTATTCTGTCGAATATCATGTTGGCATAGTCGAACGGGCTGGCTGTAGGCAGTTCTTCTTCCGAAGGATACGACTTTCTTACTATGGATGAGAAGCTCTCGCCTATTTTCGGTTGAGGGAGATAAGCCACCATGATAGTGGCGTCGAGTCTGCCCTCTGTCATTTTCTGAAGGTCTACAAGAGCCTTTGGCTCGCGGCAGTCAAACCTTATGCCCTGTGGGAATTGCATAGGCGTGTCGCAATGAGTGTCGAGGGTGAGGATGGTGTGGTGGAGGCGTTTGGTCTCGCTGAACAGTATAGCTTGTCTTACGAGCCATTCGAATATGGGCAAGCCTTCCTCCATACACTCCGGATGCCACTGTACTCCCATTATAGGCTTGAACTCGCTGCTTTCTATGGCTTCCACCACTCCGTCGGTAGCCTTGGCAGTGATGCGGAATTTTTTTCCTGCATTGTCAACGGCCTGATGGTGGAAGGAGTTGACATAGATGGTGTCGGTGCCATAGATGTCGTGAAGCATGGAAGAAGGAAGGAGGCTGACAGTGTGTGTCGCCTCGCTGCGTTCTGCGTCCTGGCTATGCTTTATCCCGTCGGTATTGAGAGAGATGTCTTGCTCCACATGTCCGTCGAGTGCCATTGCCAGTGTCTGTATTCCGCGGCAGATGCCGAGAATGGGTATTTGTCTGTTGTAAGCCAGACGTGTGACAAGAAGTTCCGGAAGGTCACGCTCGCTGTTTATTGAATGAAGTCTGCGACAGGGTTGTTCGCCGCAATAAAGCGGATTGAAGTCTGCACCGCCGGTGAGTATCAGGCCGTCGATGCGTTCGAGCGTGTTGATGATAATGTCGGGATTGTCTATCGGTGGTATGACAACAGGCACTCCACCTGCCTTTTCCACCGATTTGTAGTAAAAGGCGGTGAGTCGTTGTTCGCCGTCGGCATAATTGGCGGTAAGACCGATTACCGGACGCCTTGTCGCTTCCGGAAATCGGTCGTATATTTGGTTTATTTGTTCTTTCCAGTTGAATTTGTTGTTCATAATTATTCTTCAACTTTCACGGCAATTTCTCTCTTGATACTTTGTTCCAGCGAGATGAGAGTTTCTGTGGCCACTACGCCAGGAATGTCCTGTAGCTGTCCGTTAAGCAGGTGCATGAGTTGCTCGTTGTCTCGTGCATATAGCTTTACGAGCATGGTATAAGGTCCTGTTGTGAAATGACATTCCACAATCTCAGGAATATGTTGCAGACGTGCTACAACGTCCTTGTACATACTACCTCTTTCAAGTGTTATACCCACGTATGTGCATGTGGAGTATCCAAGGGATTTTGGGTTTACGTCAAAGCCGCTTCCCATGATTACGTTTCCTTCTATCAGATGCTGTACACGTTGGTGGATGGCTGCTCTTGAGACGTTGCATTCTGCAGCTACGTCCTTGAACGGGATCCTGGCGTTTTTCGACAAAATACTTAGTATTTTTCTGTCGAGATTATCAATTTTTTCCATTATTAATCAAAAAGAATAATTGTTGTTTGTTGACATTGTGTATAAATGTATTGTTGTTGTTCTCACAAATTGTCAGCAAAAGTACGACATTTTATTGATATAGTCAAGAAAAAACTGCAAAAAATATACAAAATGGCTACTTTTTCACTATTTCCACCAATTCTACGGTGAAGATAAGGGCACTGAATGGCTTTATCTTGCCTTGGTCGCGGTCGCCGTAGGCCAGGTTGTAAGGAATGTATATTTCCCATTTGCTGCCCACAGGCATCAGGGTAAGTGCTTCTGTCCATCCTGCTATCACTTGGTTGGCTCTGAACTCAATGGGCTTGTCGCCGTGTTTAGCTGAGGAGTCGAACACTGTGCCGTCTACAAGGCGTCCTTCGTAGTTCACCTTCACACGGTCGGTATGCTGAGGTTTCTCGCCCTCACCAGCCACAATCACCTTGTATTGTAGTCCACTCTCTGTAGTCTTCACACCCTCTTTCTTTGCGTTTTCAGCAAGGAATGCCTCGCCGGCACGACGGTTTTCGCCATAGAGTTTCTCTATCTTTGCTTCCTTTGCCTCCGACAGCATGTCTTTGAATAGCAGTCCTGCGTTGTCTATATTATAATAGGTGGTGTCGCCCTGCAGGGCATCTGTGAAACCACGCAGCGCAAGAGCTTCAACGAGAGAGTCGGGAGAGTCCTTAAGATCGTTCGCCAGTCCAGGAAGCATTTTCTCTTTCACCTGCTTTGCTATCTCAATGCCAGCGGAGTATGCCTTGAACTGAGGGTCGTCAGTCGCCTTCACCGCTTCTTGAAAACCCTTCACGAAGTCAGCCATATAGGCGGTGTCTACTCCCAGCGACTGTGTGAGAAAAGGTATGAGACCCTGTGTCATGCTCATGCCAGCCACATAGCTTAAGGTGTCTGACTCGTTGTTCATTACCACTGCTTCCTTTTCAGGTTTTTTTTCTTTGCTTTTCTTTTTTCCAGCGTTGCTGTCAACGCAAAATGCACCCGCCATAATCATGGCGAGTGCAATTATCATAGTTTGTCTTTTCATTATCATGAATATTACCTGTTACTCGTCAACTCGTCAACTTATCAACTTGTCAACTCGTCAACTGAACACTACTTCTCAATTCCCAAGAGTTCGATTTTGAAGATAAGAACAGAGAAAGGCTTGATATCGCCCTGCTCGCGATCGCCGTAAGCCAGATCCTGTGGGATATAAACTTCCCATGTAGAACCTACAGGCATGTGAACCATAGCGTCGGTCCAACCCTTGATGGTCTGGTTGCAGCGTAGCTTCAGAGGCTGGTTGCGCTTGTAAGAGCTGTCGAACACTTTACCGTCGATGGTACGGCCCTCGTAGTGGCAAGACACCATTGATGTGTCGGCAGGTATAGCACCTTTACCTTCCTTTATCACCTTGTACTGAACACCGCTTGGCAGAGTCTTCACGCCGTCCTTCTTCTTGTTGGCAGCCATGAAGTCCTCACCCTTCTTCTTGTTGTCGCCGTACTTTGTCTCCATTGTCTTTGACTTGATCTGCTGCATTTTGGTCTGTGCCATGATGCCAGCTTCCTCAACAGTCATGAGTCCCTTCTTGCCTGTAACTCCAGAAACGAATCCAGCCATGAAGTTCTTCAGAGAGATGGTCTTTGTAGAGTCGTCGCCGAACACCTCGTGGTTGATACCCATAACCATCTGGTTGCTAATCTGCTGACCAATCTGAATACCAGCATAGTAAGCAGCCTTCTTCTTGTCGTCGCCAGCGTTAGCGCCCTCGTTAAGACCCTTGATGAATTCCTTCATGTAGGTAGTGTCTACCCCGAGACGGCCTACGAGGTATTCCTTCAGACCCTGTGTCTGTGCCATACCAATGGCATAACTCATTGAGTCAACATCGCTCTTAAGGTTTGCCTTAGGAGTTGAATTGCCGCATGATGTGATAGAAGCAGCGGCGATGGCCAGAGCGGCCATAAATGTCAATTTCTTCATTTTTTTGTATTTTGTTTAATTTCTGTTATCTTATTTTACCTCTAAGAGTTCCACGTCGAATATCAGTGTGGAGAATGGAGGAATGGTCTGTCCGGCACCGCTCTCGCCGTAACCGAGGATGTAAGGGATGAAGAAGCGGTATTTAGCACCTTCCTGCATCAGTTGCAAGCCTTCGGTCCATCCGGCAATGACCTGCTGGAGTCCGAATGTGGCAGGCTCGCCTCGCTGTACGCTACTGTCAAACAATGTACCGTCGATGAGGAATCCCTCGTAGTGGCACTTCACGCTATCGGTAGCTTTGGGCTTGCGGCCGTTGCCTTCCTTCAGCACCTTATACTGAAGTCCGCTGGCTGTAGTTGTCACTCCTTCTTTCTTTGCATTTTCGGCAAGGTATTTCTCGCCGGCTTCCTTTGCCGCCTTTCCCTTTTCAGCCATCTCAGCCTGTATGCGCTGTTCTTGTTTGGCGAAATAGTCTTGTACGATAGTCTGTGCCTCTTGGTTTGTCATTTTCAGGTCGTTGCCTGTCACGACATCCTTGATGGCGTCAGCAAAGTCTTCAATACTGATGTTGTTTGCACCCATCTGTGCCAGTTGGCGACCGATGCCCAAACCTAAAGCATAGCTCAATTTGTCCATTTTTTCTTCTATTATATAATGTGTTACATATAAAAAGCATGCAAAGGTAATACTTTTCTGGGATTTTCTTGTGTTATTTCGAGAAAAATTAGTATTTTTGTGCATTGTTAAGAAGAAAATTTGATTTACTTTATAAAAATCTTTGCATTATGAAGAAAATTGTAGTTCTTACCGGTGCTGGAATGTCGGCGGAGAGTGGATTGTCTACCTTCAGGGATGCCGACGGGTTGTGGGAGCAATATCCTGTGCAGCAGGTGGCTTCTCACGAGGGTTGGCTGGCTGATCCTGTGTTTGTAAACAATTTTTATAACATGCTCCGTGGAAAAATGCTCGACAAGCGTCCGTGCAAGGGACATGAGCTTGTGGCTGAACTGGAGAAGCATTACCAGGTGACTGTGGTTACGCAGAATGTAGATAACTTGCACGAACAAGCTGGCTCGACCAATGTGATACACCTTCATGGCGAACTTATGAAGGCTTGTTCAAGCGACGATCCCGACGATACTCGCTATCATGTGCAACTTGACGCCAACCACTACGAGGTGGCTCCGGGTGAGAAGGCTGGCGACGGCTCGCTGTTGCGTCCGTTCATAGTGTTTTTCGGCGAGGCTGTGCCTATGATTAGTGTTGCTGCTGAGGCTGTTATGGAAGCAGACATAATGATTATCATCGGGACGTCGTTGGCTGTATATCCTGCAGCAGGGCTTATTCGATATACAAAACCAAACATCCCCATTTACCTCATCGACCCGAAACCTGTCACTGCTTATGGTAATATCAAGTATATTGCCAAAGGTGCAAGCGAAGGCATGGAGGAACTAATGGGAATATTGAATAATAGTAATTTATGAATATCAACAAGGAAGAAAGAATAAGACGGGCAGAACAACTGTTCGTCGCAGGCTATAACTGCTCACAGTCGGTTGTGGCCGCCTTTGCCGACCTCTTTGGCTTCACCGAAGAGCAGGCTTTGAAACTGAGTGCCGGAATGGGTGGTGGCATGGGACGCCTGAGAATGACATGCGGTGCTGTCAGTGCCATGGCAATACTCGCGGGTATGGAGTGTGGTTCTGCGGATGCCGACGACCGTGAGGGCAAGTCTCATAATTACAAGGTTGTGCAAGACCTTTGCGCAAAATTTAAGGCTGAACACGGCTCGCTCGTCTGTGCCGAATTGCTCGACCTGCGTAAAGATGCGCCACTGAGCTATGTAGCATCAGAACGCACGGCTGAGTATTACAAAACCCGACCGTGCGTCAATATGGTTGTTACAGCCGCAAAAATCTTTGCGGAGTATATAGAGGGCTCTAGCCTCCAAAATAGTTTATAACTTGAAATCTACGCCTATACCTATCACACGATTGGTGCGGGTGAATGAGTTTTTGACGCCCATGGCATCTGGTGCTTTGTCGTAGTCATCGTACAGAGTCTGAAACCATGCGGCGTTTACCTTTATCTTTTCTGTAACGTTGTAGCCGATGCCAAGACCATAGGAATATGAACTAACGTTGAACGAAATGTCGTTCATTCCTGCATCGTTGATATCATAGGCAGTGCGTTGCATACCGGCACTTATCTGCAGCTTTTTGCAAATGTCATATTCTGCGCCGAAGAGGTATTCGTTGCTGTCGCCAAGCATCTCTTTGGTATATTGCTTTGTGTCGACGTCGAAATAATGATGCCAGCCTGCCATCACGCGCAGTGAGGGAAGAATCTCGTATTGTGCTCCAACGGTGAGAAGGGCAGGTGAGTCTTCGTCCACTTTCTCGCCGTCTTTGAACTTGTTAACCGCCGCAATAAGACTGGCCTCTTTTACTGTCGACTTGTTTTTCATTCTCATGCGAGTCTTAAACTCATACTTTGCGGCAAGGTTAAGCTTTCCTGCCTTATAGTCGATGCCGATGATAGGAGCCACACCCCATGCCGTTTGGTCGCACATCAGGTTCACACCGTTGCGGTATGGTTCAAGTTGGTTGATGCTTCCTTCCGCTCCTTTCAGTGTCTCTTGGGTTGTAAGAAGCTGCTGCTGTGTGGCTTGCAGTTCAGCCAGCTTTCCTGTAAGTTCTGCTGGAACCGGTACTCCGGCAGCCTCATACTGTGCAATGCCCTGCTGCACCTGAGCTATACCGCCTTCTACCAATGGCAGGTTTTCTGCTATCTGCGCCAGTCCGCCTTCAATAGTCTGGTTGGCAGCGTCGAGGAATTTGTCGAATGCCACTGCTCCATTGGCTGTGTTCACCTTTATGTTGTCAACCTTTGCCTTGTAAGAAGCGTTGCCATAGAGCAGACGCAGACCGCCGTAGACAGAGAGGTTTTCGCTCACCTTGTATGCTGCACCGGCAGTGAATCCGAAGTAGTACTGGCGGCCTTCCATAAAGGCGCTCATGTCGTAGCCAGTGGCTCCGAAAGCACTCAACTGCTTGGAAATCATTGCTATAGACGACTCGAATGTGGGTATGCCGTAGTCGAACGTACACTTGCCTCCTCCGCCAGTGATGGCAAAGCCAAACTGATAGCTCCACTTGCCTTTGTTGTATGCAGCCTGTAATGAAGGGATGATTGGAGCGTTTGCCTCGCCTTCAAATTCCTTGAAATCGCTGCCGTTGTTGTTCATGCCTAACTTGTACAGTTCACTCCACGACGATACAGTACGGGTCTGTAGTGCGTTCTGGATGTTTAACGAGAGATGAAATCCATCGCCGAGGAAAACCACACCTGCTGGGTTGCTGTAAACACCGTCGATGCCGATAGCCGCGTCGCGTGCAGGATTACGAAGGAAAGAAACATTTTGATTGGTATTGGTCAACAGACCACCTGCCATAACTGTTTGTGCTGCTGCCAAAACAAAGGCAAGACAGCTTAATTTAATCTTGTTCATTAATATAATTTATTCTAAATTCGCCGCAAAGTTACTAATAATGTTCTGTATTTCCTTAATTCAGCTATTTGAATTAAGTATTGTTAACAAGAAGAACGCTGTTCTTTGCACAAAAGAAGTGTAGTGTGCAATATCTTGGTTAGGGATATGCCTATCGCCTTTAGGTATTTTCCCCTGTGTGTTTAGGAGAAATCTCTTGTTTATGAAGTGAAATAGTAGTAATTTTGCAGCAAGAAAACAAAGAAAGACAATCTCTCTCATATATATATAATAGGTGAAATAGATTGTATCAGGATATTCATACGTTTTGTTAGGTTAGTTATGTTTTAAATTATTTGGTTATTTGTAAATTGATTTTCATTGGCGGTTGTGGTTGCTCTACATCCGCCATTTTTTATTATAGAAATGATGTGAAAAGGCATAAATTCAGTAATAGTATCATTATTGGCAATAATAGTATCATTGACCAACGGAAAAGTTTTATAACTTTGCAGCCGAAAGTTCTCATATATTTGGTTTAGTGATTTTTTAGTTGAATGTAGAGGGAGGCTGGGCATTGTTTCACCTCCCTTTTTTTTGTTCCTCCGCCGATAATTATTCAATACATTCTTTGTGCATCACCACAGCCACGGTTTTCAGTTTCAGATATTCTTCCGACATATACATTAGTCCTCCATAGGGATTGTCTTTTCCCCACGAATTTTTCATTATATAGTATTGTCTGCCATTCCCGTCGTGTGCCAAGCCCACGATGGCCATGCAGTGGTCGTCGGTGGTGGAAGCTGTAAAGAAGTCTTTTTGTCTTTGTTCTTGCACGTTGCCCTTGTGTGCCTTGCAGATGGCCAATCCCTTGGCAAACGAAAATCCTTTCTCGCTGATGTCTCCTTCCCAACAAACGCCATGTCCGCTTTCCACTGCCTTTTTCACCATTGCCACAAGACGTTCGATGGGTATGTTGTAGAAGAGGTTATGGTGGTGGTTGTCTGGCAGTTCAAGGTCGACGTATGTGTTGAAGGGGTGGTGGGTGAAACTTGTCAGTGCCACATAGTTGTCTCGAAGGCATACACTGTGTCCAAACTCCATGGGAGTGTATTCCGCACCAAGCATGTATATGCGGTGTGGCAGTGTGCCAAGGCTTTCGTCGAGCATAGTCTTAAGCAATGGTTTATATTTCATTGGCGACACTCTTTGCGCCACTGCCTTTTCTGCCAAAGCAAGGGTTTTGCGTGCGAGCAGTGAGGAGCTTGTAAGGCGACCGTCGTCGGTGGCAGTATGGTAGTAGCTGTCGTAAGGCATTGTGCCATAGTATGCCAAAAGTCGAAGGAGGTCGGGGGCGGTGCCACTGTCGGTCACTTTCGATCGTCCATGGCACAAGACGTTTCGCAGATATTGTTCCTCCAGCATGCGGCGCACGGAGAAGGCTGGCGAGAGGTTCACAGAGTCTCCTTTCATGATGCGGTCGGTCTCTATGGCGGCAAGCATGGCGTGTATCCAGCAAGTTCCTCCATGTCCTTGGTCTTTTACGGGAGTATGGCCATTGAGTGTCTCGATGGTGAATATAGGTGTCTTCACCGCCACATTTTCATTGTTGCGTCGGCACGCAACAATTGTCATGACGGCAATCATGGTCAAAACTGCGTGTTTTATATTATAGTGTGACATGTGACATACATTTTGTTTTTGTGAATGCAAAAGTAATAAAACGTGGCGAGTGTTCAAAATAAAATGAGTTAAAATATTGTTTTATATATACATAATTCAGATTTTATAAGTACTTTTGCACCCGAAATGAGAAATATCGTGACCATAATCATATTGGCGGTTTGCTGCATGGCGGCAAAGGCACAGAATGTCGACGGCGGGGAAAAGAAACACGACACGCCAGTCGATGACCCTACGTTTGTGCCTACCGTAAAGGTGTCGAAGGTGATAGACAAGGGCGACAGCATACCTTATATGGAGATGAGCAACGTCTATGTCTATCCCCAGCTTACGTTTAGCGACAAGAAAAAGATGGACGCATACATGAGGTTGGTGAAAAATGTCAAGAAGGTGCTTCCTATAGCAAAGCAGGTGAACGGTATTATTGTGGAGACATACGAGTTTGTCCAGACGCTGCCCGACCAGAAGTCGCGCGACGAACATCTGAAGCTGGTGGAGAAAAGCATCATCAAGGACTACAAGCCAAAGATGAAGAAACTCACCTATTCGCAAGGCAAGTTGCTTATAAAACTTGTCTATCGCGAGTGCGACTCATCTTCATACGATATCGTAAAGGCTATTCTCGGTCCGGTGAGGGCGGGATTTTGGCAGGCGTTTGCATGGTGTTTCGGAGCAAATCTCAAGAAAGGCTATGATCCTGAAGGCACCGACCGACTTACTGAGCGCGTTGTATTAATGGTTGAAGCTGGCCAATTGTAGAATCTATCTACAACGGCCAGCTTCACACGTAACCAATTTTACTTAATACTAATGTCAAATTTGTCCCCAGACTATATATCTCACGACATTGCCCGAGGCTTTATATGTAGGATAGTTTGTCTTTCGAGTGCAAAGATACGACGAAAACCTCAACAATAATACATTTTTTACGCAAAAAGAGCCGTAAACGTTTGCGTGTTTCATGATTTACACGTTTCTTTTTGATATTTATATATGTATATTTTGTTATTTTGAGAGTTGATTGCAAAAATAAGTACAACTTTTGGCTAAAATAATATCAACAAGTTATTAATATTTAAACTGATTTTCATCAGATTACCAAATAGGCAATTATTATTTAACTAATTAATAACTTAAAAATAACAAGTATGAAAAAATTATTTACTCTTATCGCAATATTGTGCTGCGCAGTGTGCGTTGATGCACAAACAAGAACTACCTTATGGGAAGGCAGCAAGACATTTGACAGTACTTGGCCAAGTATTACAATTCCTACGTCTGAATTTGCCACTGCCAAAGTAGGTGACAAAATTATTGTGACAGTTGATAAGGCTGACAATTCAAAACCATATTCCCGCCCTTCTGGATTTTCTGACATATAGGGTCGCATTTTTTATTGTTAATTCTTTTTGAATACTATCAGCTTCTTGCCACCTATTATATACACTCCACAGGGAAGCCCCCTCTGTAGGGTCGCTTCCGTTGCTGACGGTGCCTACACGGCGGCCGTCGATGGAATATATGGCTTTATTGCTCCACAATCTGTCGGCATCCACAATGTCTATCGAGCTTGAGACGTTGCGCTTGTATAGCGACACGGGTTCCTGACCTGTGGTGTAGCAGGCAAAGCGGGGACTGCTGCTGTTGTACCTTATGCTTCAGGTCGTATATTTATTATTCCTTATCTCGGCATTGCCGTTGGTCTCGCCGAAAGGGTAGTTGCTGCGCCGGTTGTTTACGTATCCGTCGGTGGGTATGACGTGGAAGAGGTCGGAGTTCATGGGTGCAATGTTGCCAAACCAGTTTTTGGGAAACGAGTGTTCGCGGTTGAACATGTCTCCTTCAACCGTGTAGTTGCCCGAATGGTCGTTGTCGGGGTCGTAGTTGGTAGAGTTTGAGTACATGTCCCATATCTTGCCGTCGGGTCTTAGGTCGGTAGTCTTGTAGCACTCAAACAGTTCGCTGTAGCTTTTTACGCTTGGCGACTTGATGATTTCGTAAAGTGCGGTCTTAAGGCTCTTTCCCTTGTGTCCGTCTGCACTTTGGTAATAAGAGCCCGTTCCGTTGGGCTGTACCCATCCCAATGTAGCTGTCAATACCAGCATCATCAGCAAATATGAATAATAATCCATACTTCCAAATTAATAGCGGAAAAGAACATGTTTTTCAAAAATATTGGAGATATATTTTGCATTGTGTCTAATTTGAATAATAATCTCATGTGCAGAAAAGAAAATAATTACTCTTTTCCTTCGCTTAATCGATTTTTTACACTACCTTTGCACCGCAAAAGGAAACAAAAGAAGAAAAAGATATGGAAAAAATAATCCTAACAGGCGACCGTCCGACAGGTAAACTGCATTTGGGACACTATATTGGCTCTCTGCGCCGGAGAGTGGAATTGCAGAACGCTGGAGACTTCAGCAAGATGTTTGTCTTTATGGCTGACGTACAGGCATTGACCGACAATGCCGACAATCCTGAGAAAATCAGACAGAACATCATTGAGGTGGCTCTCGACTATCTTGCTGCCGGACTTGACCCCGAAAAGTGCGTGCTGTTTATACAAAGCCAAATACCAGAGTTGGCAGAGCTTACAACATACCTGATGAACCTCATCACCGTGAGCCGCGTACAGCGTAACCCTACAGTGAAGACCGAGATAAAGATGCGTAATTTCGAGGCAAACATTCCTCTTGGCTTCTTCTGCTATCCAGTGAGTCAGGCTGCCGACATCACTCTCTTCAAGGCAACCACAGTGCCTGCCGGCGAAGACCAGGAACCGATGCTTGAAGTGACAAGGGAATTAGTGCGCCGCTTCAACCAAACCTATGCTCCCGTGCTTGTGGAACCGGAGATAATGCTGCCCGAAAACGCAACGGCACGCCGACTTCCCGGCACCGACGGAAAGGAGAAAATGAGCAAGAGCCTTGGCAACTGTATCTATCTCTCCGACTCGGAGAAGGAAGTGTGGAAGAAGGTGAAGAAGATGTCGAACGGAGCCCCAAGAATGTCGATGGACGAACCGGGTAACCTTGAGGGCAATGCTGTGTTCACCTATCTCGAAGCATTCAGCACCGACGAGGATTTCGCAGCCTTCTGGCCTGAATATAAGAACTTGGAGGAGTTGAAGGAACATTACGTTCGTGGAGGTATTGGCGACGGCACTTGCAAGAAATTCCTCAACGAGGTGCTGAACAAGTTCCTTGAACCAATGCGACAGCGCAGACATGAGTTTGAGCAGGACATACCCGAAATTTATAACATCTTGAAAAAGGGAACAGAACGTGCCCGCGAAACCGCAGCTCAAACGATGGATGAAGTGCGCAAAGCGATGCAGATAAACTATTTCGACGACATCGACTTGATAAACAGTCAGGCGGAGAAATATAGGAAATAGGGTCAGCGAGTCATGGCGGGCCAGCGGACCATAGGGCCATAGGGACAAAACATTAAGCATTTTTGTCAAATATGCAAGTCCCGATTTAAAATAATGGAGTAATTTTGCATTATCATTTAAAATACAACTTATTATAACAATGGTAAAGAAAAGGACTTTATTATCAATAGCAATCGCTGTTACGCTCCTGCAATCGCCTGTGTATGCACAGTCTGACAGAAAAGTGACAAACATCAACCGCGGATGGCTTTTCCGACAGGGTGAATCGTCTTCGGCCATTACAACCGAAAAGGCTAAGGCTGAGGGATGGAAAGAGGTGAACTTGCCTCATGACTTCCAGATAGAACAACCATGGGTGGCTCCGGCTGCCGACGAGAAAGCTAATACCAGCGACGCCGGGGCGAACATCAAAAGCCGCCTATCGGCAAGAGGATTCAAGGAAATGGGCTCGGGATGGTACGTAAAGGCTTTCACCCCGTCAAAAGAAGATAAGGGAAAGCGGGTGGTGATTGACTTCCAGGGTATTATGTATCTTGGCGACGTATATCTCAACGGAAAGAAAATTGGAGGCACAGACTACGGATATGTGGGCTTTGAAATCGACATTACCGACAAACTGCGCTATGGAGAGGAAAACACGATTGCCGTGTATTCCAACACCGCAAACCCAAGAGACTCGCGCTGGTATACAGGAGGCGGACTGTTTCGTGATGTCAACATCGTGTATACCGACCCGCAACTATACTTCAACCGCCATCCGCTCAATATCTCCACTCGGGAAAACAAATATGTGGACATGACTGTTGACGTGCAGTGCAAAACAAAGCAGAACACCATAACCATGCAGGTGACAATAACATCGCCAGACGGTACTGTGGTGAGCGACCGCAAACACGAACTGAAACGAGTACGAAACTACAAATTCGGACAGGAATTTGCTCTGCCAGCAGTTGAAATAGTTGACCCGCAACTGTGGGACTGCGAGAATCCTAACCTCTATACTGCCACTGTCAGGCTCATACGCGAAGACGGCACAGTGAGCGACGAGATAACAAAGCGGTTTGGAATACGCGACGTGGCTCTGCTACCTGGCAAGGGATTGCTCCTCAACGGGAAGAAAGTGCTGCTCAAAGGCTATGCCAACCACCATACACTCGGTGCTCTCGGAGCTGCCGCCTATCCTCGTGCCATGGAGAAACGCATAAAGCTGATGAAAGACTTCGGCATGAACCACATACGCACCTCGCACAATCCATACTCTGAATCGTTTCTCGACCTATGCGACGAAAATGGCATACTCGTTGTGGATGAGCTATACGACAAATGGAACGACCAATATGTGGGCGGCGGAAGAGCACATTTCGCCAACCTGTGGATGGACCATGTGGCAGAGTTCATAAAGCGCGACAGATGCCATCCATGCGTGGTGCTGTGGTCGATGGGCAACGAGCTGCAGTCATATAACGACACTCCGTTCAACGACTGGGGTGTGACGCAATACAAACTTATGAAGACCCTCATACAGAGATACGACACCACACGTAAGGTGACTGTGGCCATGCATCCCCGCTACCGCAACTGGGAGACCGACTCCCTGCCTTGCGACCTTGCCAAGGTGACTGATATTCAGGCGTATAATTATAGGTATATGTATTTCCCCGGCGACGGCAAGCGATTCCCGTGGATGAACTTCTACCAAAGCGAGGCCTCTGTGGCTGCCATGGGAGAAAACTTCTTTGGAATGGAACTCGACAAGGTGATAGGACTGGCATACTGGGGAGCCATCGACTATCTCGGAGAAAGCCAGGGATGGCCGGCCAAGGGATGGGCTCAGGGCGTGTTTGATATTGCCCTCGAACCAAAGCCTAAGGCTTATTACATGCGCTCGTTCTTCAAGCCCGAGGAGCCTGTGGTGCATATTGCAGTTACCGAGTCGACAGAAAGCGTCATGTGGAACGGTGTGCAGACTGGCAACGACGGACAGAGCGACCACTGGAACCGCACTCCCGGAACAAAACTCTCGCTCACCACATATACCAATGCCGACGAGGTGGAACTGCTGGTGAATGGGAAGAGCTACGGCACTAAGAAGAACGACAAGGGCAACGCCAAGATGCGCAACCAGATACGATGGGAAAATGTGGTGTATCAGAACGGTAACTGCGAAGCCATTGCACGCACCAACGGTAAGATAGTGGCCCGCCACAAGATTGAGACCACTGGCAAGGCTGTGGCTTTGAAGTTGGCTGCCGACAACGACAATTGGCTTGCCGACGGCATGGACCTGCAGCACATACGTGTGACTGCCGTGGACAGCAAGGGCAGACGAGTGAGCAATGCTGTGGCTGATGTCTCAGTGAAGGTGGATGGAGAGGCAAGCATCGTTGCCATGAGCAATGGTAATATCAAGACCGACGAACTCAGTGTCACTGACCATCAGAAGCTCTTCAACGGCTCGTGTCTCGCCATAATACGTTCAGGCCAGACACCTTCTCCTGTCACAGTCACCGTTTCCGCTTCAGGCTTCAAGACGGCAAAGATAAAGCTGTCTACGAAATAATTTTTATTTTTATCTATCATCTGTCACCATATTATTATAATTATCTGATATATAGGTATTTAGTATGGTGACAGAAGGGTGACAGACGATTTTGTCTGTCACCCTTCTTTTTTGCGGAATTTCACATAGTAGGCGGTGCCCGACTTGACGTGAACTTTCTGAATATCAGGTACATTGGAGAGATAACGGCCGAAGGTGGTTATGCTCTCAGTCACTGCCGTGGCTCCGGCTCGCTTGCGTATGTAGTCGTATATTTCCGATGCTGTGAGCTTCATTGCGTCGGGGTCGTCGGGCGATGTTGTGTCGAAATAGTCGTTGAAATACATGTCGGCACTGCTTAGTAGGGCATACTTTCGGTTGTGTGCCATCACCTGCTCAATGTCAGCGTCGTTGAACCATCTGCGCTCATTGTTTCTCACTGCAGCTACTGCTTGGGCATAGAGTTGCTCGTAGTTGATGGGCTTGTCGGTGTCGATGGGACTTGTGACGTTTACCACGAAGAAACGGCGTGAGCCTGAAGGGTCGCTGAGCACATCGGTCATGTTCGACGTCGCTATGAACGAGGCACGCCTGCGCTCTGATTCCACACGGCGCGAATAAGGTCGCTTGAGCGAAATGCTGGCAAGTTGAATGGTGTTTTTCAGAAATCCCTCCTGCGTCTTCTTCGATATGCTGTTGAATTCGTCTATGTTTATCAGAAGGAAGTCCACCATCGACTGCATCACCAGCTTCTGGTTGTCGAACTTCAGGTTGTCGAGATAGCCCCAACGTAACTCTGGCGGCAGGAGTTGTCGGCAGAATGTGGATTTGTGGTAGCTTTGCGGAGCAACAAGAAGCGGGACGATGCTGTTGCCATACTTGTGGTTGTAGCCCATCCACTGCGCCACCATGCCGTAGAACCACATCCTGAACCACTTTTTCCACTGCTTCAGGTCGGTCTTGACCCTGTCGGCAAGGTCGCCGATGTGGTCGTGGCCGTCCCATTTGTACGACATGTTGAAGATGTATTCGTCCACTGGGTCAACAGCTCTTATGCGCGACGAGTTTAGGTAAGTCATCACGTCCTTCGGTCGGGCTTCGATGTCAGCCTCGCGAGCGTCCAACGACAGTCCGTTGACAAAGCGCAAGTCTATAGGTCTCCATCCCCAATATGGCTTCTCTTTCTCGAGATATTCAGTAGCCCCTCTCACGGTGTTGTAGCGGAAATCGTATTTCTTTGCAAGGAAAGAAATCAGTGCGCTGACATCGTTGTCGTCGATACTTAGTGCCGTTTCTGTCTGCGGCATTGGTGCCAGTTCCACGCCATCCACATTCAGCGGTGTTGGCTTTTCAATCAGCAGCGGCGACTCGTCGGCGCTGATGCGGCAGCTTGCCATCACCGGCGACGACCCGTCGTTGATGCCCGAAGGAACCACCGCCACATTGAGCAACGACGAATATATGGCGGAAGCCGCATGGTAAGCCTTGCGAAAGAACAGGTCCATCTCCGTCTCGTTGCCAAGGCGTGACTCTTCGGGCAGTGTCACCTGTACGATTATCTTCAGCGTCCGTCCGCTCGACCCTACGAAGGCTGCCATCGTCGAAGGCAAAATCCTCGCCACCTGCTTCAGTTGTCCAAGACGTTCCTCCTCAATTATTGGTCCTGCCGAAAGTAGTAACATGTCGGTATAGTTGGCAACCACGAGTGCTCCGTTGTCCGACTTTTTCAGCCATGCCGACGCATAAACGCGATGTAGCAGTTCGTGCTTGTCGAGCATATAGCGGCCGTTGCTTTTCACTTTATGGCGAAGCGCGGCAATCTCGTTGCTGTCAACATTAGCCTTCAGCCTGTCCATCAGTTTGCGCAACGTAATGGGCGACACCCTCCGTTGTTGCTTCTTGTCTATCCTGACCATTGTCAGTCGGTTGTTCTGTATATTCATAAGACTTGTAAACTACATTTGTTTGAAAACTCCCTAACTACTGGTACGACTGTACCACAGTCTTGTATCACGACTGTTCCATAGCTTGTGGGACGCTCGTTCCATAGTTGTGGTGACGAGTGTTCCACAGTTATGGAACGGTCGTCTCACCAGTTATGGAATGACCGTCCCAACAGCGTTCCTTACGGATTAATAACTAAGTACGTATTCGTCGAAAAGATTGTCAGTGTCATAGCCATACTTTCTGAACACGGCGGCAATGCGTTTTTGCTGTTCCTCCGAGATGAGCCTTTCACCGTTTATGCTGCGGTAGTAGCTGCTTCGCCCTCCGAGTATTCCCTTCACGGCACCTTTTATTGTCCCGTAGTGTTTCACCTTGATCTCGTCGTAGATGTGTGTCGCACCCTTTGCGTACCGCTTTATCACAGCCTCGGAAAACATGTCACATTCGCCGTTCTCCTTCAGCGACGAAGGCATCACAGTGTTTCCGCATTCCTTTTGGTCGCCCATCATCTCATACGCCAAGTGTTTCACACATTTGTCTGCCCTTGGGCATCCTTCGAGGAAGCACATCGTGATGTTTGTCCCCAGGTTCTTAATCAATTCTTTATTTACCATAGATTATAGAGTTTTTTCCTGCAAATATACAACAAAAACAGCGGAAATGCAAGAAAAATGGCAGAAAAATTACAATCATCGTAATCAAAAAGCCCTATGATGATGCGGTCTAAACCCCTTTTTCAAAGTCTCTGTCACCACGACGGAAAGTCAACGCGCTTATAAACAGGTATTTAACAAAATAAGGTGACAGTGACAGACGTTTTGCAACTTTTTATTTTTCTGATTATTCGTACGCTCATTGAATCTCTTTGGTCTTAAATCCGTCTATCGTGCCTTTCTCCGACGAGAAGTTGATGCCGAGAGCTATCACCTTGCGGCTGTCGGCGGCGTAGGGTTTGGCGTAGCCTTTTTCGTCTATTTGGTTGAGAGCAGCCTCTGCTGAACCGTTGAGCTTGAACTCAATGATATAGACATGGTCTGGGCATTCGACAACACAGTCGATGCGTCCCTCGCTTGTTTCCTTCTCTGCCACGGCATTGTAGAAGCCGAGCATCTTCACGATGAGATAGAACGTATATTGGAAATATCGCTCGCACTCTATCTGGTCCTGCTTGCGCTGGAAGCGATAAGAGATAGATGATAGAAGGGATGTCATCAGTTTTTCAAACTTGGCGGTGTCGCCTTTTTCCAACGATGTGGTAACATCGATGATCCATGCCGTGGGGGATTGGCTTCCTTTGAAATATCCCGACGCTACAGCATCGATAAAACCATTGCGCACCTCTTCGTTTGGGAAATCGAGCTTATAGGTATAAAGCCTTTCGTTGAAATCTTTTATAGTCAGATAACCGCTCTGATATATCATCGGCAGCGGCTGCTCCACGTCGGCCTTGTAGTCGATAAACTGTGACGCGTCGTAGTATTTGCCTACCAGTTCGTTGATGTTCTCATTGCAGTGGGCGAGCAGTCGGACGAGATAGGAAGGAGTGCCGGAAGCAAACCAGAAGTTACGTAGTTGGAGCTTGTTGAAGCAGTTGAGGATGCTGAAGGGGTTGAAGATTTCTATCATTTCATCGCCGAAGTGGTAACCGTCGTATTTCTTTTTCAGCAGTTCCACTGTGTCTTCGTAACTTCGTCTTAGTTTTGCTGCGAGCTCGTGAATAGGTTCATCGAACACAGAGAGAAGCTCATCTTTGGTGATGCCGCACAGGGCTTCATATTTACCGCTCATGCTGATGTCGTCGGGCTGGTTGAAACCGCTGAACACGCTTACCTGCGAGAATTTCGTCACGCCGGTGAGCAATACGAACTGCAGGTCCTCGTCGGCATCCTTGAAGACCCCGTAGAATCCCCTCAGTAAGTTGCGGTTGTAGTCTTCAAGTTTTATCCTGTTGCCCTCGCTGTCGGTGACGTAATAGTCGAGTTCGAGAACGTCGAGCATCGGTTTGTCATATTCATCGACAAGCACAACAGCCCTTCGTCCCGTTTTTTTACGGGCTTCCTTGAGAATATTCCTAAACCTAAGACCATAATCCTGAAGTCCTGTGTCTATTTGATATTCCTTCTCAAAGTCAGACATATACTTGCATAATAATTCATCGAGAGTCCCATGCTTGGTGAAATTGGAAGCACCGAACGAGATATGAAACACAGGATATTCCGCCCATTCCGTCTCAAGCTTGTCTATGGCAAGTCCTTTGAACAGGTCTTTCTTTCCCTGGAAATACGATTTCAGAGTAGATATGAGCAAGCTCTTCCCGAACCTCCTTGGACGGCTCAGGAAGTAAATCTTTCCTTCTTTAACGAGCTTATACACCAAGTCCGTCTTGTCAACATACACATATCCGTCCTCGATAATTTGGTCGAACGACTGTATTCCTATAGGGTACTTCATAACCATGAGATTTTTATTTGTCGGCAAAGATACATCAATAGTTTCATTTCTGCAAGGATTTTCCAAACATTTTGAGATAATTCCCCGATTATTAACAAACCCGGGACAGAGCGGTCGGGACAGGGGACATCGGGACAGGGGACAGGTCATATCATTTCTTGGGTACTATCGCTCTTCAACTCATTCTGTTCACCCATTAGCAAGTTTCGTAAGAATATTTCTTTTCGGTGTCAAACTTTTTGAGGCGAGGGTCTAACGGTACAGGGAGAAATAAAATCCCTGTGTCTCTGTGACTCTATGTATAATAAAAAAAGTCGTGCCCCTGTGTAAAGGGAATCTAATTTGGGGAAAAGACTCTTTCTCTTAGCCATAGCGACAGGATGGGGTCGCACATCTCTATTCTCTTGGCGGCCACCGTCATGATTAGGTCTTTTTCGGTTAGGGACTTTTTTAATCTTGTAATATTTGCCGCAGTGCCAAGATGGTATTTGCTGAGGACTGCTGATTGGGTAAAGCCCGTGTTGACGCCCTCAATTATCGCCCTAAGGAAATTCATTTGATATGACGACAAATCTTCTGTTTGCTGTATAAACAATGGCTCGCATGAATCAAGCAGTTTATTTACTGCATATCTTAAGTCTTCTTCGGTTGCCGTGTCTTGAGTTTTCAGCCATACAAACCACGCCAACTGCTGAACGTATGAAGAGTATCTGTCGGTGAGTTTGCAAATCTCCTTGGCAATGCTTTCCGAGATATGCTTGCCCGTAGCCTCAAATCTTGCGCATATAAACTTCACCCAATCCTCTTCGGAGATTTTCTGCAGGTAAATTATATCACCAAAGCGGTAGAATGGGTAGCTGTGATTCTGGAACATTGTTTCCATAATGTGTTTCTTGCTTCCGTAAAGACAATAGGACACTCGTTTTTGCAGTTGCCATACACTTCGGAGCTTCTTTTGGAATGTCAAGGAGTCCTGAAAGTTGCCTATCTGCTGAAACTCGTCGATACACACGACTATCCTATATCCTTTTTCCTCTGCGATTTTCTCAGGCAATGCCAAAACATCTTCTGTCGTGGTGTTTGATGCATTATATTCCAGTGTTACCGAAAAATCATTTAATGGGTCTTGGCCAAAGCTAATCTTAGGTACAAATCGGCTTAGAAAGACCTTGGCATTCTCAATCCACTCCTCCCAGCGGTTAGATGTAGCCCTTACAACTGCTGTGGCAAATGAGTTGATGAAATCATACTCAGAACGGCAACTAAAGGCATCAATGCGTGCAATTCTGACTTCAGAACCGTCTGTCAATGAGCATACTTTATCCACCAAAGATGTTTTTCCCATACGGCGTGGAGAAATAAGAATAGTATTCACGCCATATTTAAAATTCATCTTCAATCTTTCTGTTTCGTCTCTACGGTCGGTAAATGTTTCGCCTTCCACTCTAACTCCAAAGACAAATGGAGCTTCATCATTCCTTCTATTTGTCATAATGCCATTTTTTGGCTGCAAAGATACGCTTTTTTATCAAATTAAACAAGGTTGTTTAAAACAAAGTTGTTTAAAATGTATAAATTGATTTGTCGAAATCCGAAATTAAATACAGTATTACATCCGAAAGGGCAGGATACTGACCTGTCCCCTGTCCCGCTTGATGTTATTACTGTTCTGAACCTGTTTATTAGATTCCGTATCTGCTTTTCCTTTGCAAGTATCAGAACCTGCTTACATTCTGGCTCGTCTGTCCCATTACAGACGCTATTTCCTTCTTTGTCAAGTTTTTCAAGAGAGAATAGTACAAAGCAGAGGCTTGTCCTGTTGTCAAACCGCTGACGATATCATCAACAAATGGCAGGCTCACACCAAACTCTTCATTAATCTCCTCCCAAGGTGTAGAAAGGCAAAATGTTGACTTTCCCATTTGGTCAAGCGCCCTTCCAGACAATCGGAAAGCCTCTCCATCCGATACATTGACATTACCATCAAGGAACTCAGTCATACCAATACCAACAGAAAGCCTTACATCGCACATAACAGAAAGTATCTTTTCTGTCTTGCCCCTTAAGCCAACCCGAAATAAAATAGACACGACTAAAGAATCCGACGGATTGTCAACGACTATTTGTATGCTGTCACCTCTGAAATAATCATAACTTACAGAATACGACTGCTTAATGTCATCAAGCACCGACGACATACATTCAAGCAAGCCAGCCCTCTTTTCTATAGGGATGGAAGTGGAATCCACAATATCCCCTGTAATCACTCCTTTGATTCGAGGAAACTGAGAAGCGCTGCAGGTACACTGCCTTGGCAGGATGAGTCAAAATAATAGCCTGGTTTTATCTCTGAATATGTCTTGTCGCTCCAATCGGGATAATACTCATCAAGAACTTTTTCCTTAATATACGACTTGTCATGACCATTCATACAATAATGAATAGCCAATGATGTAGCGACAGCACCTTTAATGCCTTCGGGATGGTCATGCGTGGGCATGGCTGTCTCTGTAGCCAAACGTATGCATTCGTCTTTTGACTTTGCCCAAAAGCCTGCTGCCGACACTCTCATTGCACTGCCGTTTCCGTATGAACGATATGATGGAGGTATGCCTTCAGCATCCAACCATTGTCTGAAACGACCGCCATAACCTCGATGCCTGTCTGCCATGCACCTTTCCTTTAGAGTCTGTGCCATATCCTTGTGATTCAACAAGGCATCTGCACAAGCAAAAGTACAAACAGTGTCATCACTATAGGTATTTTCAGGCAGGAGCAAATTGACAGAATCATAATCCTTTGTCCTGGTTCTCCTTGATTCGTATGGTTTCCCCGATATGTCGCCAATGGCGGTACTTAACAATAAATTTCTCATCTTACATCAATTATTTCTTCAAAACGTATTATCTTATTTTCTCTCCAACTCATTCTTCATAATCTCCATCTTGGTGTCTTCAAAATACTTTCTTGCCATGAAGAACCATTGAAGATATTGTGTAAGATAGTGTTTCAAATTTGGAATATAGTCATTGAAAAGGAATGTAGCCTGAGAGTGGGTATATAGACGATTGGTTTCGTTATTTATGGCATAACACATGGTTATGATTCCCTCCTGATTGGTGTAATTTATTGACTTTGACACTCTCGATACCTCATCAAGATCGTCAAGCTCTATTTCTGACCAGAAAGGATCCCAAAGCGTGATGAATTCACTGTTGTCATCTATGTTGATGCTGAAATTCTGACCTTGATACGTAAAGTCCACTCGGGTATTTTCCTTTTCATCTACTACTGGCTCGCAGTTCATCTCATTGAGTGTATTAATGAGAAGAGGCTTAATGTCTTTCTGTCCAGTATTGGATACTGGTGATGATATTGAATTATCATCGTCAGAATTCTTCTTTGCGAATATAAACATATAAGTGGCAAAGCCTGTAATAAATCCGACAATAACTAAAAACAAATCCATATCTTCTATTATTTTAAAAGTTTCACTATAAACCATATTCTACCGACACCCCTGTAGGTTAGTCATTGGCCTCGGGGATGGCAGTGGCGGTAAGACCATTGTAAAGATAAAGAAAATAAACGGAAGTTATATATATTTGAATTAGTTTTAACACTAATTTAACGTAAACCATCAGTAACCCCCGTATTGTCGTGTTGAGAATGTTACACTCCGTAGCATAGAGCGAGGCTATGTCGGCACTGAACCATATCCATGCCTGTAACCAATTCTTCCATTGTACCGTCAGTATCATACCAGAAGATGTAGCAGTGTTTGTCAAACTGCTTGCTGAGCACATTTTGTATTTTTATCTTGTTTTCGGCCATGCTTAATCTTTAACTTTATACAACTGATTGGGATGGTTTTAACTTTTTCTTTCTTACAAGATTTATCTACCGAACAATGCTTTCAATAGCATATTGCCAATCTTTCTCTCCACTCCTGCCTTCGTTGTAGGGATTCCTGTCTTTTGACTAATCTGCTGTTTCGCTTGTGTTATTCCCAATGCCCTCTTCCATGAGAATGAAAGGCCGGGAATCCCTGTATTTGATTTTCTTCCTGCCATTATTATGAGTTTTATCAGGAGTGGAGTGTCAAAATACATCAACACTCCACCCCAAAATGATCACATACTTTTATTTACAAATCACATTTGAACATGAAGACTTCTTTGTGACAATATGCCATGCCTCTCGTACCCAAAGGACAAGCGAAGAACCAATAATGATTATTATCCAATCTTGCCATTTTAATCCGCAGACATTAAAGAAATCTTGCAGCATTGGAATTTCTACCATAATAATTTGTCCAAAGAACACTACACCTACAATAAGGAGCAATCCCTGGCAACCCTTGAAATGTAATGCACTGCGGCCAGTCTCAAATGCACGAGCGTTGAACAGATAGAAGAAGTGAGTCATAACAAATGTAGTGAAAATCAATGTCAACTCGTATGTACTCAATCCGTCACGCTCACCAATATGCAGATTAAGTAAATCTGTCATACTTGTATATTCGCCATGCTCAAATATAAAGAGCATCGCAATCAGCAAGAAGAAGAAAAAGAATCCGACTCCTGCTATATTGATACGCATCGAACGGCTAAGAATTGAAGATTTTCTGTCTCTTGGCTTGTCTTGCATCACCTTTCTCGATGGAGGCAGTGACGCCAAGGCAATAGCAGCAAATGTATCCATGATAAGGTTTATCCACAACATCTGCGTTACGGTCAATGGTGACTCTGTTCCCATAAATGCGCCAACAAGCACAAGGAAACATGCAGTCACATTTACGGTAAGCTGGAACAACAAGAAGCGTTGGATATTCTTATAGAGCGAGCGTCCCCACATAACAGCATTGGCAATCGTCGAGAACGAGTTGTCCTGAATTGTCATATCAGATGCCTCTTTTGCAACTGCGGTACCATCACCCATTGACAATCCTACATCTGCTACATTTAACGCAGGAGCGTCGTTAGTTCCGTCACCTGTAGCGGCAACAACGAGTCCCTTTGCTTTAAGCAATCTAACCAAACGCTCTTTGTCATTAGGACGTGCACGAGAGAGTATCTTAATATCTTCTGCACGAGACAATATCTCCTCATCTGTCATGGCAGCGAACTCACTTCCCGTTATGATATTCCTATCAGTATCTGAGTTATTCCAAAGCCCTATTTGCCTACCTATTTCCTTGGCTGTTCCTGTCGTATCACCAGTTACGATCTTTACCTGTATACCGGCATCGATACAATCCTTTATTGCGGCAGGGACCTCCTTGCGAACAGGGTCGGAAATTGCGAATACACCCACGAATGACAGGTTTGCAATATTCAACTTTCCATCCTTAATGATTTCCTCATCACCAATTACTTCCGCGTATGCCAATCCAAGCGTGCGCATTGCCTTATTCTGGTATACAAGCAACTCGTCGTTATACTTTTTCTTCTGTTCATCCTTCACATTTGATAAGGATAACAATATCTCAGGAGCACCCTTGACAAACACAACCTTCTTGTTTAATACAGCAGAATTGACAACAGTAGCCATATACTTGTTCTCTGTTGAGAATGGCAGACGGTCGATGACCTTGACGCTTTCACGTATGTAAGCATAATCAATACCCTTGCCATTAAGCCATAAGAGAAGTGCACATTCCGTAGGATTACCAACTGTCTTGATATTCTTCCTGTCAGTAAAGTCAAGGTTTGCTGTCGTATTGAGTGCAACCATCTCTGCCACCAGTTCATCTGACACATCATTAAGGTCACACTCAGCTACCTGCATTTTGTTCTGCGTCAAAGTACCTGTCTTATCTGTACAAATCACAGAAGTAGCACCCATTGTCTCGCAAGAATGCATTGTACGTGGTAATGTATTCTCTTTCATCAGTTTACGCATACTGAATGCCAAACTTA
This sequence comes from Prevotella sp. P2-180, assembly GCF_002251435.1. Lineage (GTDB taxonomy): Bacteria > Bacteroidota > Bacteroidia > Bacteroidales > Bacteroidaceae > Prevotella. Next base: position 163,990 of record NZ_NPJI01000110.1, read on the forward strand.
AAGTAACGGACATCGGCAATCCTTCTGGCACAGCAACCACGATAAGTGTAACAGCAATCATTATTGTATTGAGAACGTATGTAATGAAGCTAATCCAACCATCTCCCGATGAGAAATTGGCATCACCCATGTAGAAATAAATACCTATACGTCCTACAACGATAAGTGCTGCAAATACATAACTTAACTTGGTTATCAAGTCAGCCAGTCCATCCAGTTCTTCACTCAATGGAGTAGAACCACCTTCTTCCACCTGTGCTGCCTCAAATACCTTTCCACATTCAGTGGAGTCTCCAACCTTCTTCACCTCAGCAGTACAATATCCTTCAAGAACAATCGTACCTTTCATTATCTGATTAGTAGGATATGTTGCCTCCTCATCAAAATCTTCAGGATTTGTGGATTTATAAACCTGCAACTCACCTGTAAGCGACGATTCGTTCACATTGAGGTTTAGTGACTCAAGCAATTCACAGTCTGCAGGAATCTCCTCTCCAGCCTCAACAAGCACGATGTCGCCAACAACAACATCCTTGCGAGGCACTTGGCATACGTTACCATTACGTATAACCTTAACGAGAGTGTCATCATTAACTTCATTTAGGCTTTGGAATGTCTTCTCGTTTTTCCTTTCAAGGAAGAACGCGATGCTTGTTGCCAATATCAACGCCACAATGATTCCGATTGGCTCAAAGAATGTCTTGAATCCGATACCCACCCAAGCATATTCATAAATAGATATGCCCATAGACAGGACAAAAGCCATAATAAGGATTTTGAAGAGGGGGTCGCCAAAACCTCCGAAGAATCCCACTATCAGAATCAATAAAGTGGCAAGAGTAATAATGGCTGGCATTGACCAAATTATGCCACCCATACTGCCACTCAACACTCCAGCAGCAATCACAGACGATACTACCATCACAAACATCGAGATGGCAATCCAATGAGTACATGCCTCCTTGAGAGTATCCCAAAGAGTCTCTTTCTCTGGCGGTGTCAGAATGTTGACACCATGCTTTCTACGGCTTTCGAGCACTTGGGCATCGGTTAAGCCAACGTAATGTTTTTTTTCTTCCATAAATCAAATATTGCTTTCAAATTCTTTTTTAGATATGGTAGGACCAAGCCCTGAGCCTCCACCATGTTTCGAAACTGTTATCTTAAACGTTATTTCACCTTGACTCCATCTTTCAGAAGTCGATGTTACTGAAAAATTACCACCTTTATGATAAGAAGCCCTTCCACTTATCATCGCTTTTATTTTCATCTTATACGTTGCAGAGCTATAGAAGTCAACTGTTTCACTTGAATATGGCGGAAGAGTAACTGTTGAATACAAGCCTCCTTGCAACTTAAGGATTTTCACCGTCATGTGATACCCCGACTGATTTCTAAATGTCATTGTTGCATTAGACTTCTGTGTGGTGTACGTTGGAAGATCGTAGTCTCCAAAATAGTTTTGTGCAGACGCGCTTATTGCGAACAACAACGTTGCTATAAATAAAAATGTATATTTCATAATTAAAACTCTTAAAAATATTCAACTTATGTATTAATTCTCGAGAATGCAGCCTCAAATTGAGCTATCCTTACCCTCTGACTTCCAACTATAGCCTTTTCATAGTCACATTCACTATCAACCATCTTGCTGACGACAACAAATAGCTCAAGACTCATTAGCAAGACAAAGAACACTATATAGAACACTCCAGCTAAAGGGCGATTTGTTATTATAGTCCACATTGCTTCAAGTTCTTCAAGAAATCCTACGTTTTCCTGACATTCCGTCCTAACAGTCTCTTCTACTGTCTGCTTTTTCTGATGCCATTCCTTTTCTTCTGCCGACAGTGACAACACCTTTTCATTATTGCTCTTAATGACCTCCTGCTTAGGGTTGGGCACTTGGTTAGTTGTAACCGAAGGGTTGTTAACGGTTTTTATTTTGCCATCCACAACCAATTTCTGTTGACTTATTGTTGCCGATCTTTGGATAATCCAAGGATTTGCATTTACATCAGCTTGCAATTGTGCATTGACCATTTCCAACGAGTCTTTTTCAGCTTTAATATATGCCAGTTTTCCATCAATAATTGAAACTCGTTTACCCATTAGATCTGCAACTTGCAATTCAATTTTATTTGCCATCTGCTTATCAATGTCTTTTCCAAACATTGTTTGATCAAAGATTGTTGAGCCTACGATAGCCATAACAGCGGCAATAATGCCCCTAAACAGCATTAACTTAAATGACTTTTGGTTGGTCAACAATATTTGGCGTTCAATCATTATCACAATCGTAACGAACAACAATGACACTATACAGCAAGCCCATACAGGCAATCCCATATATCTTTGAGCAAAACAGAATCCTGTTATACTCCAAACAATCATTAGAATCAGCAATGCAGATGTATATTTACTCAACTGACTTCTGCTCGCCTCTGAACATTGTGCAAGGACGGTTGAGTTCCATCCCGTTAATATGCAACCAAACTTTGACCACCAACTCATAATTCTCAATTTTTTAACATTAATAATTAGGCTATTGAAACTTTTCGTACAGCTACATCAGGATTATTATTCATAGTAGCATTTACGTGATTATTTCCAGTGTTGCTCAAAGCAATGGTAGCTATGCCTCTCAAAAAACCACATTCATAAGACTGAAGTGGAATAGAACTTTCATTCGCATTATTGCGAAAATCTTCTTCAAGACGACGCAGTTCTTCCTTATGGCTATCAATAAGAGTTTTCTGTTTCTCTAATTGAGAAATAGTAGTCAACAAACCTGCGGCACTACATGTATCTATACGCATTTGCAAATCCTGTCTCATTACGTCATAGTTGAGATTGATCTCGCGAAACACCATCAGAATTTTGTTCTTAATTACATTCTTGTTCATATCGCGGAATGTCAGATCACTCTTGAGCATCGCATCCTCGAATCCCTTCTTTTCATAGTTCTTATGGAGATAGCCATAAACGACATCAATAGGCCAACCTGTTGCGTATGATACTGTCAAAGGTTGTTCGGCTTTATTATCACCACCTTTCTCATCTGCCATTTCTACAGATGTTACACTTTCCTGTGAGTCTTCTGGCTCAACTACTGGCAAAGAAACTCTGAGAGTATCTTCTGCACCATTCTTTTGCTTAAAGAAATCAAATATTCTCATAATCTAAATTATTAAATTGTTATTTTTGATGGTGCAAAATTACTCACTTTTTATCAATGATAGTTGAAAACCACAACATTACAATTACGTTTGGTAATATGCAAGTGATAAGGGTTGCAATATTCTATTCTCAATTTCGAAGCTTAGATTGGTAGTTCACTCCCTGTTTCAAATACACAGTCAAAAGCATTAAACCCAATACGACTACTGCCAGATGAACAACAGGAATGTTAGATACAGAATCGTATATACCATGTATCAACATCGGTATAGATATTGCTAATATCCATAATCCTCTACGATATTTAGGGTATAGCTGTGCAAATGCCAAGAAATATCCCGCAATTCCACACCAACAAGCATGAAGGAATGGCAAGCTCGTTAGTCGTGCAATATTCAAAAAGAAAGAAACATCATACGCTTGTTGAGCATTAACTGTCATCTGATACTGTACACCCTCATATACTCCAAAAGCGATGCCAGACATCAAGCCATAGAATACCATCGTTTGAGGAATTAATGGTTCTTTCGCTTTTCGTATTATTATTAAAAGAGGTAGCAATTTTGCAAATTCTTCTGTTAAGCCAACCCCAAATGTAAATCCAATAATATTTATTGGGAATGGACTTTCAATGAATTCATAAAAAGGATTCAAATTCGGCAAGCCTAACAAATCCCACGCTATGAAAACACATATTTGAGTTAGGAAAAATACAGTAATCGTAGTACTTAATACAACTTGTTGTGTTTTGAAACTCGCATAAAAGAACAAGCCCCATATTATTGAAAAATAGAGCGACACCTCATAGAATAAGAAGAAACCACCTAATGGAATATTCATTATTACCATAGGGAGAAGTCCTACCAAGGCCAATATTAGGAAACGCTGATCGGAAATAAATTGTTTAGAAAACATAGCAGTCTTGGGGAATATTAGTTCATAACCGATATGTTTTAGTTGTGAAAGAATATTCCCCTTATGGACAACATTTGCCGTCAATCTTGCTCGTTTCAGATAGAATCCTACTGTATGCTCTACCGTATCGTTATCTGCTATTGCCTTATCTTGTAGCAGTATCTGCCCTTGATTTACATACGACAGAAGTGTTTGTTCCGAATAAGGACCAAAACGTTGAGAATTGCGGATTACGAATATCATCTATACTAATTTTTTACCAATTGTACTACAACTAATCTTCCTCCCTGCCCTTTGTCAAGTAGAATCTGGCGACCATCGGTGAGAGGCACAAATCTACCTATAGCTATAGGTTTCTTCTCCGTTACATCATACATATCAGGCAAACGACGGTTAATGAGAATCCACTGTCCATTATGGAAATGGAAATCACCTACAGGCTTCTTGTCCTCCGCACTAGTCTTTTCATTAGCCGATACAAGGTTGTTGGAGTGCCATTTATATAATGTTTGTTTGTCATACACCATCAGGCGATAGTTCTCCGACATATACTTGCCATGAGATGGTGCATAATAAAAGTTGAGGATTGGCAATTGTCCTTTATACTCCTGTCCGCAGAATGGACATTTTGGTTTAGTCGTATTGTCAAATACATACCAATGTGCCTCGCATATTGGATTCTGACAAGGTTGCACCAAATCGCAAGTCTTTACTAAAGCCACCTCCCACTCTTGTGCTGTAGGACGAGCTGATGGATTGTGTAAGCCATCAATAAAAGCCCTATCAAACAATTTTTTCAAATAAGGACCACAAATAGTATATGGCAATCTGTTAGGATCACCTTGGGGTAATTCTGCCTTACCTAATTGGTCCGGTTTGACTCTATTTGTCTTATCTGTAGGATGTTCTATAAAAATGGCATTAGAGCCATACCTCATATCGTCATCTTTTTGAGGGTCTATATCCCAAACCTTTCCACCATCCAATGGATGACGATTTAAAAGGAAAGTATATATCAAGACTGCAAGCGCATGTTGGTCTGTTGTCCTTTTAGGCAAGTTCTTCTTTGGATCATCCACTTTTAATGTTTTCGTAGCTAAAACCTCAGGTGCTATAAAACCTGGAGTTCCAACCACTTCTGGTGGGAATTTGCCAGGAACAACCAATCCATCATCGTCTATAATACAAGCACTGCCAGAAAGAGGATCTACTAAAACATTATTATACGACAAATCAGAGTGAGCCAAACCTGCTGCATGAATACGACGCATTCCACGCGCAATTTTCAAGCACATATGCAAACGACTCAGGAAAGTTCCTTTTTGGTCAATAGGAACAAAACGGTTGATAAGCTTAGCAGAAGAAAACCATTTGCCATTCTTCTCTTGACCATTCTTTATGAATGGCCAAGTGTCTGCCACTCCTGAAAAGAAATATCTTTTGTCATAGAATGGAATAACAATACCCGTCAATCCTTTCCATTCAACCATTTTTGTTGGCCATGCAAAAATATCTTTCCAATATCCTCCATCTGAGTTTTGAATGAATATTTTTTCCCGATATATACCTACAATATTTTCTAATCGTGCCTTATCATTGGCATTTGTTGGTTTTCTATAAAATGCGACAACGTATGTCTTATCAGTGGAGAAATACACATCCTTTACTCCACCCTGAGCCTTTATTTCATCATAAAACTCAACTGTAGAGCCATCAGAGGCGGTCAATGTTACTTTATTTGCCATATCATGCAGAGTTAATATAATATTGCTATTGTTCTATCATCATGATTACCAGGAGCCCAAAAATCCAACCAGTTTAACAACTGGTCTTTTGCTGCCTCGTTGTCGTCAATTAGTTCTACTGGGAACTCTTTGTTGTGTGTCAAGTCATCCCACAAATCATCCCACTTATCTGGATTGTTCAAATTAGCATCAGTCTCAAATTTGGGATCACTAACTCCATCTGTCATCATAAAAAGAGCTGTAAAGTCAGGTACAATTCTGCATTTGAGTCGCTTAAAAAAGGCAGAAGAATCAGTGAATATGTCAGGCATTGTCAAGAATCGTGTTTGACCTGCATATTCCCCCTCGTCAGGTGTACCCAACAAGGTTGCCGTATGGCTATTCTTATCATAAAGACATAATGCTCCATCACCGACCCAAAATGATGCGACAAACCAACCAAATTCGAATTTCTTACATATAGCAAGCAACAATGTAGTGGCATAATCCTTAGGGCGTGCCCCCTGCATTTTTGCCTCTTCGTTAATAGCTTTATGTGCCTTATATGCAGCATTCCCGACAATCTGATAGACATCACTACTTATCATCTTTCCTGCTTCTTGTGAGCCTTGATCCAAATGCCACAGGTTAATGTCATCTTCAAATTTCTCACAATGCTCGAGTTCTGCCTTGCAGTGCGAAATTACAGTATCACATGCAATTCTGGAACCTTCACGAGAATATTTTGCAGATCCTGCACCATCCGCTACTGCCATAACATACCAATTGGTATTTTCATCATGATATAGTTTGAAATGGTCATCTCTTGGCTTTCCTTCCTGGGCATGAGAGCGTCCACGCTTACTTGCTGCAACGATGTCCTTCTGAGGTGTTCCATCTTCTAAACTTTCTACAGAGACATACTCACATTGGATGTCATCCTTCTGATATCTTGGCTCTGGCATACCAGCCCAATCCACAGGCTGATTCTTCCACAGTTTGCGAGGGTCTTGATTTATTACAAAAGATATTTTTCTTTCAAGCACAGGATGATTCTCTGGTAACATCACACCTTTATACCCATAATACATAGTGAGTTCATAGGTAGATTCTGGTATTCCTCCTGTCTTTTTTCTCATAGCTTCAAGAGAGGGAGTTCCACTAATAGCAAAACTCCTCTTATCCTCTGAGACTGTAATTTCCAACCCATGTTCTTCCTTAGATAACCCCTTAACATCATAAATCTCTACGTTTGCATTGTCAGAAGGAACTGCTACAGTGCAATCGTATGGGGTATTTTCCTTGGCATTTGGCAAGTTGAATGCTATTGCATTTACTTCATTCTTTATAATAAGCACTTTATCCATAAGGTATGAATTATACTCATTCCACATTTTTTCAGAAAGGAACTTTACAAATCCCTCTGAACGCTCATTCGATTTTCCATCGAAAAAATAATCAATAATCGATTGTATATCCATATACTAACCTTTTCCTCTTGTAATACTCATTCCGCCAGCTTCAATTGCTCCTAAAGTTCCTTCCATTCCACACCAAGGGCATGCTGTCGTTTGACCATCTGAGCACATTATACCGCCACACTCACATACGACCACTCCAAGTTGGTTGCCGCAACAAGGACAAGTGGGAACACCACGAAGAGACATTACATTAATATTTCTGTCAGATTTACTGTCACATAAACTGTTATAGATTTCTTCATCCACTGGATAAGCTCCTACCAATCTATATTCGGTTCCTTTCATTTGTATGTCTTCCAAACCTTCTATGTCTGTAAGTCTTTTGGCATACTTAACCAAATATGTCTTCTTTGTATTAGAACATTTACCGAACAAAACCACAAAGTTTTCATCAATGATACAACGTTCTGTTGTGTCAACCTTCTCAAGGTTAATACTTGATGTTGGAGCCAACTTAACTTCATCATCACCCATATCTGTAACGGACACACTCGTTGCTTTTATTGATGCTGTAACCCATTTGAAGAATGACTTAAATGAAATAGAATCAGTTGCTTTCAGTCTTAATACATTGTCAGAAACCTTTCCTAATATATGTGTGTCCGCATTATCGCCAATTGAAATAGCTATAATATTCGCTGATTTCTTATACTTGTTATTCCATCGAGCGATTGCAACAGTAGTATCATCCGTTGGAGTTCCGTCTGTAAAAAGGAATATTATTGGTTTCCAATCCCCTTTCTGTTCAAGTGTTGTCTTTACAAGTTCCTTATCCATACTGTCCATAAGGAAGTTCAAAGCCGCTCCCAAGGACGTTCCACCTCCTATTGGGAATGTTTGGGGATAGAACTTGTACAACTCCGTCAATGGAGATATACATTTCGCCTTGCCTGCAAAAGCAATTACTGAGATAAATGCTGTTTCAAGAGCATACGGATCTGTACGCAACTCCTGTACTATCATTCTCATGCCATCCTGCACTTGCTGAATGGGTTCGCCGACCATCGACTCCGATACGTCAACGAGGAAATATACTGGTAATCGTCTCATGATTTGTTTTTCTTCTTTTTACACTACTAAATTTACCTCGGCAGGCGGAGCCGGTAACTCTGTTTGTTCCGAAATACCCATAGTACGCCCACCTTGTTGAACGTTAATTGTAACCCATTGGAAAAACTTTTTGAATGTATTGCTGTCCATTGTATCAAGCGTAAATACATTCTCTGTCAGTTTCTTTAATGGCTCGGTTTTTGCTTTGGGACCAGCCGCACAAGCGACAATATTGGTAAACTGATGCTGTTTCACTCTTTTAATGGCGTCATCATAAACCATCAAATCGGAAGGTTTGCCATCAGTCAGTAAAAACAACAACGGCATCCAATCTCCTTTTTGCTCCCTACTTCCCATATTAACCTCCCTATCATAACAATCACATAATACATTAAGAGCTGCTCCAGTATGAGTAGGACCTGAATCCGGGCAAACTATCTCTGGCAACTGAAGGCTTTCCAACTCTGTCAGTGGCAATATTTGTTTTACTTCTCTATCATATGTGATTATGCTAATACATGCAGTTTCAAGTGCATAGGGATCCAACCTTAGTGAGGCTATCATGTCAGACAATCCCACCTTAACTGATTCAATTGGCTCGCCCTTCATTGAGCCACTTGTATCTATAAGTATATATACTGGTAATCTTCTGCTCATAAAGTTTTGATTTGTCTGAAAGGCACTGTTCAATACCTTTCAGACCTTAGTTAAACTATACTACAATATTAACTTCTGGTGGTGGAGGAGGTAATTCACTCATTGTTGTTGCTTCACAAGCAGTATCCTCTACAGATTTACTGCTTGTACTAATTGAAGCAGACACCCATTTGAAAAATGCCTTGATTGTGGCACTGTCAGCTGTATCAAGCTGTACGACATTCTCCGTGATTTGTTTAAGAGTGTCAGTGCTTGCTCCTTGTCCTGCGGCACAGGCCACAACCATACCACATTTTCTCTTCTTAAACTCAGCTAGTCCACTTGAAATATTATCAGTAGGCACACCATCAGTCATTATAAATATCAATGGACGCCAATCACCCTTAACCTCAGCTGTAGTTTTAGTGATTTCTGAATCCATTTTCTGTGAAAGCAGGTTAAGGGCCTCACCAAGAGCGGTGCAACCACTCGCCTCAATGTTTGGTTGTTGGAAAGCAGCCAATTCAGTCAGCGGTGTAACTTGTTGTGCTGACGAATTAAAAGTAATAATACTAATGTATGCCGTTTCCAAAGCATAAGGATCACTTCGCAATGTTGAAATCAGTGTCTGGACACCATTTTTCACTGCCTCAATTGGCTCACCATACATCGAACCAGATGTATCGAGCAAAAGATAAACGGGTAATCTTCTCATATATAATTCTTTTTATTTTGAATAATCTCTCATTACACGTCCAATAGTGTTTACTATTGAAGTATCTGGGAATGCATCACCAATTGCGGCAAATTTCCATTCACCATTTCTGCGATACAATTTGCCCATTACAAGAGCGCGCATACCCACACACTCTGTTTTCGTTGCAACATCGTATTGAGCGAACACTTGTTTTGGAGCCTTGTCTGGTGTACCCTCAAACATACGAATTGAAGCATAAGGAATACCGGAGAAGTCACCACTATAATCCTCATTATTATATATATTGAGGAAGAAAACAATAGAGTTTACATTACTGTCCACTCTGTTCAAGTCAACAGTGATAATCTCATTGTCAAGTCCGTCATCACCGTCTTGATCACCAGACCTATCATCTCCTGTATGATGCAAAGCCCTGTCTATTGAATCGAGTTTTCCATTGGGCAATCCTACATTACTATCTCCAAAGCGATACAAAGGAGACCATATATGGTCTATTGGTTTTCCATCAATGTCAAACATCAGACAGCTTAAGTCCAAGTCAACATCAACATTACTTGACAAGAGCCCAAATAATGACTTCTTTACTATAGCTCCCCAATTACAACCCACACAAAAGTTTGTGAGTTTCGCACCGCTTTCTTTTACAAGATTAATACGATGTCCTTTTTCTAGTCTTATTGCCATAATTTTTTTTTTTAATCTTTACTACCTGGTGAATAATTAAATCCCCAACCATAACATTTGTCGCAATCGCTATGAGAGTCATGGAATGTCAATAGTTTTTTTACTGTTATAGTGTTTTCTCCGCCAAAATCAAGTTCTGCAATTGCACAAAATCTCTTATCACTTGTTTGCTGACCCATTTCGACAATTACTTCCTCACTTCCTGGCACTTGAACTTTTACAACAGCATTGGTCTCCGACCACTTTGCAACACCTTCATAAATGAAGGTATAAACAATGATGCGCTTAATGTCATTAACTCCCTTCGGATTAACCAAAATGGTTTCACCTGACGAAGAACCACCTCCACGATCATCTCCCTTATGCCATATAAATGGAGTTTGGTCATAACAACCTTGTCGTGTCTGATGATGACGGTCACCACCCCTTCCATGAGAAAACTGCAAACCATCAATCAGCATCTTTTGCCCATTCCGCATCTCATAAAAACAACCTAAGTCCAAGTCGATGGCATTACCCCAAAGAGTCTTCCAAAAGCCGCCTTTGTTCCAGTCAAGATTAATAACTATCTCTCCAGTTAGGGTGTTACCGGTTTTCTTGTCTAGATTGATTCTATGCCTGTCACCACCTTTTTTGAGAACTATTGCCATACTACATAAATTTTGATGCGTATTTTCTACATATAGGTTCCAATCCATCCGCATGAGCTTCTCCTACGGCTTGGAACTTCCATTCAGAGCCTCGACGGTATAGACGTCCAAACTCAACTCCCTTATCGGTGGAGAAGTCTTCATCGAGATCATATCTGCAAATCACGTCTCCCGTTACGGCATTTTTGATTTGGATAAAAGCATCGCGCACCTGACCAAAGTTATACTTTCTACGTGGATCATTGATATTTGTTGGATCCCAATAAATACTAACGGTGAAAAGAATCTCCTTTACCGAATCGGAAGTTTTAGTGAGATCAACTTCGATTTCCTCATTGCCTTCGCCTTTATCATCGTCATCATCTCCCAGGTCATCTATTGAACCTATCACACTCTTATCCAAAGAACATGGACGTGTTTCACCATTTATCACAATTATATTTGTAGAGCCATAGAACACAAAATCTGCCTCATTTTCTATTTGTCCACTATTACCCAACAGAAATGTAGAAGCATCCAAATCGTATGGTGGGTCAGCATTCGGATTCACCTTCCAGCCCATTTCAACTACAAGCAGGGAGAGATTTGGCTCTATCTCAACTCTCTGCCCTTTTATCAGATTAATAGCCATACGCTAACCAACATATTTGTCAACAAAGAACTGCAAGCCTCCCTTATATCCTTGACCAACAGCTTCAAATTTCCACTCTCCATTTCTCTTGTAAAGTCTGCCAAATTCAACGGCCGTTTCAACGGAAAAGTCTTCATCAAGATCATATCGTGCTATTTCCTCATCGGAAACTGCATTATATATCCTAATGTACGAATTACGTACTTGACCAAAGTTTTGGCGACGTTCTTCTGCCTTATGAATTGTAACAGTAAAGATGATTTCCTTAATTCGAGCATCAATTTTTGTCAAATCAACAGAAAGAGTCTCGTCATCACCACCATCACTATTTCCACCTGTCATATCATCACCTGATGATTCTACTGCACTATCTGGAGATAATGGATTGTTGTAGAATACGAAAAATTCGTCTTGTGGCAATTTCCCGTTTTCACCCAACATGAATGCCGAAGCATCCAAGTCAAAATCATAACCTGTACTTTTGTTGGGATCCCATCCCAATCCTACACCTACTTTTGACAAACCAATTTCGATGCGTTGTCCTTTTTGAAGATTAATCATAACTATCTGTTTATTTAATAATATCTATCTGCAAAGATACAATAATCTTCAATATCCAATATCAAGAAGCAAAGGTTGCAACGATTCGCCAAGGTAGCATCTATGATATGGTTGCAAGGTTACAACGCCACAATACGGCGCCAAAACTCAGACTCTGCCGCATGCACTACGTCAGCATCATTACTACTTCTAAATAAACAAAGAGATGTATTCACATTGATACAATAATTTCCATATATGTTCCTTTTTATTAGATAGTCTTCCGCATGAGACAGGACACCATCTAATTTCATAATTTGGCGTTTGATTAAGGCAAACATTGGAAGCCTTATCTCGGGAATCTCTATATTCGGAGCTTTTTTTCTATCACCACCAAATTTTTCATATATCATCCCGTATTTTTTCATAACAATAGCCATCCTTTTATTGTATCTTTCCAATAGTTTTGCAGTCTTGGGTTTACTGAAGTTTATTCCTCCACTTGCAGATTCTAATATCAACAATGCATACAATGCCTTTTCTCTTCTATGTAGCTTATCCACTTTTACATCTGCATCAGGGAACGATATTTCCTCTTTAATTGTATCAATTAGTATAGAACTAACTATTCCCTTCTGAAGCATATGTATATCAAGAATCTGCTTGTAAAAGCCCGCATATACAAAACGTCCCTTTTCTTCCCGTAGATAATTTATCTCACGGGAATGGTATAATGTAGAAAATGTGTCTATGAATAATCTTATAGTATTAATTGCATCATTATCTAATCCAAGAATAAGAAAATTTGCATATTCCTTGTCATTGGCAGATGTTTCTCCTATTTTAATAAATAACGAAGGTTGCACATCATACATTTCATGAATAGTTAGTTTTGTCGATAACTGTTCTTTACAGAATTCTGACGTTGATAATGAAAAAAGTTTATCAATCACCATATTTAATTTATTCTCACTCGCGCTAGGATATAAAAACGAAATAATCTGAAATAGTTGTTCATGGCTTATAGAACGATAATGCTCTGATATTTGTGGCAAATAAACAAAATCAAATCCTGCCAAACGTGACTCTGATATTATTTCCCTATAATTTTCTCTAATGGATTTATTAGCCAATTCATCTTCACTACTTTCAACATACAACATTTGTGCATTTTCAAAAGTCAACCCATTATGTTCAACAGAAACCACATCAGCATCAACATTTAGTTTATCGGTCATAGTCGCCAACAAAGAAACTATTATCAAGGCTTCTGTCCTTGCACAATAATCATCAGAGAAGGCAATATTCATACAATCATTCAGAAAATCACGTTTCAAATTCTCTGGAGCTTGTACCAGTATTCTGATAGCTTGCGACAATGTCATATTTGAGACATACCTTTCATCATCTTTTTTTATGCCATACTTTTCCTTAATTGACATAAGAAACTTTATTTCCCTTGTGTCAATTATTGCATCCGCTTTTATCAAATCAGATACTATACGCATAATACTGGTACGTTCTTCCTGTTTCATATTTGAAAAAGTATAATGAGCCCGCTCCTAAACCCAATTGTTTTTAGTTATCTCATATACCAAAAAAAACGTGGAGCAAGTCCTCTGTCACTCGTTCCACGATCTATAGGCCTTCGCATTGCCCTTCTTGTCGAAACGAGCAACGCTGAAAGCCCCACGTATGTGTATATATAGAATACCAACATTAGCACTATAGTAAACTAATGCCAATGAGGGCTGCATATAATACACCCCATGAGGCGTTTCCGTTGCTTTGTTTTTGACAAGAAGTCTTGAAGGTGCGAAGTTCATAGATCGTCAAAACCAAAGCGTACAGTTACGCCTTTTATGTATATGTGTCTTGCCCGCCTCTACCCTATTGTGGGCTTTCAGCAAGCCTAAGACTGGGGGCAAAGTTAATAAAATTATTTAGTACAACAAAGAAAATTCCCAAAAATCTGCTCTTGTCAATAAAAAAAGACTATCCCATAATAAGTTCCTTAAGTTTCCCACCCCTTATGAGTGGTCTAAATATTTGTTTTGTGGTGCGACCGTCGAAAATACAATTAGGGTTATTCGCCTAATTTTTTGATTGATGGCAAATAAATATAAGGATGAATGTCGCTAAAACCCTACACCCTACATTGTTTCGGGCTAAATACCTGCCACTCAGATAATTACAGAATGTAGGGTACCTCTCAACCCTACATTCACCTTACACAAATTGAAATGCCAATGAATTGATCGGGCTATCGAAATGAAAAAATCGGTCATCGTGGAGACGCTTACAACCTACAGCGCGGATTCAACTAGCAAGTGCAAATTTACAACATCTTTTTGTAAAAGCACTCATTAGGAGTTAAGGAGTTATCGCTCCCTTTGGTCGCTGGAAGTTAAGACAATAGTTTTGATCGCAGAGTTCTAAGGCTTGGACATTCGTCTTAACTCCTTAACTACCAGTAATTTCCCTTACTTCCGAAAGTTGAGTTCATAATTTAACTTTCGGAAGTAAGGGAAGTTGAGTCTGTACATTAACCTGTTTTGGGGATTTTATTCCAAAAAAAAGTTATGACTTTTGGGGAATCTTATCCCATCAGAAAGAGGAGAAGGCACAGGACGTCGGACGACAACGACTCACGAAGCGTGGCTATTGCCTTTCGTTTCAGCGACTTCACCGTTTCGGAGGAAATCTGTAGTTGCTGGGCTATCTCGCGGTTCTTCTTTCCTTCCATACACAGCAGGAGCACCTCGCGCTGGCGGCGGGGTAGGGAGTTGATGGACAGGAGCAGCATGCGATAGACTTCCTCGGAGAAGAATTGCTCCTGACCGTCGTCGGTGAGTAGAAACTCGGTGTTCTCGTTTTTGTATGCCTGGGCATAGTTGTTGAGCACCGTTTCGTGGCGCAGGCAGTTTTTCACGGCATTGCCGACACTGTTGTAGAGATAGGACTTCAGCGAAGCCAATGACGAGAAGTCGAGCCGCCTTTCCCACAATGTGGAGAAAAGTTCCTGCACGATGTCTTCCGCCATTTCCTTTTCCACGCTCTGCATGGCATAGACAACCAAGGCAGCATAAAAATGGTCATAGAGCAACGCTATGGAATTGTTGTTCCACATGCAGATGTCGGTTATGCTTATGCCTTGATTCTTCATATTGTCGTGTATCCTTCTTCGCTTCTCAGTTGCAAAGTTAATGGAAAAGTTTCATATAATTGTCAATTTGACATTATTTTATATAAAAAGCATTAAAAATACCACAGCTTTGGTATATTGTCTAACCTTTTGTGCCATTTCAGGTGTTATAAATAATAGAAGCATGAACTAATGAAACAGAAAATGAAGAAAATGAAAACAATTCTTGCGGCATTGGTGTTTTCCGCCACTGCCGCACTGGCTCAGAACGGCCAGAAATTCACCTTCTCCGGTCAGCTTTCCGACGTAAACGACTCGCTTGAGATATGGGCGGTGACCGTTGGGGAGAACGATTTCGGAAAGTTTGCGGAGATTCCCTGCGAGAAGGGCAAGTTCTCTTTCACTACCGACATTGCCAAGGCGAAGTCTATTCAATTTTTCATTCCCTTGGCGCAGCAGCGCGCCAAGGGCAACCGAATGCTCGTAAGAGGATTGGCAACGGCAATTCCAGGTGAGCACCTGAATGTGGAGGGAAAATTGGAGGACTTCACCTTCGGAGGTTCGAAGATTTACCAAGACTACAACGAGGTGAACAGAATATTCACTGCGGCAAACAAGAGAAACATGAAGTTCTATGAGACTTATGTTGCCGCCATAAAGGCAGACTCGACGAAAAAGGACGAGGCTATGGAAACCATGAACAAGGCCTACGAGGCATCGGAGGCACAGACAGCTGCAGAACTGATGCAGTTCGTGCGTGCCAACGGCAACAACGAGGTTGTGGCATTGGCTCTTAACTCACTGAATGTTGACAGCATTCCCGCTGCCTTGAAACTGATTTCCGCCGATGTGAAGAACGGACGCATGGGCGTGTTTATAGAAAATGCCGAACAACGATACAAGACAAAGGTGATGAAGGACGAGGCGAAGAAGAAGGTGGCTGCTGGCAAAGAGGCTCCCGACTTCACGCTCAACGACATCAACGGCAAGCCTTTCTCCCTGTCGTCGCTGCGCGGCAAGTATGTGGTTCTCGACTTCTGGGGATCGTGGTGCGGATGGTGTATCAAGGGAATGCCCGACATGAAGAAATACTACGAGAAATACCGTGGCAAGTTTGAGATCGTGGGCATCGACTGCAACGACACCGAGGCAAAATGGAAGGATGCCGTGAAGAAGCATGAACTGCCATGGATTCACGTGAAGAGCGAGAAGGCAGACGCAACGCCTCAGAAATATGCCGTGGAAGGCTATCCCACAAAGGTTATCCTAAATCCCGACGGAACCATCTACAAGGTGATAGTAGGCGAAGACCCACAATTCTACAAAGAACTCGACTCTCTCTTTGGTAAGTAGTTGACAAGTGACGAGTTGACAAGTTAATAGTCCAACCGCAAAACAGCGGCAAAGGTATCACCTTGTCACCTTGTCAACTCGTTAACTCGTAAAGCGAAACTTAAAGTAATAACGAATAACAATGAAGAAAACAACTATTTTGGGGCTGTTGCTTGCCTTTGCCGCAAGCACGGCATCAGCGCAGAACACAGTTACCATAAACGGCAAGGTGGAGTTTGTGGGCAACGACAAGAAAGTGTCGGTAACGACCTACAAAGGTTTTGAGAAAATTACATTGGGAGAAACAGAGATAGCTCCCGATGGCACATATTCCCTCTCAGTGACAGTGGACAAGCCAACGAGAGCCTTCGTGACCTGCTGTCTTGAGCAGAGGGCGACAGCGTGGCTTGAGGACGAGAATCTCGGCATCGACTTCCGAGGCATAGACACGGCAAAAATAAAGATAAAGAATCCTCCTTACGTATATATAAGAGGTGGAGAGAAAAACGAACTGATGAACCTCGCCAACTTCATCGACTTCCGTGGTTACCAGATGGGCATCGCCGCCTCGCAGAACATCTACAAGCAGGACAGCCTCAGTTCAAATGTGAAGCAGAAGGTGTTTATGGAACTCTATGACGCAGTGAACGAAGACACCAAGGCATACTACAAATACTTGTTGGAGCACTACAGCCATCTCACCAGCTGTGTCTCGCTGCTTTCGCGCTTCAACTTCGACAAGGACTCGACACTGATCTTAAACGCACTCGCCAACATAGAGAAGAACAATCCCGGCACGACTGTGGCAAAGGACTGGTTGGCAGACTTGAGAGACCGTCAGGAGAAGACACGCCGCGCCGCAGTGGGTGCAATGGCTCCCGACTTCACCTTCCCTAACGAGAAGGGAAAGAATGTGTCGCTCAGCGACTTCAAGGGCAAGGTGGTGCTCGTGGACTTCTGGGCAAGCTGGTGTGGTCCGTGCCGTGCTGAGATTCCAAACGTGAAGAAATACTACGAGGAGTTTAAGAAGAACAAGAACGTGGTGTTCCTCAGCGTTTCCATCGACAGCAAGAAGGAGGCATGGGAGAAGGCTCTGAAGGAAGAGCAGATGCCGTGGCGACAGTTGCTCGCTCCAAACTCAGGACGTGACGCGATGGACAAGTACCAGTTCAACGGCATACCATATATCATAGTAATAGGCAAGGACGGAAAAATATTCCGCAACCATCTGCGTGGCGATGCCATCAGACAGGCAATCGTAGATGCGTTGGCAAAGTAAGCAGCCAGCATATTATAGCCAAGCCAAGGGTGTTAGGGAATGTACCTTAACACCCTTGTTCTGTTAAAAATGATATTTTTGTCGGTTTTTGTGGCTTTTTTCTAAATTCTTGTCACCTTTTTCGCCATTTAAGGTGTATTAAGGTTAAAAGGACAAATATATGAACGACAAAAGTAACATAAACGAACTTGTTGCAAGACACATTCTCGGAGTTTCAACTCCGGAAGAGGACAGGCTGCTCGAAAGCCTGCTCGACGAAGATCCCGAACTGAAGTCGAAGGTAGAAGGTATGTTGGACAACAAGGCTTTCGTCATGCGCTACAGGCAGTTTGCCTCCATAGACAAGAGGAAAGCCAAGAAACGGTTTTACGACAAACACGAGTCGCGTCCCGCATCAGCCGTTACCCATGCCGCAATCGTTTGGCTGAAGCGAATAGCAAGCGTGGCTGCCGTTGCCGTTGTAGGCATCGTGCTGTGGCATTTGGCTATGGCTGACAGGAAGACAGCAACCCCGCAGATTGACGAGGAGGCAATCGTAGCGATGGAGAAACTGGAGAAATCGGGCATCAACGAGGCTACGCTCCTCATCAAGGGTGCCAAGGCATCAAACGTCAGTTCTGCCACTGCCGCCGCCGAAATAATGCAGAACAACAGGGACGCGGCTGAGGAAGTGCAGGAAACAGACACACCCGAAGCAACGCTCGTAACCCACCACGACAAGGAGTTTTGGATGGTGCTCGACGACGGCACCCACGTACATCTTAACTACAACTCAAGCCTTACCTACCCGATGCACTTCAACGGCAAGGAACGCCGTGTGTTTCTCGAAGGCGAGGCATACTTTTTTGTGGCAAAGGACAACAGCCACCCGTTTGTTGTCTCCACTCCCTACGGAGACATACGCGACTACGGCACCGAGTTTTGTGTAAACACCAAACCACGACAGGGCTGCGCCAGCGTGGTGCTCGTGAAAGGAAAGGTGGGCGTGGTGACAAGCAATGGCAGGGAGACAATACTTCGCCCCGGCGAGAAAGCCGAGTTTACAGGCAATCACCGCGTCACGGTGTCGAAGGTGGATGTGGAGCCATACGTGGCGTGGAACACAGGACAGTTTTTCTTCGACGGCTGCTCGCTTGAGGAACTTACCGATGTATTTTCGCGGTGGTACAACATAGGCGTGGTGTTTGAGTCGGACGACATAAAGACGATGCGCTTCACGGGCGACATTAACAAGTATGACGACATACTTCCCACCATCCACGCCATAAAGGAAGTGACAGGAGTGGACATCACCCTTCGCGACGGAGTGATGACAATAAAGGGAAAGGAATAACGACAAGATACATTTATTTACAAAAAAGAGAGAATATGAAGCATTTCTTAACTTCCAAAAGGACGCTATGCTCGCTGCTTTTCGCATTGTGCGCCATGGCTCCATGGACTATTGAGGCTACGGCACAACGCAGCCCCAATGTGACGATCAAAATGACGTCAGCCACAGTGAAGAACTTTTTCGCCGAGCTGAAAAAGCAAACCGGCCTCGACTTCATCTGCAGCACCGACCTTGCCGAGTCGCTGCCAAAGGTGTCGCTCAACGCACAGGACAAGCCGGTACGCGAGGTGCTCGACGAAGTGATGGACAAGCTCAACTGCAGCTACTCCATTGAAGGAAACATAGTGACCATAAAGAAACGTCAGGCAGGCAACATGCTCACAGGACGCGTGGTTGACGAAAACGGCGAGGCACTTGTGGGTGTCTCCGTCACCATTCCCGGCACCAACGTAGGCACTGTTACAGATAGCGACGGTCGATTCGCCCTACGTGTGGCTCCTGCACAACGAGGAAAGAACGTCAGCGTTTCCTATCTCGGCATGAAGACCCAGACCTTGCCCATGCGTCGCCTGCAGACATCGAAGGTGATTACACTCGAACCCGACGCCAACATCATGGACGACGTGATTGTGACTGGTTATCAGACCATATCGAAGGAACGTGCCACGGGATCGTTCGGCACCATGACAAGCAAGCAGATTGACGGAAAGCTCAACGCCGACCTCACGCAGAAACTCGAAGGACAGATAGCAGGTGTGGTTCTCGACAAGGACGGAAATCTCTCTATCCGTGGTATCGCCACCTTGAACGCCGCCACACAGCCTCTCATCGTTGTCGATGGATATCCTACAGAGTGCCAGCTCAGCGAGCTCAACCCCGACAACATCGAGAACATCACCGTGCTTAAAGATGGTGTGGCAGCCTCAATCTACGGTTCTCGTTCTGCCAACGGTGTCATCATCGTCACCACGAAAAACGGTGCCGAGGGAAAGACAAGGCTCAGCTACCGAGGAAGCTTTAAGTTTGAGTCGAAGCCAAACCTCGACGACCTGCACATGGCGTCAACATCAGACTACATCGACGCCGAACTTGCGCTCTACGACCTCAATCCCAACAGCTCATCTTACAACATTGCCTACAGAACCGCTAACCAGAGCGACGTTGACTACCTGCTGACTCAGCGCAAGGCAGGAAAGATTAGCGATTCGGAATTTAATTCTGCCATCGACAAACTGCGTGGCAACAACGTGCTGCGCGACATGGAGAAATATATGTTACGCACTGCATTCACACAGACCCACAACATCGGCATCAGCGGCGGCAACAAGGTGAACAAATACAACCTTGCGGTAAACTATACAAAGAACCGTGCGTCTTACATAAACACCGACAACGACCGACTGCTCGTTGACCTTAGGAACGAATGGAATCCATATAAGTTCCTGACCGTAGGCGTGGCAGCCAACGTCAACTACTCACGTTCTAATTCGCCAAGAAACTCATTCCAGTCGTTCACCGACTATACCAGTTATCTGAAACCCTACTCCCGACTGGCAGACGACAACGGTAACCTCCTGAACATACGTACTGTCAGTGCCGCTACTGCCGACCTCTACAGTTCGGTCAGCGGACTTAAGGACACCGACTACAACCCCGTGACCGATGCCTACGAGGACTACAACAAGACCACCAGTTTCGCGGCACGCTTCAACGGTTTCCTGCGCTTCAAAATCATCGACGGGCTTACCGCTGAGGTGGGAGGCAACTGGACTCGAGGCAACTCTACGAGCAAGACCATATCGACAGCCAACAGTTACCGCATGCGCCTTGCCTTCAACAACGGTACCTCGATGAGCAACATCTCAAACCACTATGTTCCCGACGGCGACATGATTGACGAGACCCGCTACACCAACGAAAACTGGACAGTGCGCACACAGGTGAACTTCAACCGCACGTTCGGAAAGCACCGTGTAACTGCACTTGCAGGTAACGAGGTGCGCCGCATAACCTACGACAACAACACCTACGCCACTCGTCTCGGCTACAACTCAACGGCAGGCTCGTTCACGCCAGTCAACATCAAGGACTTCGTGTCAGGTGTTTACAACCAAGACATGCTCAACGGCAACGACCTTGCATGGTATCTCAAATATGGTAGCTACGGCATCAGCGACAACCGTTTCGTGTCGTGGTATTTCAACGGATCATACGAGTTCGACGACCGCTATATCATCAGCGGAAGTATTCGTGAGGACCTCACCAATTTCTTCGGCACCGACCCGAAATATCGCCACAAACCAATGTGGTCTGTGGGTGGAACATGGAAGGTGAAAAACGAGAAATTCTTCAACGTTGAATGGATCGACCGCTTGAATGTCCGTGCATCCTACGGCGTGAACGGTAATATCTCGCTCACCGACGGTCCTTACCTCATCCTCTCTGCCGGCTCCTTCAGCCCTATTACCGGCGGTGTGTCAAACAGTATATCTTCCTTCCCCAACAACTCCCTTCGCTGGGAGAAGACCACGACCAAGAACATCGGTATCGATATCAACGTGCTCAACAACCGATTGGGCTTCAGCTTCGACTACTATCACAAGAAGAGCACCGACCTGCTCGCCTCTGATGCTGTTGACCCGACTCTCGGCGTTTCGTCAATCAGAAAGAACGTAGGTTCTATACGCAACCAGGGATTCGAGTTCGCCATCAACGGCACTCCCGTAAAGTCGCGCTACTTCCGTTGGGACGTGACCTACAACCTCTCATTAAACAAGAACGAGGTGCTCGAATACAATGTCAACCGCAAATACCCGACATCTTGGGCTTGGGTGACACCAATTCATGCCGCAGGCTATCCTATGTACGGACTCTTCGGCTACAACTTCGCAGGACTCGACGACAAGGGACAGACCATGATCTTCGGAGCCGACGGCGAAAAGAAGCTCGCCTCTGCTTGTACTGTTGACGATGTTGTATATCTCGGCACCGCAGTGCCAAAGGCAGACATGGCGCTGACAAACAACTTCTCTTACAAGAACTGGAACCTCTCGTTCATGTTCATTGCCAAACTTGGCCATAAGTATCGTAAGGACGTGTTCCAAGGCTCCAACATCAACAGCCGCCACGTAGCAGAGCGTTGGCAGAAGGCAGGCGACGAGGCAACGAAAATCTATCCGGTGCTTAAGTCGTGGAACATGGACATGTTCTACTTCCCGTTCTGCGACATCAACATAGGCAACGCAAGCTATGCCAAGCTGCGTGACCTGACCCTCACCTACAACTTCGACAACTCGCTCACCAAACTCATCGGCATGAGCGACGCAAAGGTATATCTCCAGGCACGCAACCTCTTCCGCATTACGGCAAGCGACTGCGATATTGATCCTGAGACCTTCGAACTGAACTACAGCGGAGGAATGAACGACTCATCAAACGCAGGATATGCCTCACTGCCAATGAATCCGGAGTTCTACATCGGTCTTACATTCAGTTTCTAACCCTTACAACAGAACACTATGAAGAAATTAAAATATATCTTCGCGGCAACACTCGCCGCAACGCTCGCGTCCTGCGACAACTTCCTCGACGTGAAGCCCGTGGGAAAGATGATTCCCACAGAGGTGTCACAGTTTGAGAACATTCTCAACAACAGTCTCACCGTTGACCCTTACTTCATGATGGACAACAACCGCAGCTGCTTCTACGCTGCCATGGCTGACAACCTCACCATCACGGAGAACCTGGCAAAGTACCAATACACTGCCACCTTCCCAAACCTTGAGAACCTGGCTGCCTACATTTTCTACTCGCCAGTGCAGGATCCGATCAACACACCATTCACCTGGACCTACAGTTACAAGGCTCTCGGTTACTTCAACAACGTAATCGACGGAGTGACAGCCATCGACAGCGAGTCAGCTTACGCAAAAGGAGTCATCGCACAGGCACGCCTCGGACGCGCTTGGCAGATGATGAACATGGCCTTATGCTACGGTCCTATGTACCAGGCAGGAGGGGCCAACGACACCAAGGTGGTGCCATATCGACTCTCGGGCGACCCAACCGTAGGCAACGGCGACCTCAACACGACAGCCGAGATTTTCGAGCTTGCGAAGGCTGACCTCGACTATGCCTGCGAGAACTGCCCAAACACCGTGGCAAACCATAGCCGTGCCGACAGAGCCTGCGCCTACGCTCTGCGTGCAGAATACTATATGTACACACGCGACTGGCAGAACATGCTCGCCGACGCACAGAAGGCTTGGGAACTTGCCGTTGCCAACAGTGGCAGTGCCGACAAGCTCATCTACAACTACAACGACTTCTACTACGAGGCACTCACCGAAATCAACCCGCCAGAGGGCTGTTCACCGGAGCCTTTCATGACACTGCGCGGTCCTGACACCGACTTCGAGCAGACTACTCACCGTGAGATTCTGCTCTACCGTTCAGTGCCAAGCGGAACTACCACCACTAAGTATGTGCCTTCAGAAGACTGGAAGTCTATCTTCGACTTCGACCACGACCTCCGCTGCAAGAAGTTCTTCTTCATCGTGGAAGGCTATCACACCACCTACGGCGACATTACTGTTGACGATGGTCTGCAGATCAACGACTACCGTTCCTACAATATGCAGACCACCGAAGGCATCACCTATCCTCAGTTGTTGCTCGAAAAGGCAGAGGCAGAGGCACGCACAGGTAACACCTCAGCAGCCTTGCAGAGCCTTAACCTCCTGCGCAAATATCGCTATAACTACGGCGATGGCGTGAGCACCGACTTGAAGAACGGCAGTTCGATGTCTGCCGACCAGCTCCTTAACGAGATTCTGACCGAGCGCCGCCGCGAGCTTCCCCTCGTGTCGTTCCAGCGTATGCTCGACCTGAAGCGATATGCCTACGACACAGGCAAGCCATGGAGCAAGACCGTGATTGAGCACAAGATTGGCACCAAGATATATAGCAAGCCCATCACCGACGCTTACTTCCAGTCGCTGCCAATAGACAATGCCATCATAGAGTACAACCCGCAGTGGGGTCTGCAGACCAACACCACCGAGTATGCTCCTTACAGTGCATGGTAAAATATAGTTAGTTGACAAGTGGACGAGTTGACAAGTTGATAGTCAAAGCCAAAAGACTGCGGCATGAGTAATAACTTGTCTACTCGTCCACTCGTCAACTTGTCAACTCGTAGTTTTATGTTCTTTTTAGGGTCATAGGGGTCATAGGGACAGGTACCTTGGTTCATGTGCATATATGGAACACCAACATCTACATTGGGAGTGATCCAATGCCAATGAGGGCTGTATATAATACACCCCATGAGGCGTTCCCGTTGCTTTGTTCTTGACAATCCTTAGAGTGTGCGAAGTTCTTCTATCGTCAAAACCAAAGCGTACAGTTACGCCTTTTATGTATATGTGTCTTGCCCGCCTCTGCCCTATTGTGGGCTTTCAGCAAGCCTAAGACTGGGGGCAAAGTATATAAAATTATTTAGTACAACAAAGAAAATTCCCAAAAATCTGCTTTTATCAATAAAAAAAGACTATCGCAAAATAAGTTCCATAGTTTTGGGGTGTTCGCCTTGCTAAATTAAAGAACTTTAGTTTCCCACCCCTTATGAGTGGTCTAAATATTTGTTTTGTGGTGCGACCGTCGAAAATTCAATTAGGGTTATTTGCCTAATTTTAGATTGATGGCAAATAAATATAAGGATGAATGTCGCTAAAACCCTACACCCTACATTATTTCGGGCTAAACACCTGCCACTCAGGTAATTACAGTATGTAGGGTGCCTCTCAACCCTACATTCACCCTACATTCACCTTACACAAATTGAAACGCCAATGAATTGATCGGGCTATCGAAATGAAAAAAAACGGTCATCGCGGAGACGATTAATGAGACCATGAAAAAATTAATGTACGGATGATGTAGGGTTAATGTAGGGTTGAGAGGCACCCTACATTCATTAATCATCTGATTATCAAGATGCTGCTACGAAATAATGTAGGGTGTAGGGTGTTTGCGGAGCTGGCTTATACAACACGAAACGAGATGTCTTATGGCAACTGCAAGCCTAATGTCTTAGCCAAGACTGTCACAGTTATGACAGCCGACTGTCGTAGTTATGACAGCCGTCTGTCGTAAGGTGACAGTGCGCCCTTTGGTTAAATGCATTAGAAGAATGAAATGAAAAGTCCTCCATTGACACGCATTTGGGAAACACTCGCCCTACTACTAAAAGCTGAATTTCAGAGGGTTATATTGTGGTTGCAATGCTATAAAGGGTGAGGAACTTAAATTATATTAGATGTATTCATGCTGCAAAAATACATCTTTTATTTCTAAAAAACAAAGAAATTTCCTCTAAATCGCATGAAAATAGTGCGATTTAGAGGAAAAATATACGATAACTCATCTAAATCTTATAAAAATCATATGATTTTTACATAACTACTACCACAGTGTGGCTGCCCTCAGAATAAGGAATGACATTTCCACTTACGGGCTGTCCGTCGACTGTCATTGAACTTATGCCAGTCTGGCGTCCATCGGGATTCTTTACCGTGATGGTGTACTCAGCGTCGCGGAAACGGCGACGTACTGTATATTCATCAGCTGTAGAAGGAAGGCATGGACGTATGGCAAGACCTTCATAGTCGGGTTGTATGCCGAGGATGTACTGGCTGACGGTGAGCCACATCCATGCAGCAGTTCCGGTAAGCCATGAGTTCTTTCCCTCGCCAGGTTTGAAGGCATCTTTACCGGCTACCATCTGACAGTTGACGTAAGGCTCGACCTTATGCAGCGTTTGGTGTTTCTCCTCAACGTATGATGGAAGTATCTTTGTGTAATGCTCCCATGCGTCGTTGCCGCGTCCTGCCACGGTCATGCCTATGATGACCCAAGGGTTGTTGTGGCAGAAGATGCCGGCATTCTCCTTGTATCCCTCAGGATATGACGATATTTCTCCCATCTCGACATGGTATGTGGTGTAAGCTGGATTATTGAGCACAATGCCATGCTCGCAGTCCATCATGCGCTCTACAGAGTCGATGGCCTTGTCGCAGAGTCCTTCTTCGAGTCCGATGCCAGCCATTGTGCACCATCCCTGACTTTCGATGAAGATCTTTCCTTCCTCATTTTCGTTAGAGCCAATCTTGTTGCCATAGAAATCGTATGCGCGGAGGAACCATTCGCCGTCCCATCCATCTTTTTTCACTGCTTTCTCCATGGCTTCTACGGCAGCTGCCATAGTGTCGGCCTCTGTCTCGAAACTGTCGATGCCATATTTCTCAGCGTCCTCTCCTTGGCGTGCAAGCTGTCGGCAAAGGTTGATGTATTCTTTTCCGGTAACGACAAACAGGCCGGCAATCATGAGCGACTCAGCCTTGCTGCCTTCGCTCTTGTTTTCGGTGGTTTGGAAGCTCTCGTTGGGATCCCATGAGAAGCAGTTGAGGTTCAGGCAGTCGTTCCAGTCGGCACGGCCAATGAGCGGAAGGGCGTGAGGACCGAGGTTGCGTGTGACGTGTTCCATCGATATCTTCAGATGTTGGAATAGAGTCTTCTCGCTTCCTGGCTGATTGTCGAACGGAACAGGCTCGGTAAGGATGGAGAAGTCGCCTGTCTCCTTAAGATATGCTGCAGTGCCGAAGATGAGCCAGCAGGGATCGTCGTTGAATCCTCCGCCGATGTCGTTGTTGCCTCGTTTGGTGAGTGGCTGGTACTGGTGATAGCATCCTCCGTCGGGGAATTGTGTTGAGGCGATGTCGATGATGCGCTGGCGTGCGCGGCTTGGCACGAGGTGTACGAAGCCCACGAGGTCTTGGTTGGAGTCGCGGAAGCCCATGCCTCTGCCCACTCCACTTTCGAAGAACGATGCCGAGCGCGAGAAGTTGAAGGTGACCATACACTGGTACTGGTTCCAGATGTTGACCATACGGTCGAGTTTGTCGTTGCCACTTTCCACGGAGAAGTTTGAGAGCAGCTTGTCCCAGTAGGCACAGAGTTCAGCGAATGCGGCGTCCACTTTCTCGGTGGTGTTGAAACGTTCGATGAGCTGGTGAGCCTTCTCTTTATTGATAACCTTCTTAGCCTCAAATTTCTCTTCCTGTTTGTTTTCTACATATCCGAGCAGGAACACGAAGTCGCAGCTTTCTCCCGGAGCGAGTTCCACCTCTATATATTGTGAAGCTATGGGGCTCCATCCGTGGGCGTGGCTATTGCGTGGACGGCCTTCGACCACAGCGTCGGGTGCCGACTTCTCGCTATAGAGTCCTACAAAGGTCTCGCGGTCGGTGTCGAAGCCCTGTATCGGTGCGTTTACGGTATAGAAGGCATAATGGTTGCGGCGTTCGCGGTATTCAGTCTTATGATATATAGTGGAACCCTCTATCTCCACCTCTCCAGTAGAGAAGTTGCGCTGGAAGTTTTCCATGTCGGTGGCGGCGTTCCACAAGCACCATTCGGTAAACGAGAATAGCTTTAGCTGCTTTTTTTCCGAGGTGGTGTTGGTGAGTGTCAGTTTCTGTACCTCGCCCCATGTCTTGAGAGGCACGAAGAAGAGCACAGATGCTTCGACACCCAGTTTTTTTCCTGTGATGCGTGTATATCCCATACCATGACGACACTCGTATGAGTCGAGTGGTGTGCGGCAAGGCTTCCATCCTGGATTCCAAATCGTGTCGCCGTCTTTCAGGTAGAAGTATCGTCCGTCGTTGTCCATAGGCACGTTGTTGTAGCGATAACGTGTGATGCGTCGGAACTTGGCGTCCTTGTAGAAGCTGTAGCCTCCTGCAGTGTTAGAGATAAGGGAGAAGAAGTCTTCGTTGCCCAGATAATTGATCCAAGGCCATGGGGTCTTTGGATCAGTGATGACATACTCGCGCTGAGCGTCATCAAAATGTCCGTATCTTTTTTCCATTTCGTTAGTTATTGACTTTTTGTTTCCTTTTTTTCGCTACAAAGATAGTACGTTTTCATTTATCTACAAAACAAAATTCCAATTAATTACGTTGTGTTTATGACATTTGTTGATAAATATCATTCCAAATAGTTGTTTTTGATAAAATAGTATCAAAAGTTGATAATTATTATATTTGAATATCGAGAAAAAGACTTTATCTTTGCAAAAAAATAATTTATAATAACCAAAACAACTGAAACAATGCAAATGAAAAAAGTTATCTATCAAATGCTGATAGCTGTGATGGCCATGATTGTCACCGGGTCTTGCTCTTCTGTGAAGGACACGGAGGGTGACAAATTTGTGAAAGTGGTGGACGGACATTTCGTGCGCAACGGTAGTCCTTACTACTATGTGGGAACTAACTTCTGGTATGGTGCTATTCTTGGGTCGGAGGGACGTGGAGGCAACCGCACACGCCTTTGTCAGGAACTTGACGACATGAAGGCCATGGGAATCGACAATCTGAGAATACTCGTGGGCAGCGACGGAGAGGAGGGCGTGCTGACAAAGGTTGAGCCAACCTTGCAAAAGGCTCCTGGCGTGTATAACGATACCATATTAGCCGGATTGGACTACCTTCTCATGGAAATGGGGAAGCGCGACATGGTGGCAGTGCTGTATCTGAACAACTCATGGGAGTGGAGTGGGGGCTACGGCTTCTATCTCGAGCATGCTGGAGAAGGAAAGGCTCCACGTCCTAATGAAGATGGTTATCCTGCCTTTATGGATTTTATGCGTAAGTATGCCACATCTGAAAAAGCTCACCAGCTATTCTACGATTATGTGAGATTTATCCTGGGACGCACCAATCAATATACTGGTGTGAAATATACCGACGACCCAACAATCATGTCGTGGCAGATAGGCAACGAGCCCCGCGCTTTCGGCAAGGAGGAGCTAAAGCCGTTTGCGAAGTGGCTTGCCGAGACATCGGCCTTGATACGCAGTCTCGACACCAACCACCTCATCTCTATCGGTAGCGAGGGAGCATGGGGATGTGAGGGCGACTACCAGACCTACGAGACTATCTGCAAGGACAAGAACATAGACTACTGCAACATACACATCTGGCCTTACAACTGGAGTTGGGCCCGTCCTGATAGCCTTATAGCCGACTTGCCCGCAGCGTGCGACAGTACGAAGCAATACATAGAACGCCACCTTGAGATATGCGACCGTTTGGGCAAACCCTTGGTGATGGAGGAGTTTGGTTATCCGCGTGATGGATTTAAATATGACAAAGCCACCACGACACAAGGCCGCGATGGCTATTACAAGTATGTATTCTCACTGGTGGCCGACAATGCCGAGAATGGAGGGAAGTTTGCCGGATGCAACTTCTGGGCATGGGGAGGCCGCGCCAATCCGAAACACGAGCAGTGGCTGCCTGGTGACGATTATACCGGCGACCCGGCACAAGAGGCCCAAGGCCTTAACTCAGTATTCTCGACCGATTCCACCACACTCAACATTGTGAAGGAACAGGTGATGAGAATGGAGAAGCTAAAGAAAGCTAAACAATGATTTTCGTCTTATGGTAATACTCCCTGAACTCTGTGGGCGCACAACCTTTCTTGCGTTTGAACACACGGTTGAAATTGCTTAGGTTGTTGTAGCCGCAGAGGTAGCAGATGTCGGCAATGCTCTTGTTTGTGTCTACCAGCATTCGGGAAGCGAACCCAAGACGAATGTCGATGATATAGTCGCTCACGGTGCGTCCGGTGTGTAACTTAAAGAAGCGGCTGAAGGCTGTCTCGCTCATGCAAGCAAGGTCTGAGAGAGTCTTCAGCTTTATTTCTTTCATATAGTTGCTATTGATGAAGTTTTTCACCTTAAGGATGCGTGAACTGTCTTCTTCTATCACAACCTTGGCGTAGCTCGTAGTGGCAAGAGTGCGTGAGCCGTCGCTATTGGCTAGCACATTGAGTATGCGGAGGAAACTGATGAAGGCTTCGAAGGGGTCTTTGATGCTACTGAGCTTCTGAAGGTCGTTATAGATTTTCATAATGGTGTCCATGGAAAACACAAGACCTTTGCGGGCCTGGTTGAGCATGTGGTAGATGGACTTGAGAGGCGATGTGGCGAAAAAGCCTTCGGAAGAGAGGTCGAAGCGGAACTGCACGGTGATTTCGTGGATGTCGTCGCTCTTGCAATCGTTTTGCATCCATACATGTTCCAATTCAAGACTGGTAATGAGCACAAGGTCATATTCGCCGATTATCTCGCTGCTGTCGCCCACAATCCTTCTCACTCCAGCTCCGTGTTCCACGAAGTTTAGTTCAAACACTTGGTGGTTGTGTATTGGATATGTGAACTCTTTCTTATGACGGTCGGCTATGTACATCAGGTCGCCATCTCTCAACGGGGTTATCTCATGGAGAACGTGGTCGGTATTTTGATCTTGCTTCATAGTTTTTCTATTATTTCGATTTTCAGTAGTGAAGGAAGTTAACGAGGTCAGGTTATATTCTCTCAATAAGTTCGAGACACATTCTGCCATTATGGTATGGACACTTCCAGAATCCGGCTTTGTCGTCTTCAAGGTTCAGTGTTCCGTCAGCATGTCGGCTCCAGTACCATTCTCCGTTCTCGTTATCGATGAGGTTTTGCTTTATGTACTGCCAGCAGTGTGTAGCTTTCTCCAATGCCTGTTCGTCTCCAAAATATTGGTAGATATTGAAGAATCCTACCACGGCCTCTGCCTGTACCCACCAGTGTAGGTCATCGTCAACATGTCCTGTGTCAACATTAGCCTCGTGCACCATCGAGCCGTCGGCATTGAGACCTTTTTCCGATGCCTTTGCCACCAACTTCACTATCGGCTCCACCTTTCTCAGCACTTCCTCGTCGCCAAGCACCAGGGCTGCCTCATGCATGAGCCATGAGCACTCAATGTCGTGGCCATAGCTCTCAAGATGTCCGGCACCACGGGTCCAGTCGTTGTCGAAGAAGAGGTCGAGATGGTGAGTCTCCGGGTTGAGTATCTTGTCAGTGAAGATGTTGATGAGATTGCGCAATGCCTTTTCAAGACGCTCGTCTTTCCATATTCTGAACAGATTTGTATAAGGTTCGATGATGTGCAGATGAGTATTCTGCGACTTTGGATAATTGGCATCAAAGTCAGACAGTCTCATGTCTTCAATCTTGCCCCACTCTCTTGTGCAAGCTTCTATATATCCATTGTCTTTTCTGTCGAGTGAGTGTTGCTCGATGCATTCAAACAGGCGGATGGCATAGTCGAGCGCTTCGCGGTCGGCTGTGGCACGGGCATACTCGCTAAGTCCATAGATGGCGAAACCTATGGCGTAGAACTGCTTCTTTGTGTCTTTAGGGCGTCCAAGGCAGTCGAGCGACCAGTAAATGCCGCCAAACTCTTTGTCGTAGAAATGTTCGAGAATATAGTCCTTGGCACGTGTTGCGGCGGCAAGGTATTCCGGACGTTTCAGCACACGATAGGCAGCGCTGAAGGTCCAAAGTATGCGTGCGTTTAGTATCGCACCTTTCTCCGCATCGGGGTGAAGCACTCCGTGTCCGTCTATTCGTCCGTAAAAGCCGCGGTTTTCGCGGTCAATCATTTTGTCAAGCCAGAAGGGCAGGATGTTTGTCTGAAGCACATCCTGCACCTCCTGCTTCATCAGGTCAGTTTGTTTCATTGTTTCATAATAATTATCTTCTATTCCTGTTTTCTTGTCTTTTTCAGCTGGCGTGAAATGTTCTCCACTTCTTCTGTCGTAAGAGGATAGAAGTTTACGCAAATGATGCTGAGGAGAGCAACACAACAAGGAACGAATGTCATGAGATACCAAAGATAGTCTACTACTTCGGCAGGTTGCGTAACGCTGACACCTGCCTGCGGCTGTACATAGCCTACGGCGGCAAGAAGCCACATGACAGAGGCACCGCCTACTGCACCGCCAAACTTCTGTGCCATGGAGGCACTGGAGAAGATGAGTCCTGTGGAAGCGGTGTTGAACTTAAGCTCTGCATAGTCGGACACGTCGGCATACATACTCCAAATAAGAGGAGAGATGATGCCGGTGAAGATAGAAATGAGCACCTGCATCAACATCATGCCCCAAAGGCCTGCTACCGTATTTGCCGGCATAAAGAAGAACAGCACACTGAGTACTGCCAGTGCAATATTTGAATAGATGAAGGTGGCCTTTTTGCCAAAACGCTTAGCGATGGGTACAGTAAGTGCTACACCAATCATGTTGCTCACCTCGCCTACGCTGAGGAACAGTCCTGCATAGAATAATATTGAAAGTCCGAAGAAAGGCAGGCTCACGTCGCCGTCGACACAGATGACGTAGGTGAAGAAGTACGCCACCACCGAACCACGCACCGTATTGAAGAGGTTGCTGCCGAGGGCTGCACCGATGAGTATCCACCAAGGGCGGTTTTGGAGCAACGAGGAGAAGTCGCTGCCGATGCTAACCTTGCTCTCGCTCTTGATATGTTCGCGGGTGAGGGCAAAACAGAGCAGGAACAGGACAAGACATGCCGAGGCAATTGCCACCATGGCAAACTGTGTGCCAGCGGCTTTTGACCCGTCAAACATTGGAGTGAACATGTTGCAGAGCGGTTCCCATGCTGAAAGTGCGATAAACGAGCCGCCATAGGCGAAGAACATTCTGAATGACGAGAATACAGTCTTCTCGTTAGTATCTGATGTCATGACTCCAAGCATAGAGCCGTAAGGCACGTTGATGCCTGTGTATACGGTCATCATAAGGATGTAGGTCACGTATGCCCATACAAGTTTTGCGGCATATCCCCAGTCAGGTGTGGTGAACAGCAAGATACCGCAGATGGAGAACGGAGCTGCTATCCAAAGAAGATATGGGCGGTATTTTCCCCAGCGTGTCTTTGTACGGTCGGCGATGATTCCCATCATCGGGTCGCTTACTCCGTCCCAGATTCTTGTCACAAGCATTAATATTCCGGCATCTACAAGGCTTAGCCCAAAGATGTCGCTATAGAAAATAGGAAGATAATATGAAAAGATCTTCCAAAACATCGACGAAGACATGTCGCCGAATCCATAACCGATTTTCTCACTTAATTTAGCCATAATGATTTTTTAATGTTGAATGTTGAAGATTGAAAATTGAATATTGAATTGCTGCGCCAGGAAACAGTGCGCAGCAATTCAATTTTCAACTTTCAATTTTCCAAGTTCTTCTTTATTAGTTTCTTTATTGTTTCTACGCTCTCACCTGTGGTATAGCCATCGGCGGGAGTATTCATGCAGTAGTCTATCAGTCGGTCAATGGATGATGTAGCTACGTGCATACGTGTGTCTGACGATCCGTAGTATATGAACACCTTTCCGTCTTCGTCTGCAATCCAGCCATTGGCAAATACCACGTTCATCACGTCGCCGATATATTCACCGCCCTCAGGCACCATGAAGTAGCCGCCGGGTTGTGCAATGACACGTGTGGGATCGTCGAGAGCTGTCATATACATATATAAAACGTATCTCAAGCCGCTGGCGCATCCGCGTACTCCGTGTGCCAGGTGGAGCCATCCCTTAGGTGTCTTTATAGGATGAGGTCCTTCACCATTCTTAACTTCCATGATGGTATGGTAGTGGCGTGCATTGATGATTTTTTCCTCGGTAATCTCTGCATTAGTGATGTCGTCGACTAGTGCCCAGCCGATGCCGCCGCCTGAACCAGTGTCGATGAATCCGTCCTGTGGGCGGGTATAGAAAGCATACTTGCCGTCGACAAACTCAGGATGGAGCACCACGTTGCGTTGCTGGCTCTTTGTCTTCAGGTCAGGCAGACGTTCCCAGTTGACGAGGTCCTTAGTGCGTGCGATGGCGGCAGTGGCGGTAGCTGCAGAGAGGTCGCCCGGCTGTGAGTCGTCGTGACGCTCGGCACAGAAGACGCCATACACCCATCCGTCCTCGTGGGCTGTGAGTCGCATGTCATAGATATTTGTAGCGGGAATAGTATCTTCGGGCATGGTGATGGGCTCTGGCCAGAAGCGGAAGTTGTCAACACCGTTAGGACTTTCTGCCACGGCGAAGAAACTCTTGCGGTCGGCGCCTTCAACTCTCACTACAAGAACATATTTTCCGTTCCACTTGATTGCACCGGAGTTAAGGGTAGCGTTCATCATGATACGCTGCATGAGATATGGGTTGTCCTTCTCGTTGAAGTCATATCTCCATTCTAATGGAGTATGCTCAGCTGTGAGGATAGGGTTTTCATACTTTTCATAGATACCATTGCCGTATGGTAGAGGGTTGTTTTTTCTGCTTAGAAGAACCTCATGATGTGCTCGTAGGCTCTTCACCTTTTCTTGAAAATTATTCATAATGTCTTTTTATATTTGTTATTTCATTTTTTTTATGTCTTTATTCATAAGTATGCGCTTGTTCTTGCAGAGCTTCTTGAAGTCCTTGGCTGTAGGCAGGTTGGGAGCAGAGGCATACACTTCCTTTGGATTGTCCCATGCGTTACGCCAAAGAAGGGCGTAGCATAGTTTATATTCCTCAAGAACTGGCAGTAGTGTCTCGGTAAACCACTTTGGGTGCGACACTGTCTTATTGCCGGTTTCGGTCAGGGCAACCAGTTTGTTATGCTTTTCACCCACAATCTTCATCACGTCGAATTCTTTGCGCAGATCGCCTTGATATACGGAGTCAGCCGCCATCTGATAAACGTCGATGCCTATCAAGTCAACATATTCGTCGCCGGGATAATACTTCATGAAGTTCTCCTCGCTTTCGTTGCTTGCGAGGTTGGGAGAATATCCCCACACAAGGTTGTCGCACACTTTTTCAGAAATACGCTTGTGAGTGTACTGATACAGTTGTCGGTATTCTTCTGGGGTGCAATCCGAGGCTCCCCACCAGAACCATCCTCCGTTCATCTCGTGCCAAGGTCGGAAAAGTACGGGGATAACATCTCCGTTCTTGTCTTTCAACGACATTATGAATGATGCCACCTTGTCGAGCCATTTATTGAATTTTGGATTCAGTGCTCCGCCAGGAAGGATTGCCGTTACGGCATTGCCAGCAGGTTTAAACCAAGCGTCCTTTCCGTTGGTGGGATTGAAGGGATGCCAGCTAATGGCCACTATTCCCCCTCTTTCGTAATGATTCACTATTTCCTTGTGTATGCGTTCAAACGGCACCTTGTCAAGATTCTTGTCCCATCCGAGTTCAAGTCCGCCAAGGTCAAACTCCATAATTGCGGGATAGTCGCCTGCCGTTTCAAGTATATCACTGCGTCCCTCTTCCCATTTCCATGTGGTTCCATAGACTGGGTCGTCGTGATGTCCGAGCATTATGCCCTTCTCCTGAATCTTTTCAAGTCGTTTCAGAAGTTCACTCCTTAATGACGCTGCTGCATTGGCCACAATGGCAAATACAGCTAAAAACAAAATTATCTTTTTCATTCTTCACTGACTTCGTCGATGTCTGGCTTCACCTCAGCATAGCTCGAGCGAGCTCGGCTCTGCGTTCAGTTTGCGCAGCCATTCTTCATTCTTCACTCTTCATTCTTCATTCTTCATTCTTCACTCTTCATTCTTCATTCTTCATTCTTCATTCTTCATTTTTTTAATTCCTTCAATAGCCAAGCCACCCACTCGTCCCACTGCTCCTGATACCAGAAGTGTGCGGTTTGCTGATAAAGACTCATTTCCTTTGGGGCAGTTACTGTGTTGTATGTAGCCCATGCTGATGTTGGGGGCACTACCTCGTCGTTGTATCCGAAAGAGAACCATCCCTTGCACTTGATGCGTTTGGCGAAGTTGATGCCATCGAAATAGCCGGAGTTCTTCACCTTCTTCTCGTCGCGGGTTTTGTCGTAGTAGAAATAATGAGGCCAACCGCAAGCCTGTCCGTGGAGTGAGGCAGTATGATCGCACATGGCGGCATGTACCGCGCCATAGCATGTGACCCTACTGTCGAGTGCCGCGCAAACCAAGGATAGCATACCACCCTGACTGCTTCCGGTGACACCGAGGTTCTTGCCGTCCCATTCTGGTAGTGATGCTATATAGTCGATAGAACGGATGGCACCTGTGAAGATGCGTTTGTAAGGCATTTTTTCGCGATTGTCGAGATTGGCTTCCCAATACCCGTTGAGCGCACCGTTGTGTAGGCGGTCATAAACAACTTGGTTCATGGTCACTGGTATGCCGTGAATTCCTATTTCAAGAGTGATTACACCTTGTGATGCCATCCACACATCGCCTCCATAGGGACGGCAACCCGCTCCGGGTACACGAAGCAATGCAGGATATTTACCAGGCTTCACTGGCATACAGAGGATGCCGTATATCTTACTGCCCCATGCATTGTTGTTGTAGTTTACTTCATACACGTTGACATCCTTGGTGCATCTTTCGGGAAGGAGCTCGAGGTGCGGGTCAAGGTCCACCTTTCGTGCTTCGGCTAGAGTGTTGCTCCAGAACTCGTCGAAGTCGGCTGGGCATTCAGCCCATGGCTTAATTTTCTCAGGAGAGAAAGCCGCGGCGCAAGTGTTGCTGTATTTCTTTCCACCAATGGTGGCGCTTACATTCACGCGATAGAATCCAGGAGTGTTCATCTTGCCTTTAAGAGTCATTTCCCCGTTTTTCAGCGTAGCCTTTTTCTTGCCTCCCACGGGATACATCTCCGGTCCTTGTTCATATTCCACTTCCACATTCTCGATCGGAGTGTTTGAGCGCAATATGCGAACGGTGAATACAGCCGTTTCTCCTACCTTATAGTTCCAATCGTTATGATTGGGAGCTATTGTAACATTGATGTTGTTTCCCCTTATCTGAGCCTCAATGGCTACGGTGAAAAGTAGGGAAAGCAGTAATAAGCAAGTTTTCCTCATACTAATTATTAGTTGTATTATGTTTTAAGTTCTTCAGGTTGATGTTGGTAATAAAATGATGGTTCAAGCCTTTGTCTGAAGAGAGGGGACAAACACTTTTGCCCCCTTTGTTCTCTTACCTAACTACTAACTATAAACCTAATCAAATATATTCCGTGTTAATGCAATTTGTCAGCAGAACATAATGATTTGTTCTTTTTGACGGTGCAAAGTTAGCATTATTTTTTGAAATTATATGATACTATTTTATCAAAATAGAGCACTATTTTAGTTTTTTGTCAAACAATACGTTAATTAGCTCTTTTATTTTGCTTTTTTTGTCTTACTTACCTACAAATATCCTACCATAATATGGAATAATTGCAATTTTTCCTCTCACTTAATCTTCTCAAAAACAAATAATTGTATTATTCACACTATATCATTGCAAAATAAAGCAAAGTGGAGGGCAGTAATGATACTACCCTCCACTATCACTATACTATTTTAATATGAACATCATTATTACTTCCATGAAGGAAGTTCGTCGCGCGAGATGACATACTTGGAGTTCATCTGCGCATTGAAGAATGCGTCATCATTGTATGGTGCGTACATGAAGTCGCCATTCCACGGCATAAACCAACTCCACATATCACCACCTTGCATCATGTTGCCAATCTCGGGTACAGCACCACATTCGCTGAGCGTTATAATCTTCTTTCCGTTTGTTAGGTTGTAAAGAGCATCGAAATCGCTGATGAGAGAGAAGTGATACTTAGATGCGTCATTCTCATAATAGTCGCGTCCGATGATATCCACATATTCGTCGCCAGGATAGTAATCCTTGTCCTTGCCATCGGATGTCCATACCCATATAAGGTTGTTAACTCCTTTAGCCTTGAATGTATCAAACATCAGTTTCCATAGTTTCTTATACTGTGCCGCACCATCATT
Organism: Prevotella sp. P2-180; assembly: GCF_002251435.1. Taxonomy (GTDB): domain Bacteria; phylum Bacteroidota; class Bacteroidia; order Bacteroidales; family Bacteroidaceae; genus Prevotella. The sequence goes on from NZ_NPJI01000110.1 coordinate 202,050, forward strand.
GCCCCACCAGAACCATGCTGTTCCGCCTTCATACTGATAGCGGTTGCCAGCAGCCTCGTGTAGTGGTCTCCACAATACCGATATACCCTTTGCCTGAAGGTCGAGCAGATAGTCGGCCACAACGTCGAGATGCTTCAGGGCAAGAGTGTTTTCCCACTTGCCGCTACGTACTGCATTCTTGCATGAGAACGGAGTATAAGACTTGCCTTCCTCACTAACATAGAAGTGGTATTTTTCGGGGTTGTTGATGTCTGCCTCTGTCTCTGGCATGTTCCAGTGCCACATAATGGATACTATACCATTGCCGTTTGCCCAGTTTTCCACAGGTGTGGTGTCGGTATAGTCAATCCAGTTGGCATTGCCCAGTGGTTTGCTCCAATGGAGGAAGAGATAGTCGAAGCAGGCAATGGCAGGATACTTGCCGGTGCGGTTGAATAAATCTTCGGCTGTGGATGTACCCCAACCTCTGTCTTCGTTGGAAGACGCTGTAGCCGAGAGCACGGTCTTGCCAAACTGTGACTTGAGGAACTGATAGAGCTTCACTGTCCCCTCGGTTGCATCGGGATTCACAGGCATATCGGCAATGTCAAATCTACTGATGTCAAATGTGTTGACAGGAGCTGTGGAGAACGAGAAAGAGAAATCGGAGGCGAAATTATAGCCTTCATCTCTCACGGTGGGTTTCATCACGGTCACCTTGTACGTGGTGTTACCCTTGGTGTCGTAGGTGAAGATGAGCTTGTTGCCCTCCACTGTAACAGCCGAGTCGGCCACGTATGAATCATTTATCTTGATGCTGGCATGCGGTGTACTGAAGATGGGTTTGTCATATTCTATGGTAAACACCTTGATGGTGTCGAGGTCGGTAGCACCATCCTGTGGGCTCACACTCACCACTACAGGAGCAACACCCTGACCACGGTCGGGCTGGTAGTTGGCATTGTTGTCGCTGTTCTCGGGATCGGAGCACGACACTGCCATACCCATTGCTACCAAAGCCATTATGCTAAAAAATATTTTCTTCATATCTTTCTGTTGTTTTTATCAGATTAATATTCTGCGGGTTCTATGCGGAACTGTCCGAAACTGTGGTCAATCTGCCAGTCTTCGTTAGAGTTGGGCTGGCATACAAACTCAAGACTTACCCACTGGTCGGGTTCTGTAGGCAGCACAGAACCTCCGAGGCAGTCAACGAGAGGCAGTGATATTGTTTGCCACTCTCCGTAGGTGTTGTTAAGACCATCGCTCACGGGGTCCCACTGGTTGCGTGTAGCTCCTCCATTTAGTGTAATCATATATCCTCCGTTGCGACTTCCTGCCTTACCATTGTCGCCATAGTTATAAAACGGTTTGGAGGATGCTGTGCACACCTCAAACTTGAGTACGTACTTTTCGGGGTTGGCAGATGCGTCAAGCCAGCGCCAGTTGCAACCCATACCAGTTGAGTTCCAGCTCCATGAACCGATAATTGACGATGAGAGATCCTGATTTTTCTGCAGACGGATAAACTGATAACCAAGGCATTTCGGGTCGCCACTGTTACCGCCCCATGTGAGCTGACTCTTCAGCCAGTCGTTCCACCATCCGAGGTCGCCCTCCATGCTGCTGAACATCAGTTGGTCGCTCATTCTATAAGGAATGGTCTTGGTTTTGCGTCCGTCCATACCGTCCCATTCGAATGTGATGAGCGAGTTGTCGGGAGCATCCTTCGGAATGAGAATACCCATATATGTCTCCGTGATGGAGTCGGTGGGAATAACTTCACTATACCCCAAATCGTCGTTGTGGATAGTGATAGTTGCAGTGTTCAGTTCTTCATCCTTGGAGAAACCATAGAGGTCGAAGTAGTCGCCCATCACTTGCACTTTGTCCCCCTGTAGCGTAAACTCGTTCTTGAGTCCGTCGAGCTGAAGGTTGGGGATGTTTACAGGGAAATCCACCGTCACAGTGCCCTGCTCAGTGGTGTAAACCAACTTGTTGGTCACCTCCTCGGGAATCTTTCTCGGGATGGTCACATTGCAGAAGTCGCGTTCAGCGTATGCTGCATGGCGCACATCCACCTCAAGTCCGTTGAATGATATACTCTTCACATGGCTCAGGTTTTTACCCTTAATCTTTATCATCTGGTTGAGCACACCACCAGTGATAGCCTGCGGAGTCTCCGACACATCCTGAGCGTCATAGATAGCCTCTATGACTGGTGCGCCGTCACAGGAGTAGGGGTCGTATGACGGGATATTCACCACATCGCTGCACGAAGCCATTGCCATGACAGTCATCAGTGCGATTCCCGCTCTCTTTAAATATATTGCTTTCATATTAATACCTTAATTTATATTATATATGTGATTAGTTCCATCCAGGGTTGTTCTCCTTAATGGCATCGTTGGCAGAGATTTCGTCGGCTGGGATAGGGTAGAGCAGGTTGCGCTCTGTACGGTTCTTGTTGATACCCGAGTCGTCGAAGCCTCCGATGGCGTTCATAGCGTCGAGATAGATACCCCAACGTATGAGATCCCAGCGGCGGTCGCCCTCGCAAGCCAACTCCTTGGCTCTCTCCTCAATGATAGAGCTGCGCAGGGAGTTCTTGCCAGGATTAGCATCCATCAGATGGGCATTGCTGCGCTGGCGCACTTGGTTGAGATACTTGATGGCATCTTCTGGCTGGTCTGTTTCGTTGAGAGCCTCTGACAGACAGAGCAATACGTCGGCATATCTCAGGAATGGCCACTGTGCGTCGGTATAGTCGGATGCACTGTTCTTGCAGTCCTCATATTTAGTGGTAAAGGCGAGACATTCCGAAGATGTGTTATTCTGGAAGTTATATCCCATATCCTTGTATTTCTGCTCCTGTTCATCGGGCACATAATTGCCATATAGGTCATATCCAGTGACGCGGGCACGCCATGCCTGGGGATAATAGAATGCGCCGTTGTAGCTTTCCTGATAGTAGTAGCGCCATACGTGGCGAACACCGTCGAGTATGCGAAGGTCGCTGTCGTCAAAGAGGGCATACCAGTTGTAGGTGCATCCCACCCAACCTCCGGAGTAGATAAACTCCGAGCTGGCACTTGCTTTATATCCGCTATAAAAGGTATGAACCTGGTTACGGTACTTTGTGTCGCCGTCGAGACACTCCACAGCCCACATAAACTCAGGAGCCTGACGGTTGGACGATTTCCACAGGTCGGCATAGTCGCTCAGATAATAGTTTCCATATTCACCAGCTACCAGTTTCTTGCCCCATTCTATAGCCTTGGCATAAAGCTCGGCTGAGTTGAGGTTCTCATATCCGCTCACAACCTGCTTTTTCAATGTGACGGCAGCAGGAGTGTTGCATACCTGGATGTCCTTTTGGCTCAGCTGGTCGAACACAGTGCGATATGGTTCACCTGTGCGGATGGTGATTGGAGTCTCGGCAGGCATTGCGGCTGAAGCCATGGTGCAATATACCTTCACAAGGAGTCCGGCAGCCGAACCGGCAGCCACATGTCCCTTCTGGTATCCGGCATCGTCAATCTTGTACATCTTGGATGCGGCATCCTCAAGCAATGAGATAATCTTCTCATACACCTCAGCCACTGGCATACGCGGGTCGTTGTATGAACCGCTCACAGTGACGTCGGTCTCCTTGAATGGCACTGGACCGTAGGCTCTAACGAGAAGGAAATATGCAAATGCTTTCTGAAATTCCATCTCGCCGATAGCATTGTTCTTATATTCATCGCTTACGTTGCCCATGGCCTGTATATAACGTATGGCCTTGTTGGCGTCGTTGATGAGGTTGTAAGGACCTTTCCACATCTTGTCGAGCGAACTCTCACCCTGGAAGTCGCCTGCACCAAGGTGGGCTAACAGCCAGTCTGGACCGGAGATATAGTCGCAGTCTAGCTCGAGCACGCGTGGGAACTCTCCCCAGCACATCATGTCGTAGAGCCAGTTGCTATATACACCTGTCACCCATTGGTCAACGGCTTCCTTGGAGTCGCCAAGGTTCTCCGGACCTATGAAACTTTCGGGGTCTGTGGTAAGCCAGTCGTTGCAAGATGTGGTCATCATTGCACTGCCACCCAACAGCATAGCCGAAATCAGTATTTTGTTTATTTTCATATTATATTCAAAATTATATTAATAACTTCATTCTTCACTCTTCATTCTTCACTCTTCATTCTTCACTCTTCATTCTTCACTCTTCATTTAAAAAGTAAGTCCCAATCCGAATGTGAATGTTCTCGAAGAAGGATAAGAATAGATATCCACACCGCGGCGAGAAGAGTCGCTACCAAAGGCGTTAACTTCGGGGTCATACCAGCTGTAGTTGCTGATAGTGAACACGTTGGTGGCGGTGAAGCTCAGCAGCACTTGCTCTATTCCAGGAATAGGACGAGGCAGGCGATAGTTGAGGGTGATATTCTTCAGTTTGAGATATGAACCATCCTCCACATATCGGTCGCTGAGTAGGAATGTACGGTTATAACCTGCAGTTGCCTTAGGCCATGCTGCATTCTCGTAGTTGTCGGCTGTCCAGCGGCTGTTATATACGTCGGTGGGGATATTACCGATATTGGCAACACTGACATCCATTAGGTTACCGTTGAAGATATCGTTGCCTACAGAGCCTTGGAGCAGGAAACTCAGAGAGAGGTTCTTCCATGAGATATTGTTGGTGAGACCAAAGGTGAAATCTGGGTTGGTGTCACCAATGATGGTGCGGTCGGCCTCTGTAATTGCACCATCGCCGTTAAGGTCGCGATACTTGATTTCTCCCACCTTCGACAGTACTACAGCATCCTTGGCTGTTGTGTATTGCGGGTCGGCTCTAACTTCTTGGATGTTATTGTAGAATCCGTCCTCCACATATCCGTAGATTGCACCGATAGGACAACCGTTGCGCTGGATGAAGATATTGTCGGCACCATACCAGAGTGTGCGAGCAAACTGGTCGCCCTCAAGACCTCCGATGGAGTTCTTGTTGAATGCGATGTTACCGTTGAGGTTCCACTTCCAGTCATTGCTGTCAATTGGTGTTGCACCGATGGTGATCTCAAGACCCTTGTTTGTCACATTACCAGTGTTGGTGAGCATGTTTGAGAATCCGTTTGATGGAGCGATAATCACTTCCTGCAGCAGGTCGCGGGTCTTCTTCCAATAGAAATCCACTGTAAGGGTAAGGCGGTTCTTAAACCATCCGAAGTCGATACCGGCATTCCACTGCTTGGTGGTCTCCCACTTGATGTTCGGATCGACAGGACCGCGCCATGCTATATCGGCGGCACCCGATGAGAGTGAACCTCCGAATGGGAAGTTTGCAGTGTCGAGCTGTGAGTTGATGCGGTATGAACCAATACCCTGGTTACCTGTCTCACCATAGCTTACACGGAACTTCAGGTTGCTGAAGATATTCAGGTCCTTGATAAACTGTTCCTCTGATGCACGCCAAGCGAGTGCTCCTGAGAGGAAGGTTGCCCACTTGTTCTCGTCGGTAAATTTCGAGCTACCGTCCGAACGGAAACTTGCTGTAAGGATATACTTGTCGGCAAGAGTATAGTTGACACGTCCGAGGAATGAGGCAAGACGCTGCTGTCCCTTGTCGCCCGAGAGTGTAGCCTTGTCGAGAGCGCGACTCATGTCGTTGGCACCTGTGAGGTCATCGGGGAAGTTGGTTGCCACCTGCTGGTCGTTGGCCCAATTGCTGCTTTCGAGTGTGAAGGCACCCATCACATTCACATGGTGTATCTTGGCAAAGGTGTTGTCGTAGGTGAGGATTGACTCAGCGGTGAGGCTCTTCCATGTGTTGTGTCCCACACTGGCCTTACCGTTGATTGGAGTCTTTCCTTCCTGTGTCTCACGTCCGTAGTAGCTCTTGCGGTCCTGCACGTTGTATCCAAGACCGAGGTTCTGACGGAATGTGAAATTCTTCAGGAACTTTATCTGCACGAATGAGCTGCTGAAATAATTCGAGCCGTTCAATTGGTCGATGGCACTGCGCACGTATGCACCGGGATTGGCAGCGAGCCAGTTGAGCTCGTCGGCAGTAGTGGTGTCCATATTAGGACCGTATGTCGGCGGGAAGAGAAGTGCCGAGCGCACAACACCGGTGTTGAAGCTCAGTGTGTTGGCGAAGTCGGTGGTAGAAGAGGTGAAACTCTGGTTGGTTCCCACCTCAAGCCAGTCGGTCACCCTGCGAGAGATATTGGCACGCAATGAATAACGCTTATAGCCCGAGTTCTTGATGATACCTTCCTGGTCGGCATAGTTGCCCGAGAAGCTGTAGTAGCCACGGTCGTCACCGCCGCTCACATTAATATTATAATCCTGCTGGAATGCATTCTGGAAGATTTCGTCTTGCCAGTCGGCAGTACCGAGCTGTGTGGCGTTTCCGTATTCGTCATAGAACCATCCTCCGTTGCGGTAGTCCTCCGGTGCACCGGTGTATTTACCAGTGTTGTAGTTGGGTTGACCGTCGGTATAGTACTGATAACCCCATGTTCCGGGATAAGGCAGAGTGTTTGACTTCGAACCATTGTAGTAGCGGTCGTTTAGATTCTGCTCGTTGATATAGGTGGCATAAGTCACTGGGTCGAGCATGTCAATCTTCTTTGAGATGTTCTGCCATCCCCATGTGGCGTTGAATTCCACCTTCGGCTTACCGGCCTTACCCTTCTTTGTCTGGATAAGAACGACACCGTTGGCACCACGCGAACCATAGATGGCTGTGGCTGAGGCATCTTTCAGTACCTCAATCGACTCAATGTCGTGGGGGTTGATGAAGCTCAGCGGGTTAGACTGCTGCTCGTTGGTGGTGGCACCGTTAGATGGTGTACTGCCCGACTCGAATGGCACACCGTCAACAATAAATAAAGGCTGCGAACTGGTAGAGAATGAGTTGGTACCACGCACCACGATACTCATACCTCCGCCTGGGGCACCGTCGCTTTGCTGGATGTTGACACCTGCAATCTTACCTTGCATACCATGTGCAATGTCAATCGAACCGCCTTTCATCATGTCCTCACCCTTGAGTTGGGAGAGAGCACCCGAGAGGTCGCTCTTCTTCATCTGTCCATAACCCACAACAACCACCTCGTCCATCATCTTGGAGTCTTCCTTGAGTTTGACAGTGATGTTGTTACGTCCAGACACATTGATGGTCTGGCTTTGATAACCAACGCTTGACACCACAACATGGGTCTTGCCCTTGGGCACATTCAGGGTGAAGTTGCCGTCGAAGTCGGCTACACATCCCACGGAAGTGCCCTTCACCATGATTGTCGCACCGATGAGCGGTTCGCCGAGGGTGGCGTCGAGCACCTTACCCTTGAGCGTTGTCTGCGCCATGAGTGTCATGCTAGTTATGAGTGCTAAGAATAGCAATGCAATTTTTCTCATACTTTATGTTATTTGAATTAATAATAAATTGTTATTTGCTTTACATTTATTTAGTGGTATAATGATTGTAATAAGTATGGTGCAAAGGTACGCAAAAACATCCATACTTAATGATATTATTTTGCTGATTTTTGATACTATATATTATATTATTTGCTTTTTTTGCGTAAAAGCTGTACTTTTTATTAAAAATACAGTGTATATTTACCACTTAAATGATACTTTTTCAATATTGTATCAAACTATACATATTCTTTTTATTTAACATAATGTATTGTGGAATGGTAATTAAAAATGGGTGGAATCATGCGATTCCACCCATTTATTTGATATTTAATAATACCTTATTGTATATTATTTCATGTACTTCTTGCCGTTCATGATATACATCTTGGCACCATTACCAACACGCTGACCAGCGAAGTTGTAGCGAACGTTGTTCTGAGCCTTAGGAGCAGCAATCATGTTGCTGATGCCAGTGGCAATATACTCCTCAAGGTAGGCGTTTGTGCAAACCATAGCATTCTTAAGTACATACTTAGAGCCAGCAGGTCCCTGGATGTAAATCTGCTTAACGCTATTCTTAGAGGTAGAGAGAGGGCATTTTACATTAGTAGCTCCTGCCTCAAATAAGCCTTCGTCACCATTACTTGTACCATCATTGTACTCAATAACAATTTTTCCATTAGCAGCTGTAGCTTCTAATTCTAAGTAGAAATAATCAAAGTCTGAATAATCTACATCACCAAGCCACCAGCCCTTTCCTGACCAGTCGTCTCCGATAGTTACAGTCTTGGTATCTGCATCATATGTACTATCACCCCATCCAGAGCCAAGGTCATTAAGGGAAAGATTTGCGTATGTCGGCTTGTTGCCCTCCAATGCTGCCTTATATTCTTCTTCTGTAGCAAAGTATGCATCAGTTATAACCATTTCACCTGCTGAACCTGGATCCTGCAAAGCTATCTGTGCCAGTTTGTCAGAACGGTCAGCATCAAGTTCTATACCGATAGCTCCACCTGTAGGGATTGGGTTCACCTTTACTGTCGTTGAGTTATAATTAGCACCCCACTGACCCCATGTTCCATCGCAGTTATACTGTACGATGGCTTGCATTGATGCACATGTGGCTGAACTATATTCAATAACGATATAGTCATAATTAGATGCGTCATAGTAAACCACCTCAGAGTCATCAGCCTTATCTGTGCCAACTTGTGTAGGTTGGCCTTGAGCAAGGTTAGAAATAGAATTCCATGACCAACCACCGAATGTTAATGTACCAGGTGTGAATCCAGGAATAGTTTCCTTTGCACTTACTGTCAAAGCGCAGAGCGCAGCTGCTACAATAGTAAATAATTTTTTCATAATCTTTAAATTTTTAATTAGTGTATAATTCTTGTTATGTTATTCGGTTGCAAAGGTACGCATAAATTTTGAAATGCATTGATACTATCTTGCTTTATTTTGATACTTTTAAAGCGGATGGTATTAATTCTGAATGTTTTAACATATTTTCTTGAAAAATTAATAGTGTAATTTTTCCACTCAACCAATACTATTTTATCCAATGCTGACACTATTGTGGTATTTGCTTGGATAATTAAAAATTATGTTTTATCTTTGCACCACCTTATTAATAATTATATAACAAAATCAAGTATGAAAAAAATTATTCTATCATTGGCGATGGCGGCAGCCATTGTCTCGTGCAACAGCTCAAAGACTGTTGACGACCCATTAGCTGAGAGCGGACGCACTCAACGCACTGAGAATCTACTTGCCAATCTGCGCAAGATATCCGCCAATGGCTATCTCATAGGTCATCAAGATGACCCCGTATATGGAGTGGGATGGGTAGGCGACAGTTGCCGCTCTGATGTGAAGAGCGTGTGCAACGACTATCCCGCCTTGATAGGCTTCGACCTCGGACATCTCGAACTGGGCGATTCGGTAAACCTCGACGGAGTGCCCTTTAACCGAATGCGCGAAGAGATAATACGCCAATATGACCGTGGCGGTATGGTGACACTGAGCTGGCATCTCGACAATCCTCTTACCAGAGGTTCGGCATGGGTGAAGCCCGACTCGCTCACCGACCAAGAGAAACAGACCGTAGCCTCGGTGCTCGAAGGCGGCGAGTGTCATGAGAAATTCCTCGGTTGGCTTGACACTCTTGCCTCTTTCCTCAACTCTCTTGAGACTCCATACGGTGTAAAAGTGCCAGTGCTTTTCCGTCCGTGGCATGAGCATACAGGAAGCTGGTTCTGGTGGGGACAGAATCTCTGTACCGCCGACCAGTATAAGGCCCTGTGGAAGCTTACAGAAGACCGCCTGAAGGAGAAGGGAGTCAACAATGTGCTATATGCTTATTCTCCTGGAACTGAATTTGCTGGCGATGCCGATAAATACCTCGAGCGCTGGCCTGGCGATGGGATGGTGGACGTGATAGGTTTCGATACATATTGCACCAACAATCCCGAGGACACTACAGCCATCAACAATTATCGCAATGGTCTCGATCTTGGTCTTAAGACCATCTGCGAGATTGCCAAGCAGCATAATGTAGTGCCTGCGCTGAGTGAGACAGGTATGGAGAGTCTGGGTATGGAAAACTGGTGGACTGAAGTGCTTATGCCGGTGCTCAACAAGTATCCCATAGCTTACGTCCTCCTTTGGCGTAACGCCCACGACAAGCCCGGCCATTTCTACATGCCTTATCCCGGACAGAAAACCGTAAGCGATTTCGTCAAGTTCTACAATGACAAGCGCACCCTTTTTGTCAAGGATATAAATGGTTTGTATCTGCAAGTAAATTAATCTTGCATTAAAAATCAAGGGTCAGCCCTTACATGTATAAAGAAAAGCCGCCCCATTGTTCACACAATAGGGCGGCTAACCAATATTAATAGAGAGAAATATATTATCTCTGAAGCGGATATACAAGTTCAGATGCCTTGCCACTATTCAACACCGGCTTGGTCAGTTCAGCATCGCCTACTATGATACTTGCGGGGGTGATGGTAGAATAGGTATAAGGTTGCACGTTGTTGCTCACAAACGGGCGGTCGGAGATGGCAGTAAACTTCTTCATCTGACTCTCAGTAGGCAATGTGATGCGGTTGTGCTTCACAAGCTTTCGCTCACCTGTCTTCACATCCACTTGATACAGACGCAACGAAGTGTAGCCACTCGGTGTGGTGACAACGTAAGCATAGTCGAGCTTCTGCTTCTTTGCCGCCTTGAGCAGTGTTTTCAGCATATTGTCGTCCTTGGTTGTGCCATCAGCCTTTACATGTAATGTGCCTACTCCTAAGAGAGGAATCGACTGGGCGGGGGAGTTGGCAAGGCGCGAGCTGGCTGTGCTCTTCTCGGCATACATAGCAGGAGTAGTGCGGTTGAGCATCGTCTTGAACACGCCTTTTTCTACGATAGAAAGTTCTGCCTCGGGCTTGAATCCATCGGCATCCACCTGATAGTGGCCGTAGAGTTTCTCACCATTGTATTCGGTTTTGTCTGTGGAGTTGACGATGCTAATACGCTCGTCGATTATCTTCTTTCCGAGTTTCTGTCCGAGAGACTTAGGATTCTCAGTATAGTTCTGCTGACCATAGAACTGGTCTGGAGCGAGATAAGTGGCGGTAATTACCTGTTTTGCAGCCTCATCCTCGTACATAACCGGACCCTTGTAATATTCCTCCATGACAGGGGCGTTGCGCATTTCCATACAGTCGTCGGCAAACTTGCGAACGCGTTCTACGAGTGCATCTATGGATGGAATCTCATCTGGATTCTCATAATGCAGTGTAAGATCGTCGGCAGTCTTAACCCTGTTGTCATCTTCAAATGTGGCGCTCACTTTTATTACCACGCTGTTGTGTGGCAACTTCAGGTTGACGTCTTCCGATGTTGAGCGGAAAGAAGTTATTTCGTTGCCATTAATCTTAACTACGGTGTTGAACAGGTATTTGTAGTTCTTGAACACGGCAGATAGTTGCTTGGCAATATCCTCCATTTTCTTCATATCCACGTTATATTTTTTCTCATTTTCCAAGTATGAAGTGGGAGCGGAACGCTGCAAGTCGGGAATTTTCTCCAACGCTGCTGGCAGAGGATATTGCGCAAGCATATTTTGCTTCTGTGCCATCATGTTCACGGCATTCTTGTATGCCATATCGCTTGATTCCCAAAGCGTGCGGCGCAGCGACGAGTAGTCGCATTCTATGGCAGAAGGCGTACCCACAATCAGCGGCTGGCCAGGGAAGTCGCTCGAACGCTTGAAGTTACCTATGGCAAGATGTACGGAAGCATTGTATGTGAAAGGTGTCTCTGAACTTGCGGAGATAGCTCCCAACTCGCCTGTGACATTAAACGAGCGATAGCGGTTTACGATGTATGAGGCGTAGAATGGAGTCTCGAGTCCAGCAACAGTGAGACTGTCGGTGGTGCGCTTCAGCTCGTCCTTCATGGCACTGAATATGACGTTGTCGTCAGCCTGCTTGTCTTGTGTGAATGCCGGCGCAGGAAGGATGTTTGGCAATGCCTGCTGGTTTTGGGCACGCTGTGTCTCTATCTGCGAGACGAATATGGCGGGAGAAGATGCCGTTACTGGTACCCATCCTGATTCGGCACCGCAACTGCCAGTGAACACACTTGGTGTGTCGCCACCAGCCACGATATGTGAGAACATGGCAAGCGGAGTACCAATCATGCTTACGCCACGAACCAGTTCGTCTGGACGTCCGTCGGTATATACACGATACACTTCCACTGGAGTAACATTAAACGAGTTGATGCTACCACCGTCGCCTGTGAGTGTAAATCCGCTTGTCACGGTCTTGAAAAAGTAGCCATATTCTTTGTCCTGCTTGCGAGCCTCGGCAATGAGCATGTCGCGCAGTTGTGCATCAGAATAAGGCTTTGTGGTCTCGATGACAAGGTTAGACTGTCGGCTCACAGGGTCGTTGCCCCCTGAGGTGCGTCCATGACCATTGCTTTCAGGGAATCCATCGAGTGGTACTCGGCTCATAAGGAATCCTTTCAGTACACCATCTACAACGTTATCCACACGGCGGGCTTTCACTCCTTCGCTGTCGTAGATGTAATGTCCGTTCATGTCGATACCGGCATACTGCTTCAACGTAGGGTCGCAATACACCTGGAACGGCTTCGGCAGTACTTCTTTGTCTATCATGTCCTTGAAAGTCTCTCCACCTTTTTTCATGCGGTGGCCTTCGAGACGATGACCGAAAATCTCGTGGAAGAACACTCCGCTGGCAGCTCCGGAGAGAATGGCGGGACCCGTATAAGGATTAGCTACAGGCGCTTTTTTCAGGGCCTGTATTCTTTCAAGCAGGTCTTTGGCTGCAGCTACTATCACATTCTGAGAGGGAAGGCTGTCGGGATTGAAGGCGAAGAAATCTTCGTTGAGTGGGAGTTGCATACCGTCTTCGGCAATGGCTGAGACGGAAAGCATGATGCGGGCTGAACGATGGTTCTGCACTATTTCAGTGCCGTCGGTATTGACAAAATAAGTGCGCTGCACCCGATAGTTAAGGCTCACGTCGGCAGTCTTGAGCGTAGGGTCGGCCTTGAACACCGCCGATACCTCGTCGAGACGCTTCTGCCATGCCTTGCCGTCGATTTTCATCTTGTCAAGGTCGTAAGGCTCTTCGTAGTAAACCTCAGCCTTGGCATCCGAGAAACAAGGAGCCTTGTCCTCGTTCTCTGTGCTTGTGGCAGCCTTGCTGCGTGCCTGTTCATAAGCAGCCACTGCATATTTGTAGCGGCTGAGTGTCGCATTCCATATATTGGTAGTGATACCTTCTGTGGCATTGTCGTCGAAAGGAATGGTAACGGTCTGTGCCGAGCGTCCGTCGCGGCTCTGCATGCCCTGCGAGTTGTACTTGAAGTTGTCGAGAGTCTTGTCGCCCAAGCGAATCTGTGGCGTGACGAGACGCTGGCGTTTCTCTTGGTTTGCCTGTGCCGTACCAAAACTGCTGGAAATGACATGGCTATACACGTCTTCAGCCCGATAACTCATAAAGTATGGCTTCTGTGGCTGTTTTTGCAACTGCTCGAAGTTATATTTCAGCTCGTCTTTTAGTATGCCAAGCAGTTTGTCTTGCTGCTTGGCGCTAAGTGACGAGAATACTAATAATAGTAATGAAGTTATAAAACACCTGTTTCTCATAATTATTATCTTTAATATACTCCTATTTCCGCTATTGATACCTGATAGTTTTTGAAGAACGTGGGCGTATTGACCACGATGCGCACATACTGAATGTCAGTGGCCTCGGCAAACTTGATGTAGTTCACCTCGCCTGTGCTGTAGCCAAGGGCCGTCTCCTCCAAGAAGGTTGCCAAAGGATAGTAAGAGCCGTTAACAGACTTATACACCTTGACCATAGAGGGAGAGAGCGAACGATATGTGGCCTTTGAGTCATCGTAATAGCTCTGCACCAGTCTTATGCCGTGCACCTTGTGTGTTGCCTTCATGTCGATGTCGAGGGTATATTCAACGCTCTTTTCCGACATATAGGGATTCCACAATGTAGTTTCGTCGCCATCAACGAGGAATTCAGGATGAGAGCTCCATCCCATTTCCACAAGTTCCTCGTCGTCAGCGGGCATCATGTGGACAGTGGCATTGCTCAGGTCGATCATATCCAACTTTGGCTCGCCGTCGTGATTGATTTCTTGGATATAGTCGGCTGCGGCAAGTTCCTTGTAATGCTTGTCGTAGCGGTTAACCTTCAGACCAGTAAGTTCGTGCATGGTTTTCAGTACCCAATCACACAGCTCGACATCCACAAGTTTGCTCTGTCCCTTCTCTTCGTCGTCACGCTGGTCGGCACGAACATATCGGTTCTTGCCGAGGTTGAGCGTTTTCAATTTCGGAAGTTTAAAGAGGTCGAGCAGATTGCTCATGTCCCAGTCGAGGTCGAATGTCTCAACATTGTCCGCCCAATCCTGTGGAACAATCTGGTCGTAGCCGAACTGGCGTTTCAGTTCGTCCTTGAACTCAGAGTCAAAAGCGATGTCGGTATTGAGCGTTATCGGGTCGTTGACAATAAGGTCTTCACATCCCTGCAGATAGCCGTTGCGATAGAGCTTGACGGGTTTTGTGCTGTCAACGTCAGGAATGTCGAGGTGCAGTGTGCCTACAATCTCTGGTGTCAGGTCAAATTCCATTTCCTTTCCCGTACTCTTTTGAGTGTAGGTGATGTATGCCTTATCCAATTCCTCTCCCCATCCCACGAAAGTGAGCAACAAGTGATTCTTAAGGAAATAGTTCTTGGCAACGATACGTGTGAATGCTTGCACAAGTTCGTGCTCAGGAGTGTACGCCCTTACGTAGGTTGTTTGCGCCATAGACTCGTTGAGATTCTTGTCCACCGACATCACGCTGATTTCGAGTGTAGAGCCGGATGTAATATTCTGGATATCATAATCGGTGGTACCTGCTGGCAGGAACACCGAGTCGCGCTTGTCGCCATCCACCCATTTCACCTCTACCTTATCAACGATAGGGTCCTGACTGTTGGTCCAGTTAACCTTGATGTGTTCCCATCCTGGTGTGGTGGTAAGGTTGGTCACCTTACCCACATATCTTATCTCACCGTCGCCTGCATAGTCCTTGTAGGTGTCGAACAGGCTTTCCCCACAAGAAGTCATCAGTGCCATGGTGGCTATTGCTACTATTTGTTTTTTCATAATCGTTGGTGTTTGCTTATTTCTTTGTATATACCTCAAGTTCATTGAAGGTGAGCACCTTCATCAAAGTGTTCGTTCCGTTGGCATATTCAGATGAAAGTCTGTAAGTGTCATTAAAGACGAGTTTCAGGTATCTGTAACCTTCTCCCTGTCCTGATGCCATAAACTTTATCTCAAGGTATTTGGGGTCTAGTGCCTTAACGTCCTCAGCTGTAGCGTCACCTTCATACCATCTTGTGTCGGTACAACCAAAGAACCAACAGCCACTCAGATTATCTTCCGCCACAGTGTTCGACTCCTTGTATTTGCCCAACTTCACCCATTTCATATTGTCAAAATCTTGGGTGTCGCCTGGTTCATTGCTTGCATATACATCTATGTCGCACGGCAATCTGTTGTAATAACATCTGTTTAGCAACTGTCCCACAAAGTTTGTCTCGACAAAGTTGCAATACGTGCTTCCGAAACATGGCGACCCTTCTCCACATACGCCCCAACCAGAACCTGTATATAAGTAGGCATACAATCTGACAGAAGCTGTCGGTGTGACTTCGCCAATGTCAACATACATAGGAGCGGAGCCTTCTCCTACACCACTCTTCTTAGAGATGAAGGTATAGAACTTATGGTCGTCCTGCGACTCAAACCATCTCCATCCGTTGGTGTCGCCATCAGTAAGGTATTCGAGACCTACTTTCTCGTTGTCGTCCTCAAGCGAGTTGGAATAATAGATTTTCTTGATATTGTGCTTGCCTGTCTGCATTGCCTCCACCTGCCATTGGCGTTGACCTACGATGTTGCCACGATAGTCTTCCGCCTTGATGATGATGTCGAGCTTAGCCTTCTCCTGCTTGGGCTGATAGATGATGGTGTCACCACCGGCAACAATACCTCTTGTCTCCATCAGCACCGTGTCTTCTTTCTGTGTATAGGCATTGGTGCCGAGATAGTAGATGTGGAACAAGCCCTTGACGTTCTCAGGGGCATCGTAGTTGATGGAGAATCCATCCCAACCCGACTCTACCTTCACCGATTTTATAAAATAGACGGGGTCGGAGTCGAGTGTGCTGAACGTGATGGGAATACCTGCACTTTCCGAACCGTTACGGAACTGTATAGTCACTTCGGCAGGCACGTTCTCTGTAGCCTCGTTGAAGCCTGTAAGCGTAAGCGAATCGGTCTGTGTGCTTGCCGTCCTCAATATCTGATTGCCATAACAATCGTTGTATCTTACGTGAATACCCGTAATGTCGGGGTCTTTGGGCAGGGCAAAATACAGCATTGCCCCACCTGCCGCAGGCTTGACGACGAGTGCGTTGTCAGCCAGGTTGACGTGTATCAGCTCTTTGTCGTCGCTACATGAGAAGATCGACAAGACAGCCAATAACAGAAATATTGTCTTTTTCATATTTTTCTTTTTATTATTTGGAGAGTTATAATTACCATCCCATGTTCTGCTTTATACCCGAGATAAGAATCTCCTCGGCATTGATGGGGAAGAAGTAGTCGCGCGGCGCGGTGAACGAGTGACTGTTGTCAACAACCTTCGGTCCGCGATAGTCGTTGTAGAACTTCTGGTCGGTTGTGCCGAAAATGTTCCATCCCATAATGCTCTGGTTGAGCTCTTCAGGGGCGGTCATCCACCGGCGCACGTTCCAGAAACGCTTACCCTCGAAGCAGAACTCGATGTCCTGTTCTTGACGAATGATGCTACGCATTCCCGCCTTTGTAGTGACGTTTTTCGGATTGCGGGCGTATGTTTCCCATGCCTCCCTTACAGGCAGGATACCTGCACGGCGGCGCACCTCATCGAGTGGTCCGTAAACGCGCTCGTCGGGCTGGTCGAGATATTCGTTCCATGCTTCCGCACTGGCAAGAAGCAAGTCGGGCAGTCGCCATAATATGTCGGCCTTGTCGCCTACTCTACCAACATAATACTGGTAGTTGTATTTTGACACGTCGCTTTGGTCGAACTTCTTGACGTAATAGCCCGTGATACACTGTGGGATATTAGAAACGAAGCGCGACTGGTTGGTGCCATACATCTCGCCCTTTAGCATGTTGCAGTCAATAGCCTCATACTTTGTTGACGAGCTTGACATCTTATGATACCAGCATGTTCCATGGGCAATGATGTTGGCATAGAAGCGTGGCTCGCGACGACGATGAAGATTGAGTATGGGCTTGTCGAAGTTGACCACATTCTTGTAACGCTCATTGGTTTCCTTTGATGCCTGATACATGTTTGCCATCCACTGTTTGTCTTCCGTGAGAGGGAGTCCATGTTCTGTATAGAATGTCTCCACAATCTTCAACGTTGGATAAACGCCACTCTCGCACGTCCAGTCGTAATACGCCTTGTACTGGCTTTCTACTTTGGGATGATAGAATGCTTCGAAAGTATTTAAGTGATTGTGAACAAGCACAAGGGCTTCCTTGTTGACATAATTGTAATCGCTGCATGAGTTCTCAATGTCGCGCATCACGTTCATGAAAGCTGTGGGGCGGTCGGTACTTCCCTTCATCAGCTCATGCCCGTTAGACTTTGCCAAGGTTATAGCCTCGTCGGCAGCTTCAGCCGCACGGCGCCATTTTTCCTTGTCGTATTCGGGAAACATGCGCTCACCGTTCTTGTTGGTGAACTTGGCGAACATCTCGTTGCCATTGAACAATGGCGAGGCGGCATAGAGCAGCAGCATAGCCTTCAGGGTTGCCGCTCCTTCCTTGCTATAGAAACAGAGCAGGTCGCTACTCAGACCGCTTTGGGGCGGAAGCACGGCAATGGCGCTGTCGAGCAGCTCAACCGTGGCATTGACACAGTCGTCGATAGACGAGCGTGGTATCTGCATCTCGCTGATTTCGGCATTGGCGGGAATGTTTTCCGGTACAAGCACTATCGGGCCGTAGCGGCGGATAAGCTCGAAATACATGTGCGCCTTGCACGCCTTGACTTGTGCCTTCCACATCGAGCGTTCCTCTTCCTCGATGTTGTACGTTTTGTCGATGTTCTCAAGGAAGATGTTGCAATAACGGATTCCTCCATAGAATTTGTTTCCGCTCCAAATGTTGCCGTAGGGATTCTGTGTCTTCTGCTTGCCTTCGGCTATCATGATGCCAGGAATTCTTTCCTTTGCTGCACCTATTCCTTCTATGTGGGTGTAGTCATCTGCAACTACCTCGTCTGACCCCCAAAATGCCGGGTTGTAGTATAATCCCGACAGGTCGTCGTCGCGCATCGACATGCAGGTTTTCATCCACTGTTCGGCATCCTCACGCTTCTCGAATGTGGTTTCGATGGTGGTGATGTCGTTCTTGGGCACAAGGTCGAGATAGTCGTTGCATGAACTGAATGCCACTGCGGCAACGGCTATCATTACGTTCGTTATATGTTTGTTTGCTTTCATCATTGTCATATTATCAGAAGTTTACATTTATACTTGCGGAATATGTGCGTTGGATAGGATAGTTGAAACCATCGCTGCCAAGCTCAACATCCCACAACTTGAAGTTGGTGAAGCAGAACGGGTTGTTGGTGGAAAGCGTGAACTTCACGTTCTGAAGACCCAATTTGTGGATGAACTTGCGAGACATGTTGTAGGCAAGTGATATTGATGTGCAACGCAGGAACGAGCACTCGCGCATGAAATAGGTCGATTTGCGGGTCTCGGCATTAGCTGTCCAGTCTTCCTGCGGGTTGTGCAGCACGATGTTGCTCGTTGAGAGTCGTGGCCAGAACGGACGTTCTGCCTGGTTGTCCTCGCTCCAGTGGCTGTCGGCAATGGCCTGAAGCATGGCATGGTCGCCATAGAATGGCGAGATGGCTTGTGCGTTTATGAAGAACGAACGCTTGCCAGAGCCTTGGAAGGAGGTGTTGAATTCGAAGTTCTTGTAGTTGACGAAGAGGCTCATACCGTAGATGAGTCGAGGTGTCTCGGGATATCCGATGAACACTGCGTCGTTGACGTCAATCTTGCCGTCGGCATTCACGTCGCGATATTTGATGTCACCGGGCATCACATCACCGTCCTGACGAGGCGAGTTGTCAATCTCAGCTTGGTCGCGGAAGAGACCTTCGGCTATATAACCCATTGCCTGACTGATCTCATGACCTGTCTTACGCTGCCATGCTGGCTTGTTGGTTGCTTCCTCAATATATTTGTACTTTGCCTTGTTGTATGTAAGAGTTCCGTTGAGGATAAACCAGAAGTCGTTGTTGAACATGTGCTGAAGCTTTGCAGAGAGGTCAATGCCTCGTGAGTCAACTTCGCCAATATTGTCTAACGGTGCAATTTCGATACCCACATTCTGTGGAATGACGTATCTTCTTGAAAGAATGTTGTGACGCAGCTCACGATAGATGTCTGCCTGGAACTCAAACAGTCCGCCAAAGAGCTTTGCCTCGATACCAAGGTTCATTTGCTCTGCCACTTCCCACTGTATGCCGGGGTCGCCGTAGAAGTTTATTCTGTTTCTGGCGAAACCATAAAATTCATTTGAGTTGACACCATTGTTCCACATTCCAACACCCTTAATGGCAATGTCCTGCAAATAGACATAACGAGGTGTGGAGATGATGCCGTCGTTACCCACCTTTCCCCACGAGAGGCGGAACTTGAGATAGGGCACCACCTTTTCAAGACCTTTCATCCAAGGCTCTGATGATGCTACCCAAGCACCTCCTAGAGCCGGGAAGAAACCCCAGCGGTGCTCTTTTGAGAATCGCTCCGAACCATTGTATCCGCAGCTTGCCTCGACAAAGTAGCGGTCGAGAAGTCCGTAAGAGAAACGTCCTGAGAATGTGACGTTGCGCTGTGGCAGACCGTTGAGCACCGACTCTATAGGAGTAAATGTCCTCTCATAAAGCTGTGCCACACCAGTGAATGATGTTTGGTGTAGATTATCCTCGTCTCCACCCCATGCGGCAGTATGATAGATGCGGCCTTCAAAGGTGGTACGCGTCTCCGTGGTGTGGTTGTCGGCTCCCTTTTCCAGTGTCTTTGACGCCATCCTGTTGTTTGGATCAGCACCCAGTGTAAATTCTCCTGTTTCGGGGATATAGCTGTTTAGATAATATTTATAAGGTTTTGTAGTAAACGTGTTGTCATAATAGCCACTCTGCACGATAGAGGCTATAAGGCGATATTCCAGTCCCTTTACGGCACGGTCGAGCTTGTGGATAAACTCGGCACGGTTGGTTGTGCTGTAGCGTGTGCGCTCGATGTAGCCTTGCTGGTTGAGCATATATGGATTGATAGCCTGGGCAGCAGTGGTTCCGAAACGGATGTGCGGGAAGGAATATACGCCATCGTCGGGATAGACAGGTGCAAAGTCAACAGGCGATGCGTTGAAGGCATAGTAATATGCCGACTTCTGGTCAACCACAGGACCATGATAGCGGTCGATGTTAGTGGCTGAATTTACTACCAACTGTATACCTGCATTAAGCTGAATGTTAAGGTTAGTGCGGAAGTTGAACTGGTTGTTGGTGATATTACAGTCAAAGTCGTTTAGCTTGTCGCTCTTCAGCATACCCTCATCGCGGTTGTAGTTGAACGAAGCGTAGTATTGCACTTTTGGCGAACCACCACGGATGGAGATACCGGCACGATGGTTGATGCTTCGCTGCTTGAACAAAATGTCATACCAGTCGTTGGCGGGATATGCCCAAGAGGGATAGTTGGGGTTGTTGGTGCGGGCGATACGCTCTTGTGTGTATTTTGGAGTTCCGTTGTTGCTGCGACCAATGATGGCCTGGTTGTAGTATTTCATATAGCTGATGGGGTCAACAACGTCGATTTCCTTTGTCGGCTCACTGATTACACACTCATAGCGAGTGGTGGTATATACATTTCCTTCTTCACCCTTTTTGGTGGTCACCATAATCACACCGTTGGCTCCACGGGCACCATACATCGCTGTAGCCGACGCGTCTTTCAGCACGTTGAAGCTCTCGATGTCTTCGGGAGCGAGGCGTGAGAGGTCGAGTTTCGACGACTCCACTCCGTCCAAAAGAATGAGAGGGTCGGTGTTGGCTCCTGTCTGGAATGAGGTGATACCACGAATATAGAACTTGGTGTTCATGTCTTCTTCGTTCAAGGCACCGGGCATACCGCCTGTCTGCCATGCTATCATGCCAGGAATTTTACCGGCAAACGACGTAGTGAGGTCGCTACTCGACACCTTCAGGTCCTTGGCATTTACTGTAGTGATGGCAGAAACCACACTTTCCTTCTTCTGGTTTCCGAATGCCACCACCTGTACTTCCTTCAGCACCTTTGAGTCTGGCTCGAGGTTTATCTTCAGTTCACGGTTAGGATTCTTTATTGAGGCGGTTTCTGTTTTATAGCCGATGAACGAGAAATTCAGAACGTCGCCACGGCGAGCCTTGATGGAGAAGCGTCCGTTGACATCGGTGCTCACGCCAGCCTTCGTTCCTTTAATGGTAACGCTTACGCCGGGGAGTTCCACGCCCACCTCGTCAACCACGCGTCCCTTTACTTCGTAGTATTCGCCGGTGCCGCTTGCCGTTTCCTTTTGTGTGGTCTTGCGTTTTGTTACGGTTATGAACTTGTCGTCCACCTTATAGGTGAGCGGCGTGCCTGAGAGAAGCTGGTTCATGGCTTCTTTGATGTCCTTGGCGCGGACATCGCGCTCCGCCTTGTATCCGCTCACTTCTTTTGTTTCGTACATCACCCTGTAGGGTGTTGCCTTTTCAAGTAGCTTGAATGCCTTGGGCAGAGTCTGGTTTTTTGTGTTGACCACTATCTCCTTTGTCTGCGCCGCCAATGGTTGTAGCGCGACAAAGGTCATGAGGAATGTCAACAGCAAAAATGCTTTAATTTTTCTCATACGCTTTTCTTGTAAATTAAGTTAATTACATCTATTATACCGAAAAGGTATAAGAAAAGTATACCAAAAAACTGGAAAAAATCACAAAAAAAGGCAGAAAAGTTACTTTCTGCCAAAATTTATCGTTATTTTTATGCTTTTTTATCGCTTATTAGTTGGATTTGTTTGTCCATTGGTGCTATCTTAATATAGGTAATATATGGTTCCTTTAGATTGCCAGTTCTTGTTTCTTTGCTCTTAATGACAAGAGTCAGATGATGCTGCATGGCATATTTCATCAATTCCACCGCAGCTTTTGATTGTTTTGAGTCGGCTACATAGTGAGGTCTTGCAGATGGCAATAACCCAATACACCACCTTTGTTTACTATCCTCATACGTAATATCTGTCACTATTGCAAGGGAACACTTATTGTCATCATCACAAATGGTATTATGCCCCATTGATGTCTGTTTGTTTATAGCTTTCGCAAATTCCAAATATATTTTGGTTTCTTCTTTCTGATAGAAATAGGCGGGTAAGATGCCTTCATAATAAGTGACATGACGCAGAAGGTTTTCTATTGCACCGTCGATTGCCCTACTGTTCTCGTCAGTGGCGAGAATACGGAAATAAAGAGGCAAGCCGTTTTTCTTTGTCGTCAACACCATCACGCAGTGAGAATATTTGCCAACCACAGGCTTATCGAGTTTCATCTTTGCTACAACAATAGTATCGGCATTGCAGCCAAAACGGTCGGCAAGAATCTCTTTTGTAGATGAACAAAAAATGTTTTTGGCAATGGAGTCGGCAAGCTGAACGACACCGGGGTATTGCCCTTTCTCCTTCAATGCGTAGGGCATGAGTGTGAATATGTAGGGCGAGGGATATTGAATGACCATGCCCCCTTCATCTGCCACAGCTTCTTGACCAATGGACATAGTATATATATTATAAGGTGAAGCCTGAAGTTTGTTGTCGGGGCGTTTCCACATGTTGAGTATGTCGGCATTTATTTCATCTGAAGCATCAACAATGCTGAATCCTTCCGGACATTCCCATTTCACAAAGCACTCCTTTTCAAGTACGCTTGCCAACTCTGCGAAAGAAAAGTCTCCGCAGTTACCCTTGTTAACCGATTGTCCTAAACTTGCAATAGTGCAAGCAAGCACGACTAATAAAAACGATGTTCTTTTCATATTCTTTTTGTTTACTGTTACTATATACATACCGAAAAGCTATAAGAAAAGGACACCAAAAAATAACAAATACTGACAGAAATCTTAGTTCCTTCCAAAATTTTTCTATAAAAATCATAGAGCATGACCTGCTACGAGCGATGCATACTGATAACTTGTATTCTCATAATACATTGAGCAGTTGTAGTCGTCTATTTTGCGCATAATCCATGAATCATAAACAGCAAACAAGGAATCAACAAAAGAAATGTTTTCACGCTTTGCCTTCTCGTAGATTAGTCTATACTTATCAATATTCTCACAATGATAAACCTCCGCGAGGTCTAAATAATGTGTTATTCCCTCGTGGCCCATGGCTTTGACTATTACCTTTCTCTCGTTTTTTGTTTGTCTTGCCACATATTCGATTAGACTACATACAAAAAACAGGTCGTTAAGCCTTGCTTCCTCACGTTCTTCCATTGCGACAAAGTCCTGGGACTTCGGTGCACATCGTTCGGCTATCAAAGCGCGAGATTGTGGGTTCTTTGTCGGCATGACCCATGCATAATCACGTCTGTAGTGGCAAGACTATCGTCAGATGGAGAAGCGAACTGCAAAATTAGTCAGCATCAATATTAGTTGCGGATTTTAGGTTTTGCACTGCTTTTTATATAAAGAGCCGATGAACGCCGAAGAATACTGCCGAAAACCCTTCACCCTTCACTTTTCGGACATAAGTCGTTGAGTTACAGGGGTATATCGGAGTGAAGGGTTGCTTCAGCCCTTCACCACCCTTCACTACCCTTCACTATCAGGAATCGGACGGTTTTCTCTCGTTGTTGACAAAACTGAAAATTATGTCAAGAAAGAGTTTTAGGTTAAACTATCGATTCGCCCCGAAAAATTCACAGTGAAGGGTGGTGAAGGGTAGTGAAGGGTTGTTGCAACCCTTCACCACATTAAGCTATTGATACTGAGATATTTACGCTTAAAAAGTGAAGGGTGAAGGGTTTTTGCGAATATTCTTCTGCATAGACAATCTTAGGCCTACAACAACTGCAGCTCCTATGGTGAGTTTTCCGTCAGAAGCCTTCTGACAAACATCCAAAGCCTTCTGACGAACATCCAAAGGCTTCTGACGAACAGCAGAAGTCTATTGACGAAGATTGCGCAGCTGCTTTAGGCGGACTCCTGTTTCAAGGGAGAATGTGTTGAGCTTGAAAAGGCAGGCAATAAGTCTTCCTTTGCTATAGTCACATATATATAAAAGGTTGCGCCGATGGACAAACAAATAGACCTGAAAAGTGATAAAGGCAAATAAAATACTTAAAAAATGAGGCAGAAAGTAACTTTTCTGCCTTTTTTGTGATTTTTTCCAGTTTTTTGGTATACTTTTCTTATACCTTTTCGGTATATTATAAGTAAGTCTAATTTTTTATTATAAAAGTCCTGACTGAATATAGAGGAATGTTTGTCATCCAGTCTTGTTCCTTGAAACCTTTCATCGAGAAGCGGATACCATGGAGGTTGTAGTCCTTGAAGTCATGCGTGATGCATGCCGCAAGAGATTTTGACTTAACATTCTCCTCTGCTTTTACTTCTATAGGATATATGATGTTGTCTTTCTGTACAACGAAGTCCAGTTCCTGTGTGGAATTGTCCTTACTGTAATAGTATGTTGGACGGTCAGGGATTGTGACGATTTGTTGCAATACATAGTTTTCAGTGAATGCACCTTTGTATTCGCTGAAGATATTGTCGCCTATGAGTATGCTTGCTGCGGGGGCATCGGTCATAGCACCCAGCAATCCAACGTCAAGCATATACAGTTTGAATGCATTTGAGTCGGAATAAAAGCGCAATGGCACTTTCAGGTCACGAACCCTGTTTACCTTATACACCAATCCTGCATCTACGAGCCATTGTATGGCTATTTCGAAGTCTTTGGCGCGTGCTCCCTTCCTGACTGCTCCATAGATGAATTTCTTGTTCTCGCGAGCCAACTGCTCTGGCACTGACTGCCACACCATCCTCACTCTCTGAGTCTCTGAGGCTGTGTGTTTGGCAATGTCTGCCTCGTATGCCGCAAGGATATTCTTCTGTATGGTGCGCACTGCGATGAGGTCTTTCGTCTCACTATATGTCCTCACGGCTTCGGGCATGCCGCCTGTGAAATAGTACTGGCGCAGAAGGTCGATAAACTTCGATGCGAACACGTCCGTCATTTGATGGTCGTTGGAATGGAGAATGTCCACGAGTTGCCCTTCGCCCATGGCATAGAGAAACTCCTCGAAAGACATGGGGTAGAGGTGCATTATGTCAACCTTGCCTACAGGAAATGACTCTCCCTGCATATTCATCACTCCGAGAAGCGAACCTGCTACAATGATGTGAATGTCCGGGCGGTTCTCGCAGAAATATTTTAATGTGGAGACAACCGGTGGAATCTCTTGTATCTCGTCGAGGAAGACAAGTGTCTTTCCCGGAACGATTGTCTTATGTGCCATAGATGATAATCCCACCAATATCCTGTCGATGTCGGCATTGCCGCTGAACAGGGTTTGGGCGAGGTCGTTTTTATAGCAGTTGACATATACGAGGCTGTCGTATTCTTGTTCGCCAAACTCCTTGATAATATATGTCTTACCCACTTGCCGAGCGCCATACATCATCAGTGGTTTGCGTGTCTCCGACTGCTTCCATTTTTTTAGTTCATCGTATATAAATCTCTTCATCTTTTACACTTTTCTGAGGGAATAATTACCATATTTCCACACTTTTATGAGGGAATGTCTTGTATGTTACTACACTTTTATTATTTCCTCCCAATCTTAAGCGTTTCGCCTTCGAACGAGGCGGAGAAGCTGTCGAAGCTGTTGAGGAGGTCGAGGGTACGGCGGAGAGACTCGTCGCGACGGCAGAAGAAACGGAACTTGAGGGATTCGAGCGACTTGTCGTCGAAACTTACATTGACGTTATACCATCGGCCAATTGCCAAGGCAATGTCGCGCAACGTGGCGTCGTCGAAATAGATATAGCCGTTGAGCCACTGCTCATAGCCTTCCATATCCTCGGCAGCCACTGCCACCGACTCATTGCCCGAGATGGTGGCTCCTTGTCCGGGCTGCAGGCGCACTGCCTTTGCCGAAGACTTCGGCTTTACCTCTACTGAACCATTTATCAGTGCCACGTGGCTCGATGCCCCGTCGTAACACGATACGTTAAGTTCGGTGCCAAGCACTCGCGCCTCGGCATTGTCGGTAGTGATGACAAAAGGCTTTGACGCATCCTTTGCCACCTTGAAATATGCCTCGCCCTGAAGATATACATTTCGCTCGTCGCCTATGAACTGGGACGGATAGGTGAGATGACTGCCTGCATAGAGAAACACCTGGGTGCCGTCGGCAAGTGTGATGGAGTAGCTCTTGCCAGAGGGAATGCTGATGGTGTAGCGCTCGGTGGGAACATTGTCGGTCTCATAGCCCAACGCCTGCATCACCTTGCTGCGCTGCGCCCTTGGCATGGTGGCTACGGCAATGTTTTGCGAGTCGCCTTCTACGACAACTTGTTTATTGCCAGCCTTCATTACCACGGTCTTGGGTGTGTCGGCAATGCGGGTATATGCAAACCTTGTTGAAGAGTCGGTGGAAGAAGGCAACAGAAATCTTATGCCAAAGACAATAAGCAACATGGCGGCTATGCCTGCCACAGCATATATCGCCATATGAAGCCGAGGCCTACGCTTTTCTTCGGCAATGTCAAGACGCGAGGCCACTTCCTCCCATTCCTTGTCGGCATCGAAGGGCACGACAATGCCTTGCCGCTCCATCTCCCGGGCAGCCTTCTGCACTTTCTGAGCCAGTTCTTCGTCGGTTGGCTCATTTCCTGCATCGAGCATGTCGACCAATTGGTCAAGCTTATCGTCTTCTATTGACATAAATATCTATTCCTTTTATATATAATACGTAATACCAACAATAATGAACACTGAAACGATGAATTATTTACACCTTTTTAACCATCGGGTCGCCATCGGGTCCTGAACAGTATCAGGGCTTTTGCCACGTGTTTCTTAACGCTGCTGAGGCTTATGCCCAGTTCTTCTGCAACCTCGGCATAGTGGCGGTTGTTCCTGAAAAATCGCTCAATGATGGTGCGTGTGGTAGACGGGAGCTCCTCCATTACCTCGTTCACGAGTTGCTGTTTCCTTATGTCGGTGTCGGCGTCATATTCCGCATTTGCTATTCCCGCCATGTTCATCTTGCGGTAGAACTCCGCATAGCGGTTACGTGCAGCCTCCTTGCGTATGTGGTCTACACATCGGTTGTGTACCATCCGGTAGAAAAAAGAGAGACGGCGCGACGGCTCTGTCACATCCCGCTTCGCCCACGCTATCTCGAAGGCGTCGCTGATGATGTCACGACACAATTCATCATCCTTCACTATCTGTTTTGCATAATAGTAAAGGCTGTCGAAGTTGTTTTTGAACAGCAGTTCGTATTCTCTCTCAATCGCCATGGGTGCAAAAGTACTGAAAATAAACGTAACTACAAAGAAAAAAACGAAGAAATTTCTTCATGGAAGTTTTATTTGCCAGTTAGCAATAATATGGTAGCGTATTGGCGAGAGCCTTCGGTTCGATGTGAATGCTCTTGCAATCGAAAGTCTGCCCTTCGGGCATCTTACGTATCTCTTCTATGGTATATCTCATATCAAATCTGCGAAAGAAAAGTTTCCGCCATTGAAACGTTAATTTATTGGAAAAGCGGACAAAAACTTTGTAAAACGTATTGGAAAAGCGGACAAAATTATGTATTTTTGCATTGGAAAAGCGGACAAAACCGAAGTAAAATATATTGGAAAAACGGACAAATTATGATAAAACGCAAGATAATCAGCAGGTTACGTGATTATTATTACAGTACCAACAAGGCATTGCTTCTCACCGGGGCAAGACAGACGGGCAAGTCGTACTCTGCCCGCCATTTCGGTATGACCTATTTCAAGCATTTCATTGAGATAAACTTCATAGAGGCTCCTTCGGCACGGACCATCTTTGTAAATGCCACCGATGCCAAGGACATATTGGTAAGACTGTCAGCCTATACTTCCGAGCCGCTCGTAAAGGGTGAGACACTCATTCTCCTTGATGAAATACAGGAATGTCCAGAAGCTCTTACGGCAATGAAATTTCTTGTAGAAGAGGGAAGCTATAGATATATTATGAGTGGCTCGCTGTTAGGGATAGAGATGAAAGACCTCCGGTCGGCTCCAGTTGGATATATCGACATTTGGGAAATGTATCCGCTCGACCTTGAGGAGTTTTTTGGTGCCGTAGGAGTTTCAGATACCGTAATGGACCACATAAAGGAGTCGTGGAACGGAATGAAACCAGTGGACAAAGTGGTACACGCCAAACTGATGTCAATTGTCAGGCTCTATCTTATTGTCGGCGGAATGCCTGCTGTCGTGGAGAAATATCTTGAAACAAACAATCTGCAGTCTGTAATGGAAGTGCAGAAAGCCATTCTAAGGCTTTACGAGGTGGACATTGCCAAGTACGACCCCAACCGAAAGTTGTATATCCGTGAGATATTCAACCTTATACCGCCTGAGCTGAATGCAAAAAACAAGCGGTTCATACTTAAGAACCTTAACGAGAAAATAAAGTTTTCACGCTACGAAAACAGTTTTATATGGCTGAAGGATGCAGGAGTCGCCTTGCCTACATTTTCTGTGGAGGCACCTACATCGCCTCTTGCCTTGTCGCGTTCGAGAAATCTGTTCAAACTGTTTCAGAGCGACGTGGGCTTGCTGGCAGCGACATACGCCGACGGAATACAGTTACGAATCCTTGACGATGATCCCGACATCAACTTTGGTGCCATTTACGAGAATCTTGTAGCGCAGGAATTGCATTGCCATGGTTTCGACCTTTATTATTTCAACAGCAAGAAACAAGGAGAAGTCGATTTCATTGTGGAGAAATCCGGTTTTGCCTTGCCTATAGAGGTGAAATCCGGCAAATCGTACCAGCGTCACAATGCCTTGTCGAACATCATGTCAGACCAATCGTACAACATCCGTGAGGCGTTGGTCTTGTCGGGAGTCAATCTGAAAGTTATCGACAGAATCAAATATCTGCCGATATACATGCTGATGTTTTTGGAGAAAGACAAACCGATGGAAATCTTTGTCAGAGTGGATTTGCCAACGCTTTAGAAAGTCCCAATACGTCACGGTCGTACCATAGCTGGTGTCACGGTCGTACCATAGCTGGTGTCACGGTCGTACCATAGCTAGTATCACGACCGTTCCACAGTTATGGAACACTCGTTATATCAGTCATGGAACGACCGTCCCAACAGTTATGGAACGACCGTCTCAACAGCGATCCTTATGGATTACCAACAGCGTTCCTTGCTGGTTAATAACTAAGGACGTGTTCGACGTAAAGGTTGTCTGCCCTTGGCATCCTTCGAGGAAGCACATCGCGACGTTCGTCCACAGGTTATTCATCTATTCATAATTTTCCATCGTTTTTGAGCGTTTTTCCTTGAAAATAGTCCCCCAAAACAGCGGAAATGCATAAAAAAGGGCAGAAAAATCACTATCATCATCACCAAGAAGCCCTATAACGATGCGGTCTTAGCCCCTTTTTTAGAACCTCTGTCACCATAAGGAAAAGTCAACATACTGGTAAACAGCAACTTGAGAAAGATAGGTGACAGTGACAGACGTTTTGAAACTTCTTCATGCAAGTTTTATTTGCCAGTTAGCAATAATATGGTAGCTAACTGGCAAATATTTTTTCATTCTATTTACGATGGGTGTGGAACGCCTCTATACGTTCGCGGAAAATGTCACGAAGGCTGTCGGCGAAGAATGAAGTGCAGACGCGCACTCCCTGTTGGGTGGAACCCATAGTGTCGAGGGGATAGACTGCTATGCCGTAGTACATAAGCTCACGGGTGAGCTCAAGGTCGTTCATGCCGGGATATTGAACGGTGAAGTAGAATCCGTCGGCAAGGGGGGAGCCAAGGTCGTTGTCGTATACAAGGTAGAAGCCGTTGGCCAGAAGCACTTCTTTCATGAATTTGGCACGACGGCCGTATTCGCGCACGTCGTCGAGGAAGTTGTAGGTTCCGCTTGTGGCGGCTTCCATCAGGGCTGCCATGGCATGCTGGACACTGTGGGTTGTGCCGCTGGAGAAGGTGTAC
Organism: Prevotella sp. P2-180; assembly: GCF_002251435.1. Taxonomy (GTDB): domain Bacteria; phylum Bacteroidota; class Bacteroidia; order Bacteroidales; family Bacteroidaceae; genus Prevotella. The sequence goes on from NZ_NPJI01000110.1 coordinate 232,387, forward strand.
ATGAGGCGGTTGGCAAAGAAATTGCCAAATTCACCCACGCCAAACCGGTTCTGCAGGTTGGGGTAGACGCGGTGGTACAGTTTGTTGCTGATGCAGCATACTCCGATGCGTTGTCCTGCATAGGAGAACGCTTTCGAACCTGATACGGAAAGCATGTAGTTGTCGGTGTATCGTGCCACTGTGGCCTGATATGGCGGCTGGTAGGGATGTGACAGGTCGCGGCGGAAGTCCATAGCGAAATATGCGAGGTCTTCGAGCACAATGAAGTCATACTTGTTGGCTAGTTGGCCGATGCCTTCGAGCTCCTCTTCGTTGAAGCACACCCATGAGGGGTTGTTAGGGTTGGAGTAAACGATGCCGCAGATGTTTTCCTTGCTCACTATCTCTTCCAGTTTTGCGATGAGAGCCTCGCCACGGTAGTCGTGTATGTCGAGACCGATGTGGCGTATGCCGATCACGTCGCACTGTGTGGTCTGTACGGGAAAACCGGGATTGATGAAGAGAACAGTAGGCTCACCTTTTTCGTTTGCGGAGAAAGCATGACGCCAAATGGTGAATGTGGCGAACGTCCCCTGCATGGAGCCTGTGGTAGGGATGCAGCAGAGAGGGTCGATGTCTACACCGATAAATGCTTTCACGAATTCCGATGCCGCATTCTTTATTCGCGGTATTCCTCCGTTGGGAGGATATATGGTGGCGCAGCCGTTGGCCAGGGCTTCCTGTTCGGCCTTCAGTGCTATGTCTGACGGTTTTAGGCCTGGCACGCCCATCTCAAGATGTATTACCGGTTGTCCGGTTCTTTCTTCCAGAAGTCTCGACAGACTTTGTATGTCGCGTATGGTGGCTTCCGAGAAGTCACCGAGGTCCATCTCGTTGATGGCCTCGGTCACTATGTCATAGTCTAATGGTGTATTCATAATATTAGTGGAATTTCCTCTTGTCGTTTACGTGTTTTGCCTTTCCGATGGAGCGCTCTATGGCTCCAGGCTCCTTGATGTGGATGTTTGGCTTGATGCCTACCATTGAGACGATGCGGTCGTAGAGAGGCTTGATGTATGGCATCTGCTTCGACGGGTTGGGCGAGAAGAACTCGCTGCGCAGCTCGACGTCGAGGTCGAAGGTGTCTTCGTTGTTCTTGCGGTCGACGGTAATGAAATACTGGGGTGTGAAGGCGGGGAACTCTGTGAGGCAGGTTTCTATCTGACTTGGGAACACGTTGACACCTCGAATGATCATCATGTCGTCTGAACGGCCGAGTATTCGGCCCATGCGTACTGCCGTTCGTCCGCATTCACACTTGTCGTAGATGAGGCGTGTGAGGTCACGTGTGCGGTAGCGTAATATAGGCATTGCCTCTTTGCAAAGGGATGTGAAGACGAGTTCGCCGAATTCTCCCGGCTCAACGGGTTCGAGTGTGTCGGGATTGATAATCTCGGGATAGAACATGTCTTCCCAGAGGTGAGTGCCGTTCTGGCATTCGCATTCGCCTCCTACGCCAGGCCCGCACATCTCGGTTAGTCCGTAGATGTCGATAGCCTTTATGCCAAGACGCTCTTCGAGTTCCTTGCGCATTCCTTCAGTCCAAGGCTCAGCTCCGAAGAATCCCACTTTGAGTTTCAGGTCTTCCTTTTTCACACTGTCACTTTTCTCTATCACCTCAGCTAAGTGGAGTGCGTAAGACGGTGTGCAGCACAGTACTGTAGAGCCAAAGTCTTTCATGAGCATTATTTGTTTTTCAGAGTTGCCTGCTGAGGTGGGCAGCTGGACGGCGCCGAGAAGTCCTGCCGCGTCGTGTGCTCCCAGTCCGCCGGTGAAGAGGCCGTAACCGTAGCTCACCTGTACGATGTCGCCCTTGGTCACATTGCCTGCTGCCATTACTCGTGCTGCACCCTCTGCCCACATGGCGAGGTCGTTTTTGGTGTAAGTGCCCACCACGGGTTTTCCGGTTGTGCCTGAAGAGGCGTGAATGCGCACGACTTCGCTTTGTGGCACTGCCTGTAGTCCGAACGGATATTCATCGCGCAGGTCGTGTTTGGTAGTGAAAGGTAAACGATGGATGTCGTCGATAGACTTGATGTCTTCCGGTTTGATGCCCATCTTGTCCATCTTCCTGCGGTAGAACGGCACCTTTTCATAACATGTCTTGACGGTTTTGATAAGACGTTCTGTCTGTAATTTGCGCATAGACTCGCGGTCCATGCATTCCATTGCTCTGTTTAGTATCATATTTATTATGTTTTTGATGATTTCTTACTCATCTCACCTCTCTACCTCCACTCTTTTTTCGTCCGATAAGCTGAACCGGTGACCACACACAGCAGGTCGCCGTTTTGGTTGGTAACACGAATCTCGCAGAAAGGGAGGCGGTGATGGTTGAAGGTTTCGGTGGCTTCGGCTATTAGTGTGTCGCCTTCATGTGCTGACTGAAGGAAGGTGATACTGTTTTGAATGCCAAGAGTCACTATGCCGCGACTGTTGGTCACGGCGGCGAAGGCAAGGTCGGCAAGGGTGAAGTATGCTCCACCTTGACATACGCCTGCTGCGTTAAGATGACGATTCTCCACCTTCATTTCCGCGCGGGCGAAACCTTCGCGTACTTCAGTGAGTCGTATGCCGTTGGTGGAGGCATAGCGGTCGCCCTGATTGAGGAAATCCTTAATGTTTTCCATAACAACTGAATATTGAGTTTACCTTGCCAGGCTCAATCTTTGGCGTTACAAGGCTTACGAGGAACACTACGGCAAAACCGCCTACCATGGCCACTGCACCGCAGTCGATGGGATTGAGGATGGCGTTGCCGAGCATCATGTTCAACACAGTGAGTCCGACACCCCATACGAAGCAAGCCCAGACAGATATGCGTGTGACGCCTCGCCAGTATAGTCCGAGGAGGAATGGAGCAAGGAATGCTCCTGCCAATGCTCCCCAAGAGATGCCCATGAGTTGGGCTATAAACTGTGGTGGATTGAGGGCGATCATAAGCGAAAGGGCTATGAAGAACACTATGAGAACACGCATGATAAGCACTTTGCGACGCTCTATTTTTTCGGAAACAGTGTCGTCAATCTCGCCATTCTCCACTTCGCCCGCTAAAGACTTCTTGTCGCGGTAGATGAGGTCGAGGGTCATGGTGGACGATGAGGTGAGCACGAGCGAAGCCAGGGTAGACATTGAGGCTGACAGAACGAGGAGCACGACGAGGGCGATCAGCACGTCGGGCAGAGTCTCGAGCATGGAAGGCACAATGCTGTCATAGGCATATTTGTGTTTGTCGGGGTTGAAGGCCGGTTCTGGAAACAGTCGGCCGAAGCCTCCGAGGAAATAACATCCTCCTGCCACGACGAGTGCGAAGAGGGTGGAGATGATTGTGCCGCGGCGGATGGCCGACTCGTCGGTGATGGAGTAGAACTTGCCGACCATCTGTGGCAGTCCCCAGGTGCCAAGTGAGGTGAGCACCACTACACCGAGAAGGCTCAGAGGGGCAGGGCCAAACCATGAGGCAAAGTCGCCAGAATGAAAATTGGCAAACAGGCCAGACTTGTCTTCAAGGTCGTGGGCTGTGGGCACTGCCTCGCCCATGCGGTGTATGGCTTCAGTCAGTCCGCCTTGGCTGTTCAGCACTACGGCTATGACGGTGGTGATACCGAAGAGCATGATGATGCCCTGTATGAAGTCGTTGATGGCGGTGGCCTTGTATCCACCGAGGATTACGTAGACGGCGGTGAGCAGTGCCATGATGATGGCGCAGTATTCGTATGGAATGCCGAATCCCATTTCAAAAAGTTTTGATATGCCCATGTATACTCCAGCGGTGTAGGGAATGAGGAATATGAAGGCTATGATAGACGCTGCCAATCGCAGTCCCTCGTCGCCATAGCGTGTGCCGAAGAAGTCGGGCATGGTGCGGCTTTGTATGTGTTGTGTCATGAGTTTTGTGCGTTTTCCAAGCACGAGCCATGCCAGCAACGACCCTATGACAGCGTTGCCCACTCCTATCCAAGATGCCGACATGCCGTATTTCCAACCGAACTGTCCGGCATAACCCACAAACACAACGGCGGAGAAATACGAGGTGCCGTAAGCAAATGCCGTGAGCCATGGACCTACGGAACGTCCGCCGAGCACGAAACCGTCGACAGACTTTGCCTGTTTTCGGGAAATTATTCCCACTGCCACTGTTATGCAGAGGAATATTATTGTAAGTAATATCTTTATGAACATGGCAATAATATATTTTTTTAATTTTTAATTTTTAATTCTTTAATTCTTCAAAACGCCACCTGTATCTGTGTCTGGATGATGCTTTGGTTGTTGCCCTGTATGGCTTTCATTGCGTCGCTACGAAGACTGTATGTATATTGCGCCTGTAAGCGGCATTTTTTGAATATCCAGTACTGTAGGCCTGCCATGAGATTGGTTTTCTTCAGACCGTTGTCGGTATTGTAGTTCATATAGTCTGCCATTGCAACGATGTCGAGTCCCTTGTATACAGGAATGGATGTGGCGGCGTATATGCCGAAGCTGTTGCAGTCGCCGTCTTTTCCTCCGAGAATCTCAGAACGCAGTGTGACACAACGGTTTTTGTGGTAGTCGTTGCCGGTGGCCTTTGATTTCCATTCAAATCCTGCTGCATAGCGGTTTTGCTTGTAAGTCTGTCCTTCTACGACAGAGGTGTTATATAAAGAATTGGTTACAGCAGTGCAATATCCAAGTTGTCCTGAAGCTGAAAGCTTAAAGTTTGGCACTGGTTTAATTTCAAGTTTTGCTATTAGGTTTTTCTTGTTGTCGCGGTCGGAGGTGTTTATTGTCCCCCCGTTGACAGCCTCCAGCACGTAATGGATTTTTCCTTTTATGAGGTCGCCATATATCATGAGTCCCATGTCGCGTCCTGACGGGTTGCCTGTCAGCGGGTCGCCACCGCATAGCCATCCCACGCCTTGCGACATTGGCCCGATGCTTTCAAGCACGGTGGGCGAGATGGGATTTTCCATGGAGTATTCGATTTTCGATTGCCCGAATCTTATTCTGAACTCTTTGGACGGCCTGTATTCAAGATAATACTCCTGCATGTCCTTGGTTTTGAATTCGTGCATGAAGAAAGCGTAAAACTCCGGAGTGATGTTGGCTGCAACCATCAGAACGGCACGCTTCATGTCGAACGTGTTTGTCGACTTGCCTTCTTCCGGTATCGTGGCCGTGTAGCCTGCCTGGGCATATCCTGTGACTTTTACCCTTGAAGCCACGGCTTTTGTCCAGTATTTCAAGTCGTTTTCCTCGGTTGTCTCGGGTGGCCTTGTAGTTTTCGCCCATAGTGTGGAGGCGGTGAGCAGTATAACTGCCAAGATTGAGAAAGATTTTCTCATAATAAAAATATTAACCAGTAAATGTTTGCGTTATTTGATAAAATGGGGATAAAGCACATTCAGAGTGCCTTATCCTCTTAGTTCCTCTTCGGTGATATAGTCTAACTTCTCAAGCATTACCACTTCCTCGGCCTTGTCGGTGTTGTCTGCCCGGAAGACAACAATACCGTTGCCGGCAAACATGAATGAGTACATGTATTTTATGCCAACACCCGCCTTGGTGATTTTCTCCACCACTTCAGCGGCGGCTCCCGGGCGATTGTCGGCAAGTCTTATGGCATACACATTAGAGATGGTGACAGAGAGACTCTTGTCGCGAAGTATTCTAAAAGCCTTCTCTGTGTCGCTACATATCAGACGGTAGATGCCGAATCCGTCGGTATCGCCGAGCGTGCTCACTACGATGCTGATGCCGTTGTCGCGCAGCATCTCGAGAATGCGCAGCAGGGCTCCGCTGCGGTTTTCCATGAAAATGGATAATTGTTTTATTGTCATAGGGCCTTATTATTTATAAACCGTTCGTTTGTCAACTACTCTCACAGCTTTGCCGTCGCTTACCGGCAGTGTGCCCTTTGGCACTAGTTTAACAATAGGAGTGAGCAGAATTTCGTCTTTCAATGCTCTTGTTATCGACTTCTGAAGTGCGGTAAGTCGCTGGAAGTCGTCGGTGAAGAGCTGTTCGAGTTCCACCTCCACGGTCATGTTGTCGTTGTTTTCATCGGTAGTGAGAGTTATGAGGTAGTTGTTTGCGAGTTCCTTAAATTGCATGAGAATCTTCTCGATTTGTATTGGGAAGATGTTCACTCCGCGCAGTACCATCATGTCGTCGCTACGTCCGCGCATGCGGTCGAGTCTCACGTGGTTTCGTCCACAAGGGCATGAGCGTCCGAGCACTCTCGTGAGGTCGCGTGTGCGGTAGCGCAGTAGCGGCATGGCCTCGCGGTTAAGGGTGGTAAGCACGAGTTCGCCTATCTCTCCGTCGGGTACTGGTTCGAGTGTTTCCGGGTCTACTATTTCCACTATGTAGTAGTCTTCCCAGAAGTGCAGTCCGTTTTGTTCCTTACATTCAAATCCCACTCCCGGTCCACACATTTCCGACATGCCGAAAGAGTTGTATGCTTTCACTCCCATCATCTGTTCTATTCGTTTCCGTTGTTCCTCTGAGTGTGGCTCTGCTCCTATGGCAAGTACGCGAAGTTTGGTGTCCCTACGAGGGTCGATGCCTTGTTCGGCCATTACCTCATGAAGTCGTGTGACGTAAGAAGGCACGGCATGAACGGCTGTGGTGCCGAAGTCGGTCATGAACTTTATTTGTCGGAGGGAGTTGCCGGCAGCGGCAGGTATGGTGAGCATTCCGAGTCGCTCGGCTCCATATTGAAATCCGAGACCGCCAGTGAACATGCCGTAGCCAGAAGAGTTTTGAAACACGTCGTCGGGACGCAGACCGACCATCCATAGGTTGCGTGCCACTTGGTTGGCCCACTCGTCGAGGTCTTTCTGTGTGTGAAGTATGACGGTGGGATTTCCCGTGGTGCCTGATGAGGAATGCAGTCTTACGCATTCTGTCAGGGGTACTGATGCGAGTCCAAAGGGATAAGTGTCACGTAGGTCTTGTTTTGTCGTGAACGGAAGTCGTCTGACATCGTCGACTTTATTGATGCTTTCAGGAGTCACCCCCGCCTCTTCAAGTCTTTGCTTGTAGACGGGGTTGTTCATGCATTGTCTTACTGTGGAACGCAGTCGTTCCACCTGTAACTTCTCGATCTCTTCCCTTGACATTGTCTCTTGTTCCGGGTCGAGATATTCTGATTTCCAGTCAGGTAATGGTCTTCTATACATAGTATTTTTTTTAAGAGGAGTGTGGAGAGAGAAGTGTATCCTCTTTACTCTTTCCCCATATCAAACGCTTTGAGATTGGCTTCCACTACGGCTTCTCCCTTTCTTGCGAAAATGGTGGCGACGGCATTGCGTAATGCTTCCGTAGAGATGATGCCGATATATTTTGCAGCCATGCCAAGCAGTACGACGTTGGCGGAGCGTGCAGAACCAGCTTCCTTGGCCGCTGCCTCGATGTCGAGCATTACAACCTTGTTTGGCAATGAGTTCAGCTCGTCGAAAAGAGCCTGTTCGTCGGGATAGTTCGGAATGTTGACAAACGGCTTGTTGCTTGTCACTATCACACCGTCCTTGGCGAGATAAGGCAGGTAGCGCAGTGCTTCCATAGGTTCCATGGAAATAATAAGGTCGGCGCCGCCCTTTTGTATCAAGTCGCTGTAGATGGTGTCGGTGGAGAGGCGGAGGTTTGACTGAACGTCACCGCCTCGCTGGCTCATGCCGTGTACCTCAGCCTGCTTGAGATTAATGTTTGCCTTTGTGGCGGCTTCGCCTATGATTGTAGCGACGGAGAGAATGCCTTGTCCTCCCACACCGCAAAGTATAATGTCTTTTTTCATAACTCGTTTTTTTTCGTATTATCTCAACTTTCAGGGAGTTAAGGAGTTATCCTTTCGCCTTTCTTTCCTTTGCGTGTCTTGCCGCAGTCTGTATACATTCGCGGCGAGGGATGATGACCGACACTCCGTTGTATTCTATTTCTTCACGTATGGTGCGTGTGATTTCCTCCATATTTTTTGGAAGAGGCACTACCACTCTTACGTGTTCGGGCTCAACGCCCAGTCCGATGCAGATGGCTTCAAACTTGTTTGTTCCCGCAGAGTCCTGGCCGCCGGTCATACCAGTGGTGAGGTTGTCGGATATGATGACGGTGATGTTCGACTTGTCGTTTACAGCGTCGAGCAGTCCAGTCATGCCCGAGTGTGTGAATGTGGAGTCGCCGATGACTGCAATGGCTGGGAATAGTCCTGCGTCGGCAGCACCCTTTGCCATAGTGATGGACGCTCCCATGTCAACACAGCTTGACAATGCCTTGAAAGGAGGCAGTGCGCCGAGGGTGTAGCAGCCGATGTCGCCGAAGATGCGATGGTCGGGATATTCCTCTGCTACCTTGTTGAGTGCGGCATACACATCGCGGTGTCCGCATCCCATGCAGAGCTGTGGAGGACGAGGCGCAAGGTTTTGTGCTGTGGGCAGTATTTCGGGAACTTCCACTCCAATGGCAGCTGCCACACAGTCTGGTGTGAGCTCTCCGGTGCGTGGCAGGTCGCCAGTGAGTCGTCCTGTCACCTTGTATCCCGTTCCGAGCATACCCTTTACCATTTCTTCCACAACAGGTTGTCCGTCTTCAACGACGAGCAGTTTCGCACTTTCAGCGGCAAGATGCTGTATGCGCTCTTCTGGTATAGGATACTGCGACACCTTTTCTATATTATATAAGGCCTGTTGCTCTTCTGGCAGTTGCGCGAGAGCCTCTTTCACGTAGTTGTAGCCAATGCCGCAAGCCACGATGCCGGTTTTCTTTTCTTTGTTGTCGGATTCGGATATCTCTGTGCGGTTGAAGTCAGACACCTTGCTGGCTTCAATCATGGCGTTCTGCTTTTCTATGAGAACCTCATATTTCCTTCTTGCAATAGCAGGCAGTAGCACCCAAGCGTCAGTAGAGATGTGAATGTCGTTTTGCTTGCGAGGCTCCTTGATGTTCACACCGGCACGAGAGTGGGCGAGGCGTGTAACGACGCGAAGCAAGACAGGTTCCTTTATAGCTTCGGAATAGTCGAAAGCTGCTGCCATCATGTCGTAGGCCTCCTGCTGATTGGAAGGTTCAAACACTGGTATGAGGGCAAACTTGCCATAGAAGCGAGAGTCTTGTTCGTTCTGGCTTGAGTGCATTGAAGGGTCGTCGGCTGCAAGCACCACGAGGCCGCCTTCCACACCAGTTATGGCGCTATTGATGAATGCGTCGGCGCATACGTTCATGCCCACATGTTTCATGCACACAAGAGCACGCTTTCCGGCGTATGACATACCAAGAGCCGCTTCCATTGCGGTTTTTTCGTTTGTACACCAGCGTGAGTGAATACCACGCTCCTTTGCTAAGGGATCATTTTGGATAAACTCAGTGATTTCTGTTGATGGAGTGCCAGGATAAGCATACACGCCGCTAAGTCCGGCATGTATTGCTCCCAAGGCAATCGCTTCATCTCCAAGAAGAAGTTTTTTTACCATTTTGTTGATATTTAGTTTTTATTTTTTTTATTGGTTGCAAAGATACGCTTTTTTCTTTTATCAGCAATAAAAAAACTGTTTTTTTGCAATAATAATATTGTTTTGTCAATAAAATATGTATTTTTATACTAAAAACTACATAAAAACTTCTTTTCTCAGAATAGGTTTTGTCTTGTGTAGGTGCAGGCTATCGTCAGCAATATTTTATCCAGGGCGTCGTTTCGCTTTGCCCTGGACTAAGTTTTATAGGGATTAACTCCTTTAACTTCCCTTTATTACGAAAGTTGAGTAAATAAATTATGCTTTTGCCGTGGGATAACTGACGCGGGCATGATAGATGGTCTTGAGCTTTTCGCACAACACTGTCTTGGCGTAAGTGATATCGCGGAAGGTGATAGGACACTCACGGAAAAATCCTTCGGCCACCATGCCGTCAATAAGTCTGTTTACAAGTTCGCGTATAGACTTCTCAGTGTAGTCGGGCAGCGAACGTGAGGCGGCTTCAGTGGCATCTGCCATCATGAGTATAGCCTGCTCGCGTGTAAAGGGGTTTGGACCGGGATAGGTGAAGAGAAGTTCGTCGACCTCTTCGTCAGGATGTTCGTTTTTATATTTCACATAAAAATACTTTGCCTTGCCCTGTCCATGGTGTGTACAGATGAAATCTTTTATTATGGATGGTAGTCCCGACCGTTCAGCCATTTTCAGTCCTTCGGTGACATGGCTGATGATTATTTGTGCGCTTTCAATATATGACAAGTCCTCATGAGGGTTGATGCCTGACTGGTTTTCGGTGAAATATATAGGGTTGATGGTCTTGCCTATGTCGTGATATAGCGCACCGGTTCTTACCAGTTGTGCCTTTGCGCCTATCTTGTTGGCTATTTCCGAGGCAAGATTGCCCACCTGTATGGAATGCTGGAATGTGCCTGGAGCCACCTCACTCATGCGGCGAAGTAATGGGTTGTTGGAATTTGACAGCTCGATGAGCGTAATGTCGGAGATGAAGCCGAAGGTTTTTTCAAGAAGATAGAGTAGGGGATAGGCAAACAACAGGAGGATGCCATTGATGATGAGATAGTTGTAATAGCTCATGTCAAACTCTGAGAATGCGGACATGCGGATGAGGTCGAAGGCGAAGTTCATGGTCATAGCCACTATGGTGACGATGATGGCGGTCTTGAACAGCTGTGACCTGAATTGCAGGTCTCTGAGACTATATACGGCTGCCATGCCAGCCAATGTTTCCACCACGATAAATTCCATGGGGTGTTGCAGCATAAGGGCACATATGAGAACCATGGCTACGTGGGTGATGATGGCTGTACGAGAGTCCATGAACACACGTGTGAAAATGGGCACCATAGCATAGGGAATGATATACACGTGGGCTATAGTATTGCGCACCATGAGTCCGGTGAGCAGTGAGAAGATGACTATCAGGGAGTAGAGCATGGCCACGTTGCGGGCTTTCTCGAAATAGTCCTTTCGGAATAGGGTGAGGTATATGGTGAAGAAAAGAATTATTACGAAGACATATAGGGCCTTGCCTAAGAGTGTGAGCCGCTGTTGTGTCTCGTCGCTATTGCGTCGTTCGTTTTCTTTTTTGAATGATTCAATGGTCCGGTAAACATTCTCGTCTACAATCTCGCCGCGGTCGATGATTTTCTGTCCTTTTTGTGCTATGCCGCTTGCCAGCGGGACACTGCTTACGAGGTCGCGCATGCTTTCCTCGCTTCTGTCCTTGTCGTAGATGATGTTCGGCACGATATAGTTGTTGAGGTTGCATTTCTGCAACTGGCTGCGGTGCTGTTCGAGAATGTTGTCGAGAAATAGCTGCTCGTATGCTTTCTTGGTAGACAAGAACTGTGCCATAACCATCGACGTGGCGTTTTTGCCGTTGACAATCCTTACCATGCGGGTGGTGTCGGAAGCGAAGGTGCTATAATCCGACGAACTGACAATACCAATCTGATATATGCGGTGGAGACGGTTGGCAATGATGCTGATATAATCGTCTGAAAGTCCGGGTATGCCCTCTGAGTGGTCGGTGACAAACTTCCTTACCATGTTGCCCTCTATGTCCTTGTTGTAATTGAAATACGGTTCGTATTCTTTGAGAAGACTGTCTTTCTCTTTTTTTACTGCCAACTCGGATTTGTAGATAGGAAAGTCGAAAGGAGCGGTGAAGTCAGCATATTTCCATGGCTTCCCCTGCTCTACATAAAAATAGTTTTGGCCGTCCTGAGGCATTAGCCAAACAATGATAGCCACCGTTGCCAAGACGATGGCGCTTCTTGTAAGGATATCATGCCAAGTGACGTCTTCCTTGAAGTTAAAACTGCTCATGTTGATGTGGTTTATTACTTTTCGAGGGCGAAAATACTAAAAAAATAGCAGAAACACAAAGATAAATGGAAAAAAATGTTTAAAAGTGGATTTTATTTATTACTTTTGCAAAAATTATTTTCTGATTACATCGAAATAAGCAACAAAAATGGCAGAAAGAAGAGTAAGGGTGCGCTTTGCACCAAGCCCTACGGGGGCATTGCACATTGGCGGTGTACGTACCGCGCTTTACAACTATCTTTTCGCACGTCAGCATGGCGGCGACATGATTTTCAGAATAGAAGACACAGACTCCAATCGTTTCGTGCCTGGAGCGGAAGAGTATATCATTGAGTCGTTCCGTTGGCTCGGCATCAACTTTGACGAGGGTGTTTCATTTGGCGGCGAGCATGGGCCATACAGGCAAAGCGAGCGACGCGAAATATATAAGAAGTATGTCGGTCAACTTCTTGAGTCTGGCAAGGCTTATATAGCTTTCGACACTCCAGAGGAGCTTGAGGCTAAGCGCGGCGAGATTCAGAATTTCCAGTACGACGCTTCTACGCGACTGTTGATGCGCAACTCTTTGTCGATGCCAAAGGAAGAGGTGGATAGGCTTATCGCAGAGGGACAGCAATATGTGGTGAGGTTTAAAATCGAGCCTGGAGAGGCTGTACATGTAGACGACCTCATAAGAGGCGACGTAAAGATCATGAGCGACATTCTTGACGACAAGGTGCTGTACAAGAGTGCCGACCAACTGCCTACATATCATTTGGCCAACATCGTTGACGACCACCTGATGGAGGTCACCCATGTAATTAGAGGCGAGGAGTGGTTGCCAAGCGCACCGCTTCATGTGCTTCTCTACAAGGCGTTTGGCTGGGAAGACACTATGCCGCGTTTCGCCCACCTTCCGCTGCTGCTCAAGCCAGAAGGAAAGGGAAAACTCAGTAAGCGCGACGGCGACAGACTGGGATTTCCTGTGTTCCCCTTGGAATGGCATGACCCGAAGACGGGAGAGGTGTCGGCGGGATACCGTGAGAGTGGCTACTTCCCAGAGGCGGTCATCAACTTTCTCGCGTTCCTCGGATGGAATCCAGGTACCGAACGAGAGATGTATTCCCTCGACGAACTCGTGCCATTGTTTGACATAACGAAATGCAGCAAGGCAGGTGCCCGTTTTGACTATCAAAAAGGTATTTGGTTCAACCATGAATATATTCTTCAGAAAACACCATCGGAAATTGCCGAGCTCTTCGCTCCCATAGTAAGGGCGAACGGGGTGGAGACATCTATTGAACGTGTGACAAAGGTGGTGGAGATGATGAAAGACCGTGTGAACTTCGTGAAGGAGCTATGGCCTCTATGCTCGTTCTTCTTCGTGGCTCCTACGGAGTATGACGAGAAGACTCGCAAGAAAAGGTGGAAAGAAGACTCGGCCCAGGCTATGGGCGAACTTGCCACGCTGATTGAAGAACTCGACGACTTCTCGGTGGAAGCACAGGAGAAAGCTGTCCATGAGTGGATAGAACAGAAGGGGTATAAGCTTGGCAACATCATGAATGCCTGGAGACTGACGCTTGTAGGCGAAGGCAAGGGACCGGGAATGTTTGATATTTCCGCTTTCCTTGGCAAGGAGGAAACACTTGCCAGAATGAAACGTGCAATAGAATCATTAGGTTGAGAATATGCTGTATAATTTGGCGATATACTTCTATCTGTTGGGTGTGGCCATTGCCAGCATCTTCAGTTCCAAGGTGAAGAAGATGTGGCGCGGCGAACGAAAGGCGTTTGACGTGCTGAAGGCAAAGGTAGACCCTGCAGCGGAGTATATTTGGGTGCATGCCGCGTCGCTTGGAGAATTTGAGCAAGGACGTCCCATAATCGAACGCATTAGGGCTACACATCCAGAGTACAAGATTCTTCTTACGTTTTTCTCGCCTTCAGGATATGAAGTTAGGAAAAACTATGAAGGTGCAGACATCATCTGCTATCTGCCGCTCGACACTCCGATAAATGCACTGCGTTTCCTTCGTCTTATACGCCCTAAGGTGGCATTTTTCATCAAATATGAGTTTTGGTACAACTACCTTCATATTCTCAAGCACCGCAATGTGCCAACATATAGTGTTTCAAGCATCTTCCGGCCTGACCAGATATTCTTCCGTTGGTATGGGCGGCATTATGCAGGAGTGCTGCGTTGCTTCACACACTTCTTCGTGCAGAACGAGCAGAGCCGACAGCTGCTGGAGAAAATCGGCATCACAGAGGTGAGCATAACTGGTGACACGCGTTTTGACCGTGTGCTGCAGATAAAGGAGCAGTCGAAGCATCTGCCCATTGTGGAGTCGTTTGTGAAGGGTGCTACCCACGTGTTTGTGGCAGGAAGCAGTTGGTCGCCCGACGAGGATATCTTTATACCTTATTATAATAATAAGGAAGACTGGCGGATAATAATCGCCCCTCACGTGATAAGCGAGGAACACCTACAGCAGATAGAACAGAAATATGGCGATGGCGTGGTGAGATACACCAAGACCGACGAGCAGAAGGTTTCCGGAGCCCGTTGTCTCATCATCGACTGTTTCGGACTACTTTCGAGCATATATCATTATGGCAATGTGGCTTATGTAGGTGGCGGCTTCGGCGTGGGAATACACAATGTGCTGGAAGCGGCAGTTTGGGACATACCCGTGATATTCGGTCCGAACAATAAGCATTTTCAGGAAGCCCAGGCTTTGATGGCTTGTGGAGGCGGTTTTGAAATTTCTGATGCCAATGCCTTCGGCAAGTTGGTGGACAACTTTGCCGAAGACAAGCATTATCTGAAGTACTGTGGCGACAAGGCTGGCCACTATGTGAAAAGCCAGGCCGGAGCCACGGAAATGATACTCAATGAAGTGAGACTTTAGGGGAGAAAGGTCTTGACTCCTTAACTTTCTATGAAAGTGTCGATGAGCTTTTGGGTCTCGGCACTTTCAAGCTTTTTAAGACCTTCGTCCTCCATGTCTATCCTGTTGGCAAGGAAGAGGATGTTGTCGTAGCTCAGCGGTAATACCGCCTTGTGGATAATCATGGAAAGGATAATGACCATACGGTCGGTCATGAGGAATCTTTCGCATAAGGAAGGGTTGGCTTTCAGATATTCCTCTACAGGCGAAGAAAAGCCCTCGCTCTTAAACCTTATGCGCATCTTGTTGCGCATCATCGCCCGATAGTTACCCCTGTGACAGTTTTCAACAGCCATCTCGCGGAACAGGGATCGCATTGACCACTCGGCGGTCTCAAGCTGAGCAATGAGTCCGTTGAGTATTCTTGACTGAGAGTCATATCCTTCCCAGTCTTTCTTGCATTTGTAGCGCATATCATGTTCCACTTCGTGCCATCCTTCAGAGAAAACGGTGCGTATCTGTATCTCGTATGTACTGTCGATGTATTTAGCAAACTCTTCGGGAAGAGCCTTGCGGAAGTCGTCGATGTATTCCTCTGGCAGGCTTCGGGTGATGTTTAGGCGTTGCGGGCGGAAGGTCGAAGTGTCGAATTCGTCGATGCTTTGTTTCACCACGTCGCCGCAACCGAAGAATGTGGAAAGCACATCAACATCGTCGGGGAAATAAACAACGATGCGCAGTCCGATGATGTCTTGTATCAGGCCTTGGCCGCTAAGATACTGTTCGCCTTTTAATGCCATCTTGTGGCGTATTGACTCAATGGATTTCACTCTCCAGAAAAGCCGGAACATAAGTCCGCTTTTTTCTATTTGCCGCGACAGGTCTTGTTGCAGCTGGTCTGCAATGTCTTTTATTGTCATATTGTTATTTGTTAAAGTTTCTCATGTTGCGAGGATGATGCGCCATCACTTCCTTACGTATTGTCGTATCGTCGAGATGAGTGTAAATCTCGGTAGTGGAGATGTTCTCGTGACCTAACAATGCCTGTATGACACGAAGGTCGGCACCGCCTTTCAGCAGTGCGGTGGCAAAGCTGTGGCGAAGGGTGTGAGGACTGATGGTCCGCAGGATGCCTGCTTCAAGAGCCTGACGTTTTATCATTATGAGAATCATGGTGCGAGTGAGTTGGCCGCCTCTTCGGTTCAGGAACACAAAGTCTTCGCTACCTGGTTTTATTTTCATGTGGCTGCGGTCGACAAACCAGTATTCCAGTTCCTTGATGGCTTTGTCAGAAATAGGGACGAGCCGTTCCTTTGAGCCTTTCCCCGTCACTCTTACATATTGCTCATCAAGGTAAAGGTTAGAGAGCGTAAGAGATACCAGTTCGCTCACTCGCAGTCCGCAGGAGAAGAGCACTTCAATAATGGCCCTATTGCGTTGTCCTTCCCATTTCGTGAGGTCTATGGAGTCTTCCAGTCGGTCAACCTCTTCCGTAGACAGCACCTCAGGCAGGTGTTCGCCAGTCTTTGGCGACTCAAGCAGTTCTGTGGGGTCATCGTCGCGATAGGCGTCGAGCTGCAAGAACCTAAACAGCGACCTTACTCCGCTGAGAACCCTGCATTGTGATATTGCACCAATGCCTATGTCGTGGAGCTGGGCAGCAAACTGTTGAAGGTCGTCGAGAGTCATCGTGATGATGTCAAGACCCTTATCATCGCAATAGATCAGAAGCTTTTCTACATCGTACATATATGCATCAATGGTGTTTGAAGAGAAATTTCTTTCCAATTTTAGGTATCTTTTATACCGTTTGATGATATTTTCTGTTGTTTTCTTGCTCATTTATAGAGTTTTTTGTACTTTTGCGGTGCAAATATAATCATTTTTTTTTGAATATATGAAAATACAGATAATAAATGGGCCAAATCTTAATCTTTTGGGTACCCGCGAGCCAGGAATATATGGTTCAAACACTATGGAGACGTATTTGGAAACACTTCGTGCGCGCTATCCGGATATGGAGATTGACTACTATCAGAGCAATGTTGAAGGCGAACTGATAAACAAGCTGCAGGAAGTGGGATTCAGTTGTGACGGCATAGTTCTGAATGCCGGTGCATATACTCATACAAGCATAGCGCTCCAAGACTGCATACGCTCGCTTAAGGCCCCTGTAATTGAGGTCCATATTTCCAATGTTCATAAGCGTGAAGAATTTCGTCATCATTCTTTTATCTCCTGTGCATGCCTCGGAGTGATTTGCGGATTCGGCATGGACTCCTATCGACTGGCGGTGGAGGCTATAAAAATGAAGAATGAAGAGTGAAGAATGAAGAGTGAAGAATGAAGAGTGAAGAATGAAGAATGAAGAGTGAAGAATGAAGAGTGAAGAATGAAGAATGAAGAGTGAAGAATGAAGAATGAAGAATGAAGAATTGGAGAAATATGTGCTTTCGCATATAGATGCAGAAGGCGACTACCTGTATCGGCTTTACAGGGCGACAAACATACACTTGCTTCATGGACGAATGGCAAGCGGACACCTGCAGGGACGTTTATTGAAAATGCTCGTGGAAATGGTGAAACCGGAGAATATTCTTGAAGTGGGAACGTTTAGCGGATATAGCTCCATATGTCTGGCTGAGGGACTTGCAGAAGGTGGAAAGGTATATACATTCGAGATAAACGACGAACAGGAGGATTTTACCAGGCCATGGATTGAAGGATCGCATGTGGCAGACAAAATTGAGTTCATAATAGGCAACGCCATTACTGAGGCGCCACGGCTCGGTATAACATTCGACATGGCTTTTATTGACGGAGACAAGCGCACATATATCGAGACCTATGAAATGGCATTGAAGGTGATGAGGCCCGGAGGATTCATTGTTGCTGACAACACCCTTTGGGACGGACATGTGGTAGACCCGGCATACGATCACGACCAGCAGACAATAGGCATTAGAAACTTCAACGACCATATTTCACGTGACCCGAGAGTGGAAAAGGTCATACTTCCATTGCGCGACGGACTGACGCTGATAAAAATACTATAACCCACCCAAAGTTCAAAAAACATAAAGAAGTTGAAAAAAACTCAATAGAAGTAACTTTTTATACCGGCGTTTCGTATAATGAATATAATAATATAAAATAATAAAACAAATGAAGAAACTTTTTTTTGTTGTATTGATGATTGCTTCTGCCATCACTTCCTTTGCGCAGATGCCACCGATACCAGTAGACACGGATGTCCGAATAGGTAAACTACCAAATGGACTTACATACTACATCCGTCACAACAACTGGCCCGAAAACAGGGCTGAGTTCTACATTGCACAGCGAGTGGGCTCCATTCAGGAAGAGGACTCACAGCGAGGTCTCGCTCACTTCCTTGAACACATGTGCTTCAATGGTACAAAACATTTTCCCGGCGATGGAATAATACGCTACTGCGAGTCTATCGGCGTGAAGTTTGGTGCCGATCTTAACGCTTACACCGCCATCGACGAGACTGTATACAACATCAGCAATGTGCCTACAAATAATATCAACAACATAGACTCATGCCTGCTCATACTCAGCGACTGGGCTGACGGTCTGTTGCTTGAGACAGAGGAAATAGACAAGGAGCGTGGCGTGATTCACGAGGAATGGCGCTCACGAAACTCAGGAATGCAGCGAATGCTTGAACGCAACCTGCCAGCCATCTATCCCAACAGCAAGTACGGATACCGCATGCCTATCGGCACCATGGAAGTGGTGGACAACTTCAAGCCGCAAGTCCTACGCGACTATTATGAGACTTGGTATCGTCCAGACAACCAAGGCATAATTGTTGTCGGAAATGTTGACGTTGACTATGTAGAGAAAAAGATAAAGGAACTTTTTGGCGGAATTGTCATGCCAGAGAACGCAAAACCAGTAGTGACTGAAAAAGTGCCCGACAACAACGAGCCAATCATCATTCTTGACAAAGACAAGGAGCAGCAGATGACTGCACTTATGATGATGTTCAAGCATGATGCAGTACCAAATGAGGCTAAGGGAACCATTGACTACATGATGCTTAACTATGCCAAGAGCATTGCGGCATACATGCTTAACTCACGTCTTGCAGAGTATGCACAGAAACCTGAAAGCCCATTCGTGGGAGCGGAGGTTGGCGATGGCAACTTCTTGTTTGCCAACACAAAGGGAGCATTCAGCTTGGAAGCAACACCAAAAGACGGACAGATAGAGGCCTCACTTGCTGCAGTTTATCGTGAAGCATTGCGTGCGGCTGAATTCGGATTTACCGCCACGGAATACGAACGTGCAAAGGCAAGCACACTGAGCTCTCTGGAAAAGTCATACAGCAACAAGGACAAGCGTTACAACTCGCAGTTCTGCAATGCCTATAAGGCCCACTTCCTACGCAACGAGCCTATCCCTTCCATCGACTTCCGCTACCAGACTATGAAGCAGGTCATCCCTATGTTGCCGCTTGAAGCAATAAACGAAACTATGAAGGAGATGGTGGTAAAGACCGACTCGAACCTCGTGGTGCTTTGTTTCCAGAACGAGAAGGAGGGCAATGTGTATCCAACACGAGAGAGCATTCTAAAGGCAATTGCCGACGTGCGTGCCGAGAAACTGGAGGCTTTTGTGGACAACGTGAAGAATGAACCCATAATTTCCACATTGCCAAAGAAGGGAAAGATAACAAAAGAGAAAGAAAACACTACCTTCGGCTATAAGGAACTGCAGCTCTCCAACGGTGCACGCGTGATACTGAAGAAGACCGACTACAAGAAAGACGAGGTAATACTCAAGGCCAACGCAGTAGGAGGTACATCTGAGTACGACAGCAAGGATTTTGCAAACATAAAACTCTTCAACGATGTGGTTGAAGCCAGCGGACTCGGCAATTTCACTTCTACAGAACTGCAAAAGGCACTGGCAGGAAAGATTGCGGGAGTGTCGCTTTCAATGTCAAACACAAGAGTAAACATCGGTGGCTCGTCAACACCAAAAGACGTGGAAACCATGTTCCAGCTCCTCTATCTGACATTCACAAAGCTCAACAAGGACCAAGAGGCTTACGACAATCTGATGAAACAGTATGAATTGTATCTGAAGAATATGTCGTTGTCTCCTGATGCAGCGTTCAGCGACTCAGTGTCAGTGACTATGAACTGCCACAACCCGCGCTTTGCCACAATCACCGAGAATGATCTAAAGCAGGTAAGCTATGACCGCATATTGGAAATGGCTGCAAGAGCAACATCAAATGCCGCCGCTTTCACCTTCTTTATCATTGGTAACTACGATGAGGCTACCATTCGTCCGCTCATAGAGCAGTATGTGGCTTCGCTGCCAGTTGCAAAGACAAAGGTGAAGACACGCAACGTGTCAACGCCATTCAAGGGAATTGCCATCAACAACTTCAAGAGAAAGATGGAAACACCAAAGGCCAACTCTGTGATGACATGGAGAGCCGAAAAACAGGCATATTCTTTTGAAAACAGCGTGAGGGCAAGCATGGCTGCACAGGTGCTCAGCATGATCTATCTGAAGAAGATACGTGAGGATGCTGGTGCCGCTTACTCTTGCGGTGCACAGGCAAGCTTCTCTCGAAACGACTTTGGCACACAGACCCAGATTACCGCATATTGTCCTGTTAAACCGGAAAAGGCAGAACTCGCATTAAACATCATGCGCGACGAGATGGAAACTCTGGCTAAGACTTGTGATGCCGACAAGCTCGAAAAGGTGAAAGAGTACATGCTCAAGAGCCTTGATGACCAGTTGAAGACAAACAATTACTGGCTGAATGCAATATTCAACTACGTAAACTATAACCTCGACTTCCATACAAATGCAAAGGCTGTTATCGAGGCTCAGACTCCTGAGACCATCTCCGCTTTTGTGGCTGATGTGCTGAAGCAGGGAAATAGGGCTGAGATACTGATGCTTCCTGAGGAGTAATAAGATAAAAAAGAGTAATACGAGAAAAGGAGTTAAGGGGTTGAGAAATTACTCCTTAACTCCTTAACTCCTTAACTCCTAAAAATAAATATGATTCCAAAGACAATACATTACTGCTGGCTGTCTAACGATCCTTTCCCGCGGAAAATAAGGAAGTGTATGGACACGTGGAAAAAAATTCACCCTGACTACGAGGTGAAGAGATGGAGTACGCAAAACTTCGACATTGACTCCGTGCCATACGTGAAAGAAGCCTGCGAGGCAAAAAAATGGGCGTTCGCTGCCGACTACATTCGCATGTATGCCCTTTACAACGAAGGTGGCATATACCTCGACTCCGACGTGATGTTGCTGAAACCTTTCGACGAGTTCTTATGTAACTCATTTTTCTCGTCTATGGAGTATCACCCGATACAGATTGAGAAATGCGGAACTATGCAGTATATCGATAGCAACGGAAACCGTATTGCCGACAAGTTTATTGAAGGTATACAGATACAGGCCGCAGTGATGGGAGCCGAGAAAGGTTGTGCGTTTGTAGGCGAGGTGCTGGAATGGTATAAGGACAAACACTTTGTAGACAAAGAGGGAAACCTGAAGACCAACGTGCTGTCTCCTTACATCTATGCCAGAGTGGCTGAGAAAATGGGATTTGTGTATAAGGATATTGACCAGTGCCTACCTGGAAACGTGAGGATCTTTCCTTCGGAAATATTTGCCGGAAACAAGCACGAGGTGACTCCAAACAGCTATGCCATACACATGTGTGCCCACAGTTGGCATCTCACTCCTATGGAGAAGATAAAGAAATGGCTTAGTGCTTTTTCACGAAAATAGAGGTGGCGCTATTAAAGCGGATGAAGAACGGAAGATGGTGCTTCAGCAGATATGCCCTCAGACGCTGTTTGGCGTTGAGACGGCTATAGTCTATAGGCATATTACGCAACTCTTCCGACACTTCTTCCACCGACTTCAACTTCTCGGCGTAGGATATAGGTGAGCGGGCAATGTCTTTTGCCACCTTGATGACGCTGTTCACATATATTGCCTTGCACTCTTCCTGACGGTCGGGAAAGAGGTGCTTCTCCTTTATGACCGACATGCGAATGTTTATGGCTTTGTACATCAGCAGGTTGTGGTTCTTGACTGGCTTGTGAAGCAGGCTGTCGGGATTCATCCTGTAGTGGTAGAGCGCACGCGAGAGGTATGCTGTGGTGCGGGCGTTTGATGCCCATGAGAAGAACGTGCCATGATCCTCAAACGACCTCATGTCTGGAAAGAGAGAGATTATTTCGCGCTTGAAGAGCGTAAGCCAAAGGTAGCTCGGCATTTCATTAGTGAAGATTTTCCATAACGTCTCTTCCCGGTTGAGAATGGTGACGCTTCCGTCGTTGTTACCTTTTATCACTGATTTCTTTTCTTCTTCCACTATATGCTCATATACAACCATGTCTGCGTTAGTCTTTTGCATGGTGTCTGCTAAAGAGGCAAGTGCGTCGGGTTCAAGCCAGTCGTCGCTGTCTACAAAGTATACCATATCGCCATTGCATTTTCTGATGGCGTTGTTTTTTGCCATGGCAGTTCCCTGGTTGTTTTGGTGTATCACCTTTATTCTCTTGTCCTTTGCAGCGTATTCGTCGCAGATGGCAGGAGAATTGTCAGGACTGCCGTCGTCTACTATCCACATCTCCCAGTCGTTGAATGTCTGCTGAAGAATGGAGTCTAAACATTGTCTAAGGAATTTCTCTGTCTTATATACTGGTACAATTATGCTAATCATCGTCTTTTTTAATGAGGAGAGAGTAATCCTAAATTCCGCAGCACTTTAGTTTAACTTTTTTATAAGTACCTTAGCAACAAAAAGTTGCTCAGGATTTTGCCATGTCAGATTTTTCACTTACCTTAGTGCTGCAAATCAAGACAAGCAAAAATCATCAATGACATGGCAAAGGTAAGCATAAAATCTGAGAAAATCACTCCTTTTGGGGGAATATTTCACGTGAGGGAGCATTTTTCCCGTTTTGTGGGTCCGGTAATCGACAAAGTCCTGGGACTTCGGTGCATATCGTTCGGCTATCAAAGCGCGAGATTGTGGGTTCTTTGTCAACTGTCTACATCTGTGGCGGCGACTGTGTGGAGGAACAATGGCTTCGGATGGGCAAGGCTGCCAAAGTCCTTCATAGCAGAGAACACTGTGTTCCTGCTGCTGACAGCACTCATACGCAACTTCTACAAGTTCCTCAAGGACAGGATGGACGCAAAAGCCTTCGGACTAAAGAAGACCAGCCGCATCAAAGCCTTCGTATTCAATTTCATCAGCGTACCAGCCAAGTGGATAAGGACGGCAAGGCACTATCAGCTGAATATCTACACGGACAACAAATCATATCAGAACCCTTTTGCATTCACTGACGGCTAAGAAACCGAATTCGTGGGTAAACGGCAGCATAAAGCCCCTGTAATGCTTGACGGGGTAAGGGGAAGCTGGGCATGACCCATGCACAATCACGTCTGTAGTGGCAAGACTATCGTCAGATGGAGAAGCGAACTGCAAAATTAGTCAGCATCAATATTAGTTGCGGATTTTAGGGGCAATATCTATAATCTCCTGCAAAGGTAAGAGTTTAGGAAGTTCTCAATATATTGAGAATAGGAGTGTGGGTGGCTCACCCACACCTCGCCTAAAGAGTAACCTCGCTGTAGGATTGTAGCAGAGAGTCTTTTGAGGCAAGGGGCGTGTGAGTCACCCGCCCTCCTACTTAAAAAGTAGTTTCAATACTATAAAAGAGCGGAATTCGCCTAACTCCTTAACTCCCAAAATATTGATAACTTCCTAAATTTCAATAATTGAGCATTTGCCAATATGTCAGTCCTTCGATATTGTCTCGTTTATATATCTCTTCAGGTAGGCGGACAATGACAAGTCCGCTCCCTTATGTCTCATCACGATATAGGGGATGAGGTTTATCAACACATAAAAGATTACAGATGCTATGCCGAAACATATCTTCATACAGAAAGATAAATCAGCAAATGTGGCACAATAAAGACAAGTTGTCATGGCAATAAAGAAGGCTAAAGCCAACAATATCAGATATTTTCTTCTCATAGTGTTGTCGAATGATTATATATTAAACGACTTATGGAATGATGGATACCTTGTCATCCGGTATCGTCAATACAGCGAGACATTCATCCCCGACTACAAGTCTAAAGCCAATCTTGACCTTACCAATATCCCCATATCCTACACAATTGCCCACAATTCCTGCCATATCGCCTTTCGTAACTATCAGTTGGTCACCTTTATTATACTTTTTGCTACTCATCTCTTTTCGTGCTGCTAATATTCATCTTCTTCGTCGTCTTCCTGCCATCTGTTGCCACAGTCAGGACAAACATAAGACACACCATCGTGGTATGCATCTTCGCAACCGCAATTAGGACATTCTACTACCATAATTAATAATTATTTAAAGGGGTTAATACTTCTGTATTTTGCATACTTGCTATGACCTGTATAAAACGACTCGCCAACTTGGTAGGAATTGCATATTTCACCATAATTCACAAATTGTAAAAAGGACTGCAAATTTGCTTTCCATGCTTTGTCGTATGCCACCTTTGGGATGCCATCAGCCCGGAATAACGAACGTTGACAGGGATTTCTCACTACAGGAGGTTTGTGAAAGAGTACATAACCACCTATCGCTAAAATTGATACACCGGCGACAGCCCCAATGCCGATAAAGATTTTCTTGGCTGTTTTTCTTTTTTCTTTGTTTTCCATATTTTTTTATTTTTTTCTCACCCATGCTTTCATGTCAAACACAGGTTAATTAATAATGAGTTGGAAAAAGAATGGTTATTTCTAAATCCGATGCAAAGGTACAAAATATAAATGAGCACCACAAGAAAAACAATTGACTTGCAATTGACAATTGAATGTGTCAACTGCAAGTCAATCAAGTTATACTAATTGGGTGTATCGATTAATAGTTAAATAAATGCTTTGCGAGTTTTAAAACCTCTGCATTGTCATTGTTCCATTTTTTCATGAAAGAAGACCAATTCTGTTTCGTGCCAAACAATCCTGGAAACTCTTGATTATATTCTGTATAACATTGACCAGGATCCATTATTTTCTTAGCTGCACCTGCTGCTCTCACTATCATCAGTCGAGCCTTGGGTTTAGATTCTCCCTCTACAAGTTTCCGGAGATGCTTATAAAACTCTGCGCCATTTGGGTCTTTTATGAACTCGCGAATCGAAGAGTTTTCGAAGGAATTATCTTCATTACGACCTCCTGTCTTGTCTAAACCTAGTACAACACCAAAATACAATCCTCGTCTTTTATGGTTGTATGGTTGCACACACAAAATTGTAACAGCATCGCCAACATCTACACCTAGACGCTTTGGAGTCAAATAGCCATTAACTATCATAGTTCCTTTCATTCCTACTTCTACTTTACCTTGCCATTTGCCATATACAGCATCAATAGCCTTGCTAAAATACGTATAGTTATTTTTCTTTATGTTATTCTCTACATACTGGGTAATCCTACATCTACAACCTTTGTATTGTGCAAAATCCATAGACAGTTGAATGTCGCAGCAATAAATGTTACCATTTTCATCTTCTTGTATAATACCTTCTTTCGGTTTACGAATGTTGCTTATAATATATTCAAGAAATGAAATGTAATCTTCATATAAACCTATCTGTAATTTCTGGAAATCGCTGGGGCAATAAGGTCCATCGCTATTATTCAAGAAGCGCATGAATATATCCTGTTGTCTCTCAGTTGGCGCGTCGCAGTCAAATTGGCAGGTCAATAGGTCTTTAATATCCAGTATAAAATTATGGTTATTAACCTTGTAGGTCAGTAGATTTTTACCTGAGATGCCGTCGTTTTTTGTTTCCTCCATTAACGATGACTGGATAATCTCGATAATACTCTTTAGATGCTCGCATTTTAAGCATCTTTTTGACATGGTTTCACGTCTTTTCCAATTATCCCATAAAGGTGTAAAGAATGCTTGTCTTGTGGTAGTTTGACTATGCACATTGATTTGATATTTTAATCTTTCAATGCACTCTACTATCTGAGGTATATCTGGGGTTATTTGCAGTTCATGGAAATCCGCATCATATCGGAAAGTATGAGTATAAGCGGACGAAATGTGGCGATCACAAATAAAATACTCAACATTTGGCTGAAGACTTTCAAAGTCTAATCCTTTAGGATGTTCTGCGGCATTGTATTCCAATATTTTACCTGTATCGGCACTTTTCTTGTATGTAGAGAAAGGCTTTGAAGGTCGGAATACACAATTGGCAGGATCCTTTGCGATATACTCTTCTGCATCTTTATTATTCATAGCCAAAGGAACCCATTCATTATCAATAATAATGTACGGATTGTTAACAATGACAGCACGTACTCCCAAATCATCCACATAGTTCATTCGGAAGTCTCTGCCGCTATAATTATATAGATTACCTATAAATAGTGCACTTTCTGGCCATATCTCTGTATTAGGTGATATTTCATGTATGTATGAAACAATCTCCGAGTAGTTGCTTCCAGTGTATCTTATAAAGCGAAAACGTCTGTTTCGCGTTTTCGAGCCTAACTCAAACTTTGTCAGACTAAAGATATTTATTTTTTCATAATCCATAGTCAATCATTATTAATACATAAGTCAAAATCTCCGTCCGAATCATCATCTATCCAAAGATCATATTCTTCGCAAACTCGTTCTATGTCATCTTCAATCCAATCCCAGTCCCATTCTTCATGTATTTCTACAGTAAAAAAAGCACAGGAATTGGAGTATGCCTTATGATAATACACACTACAATTGAAGTTTTCCAGTGCATCATAGATAGCACTTTTTATCTTAATTGGATTCATTGATAATTTCTTTTTTATATATATGAATTAAAGATTTATACATTTAATACACCTAAATTCCGCAGCACTTTAGTTTAACTTTTTAATAAGTTCCTGAGCAACAAAATATTGCCCAGGATTTTGCCATGTCAGATTTTTCACTTACCTTAGTGCTGCAACTCAAGACAAGCAAAAATCATCAATGACATGGCAAAGGTAAGCATAAAATCTGAGAAAATCACTCCTTTTGGAGGAATATTTCACGTGAGGGAGCATTCTCCTCGTTTTGTGGGTTCGGTAATCGACAAAGTCCTGGGACTTCGGTGCACATCGTTCGGCTATAAGCACAGTGCAGCGAGTCAAGAAGGAATTTGTGGCTTGACGAAACAAATAATACCACGATTTTTGTAAATTTTATCTGTATATTGAACTAAAACGCAAAGTAATTTTGATAATTTCTCCACTTTTTAATGATTTTATGCATGTATTTGAAGAAATAAGTGTAATTTTGCAACAAAATAAATCATGTAACTCATGGAAAGTAAAGACTTGAACCGATTGAAGGTTGTTCTGGTGGAGCAAAAGAGAACCGCAAAATGGTTATCAGAGCAGATTGGGAAAGATCCTGCCACAGTCAGCAAGTGGTGTACCAATTCGTCTCAACCCTCATTAGAAACCCTAAACAGAATATCAGAGATTCTTAATGTCAAACTGAGTGACCTCGTCCGTAAGGATTAAGTTTCAATTATTATATAAAAAAGAATTACAACTATGTATATTAGTGAATTTTATATAGAAGGTCTTTGGGGCTCAAAGGCTCTGAAATGGAAAAATATCCGTCAAGATCTAAATATTTTAGTTGGTATCAATGGTGCAGGTAAGACGACTCTGCTCGATGCCATCTACAACTACTATTGCACCAAGGCAAAGCCAAAGCTTTATACCAAGGCTTCGGGCAACGAGATTGATATTCCTGTGATACAGGTTTCTTCCTTTGATGTCCCTGCAGATGCCAAAAAGAAGAACAATAGTCCTTTGCTCAACCGTCTGCTTTCCGTGGTACTCCAGAATCTCGATCAGATGTCATTCTTCAACTACCGAATGATACCTATCAATTATCCTTCCGAGACGAAACGTATCAATGCGCGTATTGAGATGTTCTTCAAACTTGTCAACAGTTTCTTTGGTGAAACAAAGAAGTCTATCGATATAGACAAGACAAAGAATACTATCATTTTCGTGACCAAAAATGGCGAGACCTTGCAATTATCCGACCTGTCTGCTGGCGAAAAACAGTTGCTCTACCTATTGCTGACAGTCTTTCTGATGGATGAAAAGCCATCAATACTGTTGCTCGACGAACCAGAACTCTCACTCCATATCACTTGGCAAGAGAAGCTGTTGGATGCATTGCGAAAGTTGAATCCAGCATGTCAAATCATTATGACAACACACTCACCAAGCATCTTCGTAAATGGTTGGCGTGATCATCTTGTTTTCGTTGATAATCTGATAAAGTAAGCTATGGCAGTAACAAACAGTCAGTTGAATGCTTTCGAAGCAGCGATAGTAAGAAACATCTCCGCAGGGACCATCCTTGCAGGGTATGACATCTGCTTTCGCGTGGAAGATGCTGTGGATATTGCCTTTTGGCAGAAGTTGTTGGAGCCGAAAACAAGGGACAAGAAAGTGAAGTTCTTCCCTTTCGTTCAGTATGGAAGCAAGCGTATTACTGGCAAGTCATACATCATGAAGCATCAAGCGCAAGCAAATGCAAACTACATACTTTGTGTTGACAGCGACCTTGACCGCATTCTTGGTAAGGAGGGCTTTGATGCCGAACATTACATCCTGCAGACTTACGCCTACTCTTGGGAAAACCATCATTGCTGGAGTCAGGCTCTGCAATTGACGTGGATGCAATGGCAGAAGAATGTAGAGTTTGATTTCACGGCATTCTTGTCTGGATTGAGTGCAGTTATCTATGATGCTTTTGTGTTGATGCTCACTAAGAAACGCCTGTTTCACAGAGGATTTACACTTGATACACTCTGTAACTGTATAGATAAAGTACAAGGAAATCAAAAAGAGGCATTACTCCATAATGGAGAAGGTATATTGTCGGCTATAGCGAACAATATATATCTCAAAATGGAGAATGTCGCCTCCGAAACTACAGAAGACATTAGCCTGACTATACAGAGATTGGAAGAACTTGGTATCAGCCAAGCCAATTGTTATCTTTATATGCAAGGACATTCAGTATTCAATCTTGTAAGCCGAATTGGCAAGGCTTTACTTGATGAATCATTTGAATATCAAGTTCTCATTCCTTCGTTCTCCATAGATAATGATTATCAAGAACTTAATTCAATCAAAAAAGATATTGCGAAAGTATTCGTTCAAAGCAATTGATAATCGTTTTTCCTAAGGATGACCTTTATGAATATGGTATCAATAATAGAAATCTCGATCTCTTTAGCATGGATGTCGCTACAACTCTACACTCTACATTATTTGAGGTTAAGTCCCACTGTTTCAATAAGTTGCAGAATGTAGAGTGTGTTCTAACTCTACATTCACCCTACATTCGCCCTACATTATCGCATTTTCGGCGTTTTTTCGGCTTGCATTTTCGATTTTTCGGTGCTTCTTCGACTTGATGTAGGGTGAATGTAGGGATGATGTAGGGCTGGAAGGCACTCTACATTCTCCAACCCACTGATTATCAGCGAGAAATTGCCAAATAATGTAGAGTGTAGAGTGTTAGCGAAGCAGGCTTATATACGAGAGAATTAAGACTTGAATAAGCCAACAAATCCAATCGTCTTCGTCCACTCTGTCACTCTTATGACAGTCGCCTGCCATAGTTACGACAGTCGCCTGTCGTAAGCTGACAGTCGGCGGAACATAAGGTTACGTTAAGAGGTTAAAAGGTTTGAATGGTTTGAAGGGGTTTGAATGGTTTGAAGGGTTTGGGAAGTTTGAGAAGTTCCAATGTAGGACAGAATATATTGGATCATTTTATTGACGTCAATAAGATGATAACTGCAGGAAAAGGTGCTCAGCGAGAAGTGGATGACATTATGCTCACCCGCTATGCTTGCTATCTGGTCGCACAGAATGGCGACCCAAGAAAGCCGCAGATTGCTTTTGCACAGACTTATTTTGCAGTTCAAACCCGTCGTGCAGAACTGATAGAGCAACGTCTTTTGGAAGTAGAGCGAGTTAAAGCACGAGCCAAATTGCAGGAGACAGAACGAAAACTTTCAGGCATCTTGTATGAACGTGGAGTAAATGACCAGACTTTCGCTGTTATCCGTTCCAAAGGGGATCAGGCACTCTTCCGTTTGAGCACAAACATGATGAAACGCAAGTTGGGGATGCCACAAGGCCGTCCTCTTGCCGATTTCCTTCCCACTATAAGCATCAAGGCAAAAGACTTCGCTGCAGAGATGACAAGTGTCAATGTGCAAGCCAAAGACCTTCAAGGTGAAGCATCCATCACACGGGAACATGTTGACAATAATGCCGCAGTACGTAAGATGCTCACAGAGCGAGGTATTATCCCGGAAAATCTTCCTCCTGCAGAGGATGTCAAAAAGGTAGAACGCCGTTTGGTAAGTGAGCAGAAGAAAATGCTGAAGAACAAGAAGAAATAATCTATCTTCTCATTAAGAAAAGAATAACTTATGGATATTCAAAAAAGAAACAACGATAAAGAGATTTACGCTCCTCTAAAGTCTAAATGGCTTGTTATGAAGCCCGAATAGGAAGTCCGACAAAAATATATTTGCCGCTTAGTTGATAGCTATGGCTACTCCCTTGACCGGATGGATCAAGAAATACAAGTATCTAATTCGCAACGTGGTCAGGGTGCGGCGCGAGCCGACATTGTTGTTTGGCGTAGTAAAGTGGATAAGGACGGCAAGGCACTATCAGCTGAATATCTACACGGACAACAAATCATATCAGAACCCTTTTGCATTCACTGACGGCTAAGAACCGAATTCGCGGGTAAACGGCAGCATAAAGCCCCTGTAATGCTTGACGGGGTAAGGGGAAGCTGGGCATGACCCATGCATAATTACGTCTGTAGTGGCAAGACTATAGTCAGAAGGAGAAGCGAACTGCAAAATTAGTCAGCATCAATATTAGTTGCGGATTTTAGGCAATAATGGTTTTCTTCAAGAACAAATACTTTTTTCCCTGCAAGTCCTTCTTGATAATTCATTCCGACCCACGGGTAAAAATGACACATTTGTTGGCTTTGAGCAGCTTCGACAGTTCGTTCATTAGTATTATTCTGGAAATTCGAAATCTATTATCACAACAGTTTCGTAGCGGTACTTAGTAGCAGAATGGAAGTCAGCGCTCAACTTAAAGATTCCTACTGCAGAATATAAATTGAATGCAATATCAAGTGACTTATTTGTCTCTGTAGACATTGAAAAAGATATATGCTGAGTCAGATCATGGTTTCCTCCATTTTCTAATGGATTAAGAGCGTTCAGCATGTTCTTTACAGTTGGGTCAGCAATCAAATTGTATAATTCTGCTTTCTTCTTTGCACGTTGCCAGTCTTCATATGTTATTGATTTTCCTTTTGCTTTACTTTCAAGAACATATTTACTATTGAGTTTGTTTTCCTCCTCTCGTTTTACGGAGGCATCACATTCCATAAATTTACACTTCACTTTTGCAGAAGCGTCCCATTTCCTGGAATTGACTTGTTCAACAGCAAATGCGCCTCTCATCTCTTTTGCGCCGAGATTTCTTGCAATATCAAACAGGCAGGTACATTTCTGCTGAATTACATAATCCTTCAATGCTGAGACACTTACATAAACATTGTGTTCATAAGGACTTCTTACGAACGTATCTCCTGCCGAAGGTGTAGTATCACAAGGATAAAATGAAATGTTGTTCTCTCTAAGAGAGGGCAGATCGTATTCTAAAGAGCAAACATCTATATTGTCGAAGTACTCTGGGGAATAGTCACGGTATCTCTCGGGGTGAAATGCTAATTCGTCATGTTGAAGAACGATAACATCTTTAGGTCGTTTTATATCCATATTATACTTAAAATAAGAATTAGTATGAGGATTGCCGCAAAGGTTATTGCCAATCTCTTGTTAAAACTTTTTTTTTTGAGAGCCTCTTTGTCTGTTTCTGGGATTGTACATCCATACAGTCGGGCTTCATTCGTCAATAAAGAACATTCTTCTTCTTCGTTTGCTGCATTAATTATCAATGCACGGTAACAAATTTTTCTGTCAGATTTGTCGGTTTCTACGAAATGTCCGGAGACAAGTGTAACCCGATCCTTTATCTTTCGAATTCTGCTTTTGTCTTGCGTTAATCTTTTTAGAGTTGGCGTCAGTATCGTGTACCTTTCCAAATCTATAGAAGTAAGATTTGCAAATTCTTTAATGTATTTGCTTGTTCCTGATTGTAGACGTTGTCCATCCAAAGACAGAACTGTTTCAAAGGTTTCAGGAATATTTTGAATCCATAATGTTATCTTAGATAATGATTTTTCCATATCAACTATTAAACATTTTCTTATAGTATACCTTTAATTCGTCCTCATTAGTAAGATTAAGACAAGCATTATTATGAGAAATCTCACAATATGGTTTTGTCTTTATATTGTCAATAATGCGCCTCCATGCTTTTTTCTTATCAGCAAGCTTGTCAGCATAAGAACCCAACAACCAAATGCCACGTTTCTTTCCGTCTGTTTGTTTGCATATAGTCGAATAGACAAATTGCATACGTTGGTTTATATCTCTTTGGTAATCTACATTTTTAAGATATTTAAAAGCGTTGAAGACAAAAATAACCATATTTGATTTTTCGATCATTTCTTCCCATTCGGTTCTTATAAAATCTCCATTACCATTGATATCAAAACCCTTAAACCGGATTTTCTCATCTGATTCATCAAGTTTCACAGCATTCCATACAATGGACGATGCCAAAAACGACAATTCCACTTTTCCATCTGTTTCTTGGTAAACCTTAGAATTTGGCCTGCCTCTAAAAAAGTTCCAAAGTGTAGTTTTACCTGCTTCATTAGGTCCAAGAATAGCCATATTTACAGACTTCACATTCTTAAATGTTTTTGATGCCTTTTCTCCGGAAAAAATAATTAGAGACAATAGCCCCAATATAGCTATAAAAATTGGAGGAAACAACCACCAAGCAGCTTGTTGGGACTGAGAAAAAATGTTCAGTTCCATTATTTTTGAACCCAGTTCAACCGACGTTAGAATAGTAGTTATCATATCATTGTTTTTTTTGTTTACTCTTTTGGCTTTATGTACAAGCAGTTCATTTATTGTATAAACAAACATTTTGTGATACAAATTTACAGATTTCTACTCAGTTTTCAGGCTTATCCAACACTCTTTTATGAATTTTTAACCTTGTTGTTGACTATTTGCAGTCAATAGCCTGTTTGGTGTATTGCATACTGCCAATGTTTGATATTAAACATAATCTGTAAAAACACGAAGTCCTGCCGTGGTACGCATTCAAGGAAGAGGCGTGGCAGGAACTGTTGCTGCAAAGGTAAGACATTTATTTGGATTGTGCAAGGATTTTGGAAGAAAAATGGATAAGGTGAGTGCAAAAAAGCAAGTTTACCCTAAATTCCGCAGCACTTTAGTTTAACTTTTTTACAAGTACCTGAGCAACAAAAAATTGCTCAGGATTTTGTCATGTCAGATTTTTCACTTACCTTAGTGCTGCATTTCAAGACAAGCAAAAATCATCAATGACATTGCAAAGGTAAGCATAAAATCTGAGAAAATCACTCCTTTTGGAGGAATTTTTCATGTGAGGGAGCATTTTTCCCGTTTTGTGGGTCCGGTAATCGACAAGATCCTGAGACTTCGGTGCACATCGTTCGGCTATCAAAGCGCGAGATTGTGGGTTCTTTGTCGGCATGACCCATGCATAATCACGTCTGTAGTGGCAAGACTATCGTCAGATGGAGAAGCGAACTGCAAAATTAGTCAGCATCAATATTAGTTGCGGATTTTAGGGGTTACATGCTTTTGTATGAAGCTAACAAGAAATACTACTTTACTGACGAGCAATACGACCAATGCGAAAGAGAAATGGAGCGTGTTGCTGATAATCAGTACAGCATCGGCTTTGGTCTTCACAGACATTAGTATTAACCATCAAAACAGATATAGACAGCCTATGAACTATTCAAAACCATTGTGGCAGGTTGAGCGAGATCTTGTCAAAGGAGTTCGAAACGCTTTCATACAAGCAGACAACGGTCAGCAGTATGCAAGCATGTTTGACGAACTCGACAAGTCGAATCCCGACATCCATGAGTACATCAACCGCATTCAGAGAGCGACCGGCAACGAACGCTACTTCTGCATGTTGGACTCTTATACTGCCATCACCAGAAGGAGCGCACCAACGCACCTTTGGCGAGGCAATGTCAAGAGTGACAGTCCTGACTATTGCTTCGATACCAACCAACTCGATCAGGCAGAGCCAGAACGAGAGGTTGTGCGTCACTTCCGTAGATAGAGAAAACCGACTGACCTTAGGCTTTACGCTTAAAATCAGTCGGTTTTTTAAAATTCTTTTCTTATCGTTTCATCTATTTGTTAATTCTGGATGGTAGTTAAGATACCATCTTCAAAATACAAGTAGTTATGACCACCATAAACCCATTGTTCGTGGACACCATAAGAACCAGATGTTCTGTTAATATCTTGTGGTCTGCCCCATGCAGCACGGCATTGCTCGGCAGTCATTCCGCGTCTAACCTGTTTATTCATTATCAAGGTTGCAATATCTTCGTCACAACCATACTTTTCCATAATACGCTCAATAGGAGCCATTTTGGCTTTTCTTTCAGCCTCTGCTCTAGCAGCCTCTGCCTTTGTTTTTTTTCTTTCAGCCTCTTGGTCTTTGAGAGCTTGTTCCTGAATTTTTTTAGCAGCTTCAAACTCTGACGATTCAGGATGGTATTGCTTCAAAAGATTAAGGTTGGTCTCAATTTTTGAATACTCTTTGTCCGAATAGTTTTGCTTGATGTCTGCTAATACCTTTGCTGGGCTATGCTTATAGCCATCAAGTTCTTTTTGAAGTTCAACATTAGCCTTTGTAAGGCTATCGACTTTCTCGTTAAGTATCTTTATTTCACCATTATTACATGATGACATAATAGCACTAAGCAACAAGAATGAAACTAAATGTTTTCTTTTCATAGATGTTTTTGATTTACCTAAATTCCGCAGCATTTTAGTTTAATTTTTTTTATAAGCACCTGAGCAATAAAAAGTTGCCCAGGATTTTGCCATGTCAGATTTTTCACTTACCTTAGTGCTGCAAATCAAGACAAGCAAAAATCATCAATGACATGGCAAAGGTACAAATAAAATCTGAGAAAATCACTCCTTTTGGAGGAATATTTCACGTGAGGGAGCAATTTAAACGTTTTGTGGGTCCGGTAATCGACAAAGTCCTGGGACTTCGGTGCACATCGTTCGGCTATCAAAGCGCGAGGTTGTGGGTTCTTTGTCGGCATGACCCATGCATAATCACGTCTGTAGTGGCAAGACTATCGTCAGATGGAGAAGCGAACTGCAAAATTAGTCAGCATCAATATTAGTTGCGGATTTTAGGGGTTACATGCTTTTGCATGAAGCTAACAAGAAATACTACTTTACTGACGAGCAATACGACCAATGCGAAAGAGAAATGGAGCGTGTTGCTGATAATCAGTACAGCATCGGCTTTGGTCTTCACAGACATTAGTATTAACCATCAAAACAGATATAGACAGCCTATGAACTATTCAAAACCATTGTGGCAGGTTGAGTGAGACCTTGTCAAAGAAGTTCGAAACGCTTTCATACAAGCAGACAACGGTCAGCAGTGTGCAAGCATGTTTGACGAACTCGACAAGTCGAATCCCGACATCCATGAGTACATCGACCGCATTCAGCAAGCGTCTGGCAACGACCGCTACTTCTGCATGATGAACTCATACAGTGCCATCACCCAAAGGAGCGCACCAACGCACCTTTGGCGAGGCAATGTCAAGAGTGACAGTCCTGGCTATTGCTTCGATGCCAACCAACTCGATCAGGCTGAGCTTGAACGTGAGGTTGTGCACCACTTCCGTAGATAAAGAGAACCGACTGACCTTAGGCTTAAGCGCTTAAAATCAGTCGGTCTCTTTATGGTTGCAAATCACCAAATTGTTGTGTTATATGCCTTGAGAAGAATCAAGAATGCCATCTCCATTTTTATCAAGTACTTCATTAGACAACTTAAAGTTCATCATGCTTGGGAAAACAACAAGTTCTTTGCTATTATGCCACTGAAAAAGCTTGCCTTGAGGAGTACCCTTAAACTCTTTTCCAGAAAATTCGGCTTTCAGCATCCACTCTTCATCATTATTAGCTTTCTTATCGTAATAGTATGAGAAATTTGGATATGTTCCGATGGTGTTGAAATCTCCACCTGCTATAAAAGAAGAACCTCCTTGAAAACAAACTTTGTTATCATTATATATGGTCATTCCGCAACACTGTCCTTTGGAGATAAAAACACTTACAGCAATGCCACCTTCATGATATTTATAAGTGCCATCTATAACATTTTCTTGATTATCATCGGTATCGGAAGAACAAGCAGAGCAAAAAAGCACTGACAGCAATAATAAAAAATACTTTTTCATTAGAATTTCTTGTTTAATTTCAGACAATAATAATACATCCTAAATTCCGCAGCACTTTAGTTTAACTTTTTTTTTTATAAGTACCTGAGCAACAAAAAGTTGTTCGGGATTTTGCCATGTCAGATTTTTCACTTACCTTAGTGCTGCAAATCAAGACAAGCAAAAATCATCAATGACATGGCAAAGGTACAAATAAAATTTGAGAAAATCACTCCTTTTGGAGGAATATTTCATGTAAGGGAGCATTTTTCCTGTTTTGTGGGTCCGGTAATCGACAAAGTCCTGGGACTTCGGTGCGCATCGTTCGGCTATCAAAGCGCGAGATTGTGGGTTCTTTGTCGGCATGACCCATGCATAATCACGTCTGTAGTGGCAAGACTATCGTCAGATGGAGAAGCGAACTGCAAAATTAGTCAGCATCAATATTAGTTGCGGATTTTAGGTAACTGAACTTTCGCAAGTGAATATATATCAACTTGCTTGTTTATAAATATACATTTTACGTAGCATATGGGCAATAGGATTATTATCGATGAAATCTGTCAGCAACTCCGTTGCATCTATAGAGTAGCGCTCCGCAACTTGCAGAACGAAGTCCAAAATGAGAGCCCATATTTTGTCCGTAACGGACAATTCGAGAGTGTCATTGGTGACCTCAGCAAAGAGGCCGCCGATGGTTTCATACGCTTCAAATCTCTTCACCGAGCACAAAATGTTATACTGCATCATTGTCAAGGTGAGGCTGGCTATTTGAGCGGCAAAATGCACAGACTGACATTTACCAAGGTTCAGCAAGGTCTTACAGTCCTTGTATGCAACTTCGGTTGTCCAGCGTCTGGCGTAAAGACGATATGCTTCGGTGAAGCTAAGAGAAAGGTCTGTAGTCAGCAAGCCGTTCCAATTTCCCTTGCGGCCACGCTTACAAAAGAACAGACGGACTGGCACGCCATCCAGCTTAACGTCCATCGTACAATAACAACAGCGGAGCACTTTGTTGTGTTTGCATGCTTTATCCTTTTGCTGATGCTTGATGATTTGCTTGGCATCAATATTACCATACTTCGTAGCATAGTTGGTTTTGCCCAGCTTGATCATTCCCAACAAGTGACACTTGATATGTCTGCTGGTAATGAGACGAACGAACTTTGTGCTTGTAAACCAGCTATCCACGAGCAGGTAATCGAAGCGGACACCTCGCTTGATGGCATACTTGACCATATCTATGGCCTTGTCTGTCTTCTTCATCAAGTATTCATCCACACGCTCTTTTACAGCCTGTCCCTCGTGGTTCTCGGTATAGCGAGCCTTGCGCTGCTTGGCAGTAAGCCCCTGAACCTTCTGCTTGTCCTTACCCTCCTCGCCATGAAGAGAGAAATCAAGAAAGAGCTGGCTAACGCCATCAGACAACATCATTGTCAGACACTTATAACCAAGGATGCTCTTTTGATGAACATGAGACCAAATCCTTCCTATGAGTTCAGTCTTCATACCGGTCTTGGGTACATCAGTATCATCAATAATCAAACAAACAGGCTTGTCGTGATGAACTGTCGTGCTGCTTGAAATCTTCTTTATCATCTGAAGATTCATAGCATACAGCAAATTGCGCCACTTGACATTACCATCATTCATAAAACGATAGAACATGTCCTTTTCACAATCGAACAGTTTACTCAATGACGAGTTTGAATATCTACTCGCATTCTTGACCACGAAGAACGGGAAGAGCATGAGGAGACTAAGAACCTGCAAAGTTGTGAACTTGCAGTTCTCTTTCTTCTCTACTCCTATATGGCTGGAGCGTATGTTTATATGTTCCATTATACCCATAATGCACTTAATTGCACGATTATCGTCATTTTTTGCGAAAAAGCTTCGCAGATCTGAAATTATTTTTGTATCTTTGCGCACGGCTTTGAAGTTTTATCTTTATTCTTTAGCGATTATAAAGATACTCATTTTCTGTGAGATACAAAAACTTCAGAGCCTTTTTATTCCAAAATTACGTTAAATCCCGCTTGTGAATTTTCACTTGCGAAAGTTCAGTTAGGTAATAAAAAAGCCCAACCCGAAGGTTGAGCTCTATGTTTATGTAGTCGTATGTTATCTTAGTATGCGATCCTTATCTTCATCAGAGATATTTACGCTCAGGTCAATACCTTCACGAATGCGAATCATGTCTGATTCTGGGATTGTACCTCCACCGACTTCTCTATGAATTAGACCTTGTCGTGTTAGATTGCCAAACTCATCTTATGTCAGTTCTACAAACTCATTGCAGTTGACATACGAGTCGCGCATAAGCTTATTTACCGCACTCTTAGAAATTACAGGGTAGGTTCTGTTATCCCAACGACGAATCCTTGCAAGACGGATGGCAGTATCAAGTGACGAAGAACAAGTGTTCAGGAATAAGTAGTTACTTCCATATACCTTAGATGCGATTGTTTTGATAATAGAGATCACGTGCCAAACCTAATGCTTCAGGCTCGTCAGTGAAGAATCCCTTATCATCAGCTTCAGTATCGTCAAAGAAATAATCAACATTAATTGGATAAGAGTTGTTGCACTTCTCATCCTGAATCAAGTCCTTGTAAGCAAGCCACTCTGGAAATTGGTGAGACATAGCAGACAACTCCTGTGCAGTCATATCACCATAAAGAGCAAGCACCTGATTTAATACTTCTCGATCAGAAATGGAGAATACACGTAGGTCAGGATTCTTCATTGCAGTATATCGCTTGCCCTCTGACTTCAGAAATTCGTCTGCATACTCTTTGTTGGTTGTGATAACAGTTGGCTTTCCCTCCAAGATGTTCTTGGCATCGGAAGGTACAGGACCAAACGGCATAGCAAAGTATTTGTCACCAGAGAGGAATCTTCCGCTATGGCGCAACTGATAACGGTCAGCCAACCAAAGGAGTTTGTATGCCTTCATGTTGTCCAACTTGTGATCTGGCTGATTATATGCAAAGAAAGCAAGTGCCTGTATAATCTTCTTTGTATCCATATCTATGAAACTGTTATCTTGCTTGTTCGCAAACTGTTAGTTTGCAAATTTACTACTTTTTC
This sequence comes from Prevotella sp. P2-180, assembly GCF_002251435.1. GTDB lineage: Bacteria > Bacteroidota > Bacteroidia > Bacteroidales > Bacteroidaceae > Prevotella. The sequence continues at coordinate 271,759 of NZ_NPJI01000110.1, forward strand.
TTCAAAATACGGCAATTTCCACGAACAAATCAATGATTTTACATCGTATTTAACACATTTACAGCCAAAATGCATTTTCAAATGATTCTCTTGAAGAGGTTGTCGAAAGTGTCGAATTTGAGTTCTTCATCGGCTGACATAATCCATGCCAAAGGGCGGTTGTGATACATGGAGGCCACGAGCGAGAAGGTGCTGGGAGCTCCTATTATGTAATCGCATTCTGAGAGCATGCAGAGGTCTTCGGCAGGATTGCCATGAGGAATTATCACTCTTATGTTCGGATCAACCACTGAGCGTATGGAGTCAAGATTGGGGTCGTTGCCGCAAACATATACTTCTACAGGTTTTCCGCTATGGCTGTTGGCAAAGCGTCTTACTACTTCGGCATATTGGGTGTCGCTATACCAGTAGCGTCCGCCATGCCATGTTTTGTAGTCGCCGCGCCTGATGTGAAGCCCCAGTCTCGTTGTGTCAGTCTTTCCCATCATGCTTTTCACCTTATTTGTTATATTAGGGTTGAAGGCAAAAAGATTAATTATCTCTTGCTTGTATTTCAGGAAGAGATCGTAGTATCTTACTTCCCATCCTTCCACTACAATATTATGATGGTTTTCGAGCAGTTGTTGCGCTTCTGGATTGTCGCCCACATTATGGAATCCAGCCACAGGCAACATCCCCATCTTTGCTGCGTATTTTGCCATAGCATAGGTGAGGAAGTTGTGCCATCGTGTGTGGCAGATGTGAAAATACTGGTATTTATATGCAAAACGCATTGACATGCAGGAGCGGTTGTGCTCCCTTGCCCATGCATAAACGTGTCCGAACTGAAGAATGTTGTTACACATTCTACCCTTGTCTCTGACGAATATCATTCCGTTGGTTGTATTCAATAATTTTTGCCACTGTTATAAACTTGTAGAAAGCGTAGAGCACGGAGTTAATAAAACCAGCCTTACCCTTTCTAATGCCCCCTTTGAAGAAATAGCTGCGTATGAAACGCCAAAGAGGCGAAACCAGGAGGGCTGTTGCGCCGTAGTGTTTTCCAAAGCGTTTCTTCACCTCGTTGTCGGTGTAGAGGTCGGTCTTTTTTAGACGCATGCTTATCGTGTCGTCTGCCAAATGGATGAAGGCAAGTTCCTTACGCTCCTTTGGCAGGTAGCCGAGTGGCCCGTTGACTTGAGGAAAGGTGTGGACATAAGGAGGCCAAGTGGTGCCTTCCTTTATGAAAAAGCGGAGCTGGTAGTCGGGATAGTCAAACAGACGTTGCATGAAGTAGTCCTTTCGCGGTATGTAAAGGCCTGCAGGACAGTCTGGCTGCGAGATGCGTGAATAGAGATAGTCTCGAAGCTCGGGTGTAACCAACTCGTCTGCGTCGACAACGAGAACCCAAGGCGACTGGGCTGACTGTATGGCAAAGGTGCGGGCAGGTTCAGCACTTTTGTGGTCGGCCTTTGGAAATGTCACCACCCTTGCTCCATGTTGTTTTGCTATTTCCACCGTGGCGTCGGTACTTTCCATGTCGCACACCACAATCTCGTCAAAGTCCTTCACCGACTCCAACACCCTTTTCAGTAGCCTTTCGGCATTGTATGTATTTATGACAACCGATATCTGTTGCCCGTCATTTTTCTTCATTTGAGACACTTTTGGCTGCAAATGTATGAAAAATAATTGAAATACGCAAATATATGGGGATATTTGTTGTTTTCTTCAGTCGGTCAGTCGTTTTTTTGAATGCGGAATAATATTGAATATTCCAGGGTCAGAGGGCGGTTGTGCATGAAGAATACCGTTCCGTCGACAGGCGATTTTACTTGCTGAATCACGCTGCTATCGTATGGGTCAAGTATTTGTGCCAGTGTCTCACCTTCGTTTACCCTGTCGCCCACGTTGGCCATGCGGTAGAATATACCTGCGCGTTGTGCCTTCACGTTCACCAGTTCAGCCTCGTCAAACACGATAGACTCATAGCCTGCCTTTTGCGGCCGATATTTTACTATGCTTATCTTTTTCATGAATCTCAAGATGGCGTCGATGGTCTGATTACTGGTCTCATGCTCAACATGGTTGGTTTGTCCAGCGTATATGGAGAATGCTTTTGCACCCCATATCTGCCAATTGTAGTTTAACAGTGTAGTGTCGAAGGGCAATGGCTTGCGTTTCGTGACAAACGGAAGACCGAAGAGGCAAGCTGTCTTTACATCCTCATATCCAGTGGTGAGCATGCGGACATGTGGCACGAAGTCGCCCGACATGTAGAAACTGGCAAGCTGGAGTCCGTATTTGAAGTCTTTAATATGTTCAAACAAGGCTGCCGCTATGCGTTGTGTGGTTTCTCCCTTGTCGTAGCCAGGAAACATGCGGTTAATATCGGTTCCGTCCATTGCCCAAAATCGTTTTGAGACGTTCATGGAGAACGGGTTGCAGGAAGGAATGACGAGAATGCTCTTACCTTCTTCGATACAGTCCCTTTGTTCCAGTTCTGTCAGTTTTGCTACCAAACGGGCGCAGATGTATTGTTGCTGTATTTCGTCGCCTCTCATGGCACCGACTATTGCCACTGTCTTTTCGCCTTCGCCAAATCGGAATCCTTCAATGTTGAATGTGCCACGATAAGGCGATTCCATTTTGAATATTATTTCTCTTTTCATAATGTTTAAAGTTTCCTCATTCCTCATTCCTCACTCTTCATTCTAAACACTCTTGCCATAAGCGAGCCTTCGTAAACGATGGGGTAGGCGCGTATGGTAAAAAGGTAACCCTCTATGGGAGAAATTACTCGACTAAGTATTTTTCCTGTGAGCGGTTCCACTATCTGTCCTATTTCTTCTCCTTCAGCCACGACGATACCGCATTTTAGCTCAGTAATGAACACCCCTGAGGTAGCTGCATTGAGAAATTCCACGTTGTCGCCCTTACATAGCAGTGGCTGGCTTATCTGTGTTTTGTTTACATATCCCGACCAGACACCCATGTCGGCCATGAGGTTGAAGATTCCGTCGACGAGTCTATAGCACATTTTGTGGTTGATACGTTGTCCTACACCCAATTCCACTACCACACAGTCGGTGCCTGTTGAGTTTAGCGAGTGGGCGAGGGTGGATTCGAGCACTGTGGCAGCGTCGTGTACCCAGATGAAGTCGATGTTGAGCTTTTGCGCTATTGGCACTAGCCGGTCTTCGTCGAGCACATTTATTCTGGCTTGTGGTGTTTCACGCAGGTAGAGATTGCTTGAGTGAATGTCAATTACGAGGTCGGCTCCCTTTAGGTCTTCTATGATGGCGTATGCCATTTGTTCAGCCACCGATCCCTCCTTGCTTCCGGGAAAGATGCGGTTCATGTCGAGGTCGAAGTTTGGTATTCCCCGTTGTATGGTATCTATGCCGAGAGGGTTCAGTGCCGGGTATATTTCCACTTGCCCGTTAAGTGAGGAAATGGCTTCATTCAGCCTTCTTGCCATCTCGTAGCATACCATTTGTCCTTCGAGTTCGTCGCCGTGTGTTCCTGTGACGATACAAATACGCTTATTTCCCTTCGATCCTTTAATAATGTTTTTCCTTATCGAAAGCGTCTCGTTTATTGGTAGCTCGGTAGATATTACATTACGAATCATATTTCTTTTAGTGTTACATTTATTTGAGTTTGCTGAAGTGCGTTGCCTATGTATACACCTCGGTTGACAGGACAGTCGAACGCATCGCGTCCGTGAGCTATCTTTACGTATCCGTAGCTTATCCGGCAGTTGTTGGTAGGATCGAATCCTATCCAGCTGTATCCGTCGTGTATCTCTACCCATGCATGGGTCTCGCCTGTGCCTTCCATGAATCCGCATACATATCTTGCCGCGATGCCGTTAATCCGGCAGATGGCAATCATCAGGTGTGCATAGTCTTGGCATACACCTTTTTTTAGGCGGTAGACCTCCATTGCTGGAGTGTCTACCGTCGTCGTCAGAGGCATATAATTCATTAGAGCATACACTTCTTTACAGATGTTCATGGCCTCTTCTACCACATTGCCACTATTGTGCTTGTTTTCCCATTCGGCCGCCTGCTCGTTGTCGAGCGAGGTGAGTGGGGTGGGAATGAGGTATATGGGCGAGATGCCGCGTGGAGTTCGTGTCACGTACTGCGACATTTCCACTATGCCTGTGCTTACGTAGGCCAGCGCCGTGTGTTCATCACGTTGTCCGCCATATATAAGGCGGTTGCCGAAAGAGTCTACGTCACGTGAGATGTTGTATCCTGGTGAAACTATAAGGTGTTCCTCGTCAATGCGCATATAACTGCCTGTCATCGGTTGGCAACGGAGCAACAGGTAGTGGTTTATAACCGGCTGACTGAACGTGACGATGGTTTGGTAGTTATACAAGTATCGTTTCATACTCTCACTAATTGATTGACGTATTTGATGAGTTTTGTCTTGTATTCGTCGTTTCCAAGATCATACTTTTCCAACGTGATGAGGCTATCGAGTTGTGAGCTGATATTTTCGTCGAGAGCTCCACTCATGTTCTTGCAGTATCTCTTTAGTGAGTCGTAGGCCAATGCCACTCGTCTGAACGGATAGTTGAACCTTATCTGCATGTCGAGATTCTCGATGTTTCGGCCTATCATCATGATGTCGAGTGCCTTGTGGTTTTGCAGTCGCTGTTCTGCCGAGCCCCAGAATGCGAGGGCCCAATCTATTACAGGTTGCAGGTGGCTGATGTTCACTGTAGCTTCCTGCTTGCATTTCTTAAGCAGGGCGACGCTCATTTCGAGATAACTCAGAGTTTCCGACATGATGTCTTCGCGAAGCAGTATGGCATTGTCCATGGCGAATTTCTGTGCTGAGAGCACCGAGCATGGGTTTGTATCATCGTAGAGCATACCGAAAGTAAACTCCTCGTTTGTTTTGTAAATACCTGTGGCGTCGAGTTTTGACCAGAATTCGGTGTAGTCGTCTGGTTCGCCGTCAATCATTTCATCGAAACACTTGTTCAGTTGGTGCAGTGTAAGATAAACTCTGCATTCGTATCTTCCGAGCCAGTAGAGCCTATTGGCTTTTGTGGCTGATATTATATCACTTTTAACCATAATTCAATCTTCAACTTTCAACTTTCAATTTTCAACTTTCATAACCCATGTATCCTTGAATCCTCCTCCTTGGGAAGAGTTGACCACGAAAGAGTCGGGGTTACGTGAGAAACGTGTGAGTCCGCTTTTCCATACTTTCGTCTCCTTTCCCGTAACCACGAAAGCTCTCAGGTCAGCCTTTCTCCAAACGAGTTCTTCACCCTCGAGTATTTCCAGGTCTTTGAAGTCCACAACTTCCTGTGCAATCCATCTTCTTGGGAATTTCACTATCAGCTGTCGTAACTCCTCAAGTTTCTCCTTCGGGAGTTCCGATCCGAACACCACTCCGTAGCCTCCAGCCTCGCTTACGTCTTTTATCACGAGCTTGTCCAGGTTTTCCATTACATAGTCGTAATCCTGCTTGAAATAAGGCAGGTAAGTGGGCGCGTTTTGCAGAATGGAATCTTCACCGAGGTAGTATTTCACCATTTTGGGCACAAAATAGTAGATGCCTTTGTCGTCGGCTACTCCGTTGCCAATAGCGTTGATGAGTGCCACGTTGCCTGCGCGGTAAGCCTGCATGATATTCGGTACTCCAAGTAGTGATGAGGGTTCGAACGTCATCGGGTCCATGTATTCGTCGCTGATTCGGCGGTATATGCAACCTACACGTATCTTTTCCTTATACATACCACCATAGTACACCTTGTCGTCTTCCACGAAGAGGTCGCCTGGGTAGGCTAATGTTGCTCCAGTCTTCTCTGCGAAGTAAGAATGTTCGAAGAATGCGGAGTTGTAGCGGCCTGGCGTCAGTATGACAGCAATGCCGCGGTGGTCGTTCATGTCGTCCATCATCTCGCGCAACAAGTCGGCATAGTCGCGATTGTCGGCAACATCGTTTGTCGCAAAGGTATTCGGCGACACCTTGCGTGTTATCCTTCTCGCCATCATAGGATAGCTTGCTCCAGAAGGAATACGCAGATTGTCCTCCAGTACATACCATTGTCCGTCCTTTCCTTCCACAAGGTCGATGCCCGAGATGTGCGAATAAACGCGTCCTTTAGGGCTGATGCCCTCGCACACTGGCATATATCCTTTGGAAGAATATACGAATTCCTCTGGCACCACTCCGTCTTTCACTATGCGTTTGTCGTGATAGATGTCCCAAAGAAACATGTTAAGAGCCTCTACACGTTGTTTAAGTCCTCGCTCAAGGTAGTCCCAATCTTTCTTGCTGATGATGCGCGGGACGGAGTCGAACGGGAACAGTTGTTCGTTGAACACTCCTTTTTTGTAAACACCGAAACGTACTCCAAACCTTTCGAGCATCTTGTTTACGGTGTCCCTGCTGTCGGTTAATTCCTTAATTTTTACTGCCATTTTTCCTTTCTCCTTTGTGTTTGCTCTAAATGATTAATATTACCCTGCTTTGACACTATATATTTCTTTTTTCGCTGCAAAGGTAAGCAAAATGTTAATAGTAAGCAAGTATTTCTGGCAAAATGTATCTTGATATTTTAAATTAGTAACATAATGTCTAACTTTGATTTGATATTCTTACAGTCTGTTCATTCTTAGCCTGCCTCTTGTAACAAATAGATACTTATCCTGTTTATCTTCTTTTGTCTGCTATAGAAAGTGCAGTTTATGAAAAAATAACTATAAAGGTTTGGATGATGAAACTATTTGCTGTAACTTTGCACCACAAAAACTAATAAGGAAAGAAAAGAAATATGAAAGTACTATTGGTAAACGGCAGCCAGCATCCCAATGGCTGCACTTATACTGCCCTCGAAGAAGTGGCGCAGGAATTACAGCGACAGGGTATTGAGACAGAGCATTTCTGGTGTGGCAACAAAGCTATAATGGGATGTGTGGGCTGTGGACATTGTAGTAAGGACAAACGTTGTTGGAACGATAACGACACGGTGAACAACTTCCTTGAAAAGGTGGCCGACACCGACGCCTTTGTGTTTGGAACTCCAGTGCACTTTGCTGGTACATCGGGATTCATAAAGCCGTTCATGGATCGTGCGTTCTGTTCAAAAGCCTCAATGTTTTTCAATAAGCCGGCTGCTGCCATCGTAAGTTGTAGAAGAGGTGGCGCACAGGGGGCTTTCGAAGACATGAACCGCTATTTCACCATTGCATGCATGCCAGTGGTTTCGTCGAAATATTGGAACGAGGTGCATGGAAATACTCCTGAAGAGGTAAAGCAAGACTTGGAAGGTATGCAGACCATGAGACAACTGGCCCGCAACATGGCGTGGATGCTGAAGTGTATTGAGGCAGGACGCAATGCCGGTGTACAATTGCCAGAACATGAGACTCCAGTGAAGACTAACTTCATCAGATAGCATCTTTGGAATGTAGAGGTTACAATTTGTCGTATAAACATTAAAGTGTCGTTAAAATATAAAAAATATTTGGCGTTTTTGTTGCAAATAATAAGATAAATGGTTATATTTGCACTGCTTAACACTAAATGTCACTAATAAATAAAGGTACTATGAATTGTAACTTGCAAACTATCCAAAAATGCCTTGATGACTATATGTCAAAGAAAGGCAAAACTTCAATTGGCGATATAGAAGCCAACATGGCGTTGGCCGTTGCCGGAGTAATGAACGACGATCAAGCACACCCAGGACGACCGCTTAGGGAACTGTTGAGAAAGCTGCGCGACACCAATGTTCTTCCACAGAACGTCAAACAACTTTATGGCTCTTGGACAATAAACCATTCAAAGACTATTGCCAAGGTGCTACAGATACTACAGTTCTGAAAACACTTATAAAAGTGTAAAACAACAATAAAAAGGCGGCTTAAACGTTAATTTCGGTTAAGCTGCCTTTACTTATACGAGTTTAATACGTCATATAATCGTTAACATATAGAAAAACAGATATTAATATGAACAAGAGTGTATTTATTATTTCACTGTCAGCTGTTCTTTTTATGAGCAGCTGCGCAAGCAAGAAAGATCTGGAAAACTGCCAGAACGAGAACCGCGAGCTTACCCGTAACTACCAGGACGCAAAAGAGCAACTGGCAGCCAACAAGGCACGAATCTCATCGCTTGAAGACCAGTTGGCACAGCAGAAGAAAGATTATGCCGCACTGCAGAGCTCTCTCGACAAGAGCCTTAGCAACGCCAGTCAGAACAATGTGAGCATCGAGAAGCTCGTAGACCAGATAAACGAGTCGAACCAGTATATCCGTCATCTCGTGGAAGTAAAGAGCAAGAGCGACTCGCTCAATATGGTGCTCACCAACAATCTCACACGCTCGCTGAGTAAGGAGGAAATGAAAGAGGTGGATGTGCAGGTGCTCAAGGGCGTAGTATACATTTCTCTAGCCGACAACATGCTCTATAAGAGTGGTTCATACGAGATTAACGACCGTGCGGCTGAAACTCTCAGCAAGATCGCAAAGATTATTAAGGACTACAAGGACTATGATGTGCTGATAGAGGGTAACACCGATGATGTGCCGGTGAACTCTGCAGCCGCATCGATGAAGAACATTAGAAACAATTGGGATCTCTCCTGCCTTCGTGCTTCAAGCGTGGTACAGGCATTGCAGAACGAGTATGGAGTAGACCCGAAACGTTTAACAGCAGGAGGCCGTGGCGAGTATAATCCGCTTACGAGCAATAATACTGAGGTGGGTAAGCAGCGAAACCGCCGCACTCAGATTATCATCACACCTAAACTCGACCAGTTTATGGACCTTATAGACAAGGCTCCCGATGCTGAGTAATCCAGCCTTGGTATAATAAAGTATCATGTTGTTTTTACATACACTTTTTACATTTTCTCATAATAAAAATATAAACTAATTTAAGCCCGGTATCATCCGTGAGGATGGTACCGGGCCTTTTTTATGCTCGGCATGAGCATTGTAAAGTTATCAAAACAGGAACCGACGTATGCAAAACCGCATGTACGATGATCAATGGCGTTTCAATCGAGCGTTGAGCTGGATAATCGACGGAATGAAGATGCAAAGCGAGAACAGGATGCTCAGTAGCAGCGACTGATTGTTGCCACCGTAGAGGTCTGTGAGCTTCATCTGAGGGTCGGGTAGAATGAGAATAAAGAAATAGGCTATGGTATTGTTAAGCCAATGGAAAACGATGCAAGGTATTGTACTGCCAGCCCTGTAATATATCCATCCGAGTATTATTCCTACCAGAAAGGCTTGGGGCATCTGTGCCGGATTGATATGTATTAAGGCAAAGAGAATGGCTGAAACGACTATTGCAACCCAATGGTATGTTGTTGTGTCGAGCAATCTGCGAAGAATGGCTCCACGAAAAACTATCTCCTCGGCCACTGGTGTGGTAATGGCCAATATGAAATATCCACCTGGAGTGTGAACCATTTTCAATAAAATGTCAGACGTAATGTCGGGCAAGTCTGGCAACTGCTCCTGTAACCACACTGCAGGAATGATCACTCCCGCCGCTGCACCCAAAGTCCATCCTAAGGATGCCATGGGTCTGTCTTTTAAGAAGTTACGTCCTACGTGACCCCAGCGGCGCCAAAGAAATAGCACTATGACAATGAGGTTTGTAAGACCAGACGATACTATTAGAGCCACCGGATGGTCGCCCTTAACTCCAAACAATGGCGCTATGGTGTCAGTTATTCGCGACAATACTATCATCAAGGCCATAAAGACCGCGAGATAGAAAATAATATCATATACTGTTTTTTTCATATTGATGTGTTTATTGTCTTCAATACCTCCTCCTTGTCTTTTTTTAACTGTTCTGCAAGGGCGGAGGCACTATTGAACTTACGTTCGCCGCGAATCTTCGCAAGGAATGCCACGTCGATACTGCGGCCGTAGATGTTTTCAGAGAAGTTGAAGATGTGTGCCTCTATTGTGCGGCGTTTGCCGTTGAATGTAGGACGAGTGCCAATGTTCAACATGGCTGGTCCAATGTATGACACACAGGGAACACTCACTTTCACAGCATATACACCATCAGCCGGCAGCAGCTTGTTGGCATCGTCCACCTCCAAGTTGGCTGTGGGAAATCCTATTGTAGTACCTATATGCTCGCCGTCAACCACATGCCCTCTCAGTGTGTAGTGATAGCCAAGACATCGCGAGGCAAGTCCAACTTCTCCTTCACTCAGAAGTGAACGCACCACCGATGAACTAACGCTAACGCCTTCAAGCACGAATGGGTCGCCACGCCTCACTTCCATGCCCATCTCGCGACCATAGCGTTCATAATCGGCAAAACCCTCGCTACGGTTGTGGCCAAAACGATGGTCGTAGCCAGTAAATAACACCTTTGTCAACAGACTATCTGCAAGTATCGTTTGCATAAATTCACGAGCCGACAGACTGGCCATTTCCTTGTCAAAAGGCAATACTACACAGTTGTTGATACCGGTTTTGTCCAAAAGAAGAAGCTTTTCCTCTTGTGTCGACAGAAGGCAGGGATGGAAGTCGGTAGACACCACTTGGCGCGGATGGCGGTCGAAAGTGACCACGGTAGATTCTAATCCTTGCTGCTCAGCCTCTTTCCTGACTGCTGCTATGAGATGGCGATGGCCAAGATGAACACCGTCGAAAAAGCCTATTGTTGCAACACATGGCTTCAGTCTTGTTATGCCTTCACCGAATACTATTGTCTTCATCGTCTTAGTCTCCTGAATATTTCCCCGAGTATCATTACGGGTGAAGTTCCGGCAATAATCATTATCCAAGTATCAAGGTCGAGGGGCACCGTACGGAACATCTTTCCGCCAAACTCCACTATTAGCCATTGTCCGGCAAGAATCACGGCAAGCACAAAAAGGAGACCTCTGTCGGACATGAACTTGTGGAATGCCGAACGGCGCGAGCCGAATGCTTTGGCGTTGAAGAGGTTCCACCACTGTAGCATGACAAATATTGTGAAGAACACCGTGAGCTCTTCCACCGAAATGCCCTTAACACGCTCAAACCACCAGAGCAGTGCTAACATCACGCCGAAAAACAACAATCCAACGGCACCTATAGCCCATCCCATGCCACGACCGATGATGAATTCGGTCTGTTTTCTTGGTTTTTCTTTCATTACTTCACTTTCTGGCGGGAGCGAAGCAAGGGCCATGGCGGCAAAAGTGTCCATGATGAGGTTCACCCAAAGCATTTGCGTTATGGTGAGTGGCAATTCTGTGCCTATGAAAGAGCCTCCAAGCACGAGGAGCAAGGCGGTGACGTTTACCACGAGTTGGAAGAAAATAAAGCGCTGGATGTTTTTGTAAAGCGAGCGTCCCCACTCGACGGCTTTCACTATGCTACTGAAAGAGTCGTCGATAAGCGTCATGTCTGATGCGTTTTTCGCCACACTCGTGCCCGAGCCCAACGAGAGTCCAACATGAGCGTGGTTGAGTGCCGGCGCATCGTTGGTACCGTCGCCTGTGACAGCCACCACTTCCCCATGTTTCTGCAACATGTTCACCAGTCGCTGCTTGTCAGTAGGGCGTGCGCGGCTCATCACCTTTAATTGTTGTACGCGTAGGAAAGCGTCCTCGTCGCTCAGTGAGGCGAAGTCTGGACCTGTAATCTGTGCTCCGTCGGGTATTCTGTCGTTCCAAATACCAATCTGTCGCGCAATCTCTATGGCAGTGGCAGATGTGTCGCCAGTCACAATCTTTACGTCTATGCCGGCCTTCCTGCATTGCATCACAGCCCCAGGCACTTCCTTTCTCAGAGGGTCGCTGATGGCTGCCACAGCTTGGAGCGTAAGGCTTTGGTCGTTGTCTTGGAGGCGATATTCGGTCACTGACTTGTCAACAACCTTGCAGGCGAATGCAAGAGTACGCATGGCTTTCGTCTGATAGCCAAGCAACTGCCTTTGGAGTTCGCGCAGCCTAGTCTCGTCGAGTTGACAATGGGCAGCTATTATCTCCGGAGCACCTTTTGCGAAGAGGTATCTCTTTCCGTCAACATCTGCGATAGTGGCCATATATTTGTGTTCGGTGGAAAATGGCAACTGCCATACCTTTGAAATAGCCGACCTGAGAGCGAGATAGTCCTCGCCGCTGTCTCTTAGCCAAAGCAGTAGGGCAGCCTCTGTAGGATTGCCAATGGTCTTTTCGCCGTCGAGTTCGGCGGTGGAGTTAACGGCAATGGCAGTCTTCAGTAATTCCATATCGTCTACAGTCGACATCTCGCTCACTTGCATTTTGTTCTCAGTCAGCGTGCCGGTTTTGTCGGTACATATTACTGTCACTGCTCCCATGGTCTCGCAGGCGTGCAGCTTTCTCACAAGATTGTTGGATTTCAGCATCCTGCGCATGTTAAGTGCGAGAGCAAGGGTCACTGCCATCGGAAGTCCCTCAGGTACGGCCATTACTATCAGAGTGACAGCCATCATGAAGTACTTCAGCACCACCTCAGCCATTTTAAGCCACTGGTCGGTATGCCAAAGAGGGTTGGTAAGTATGTCATGGCCTAGGAATCCTACGAAGGCGAGTATCGACACGGCTGAGCCCACCTTACTTATCATTTTGGCCAGTTTGTCAAGTTGAAGGTTCAGGGGAGTCTTCACCTGAGTCATCTCAGTAGACTTTGTAGCCACTTTCCCTATCTCGGTGGAGTCGCCAACGGCTGTCACACGCATCCTGCCCGAACCGTTCATCACCATTGTTGAACGCAGGACAATATTCGACGGATAAGTGGCTCCGTCGTTTCTCACTTCTACAAACTTCGAGATGATGGGTTCGCCTGTGAGCGCCGACTCGTCTATCTGTAAGTCGGTGGCCTCAAACAGTCGCCCGTCGGCAGGTACTTCATCGCCTACACCCAGCAGCACCACATCACCTACCACCACTTCACGCCTTGGAATCTCCACCACCCTGTCGCATCTTAACACTTTTACAGGTTGTTCCTCACCAAGAGCTGTGAGTTCGTCAAACCGTCTTGCAGCGTCTCGTTCGAAGTAGAAGCCAACCGTGGTTGCAAAGAAAATGGCTATAAAGATGCCGATGGCTTCGACATAATCGTTTTCGATGACAGCCAATCCAAGAGATATGGCTGCAGCCACTAATAAGATTTTAATGATGGGATCGTTGTATTTCTCAAGATACAAGCGCCAAAGGGATGTCTTCTTTGGCGGGGTAAGCACGTTTTCTCCATGCTTCTGTCTGCTATCAGCCACATCTTTGTCGCTGAGTCCTCTTGCTGAAAATTTTTCTTTCACTTCAAAATAATAATGGTTTATTGGGTGCAAAATTACTAATAAAATAGGTGAAACGATATTATATTTGATTTTTTTAGTCTTTTTTGCAAAAAATATTTGGTATTTTCAACTATTCTTTGTACCTTTGCACCCGAAATAAAGCCACAAAGGCATTTTTCATCGGGCTTTTAGCTCAGTTGGTTAGAGCAACAGACTCATAATCTGGAGGTCCTAGGTTCAAGCCCTAGATGGCCCACCTTCAAAAGAAAGCAGTTAAGTAATCTCTTAGCTGCTTTCTTTTTTATGCGCAAACAATACCACAATTAGTTGTGAACAGAATAAGGCACTCAGTCCCCGCTGATTCTACCGCATATAATATACCATAATCTCCTCCGCTAGTTGGCAGAGCTGTTCTGGCTTAAGGTTACCATAGGTGTTCCACACTTTCTTGCAATGAGGAAGCAGTGGGTCGTCAGATGATACCGACTGGCGCGATATGAACGGATCGAGATGGAGATAGATGGTGAGCACATGAACCACGGTGGAGGCTGGCTGGTCGATGAGGCGGGCAAGATGAATGACCTCAGGAGTCTCTGGCACCATGGTAAGTGGGGTGAGGCGGAAATATAGGTCGAGAATGAGTACAAGGGCTATGGGCTGGAGACCACTATCGTTGACAGGACGGAAGTCGCGTTCGAAGCTCTCAACGGTCTCCACTCCTTCATAAAACTCATCGGCACTTCCAAAACCTTTCATCGAACGTAGCAACCGTACTGCACGCGATAGTTTGCGGGGATTGTCGCCATACTCGTCCCAAATGCGCTCTATGCGAGGCGTACTCAGGGTCTCAATATCCATCTGGCGTGCCAATATTTCCTTCGGATGAATGTGCAGCTCAAGGCTGAGGTCTACGGCTGCCTTGGCATAAAGAGGTTTTACGCCGGTGGGGCGTCGCATGTAAAGCTGCATGACATAAAGCCAATAGTCGTCGTTCCAATTTGATTTTCTCGCCATACTTTATATTATTAGAGGTTATTTTCTGTTGCAAATATACTACTTTTTTCGATTCAAGTTACCAAAAAATGGGCTTATTTGCAAAAAAACGGTAAAAAAGCTTTCACAAATGCTATATTTATTTTGATTTCTCAACCATTTGTTGTAATTTTGCACCCAAGAAACAGAATTTTCAAGGGTCCTGATAGTTCAATGGATAGAACAACTCTCTCCTAAAGAGTAGATCCGGGTTCGATTCCCGGTCGGGATACCACATCTAACTGTTACATTTTTATTAACCACCTCCCAATGCCATACGGACAATGAGATATGCCGATGTCGTTCTTCCACTACCGTTAGAGGGATTTTTCACTTATTCTATACCAGAGTCTTTCCTGCAGGAAGGACTTGTGGGATGTAGAGTAGTCGTGCCTTTTGGAAAAACAAAGACATATGTAGCTCTTGTGGTCCGAATCCACGACATCACACCTAAGGGATATAAGGTCAAACCCCTTAAGCAGAGGATTGACCAAAGTCCCATTGTCAACGCATTGCAGCTGAATTTATGGACTTGGATTTCCAGTTATTATCTCTCGGCCATGGGCGACATCTACAAGGCTGCCTTGCCTTCAGGCCTCAAGGCTGAAGATGGCTATAAACCTTCTACCGAATTGTATGTGGCACTGGCTCCCGCCTTTCAGAGCGAACCCTCGCTGCATATTGCACTAAATATGCTGAAAAGGGCTACAAAACAACTCGATGCCTTTACCTGCTTCCTGCATCTCTCCCATTGGGACGAGATAGGAGTGGACGTACAGACTGAAAAAATAGTGGAAATAACAAGAGACGAACTGGTGAATGCCTCGGCACAGACACTGAACGTCATAAACGAGCTTGTAAAACGTGGACTGCTTGTTACATACGAAAAGGAGGTTGGACGACTTAACGATGGAGGCGAACCGCATCCGGAACGCGTCAACAAGCTTAATCCGGCACAGCAGAAAGCTATGGACGAGATAAGGCTGAAGATGGAGTCGAAGAACTGTGTGTTGCTACACGGAGTGACGTCGAGCGGAAAAACCGAAATATACATTAACCTCATACAACAGGAGATAGAACACGGGCGACAGGTGCTCTACTTGCTGCCTGAAATAGCACTGACCGTACAGATTATGAGTCGCCTGAAAAAGGTGTTTGGAAGAAGGCTCGGCATTTATCACTCGAAATACTCCGATGCAGAACGTGTGGAGATTTGGCAAAAACAACTCTCCGACGAACCTTACGATGTAATACTCGGGGCAAGGTCGGCAGTGCTGCTCCCGTTTCAAAGGTTGGGATTGGTGATTGTCGATGAGGAACACGAGACAAGCTATAAGCAGCAAGACCCAGCCCCGCGTTATCATGCGCGTAGCGTGGCTCTCGTGCTGGCCCAAATGACAGGGGCGAAAACACTGCTCGGCACAGCCACGCCAAGCATTGAAACATATAGGAATGCCACCACGGGAAAATACGGGCTCGTGAATCTTACAACACGATACAGTGGAGTGGAACTGCCGGAAACAGAGATTGTGGACATTGGCGACCTTAGGCGCAGAAAGATGATGGCAGGTATGTTCTCGCCATTATTATTAGGAAAGATTAGGGAGGCTATCGAACGTGGAGAACAGGCCATCGTGTTCCAGAACAGACGCGGATATGCTCCTCTGATAGAGTGCAAGCAATGTGGATGGGTGCCTCATTGCAACCACTGCGACGTGAGCCTCACACTGCATAAGACCACCAACCAACTGGTGTGTCATTACTGCGGTTTCACCTACCAGGTGCCCGACATTTGTCCTGCATGCGGCTGCAAGGAGCTGCGACCGAAAGGCAGCGGCACAGAACGTATAGAGGATGCCCTGCATGAGGCTTTCCCCGAGGCTAACATTGCCCGAATGGACCTTGACACCACACGAACGCGCAACGCTTACGAGAGAATCATCCGCGACTTCTCGGCCGGCAGGACAAACATTCTCATCGGAACGCAGATGGTCACAAAAGGTCTTGACTTCGACAAGGTGAGCGTGGTGGGAATACTTAATGCCGACAACATGCTCAACTATCCCGACTTCAGGGCTTACGAGCACGCATATATGATGATGGCGCAAGTGGGAGGACGTGCGGGAAGAAGAGGCAAGAGGGGACTTGTGGTGATACAGACCTACTCGCCCAACTTACCTGTCATAAGTCAAGTGACGAGAGGTGACTATCTCGGAATGTACAACGACCAGCTCTCCGAGCGCCTACAATTTCATTATCCGCCTTTCTATCATCTCATATACCTATATATGAAGCATAGCAACGACAAGACAGTAGAAATGGCGGCCGTCGAGGTGTCGTCATGGCTGCGACAGTGGTTTGGCGACAGGGTAAAAGGGCCGGTTAAGCCTGATGTGGGAAAGATAAAAACGCTTAACATACGCATGGTGGTGCTGAAACTGGAAAACGGTATAGACATGGCAAAGGTGAGGCAGTATCTGAAGCGAGCACGCGAAGCCATACTTGCTGACAAACGCTATTCTACACTTACCATTTATTTCGATGTAGATCCTGTATAAGAAACATTATAGTACTAACATTTTTATATATTATCACTTATGGATATTACAGTATTGTTCAAACTAACCTACGGACTGTATGTCGTAGGAACATTCGACGGCGAACGCCCAGTCGGATGTATCATCAACACATGTTTTCAGGTGACGAGCCAAAACCCAATTCTCGCCGTCTCACTCAACAAAAACAACTACACTCTCGAAGCTATCAGAAAGACAAAGCGTTTCTCGCTCTCCATCATTGCCGAGGACTCCGACCCAGCAGTGATCGGCGGTTTCGGTTATCGTTCGAGCCGCGATTGCGACAAATATGAAGATTTCGGCTATACCACGGTAGAGGGAGCTCCGATAGTGAATGGAAAGTTTGCCGGCCGATTGATTCTCGATGCTATAAACTTTGTAGACAATGAGACCCATTATGTAGTGTTTGCACGCCTTGTGGAAACCGTTCAGGGTGAAGGCACTCCCATGACCTACGACTATTTCCATCGTGTGATAAAAGGCAAGGCGCCAAAGAACGCTCCTACATATGTGGAAGAAGACACCAAGCCGGCAGAGGAGAAGACGTCGGCTGAAGACGTGAAGAAGCACCGCTATCAGTGCATCGTGTGCGGCCACATAGTAGAGGCTGAAGGCAATCTCCCAGCCGACTATACCTGTCCGCTTTGCAAGGCTCCCAAAGACAGGTTTGAGAGGGTGATGGAGTGAGGATTGAGTAGAGAGAAGTGAGATTTATCCTTAAAACTGAAAATAGATAAACGGTTGAATCTCACTGCTCTTCACTTGGACAATAACATAAGCCACTGCAACAAGAACAAATACCTGAAGCAATAGACCGCCTGATTTCAATACCAATACACAACGACTGAGCAAACGGTTGCTGATATAGTGTGAAGCATAGCCAAAAGCCATAAGTGCCATCACTATCCAATAACTCTTCATTACTTCAGACGCCATCTCTATGTGAAAACTTCCGACAATCTGTGTGATCATCGTCATACAGGAACCAAGGTCGGGCATGCGGAACACCATGAACAACAGGGCTACGGCATGGAACGTAAACACTACTCCAGCCACACGTCTTATGCCACGAGACCTATAATGGCGACTGCGCCCCAACACAGTCTGGCTGAAGAACTTATGGAAGGCTAACAACACTCCATGCACTCCACCCCACACCACGAAATTCCAGCTTGCGCCATGCCATAAACCACATAGCAGCATCGACGATAGCAGGTTGATATACGTGCGCACACAGCCATGGCGGTTGCCGCCAAAAGCAATATACACATAGTCACGTATCCACGAAGACAGTGAGATGTGCCATCTGCGCCAAAACTCGGTCACACTGGCACTCTTAAATGGAGCATTGAAGTTGTCGGGGAAGTGAAATCCTAACAACAGGGCAATGCCAATGGCCATGTCGCTGTAGCCACTGAAGTCGCAGTAAATCTGTAAGGTATAGCCATAAATGCCCAGAAGGTTTTCGAAGCCAGTATATAGCTGTGGATTATCAAACACGCGGTCTACAAAGTTTAAGCTAATGTAGTCGCTTATTATCGCTTTCTTTGTCAGGCCCATAGCAATCATCATCACGCCGCGGGCCATCATCGTCTCGCTCACACCACCACGTCGGCGAATCTGCGGAATAAAGTCGCGTGCCCTGACAATAGGACCCGCAACCAACTGTGGAAAAAACGACACGTAGAAGGCATAGTCGAGCCATGAACCTACAGGCTTCAGACGCCGGCGATAAACGTCTATCGTGTAGCTCATGCTTTGGAAAGTGAAGAAACTGATGCCCACGGGCAGCACAATGTCAAGGGGCTGAAATTGTCCGCCGGCAAGTCCGGAAATTATAGACCCGAAGAAGTTGGTGTATTTGAAATAAAACAGTAGGCCGAGGTCGGTGAGTATGCTTAGCGAGAGCAATATTCCTCTGCCCTTAGTGGCGCGCGCTATCCAGCATGCTATGAGATAGTCGGTGGTGGTGACTATTGCCAGCAACACAACATGCATGCCGCTACTCTTGTAGTAGAAGTAATAGGAGAAGAGTGTGACAAACAGCAACTTTGCCGTAGTCTTTCCCGACAATATGTAGTATATGAGCGTGAACACCACAAACATGGCGAGGAACAGTCCGCTACTGAAAATCATCGGCGATGCCTTGTCGTAAGTTAGCTGTTTTGTAAGCTTTTGCCATAAGTCGCTCCCATTGTCGGCAGTCTCCTCCACATCTTGCGTAGAGTCAGCGGCGAATAGTGAGTCGGTGGCTTGTTTCTCTCCCTTGGTATGGGCAGTGGCTATGCAGTCTGCTGTTTTTTCGGCGGCAACGGCCTGTGTGTCAACGGTTTTCACTCCCATCAGTTCCTTACACATTATCTCAGCAATATGTTTTCCACCTTCGAAGTTTATGTGAATATAGTCCTTGTTCGCCCATCCCCTTTCTACATACTTGGCCATAGACTCGTCGCCTCCCATGGCATTGAAGAGGTCGAAAAAGGCCACTCCGCTCTCAGAGGCTATCTGTCGCTGGTATCGCGCCAGCTTCTTTACCGCGTTCATGGTGCGTATTCCGTCGGCCGAGCGTTGGTCGCGGTCGCTCACGTTACACACCATTATCGAAGCTCCGGGACACGCACGTTTCATCTTTTCCACTATCTCCGTCATCTTCTTTATATAAGCCTTGTAAAACGATTCCGGATTGCCGTCCACTGCACAGTTTATTCCGTAGTGGATGATTATCAGGTCGTAAGGTCTCATGCGGTAGAACTGTCTCAGTGTGGCATCTGGTATCTTTGCCAACGAGAATCCAGGCAGTCCACGCAGTCCGAGGTTGTCCACCACAATACCCTTCACAGGTTCGAGCGACGCGCCGAACACGGTAGTTCCCTCGCCCGCCTCTATGTTGTATGTTATGGCATCCGCCTTGCCGTAGGTCTCCAAGTATTGAATGTTTGGCGACGGCTGGAATTCATGTCTTACAGCGCTGGAGTCGTTGCCGATGGTCACGGTCATGGGCTCTTGTGTTTTAAACCATAGCCTTGCCTTTTGCCACGTAGACCGCCTTTTGCGGAAGGTCAATGACTTATAGGTCACCCTTGCGTGTCTGTTCAGCGTATAGTATTTTTGGTTAATGCCTTGTCTGCTGCTGTCGAAAGGCTTTTCGTTTGTGAGATGAGGCGTAAAGCCGTCAGACACGATTTTCACTGTTGGTCTGAAGCCGTTGGTGCCTTTTGCGCAATCTACCCATCCCACTCCGCAACCCCCATATCGCTTTTGGAGTATGTCGCGAATGTCGGCTGTTAGTATGTCTCCCTCTATAAACGAGTCGCCGTAGTAAGCTATTCTCACAGGTCGCCCCATCGTCTCCACGCTGTCGAGACATTCGTAGAAGTGTCCCAGTCCGCCGCTGTTGCCTCCTGAGTAGTCTGTGATGATATCGTTTGGAGCTGTCACCACCTTCTTTGCTGTTGTCTGCTGCGCCTGTAAAGAGTCGGCGGTGGCTACTGATGGTACTTCGGGCAGCGGTGGCAGATTGTCGTTTATCTGTTTAAGGTCGTCGATGTCAGAGAGTATCTTCACCTCTCTAAGTTTATAGTCGCCAATGGTAATGGCTGGCATTTGATACATGGCGAGCAGTGCTACAAATACCAAAGCCACTGTAATGAATACCGTGGCATGCGACCTGAATATGTTATTATTGTTGTTGTTCTCCACTATTATTTCCTATTATCCTTGAAAAAGAGGTGCAAAGTTACATATTATTTATCATATTAGCAAATCAAAGCCCCCTATTTATTTGAATAACTCTTATTTTTTTAACTACGAACAAGCGAGAGTATGAAGTCGGCAATAGTTTTCAGGGCATCTGCTGACACAGGAGCCTTGATTGAGGAGTATTCGTCGGTGGTACCTTTTTCACATGGCAGCATCAGATGATTCATCCCTTTTATTTCCTTGGTTACCACATTTGACCTGTTTCGAGTGATGCGCATCAAGTTGTCGCGATTCAAGCCCCAATTCGCCATAATGTCCTTGTCTCCGCCAATGGCAAGTATTGGAATGTTTACATTGCTGATATAGTTTTCTGGGTTGTAGCGTATGAAGAACCTGTACCAGGCAGATGTGGCATTGATGGCATATGAGTAGATAGGGAAACGAAAATGGTCAAATTCGCCTACATTCAGGCTCTTGAAGTATGCGTCGTCTTTCGGTTTCCATTCGTTGTAAGTATCCCACAAGGCTTTGGATAAGGTGGCACTGTCAGCTTCTGCATATTTGTATGCCACATGAAACATAAGGTCGTTAATCTCGTCATAGCGGCGCTTGTTGTAATCTGGTATTGGAGATGTTGCCACTATATCTTTGTTTTGTTTGAGCAGTGCGGATAGCCCGTCTGTGAGCAGTCCGCAGGCAGAGACAATGAAAGCCACGTTGGCACACTTTGAAGCGGCAATAATGGCAGCGGCAGCTCCCTCACTGTGTCCGAGCAGTCCTATTCGTGTTTTGTTTATTTCGGGACGGGTTTTCAGGTATTCAACAGCAGCCAATGCATCGTTGGCAAAATCGGCGGTAGTGGAAGAAGAATAGTCACCAGTTGTTTCTCCAACGCCTCTGTCATCTACCCTAAGTACAGCGATTCCCCTTTGCGACAAGTATTCTGCAATTTCCTTGAACACTTTGTGCCCAGCCATAGTTCCGTCGCGATCTTGTGGATTGGTGCCGGATACTATTACGACAGCAGGAACGCCTTCCTCCCTTTCGGGAAAGAAGGCGTTTGATTGAGTTGAAAGTGTTGCTCCGTAAGTGATGTTGTCTTTTTTAAAGTAGACATTTTTTGACGTTACAGCATTTTCCTGTTTTATGGCATTGATTATAAAACTAAGTTCATCGACCAATGCTGAGGGACTACCAAAATATCCGTTGCTAACCCATCGTGCGTTTCCGTTGCCGTCGATAACCATCTTCATGGGGATTCCGCTTGTGTTGAACTGCTTGGCGTATGTGGAATAAACCTTTTCGTTCTTTCCCTCGTCGGTAGGGCTGTCGATGCACACCTGGAAATTGTACCCCTTCTCCTTTATAAAGTCTGCTATCTTTTGCCTGAAGTTTTTTTCGGTCTCCATGGTGGCTACGAACAAGAACACAACATCTTTGTCATCCTTATATTTGTCTACAGCCATCTGCATTCCCGGCATGGCCGCCTTGCATGGTCCGCACCATGTAGCCCAAAAGTCGATGATCACGGTCTTGCCCTTTAACGAGTTCATGTCTATGGTCTTTCCTTCGAGTGTCTCCAGTGTAAACAGTTCGACAGGCTGACAAATCATGCTTTTTAAAGCCTTTTCCCTTGCAACGGCAAGATCTGCAGCCGATTTTAGACTTTCGAGATATGCGTCAAAACCATTCTCCGACCCGTTAGTCTTGACATAATCCTTTTTTAAGATGTCTAACATTTCAGGACTTGCGGCATTGTCGTTGAGGGCCGCTTTTATGAGAGGCATGATTTCAGTGTCGCGTCTGCATTTACCAAGCAACTCTACCCTGAATGCATTGAAGTCAGCCGATTTTGTGGTAAAGTATGTGGCAAGAGTGTCGGTCAAAGCCATCGCCTCGTCTTTCTTGCCTACTCCGTCGAGAATCTTTGCATAGTCAAACCATGCGTTGCGATAGTCGCTATAGAGTTTTTCTCTCCATTCAGCAGGAGAATAGATGAGTTCGTCGGTGGTGCGCTCGCGATTGAATATGGCATCGCGAATCATCTTCGCCATCGGGTAAATCTTTTCGGCAGTGACGTCTCCACGTCCGAACGGAATCTGCACGATGTGCCAGAAGTATGTCGCAAGCGATGAGATTGGCGAAACAGGAATGGCTTTTTCCAGGTTAGCATAGCTGTTTTTCTTCATTATGGGAGTGTAGACGTACACCCTGAGCATGTTACCATACCAGTGGTCGAACATATCGTCTACATGAAACCTGTTCTTATACTCATCGAAAGGATAATTCTTCATAAACTTCTCGAAAGCCTTTGTCTTGTCCTCAGCCTTATCCATGAAGAGAGTCTTTATATCGAGTTCACGCTGGTATTCGCCTCCAGCATAACGTGAGTTGAGTTCTCCTATGCAATACTGTGAAAGCGAGTCGTTGTGAAGCATGTTCTGACAGATGTCGAGAGCCTGAAGCATAAACCTCTCGTCCACATGTGCCGATTTTTCTATGTCGAGCACGAGTTTCATGTTCTTTGTCAGGTTTTCCTTTGCCTTATAGGCAGTGTCATTACCGAATATATGCGATGCAAACCAGAAGACGCGTGGCAGTTCGCCAGGATTGGAGCGCAGCTCGTTGTTTATCCACATCGACACCACTTCGGGTTCTATTCTGCGGTATGGCAGGTGCTGAACGCTGGGTATTGACCATCTTGCGGTGTTTTTCCCTCGGAGCAAAGCCCATCCTATATTGGCCGAAGGCATGTTTTGTCCGTTGCTATTTCTGCAGAACCATGCATACTGCCATTCCTCGCCGCCAACATCCACGGTGTCGCGGTCGTAGTATTTCCATGCCAGCAGAGCCGTTTTGTCAGGCACGCTGACTACCGACCGTATTTTTCCGTCGTCGGTTTTCTCGAGTTTCATGTCCTGTGCTTCCCAGTGGTAGTCACGCCAGAAATACACCACACCCTTTATATCGTCGCTTTTGTTTAGGAGCGACAATTTCGGGTTTAACGTAATTGTAATATTATCACCTGGATGAACTGTCTCTGGTGATACACTGAATGTATTCTCCTGTTCCGCTTTTTCCTGTTGGGCATAGAGAGTGGTTGCGAATACGGCAATGATCGCCGTAAGAATAATCTTTTTCACGTTGTTGTTATCTATTAGTTTATAAGTTTCGTATTTGCTCATCTGTCAGAATATTTTCTTATTTTTTTTACTCTTCCTTCAACAGTTCTACAATGGCAGAAATCTCATCCATCAGACCGCTTGGGCTGCCGCCATATCCTTCAGCACGGTATCTTATCTTGCCGCCTTTCAGTACGATTTTCTTTGGTATGCCGCTGGTTCCGGGAAACAGTGAACGGTAAACCACCGACATGTCTTCTTTTCCTTCTTCTGAGTTATCAAAGAGCACGAGCATGTCGTCGGGACTAAGATTCTTTCGCTTCCACACTCTCTCCGGTCCCGACTTGTCACCAGCCTTGTCCTGTGTGTCTACGAAATAGAATTTCACCTTCGGATCGTCCTTATATTTGTTGACAGCCATCTGCATGCCTTCGAGTGCAGCAACACACGGGGCGCACCAAGTAGCCCAAAAGTCTAGCACCACGATATCGTCGTTCGCCCAATCTGCAGAGCTTACCTTGGTGTCCTTTATCGACATCATCTCGAACGGCTTGAACGGCTCGTTCTCAAGACCGGCTGCCACGTGAGCTTTCACGTTTTCGAGATAAGTTGGAGTCTTTAGTGAGTTGAGGAATTGGTCGTATGTTGCAGCTGGTTTTGGTTCGCACTCGTTGTAGTATGCTTTCAGCATATCGCCCAGTTTCTTGGTGAGCATTCCCGTTGATGCAGCTCCCATCATGGCTTTCACCGCCTCTTCCTTCTTGCCTTGATCCATGAGAGCTTCGGCATAGAGTTGGTTGCCCTTTGGATATTGGTTGTATCGCACGTCTTCGGGCAAGGTGTTCATTAGGTCGATGCCTTCCTGCACTCGTCCGCTTCTCATCAGTACTTCCGCCTCAACGGTGGTGTAGTAGTTTAGGGCATCCTGTTGAGACTGCTTTGGTGAGAGCCCGTCGTTGTACATATCGACATAAGTCTTTGACTTCTCGGCCATGATGGCAAACATTTTCTCTGCTATGTCGACATATGTCTTCGGTTCGTCGGGACGCTTCATTATGTAGAACATCACGGTGTGGCTATAGAGTTCCGACAGTCCCGAGAACTCCATTTCCTTCATCACCTCCACTAGTTTGTCGTAGTTTTTCTCGTCCCATAACTTTCGTGAATAAGAGCGGTAGAAGTTCACATAGATGTGTCCTCCTCCGTCGGGGTTGGCATAGAAGTCAGCAATGGGGAAGTCCTTGCGGAATTGTTCGGCAGCCTTGTTAAATTCCTCACCTTGGAGTTTCCAAAGCTTTTCGGCGGCATTACGTCGTGCGAAGTCGCCTTTAGGATATTTTTTCAGCAGTTTTGCCTTTGTTTTGTTGGCCTTAACCGTGTCTTTCTTTTGGAAGAGCAAGTCGTAGTACTGTTGCATCAGAGCCTTTTCCTCCGATTTCTTTTCCTGAGCCATTGTCGGCACCATGCTCACGAGGAGCATGGATGCCAAGAATAATAATTTTTTCATTTCTCAATTATATTTTTTACTCTTTTGCTATCGCCCTGAGGTCGATGCTGTAGTTCGTCTTGTAGAAGTTTATTAGACAGTCCCACTTCTTCTTTACTGCAGGATAAGCGAGATAGTCGGCGACGGCCTCATCGGTGGCATTGAGTATCTGCGTCATGTAGTAGTCGTAGTCGAGAATCCTTATGTCGTTATCGCTTTTGCCGTTCCACGTATCGTATGTGTCCGAGTATTTCATGTATATCTCGTTGTATACGCTATATCCGTATTGTGAATACTTCGGCATAAAACCGCGGTTTCTGAGAGCTGCGATGTCGTCGGCTGTGTATTCGTAGCTCCACTGTCCCTTTGTCATTGTTGGTTTTGTGACGTAGTCGGTCTCGGCATAGAACTCTTCAGGAATGCTGAGTAGTCCCTGTGCGCGGTAGTAAGACCATAGTGCAGTGAACAGTTCTATCTTGCGTGCCTTCTTCGTGGTGGCATCCATGGTAGACACTTGGTTCATGCCTCCGATGATGAGCCCGTTGCCGTTGATTGCATAGTTCTGAGTTGTGATCATGAAAGTTCCGTCGCCCCAGTCGCGTTTCATGTATACAGAGTCTGCAAGGAACACTCGATATGGCATTCCTCCCTTTTTCAGAAAGTCGTCGCTGAAATATTTAAGCCAGATGTCTTCAATATAGTCGAGCATGGCATCGACATTGCTAAAGTCGCCGGTGGTGGCGTGATATGTGCGTCCGCCACTTGATGCGTTGCCCGTTACCTGGAGCCACCATGCGTCTTTGTTACTGAAGTCGTAAACAACATACGAGCCATACTTGTTGTAGTAGTTGAGTATGCGTGCGTTTGCTGTATCTGATGCTCCTTTTTGTGGAAGCTCATATTCAGGAGTGATTTCTATCGGAGCTCCAATTTCCTCCCCATCGCCTGCACAGGCTGCAAAGCCAGTGCACAACGCCATTATGAACAATGTGTTTCTGATAGTCTTTTTCATTTTCTTTTCCTCCATGATCTTTATTCTGCATTCACTGCCACGCGCTCAGCTGTGTTGCGGCAGTCGTTTTGCTGTAGTTCTGTATTTTTTTCAAATACGCTCTGCGGTATTGGCAGGGTGTACATTGGGTCTTTCTCTTTCAGTGTATAGACAAGTTTAGGACCGCCAGCCTCTGCACGATAGATGTGCTTTATCTCCGGCATGCCGTAACGGCGGAGGTCAAACCATCTGAATCCCTCAAAGCAGAACTCTTTACGCCGCTCATTGCGTATCTCCTTGAGTAGTTCGTCCCCGCTGAGTGTTGTGTGCTCATAGCCTTTTATGCGCGACTTACGTAGCGTTTCCAACGCCTTGTTAGCTTCTGCTGTATTGCCAAGAAGAGTCTCTGCTTCTGCCTTGTTGAGCCAAGCTTCTGCAGTGCGGATGTTCTGGCTAAGGCCGATTGCTCCATAAGGTTTCTTTATTACATCCGACGAATACTGAAGTGCAAGTCCGTAAGATGTCCAACGCAAGTCATTGTTGGAATCCCAAAGGGCGCGGAATTCTGAAGCATGGCCTGCCCAGTAACAAGTGTTCCCAGCTCGCGTGCCAGTACCGAAGAGCCATAGTACCTCAGGATTGTTGTAGTCCAATGGATTGTAATTCCAGTTGCCTTCCATGGCTCCTGAGAGTTCTGTAGGTAGGTTCATCAGTCTTATGCCCATGGCGAGTGCCTTGCTTGCTTCATTGGCAGCCTCCTGATAGCGTTCCATGAAGAGGTAGACGCGTGATAGGAGGATATGTATCGAGGGCTGGTTTACACGGTAGTTCTTGTAGATGATTTCCAATGGGTCCATGAGTTCGGCAGCCTTCTTCAGGTCGGGCAAGATAACGTTCTCGTATGCTTCGGCCACTGTACTCCGAGCAATTCCCTCGGTTGAGAGATTCGCATCGAGTTTCAGAGGCACTCCGAGTGCGTTCTTGTTGTAGTTGTAAGGCTCGCCGTAGAGGTTTACGAGCTGGAAGTAGAGCATTGCCCTCACGGCAAGAGCCTCCGCCTTTACGCGGTCGCGAGTCTCCTTTGCACCTACTGCCTCGTCAATATTATCGAGCACTGCGTTGCATCCCATTATCTTGTTATAAAACTGAGCGTAGGTTGTGGATGTTGCAACCGTGTTTATGCGTGTGCCGTAACCGTCCTGGTCCATCATGTATGGCTGCCATGAATAGAAAGGCAGTGGAGTGATGGCCTGTGAACTGCCGGAGAATCCGTCTATTGGATTCCAATTCTCGTCGTAGCCCGTGAGGTCGAGATAAGCCTCGCAGTCGTCGTCAAGATATTCCACCCATGAGAAGTCGGGCCCATAGTTGTCAGGATAACCGCTACCAATGAGCAGTTCAGAGAAGTCGGATGCCGATTTTGGTATCACTTCGCTCTGTGACTCCTCTTCAAGAAAATCGCCGCAACTGCCGAACAATAAGGCAGTAAGTGGCAAAAGCCATATATATTTCTTCATAACGTTGTATACTATATTATTATTGTGTTAGAATGTGATATTTAGTGCTAGCGTGAATGACTTTCGTGCCGGCCATGAGGCTGTTTCAGGGTCACGTCCGTTCCACTTGCTGTCGAAGGCGATGAAGAACGGGTTGGTGAGGCTTGCCGTTATATAGGCATTGCGCATTCCCAAAGTGGCAAGTGCCGGTTTTGGTAGGTCGTACTGCAGTGACAGCGAACGGCAACGTATGAAGTCGGTGTCGGCTATGCGTGCGGTTGAGTAGTTGTACATCTGGTATGGGCTGCTCCAATATTCGCCGTTGGAACCATATTTCAGTGTAATATTAATGTCGTTTGGATTTCCTGCTGCAATGGATGGGATGTCTGTCCAAAGTTCGTCGCCCGGCTGACGCCATCGGTCAAGCATGTAGGTAGGCATGTTTTGTTCTGGACGTGGTGCACCTGTTGTGGCGAAATATTGGGGCAGATAAGCCTGTGCGCCTATTGACATTGCAAATTGTGCGCGAAGGTGGATATTCTTGTATCGCAGCGATGTGCTTATACCGCCAGCCACATCGGGCTCGGTGCATCCTGCTTCTACGAGATACTCGCGGAAGTCTACCGGCTTCTCTTCCTTGTCAAGTCCGTTGAAAGTGGGATAGCCCGTCTCCGGATCCAAGCCTGCGAAGTCAAAGGCGTAGATGGTGCCGTAGGGCATGCCTTCCACGATGGCTGCTCCTGTGAGGTAGTCGTTAGGAAGGTTTACTATCTCGTTGTTCTCCACACGGTTGTAGTCCTTGCTGGTGTTGAAGGCGATAGACCATGTCCAGTCCTTGGTGCGTATTGGAGTGGCACTGATGATAAACTCATATCCGTAGTTTTTCATGATGGTACCCTTAACGTAAGCCGATTGCACACCGTATTCGGTTGAAACCTCACGCGAGCTGAGCACATCGCTTCGTTTGTTGTAGTAGTTGAAGCCTGCGCTTAGGCGACCGTCGAAGAACGAGAGGTCGGCTCCGATGTTCCAGTCGCGTGTCTTCTCCCATCCGAGGTCAGGATATGGCAGTGACTTTATTTTCAGGTAGTACTGCTTGAAGTATGTGTGCAGGCCGCCGTCGGTGGCAATGAGGTATGGTGATACCTCAGTTACGGAATTACCTCTCCATCCGTAAGAGAAGGAGATGTCGAACATATCGTACCATGAGCTTGCCCAGTCCATCCAAGGCTCTTCGCCGATGCGCCACTTGGCACCGAAAGAGAGTGTCGGGTTGAAACGCTTGTTCTCGTCTTGACCGAAACGGTTTGACGCATCGAGACGTCCGTTGAGGTTCAGTACATAGCGGTTGTCGAAGCTGTATACGGCAGTGAAATACTCGCTGAGTTGGTTCTGTTTTGTGTTGGTTATGCTGGAGCCTTGACGCATTAGTTCATGCAAGTCAGTTGAAGGCTTATATCCAGTAACTGTGTGCAGGTCGCTGAGTGCTGGCACAGTGGCGAATGTCTCGCCGCGGTATTTCTGATAGCCGTAGTGCAGCATTGTCTCTCCGTCGAACTTATAAGATGTTACCTGCATACCAATGTTGAACGTCACGCTATGCTTTTCTGCGAAGGTGTTGTTATAGACGAAGGCGCCACGGAATGAGTAGTTTACATTCTGCTGTGTTGCACTGTTGAGAATTCCTCCGTAAGGCAGTGGGCTCGATAGCTCTTCTTCTGAATTAGCCTGTACCTCACCCATGTCGTAACCACGTATCTGTGACACGGTATTTGTGAACTCTGTTGCCCACGACTTCATTCTAGACGAAGAGAGGCTCAGCGATGCGTCGCCCTGGAACTCCACGTTTTTCAGCAGCTTCCAACGCAATCCGAGGTTTGCCTGGAAACTAGTGACCGCTGACTGCGAACCGCTGTTGTCTAGTTCGTTAAGGATGTTGTAGTTGTAGCAGTGCTTGTTGAGTATCGAGTAACTGATATTGCCATACACTGGGTAGTAGTAGAGCGAACCGTCCTCGTTGTAAAGAGGCAAGGCGCGTGAGGTGTTCATAGCATAGTCGTATGGGCTTACTCCTGAGTAGAAGTCGTTGGCTTTGCGATAACTTCCGTTTACGGAGAGGTCTATTGAGAGGTTTTTTGTTGGGCGGTAAGTGTTGTTGGAACTTGCTGTCACTTGGAACATATCGTTGCCCTTGGCCTCACCAGGAGAACTGTTGACACCGAGCGAGAAACGGCTCTGCAACTTCTCGCTGCCACTTGAGATGCTCACGTTCTGCTGTGTGCTCACCGGTGTGCGGAACAGAAGGTCAAACCAGTCGGTATTCATCTGTTCCATGTTGCGAAACTCCTGGTTAAATTCTTCCTGGGTGATGGTCTTGTTGTGCAGTTTCTGTACGAGTCCGGCATAACCTATCGGTAGCACCTCGTAGGTATAGGCATTTCGGTCGTGATACATCTGTTGGTTAAACTCCATATACTGCTGTGAGTTCATCAGGTCGTAGAGACCATACGATGGACGCTGTGTTATTGACAATGAGCCTGAATAGTTTATGCTCACTCCTGTTTGTGCTTTTGCCTTCTTGGTGGTAACAACAATCACGCCGTTGGTTGCTTGAGATCCATAGATGGCGGTTGCGGATGCATCTTTCAGCACGGTGATGGTTTCGATGTCGGCAGGGTTAAGCCACGAGATGGCGTTACCTGCGGTCTGCAGCATCTCGTCCATGTCGCTCGACAGTGGGCTTGCGTCGTTTGGTATTGGGGTGGGATTGGTCTGTATCACACCGTCTACAACCCACAGGGGTTCCTGATTGCCAAGAATGGTAGAAGTACCACGGATACGAATTTTCGGTGTTCCACCCACCTTACCAGTGGTGTTTACCACCGACACACCGGGGATAACACCCTGCAGCATTTGGTCGATGCTCGACTCGTTGGCAATCTTGATGTCCTCAGCCTTAACCTGTGATACGGCACCTACATACTGTCCGCGGTTGTATGTACCATATCCGGTCACAACCACATCGTCAATAAGGTGGCTGTCCTCATCCATAACCACGTTGATGATGCTCTGTCCCTTGTAAGCTACCACCTTGTTTTTCATTCCAATGAACGAAAAGCTGATAGAACCCTTAGACACGCCACGTGCGTTCAGATGGTATCTTCCGTCACTGCTTGTAGTGGTACCGTAATTGTTTTCCATAAACTTGACGGTTACACCAGGCAGTGGATTGCCATCGGCATCGGTAACGACACCTACGACATAACCATCGATTTTCACGTCAGTCTTCTTGTTGTCTTGCTGAACGATGATGGTGTTTTTGTCAAACTTGAATGTGAAGCCTGTCGATGCCGACATGCGCTTCAGTACTTCTCCTATTGGCTCTTTGGTGGCCTTGATGGTAATGTCACCCATCGACTCGAGCTGTGAATTACTGTACACGAAGTCAAGTCCAGTCTGTTTACTGATAGTCCTGAGGACCTGCGAGACAGGAGTACTCGTGAAGTTCAGAGTGACTTTCTGATGTTGCCCCCTTATGCCTAAGGCGACAAACAGCAGAATCATGATTAACAATTGCTTTTCTTTTCTCATAATATCATTTGTGTTGAAATTTATATTATCTTACTATAACGGTATTTCCTTTTACATAAAATTCTACTACTGTAGTCGATTCTATGCGTTTCAGGATGTCTACGGGATTTGAGAAGCGTGAGAGAATACCGGTGAATTTCTGATGCTTTACTGCCTCGTTGTCAAACTTCACGTCAATGCCATACCATTGCGAGATGCGTGTCATGATGAGTTCAATCGACTCGTTTTCAAACACGAACTTCCCGTCTTTCCATGCCGTATATAAATAGGTGTCTACCTCTGTTACCTTCGATGTGCTGCCGTCATCGTGGACACAAATTTTCTGGTTTGGTGTCAGCATAGCACACGTTTCGCCCTTTGCCCTGCACTCCACACGGCCTTCAACAAGTGTGGTCTCAACATGTTTCGGATTGTAGGCGTTTACATTGAACGAAGTGCCGTGTACAACAATGTCGACACCAGATGGAGTGCTTACCACAAATTTCCTCTTGGCATCGTGAGCTACTTCGAAGTATGCCTCGCCCTTCAGGAACACCTGTCGTGTCGCTTCTGCGAATGTTGTGGGGAAAAGCAGTTCGCTGGCTGAGTTGAGCATCACTTTTGTTCCGTCCGACAATCTTAGCGAGTAATATCCGCATTGTGGAATTTTTACCGTGGTCTTTGTGTCTACAGCGGCCTTTAGGTTAGAGAAGTCGAGCAGTCCGTCTTCCTCTGTTATCTGTTCCACTATATTCTCCTTCTCGCTGTTGCTGTCCTTGCTAACTACGTTGTTTTCTACATCTATTGTTTCTCCATCGGCTGTCATGATGGTTGCTGCCATAGCCGGAGCTTTTACTTCCATTGCCTCCACTTCAGCCAAAGGCATCTCCTGGGGTGAGGTGAAGTGTACGTAGGCCGCAGTGAAAGATACCATGAGGGCAACTACAGCAGCTGCCGACCATGCCATGATTTTTCTCATGCGACGATGCCTCTCTGTCTTTTGCTGCCTTGAAATGTGGTTGAGAAGCTTTTTTCGCGCCATTGCCACCTTCTCTGCGCTTGGTGACTTTGAGTGTGTGGAGTGCCACAGTTGTTTGTAACTCTCAAACTCCTTGCGGTTTGTCTCGTCGGCTTCTATCCACTGTTTCAACTGCTTGAGCAATTCCTCAGTGCATTCGCCTCCGAGAATTCTGTTGATAAGTATAATGTCTTTTTCTTCCATTTCGATGTTTTTAATGCTTTTTCATAGTCAAAACACTTAATAAAAGCAAAATCCCTATTCAAAAACTAACTTTTTGCAAAGTAAATCGTTTTTTTTGTGTAATTTTGCAGCCAAGAGAGAAGAATTAGTTTTAAATCAGTACACCAGCGATGGATTTCCACGACAATGAATACATTCTTGCTGACTCATTAAGAGAGGGTGACAAGAAGGCGTATGAGTATGTTTTTGACACATACTACACGTCACTTGTTGACTATGCGTGGAGAATTCTCCACGATGAGGAAGCTGCGGAGGATATTGTTCAGTCGCTATTCATGAAAATTTATGAGGAGCGTGAAACCCTTACTTTCTCTCCGCCACTAAAACCATACCTTTTTTCATCAGTCTACAAGCGTTGCCTTAATGAACTTAGGCATAAGAAGATAGTGGATACCTTTGTAGATAAAAGCATCATTGACTTCTATTCGCGCCAGGTGATACAGACACCCGACGAGGAAATAAACATGCGGATGAAAGAGGTGAAGAAATATCTTGACGAGGCCGTTGAGGCTCTGCCCACGAAATGCCGCGACATCTATAGGCTTAAATACGAGCAGGGGTTGTCAAACGCCGAGATTGCAGAGATGTATGCCATTTCTCCCAAAACTGTTGAGGCACAAACAACAAAAGCCCTTTCCCGATTGAGAAAGGACCTTGAGTGGCTGCTGTTTGCCATTACAGCCTTGAATGCCGGTTACGACGACATTATTTCTCAGTTTGCGATGCAAGTGCCTGCCTGAGCGCATTGTTGCGCTCGTTCATTACCCTGAAAAAACAATTATTACCATAGAGATGCCTGCCGACAAGAGCTTTCAGCTGCAACACCACATAGTCTTTACATTTAGCCATGTCGTCGTCGCTTCGCTCGTAACCAAGCTCATCTGATTTTGCTAATACCTTATTAAATATAGAGAGAGAATCAAAATGTCTTATGAAGTCTTCTTCCGTCGTGTATTTCTGACGTAGCTCCGTCTCATGCTCCTGAGCATAGGTGCGGGCAATAAGCGTCTGCACTCCGCTGAAGGTGATGATGTTATACCACATCGAAGAGCGGTGGAGTGTGTCTGGTGCTACCTCAATGTCAGGCTTCACCCCCCAGTCGGCCTTCTGTTCAGGAATATATGGTTTTTGTATACATACTCCCTTGGGTGTGAAATAGCGTGCTACGGTGATGCGAAGTGCCGATCCGTCGGCAAAGGGCAATGTCTCCTGTATCAGTCCCTTACCAAAGCTACGCTTTCCTGTTATTAATGCCCTGTCGTGGTCTTTCAAGGCGGCGGCAAACAACTCTGCTGCCGATTTCGTTCCACTGCCTATGAGCACCGAGAGCCTGCCTCTTTCAAACATTCCCTTGCGGCTCGTCTTAAACACCTTTTCTGGCACATTCTTTCCTCGTGCCGTAAACACTGTGAGGTCTTTCGAAAGAAATTCGTCGGCTATCTCCACTGCTTTGTCTACCAGCCCGCCGCCATTCTGTTGTAGGTCTATTATCAGCGACTTCATACCCTGTTTCTTTAATTCTCTAATAGACTCACGCACTTCGTCGGCACTGCTTTGCCCAAACATGGAGAGCGAAATGTAGCCAGTGGTATTGTCTGCCATATATGCAGCGTTTACACAATAAGGAGCATTTGGCTTGGCGTCGGTCTTATGCTGTAATGTCTGAGTCTTGCCTTCTGACTGTGGAATGTTGTCGCCGAATAACATCTCACCTTGCTTCGCGCTTTCGGGTGCCAGATATTCCGAAAAGGGGTCGAGAGACTTCATCATGTTTGAAATATGATAGTCAACAAACTTTGACTTGTCAACAGAATCTACATAGAGATTTATTACAGCATACAACGTCATATTTAGTTTCTCCTCAGGAGTCATTTGGGCCATGCCGGCCAATGTGGTTGCCAAGAAGACAACAGTGGAAAACAATCTTTTCATGCTAAATGTTTTTTCTATACGACACTGCTGATAGACGTAACCCTATGTCATTTTGCCTAAAAAACGTTAATTGGAAATTATTGTATTTTTTCTTTTCGAGTATGAAATAATAGCATTAACTTTGCACAAAAAACAATGAAACATTTTACAACAATAGCATTGTGGTTTATATACACCATAGCCATAGCACAAAATTTCACCCTTAAAGGAACCATCCACAGTAACGACTATGACGGGCTCTCCATTTTCCTTGTAAGACTCCATCCTGCAGACCGAAGTCTCAACACCATTGTCGATAGCGCACGCATCGAAAACGGCCAGTTCTGTTTCTCCTTGTCAGTTACCACACCATTCTTGGCGTCGATTTCCTTGCCGCCAAAAGACAATTATCACTACTATGGTCTGCCCGAAACTATGTGCATAGCAGAGCCAGGCAATGTTGCCATTAGCTATTCACCCTCAGATCCATATAGCGTAACCTTAAGCGGTGGCAAGCTAAATGCCGACTATGACGCCACTATCCTGTCGCGTGATAGAGAAGTGCGACGGAAAATAAAGTCAATGATTGAAGCACGCAACGCCCAAGAACAAACTGTACAATATTCGCTAGAACAGGAGCAGGCTTACAACGATAGTCTCCGAAGTCTTTATGCCACCATGCAACCTGCTTATAACGACTTCGTTGCCCGAAACATCAACAACGACGTGGGAGCCTCGCTGTTTTTTCTCCATCAAAATGACTTTTCTGAGGCGTGCTACAAGAGTCTGAAGACTAAGGTGCGTAGCGACTATGTATTCTGTCACGATAGCATCATGCAAGCTAAGGAGATGGCAAGGAATAGGGAAGACTCTATACGCTCAGTCAATCATAGAGGTGCTCGTTATTCCGACTTTACGTCTTTTACGCCCGATGGCAAGTCCGTTGCTCTTTCCAGTCTTCTTAAGCCAGGACGCATCCTGCTTCTAGACTTTTGGGCTTCGTGGTGTAGCCCATGCCGCATGGAGATACCGGAATTAAAGAAACTTTACGAGAAGTATCACGACAAGGGATTTGATGTGGTAAGTGTCTCGCTTGATACCAAGCGCGAGGCATGGACCAAAGCCCTTGATGCCGAACAGATGCCTTGGCTTCAGCTTTCAACTCTCGAAGGTTTCAAATCTAAGTCAGCACAAGCTTATGCTGTGCATGCCATTCCTTTTGTTGTCCTCATTTCTGGCAATGGCAATATATTGCAAGTAAACATTCATGGACAGTTGCTTGAAAAAAACATAGAAGAGAATCTTAATAATTAGTGGTTTAGATATAAACATCATTAGTGTCCCGATTTTAATGGGACACTAATGATAATAAATATTAAATTAACAAACGGTTCGTATTCCTTACGCATACAAATCTTTTCTGCCTCGACAAAGAGATATGATCTTATCTTTGAGCCGATGGCGATGGTCTTCTTATTAGCCGTCCCGCTTGTCTTTCGGCACAGCTTGCAATTATTCTTTCTCTTGCATCTGATCAAAGATAGCCATTATGTCGCCCTTGTACCACTCAATGTCTGTTGGCAACCATGTAAATCCGTAATACTTGTGCTGGTTGCTGATTTCCTGCCGTATCGTATCGTCGCTATAGTCGTGGTCGATAAGATAGCGTATGACAGAGGCACGAACCAAGGTTTCATCTATCACGTTCTCCCATATGCCGTAACCCATGGAATTGAGTTTCTTACGGTTCTCGTTGAGTAGACGGGTAGCAATTTTCTTGTATTTCTTGTCCGGCGAAATAAAAGAATGGCAGAACTCGTGTACGAGAATCTTGTCAATCTCACTGTCGCGGAAATACCATGGTGTGCCGTCTTCCTTTTCTCCATATAGCATTACGGCAATCATTTCAGGACGTTTTCCGGGAATTGTGCGCTCTATCGAAAAGCTGCCGGCTCCGTTGTTCAATCCAACGATAATGCCAAAGTCTTCAGTCGCCTCCTTTTGGAAGAAACTTCACATAAGGATGGCTTGAGGTCAACTTGCGTATGAAACGCATCACTTGGCGCATATACTCCTTGTCGGCAGATGGTTTGGTAAAATCCTTGCAGATGAAATGTTCGTCGCCTTCCACGGTCATCGTGTCGAGGTCGATGGTGTATTTGGAAGCCTCAGCCGCAAGTTTCTCAAAACACGAGTATGGCACCTGGCTGTCTTGTCGGCTATGCATCATCAGCACTGGACGGTTATTGAGTCCACGAAGGGCGTACAATGGACTGTTTACAGACGAATCAACGCCATATTTCTCTTTTACGACCTGACGTGTAATGCCAGCAAGTTGTTCTGCAGGAATCATCGGCAGAAACGCTTCGCGACTTGCCTGCAGGAAGTCCTCAAGACTTGAGAAGGCAGAAAGGGCAATAAGGCCGTCGATATCCTTGTTTTCACCTATGGAGCGAATGGCCACGGCACCTCCCATAGACACTCCCATTACGATTACGGGAATGTCTTTGTATTTGGCATTGCTTTTTATATAATCGGTCACAACCTTCACGTCGCGAGCCTCTTCATAAGCCAGGCAGATGCGGTTGCCATCGCTTTTTCCGTGACCTCTGAGGTCGGGCATGATTGTTGCCACATTGGCCTTATAGAACTCTGCAGCATGACCATAGAAGGCTGTCACCGAAGGATTTTCTATGCCCGACAGGCAAATCACCACACCCTTAGGCTGCTTAGGACAGACCTCGTAGGCAAAGATGCCGAAGCCGTCGGAAGTCTTCAGGGTCAAGGAGTCGGGAGCAGGAAGTCCGAAGTCCCTTGCATCGTAAACCACGTCGTAGTCAACATGCTTATCGACAAGATAGTCGATCACCTGTCGTTCTGCAGCCTTCCAATTCTCTTGTTCGGCAGTTACCTGCGCCTTCACTTCAAATGCCGACATAGAACAAGCGGCAAATAATAATGCAAAAAATAATTTCATTTCTTAAGTTAATGATTTGACTGCAAAAGTACTGCTTTCATTGCAGAAAACCAAAAAACTGGGACATAAAGCATGAATAAGTGACGAATGGCATAAAAAACAACATAAAATAAGACGAAATGAGACAAATAAGAATAATTCTTTCTTCATTTGTTGATTTCTCATTTATTATTTGTATATTTGTAGCCGAATTATTGGTACAATACAGAACAACAAACTATATGAAACATACAACTATTATCGATATAGCCAAAGAACTGGGCATATCCAAAAGCACCGTATCAAGGGCATTGTCGGGTGACACGCACAACGTGAAGCCTGAAACGATGAGACTTATCAACGAAACTGCCATCCGTATGGGATACCAGCGCAATGAAATGGCAGTCAACCTGCGACGCCAAAGTTCACGCAATATCGGTATCATCATTCCGGAAATTGTCACCTCGTTCTTCATGAACTTCATTCAGCATGCACAGAAAGAACTACGCCAACACGGCTACCGCACAATCATTGCGGTATCAAACGAAGACCCAGAACAAGAAGCCGAGAATCTGATGATGTTGCAGCAGTGTCGTGTGGAAGGAATCCTTATGAGTGTATGCCACAAGGACAGAAACTCTAATATATATAATAATGTGAAGAACCACGGAATACCTATTGTATTCTTTGACAGGAAGGTGGAGGGAATAGACGCTTCGACAGTGCGCATCGACGACTATCTGATGGCATTCTTCATTGTAGAGAGAATGATAAGGAGCGGATGCCGCAAGATCGTGCATCTGGCTGGTCCAGACCACATAAGCAACGGATATGACCGCCACCGCGGCTACAGGGAGGCTCTTGAGAAATTCTCAATCCCTTACGACAAACGTTATGTCATAAAAGGAGGATTGAGTGCAGAAGAAGGTGCTGCCGCCGTGGAAAAATTCATGTCGCAAGGGTTGGACTTTGACGGTCTTTTCGGATTTACGGAGACATCGACATTAGGAGCCAAGAGCTCACTGCAGAGGATGAACTACCGCATACCTGAAGATGTGTCGCTATGCTGCATCTCGGGCACGACATTATGCACACTTGTACATCCGACAGTAACGGCAGTGGAACAGCCTGTGATAGAAATGGCCACTCTCTCTTGCAGGTTGCTGCTCGGACAAATTGCCGATCCCAACGCTGCAATAGAGAATGTCATGCTAAGAGGCAACATAGTGGAAAGGGAGTCTTTCAGAACTTGAAAACCTGTGCGCCTATCTGGAAGAAAGCCCTGTCCATAACAGGATTGAACACTGCACAGGCAAACACCGGGAGAGTATAGTTCTTCGTAATCT
This sequence comes from Prevotella sp. P2-180, assembly GCF_002251435.1. GTDB lineage: Bacteria > Bacteroidota > Bacteroidia > Bacteroidales > Bacteroidaceae > Prevotella. The sequence continues at coordinate 310,453 of NZ_NPJI01000110.1, forward strand.
GTATGCGGCGCTCGGCTCGCAGTTGAAGATGAACGATTCCTGCCTTGTCGCTATAAAAAGTGCTTGAATCCCCGTTTTGGCTTGCCAGTGTGAAAGTGCCGCCTACACTGGCATCGAAACTCCAGTCTTTGTCACGGAACAGGGGATAGTCAGCCGACACATAGCAGGAATAACGGTTGGCGCTATTGTCGCTCCACCGGTCGCGTCCGAAAAGTATTGTTGACCAACTGACGGTAAGCGGAAATCGGGGAGCGGTTTCTGCAAAGCTATAGCTCAGGATGCAGTCGAGGAAACGTCCTGTCGTACGGGCCGAGTAGTTAAAGAACTCATGGTTGTTGTAGTCTGCCCCAGGCGAGAAATTGTAGGTGTCCCACAATGCCAATTTCCAGCCACCAGCCCTTACCTCACCGAAAAAGTTAAACTCCTTGTAGTCGCCTGAGGTATTTGTGCCACTCCATAACCCCACTTTGAAATGGTCATTCTTGTCGTGAATGGCAAGGTCAGCACACATCACCAGTCCGTCGCTCACCTCAATGCCTCGCCACAGGTGGTTGTTGGCTATCTCAAGACCAAAATCCACGTAATCCTTCACGTCAGTTTGTTTTTGAGCCTGGGCAGCAGTGCAACAAAGCACCACTGCCAGACATCCGAAAACGAATCTAAAAACAAACTGTATATTCCTGTTGATATCCCGAATGTTCATTGTATATCACTCTTTTTTTCAAAGTCGATGATGACCTTCATGGTCGTTGCCTTGTTCTCGTCAATATACTTGTAGGCCTCGTCATACTGCTCGAAAGCAAAGCGGTTGGAAATCAGAGGCTCAAGGTTTACAATACCACGGCTGACATAATCAACGGCTGTAAGATAGTCCTCATGACGATACATCATCGTGCCAATGAGGCGAAGCTCATGCTCACCGAGGTAGAACATGCTGAGTGCAGGGTCTCTGGCAAACACCGCCACAATCACAATGTCGCTTCCCTTCTCAATGGATTCCATAAGCGAACGCACACTGGACTCCACGCCAGCCACCTCGAAGCCCACCTGGTAGCCCTCATCGCCGAACACCTCCTTGGCAGCGTCTTTCAGAGACTTGTTCAATACATTGGCTGTATATTCTATACCGCACTCCCTTGCCTTGGCAAGACGCAAGTCGCTCACATCGGTAATGAGCACCTTCTTGGCACCACGTGCCTTGCAGAACTGGGCCACAAGGTTGCCTATTGCACCGGCTCCACTCACCACCACGTTCTTGTTCTTCACGTCCGTGCGGTTAGTGGCGTGTGCGCCCACTGCCGAAGGCTCTATCATTGCGCCATAGTCGAGGCTCATTCCTGCGGGCAATACCACCACACGGTCGTCGGTGGTCACAAAATAGTCCTGCGCAACTCCATCGGCCTGGAACGCCTCAACGCGCAGATGCTCACATACATTATACTGTCCGCGTTTGCATGGTCCACATTCTCCGCAGACCAACTGCGGTCGAGCCGTGATGTTATCGCCCGGTTTGCATACCGTCACATCCTTACCGATAGCCACTACCACTGCCGAATACTCATGTCCCTGGACTACAGGATAGAACGTTGCCGGATGTAAACCTTGATAGGAATGAATCTCACTACCACAGATTCCAATACGCTTTACGTTTATCAATACCTCGTGAGCCTTCAGGTTCTCTGCCTTTGGTGCCTCAACATTCTTAAACTCTATGTTCCTTGGGGAAACTAAAACTGCCTGTCTCATAATTATTTCAATTTATATTTATATTACTTTTTCATGTGATAATTCTCTATGTATAAGGTTTTTATTTAAACCACAGAGCTAAAGAGAAAAAGAGATTTGTGGTTTTATAGAGAAGGTCGCAAGCGACAGAGGACACAGAGTTTCCATGCGGCAAACATGATGCGCAGCTCTCTATGAGCTCTAAATGCCTTGGCATTCACCCTCTTTCATTAGTATAAATACTCTATATCTCTTAAACTCTGTGGTTTAAAATAACTTCCGAAAGTTGAGTTTATATTACTTTTTCATGTTTTCAAGCTCATTTATTATCTGGTTGTATTCCTTTCTGCTCAGTCGATAGAAAAGCATGATGCCCGCCGTGATAATCCACAGGATGCCTGGCACTGTGCTGAAAGCATGATGAATCACCTCCTTTACAGTTTCCGACTGCTCCACATTGGCCTCATAACCAGCCCAGCCCATGACCAAAGCCAACAGCGACGTGCCCAATGCCATTCCAATTTTGTTTGCCAGCGATATGAATGAATACTGGAAACCGTCGTTGCGTATGCCCGTTTTCCATTCACCGTATTCCACACAATCCGGTATGATGGCATATATGGCAGTGTTGAAACCAGAGAAAAAGAACTGTGCCAAAGCTGCAAACAGGTAGAACCATAATGGTTCTTCATTAGGCGAGAAGAAATAAAGCACAACCATGCTCACGCCCATCAACACGCTGAACACACTCGCTGCCCATCCTTTGTTGCCCGTCCACTTGAACACCAACGGGAAAATGGCTGCACCTATGATGGAAGGTATGACGATTACACCTGAGAAGAACGAGAACAAATCCTCATTGCCCTCTACATACTTGAAGTAATAGATGAGGTCGGCATTGCGTCCGTAGAGGATGAAACCAAAGAGCAACTGTCCTACCACCGCCATCAGGAACGGCTTGTTTTTGACCACCGCCTTCAACTGATCACCAATGGGATAAGCCTTCTGGGACATGGGAATCTCCACCACCTCCTTGGTCTTGGCAAAACAGAACCAGTGGCAACAAGTGAATACCAAGCCGTAGATAGCCGCCACTCCAATGAAGCCTTGGGCACTGCTTAGTGTGCCATCGCCACAGTATTTAACCAGTGGAACCGTGATAATGTTGATGATGCCAATGGCTATCATCGCTGCAACAGAGCGACTTGTGTTTATCTGTGCCCGCTCGTCAATGTTCTGGGTCATTGCTCCACAAAGGGTGCCGTATGGCAGGTTTACACAAGTATATCCCAATACCAACAGTCCGTAGGTGATACTCATATAGATGATCTTACCTGTATAGTCCATCTCAGGATGAGCCCAAAAGCAGAGCACAAGAACAAGTCCTGTGATGGGTGCGCCAAAGAGCAACCAAGGGCGATAGCGACCCCAACGCGACTTGGTGCGGTCGCTGAGACTTCCGATAAGTGGATCGTTGACGGCATCCCATATTCGGGAAACGAGCATAAGAGTGGCCACTGCCGCCATGCCGATGCCAAACACGTCAGTATAGAAAATCATCAGAAATGACACGACGAACGACCAACTGAAGTTGCAGCCGACATCGCCAAAGCCATAGGCGAACTTGCTGATGAATGGTACTTTCCCTTTTAGGGAGTTAGTTTTTATTGTTTCCATTTTTAATGTTAGATAAGGGTTTGATAAAGTTATTTGAGTCAATATTAGGACATCTACCGGCCTCTAGTCCTTGGTTTTGACGATGCAAAGGTATTAGGAAATTCTCTGATAATCAAGTGTTTTTCATAAAGTTTTTTTCGCAACCGTTCCCGCAACCGTTCCCATTTTCCGCAACCGTTCCCATTCTAACATCTTGACCTTATAACAAGAAAAAGCGGGGTCGTTTTTTCCTTGCTATTCCTTCCCGCGATATTCATCATATGTTTACGAATTTCTGTTGCAAAGATAATGATTTCCGTGCAAATCACATCCTTTTTCAGTAGAAAAAGTACAAATAGGACATTTTCCATTCATTATGGGTAGTGATGTTTCTGTAAATTATAGTATCTTTGCAGCAAAAATAAAAGCATAGTGAATATGAGAAAAAAAATATGGATTCTGATGATGCTGCCAGCAATGGCGCAGGCGCAGACTCTTGAAGAGTGTCAGCGAGCGGCAGAACAGAATTATCCGCTCATCAGACAGTATGGACTGATTGAGAAAACCACCAGCCTCAACGTGGCAAATATCCAAAAGGGTTGGTTGCCACAAGTGACTGCCTCGGCACAAGCCACACTGCAGACCGACGTGACGGCTTTTCCCGACAAACTTCAGACGGTATTTCAGCAGACGGGCATCACTATGGATGGACTGAAAAAGGACCAGTATCGTGTAGGCATCGATGTGCAGCAGACTGTGTATGACGCAGGAAACATCAAGAGCCAAAAGGAGATAGCCCGCCGACAAGGCGAACTGCAGTCGCGACAGAACGAGGTGACGATGTACAATGTGCGCAGGAGGGTGAACGAGATGTATTTCTCGCTGTTGCTCGTGGACGAACAGATACGGTTGAATGCCGACCTGCAGACGGTGCTGGAAGGCAACGAGAAGAAACTGGCTGCCATGCTTAAAGGCGGCACGGCATCAGAGAGCGACTGGCTGAACGTGAAGGTGGAGCGGCTGAACGTGGTGCAGAAGATGACTGGCCTGCAGTCGCAACGCACGGCACTTGCGAGGATGCTATCCATATTCTGTGGCATTGAAGTGAATGGTTTGGTTAAGCCGGAAATTCCGGAAAACATGAACGCCTCTATTAACCTTCGCCCGGAACTGAAGGCACTCGATGCCCAATTGAGACTGACTGATGCCCAGGAAAAGGCTTTGGATGCCGCCATGATGCCACGGCTTGGGGTGTTTGCCCAAGGTTATTATGGCTATCCCGGTTATAATATGTTTGAGGACATGATGAGCCACAAGTTCTCGTGGAACGGGATGATCGGGGCAAGACTGACATGGAACATAGGTACTCTGTATACCCGCAAAAACGACAAGGCGAAACTTCAAGTGCAGCGTGAGACCACCGAGGTGAACCGCGAACGTTTTCTCTTCGACAACAATTTGGAACAAATAGAACAGAACGAGAATATCTCACGCTATCGCCAAATGATGACCGACGACGAGGAAATCATTTCCCTACGCTCGTCGATACGCAAGGCGGCGGAATCCAAACTTGCCCACGGTATTATCGATGTGAACGACCTTGTAAGAGAGATTAACAGCGAAAACAAGGCACGAGTGGAACAATGCATCCACGAGATTGAGATGCTGAAGGAGATTTACGATCTAAAGATTACAATAGGAGAATAAAAATAAGAAATATCGGAGATATGAAAAAAATTATAGCGATGGCAAGTGTAACACTTGTGCTTAATGCCTGCGGGAACAAAGAGCGCGAATATGACGCAACGGGAGTATTTGAAGCCACTGAGACTACTGTCTATGCCGAGCAGACGGGAGCCTTGTTGATGTTCAATGTCGAGGAGGGTGACATCGTGGGACGGAACAAGGAGGTAGGACTCATCGACACCACACAGTTGTGGCTGAAGATACAACAGACAGAAGCAATGAAAAACGTATATCAGAGTCAGAAACCTGAGCAGGAGAAGCAGATAGCCGTAACTCGCCGGCAACTGGCAAAGGCAAAGCAAGACCAGCAGAGATACAAGGAACTGGTGGCTGACGGGGCCGCACCGGCAAAGATGCTTGACGATGCCAATAGCCAGGTGGACGTGTTGCAGCGGCAGCTTGACGCACAGTTGTCGTCGCTCAGTGTGACCACCAATGCCCTCGACAAGCAGATGGTAGCCACTGATGTTCAGGCAGACCAGTTGCGCGACCAGTTGCGCAAATGCCACATACTTGTTCCGGCAAAGGGCACGGTGATAGAGAAGTATGTTGAGCGCGGCGAGTTTGTGTCTGCCGGTAAACCGCTCTTCAGGATAGCAGACACGGAGAATATGTTCATCCGTGCCTATGTCACCTCTGCACAGTTGAAGAACATAAAGACAGGTCAGAAAGCCACCGTGTTTGCCGACTATGGCAACGGCGAGAAGAAGGAGTACGAAGGACGGGTGACATGGATTTCAAGCCGTTCGGAGTTTACGCCTAAGACCATACTTACTGACGACGAGCGCGCCGACCTGGTATATGCCGTCAAGGTGGCGATAAAGGGCGACGGATTTGTGAAGATGGGAATGTACGGTGAGGTGCTGTTCGCTTCTGAGAAACGAGATTAAAGAATTAAAGGTTTAAAGTCATTCCATGATTCATGCTGAGAATATATGCAAGACATTCGGCAAGGTGCAGGCTTTGGGCGATGTCTGTCTTGACGTAGACAAGGGCGAGCTGTTCGGACTTATCGGTCCTGACGGTGCGGGGAAGACAACGCTCTTCCGCATACTTTGTACGCTATTGCTTCCCGACAGGGGTAAGGCTTCGGTGGAGGGATTCGACGTGGTGAAAGACATGAAGGAGATACGTCGGCGCGTGGGTTATATGCCAGGGCGGTTCTCTCTATACCAGGACCTCACCGTGGAGGAAAACCTCCGGTTCTTCGCCTCGCTATTCGGCACCACCGTGGATGAGGGATATGACAGTATCAAGGCAATATACAGCCAGATAGAGCCTTTCCGCAAGCGCAGGGCAGGGGCTCTCTCAGGAGGAATGAAGCAGAAGTTGGCATTGTCGTGCGCTTTGGTACACCAACCCGATGTGCTCTTTCTCGACGAACCGACAACGGGCGTTGACCCTGTGAGCCGCAAAGAGTTTTGGGATATGCTCGCAATGCTCAAGGACAGAGGAATAACAATAATTGCCTCGACACCATATCTTGACGAGGTGAGGAGATGCGACAGGGTGGCTTTCCTAAAAGAAGGAAGCGTGCATGGTATAGATACACCGGATACAATCCTCAACCGCTTTGCCGATGTATTCAATCCTCCCGGCATCGAGCGTGAAGGCGCAGCCATTATCAACAAGGAGGAAAACGTCATTGAGGTGGAGCATCTGGTCAAGGCTTTTGGCGATTTCCATGCAGTGGACGACATCAGTTTCAGTGTGCGCCGTGGCGAGATATTCGGATTCCTTGGAGCCAATGGTGCCGGCAAGACCACTGCCATGCACATCCTCACTGGACTTAACCAACCTACAAGTGGTTCGGGGCGAGTGGCTGGATTTGACATCTGCACGGAATATGAGGAGATAAAAAAGAATATCGGATACATGAGTCAGAGGTTCTCTCTTTATGAAGATCTCACCGTGGCAGAGAACATCCGACTCTTTGGAGGCATCTATGGCATGTCGGACAAAGAGATAGCCGGAAAGACCGAATCATTGCTGAACAAGTTGCAGTTTGCCGACCACAGGAACGACCTCGTTGGTTCGCTGCCTTTGGGTTGGAAACAGAAGCTCGCCTTTTCGGTAGCCATCTTCCACGAACCGAAGATAGTGTTTCTTGACGAACCGACTGGCGGTGTGGATCCTGCCACACGCCGACAGTTCTGGCAACTCATATACGAGGCTGCCCAACATGGCATAACCGTCTTCGTCACCACCCACTATATGGACGAGGCTGAATATTGCGACCGCATTAGTATTATGGTGGATGGCAAGATAAGTGCCATGGGAACACCAGAGGAGCTAAAGCAACGGTTCAACCAGCCGGATATGGATCATGTGTTCACCTGTCTCGCAAGGGAGGCAAAGAGGGGAGATTGACTATTATGAAACAGTTTAAATCATTTGTAATAAAGGAAACGCGGCATATCCTGCGCGACAAGCGCACGATACTCATACTTTTCGGAATGCCGGTGGTGATGATGCTGATATTCGGCTTCGCCATCACCACCGACGTGAAAAACGTGCGCACTGTGGTAGTGACATCGCAAATGGACCTGCAGACGCAAAGGGCGGTGGAGCGGATATCACAGTCGGAGTATTTCACCATCACACAAACAGTGGACAGGCCCAAGGACGCAGAACATCTCATACGCAACCAAAAAGCGGATATGGCTATTGTGTTTGCTCCCGACTTTGCCTCTAAGCATAGAGGAATACAGATTATCGTGGATGGCGCCGACCCTAATATGGCACAGCAATGGACAAACTACGCCACCAATGTTATCACGAACATGCCGGGTGGTGTCGTCAATGCCAAATTACTGTATAATCCGCAGATGCGATCCGCCTACAACTTCGTCCCGGCCATTCTCGGCATGTTGCTGATGCTTGTGTGTGCCATGATGACCTCTATCTCGATAGTCCGCGAGAAGGAAAGAGGCACTATGGAGGTGCTGCTTGTGTCGCCTGTACGCCCGCTGATGATTATAATAGCCAAGGTGGTGCCTTATTTGGTACTTGCATTCGCTATCCTCACCACCATACTGATCATGGCGCGCTATGTGCTCGACGTTCCGCTGGCGGGCAGTATTGTGTGGATATATGTCGTCTCCACCATATATATTATCCTTGCCCTATCGCTCGGCCTGCTCATATCAACCATCGCCACAACCCAGCTCATGGCCCTTCTGCTTTCGGCAATGGTATTGCTCATGCCTATAGTGATGCTCTCGGGCATGTTATTTCCCGTGGAGTCGATGCCTGAGGTGTTGCAGTGGATTGCCGCCTTGGTGCCGCCCAAGTATTATATCCAGGCGATGCGCAAACTTATGATAATGGGAGTGGATATCAGTAATGTAGTAAGGGAGATATCCATTCTCTCGGCAATGGCACTGTTCCTCATGATTGTAGCACTCGCAAAATTCAAGAAAAGACTATGCTGAAATATCTCATACAAAAGGAATTTCTGCAGATACGACGCAATTCGTTTCTGCCTCGTCTCATCATCCTCTTCCCGATAATGATGATGTGTGTGATGCCTTGGGTGATGAACCAGGAGGTGAAGAACATCCGTGTGGATGTGGTGGACAACGACCGCTCAACGCTCTCAAGACAACTCGTGCACAGCATAGAGGCGAGCAACTATTTCATATTCAACGGACAGAAACCCACTTATGAGGCTGCCCTCAAGGACATCGAGAAGATGGATGCCGACGTGGTGATGGTGATACCGCAACACTTCAGTAGAGACATCGTCAGGAAACGCAACCCTCAAGTGCTCATCGCCGCAAACGCCGTGAACGGGACAAAGGGTTCTATCGGAGCTACGTATCTTTCGCAGATCGTCACCATTAAAGTTAGTCCGTCGGCGGAGAGGATGCAGTCCAAGGTTTCCTCCTTATTCCTTTATAACAAGCACCTCAACTACAAGGTGTTTATGATTCCCGCTCTGTTTGCCATTGTGATGATGCTAATGTGCGGTTTCCTTCCCACACTGAATATCGTCGGCGAGAAAGAGGCTGGCACTATAGAGCAGATAAATGTCACTCCAGTGCCGAAATGGGCATTTATTCTCGCCAAACTCATACCATATTGGACAATAGCACTGTTCGTGATTGTCGTATGCCTTGTGCTCTCGTGGCTCATCTACGACATCACTTGCCAAGGCCCGCTCTGGATCGTTTTCGTCTTGTCAATGCTGCTGGCACTGTTTTGGAGCAGTTTCGGACTCGTCATCTCCAACTATAGCGACACCATGCAGCAGGCCATCTTCGTGATGTGGTTTTTTGTGGTCTGCATGCTTCTGCTCAGCGGCTTGTTCACACCGACACGCTCAATGCCGCATGCCGCATACCTCACCACATACATTAACCCTATGCACTATTTTGTCGATGCCATCCGCACAGTCTTCGTCCGTGGAGGCGGTCTGAACAATGTCGCCCACCAAATCGTGGCTCTTCTCGCCATAGGCATGATAATGGGAGCATGGGCCGTGAGAAGCTACAAGAAACGCCTCTGACACATGTATTCCTCATCATTGTTTAGTCGTTCATAAATATCATCTGCGGATTTGTTCGCAATGCCTATTTACAGGCTGTTAAACAACAAGGCGGTACAGGGGACAGGTCAGTGTCCCCTGTACCGCTTTTGCAGTATATCACTCCCAGACCGCTCCCCTCATCGACTGGTACAAGGCAGAGGGGCTTCACCACTACGTGAAGAGCTACGGTGTGCTTGAGGAAATATTCGCCGACGTATGCAAGGTTGTTGATTCACTGTAATCACCGATAATCCAATACAGTCCTCCATTGATGCCCAAATGCGTGTCAATGGAGGACTTTTCTTTTCATTCTTATAATACATTTAACCAAAGGGAGCACTGTCACCTTACGACAGACGGCTGTCATAACTACGACAGTCGGCTGTCATAACTGTGACAGTCTTGGCTAAGACATTAGGCTTGCAGTTGCCATAAGACATCTCGTTTCGTGTTGTATAAGCCAGCTCCGCAAACACCCTACACTCTACATTATTTCGTAGCAGCATCTTGATAATCAGATTGTTAGTTAATGTAGGGTGCCTCTCAACCCTACATTAACCCTACATCATCCATACATTAATTTTTTCATGGTCTCGTTAATCGTCTCCGCGATGACCGATTTTTTCATTTCGATAGCCCGATCAATTCATTGGCGTTTCAATTTGTGTAAGGTGAATGTAGGGTTAATGTAGGGTTGAGAGGCACCCTACATTCTGTAATTATCTGAGTGGCAGGTGTTTAGCCCGAAATAATGTAGAGTGTAGGGTTTTAGCGACATTCATCCTTATATTTATTTGCCATCAATCTAAAATTAGGCAAATAACCCTAATTGAATTTAGCAGGATTTGAAAAATTGCTTGCATCAGTTATCCAGAAAGGATTATTTGTCAATGTCCTTTCATAGGTATAGGACCGGAACAAGCGAGGCGGGAGCCTGGCTTCCCCTCTCTTTGTTTCGTTATGTTGTGATGGTCAACCTTCAGAGTGAACAATGACAAGTAGAGTCAACGTATATCATAAATAACACATTAACTTATCAACCTGTTTTATAAATAGGACTATAAGTAGTCAACATAAATAGTTAAACTACATCATAATGACCTTATAGCCATCATCAAACGTTAAAAATGCGCCAATACAACAATAAAGTCACTTGGATATTTGGACGTTTATAACTTTTTCGTTACCTTTGCATCGGCTTTTTGCCAAAGAGTTCTTAAACGATATGAAAACATCCGAGTTGTTAAAGAGCCTAAAGGACGCAGGATGCGTTTTGGCTCGACACGGAAGTGGGCACGACAAATGGGTTAACCCTAAAACGGGAAAATCTGTTTTTGTGCCAAGGCACGCGGGCGAAGTCCACAAAGGGCTTGCGCTAAAAATCTTGAAAGAGTTGGTTGGGGAGTAATCCCCAGCCACTTTTAAGGGATAGTGAATCCAAGGGTGTTGAAGTATTGTTGCGGAACTCTTTAACTAAGAATTAAAGGTATAACAATATATGGAAAAAGTGTTAGTAACGATTTCACAAGCCCCCGACGGCAGTTATTGGTGCCATACCGAAAGCGATGTTTATGGCAGCGGGCTAAACGGCGCAGGAGCGTCAGTAAAAGAGGCTAAAGCCGATTTGATGGAGTGTTTGGAAGAGGCTAAAGCCGACTACATTGAAAACGGCTGCGATATTTACGAAGTTGACTTTAGTTACCAATATGATTTGCAGTCATTCTTTGAATACTTCTCTTTTCTCAATGTAACTGACATTGCAAAACGCGCAGGAATAAATCCATCGCTGATGCGACAATATGCGAGAGGCATCAAGAACGCAGGTGAAAAAACCTACGCACGGTTGTCAGGCTGCATTGGTGAAATAGCAAAGGAACTACAAGCCGCGTCATTTCGTGTATGACAAAGCGGTAATTCATACATTTAAGAACTCAAAGCAAAGCCCCCGATGCGCGATGCACCGGGGGCTCTCAATTACCCTCTTGCAAACTTAGACATAAGAAAGATACCGTCCACAATTAACATCTTGGGTTCACTTCAAACCTGTCCCTATGACCCTCTCTGACCCTACTTGCAAAAGTTAATACATTACAAGTGAAAGAGCAACATTCTGGCGCACTTTTCCATGAAAAAGAGTTATTTTCCGCAAATTCTTTTGCCTTTTCGGGAATAATGCGTATATTTGCAGCGGTTAAACATACAACGCTTATGATTGTTAAAGATAAAAATTATTAAGTAATATGGCACAGATATTAGTAACTATAGATGAAAGCATTACAACTAACAGCATACGACACGCCATCGGAATGCTCAAGGGAGTTATATCCACTCCTTATATAACACAGAAAAAAAAGTAAGCAAGAAAAAAGCGCAGGAGAAATACGTCAAAGACAGTTTGGGCAGAGCCTTTGATGAAATAAAACAAAAGAATAGCTCTAACCTTAATTCCGCAACACTATTACAAATATAACTTTTTAAGTACCTGAGCAACAAAAAGTTGCTCAGGATTTTGTCATGTCAGATTTTTCACCTATCTTAGTGTTGCAAATCAAAATATATATCAAAC
>NZ_NPJI01000111.1 GCF_002251435.1 Prevotella sp. P2-180
TGCTGACGGGTTGTCCCATTCGGAAATCCGCGGGTCAAGGGATATTTGCTCCTAACCGCGGCTTATCGCAGCTTATCACGTCCTTCATCGCCTCCATGAGCCAAGGCATCCGCCATGCGCCCTTATTTACTTTCTTGGTAGATGCCGCCGAAATAACGGCGGAATCTCATACTTTCAGCTGTGTCCCGCAAAAAGCGGGAACACCTCGTTCTTGAGTTTCACTCTACAGTTTCGTGTGTCAATATGTCAAAGATCTCTTTTCCTCTTATTAAAGGAAACAGTGGAGAATATCGGGCTCGAACCGATGACCTCTTGCATGCCATGCAAGCGCTCTAGCCAACTGAGCTAATCCCCCGTAAGGTAGTCCCAGGCAGACTTGAACTGCCTTGGGCACATTGACCTTTCGGTCGATGTGTAGTCCCAGGCAGACTTGAACTGCCGACCTCCACATTATCAGTGTGGCGCTCTAACCAACTGAGCTATAGGACTGTTTAGGTGGTTTAAGTCTTGCGAGCCAAGCTCAGCTTCCTTTTATTCCCTAAGACAGAGTTTGCTAGTACAAGAAGGAAACGAACCAAAAAAAAGGTCCTTCCGACTCCTCTAAGGCGCCCCTCCAGAAAGGAGGTGTTCCAGCCGCACCTTCCGGTACGGCTACCTTGTTACGACTTAGCCCCAATCACCGGTTTCACCCTAGGCCGACCCTCG
>NZ_NPJI01000112.1 GCF_002251435.1 Prevotella sp. P2-180
CTTCCCCTTCCGAACAGAGAAGTTAAGCCCGCTTGCGCCGATGGTACTGCAATGCAATGTGGGAGAGTAGGAGGCCGCCTTCTTTTTAACAACAGTCCCGAGGATAGCAATATTCCCGGGACTTTTTTATTCTATAATACTTGCTTATTGACTTAAAGATATACCATGAACAGTCATGTGTCAGCAACCAATGGAAAAGAAAGATTATTTTCTTTTGAAAACTAGTTCGGCAGGAAGTTTTTGCCATTTACCTTTGTTCGGCACCTTGATTTCACTACCTTTAAGTTGTTTCAACACCAAGGTACTGTCGTTTTTTAACGACAAAGACGCGGAAAGGTCTTCACTGCCATAGTCGTTAATGAGTTCAATATTGGCAAATTTCTTGTTTTTTATGTTTTTCGACGTAATAAGCCAAAAGAAGCTATTGTTCATTTTGCCTAAATATCCAGGTAACGGGCCAAACAGATCATGGTCAGGAACAATTATGCCATCACCATGAAGGTCAATTTTCAGATAAACGTTATATTCGCTATTGAAAAAATAGCCTTTAAACATGTAATTATTCTCTTGCGACTTCGCAACTAATGAAAACAAAGTACAAATACAAATCAAAGAAAAAAGCTTTTTCATGTCTTGTGCGTCTTTTTTTGAGCAAAGATACCAATTTTATGTCATTAAAATACAGATTTTTTGAAAATTATATGCTAAATAATTTGAAATATTATTTTTTTTAACTACCTTTGTGCCGTTAAGGACTTATAATATGAAAAAAGATATGATAAATCCCGACTATATTTTTGAATCGAGTTGGGAAGTATGTAATAAGGTTGGTGGAATATACACTGTTTTGTCTACAAGAGCCAACACGCTTCAGTCAGAAATGAAAGACCATATTATATTTATTGGTCCAGATGTGTGGCGAGATAATAAATGTCCCTATTTCGTTGAGGACAAGGCCTTGTTTGCAGATTGGGTAAAGGTAGCTAAGGCTGAAAAACTCAATATCAGGGTGGGGCGATGGGATGTTCCAGGTAGCCCAATTGCTGTCTTGGTAGACTTTTTGCCTTATTTTGAAAAGAAAAATGATATTTACGGGTGGCTGTGGGAAAACTATCAGGTTGATAGTTTGCATGCTTACGGCGATTATGATGAAGCGTCGATGTTTTCATACGCTGCCGGGTTGGTTGTTGAAAGCTATTATAATTTTTATCTCTCTGTCGATGATAACGTTGTGTATCATGCTAATGAGTGGATGACCGGTCTGGGCGCATTGTATATTAATAATAGGCTTCCGCAGATTGCCACCATATTTACAACACATGCAACAAGCATTGGCAGAAGCATTGCCGGAAATATGAAACCATTGTATGACTACTTGTTTGCATACAACGGCGATCAAATGGCAATGGAATTGAATATGCAAAGCAAGCATTCGATAGAGAAACAAACTGCTTTGCACGTAGATTGTTTCACAACCGTGAGTGAGATAACAGCAAAAGAGTGTGTAGAGCTTCTTGACAAACCAGTAGACTGTGTTTTGCCAAATGGCTTTGAGGATGGATTTGTTCCTGGCTCGGCAGCTGCATTCACCAGAAAAAGAAAGCTGGCGAGAAAAAAACTGCTTCAGGTGGCCAACGCATTGCTTGGAGAAACACTTGACGACGATACTCTGATTGTCTCGACCAGTGGAAGATATGAGTTCCGTAATAAAGGAGTAGACGTATATATAGAGTCGATGAATCGACTACTCAGAGACAAGGACCTGAAGAAAAAGGTGTTGGCATTCATAGAAGTGCCAGGATGGGTAGGCGAGCCGCGTCAAGACTTGAAAGAGCGCCTTGAAAGTGGAAAGACATTCGACACACCTCTTGAGGTACCTCAGGTCACTCATTGGCTACATGAGATGAGTCATGACAATGTGCTTGGTATGATGAAGTACTATGATATGCACAACAGGAAGGATGAGATGGTGAAAGTGATATTCCTGCCTTGCTATCTTGACGGAAAAGATGGAATACTAAACATGACATACTATGATATAGTGCTCGGCAACGACTTGTGTATCTATCCGTCATATTATGAGCCATGGGGTTACACTCCGCTTGAGGCCATAGCATTCAATGTGCCATGTATAACCACAGACTTGGCTGGTTTTGGACAGTGGGTGAACAGTGAAGTGGGCCGATATGGTGAAATTACCGATGGAGTAAAGGTAATTCACCGAACAGACTATAACTATTCAGAGGTGGCTGACGTAATTAAAGATACAGTAGCCCAATACTCTGCATACACTAAGAAACAGATAGAAGAATGCCGCAAAAAGGCAGGTCAATTGGCAAAGAAGGCTTTGTGGAACGAGTTTATAAAATACTATCATGAAGCTTATGATATAGCCTTGCGTAAGGCAAATGAAAGAAAACAACAACTTAAGTTAAAATAATTTTGAGAGATTATGAAAATTAAAGCAGATTATGTAAACGAACCACAGTGGAGACAACTGGTCGTGAAGTCTAGTCTTCCAGAAGAGCTGAAGTGCCTGGATGAGCTTGCTCACAACTTGTGGTGGGTATGGAATTTCGAGGCAAGAGACTTGTTCCGTGACCTTGATTCTAAACTGTATTCAGAGGTAAAGCACAATCCCGTATTGCTTTTGGAGCGTCTCAGCTATGAGCGTAAGGAAGAAATCGTGAAAGACAAGGCTCTTATGAAGCGTATCAAGGCGCTTTACGAGCAGTTCCGTGCATACATGGATGTAAAGCCTGATTCTACCCGTCCGTCGGTGGCTTATTTTTGTATGGAATATGGTATCCACTCGGCATTGAAGATTTATTCGGGAGGTCTTGGTATGCTTGCGGGCGACTATGTAAAAGAGGCTTCAGACAGTAATGTCGACATGTGTGCTGTAGGTTTCCTTTATCGTTTCGGATATTTTACTCAGACTCTTAGCATGGAAGGTCAGCAGATTGCTAAGTATGAGGCACAGAATTTCAACTCTATTCCTGTAGAGCGTGTGTATGACAATAATGGTAATCCAATGGTAGTTGATGTGCCTTACACAAACTATCAGGTACATGCTTCTGTATGGGTGGCAAATGTAGGTCGTGTCAAGCTTTATCTACTTGATACCGACAATGAAATGAACTCAGAATTTGACAAACCTATCACTCACTCTCTTTATGGTGGTGACTGGGAGAATCGTCTGAAGCAGGAAATACTTCTCGGTATCGGCGGTATGCTTCTTCTCAAGAAGCTCGGCATAAAGAAAGATGTGTACCACTGTAATGAAGGTCACGCTGCTCTTTGCAACCTGCAGCGTCTTTGCGACTTTATCGAGAGCGGCCTTTCATTCAACGAGGCCATGGAGCTTGTTCGTGCATCTTCTCTCTATACTGTACATACTCCGGTGCCAGCAGGTCATGACTATTTTGATGAAGGCTTGTTCGGTAAGTATATGGGTGGATATCCTGCAAAGCTTGGTATTTCTTGGGATGAGTTCATTGGTATGGGCCGTACAAATCCTAATGATCATTCCGAGAAATTCTGTATGTCTACATTCGCATGCAATACATGTCAGGAAGTAAACGGCGTTAGTAAGCTGCATGGCTGGGTGAGCCAGAAGATGTTCTCTTCTATTTGGAACGGATATTTCCCTGAGGAAAATCATGTAGGATATGTTACCAATGGTGTTCACTTCCCAACATGGGCTGCTACTGAGTGGAAGAATGTGTATGGAAAGCACTTCGACAAGAAGTTTATGTCTGACCAGAGCAACCAGAAGATATGGGAGGCTATCTACAATGTTGAGGATAGCGAGATATGGGAGACACGCATGACTTTGAAGAAGAAGCTTGTAGACTATATACGTGAGCAGTTCCGTGAGACTTGGCTTAAGAATCAAGGAGATCCTTCACGTGTTGTTTCTCTTCTTGAGAGCATCACTCCTGACGCATTGTTTATCGGTTTCTGCCGTCGTTTTGCTACATACAAGCGTGCTCACCTTTTGTTTACCGACCTTGATCGCCTTTCAAAGATTGTGAACAATCCTGAGCATCCTGTAAAGTTCCTCTTTGCCGGTAAGGCTCATCCAGCTGATGGTGCAGGTCAGGGTTTGATAAAGAAAATATATGAGATAAGCCAGCGTCCTGAGTTCCTTGGAAAGATAATCTTCCTTGAAGACTATGACTTTATGCTTGCTCGCCGTCTTGTGTCTGGTGTTGATATATGGATGAACACTCCAACCCGTCCGCTTGAGGCTTCTGGTACTTCTGGAGAGAAGGCAGAGATGAATGGTGTTGTAAACCTCTCTGTGCTCGATGGCTGGTGGCTTGAGGGATATCGTGAGGGTGCTGGTTGGGCTCTTACTGAGAAGCGTACTTACCAGAACCAGGGCTATCAGGATCAGCTCGATGCAGCTACAATCTATGGTTTGCTTGAAAACGAGATTGTGCCACTCTACTACGACACCAACAAGGAAGGCTATAGCAAAGGTTGGATAAAGGTAATTAAGAACTCTATCGCTCAGATTGCACCTCACTATACAATGAAGCGTCAGCTTGACGACTACTATGACAAGTTCTACAACAAGGAGGCAGCACGTTACAAGGAGCTTTCAGCTGACAACAACAAACTTGCCAAGGAAATAGCCCACTGGAAGGAGACTGTGGCAGAGCGTTGGGATGCTATCAGTGTGGTATCGTCGTCATGGGATGTTCCTGCTACAGGCGCACAGACTGGCGAAACCTATACCATACGCTATGTCATTAACGAGCAGGGTCTCTCCGATGCTGTTGGCCTTGAGGTAGTGAGCGTTCGCGTAGACAAGAATGGTGAGGAGCGCATCTTCAATATTCGTCCTTTGGAGGTTGTAGGCCAGGAAGGCAACAACTACATCTTCGAGGGTAAGGTGACTCCAGATGTTGCAGGTTTTGTAAAGAGTGCTGTGCGTATGTATCCAAAGAACAGCAGCCTGCCTCACCGTCAGGACTTCTGCTATGTCAAGTGGCTTGCACTTCCAAATGCATAATCTCTTTGATAAGCATAATTAGAAAAGCCCGGCTTCTCCATTGTGAGAGTGCCGGGCTTTTTTGAGTTATTGATAAATGATTAATTATTGCTTGTAACAACAACCTTTACTTTTGATATCCTTCGTTCTTCCATTTCCATTACGGTAAAGGTATAGGGAGGAAAGCTAATGGTTTCGCCGACATGAGGAAAATCGCCTTTCAGCTCGAGAAGGAGGCCTGCAATGGTGTCTGCATCGCCTTCAACGTCGGCAAAGAGATCGTCGGAGTCGTGCATCACCTTATGGAAGTCGCTTAATAGTGTTTTGCCTTCAAATATGAATGTGGTAGCATTAATACGCTGAAAACTTCGTTCTTCGTCGTCATATTCATCGTTTATCTCACCCACGATTTCTTCCAGAATGTCTTCAAGTGTAACTATTCCGCTTGTGCCGCCAAATTCGTCGACTACAATTGCAATATGAACCTTGTTGTCTTGGAATTCCCTCAACAGGTCATCGATTTTCTTTGTTTCCGGCACAAAGTAAGGTGGACGTATTAGCGACTGCCATCTGAATGTAGATTGCTTGCCAAGGTGAGGCAGTAAATCCTTGATATACAATATGCCTCGTATGTTGTCGATATTGCCTTGGTATACTGGTATGCGGGAGTAGTTGTTGTCGACAATACATTTCAGCACTTCAGGATAAGAGGCCGTCATGTCAAGATGAACAATATCTTGTCTGCTGGTCATAATTTCTTTGGCAGTCTCATCTCCAAAACGCACTATACCTTCAAGGATATTTTTTTCTTCGCGTATCTCTTCATTGTCAGTAAGTTCCAATGCCTGTTCAAGGTCGTCGGCAGTAAGCATTTTACTTTCTTTCTGCACTACTTTCGATGCCAGTATGCCAGATCTGAGCAGTATTGATGCAAAGGGATAAAACAGTCGTCGGCACAGGTATATACCATTCACAGCTTTTCTGCAGAAAGATAATGGTTGTTGTCCGGAATACACTTTTGGCATTATCTCGCCAAAAAGAAGCAGAATGAATGTCAGCAAGACGGTGATACATGCAAACTGCAACCAGTAGGCTTGTCCGAAATCTACAAGATGGGCAAACACATAATTGCACAGCATGATGATGGTTACGTTTACCAGATTGTTGGTTATGAGTATCGTGGCAAGCGTGCGTTCTGAATCCTCCCTAAGTGAGAGAATCCTGTGGTCGGGTTCCTGTCTTGAGTCCTCAAGCTCGTTGATGTCTGAAGGAGAAAGTGAGAAAAAGGCAATTTCAGATCCGGATGCGAATCCGGAGAGAACAAGCAAAATACAAGCCAATGCCGCCGCAATACACACTCCTGCTGTGGGAGTTATGAATTGAACCTGGTCAAGGGCTTGCTGAAACGATGTTATCAAAAGTGGGGTGTACATCTGTTAGGCTAAACAAATAAAAAATAGAGAATATGACCGCTCATAATTGTGGGGTATTGGTATCATGGGCTTGTTGTCGTCTTGGAGTAAGCATTTCCATGTTCTCTGCCCATATCTCGGTAGCTGTACGTTTTATGCCTTGTTTGTCGTTAAAGGTGACATACCTAAGTCGGCCTTCAATATATAGTTTGTCACCTTTATGTACATATTCCTCAACAATTTTGGCCAAACGTCGCCATAGAATCACTGTATGCCAGTCTGTTCTGTCAGGCACCTGTGTCCCATTTTGTAAAGTATACCCCTTTTCGGTAGTTGCAATAGAAATACGCGCTACGGCGACATCATTGTCGACGTAGCGTATCTCTGGCTCTTGGCCTACATTACCTATGAGCATAACCTTGTTCATTGAAACTGGATATTACTGTACGATATCAGCCCATTTTCCAAGGAATCTGAAATTGAAGTTCTTTCCTTTTGCAGAAGGGAATTGGCTGCGGCTGTCGACCCTATGGCTCAGGTGGTCGATAATTCTGTTATAGCAGTCGATACCGGAATTAGCCTTACATTGCGCCACAAATTTTGTATCGCAATATCTAAACTTGCCTGTACCAGGAATGAGGGCAACCCTTTTGAAGTTCAGAACCCCTTCATACCATCCAGGTCTTGTCACGTTAAGTTGTGCAACAAGAGGAGCTGCACCTCTTTCGCGATGGTTGGCAGGAGTGCTATGAACGGCTTTTTTGTCCTTGAAGTCCTGCATTGTGGCAGCTTCAGTCTTTATGACAATGAAATAGACCCTTGGTCGTATTTTATATCTCTTAGGATAGAAGATGTCACTCTTTGCATATTCGCGGATGTCTCGTTCCAACTGTGGGTGCATGCCAATATCATCAATACTGGCTAAGAAAGCTATAGCCTCGTCGACAGACTTGACGAGAATTTCTCTATCAAAATATCGTAAATATAAGTTCATTGATAATTAATTTTCCGAAAAAATAATAATGAGGGAAAAAGAGCGGAAAACGGGACTCGGACCCGCGACCCCAACCTTGGCAAGGTTGTGCTCTACCAACTGAGCTATTTCCGCATGTGTATTTCTACACCAACAATACTATGTGAAGAGGAGGAGACTCGAACTCCCACGTCGCAATTGACACTACCCCCTCAAAGTAGCGCGTCTACCAATTCCGCCACCTCTCCGACATAGAAAAAAATCGTGCCCAGAACAGGACTCGAACCTGCACGCCTCTCGGCACACGCACCTGAAACGTGCGCGTCTACCAATTCCGCCACCTGGGCAAAAATAATAATTAAGACCACTCTTAATCATCATTTTGTTCAGTAATATCGAGCGGAAAACGGGACTCGGACCCGCGACCCCAACCTTGGCAAGGTTGTGCTCTACCAACTGAGCTATTTCCGCTTTTTGTAACCTTGTTATTTGTTTCAAGGTGCATCTCTCTTGATTGCGGGTGCAAAGGTACGACTTTTTTTTTAACCACCAAAATTTTTCAGCATTTTTTTTAGAAAAAAGTGCTAATTCATGCGATTTTTGTAGTTTTCATATGAAAAACGGCGTAAAATTTCCAATTTTCCGTCATTTTTCAGTATTCCGATTGATGGATGAGTGATTCCGTTAAACATTGTGGTTTTTACGGTCGTATAGTGAATCATATCCTCAAAAATCACGATATCCCCTGCTTTTAACTCTTTTTTAAACTTCCAACTGCCCATAAAGTCGCCCGAAAGGCAACTGTTGCCTCCTAATCTGTAGCAGCAAGGCTCGTTGGCACGTTGCAATTCCACTATTTCAGCTCCTCTTACCTCTGGATGATATGGCATTTCGAGGCAGTCGGGCATGTGGCAAGTAAAGCTAACGTCGAGTATGGCTGTCTTTATGTCGTGGTCGGTCACAATATCAATAACAGAGGCTACGAGCGTTCCTGTTTGCCAAGCGAAGGCACTGCCAGGTTCCAGTATAACCTTCAGGTGTGGGTATTTGGCATGGAAGTCTTGCATGAGTCGTATGAGCAGTTCCACGTCGTAGTCCTTTCTGGTCATTAGGTGTCCGCCGCCAAAGTTTATCCATTTTATTTGTCCGAACCAAGGAGAGAACAGTTTTTCTATATGTTCGAGCGAGCGTTCAAACACGTCTGCACCGCTTTCGCAGTGGCAGTGACAGTGGAACCCCTCAATATGTGAAGGTAGTTTTTCTGGAAGTTTGTCATGTGTGATTCCAAATCTTGTTCCGGGAGCGCAAGGGTTGTAAAGGGCTGTGCCCACTTCCGAGTATTCGGGGTTGATGCGCAATCCCAAAGAAATGTCAGGGTTCGCTTCCAATGCCAGTGGCGCCATATCGCGATACTGTGTTAGAGAGTTAAATGTCAGATGGCTCGACATGCGCGCTATGTCGGAAATTTCGTCTCTCTTGTATGCGGGAGAATATGTGTGTGATGGAGATTTAAATTCCTCAAACGCCAGTCGGGCTTCGTTAAGTGAACTGGCTGTGGTCGAGTTGATGTATTCGCGCACTATGGGGAACGTTTTCCAAAGAGCAAATGCCTTAAAAGCCATAATAATCTCCACGTCGGCCCTTTTCGCGACGCTGGCTATCAGTGAGAGATTCTTTCGGAACAGTTTCTCCTCTATTATATATATAGGTGTTTCCATTTGCATTGTTTTTATTGTTTATTTTTCCATTTTTGGCTACAAAATTACAATTTTTTCTATGTTATGGCAAACTTTTTCCATTTAAGATTGTTCTTTTCACATAAAATTACTACATTTGCACGATGAAATCCAGATATTGGCACGATGAAACTGATAATAATGACAAAATCCACATTTTTTGTGGAGGAAGACAAGATAATATCGGCATTGTTTGATGTGGGCATGGACATCCTTCATCTTTACAAGCCAAGAGCCCTTCCGATGTATTCGGAGAGGCTGCTCACGTTGTTGCCGGACGACTGTTATGAGAAAGTCATGGTGCATGAGCATTTTTACCTGAAGGAGGAATATGGTCTTCGGGGTATACATCTCGATGATGTCTCGCAACCAGTGCCTGAAAAATTCAAGGGAAAGATAAGTCGGACACTTGGACTGGAAGACATAACCAAGGAAGTGAAGAAGCGCTGCGATTATATCTTCTTGAAAGACACATTCTCAGCACTTACTCCCGATGGAGGGTCTTTCATTACCGACAGGCTTCAGCAGGCTTCAGACAATGGAATGATTGACAAGAAGACATACGCTTTTGGTGGCGTAAATCTTGAGAATATCAAGTTGGCCAGAGAACTGGGATTTGGCGGCGTGGTGGTCGACGACGACCTATGGGACAAGTTTGACATCCATCACCAAATAGACTACAAGGAGCTGATATCCCATTACGAAAGACTGGCAAAAGCAGTGAAGGCATAGACAGACAATATAAACTATCAAAACATAAAGATGAGCGAACAAAACTCTTACATGGTATTCTCGGGTACCAATACGAGATACCTGGCAGAAAAAATCTGCCACAGTCTTGGTTGTCCTTTAGGGCAGCTTCAAATCACAAAATTTTCCGACGGCGAGTTTGCAGTGTCTTACGAGGAGTCGATAAGGGGGCGTGACGTCTTTTTAGTTCAGAGCACCTTCCCCAACTCCGACAATCTCATGGAGTTGCTTCTGATGATAGATGCTGCCAAGAGAGCGTCGGCCAGAACCATTAATGCAGTCATCCCCTATTTTGGCTGGGCAAGACAAGACAGGAAGGATAAGCCAAGGGTAAGCATTGGTGCAAAGCTTGTGGCAGACCTGTTGAGCGTTGCTGGCATCGACCGTCTAATAACCATGGATTTACACGCCGATCAGATTCAGGGATTCTTTGATGTTCCTGTAGACCATTTATATGCTTCAGGAGTAATTCTTCCATATCTTCAGAGTCTGAAACTTGAAGAACTTGTGATTGCCTCGCCTGATGTCGGTGGTTCAAAACGTGCCAATACCTATGCCAAATACTTAGGTTGCCCTCTTGTTTTATGCAACAAGACAAGGTCGCGTGCCAATGTGGTGGACAGCATGCAGATTATTGGCGACGTAGTGGGAAAGAATGTTGTTATTGTAGACGATATGGTCGACACTGCAGGAACAATCACGAAGGCGGCTGACATTATGAAGGCAGCTGGCGCGAAGACAGTGAGGGCATGTGCATCTCATTGTGTTATGAGTGGTCCTGCAAGCGAGCGAGTGCAGAACTCTGCGTTGGAAGAGATTGTGTTCACCGACTCTATCCCTTATTCCAACCGTTGTGCTAAGGTAAAGCAACTGTCGGTGGCAGATATGTTTGCCGAGACCATAAAGCGAGTGATCAACAATGAGAGTATAAGCAGTCAATATCTCGTTTAGCTCTGCCGGCTTTTTATACCATAGAGTGTTCTTTACATTTGAGAATAAAAAATAATTAAAGATTTGAAAACAAGGAATATTATTGGACTCGCAGCAGTGGCCATTATGGTCATTGCCTGCGGGTCTAATTCTTCTAAAAGGGATAAACGCAACGTAATATCACAGTCAGACATAGTGGAGCAACGTGAAGAGCGCAATTCCAATAGTGTGACTCTTCCGAATTTCACGCAGAACGATATCAGTGGCCAGCCTGTCAATCTTCATAAGGCTATATCCGACAACAAGGTTACGCTCATTGATTTCTGGGCCAGCTGGTGTGGTCCTTGCCGTGCCGAAATGCCAAATGTGGCAAGAATATATGAAAGGTACAAGGACAAAGGTTTTGGAATCATTGGAATATCGCTCGATGAGGATGCCGACAGCTGGATGACAGCTGTCCAGGCGATGGACATGAAATGGTTGCAGTTATCAGACCTGAATGGTTGGAACAATGAGATTTCATCGTCTCTTGGCATACGTTCCATTCCTTTTACGATTGTAGTAGACTCCAATGCACGCGTCTTGGCAGTAGGTCTAAGGGGTGAGGAGCTTGAAAGGAAAATTGAAGAGCTTTTATAAAAATGCTGTCAACGGCTTAAAAAACCGTTGACAGCATTTTATTCTTTTTACTCCGTCGACACAATCTTAAAGTTTTCAGGCAGCTCGCTTTCTTCATATTTGTACCATATCGATGGTATTTCGCTATAGTTTGTCCAATTCAAAATATTTTTGGGTGATATAAAGTATCTTGTCGGACTACCGGTGGCGCTTCTGTAATAGCCATATTTGTATGGGAAGGTGTAGTTCCATAAGTCGGGCATGGTGCCATAGTCTTCAGTTAGTTCCGATCCTATCGACCAAAAGACATTGTCAAATCTTACAACATTGTCGGCTTGTGAAAACCTGTTGCTTTTGGTTATTCCAGCACTTTCGTCGATAAAGATGTCTTTGGAGACTTTCATTTTTTTGCAGTTTGTGAGAAGCTGTATGTAATTTGTGCATAGACTTTGTCGTGAGAATATGCCATCTGGAAGTGAAGAAAGGCTTGAGCAATCTCTGAATATCGCCTGCATGTTTTTTACTTTTGTCATCTCGTCGAATATTCCGCTTGGAATGGCAGTGAGGCTTGTGCAAAGCCTGAAGGTAGAAAATAATGATTCTACCTTTCCCATGCCTTCAAATAAGCTGGAAGGCACTGTCGTGAGTTGGTTGCAGTTAGCAAAAGTAGCGTCAAGGTTTGTAGCGTTGGCATAGTGTTTGAAAACGTCAGCTGGTATAGTTGTAATGCTTGTTCCGTAGAATACTGACGACAGGTCGTTGCTTCCATTGTTCAGTAGCGGTGTGTCTATGCTTTTCACCATCTTTCCGTTTTCGTTTTCATCAAAGGAAATCTCTTCTATATTAGCTGTTAAGGTAGGGTATTTGCCGAAGTTGAGTTCCGGAATCTGTTGTTTTGAGGCATCAGTTTCGAGAGATATTATTCTTATCTGAAAGTCTCCTGTAGAGCTATATGTGTGTTGTAGTTCAGTGGCTGTAATAATATTGTCTAATATTGTGCTTGAGGTATTGTCTCCCCATACTATGGCGATAGGGGTTGATATCGTGCCTGTGGGGAAGGGTAGTGTGAATGTTGAATTTGTTTCGGTGGTTTCTATAGTGAATGCCATGTCGCTATACTCAACATTTAGGTTAGAGGTATTGGTGTCGTTGTCTTGGTCGGTTATTGAGAGTGTATATAAACCGTTAGAGGTCATGAACGACGGGTCTGGAGTGACTGTGAATTTTCCAAATCGTGCAGTGGCTGAAGGCAGTCCGTATGATTGTCCTATGCATTCTGCAGAACTATACCATCCTTCAATAGATATTTCAGCGTGTGTAGTTTGTGTTCCTTCCGCATTTTTTATTGTAGCGTTGCTGAATGTCGCATTATTCATATCGGCAGTACTGTTCAGCTGCAGCACACCGGCGATGTCAAATCCTTCTTGTTTAGCCATAAAGCCGAAGTTGTGTCCCGCCATGTTTGTTATTCCATTGTCGTTGTTGTCATTACCTGTTTGCCATCCCTCAATGGTGTCGATGGAAAAGGTGACATTATTGTCGTCGAGGCATATAAGTATGTTATGTCTATAGCCTTGTGTGGTTTTATCGAAGCCAACGAGTCTTGAGAATTTTGTAATTTCCTTTTTTACTCCATTCGCCTCTATTTCGTATGTAGTGCTGATATATGTATAAAAAGATTCGTCTTTTGGACTTGGTGAAATGAAGAATTCCTTGTCAAGAATCATTGCGTTTGTTTGTGCAGATTCTTCAGATGAGCATGTGGGTATGTTTTTTTCAGTGTTGCAAGTCTCATATTCATCATACGAGGCAGCCAGCATTTCAGCATTAGTGGCGTTTGTGATATTTTCAAATCCAGTCCATGTCCACTTGTCGTTGTTCATGTTTGGTCCGCTATGGTCCGCTTCTTCGTATGTAGCCTTTGCTGTTTGTTTTGGAAGATAGATTTTCAGGCTTTTCAGTGTTACATTATTTTCGGTTTCGTTTTTTTTCCATACATATAGTGACAGTCTGCTCAACAGGTGATACATTTTTAGGTTTACGTTTCCACGAATTCCGCTGTTGTTTGCCATTGAATTGAATGTTTCAGACAACAGATAGTCAATACCGCTTTTGGTGTCACCATTGTCAATTTCTTGTACTACAGGAATGTCAGTTAATGTCACTTTTCCTTCTTGGTATGAGGCGTTTAAAGTTTCCTCTTCAGGAGCTATTCCCACAAAGTCATAATTCATATCATCTTCCCATAGTACCAAATTGTTGTAGTTCCAGATATTGTAATCGGCATTCCATGTAAGGGAGGTGTAATTGTTTTGTTCAAAAATGTTTTGTGCAGTATTGGCATCGTATTGCGTTGATGAGTATTTTTCTCCCCATACTTTTATGGAATGTTTTTTAAGTTCGTCAACATTAGTTATGTCTCCAGTAGCGCTTTTAGTTTTGTTATTGACATAAGGTGTACCAAAGGTAATGGCATTGCCATTATTTTTAACAGGTTCAGATGAGTTGTTCTCAGAGCAAGCCATGATAAGTGCTATCTGACTTGCAAGAAATAATTTTGATAAGTTAAGTGTCTTCATATTATTTGTTTTTTTAAATATAGTACAAAGTTAGAAATAAAAATAATAAACTCCAACTTTTTTTCAAAAAAAATATATATAAGATGAGTTTTGGGTGAAAAAAATAAGAAATCCCAATTCTTTATTGGGATTTCTTATTATGAATAAAGTTGTATAGACTATTTTCAAAATTATTCAGCGGTCTCTTCTGTCTGCTCTTCTACAGCAGCGGCAGGAGCTTCCTCCTCAACCACAGGAGCGGCAACTACAGGAGCGTTTTCAGCTACCACAGTAACAGGAATTTCAGCAGTTACTTCCTTGTGGAACTGAATGGTGGCAACATAATCGCCCACCTTCTTAATGTCGCGCATAATGATAATCTTGCGGTCGATGTCGTGACCGAGCTTCTTGAGCTCCTCAGCCACGTGAGCTGCGGTTACAGAACCATAGGTTACTCCAGTAGCGCTTACCTTAGCAGAGATGGTGAGTGCAACACCAGCGAGAGCGTCAGCCTTCTGCTGTGCTGCATCTTTGATGGCAGCGAGCTTGTGAGCCTGCTGGCGGAGGTTCTCAGCGAGAACTTTCTTTGCAGATTCAGAAGCTATTACACCCTTTCCCTGTGGGATGAGGTAGTTGCGTCCGTAACCAGACTTTACGTTAACGATATCGTTTTTAAATCCCAGACCGATAATATCTTCTTTCAGTATGATTTCCATATGTTTGTCCTCCTTTTTTATTATTTCATCAAGTCAGTTACGTATGGAAGAAGTGCAATCTGGCGAGCGCGCTTGATAGCCTGAGCCACACGGCGCTGGTACTTCAGTGATGTGCCAGTGATACGGCGTGGAAGAATTTTTCCCTGCTCGTTGAGGAACTTCTTGAGGAATTCAGGATCCTTGTAGTCGATATACTTTATGCCACTTTTCTTGAAACGGCAGTACTTCTTCTTCTTTGTATCCACGGTAGGTGGAGTCAAATATCTGATTTCTGATTCTTGTGCCATGATTTATGCCTCCTGTTTGTTAGCGTACTTGTTCTTTCTCTTGATAGCGTAAGCTGCGGCATACTTGTCGAGCTTGACTGTCAAGAAACGGATTACTTTCTCGTCGCGACGATAGTTCACTTCGAGTTTATTAACGAGTGTTGGCTCAGCTTTGAACTCCAACAGGCAGTAGAAGCCTGTAGATTTCTTCTGAATAGCGTAAGCCATCTTCTTGAGTCCCCAGGCCTCCTCGTTCAGTATTTCTGCTCCATTGTCGGTAAGCAGTTTCTTGAATTTGGCGACCGTTTCCTTCATCTGTTCATCAGACAAAACGGGAGTTAAAATGAAAACGGTTTCGTATTGATTCATACTACTTTAAAATGTTAATTAATTGTTATTTTGCAAAATGCGGGTGCAAAGGTACTGCTTTTTTTTGAACATACCAAATTTTTTTGTTACTTTTGCGGCAAAATTAACTTATAATATGAGATTTGGCATGAAAAAGATTGGGTTTGGCTTGATTGCCATAGGAGTTTTTCTCTTTTTTTTGAGTCTTATGGTTGAAAAGGCTGATAACAACAGCACGAGACTCGTTGGCCTCGTGCTTGTTGTTGGGGGTGCGTTTGCGCATGTATATGGTTATAAGAAGGAGAGCAAGTATTAGTCTTCTTCAGGGGTTATGAGCTTGTATCCCTTGCCATGGATGTTGATAATCTCTATCTGGTCGTCGTCTTTCAGATGTTTGCGCAGTTTTGTGATGTAAACGTCCATTGAGCGTGCGTTGAAATAGTTGTCATCTATCCAGATGGTCTTCAGGGCGAAATCGCGCTGCAGGATGTCGTTGGCATGACTGCAGAGAAGCGCGAGAAGCTCGTTTTCCTTTGTTGTGAGCTTTGTTTGCTTGTCTCCGATGGTGAGAAGTTGCTTTTGTGTGTCGAACACGAAGCGTCCGAGTCTGTAGACCGAGCTTTCCTTGTTTTTCTTTCCTCTCACTCTTCTTAGAATAGCTTCAATACGGAATACGAGTTCTTCCATTGAGAATGGTTTTGTGATGTAGTCATCGGCACCAATCTTGAAGCCTTCGAGGATGTCTTCCTTGAGTGTTTTGGCTGTGAGGAAGATGATGGGTATGTCCGCATTGGCGGCGCGTATTTCCTGTGCAAGAGTGAAGCCATCTTTTTTTGGCATCATGACGTCGAGCACGCAGATGTCGAACTTTGTTTTCAGAAACGCTTTATATCCAGCCTCTCCGTCGGGACACAATTCTGCATTAAAGCCTTTGGCTGCAAGGTATTCGCGGAGCAGCATTCCGAGGTTTTCGTCGTCTTCGCAAAGAAGGATCTTCAAATTTTCGTTTTCCATAATTATAATATTTTAAAAGTTTATATTTTATTTCTTTAATGGTTTGAGAGAATGTTATTTCTTATTCTTCGTTTTGTATGGCAGGAAGCGAAATGGTGAACTTTGTGCCTTTTCCGTATTCGCTTTCTACGTGTATTTCTCCTTTGTGCAAGTCTACTATTTTCTTGACGTATGCCAGTCCGAGGCCGAAGCCTTTGGCATCATGTAGGTTTCCTGTGTGTACACGATAGAATTTCTCGAATATCTTCTTCAGGTTTTCTTTCTTTATGCCCATGCCAGTGTCTCGTATGGACAAGAAGAGTTTGTTGCCTTCGTTCCATGTCTTGATATAGATGTCAAGCGGTGATTCCTGCTTGCGGTATTTCACCGCGTTGTCCATTAGATTGAACACCACGTTTTGGAAGTGTGTCTCGTCGACGTAAATTGTAGAGTCGACGGCTTCTATCTCCGTGTAAATTTTTCCTCCGGTGTGTTCTACTCTCAGGCTGAAGGAGTGTGCGGCATTTTCTACCATCTCATTCAGGTCGAGTCGTTTTTTCTTGAACACGGCCTTCTTTCTATCGAACATCGACATCTGTAGCACTTTCTCAACGAGGAATCTCAGTCGTTTTGACTCGTCGTTAATCACTCCTCCCAGATGTTGCATCATGGCTTCGCTTTTGTTTATGCTTTTGTCGTTAAGCATTTGCGCTGCCAGCGATATGCTTGCTATTGGTGTCTTCAGCTCGTGGGTCATATTGTTGATGAAGTCGTTCTTTATCTCAGTGTATCGTTTCTGTCGGAATATGATTACGATGGTGAAGATGAACGTTATGAGCAGTACGATGGTGAACACCAC
The DNA here is from genome assembly GCF_002251435.1 of Prevotella sp. P2-180. Classification (GTDB taxonomy): domain Bacteria; phylum Bacteroidota; class Bacteroidia; order Bacteroidales; family Bacteroidaceae; genus Prevotella. The sequence goes on from NZ_NPJI01000112.1 coordinate 17,162, forward strand.
GGAAGGTATCATGAACCTGATGCTTGAGAATATGTAGCTGTTGATGTCGGGGAAGTGTATTCTCACCACTCCCATTTTTGAAGAAGGGTCATTGCGGAACAGTACTTGTGAGTATGTGTAGGCAAGGCCTTCCTCAGTGTAGTCGGGGCAGCGGTATACTTCCCGTCCGTCGGCGGTTGACACTGTGACGTGGTAGGGAATGTTGATACCGTTGTTGAGCAGTTCCGCCCTTATGTCCTGGTCGAGAAGCTTGAAGTTGATACGTTCCTTAAGCGGGCGTTCGCTGGCTTGGTAGAGTATGCTGTAGACCACTTCGTCGAGCAGCGCCTTTTGGTATACATACCTGTTGCGTACTATTTCCTGCAGCGACTTCGATGCTTCGCTCAGTGTGCTCTTGTCGGAGCGCAGTATGATACCCTTGGGTATGGTAGACGGCTTGGTAGTGATGGTCTTTAGCTGAAACGAGGAATATACTGTGCCGTCCTTGCCGGTAACGGCATATTGGTGTGTATGTTGAACCACGTCGTTGAGCTTGCCAGACCTGGTCATCACTGAGTCGTGCCGGAATGCTCTTCTTTCAGTTTCGTTTACGTCTTTCTCGAGATAGCGCAATGTCTCATTGACTTCGAGGTTTCTCGAGGCTCGATAGAGACTTCTGTTTACAGATTCGTCGAACTGCTCTTTCTTCATTTTCGCCATCTCTTCAATGTAAGACAGCTGAAGGTAGAGAAGGACTACGAACGAAAGTCCCATTATGATTGCTATTGTCCAAATCGTTGACTTTTTCATGTTGGCAAAGGTAATGCATTTTATTAAACAGAACAATAGATATTGTTAATTTAATGTGTTAAATTTATGTATATTAACACAATTTGTTTGATTTAGTTGAAAATATGTAACCAAGAATTGATGCTATTATTATGTAAATTAGAATTAGGGCTATTATGGACATGTGTCTGACCTCTATGGTAGAGTAGGGCAGTGAGGAAAGATATGATAGAAATTCATTGAGTATGTCTATTGTAAGGTTGGTTGCCATAGTGACAAAGGTTCCTATTAGGGGTAATGGCGACAAGATTATTGTTGCAAGTCCGAGATATACTATGGCAGCCACAGCGGGTGTGGTTATGGCGTTTGCAATGAGAAAGTAGACTGGCATTCGGCCGAAGTAGTATGCCACCAATGGTGATGTAATCATGAATATGAACAAGTTGATATACAGATACCGTAGCAATGGCTGTTTAAGGCTTGCAAGAAATACAATTATCCGCGAGTGGTTAATTGTATTGACTGTTATTTTTTTTATAGGCACGTTTGTTGAAAGGATGATGGCAAGTACTGCCAGTACCGACAACTGGAAACCGATGTCGAAAAGTATGAAGGGATTAAAAGTCATCATTATGGTTGCTGCCACACCGAGCGTGTGAAGTGGAAGATGAGTTCGTCCTGCTATGTGTGTGATGCTGTATAAGCTTAGCATGGTGCCGGCTCTGACGGCGGATGCCGGCATTCCTACAATAATAATATAGAGCCATAGAACAGAAAGCTCAAGGCTTACGTGATACCAGCGTTTGTTTTTCCCTTTTGAGAAGATGCTGAGCAAGTAGAAAATGAGTGCCAGATGTGTTCCGGAGAGCGCAAGCATGTGCGATGTGCCTGATATGGAGTAGATATCTCTAATGTCGTTGGTGATTCCGCTTTTTTCTCCGAGTGTCATGGCAGAGAGTATGGCGAGGCTGTTGTTTGTTGTGTTTGTGCGTTTTAGTCTGTTTAGCAATTTGTGGCGTATTACGAGTGCTCCGAGATGTATTTGTTGTATTGTTGATATGTTTTCTATGTTTGGTTTTATACCTTCTGCCTTGCCTTTTCCTGCGTATGCCATGAAGTTGATGCCTTGTGTTTTAAGTCTTGATATTACCCTTATTCCGTCGCCTGGCTTTAGGTTTTCTGCTCCGTTCAGACTATGTGAAAGGGTGAGTCGCACCATGGTTTTCTGCATCTTGCCTTCTGTTATGATGGCGTTATAGTGTGTGCCGTTTTTTCCGTTGCTTGGTTCTGAGGCAATAACCATGTCGTAAGTGTCAGCAAAGTCAGGTATTTCTTTTTGGTGAATGATTTTTTGGGCGAGTGTCAGGCTGGTAGCAGTGAGAAAGACTGGTATTAGTGTGGTATGGTTGAGGTATTGTGTGGTATATTTTATCTTTCGTGTCACGAGTGCCACAACGGCAATTGAGATTATGTTTATTCCCAATATATGCCAAAACATGTCAGCGGGAATCCACTTGTAGGCTGTGAAGATGCCCAAGGCAAAGACTATTGGGAACATAATATTAAATGAAGAATGAAGAATGAAGAGTGAAGAATGTTTTTAAATGAAGAGTGAAGAATGAAGAATATTTTAAATGAAGAATGAAGAATGAAGAATGGCTGCGCATGATGTCTGCGTTTATCTTATTCTTCATTCTTCATTCTTCATTCTTCATTTTCTAATCTTCTTTGTCTTCAGCTTCATGTTCTTTGATGAGCTGCAGCTGTATGTCGTTCGGAACGAGTTCGTAGCTTGCGAACTTGGTGGTGAACGAAGCGCGGCCACCAGTGATGGAGCTGAGCGAGATGCTATAGTTGGCAAGTTCCTTCAGAGGAATCTTTGCTTGTAGCTTCTGGTATCCAGCCTCGCTGTCCATACCCATGATGAGTGCACGGCGTCCCTGGAGGTCGCTCATTACGTCGCCCATGAAGTCTGCCGGAACGTATACCTCAAGGTCGTAGATAGGTTCGAGAATCTTTGGACCTGCATCCTTGAAGGCAGCGGCAAAGGCATTGCGGGCAGCGAGCATGAACGAGAGTTCGTTGGAGTCTACCGGGTGCATTTTTCCGTCGTAAACGATCACTCTCACGTCACGGGCATAGCTTCCTGTGAGAGGTCCGCGTTCCATTCTCTCCATGATACCCTTTAGTATTGCAGGCATGAATCGTGTGTCTATGGCTCCGCCCACAACAGAGTTGATGAACACGAGCTTTCCGCCCCATTCCAGGTCAATCTCCTCGCGTCCCTTGATGTTCATGCGGAACTCCTGTCCGCCAATCTTGAACACTGTCGGGTCAGGCATGCCTTCAGCGTAAGGTTCAACAATAAGGTGTACTTCGCCAAATTGTCCAGCACCACCTGATTGTTTCTTGTGTCGATAGTCAGCCCTTGCCTCCTTTGTGATGGTCTCGCGATAAGGAATCTTCGGTTCCTCAAACTTAATCTGAATTTTCTCATTGTTCTCCAGACGCCACTTCAGTGTGCGGAGGTGGAACTCACCCTGTCCGTGAACGATGGTCTGTCTCAGTTCCTTCGACTGCTCCACAACCCATGTCGGGTCTTCCTGGCGCATCTTGGTGAGAGCCACCATCAGTTTCTCCATTTCTTGTTCGTTCACAGCCTTTATTGCGCGTGAGTATTTGGAGTTAGGATATTTTATGAAGTCATAGCGGTAGTCGCATTCCTTTCCGTTAAGAGCGTTTCCTGTTTTCACGTCTTTCAGCTTCACCGTACATCCGATGTCACCAGCGCAAAGCTCGTCAACAGGAATGCGGTTAGCTCCCGCACAGGCGAAAATCTGCGCCATTCTTTCCTTTGAGCCTCTGTCGGCATTAGCGAGGTCAGCACCAGCCTTTATCTTACCGCTCATCACCTTGAAGTAAGACACTTCACCGATGTGTGGCTCAACTCCAGTCTTGAAGAAGTATAGAGATGTAGGTCCGTCGCTTTCAGCAGGCACTTCCTCACCTCTTGTGTTGTGCACCTTAGGCATTTCGCTAACAAAAGGCACCACGTTACCGAGGAATTCCATGAGTCGGCGAACGCCCATGTCCTTACCAGCGCAAACACAGAATACCGGGAAGATGCTCCGTGTAACGAGACCTTTTCTGATACCCTCACGAAGTTCGTCTTCCGTTAGAGCCTCCTCTTCGAAGAATTTTTCCATGAGGCTTTCGTCGTTTTCTGCCGCAGCCTCTACGAGAGCCTTGTGGAGTTCCATAGCCTTGTCCATTTCCTCTGCAGGAATATCTTCAATGATTGGAGCGCCTCCTTCTGGTTTCCATGAGTATTTCTTCATCAGTAACACGTCGATGAGAGAGTTGAAGCCAGGTCCGGTGGATATTGGGTATTGTATCTGTACACACTTTGGACCATAGATGTCCTGCATGGTTGAAATGATGCTGTCGAAGTCGCATTTGTCGCTGTCGAGTTGGTTAACAAGGAAGATCACCGGCTTTTTCAGCTTCTCGGTATATCTGAAGTTGTTTTGCGTGCCTACTTCCGGTCCGTATTGTCCGTTGATAAGTATCACGGCCTGGTCGGTCACGTTAAGTGCAGTAATGGCACCGCCCACAAAGTCGTCAGATCCAGGGCAGTCGATGATGTTAAGCTTCTTGTTGTTCCATTCCACATGGAAAACTGTAGAGAAAACCGAGTAGCCATATTCCTGCTCAACGGGGAAATAGTCACTCACTGTGTTTTTTGCTTCAATGGAGCCACGGCGCTTGATAATTCCAGCTTCATAAAGCATTGACTCGGCAAGAGTAGTCTTGCCGCTACCCGCACTGCCAAGCAGTGCAATGTTTTTGATTTCACTTGTCTGATATACTTTCATATCGATTGTTTTTTTTAAAGTGAATATTATTAGGTTCTATTGATTTTAGCTATCGGGGGTCTAAGTTAGACATAATTTCTGAAACCACCAAAAAAAACACCCTGTTTTCTTGTATTTATTAAGCAAAATTAGTACTTTTGCATTAAAATTCAAGAAAAATGGCAGGTCTTTACGTACATATTCCATTTTGTAAGTCACGTTGTGTGTATTGTGGCTTCTATTCTACAACACTTGCTTCGATGAGTGAGAGATATGTCGATGCACTCATGTCAGAACTGAGGCTTAGGGAGTCTGAAACTGACGGAAAGTGGCACACTGTATATATTGGTGGAGGCACCCCGAGCACTCTTGGTCCACGGCTTCTCGACCGTTTGTTTTCGGTTATCGACTGTTCGTCGGCAGAGGAAGTAACCATCGAGTGCAATCCTGACGATGTAGACAGTGGATTTGCTGCATTCCTGTCTTCATTGCCGGTAAACAGGGTGAGTATGGGTGCCCAGACGTTCAACGATGCAAGGTTACGCTTCCTCCGCCGCCGGCATAAGTCTGACGATGTGGCAAGGGCTGTTGACTGTCTCAGGCATGCCGGTATCAGCAATATCAGCGTCGACCTGATGTTCGGTTTCCCTGATGAGACACTTGCCGACTGGCATTCAGACATCCGCAGTGCCATTGCGCTTGGTGTTGACCATATTTCAGCCTATTCACTCATGTATGAGGAGGGCACGCCATTGTATTCCATGCTGGAGAGAGGAGAGGTGACAGAGCTTGACGAGGAAGTCACCCGCGCCATGTACTACATGATGAAAGACCATCTTGAGGCTGCCGGTTACGAACACTATGAGGTGAGCAACTTTGCCCGTCCAGGCCGTCGCTCGCTCCACAACAGCAGCTACTGGACTGGTGTGCCATATGTAGGTTTAGGTGCAGCCGCCCATTCCTTCGACGGGAATGTCAGGAAGTGGAACGTAGACGATCTCTCTATATATATAAATAAGGTGGAAAAAGGCATTCTACCGTCTACTCCCGAACATCTTACTCTTTACGAGCGTTATAACGACATGGTGATGCTGTCGCTTCGCACTCGTGAGGGACTGGACCTTTCGGCAGTAGGAAGTCGGTTTGGTGAGTCGTTGTTGAATTATTGTCTTTCAGCCTCCCGTAGTTATGTAGAGTCAGGCTTGCTAGTAGTGGAATCAGGTCGCATGCGTCTCACACGTTCCGGGCTTTATGTGAGCGATATGGTTATGTCAGACCTTATGAAGGTATAAAAGAAGAGGTATGCTAAAATAGTATGATATTTTAACATTTATTTCTTGTTTAATCAAACAAAAAGTATTACCTTTGCACTCGCAATGCGGTAATAGCTCAGTTGGTAGAGCATTGGCTTCCCAAGCCGAGGGTCGCGGGTTCGAGTCCCGTTTACCGCTCGTATAAAGACACCCCTAATCTTGACAACCTTATCAAAACTAATTTTCATATCTCAAAGTATTAAGCCGCAGCCGATGTAGAATCGCCTGCGGCTATTTTTTTCAAAACCTGGTCATAAATTCTATTACGAACTTGTCTTTCTCTGAAGGTTTTGCAATGGCACCGTCTCGATAAAAATATTTCTCGTAGTTTATTCGTATGTCCGAAACGAATGGAGTTGCAAGACTGATGGTCATTCCGCCAGTCAAGCGGTGGCGCTTGTAGTCGGTGATTGTCAGTTTTCCGTTGTCATCGTAGCTGCTGCCGTCGCTGTGGTCAGTCATCATGTCATATCTTATTAGTGGCGACACCTTCTTCACCATGCTTTTCTTGTTTTTCACAGCTATGTCGTAGTTGATGAAAGAGTCGAATGAGTGAACGTCGTTGAAGGCATTTCCTCCGTAGTGTTTGAAGAGGTATTCAGCTTCCACGTGCCATCCTTTTGCATGCCAATACACTCCACCGTCGTACATCATCACCGCATGGTCGGAGGGTTTAATTTTTTGTGTGCTCAATGTCACATTAAATCCCTTAGGTAGGAACAGCTGCGCCTTGGCAGAGAAGTTTACAGACTTTGTCCAATAGTCTTTTTGGTCTGTAAGTCCCGACCCGTTGAACAGTCCAGCCTCAAGCACGACAGGACATTCCCCTTGAAACTTATATCCTAATGTGGCACCCACATCTCGTACGTTTCCCACCTGCTTAGCTATGAACGAGCGGTTGGCAAAGTATTGCTGATGCGGGGAGCGGTGGGCGTCGATGGTGAATGGCACACGAAACTGACCAATTGTGAAGTTGAGTCTGTCAACAGGGGTAATCCTGGTGTAAGCGTCGAGCATTTTGATTTTTCCCTCGTCAGAGAGGTCTATCTCAGCCTTGTAGCTTACCATTGGCACCACTTTTCCCGTGATGCTTATTCTGGCATTTCTTACTTCGAATCTTCCTTCGCCCTCTTCTGTTTGGTATTCATATTTACCACGAATGGTACCATGTATCTCAGGCATAAACTTTTGTTCCTTTTCGCTTTGGTTTGTCTGAGCCATGGATTCTGACGACGAGAATATCGCCATTGTAATAGCAGCCAATGTAAATTTTGTTTTCATAATTTTGAGGTTTCGAATAATATTTTCGGCTGCAAAGTTACAATATGTTTATTACATCTTTACTAAACAGATGTTACAATCCTGTTACAAAACCAACTACGATGAGACTCTCGACTGGGTGCGCGCTGCCGGACGTGGTATCGCCTTGAACCGTACTTCTTATCACTATAACAAGACCATCTGGAGCTACGACGGCGAGACCGATTGGCAAGACCTGCGCCACAACCGTGAGGTGGGTAACTGGATGGGGACTTTCATTTTTCCTCTGTTTTTCTTGGTTATTATCCGGAAATGGGGTATCTTTGCACATTATTACAATATAACTATGAAAAGACTGACAACAATTGTAGCAGCTCTGCTCGTGCTGCTCGCTCCGGCTCTCGGAGCAAAGAAAGCGAAAAAGGCGGTTGAGACCGACCGACAGTACTGGTGCCGACAGGCATATAAAATGGCGCAGCCTGTGCTCGAAAACATGGCAAAGGGCGAACTGCAGAAGAACATGCAGACAGAGTTCAGCCCCTCGTTCGACTCCCGCGACAAAAGAGTGGTCTACATGGAGACCTTCGGACGACTGATGGCTGGCATTGCACCTTGGCTCACACTGCCCGACGACGACACTGCCGAGGGACAACAGCGCCGACAGCTGCGCGAGTGGGCTTTGGCAAGCTATAAGAACAGCGTTGACCCGCAGTCGGGCGACTACCTCTGCTGGGGAGTGGCAGGACAGAACCTTGTAGATGCCGCCTACATTGCCGAGAGCTTCCTCCGCGCCTACGACCAACTGTGGGTGCCACTCGACGAGGTGACAAAGCAACGCTACATTAAGGAATTCCAGAAACTCCGTTCCATCGACCCACCATATACCAACTGGTTCCTCTTCTCGTCCACCATCGAGAGCTTCCTGGCAAAGGCTGGGGCACAGTACGACGAGTTCCGCGTAAACACTGCCTGCCGAAAGGTTGAGGAATGGTATATCGGCGACGGATGGTATGCCGACGGCCCTGTCTTTGCCTTCGACTACTACACAAGCTACGTGTTCCATGCCATGTATCTTGAGACACTGCAGGCTATGGTGGATGCCAAGGCAAACACCCGCATTGACTACAAGAAATACCACGACCGCGCCCTGAAGCGAGCACAGAAGTTCTCAATCATTCTCGAGCGTTTCATCTCGCCCGAAGGCACCTTCCCTGTTATCGGACGATCAACGCCATACCGCCTTGCCGCCATGCAGCCCTTGGCACTGATGGCTTGGTATCAGAAGCTACCCAAGGATCTGGGCAACGGACAGGTGAGAGCTGCCTTGACAAAGGTCATGCACCGCATGTTCGACATCCAGCAGAACTACAACGAAGGTGGCTATCTCACCATCGGCTTCTGCGGATCTCAGCCAGAGACCGCCGACTGGTATACCAACAACGGTTCGCTCTACATGACCTCACTGGCGTTTATGCCTCTCGGTCTTCCTGCCGACCACGACTTCTGGACTTGTCCTGCCGAGCCATGGACACAAGTAAAGGCATGGGGCGGACAAGCCTTCCCGAAAGACCACCGCTGGGCTGACGACATACAGACAAAAGACAAGTGGTAAGTGAAAAAAGAAAATTATCATTAATCAAGTAATAGTGTATTTATTACACATCTAAAACCATGATACTTAGGTATTATGGTTTTTTTTTGTACCTTTGCACCCCAAAAAGAAAACACAATGCCCCATGGATAACGTTTCAGTAAAGAAAAACCTCTATCGGCTCACGCTGCCCATCTTCATCGACATCGCCCTCGTGATGCTTCTCGGAGCAGTCGACACGGTCATGCTCTCGCGCTACAGCGACAATGCGGTAGCGGCAGTAGGACTCGACAACCAGCTCATCTCGTTCGTCTTCCTCATCTACCAGTTTGTGTCGATGGGAGCCGCCATACTCTGCGCCCAATACTATGGCGCAGGCTATCGCACTCGCTTCATGCAGATAGTAGGCATAGCAGTGGTTGTCAACACATTGCTCGGCTTATCGGTAAGCTGTGCCCTATGGCTTTGGGCAGAACCCATACTCACAGCCTTTGGTCTTAGGGAAGACCTCATGGCCGACGGAGTACGCTATCTTGAGATAGCCGGTTCGTTGTCGTTCTTGCAGGCCATCTCGCTCACGTTCAGTGCCTCACTGCGTTCTACTGGCAAGACCATAAAGCCCATGATGTCCACTGTGGCGGTAAACATACTGAATATCCTCGGCAACTACGCCCTTATCTTCGGCCACTGGGGCTTCCCCGCCATGGGAGTGGAAGGTGCGGCATGGGCAACGGCAGGCAGCCGCCTCGCTTCGGCAGTCATCCTCGCCTGTTTCATGACAAGCGTATGGCGCACGTCGGTGAAGGAGAAGAAGACACTCAACCTCACTCCCCGCGGCATTGTTTTCCACACCCTCCGTGCCTCCTATTTCGTCATCAGTCTACCATTTAAGGTAGTGTTTCGTTCGGCGTCAGCCGCCCGCAGCATGTTGTCGTCCTATCGCCGCTATTTCAGCCCCTTCCCTTGGCAAGAGATAAAAACCCTCTCCCACATAGGCATCCCCGCCATGAGTGAGGAGATGTCATATTCACTGTCGCAGATAGTCATTACCTATTTCATAAACCAGATAAGCACCGAAGCCCTCACCACTAAGGTATATTGTACTACCACCATCACCTTCGTCATCCTTTTCAGCACGAGCATTGTGCAGGGAGGCGACATCCTTGTTGGTCATTATATAGGTCAGCTGCGCTATCGTGCCGCCTACATCCTTGGCAACTATGTCTATCGCATGGGCACCATTCTCACGCTCATTGTAGCAGCCATACTTGCAGCCTGCGGTCATACCCTCCTTTCATTACTCACCGACAATGCCTATATCATCACCACTGGCACTTGGATATTCCTCATTGACTTTTTCCTGAGCTATGGCCGTGTGAAAAACATCTTTGCCTGCGGTACCCTTCGAGCCACAGGCGATGCCATCTATCCTGTGTGTGTAGGAGTCATCTGTCAGTGGTCGGTAGCGGTAGGCGTAGCCTGGCTTCTTGGCATTCCGTGTGGTTTTGGTTTGCTCGGCATTTGGTTTGCATTCTGTCTCGACGAAAATCTCCGTGGCATCATCCTCATGCGTCGTTGGCATTCGCTGAAATGGCGAGGCAAGGCCTTCGTGTAGGATAAGGGGCAAACCTTAATTTTTAAACCAAAGAGATAAAGAGTATTTGTATAATGATAGAGGTTAAACCTCTTTTCCTCTTTATCTCTTTGGTTTAAATAAATCCACGGCGACACCATGCGTCAATTTTGCCTCGTAAATGCTCCAAAAACTCCAGTTTTAGCCCCAAAATCGAGCTGATTTGGAAGGGTCATAGTTGGTAAATAAGTAGTGAGTGGGTATGAACTTACTGCTAACACGGGGTAGTTATTAGCGTGGCTTATAGGCAAAGTCATTTACGGTACCTGTTTCGGAAGAGAAACTGATGCCTACATTGTATATCTTGCGCTTGTCGGCGGCGTATGGCAGGGCGTAGCCCTTTTCGTCTATCTGTTTCAGGGCGATTTCGGCAGTGGAGTTGAGCTTGAACTCGAAGATATAGACATAGTCGGGACACTCCAACACGCAGTCGATGCGACCTTGGCTCGTCTCCTTTTCAATGTAGGTGTTGTATTTGCCGAGCAACTGGAGGATGAGATAGAAGGTGTACTGGAAATGGCGCTCACATTCCCTTGCGTCCTGCTTGCGCTGGAAGCGGTAGGAGATGTTGGAGAGGAAACCGGTCAGCTGGAGTTTGAATTTCTCGAGGTCACCCGCTTCCAACGAGTCGCTTACGTCGTTGAGCCACGTGGAAGGACTGCTTGTGTCGCCAAAGTAGTCGGACGACAATGCTGCCACCATTCCGCTGCGCACTTCCTCGTTGGGGAAGTCGAGCAGATAGGTGTCGCGTCGGCGGTTGTAGCCCTTTATGGTAAAATATCCGCTTTGGTAGATCATTGGCAGCGGCCTTTGTCTCGTTGCCTTGTAGTCAACAAACTCTGCGGCAGGGTATTCCTTGCCTGCCAGTTCGTTGATGTTCTCGTTGTTGTTAACCAAGAGGCGCATGAGGTATGTCGGGGTGCCGGTGGAGAACCAATAGTCCATAAATTTTCGTTTTTGGAAACAGTTCAATAAACTGAACGGATTGAACACATCAATCATTCCATCACTGAAATGGTAACCGTCATATTTCCGTTTCAGCTTTTCTATTGTCTCTTCCTCTGTCATGCCGTTCATCTCACCAAGTTCCTTTATCTGATCCTTGAATACAGACAACAGTTCTTCTTTGGAGATGCCGCAAAGCGCATCGAAACGGGAGTCACAACTGATGTCATTAGGCTGGTTGAATCCGCTGAACACGCTGACCTGCGAGAACTTGGTCACTCCCGTCAGCAGCACAAACTGCAGATGCTTGTCCGTGAGTTTGAAAATGCTATAAAAGCCTTTAAGTATCTCACGGTTATAGTCCTCAAGAGTCTTTATATCTCCTCCGACAACAGGTGAGGGTATGCCAGTGTTCATCACGTCGAGCAGCGGCTTGTCGTATTCGTCGATAAGAACGACAACACGTCTGCCCGTCTTCTCGTGGGCTTTTTCGAAAACGTAAGCCAATCGGTCGCCATAGGTGTTGGCAAGCTCATCCTTACCATATTTTTCCTCACATTTTGCGATGAAGGTCTCAATGGTTTCCTTTAGCTCCATAGGCGAGGTGAAGTTCTTTCCGTTGAAGTCAATATGGAACACAGGATATTCCTTCCACTCCTTCTCCAGCGCGTCGATGGCAAGACCGCGGAACAGTTCCTTGTGTCCGAGGAAATAGTTTTCGAGTGTGGAGACGAGCAGGCTCTTGCCGAAGCGGCGGGGGCGGCTTAGGAAGAATATCTTCCCCTTGCTGACAAGCTCATAAACCAATGCCGTCTTGTCAACATAGACATAACCATCCTCACGTATTTGCTCAAAGCTTTGTATTCCTATAGGGTACTTCATAATCAAGCATTTTTTTTATTTTTGCCGCAAAGATACATTATTAATTTCATTTCTCCAAAGAAAACCACAGTTTTTTATCTAAAACCCCTATACCCACCACTCGCCCAGTCAGCTCCGCTCCCATCGCGCAGCCTCTGGGAGCGTGGGCGTCTCGCCTGCGGCCATAGCGAAGCCCCTCATTGCTGTAGGACACTGACCTGTCCCCTGTCCTGTATTTAGTGATAGAGGTTAAACCTCTTTCCCTCTTTATCTCTTTGGTTTAAATAATACCCTTGATAGTTTTTTACCAAAGAGTTTAAGAGTTTAAGAGTATTTGTATAGTGATAGAGGTTGAATGCCAAGGCATTTAGAGCTTATAGAGAGCTGCGCAAAACCTCTTTTCCTCTGTCGCTTGCGACCTACTCCATCAACCAAAAAACTCTTTTCCTCTTTATCTCTTTGGTTTAAATTATTCAAAAATATAATCTCAAATGTTATAAAATTTTCAGGAGGCAGGACACTGCCCTGTCCCGTACAAAAAGCCTTCCGCCTGTGTTGTTATATGACACATGGCGGAAGGCTATGAAACTTCACAATTGATTTTTATGTGTGGATGTTATTTCTTGATGTTGGGGAGTTCAAGACCGTAGTTGTGCTTCTTGTCAATGAGTTTCAGATAGCCAGCCAGAAGCAGGGCCGCCACTCCGAAGCAGGCGAAGATGACGAGAGGCACGGTGTAGTTGTATGGTATGAACTCGGCACCAGATTCCTTCGCGGCAATGACTGCGGGATTGTCGGCGTTTGAACTTGCTAGAACGCTACCGATGAGCATTGGCACGAAGCAGAGACCGAAGTTCTGAACCCAGAAGATGAGACAGTAGGCACTGCCAAGCACCTTCTCGTCGATAATCTTCGGAACACTGGGCCAAAGGGCTGCGGGAACGAGGGCAAAGGAGATGCCGAGCAGCACGATGGTGGAGTAGGCTATGAGGTAGCTGTGGGTGGAAGGAAGCACGAAGGCGAAGATGAGGTGACAGGCTATGAGAAGTATGGCTCCCCACATGAGCATAGTGGCTCCCTTGCCCTTATGGTCGAGATATGAACCGAGGAACGGGGTGATGACAGCGGCTCCGATAGGGAACCAACGGAAGATGTTGGAGGCGTCGGTGGGCGAGATGCCGTCGAGGTTGCACTGCAACATGTTGGCTCCGTAGCGCTGGAAGGGGAAGATGGCTGAATAGTAGAGCACGCAGAGGAGTGCCACTACCCAGAAGATGCGACTGGTGAGGATGTTTTTCAGGTCGGAAGCCTTGAACTCCTCTTCGCCGTCGCCACCCTTGCCTGAGATGCCGAGCTGACGGTCAAGCTTGCGGTCCATGATGCAGAAGACGGTGAATGTGATGAGACCAATGAACAGCAGGGCTGTGCAGAAGCCTACGGGCGCTGACACAGTGCCCATCTTGTCGGCAATGATGGGGGAAATGGAGAAAATGGCAAACACGCCTACGCGGGCTATTGCCATCTCAAGACCCATGGCCAAGGCCATCTCCTTGCCCTTGAACCACTTGGCAATGGCCTTTGACACTGTTGTTCCCGCCATCTCGCAGCCGCAACCGAAGATCATGAAGCCGAAAGAGGCGAGCTTGGCGCTTGCGGGCATGGTTGTCCACCAAGAGTCGAGCCACTGGGCGAGGCCTGTGCCTGCGAAAGAGTCGCTGATGGCGTAATATTTGATGCAGGCGCCGATGAACATCATGGAGGCTGAGAGCTCGCCTGTGAAGCGGATGCCGCACTTGTCGAGGATGATGCCTGCCACGATGAGGAAGCCGAAGACGTTGAGAATGTACTCGCCGGCGGCGTAGGTGCCGAAGACGTCGGGACTCCAGCCGCGCTCTTGTTCGATGAGTGACTGAAGCGGTGACATCACGTCGACAAACATGTAGCCGAAGAACATCATCGAGGCTACGAGGACCAGGGCAGTCCATCGTGCGGCTGCGCTGTCGCTTAGTTTTTTCTGGATTATTTCTGTCATATTTCTTTTATTTATTTAAGTTCTGAATGGGCTTAACCTTAAGAAGTTAAAGAAGTTAAGGAAGTCGCATTACTTCAGCCATCGGTCAAGCCAGTTGAAGAAGGTGCGCTGCCAGAGGACTCCGTTCTGGGGCTTCAGTACCCAGTGGTTCTCGTCGGGGAAGATGAGGAGCTCGGCGGGGATGCCGTGCATGCGTGCTGCATTGAAGGCTCCCATGCCTTGGTTGTAGTTGATGCGATAGTCGAGCTCGCCGTGGATACAGAGTATTGGGGTGTCCCATTTGTCGATGAACTTATGTGGTGAGTTCTCGTAGGTGCGACGGGCGGAGTCGGTCTGACTCTTGTTCCAGTAGGCGTCGTCGTACTCCCAGTTGCTGAACCATGCTTCTTCGGTATCGGTATACATCGACTCGAGGTTGAAGGCTCCGTCGTGGGATATGAAGCACTTGAAACGCTTGTCGTGATGACCGGCGAGATAGTATACTGAGAAGCCGCCGAAGCTGGCTCCTACGGCTCCAAGACGGTCGCGGTCGACATAGGGAAGATTGTCGGCTGCATCGTCGATGGCTGCGAGATAGTCGCGCATGCACTGTCCTGTCCAGTCGCTGCTGACTGCCTCGTTCCACTCATGGCCGAAGCCGGGTAGACCGCGGCGGTTAGGTGCCACGATTACGTAGCCGTGGGCTGCCATGATCTGGAAGTTCCAGCGGTAGCTCCAGAACTGGCTTACAGGGCTTTGCGGGCCGCCTTCGCAGAAGAGCAGGGTGGGGTATTTCTTGTTTGGGTCGAAATTTGAAGGCAGGATAATCCATGTGAGCATGTCCTTGCCGTCGGTGGTCTTCACCCAACGCTTCTCTACCTTGCCGAACGAAAGTTGGGAGAGGATGTGGTCGTTTTCGCGGGTAACCTGTGTTATCACGGTTTTCTTCACATCCTTGCCAGGGGTGACGATGTAGATGTCGGTGGGCGCGGAGAAGCTCTGGCGTGTGGCGAGCAGCTTCTTGCCGTCGTTGGCGAGGGATACGCTGCCGTAGTCTGCCTCGTCGTCGGTAATCTGACGAACGGTGCCTTTCAGGTCTACCTGATACATATTGATGCATCCGTGCCATACGCCGATGAACGAGAGGGTCTTGGAGTCGGCATTCCAGCAGAATGCGTCGACGTTGGAGTCGAACGAGGTGCTGACATAGTTTTTCTCGCCTGTGGTGAGGTCGTAGACGCAAAGGCGGTTGAGGTCTGCCTCGTAGCCGTCGCGAGCCATAGACTGCCATGCCACATAGCGTCCGTCGGGCGAGAACTGTGGGTTCTGGTCGTAGCCAGGATTGTTTTTGAGGTTTTCTGGAGCGTTCACCGCCTGGTCTTTCAGTGTGTGTGCAGCAACCACTTTTGGAGCCTTGTAGTCGGCTGGCTTGCAGAGGTTGCGTGTCTCGCGCGTACCTATATTATATAAATATATGTCGGAGTCGGTGGAGATGGCATAGTCGAGTCCTGTCTTCTTTCGGCATGTGTATGCTATAGATTTAGAGTCGGGGCTCCATGCCAGCTGTTCGATGCCGCCGAACGGTTCCATAGGGCACTCGTAGGGTTCTCCCTTCATGATGTCGTAGCCTTCGGTGATGCCATCGGCAGTGACCTCGGCGATGTATGGGTGCTGCTGGGTTTCAACATAGTGGTCCCAGTGTCGATACATGAGGTCGGTGACGCGGCGTCCTGTGGCTAGCGGCAGGTCGTCGGGGTTTTTCTTTATTATATCGTTGAAGGGTGAGGTTTTGACAAGTATTACCTTTTGTCCGTCGGGTGAGAAGCGGAAGGCGTCTATTCCGGTCTTGTCGTGTGTGAGTTGTCGGCGGTCGGTGCCATCGGGATTCATCGACCATATTTGTCCTCCGGTAAGGAAGGCGATGCGTTGTCCTCCCTCAATCCATGTAGGGTCTGTTTCGTTTTTGGCACTTTTGGTCAGTTGTCGGCGGTTGTTGCCGTTTGCATCTACTATGCATATGACCTGATGTCCCTTGTTTGCCTTTACGCTGTAGTACCCCACCTGATAGACGATGTTTTTCCCGTCAGGTGCGGCTTCTGCTGATGCGATGCGCCCCATCGCCCACAAGGCTTCGGGCGTCATAAGGTCGCTTTGCAGTTTGATGTTGTTTTTCCCGATGTTCACGTTCTCCTGTGCATTAGTAGGTGCAATAGCCGCGGCGATGGCTGCGGCTATTGCTAAGGTTCTTAAAATGTTCATAATCTTATTTTTTTTGTTGCTGTTCACGCAGTTTACGCAGTTCCTCCGCCTGTTTTTGCATGGCCTCTAGTCTTGCGGCCAGTCCGCTCTGCTTCTTTGGGTTTGCCTTGTTTTCCTTGTATTTTTCCTCAAGGATGGCGAGAAGCTTAGCGTCGTTGGTGGTTTTTCTGAGCACCCACATGATGGCTGCCGAGAAGAACAGTGAGATGAAATAGTAGAAGTTGAGTCCTGCTGCATAGTCGTTGAACATGAAGAAGAACATGAGCGGCATGAGATACATCATCCACTGCATCATCTTCATCTGTTCAGCCTGCTGTCCCACCATTTGGTCTTTCTGCTGGCGCATGCTCATGACAGAGTATAGGATGTTTGCCACACAGAAGAGAATACAGGTGAGGCTCAGGTGGTCGCCAATGAGCCAGATGTTTGTGCCCCATTCGATGATCGGGTCGTAGGTGGAGAGGTCGTCAATCCACAGGAAGCTCTGTCCGCGCAGTTGAATGGCGTTGGGCACGAAGTTGAACATGGCTACCCAGATAGGCAACTGGATGAGCATCGGCAGACATCCTCCGAGCGGGCTTACTCCATATTGGGAGTAGAGCTGCATCATGGCCTGCTGCTTCATCATTTGGTCTTCGGGTTTGTTGTATTGCTTTGTGGCCTCGTCGAGTTTTGGTTTGAGCACTCTCATCTTGGCTGAGCTCATATAGCTTTTCTTCACCAGCGGATAGGTGATGGCCTTAAGAAGCATGGTGATGAGAATGAGGACTATGCCCATGTTGAAACCCCAAGAGGTGAGCCAGTCGAAGACGTAGATGGTGAACCAGCGGTTGATGAGTCGCACGATAGGCCATCCAAGGTAAACGAGCTGCTGCATGTCGAGATTCTTGTCGAATGAGCATTCGTCGTCAACGGCTTTCAGGGCCTGGAAGTCATTAGGACCGAAATAGAGTTCGAATTCAGAGGGATTGTTGCCAGTAGGGTCGAAGTCGGTTTTAAACTTAGCCTGATACTGTTTGAGATAGCCAGAGCCCTTTTCCATCGGGATGCTTGACAGAAGTGAGTTCTTTGCGATGTCTCCCTTCGGGATGAGCACTGTGCTGAAGAACTGGTCTTTGAAGGCGAGCCAGTCGATGGCAAACTCCATTGGTTCGTCGATGATTTTCTCTGTCTCGTTGATGTAGTCGGAGTCGTCGTCCTTTTCCTTGTATGTGAGAGTGGCATAGCGTCCCTCGAAGGTGTATCCCTTTTCCTGCTGTCGGCATTTACCGTTCCACTCGATGTCCATCTGCTTATAGTTAGGCGCGAAGATGCCGTCGAGTCCCTTTGCCTGCAGCGAGAGGTTTACGAGGTAGTTGCTGCCGAGACGGTAGTTGAGTGTCAGTTCACCGCCGTTGCCTGCCTTAGCCGTGAGTGTGAGAGTGGAGTCGGTAGCGTTTGACGGTTCGAAATAGAGGTCTTGTGTGATGATGTTCATCTCTTTTCCTGCGAGCATGAAGTTAAGGCTTTGCTCGTTGTCGGAGAAGAGGGTGAGGTCATCGGCACCGCTACGGTCCTTGAATCCGAAGAGGGTGACAGAAGCCACGTATCCGCCTTTGGTGTCGACGGTAAGGCGCAGCTTCTTGTTCTTCAGCGTGAATTTCTGGCTTTTTCCGCTGAGGGCAGAGTGGAAGAGGGCGGTGGTGTCTGCCAATGCAGCCTTTACCTTTGCCTTCTTGGCAGATGCCGCAGCTTTCTGCTGTTGGTCAGCCTTCTGTTTAAGTACATTCTCAATCGAGTCTTGTTTTCTCTGAGCGTTTATCTGTTCTTCCGAAGGCTGGTTATACCATGAGAAGCCAAAGAGAATGGCTGCCATAAGGATGAATCCGATAATAGTGTTTTTGTTCATTATTGTAAATTATTGTTTATTTGCTATCGCTGTCTTGACGAAGTCGAGGAACAGTGGATGCGGTTTCAGTACTGTGCTTTGGTACTCAGGATGGAACTGAGTGCCGATGAACCATTTCAGTCCTGGTATTTCCACTATCTCGACAAGGTCGCTTTCTGGGTTACGTCCCACGCACTGCATACCGTGACGTTCATACTCGGTGATGAACCGGTTGTTGAACTCATAGCGGTGGCGGTGGCGTTCCATTATGTGGTCTTGTTTATAAATGTCTATTACTCTTGAGCCTTGGCGCAGTATGCAGTCGAAGGCTCCAAGTCGCATAGTTCCTCCCATCATGGTGATGTCTTTTTGTTCCTCCATGATGTCGATGACGTTGTTTGTGGTCTTCTCGTCCATCTCTCGGCTGTTGGCGTCGGCATATCCGAGCACATTGCGCGCGAACTCGATGACCATCATCTGCATACCGAGACAGATGCCGAAGGTGGGTATGTCGTGGGTCCTGGTATATTTGATGGCCGTAATCTTCCCCTCAATGCCACGCTGTCCGAATCCCGGGCAGATGACCACTCCGTTGAGGCCTTTCAGGCTTTCAGCCACGTTGTCGTCGGTGAGTGTCTCAGAGTTAATGAACTTCAGCACTGTCTTGTGGTCGTTGTATGTGCCAGCCTGTGAGAGGCTTTCGCGAATGCTCTTGTAAGCGTCCTGCAGGTCGTACTTTCCCACGAGTCCGATGACCACTTCCTCTTTGGCGTTGTTTCTTCTTTCGAGGAAGCTTTTCCATGGTCCGAGACTTGGAGTCTCGCCGATGGGCATGTTAAGTTTTTTGAGTATGGCAGTGTCGAGACCCTGATTTTGCATGTTGACAGGCACTTCGTATATCGAAGGCAAGTCTTCGCTCTGTACCACGCAATCGATATCGACATTACAGAAAGAAGCCACCTTTTTCAGAATGCTTTCGTCGAGGTGTTTTTCTGTTCTCAGCACGAGGATGTCGGGCTGAATGCCTTGGCTCTGCAGCTCCTTCACGGAGTGTTGTGTAGGCTTGGTCTTGAGTTCTCCGGCAGCCTTGAGGTATGGGATATATGTGAGGTGGATGCTGACGGCATTTTTCCCGAGTTCCCATTTCATCTGTCTGATGGCCTCGAGGAACGGTGCGCTCTCGATGTCGCCAATAGTGCCTCCAATCTCAGTTATG
Organism: Prevotella sp. P2-180; assembly: GCF_002251435.1. GTDB lineage: Bacteria > Bacteroidota > Bacteroidia > Bacteroidales > Bacteroidaceae > Prevotella. The sequence goes on from NZ_NPJI01000112.1 coordinate 36,740, forward strand.
ACAAAGTCATAGTGGTTTTTCTCGCCGAGTAGTTTTACGTTGCGCTTTATCTCGTTTGTGATGTGAGGCACCACTTGTATTGTCTTGCCGAGATAGTCGCCTCGTCGTTCCTTGTCAATGACAGCCTTGTATATTCTTCCTGTGGTGAGCGAGTTGGCGCGTGTGGTTTGTATACCGGTGAATCGTTCGTAGTGTCCGAGGTCGAGGTCTGTCTCCATTCCGTCGACTGTGACATAACACTCTCCGTGTTCGTAGGGATTGAGTGTTCCGGGGTCGATATTGATGTAAGGGTCAAACTTTTGGATGGTGATGTTGTAACCCCTTGCCTGTAGCAGTTTTCCTATAGAGGAAGAGATGATTCCTTTGCCGAGCGATGATACCACACCGCCTGTAACGAAGATGTACTTAGTGTCTGTCATTGTGTTTATTTTTTTATTGGTTTTTTTTCTTGTATTGTTATCAAGGCGCAAAGTTACACATTTTTTTTTTATTATAATAAGGTAAAGAGAATAATATCTCAATACTTGTTAAAAATTCGATAAAAAGGCTTTTTATGGGATATTTTTTATAACTTTGCACCCAAAACTCAATAAATAGCAGATGGTTTTAAGACTTATTTTTATTCTTGCATTAATGATGGTGGCGACATTGTCGAGTGCCCAGCGTTTTAAGAACAAACCGCAGGAGGTGAATCCAGTGGTAAAGGCTTATATTGACTCGCTCGTTTCAGCCAAGGCGAGGCTGGACTCTGTCTCGACAGGTAATAAGGATGACGTGAATGAGAAATATTTTCGTCTGTTCTCGCCTTTGACATTCTATTACGGCACTGCCATGAACCAACTGTCGATTTTTGGTGATAATAATAGTACCGACAAGCTTGACGCCGCGATAGACGAGGCATTGATGACGACATATCTTAACCGCCCTGACCTTGTGGTGTTCACCGAGCATGAACTGAAGAAAGCGGGAAGCATAAGGGAAGACCTTGACAAACCAGTGAAGCCGAAGGTGGACCTTTCGGCACATGTGGCTCCGAAGCCCGACCATGTGGACGACATTCCAGTGGACGTGGTGGTAAGGAAACCAAACTTCTGGACTTTCGACGGCGACGGCTTCTTGCAGTTCCTGCAGAATTACGTGTCGGGCAACTGGTATAAGGGAGGCGAGAGCAACTACTCTATGGTGGGTGCGTTGACACTGAAGGCAAACTACAACAACAAAAGCGGCATAAAGTTTGACAATATGCTTGAACTAAAATTAGGGTTCCAGACATCAAAGGCTGACACATTGCATAAGTTCAAGACCAACAACGACCTTATCCGATATACAGGAAAATTTGGTATACAGGCCACGAAGCGTTGGTATTACACACTTCAGCTGCTTGCCTACACGCAGTTTACAAAAGGTCTTAAGAGCAACGACCACAAAGTATATTCTGACTTTTTGTCGCCGCTGAACGTCAACCTCGGTCTTGGTATGGACTATACAGTGGAGGCGTTTAACAAGCGGCTGACTGGTAATGTCAACCTCTCGCCCTTGTCGTTTAATTTCCGCTATGTGGGTCGTGATGCCTTGACTGCAAACAATGGTATAAGCGAAGGGCATCACACGAAAGAAGACTTCGGTTCGCAGCTCACTTCGGTGCTGACATGGAAATTCTCGGATATAGTGTCTTGGAAGACAAGACTTTACGCTTATACGACATACAAACGTTCGGAGGTGGAATGGGAAAACACGCTGACGCTGCAAGTGAGCAAGTACATTAGCACGAATATCTTTGTGTATCCGCGTTTCGACGATTCCACAGCGCGCGATGAGGATATGGGATACTGGCAGTTTAAGGAGTATTGTTCACTCGGATTCTCGTATAATTTCTAAATACATTAACTTCTGATTCTACTTCTTAGTATACTTCTTTATTATGCTATACGCCTTATACAGACCGAGTTCTCCGGCCTTGCTAAGGTCGGCAATGGCTTTGTTCATCACCTTCTTGTGTATTAGTGCGAGGCCGCGGTTGTAGTATGCCTCGGCGAGATTCGGGTCGAGGTCAAGAGCCTTGTCGTAATCGAGGATAGCCTTGTCGTAGTCGGCTCGGAGGGAATGTGCAATGCCACGGTTATAGTAGGTGAATGCGCAGTCAGGATTCAGGCTTATTGCCTTGTCGAGGTCGTCGACTACGGTTACGAGTTTCATATCCACTGCCTCGCTCTTGTTCTCTCTGGCGAGCATCATGATGCTTATCTGCTTCATGCGGCATGCAGCCCGCTGCCAATAGGGCAGGGGAGAGACACTATCGACAGCAAGGTAAGAAGTAAGGTCTTCGATGGCATCCTGGAAGTTTTGCACAACGGAATATGCCACAGCCCTTCTAAGGAGTATGGGAGCTGCCTTGCGCTCGTCGGTAGACAAGGTGAGCTGGGCTGACAGAGAGGCTATGAGGTCAAAATAGGTGCGTGTGGAACGCTCGTCGAGAATAGGGGTTGAACAACTGAGACACAATGGCTTGCCTTCAGGTGTAGAGCTGTTGAAAGCGTCTACGAACCTGTCGTAGGGCAAGTAGCTCTCAACCTCGGTTTTCTTTCTTTCATACGACATTTCGTACATAGGCATTTCCTCAAGGTCTGTTTGTCGGTTTTGTACTCGTCCACGATATTCGTTCTTGTACTCGTGTTTCATTTCTTGTTCGTCTTCCACCACGAGCTGGTTATATTTCTCCAAGTCCTGGTCGCTGCGTTTTCTTAGCTGTTTTTTGTTCAGACGAGGTTGTATGCCGTAGAGCGACTTGTATAATTGAGCCTTGTATACACGGAATTCGTCGGCCTCCGCCTGTTTTGTCATGCCGAGTCGGCGATAGCAGCTGGCGCGGCTTTGCAGTCCTGTCCAGAAGTTTGGAAACTCTTCTATCACCTTTGAGTAGTCGCGGATGGCACCGCGCAGGTTGCCGGTCTTGTCGAGAAGCAGGGCGCGGTTGTAGAGGGCCATGAGGTTGTCGGGTTCGAGGCGGAGAACGAAGTCGAAGTCGGTGATGGCGCGGTTGTCGTCGCCTACCTGTGCGCGCAATAGTCCTCTGTTGTAGTGTCCGAGGAAGTTGTTGGGGTCTATGTCGAGAGCCATGTCATAGTCAGCCATGGTTCCCCTGAGGTTGTTTTGGTTTACTCGTGCCAATGCCCTGTTAAGGTAGCAAGCCACGTTTTTGGGTTGCAGGTGAATGGCCTTGTCGAGTTGTTTTTCCGCTTCTTTCCATTTTTTCCGTGAGAGGTTGATGGAAGCCAGCGCTTGCCAGGTTCCGCTCTCATAAGGGTCGATGTCCACACTTTTGTTTAGTGATTCCATGGCTTTTGTAGTGTCTTTCTTGTGTATATACACTTCAGCCTGCATGGCATATCCCCGCGCATATTGTTTCCAGCGTGTGAGTATGGTGTCGAGGTCGTTGAGCGCATGGTCGTAGTCTTTGTTTTGGATGCGGCATAGTGTACGGTTGTGCCATAGCGACTGGTTTTCGGGGTCGTATTTCAGTGCACGGTCATAGTCGGTGATGGCTTCCGTGTACTTCTCTTGCTGAATGCGTGCAAGTCCACGCAGTTCGTAGATGTTGGTGATGAACGGGTTGATGGAAATGGCCTGTGAGCAGTCGGCCTCGGCGCCAGTGAAGTCGTCGAGGTTATATTTAGCCACGGCTCTATAGAACCACGGCTCGTAAAGATAAGGTTTTGCGGTGATGGCCTGGTTGAAATATTGTATAGAAAGAACATAGTCCTCAAAATATAAGGCGTTGCGGCCAATGATGAGTAGTCGGTCGATATTATATTGTGCAACCGATGCTAGTGAGCATAACAAAGCCGATATGATGAATACTATCTTTCTGTACAACATTTCAGAATTATTTTCTTGGTAAAAGTTTTGTTTTGTAGCCGCAACGGAAACGTCCTTGCAGTAGTGCCTTGAGCTTGTTCTTTATCAGTTGTTTGCGCAGTGGTGAAATACGGTCAACGAACATTTTTCCGTCAAGGTGGTCAAACTCGTGTTGCATGCATCTTGCGAGGAATCCATCCACCCACTCGTCATGCAGTTGGAAGTCGCTGTCGAGATACTCTACCCGGATGCGTTTTGGCCGTGTCACTTTCTCGTGTATAGCTGGCAGTGAGAGGCATCCTTCTTCCTGTGAGTCTGTTTCAGTATCGTCGTATTCAATAATGTATGGATTGATGTAAACTTTTTTAAATCCGTCGTATTCCGGCATGTCTTCTTTCAGAACGTCAAGGTCAATGACCACGAGTCTTATATCCTTGCCTATTTGCGGTGCTGCGAGTCCTACGCCGTCAGCCTGTGTAAGCGTTTCAAACATGTCGGCAATGAGTTGTTTGAGATCTGGATAGTCGGCTGTGATGTCTTGTGCCTCTTTTCTAAGCACAGGCTGGCCATAAGTGTAAATTGGTAAAATCATTTTAATGTTGAAATTTGATTTTTGAGTTCATATAGTCCTGAAGGATTATGGTGGCGCTTATTTCATCGACAAGAGCCTTGTCCTGTCTTGCTTTCTTTTTCAATCCACCATCGAGCATGGCCTTGTGTGCCAGCACAGACGTGAATCTCTCGTCGTAGAATTCCACGGGGATGTGTGGCAGCGCAATTTTCAGCTTTTCTACAAACGCCTTCACGCGTGGCAGGTTTTCGCTTGGTTTGCCATTGGGTTGTATAGGCTCGCCTACCACAAACAGTTCGACCTCTTCTCGCGATGTGTAGTCCTTGAGGAAATTGATGAGTTCAGACGTAGGGACAGTCGCCAATCCCCCAGGTATGATTTTCAGGGGATCGGTGACCGCCAGTCCACATCTTTTCTTTCCGTAGTCGACAGAAAGTATTCTTGCCATTATGCGTTATTTAGCGAGCAACCAAGCGTCAGGATATTTTGCCCTGAAATCGTTGCGACTTGCAGTTGCCTCAGACTTGCTGTCGAATGTAGCTGCAACAACACGATACATGTTTCTGCTCTCGTTCTTTACAATTTGTGCGTCATAGCCTTTGTCTTTCAACTGGGCCTGTAGTCCTTCAGCGTTGGCCAAGACAGAGAAAGAACCAACCACTACGCTGAAATTCTTAAGTCCTGAACCACTGACGAGCGAATAGTTTTCTTGACGAACCTGCACGTTGTCCAAGTTGTCAACCACTCGTGTCTCAGATACCGTTTTTGTCTCCACCGGTGCCACTACGTTCACTGGAGCCTGTTGTGTTTCCACGGGTTGTGTTGTTTCCTGTGCCTTAGCTTTCTCGTAAGCTTTCTTGTAAGCGCTCTCGCTTGATTTGCAACCAGTCATTGCCAATGCTGCGCAAAAAGCCGCGCATATTACAAAATACTTTTTCATATTTCTGTTTATTGTTATTGAATTATTACTTATATTTCTGTGGATTTGTCGTATGACCTTGCGAAATTACAAAGTTTTCTTGAAATACTGGCATAATTGCTGCATAAAGTTTGTTAAATCAGGAAAAACAAATGGATTTAACAAAAAATCACGCGAAAAACTATTGCTGTTTCGATAAAAATGCCTATATTTGCCACAACTTTAGAGGTAAAAAATAGTATCAAACAATTTAAAGGTTATTTATCATGAAAAGTTTAGGTTATGTAGGCGCTTTCCTCGGAGGCGCAATTGCCGGAGCCGTTATCGGACTGCTCGTGGCACCGGAGAAGGGTAAGGATACCCGTTCAAAGATTTCTGACACTGTCGACGACTTCCTCCGTAAGCACAATGTAAAGCTCTCGCGCAAGGAAGTTGACGACTTGGTAGACGACATTCAAGAAGTAACGCCAGCTGAGTAAGTAGCTTATGGCAATGTTTTCAAACGATAAGAACATCGAGACTATTGCCCAACTGGTAGAGGCTCTGAAAGACTACATCGAGCTTGAGAAAGACTATCTGAAGCTCGATGTGGTCGACAAGGCCGTACGCCTTTTGACGGCTGCCTCGCTGTTTGTTGTAAGTTTTCTCTTTGCTCTTGCCATTATGCTGTATGCATCGTTTGCCGCTGTATACTGGATGGCTCCGTTTATGGGTACGGCCAAGGCATTTGCCATTATGGGCGGCGTATATCTGTTGCTGCTCTTCATTATTATATTTTTCCGTAAACCTCTCATCGAGCGTCCGTTGGTGAGATGTTTCGCAAATATTCTATTAAGTTGAAAGCTATGGACAATACCAATATTATACACAATCTGGAGGACATCCAGGCCAGAAAAGCGCAGTTGCATGAGACCATCGGGAAACAAGGGGAGAAGGTGGCGGCCCTTTGGCACGACCTCGTCACGGTGAAGCAGACCAACGACCGGGGTGAGATGTTGTCGGGGCTTCTGAGCAAGGGGGTAATGGCTTTTGACGTTGTTTTGATGATTACCAAACTCTACCGGAGGTACGGCTCGTTGTTTAAGCGTAAGAAAAGGAGATAAGGGAAATTTTCTTGAACTTACGCGCGTACCTTTATATTTATTGTATGCCCAGATTATTGCCAATAATAACTATCCTGGAGCGCAATGTCTTTTGTTATTTTGTCAATGTTGCCAATCCACAGTGCTTTGTCAAAACTTATCATATCATACTTATTGCTGTCCCATCGTTGCAAGTCAACAGCCATCACATGAGTGTCCAGCATTGTGTACGAATATCGTTCTGCAGGCGTAAAATCCCCAGTGTGTTTTTTGTCGTTCAGCAGTGTTAGGACTTATCACTGTCGTATTTAAACTCATAGCTCAACTAGTTACGCAAATATTTTCCAACTTGTTGCAACACATACTTTCACAGGCTTTTCACCATGGGGCTTATTGGCACAGTTACATAAGTCCGTGGCAATATCATCTTGTTATCCAAAGACCATGTTGTTTAGCTTGATTTATCGTTCAGCCAAGGCTGAACGGTGCTTGAAGTTATCTTCATGAGACAAGTACAGTGCCTTCAACGACCGTTCAGCCTTGGCTGAACGATAAACACATATTTACTGACTTCATCACTTTTATGTAATGCATTGACGATGCATGTACTCCTCTACGGAATTTCTGCTGTTCTAATATATACCTATACTACAAATTTAAGCCACGGACTTATGCAACTGTGCCTTGTTTTTAGTTGATTCTCCAAATCAGTCAATTTCATTAAACTGCTCTTTCCACAGACGGCTGTATATGCCATCAGAAGCAACAAGCGAACTATGGTCCCCTATCTCAGCCACCTTACCTTTGTCTATAACGATTATGCTGTCTGCGTTTTTCACTGTACAGAGCCTATGGGCTATGACAATGACAGTTTTCCCCTGCGAGGCAAAAAAAGAAAGCGTTGCTTTTACATATTTTTCCGATATGGAGTCAAGAGACGATGTTGCCTCATCAAGAATAAGAATATCAGGCTGTCTATATAATGCCCTTGCTATAGCCAGTCTCTGGCGCTCACCGCCGGAGAGAGAGGCTCCATGTTCACCGATATGGGTTGTATATCCATTTGGCAGCCCGTCGATGAAAGCTTTCAATCCAAGTCTGTCTATTATGTCCACGATTCGTTTCATGTCCGGATTAAAATCACCAAGGGCAATATTTTCTATCACGGTTCCGGCAAACAATTCTATCTGTTGGGGTACTGTTCCAACGCGTCGGCGCAGACTTTCATTGCTTATCTGCGCAATATCATAGCCACCAATACGAATCTCGCCCTCCTGTACATTATATATATGCTGCAGCAAAGATATGAGTGTCGTCTTACCAGAACCACTCTCGCCTATCACAGCAGTAGTCTTTCCCTTTGGTATAGTAAGGTTGAGCGACTCAAACACCTGTTTCCTTGACCCATAGCGGAAGGCCACATCATGGAAAGTTATGTCTCCTATCATTTCAGAAGTAAGCGTAACTTTTTCCGTATCATCCTGCTCACACTCCAAGTCCATAATTTGGAACAGGCGGTCGGCGGCAATGAGTGCGTCCTGTATTGTCTGGTTTGAGGTGATCAGTGTACCTACAGGCGACACGACATATCCCACCAATGAATAGAAAAGCATAAGCGTGCCTGGGGTCATTTCCTTGTCAATCACCAGCAGACTGCCAATCCACAGTACCGCCACCGTGATACCTGTAGATATAAACTGCACCCCGTTACCAGCAATCACTGACCCGTATATACTCCTAAATGTGTTTTTCAGCAGCTGCACAAAACGGCTTTCGGTTTTCATATTTGCAAAATCCTCTATTCCAAAACGCTTGATTGTAGAGATTGCGTTTACTGACTCTACAAGTTGCGCCTCAAGGTCTGCGCTGCTCTCCATTATGCGTCGTTGGTATTTACGGTTCAAACGGTTGAATGTCCAAAACACAGCAAAGAACAATGGAGCAGAGACAAGTGACACAATTGCCAGCTGCCATGAAAATACAAACATAAGACATACCGAAAACACAAGAATCATGGAATTAACCACCAAGTCAAGCGACACATTATTTATGAAATTCCTGATTTTTACGGCATCATTCACTCGTGAAATAATCTCGCCTACACGCATCGTGTCAAAGAATTGCTGTGGAAGTGTGAGCAGATGTTTGTAATATCCCAATATAAGGGCGGCATCTATGCGCTGCCCCGTCCTCAGAGCCAGAATGCTTTTCATTGAGCCTACAAACGTCCTGAGCACAAGCAATATAATCATTACCACCCCCATAAGATTCAAGAGATTCACATTCTCGTCAACCAGAACATAATCGGTAATCTTGCCTACATACACGGAAGTGGACAGACCAAGAATGCTATATACAAACGCTCCAAACAAGGCTTGAAGCAGCATACCTTTATGTGGCAATAATAATTTGAGAAACTTCATTGCCATACTTGTTTTCTCATTGCCTACATGGAATTTCTCATCAGGCTCCAGCATTACAAGTATTCCAGTCCACTTTTTCTTGAATTCCTCATTAGCAACTTTATGCATTTTCCCATCGGCAGGATCCATATATGTCACATGACTTTTGCTGACCTTATAGATTACGACAAAGTGGTGTAAAACTTCTTTCACAACAATATGCGCTATGGTAGGTTTTGGCACAATATCCAACGCCTCAAATTGTGCACGCACTCCCTTTGCCGACAGTCCCAGTTTTGCGGCGGCTTCAATCATTCCTAATATATTTGTGCCTTTTTGGTCGGTATAGGCATACTGGCGTATTCTTGCAACCGGGAAACTCAATCCGTACCATGCGCAAACTGATGCCAGACAGGCTGCACCACAGTCGGTTATATCGTGCTGTTTTATCTTGTAGTTCTTCCTTGTCATTGCTTTTTTTATTTGTTATGTCTCATACTGTATTGTGTGGGATTCATCCATTCATTGATGTTGTGCACAAGAAGATCAAATAGAGAGCGGCGTGTAATCATAAAATGCACGCTAACTGTCATTCCCTTCTTCAGATATCCTCTTATCCCTGTCTTTTTCATTTCCAGGTAATTATTGTTCAAGCGACATTTCACCTTGTAATAAGGGTTCCCCTGTTCTTCTGCCATATAATCAGACGAGACATCAGACACAATACCTGCAAGTGTCCCCCATTCATTATAGTTGAATGACGCCACCTGCACCTTCACTTTCATGCCGGCACGGATAAATCCTATGTCATTGGGCGACACGTATGCCTCTACATACACAGTGGAGTCAGGGCTGACAATGGCTATGGTCTGTCCGCTCTGAAGCGAGCTGCCTTTATATATGCCTGCAAACTGGTCGATTGTACCGTTTATTGGACTGCGCACCACGTATCTGTCGTTCATGTCTGTCCTTTCCTGCCGCATGTCAGAACTCATTTCTCTATACTGATTTCTGAATGTGTTAAGCTCTGTTTGCCATGCGCTTGTTTGGCTTTCAACGAGTGATGCCAGTTCCTGCTTCTTGCCCTTGTATTCATATAGATATTTTTCATACTCCTCTTCTGAGATAATGTTTATGTCGAAAAGTTTCTTATTACGCTCATATTCTTTACACACATGTTCCAGAATGACTTCCAGCTCACGCTTTTTTTCCCGAAAAGAATTATACTCCTGCAGCCGTACCGCCGACTGGAACACAGACGGACACTTTCCTTTTGCAAGATATTCCAAATCACTCAACTGACTGCTAAAATCGTGGAGTCTGCCTGCCTGATAATCGATTTTCATCTCAGGAGTGCTACTGCGGAAACTCAGAATCGTGTCACCACGCTTCACCTTCTGCCCTTCACGGGCATATACCTGATCCACTATTTCCGACATGGTGGCTCTTATCTCCGACTTCTCGGCAGCAGGTCTCACCATACCACTGCTTTGCACCGATATGTCAACATAGACCATAGGCAGAGCCAAGAACATCAGTGAGAGGACAGCCAATACCACCCAGTAAATTATTTGAGACTTTGTTGTGTAATGATAGATATAGGTCTCAATGCTATTCTCAATCCATCCGTCTGGTAAAATCATATATTATATTTTGTTAACGAGAGTATATAACAAGGAACATTTAAACGTCAATTATTTTTTTTCAAATAGTCGTATGTCTTGCTAATTAATAAAGCTCCAACCATTGCAGGAAGCAACATATAAAGAAAAGCAGTAACAAGACTATAAGTCATGAAAATGGCAAATGTGAGAAAGAACGAATAGTTTCGTATCACGGTCACCCAGTTGCGGCAGCTTTTCCACAATGACATAACCGTTGTCATAAGTAAAAGATATATTCCAATTTTTAACAGCATTGGAGTAAATCCCTCTGTAAATACTAATACAAAGGTTGCGAGTATGGCGTAAGCTCCTAACACAGAAAATGTTTTTTCAATCATAATTATTAAATTTATTTGTTATTTTCAAATTCAGTGCAAGGTATTATATTTTATCTTAGCAATATGTTAACGCACTGTTATCTTTAGGTTAACGTTTTATTTTCACAAATGCTTTCAATGTCTGTTCCCATTCGAACAAAGATATTACGCAATGCTGCGGAGTATCATCGGGGAAGTCCCATTTATACATCCTACGGTCAGCTTGGCAGCCGCCTCCGCAAAGATAACGTGCCCAACATTTACGACACTCCCAAAGGTCATCAATAAACTGCGACCTGTAGCCTTCCGCCAGTTCCTTATCCACTCCAATTTCCACATTTCCAATCCACACGTTCATCGGAAGCATGTTCTGACAGGGATAATAGTCTCCGTTTTCGTCTACAATCAGCGCGCTTCTGCCTGCCTCACATCCATGGGTTCTCAACCATCTGTGCTCTAATATCGAAAGTCTCTCGATAAAGTCGGTACAATACACCTTTTCGCCATTGATTACTTTGTCTGCAAGAAAGTCTGTTACCTCGGCATATTGTTTGCCAAGTGCCCGCAATTCCTCTTCCGTAAATTTTGTTTCCTTTTTGTTCTTTTTGTCGGTGATAATGGTGAAGGAGTATGCGTATGGTGCTTCCAAACTCTCAAAAAAGCGGAACACTTCCAGCAGGTTTTTCACCATGGGGCTTATTGTCGCCCTAAGGTTGAAGTTCACCTTGGCTTTTTTCAGAGCCTCAATGCCCCTCATTATCATCTTGAAACTACCGCTTCCGTTAAGCAACACACGGTTGCTGTCGTTTATTTCCTCCGGACCGTCAATGCTTACGGTCACGTTGAAGTTGTTTTTTTTGAAAAACTCCAACAGGTCATCATTGTTAATCAGCAGACCGTTGGTGTTAATCAGAAACCCGAAACTCTTATCCTGTTTGTCCTTGAACACTTCCTTCACCATCGCCACCGTGTCCTTTATAAACAGTTTGTGCAACAGCGGCTCACCTCCAAAGAAATATATCATATAGCGCTTGGCTTCAGGATATTGCATCAGTAGATTCTCCACACTTTTCCTTGCCACCTTTGCCGGCATCACTTTCCGTCGGTCGTTGTCTGTAGATGCAAAACAATAACGGCAAGCCATATTACAGCCGTGTGTGGTGTTTAGCGTGAGCATCACTTGTTCAAATTCCGACGATGGCGTATCCTTAATCACCACAGAGTCACGCAACTCTATCAGTTCTTTTGTCAACTCAGCAGCTATGTTTTCATCCATATCGGGTACACTATCCATGCCTTTCATCGCGGCATTGAAATACCTGCTCATCTGTGAATTTGTTACCTTCATCACCTGCTGACTGCCAGTAAGAAACACATATAGTGATTCGCCGACATCGAACAACTTAAAATTATTCCTCTTAATCATATTCATGATTTGAACTATTATAAAACACATCATAAGATAGCAATAAACAAAGCAACAATATTTGATAACATATGTGCAATGATGCAATACCTAATATCTTTGGTGTACGCATAGCAAAGTGACAGTACCACACCCATAAAGAATGTATCAATGTTGCTATACCAATAAGGTATTGTAACTGCATCTAAATGAATGGAATAGAATAATAATGCTGAAACTGCTATAGTTGTCATATTGGAGAATCCATGTTTCGACATATATGAAGGTATCCACTGTCTGAAGAATAACTCTTCAATAATAGGAGCAACCATCACTACGCCAATAAACTGGAATATATGCTCAAAAAGCGAGCATTTGATTGTCGCAAATATAATTTCACCAGTTATAATATATGAACACAACAATGCTAACCCATACCATGCACCTCCTATCGCAATAGCTATAATTGAGTATTTTGCAGACAAACGTTTTGCGGGAATTATCGGTCTCGGACAATGTTTTTTATAATAGTAGTATACAAAAGGTGCCCAAAGTATGTCATTATAAGCACTACTTGTTAAGCCATTAAAATTGATATCTAATTTTATACCGAACACTATTACCAAATACAGCAATGCAAAAAACACCAATGGCAGATAAATACATGCTGTGACTTTTAGCAACACCCAAGTTTTTTCTTTTACTTCATTCATAATTGATACTTTACAATATTGGGATAAGAGTATAAAGAATTGGTGAAAACAAAAAACAATTTAGAAAATTGTTATTATGTGTCACCAATTCTCATTTCTTGATAGATTTCTTATGCCATTTATGAGTTAATCCAACAATATGCCATCACTGCATAAGTCTGAACAGCAGCCAATATACCATGATTTTTACAAGCTTCTGTTCCTGGAAGGAGATTCTTGCATTCAGGGCATGTTGTTGCGTCTCCAGTATGACCGCCATTTACACACTGCATGTCTTCCACAGACATTTCAATAACATTAAGTTTTTTCATAATTTTTACTTATTTATTTAATTAAACATTATTTGGTTTAGAAGAACGTGCATCCGCCGTGGTTGCGAATCTTCTTTTCAATTCAATATTACATATTTAACACCGGCATCGGCGGAATGTTGATACAGCAAACCTTTATCATATCCTTTATATCAGGTATTTGCTTCTCGTTTTCTACGCCTCCACCATTTTCTTCTGTGGTTTCTTTTTTAGTCAAGGGAACAAGCCCCATCTTTTCTAACTTTTTCATTTTTTTTTTTTTGATTTAAACTTTGTTAATATTATTGATTCACGTTTGCATTATATCTTAGCCATAAGGTGTATGATAACATACTTACAATGGCTTGTCTCTTGCATGTGCCGTTATACACTTTAGCATCTGCTGATGTCGGCGCATTGATTTTGTTGTTAAGTACTCTTTGTCCATAATTCTCGTTTTTTTTGTCTTGTTTTATTTCTGGGTGCAAAGGTAAGGTTTGTTTTCCACAACCTGTGTTAACGCTCGGTTATCTTTAGGTTAATGTTTTCCTATTTAGTTATAGTCAAAATACCATTTTCCAGTAACCCTGGTTTTTCGAAATAACTACCCATACAAGTTTTCCGCCAAAAATCATTTCAGCTTCTTGATTTGATAACGTTTTGAATCCTTCTTTTTCCATTTTTATATTGTTTTTTAAATTCAGGGGGCAAAGGTACATTGATTATAAGAAACAATATGTTAATAGGCGGTTATCTTTAGGTTATTGTTTCATGTCACCCGTATTCTGTATCTTATTATAATTAGGTGTTGAACAAATTGCACTTTATTAATTTAATAAAACATATAATAATAACAAAAAAACACAAAATAATGCGTCTTTTTGTTTCATTTGTGGTATCTTTGCAAAAAATTGCTTTAATTAATATGTTTAGAAAAGGAAAAAATACGTTCATTATTATTTCCATATTTGGATTGCTTGCTACTTTTGTTTCGCAAGGAATATGGTTATTCCAGAGTTTTACATTTACTGCAAGCGAATTGAGAATACAAATAAACGAAGAGTTTAATGTGGCTTTGTTCAAAGAAGCCGAAATACGGGCATGTTCTGCTTTAACGTCTATAACGATTTCAGATGTTAATGAAGAAACACCTAATATAACAGTTTTTAATGATGAACTTTATAAAAGAACAAAAACACGTCCAAATTTAAATATAATAGACTCCATTTTATGTACTGGAAATACGTTTAATTATAATATACATTATATAAAGAATGGAAAAATAATTTCGAATTCCTCTAACAGGACTTTTTTATTCCCTATAACAACAGATACAATTTATACACGCCGAGACAAAAGTGAAGGAGTGTATCTTGAGTTGGCTAATCCATATAGTGTATTTTTTGAAAAAATGGGATTGATAATGTTTATAAACATTATTATGTTGGTAATTACAATTTCGTGCATAGTGAAGCAGCTGAACAACATCCGAATCCAGCGCAAAACAATGCAATTACGCAAGGACTTTACATACGCTATGGTACACGACATGAAATCTCCATTGAGCACGATAACAATAGGCGCTAACGCCTTAGGATATGAGAAAGTGGCGAGCAATGCCGATATGAGGGAGAAGTACACCAGGATAATGAAGGATGAGGCTCAGCATCTCTTTGCTCTTGTGAATAAGGTCCTGACAATATCTAAACTTGAGGAAGGAAAATTAGAAATGAACAAGGTGAATGTAGATATTGCGCCAATGGTGGAGAGCATAGAGGAGAAATTCTCTACATATCCGGGAAAGGATATACACTTCACAAACAATTTTGCAGCAGAGACGGTGTATGCCGATGCGGAATATCTCAGCGAGGCACTGAGCAACCTTGTGGACAATGCCGTGAAATATTCACGTAAAGACGTGACAATCGAGATAGAAATTAGCAGCCGAGATACTGGAAGCGGAGTGGAGATAAGGGTTCGCGACAACGGTATGGGAATATCGAAGAAGGACCAGAAGGTAATCTTCGATAAGTTTGAACGTGCATCAGCATTGGGGCGCACATTCAAGCACAACGGCCCTGCCGGCTTCGGCTTAGGGCTGAGCTACGTGATGCAGGTTATCGAGGCTCACGGGGGCATTGTGGGTGTTGACAGCGAGGTGGGACAATACACCGAGTTCACGATATTGCTGCCGAATGAGAACGTAGAAGAGACCGCCTGAATGTTATCTTTAGGTTAACGTATGCTTTGCGGCATTGGATTATGGTTTATTTTTATTACCTTTGTGCCGTCAACAATAAAATAGAAGAAGTTATGATAAAGCTATTACTTGTGGAGGACGATGCAAACTTGGCTTACATGGAGAAGTCGAGCTTAGAGGACATCGTAGGTGGTTATGAGGTGAGAACAGCCTGCAACGGAAGGGAGGGACTGGAGGCGTATTTTGAATTCAAGCCCGATGTGATTGTGTCGGATATCAAGATGCCGGAGATGGACGGTCTGGAGATGGTGAAACGTATTCGTGAGATTGACGGTGACACGATTATTCTCTTCACCACTGCCCTTACATCGTCGGCAGACCTGAAGACAGGTTATCTTGCTGGAGCCAACAATTATATAAAAAAGCCATTTATGCCTGATGAAATTAACGCTCATGTAGAAAGTCTTGTTAAACTGAAAGAAGGCAGGCGGAGCAACAATGAGTCGGGGCACATCGTGCTTGGACAGTATATACTCGATGCCGACCATGCCTGCCTCATCAACCGTAGCACAAGAGTAAAGAAAATGCTGACGCAAAGGGAGGCGCAAGTGTTGGAATTGCTTGCCGTTAACAAGAACGAGGTGGTGAGACGTGAGGCACTGCTCAGCCGATTCTGGGGAATAGAAAACAAGGACTATTTCGCATCGCGCAGCTTGGATGTGTTTATAAAAAAGATTAGGAACGACATCGAGGACGACCCCTCATTAGAACTGAAGACGATACGCGGCGTGGGACTGACATTGCTGACTAAAGACTAAAGGAGGAAGCACTATGGATGAGAAGAAAGAGACTGACTATAAGAGTCTGCTCATTGATTTCAAATCGGACCTCACCGCCATACTGATGGGAGTGAAGTATTTGCGGAGCGGCAAGCTCGAATACAATCCGGAGATGAAGGCGAAATACCTACAGATAGTGGAGGAGCAGGCTATGAAGATTCTCCGCAAGATAGAGGAAACGGAAAATGCGTGAATTATTATCAAACAATGAAAGTAGCATATTCTATTTCGCATGAACTATCTGAATGCCGCCACGACTCTACACTCTACATCAGATTGAGGTAAGTAGCTTGTTTATAACTGGTTATAGAATGTAGAGTGCCTCTCGCCTCTTCATTCACTCTACATCTGCCCTACATCGACCCTCCCGGTGCTGTGACGACTTTAACCCAAGTTTGATGCCTTATAAGCCATTTCCTTTGCTGTTCAGCGACTTTCGATTTCAATTTGCATCGCTGTGTACTACAAACTTTTTTGGATTTTGATTTTTCTGAATGGCATTTTCTTGTACTTCAATAGTTCGTAAATATTGTTGGCTGCCTCTGTCGGTTCACTGCACATCCTCATATGCACCTTCTCTCCAAGAGCGTTCGTAGCTTCCGTCGTGACGGCCTTCTGTGTTGACATCCGTCTGACTATTTCTGTCCAGTAGCAGTTCTCACCCGCCTGCTTGAGTCTGTATCTGATTGTGTTGACTATCCAGTATGAGAGCTGTCCGAGGAAGAGGTGGGCATCCGAGCGGTCATCTTTCTTGTGGTGTATCGGCCGCAGGTTGAGGTCGGTCTTCAGCTGCCTGTTGGTACATTCTATTTCACGCGTAAGGTTGTAATAGTCCCATGTGGTCTTCTCGTCAAACGTCGCGACATTCGTCCTGAGGAAATACACTCCGCTGTCCTTGTCCACGTTCTCCGGCACGGCGATGCGCCACTGTATGTCAGCCATGTTCTTGGGATTCTTCGGATTGTCAGCGATGTAGTCAATGACATAGTATTTCGATATGGACGGGTATTTCTGTCTGGCCCTTCCCACACGCTCTATGACCTTCTCGTATGCTTTCGTCCCGTTCTTCTTCGTGAGTGACTCCCTTGCCTTCTGGAGTTCCTCCTCGAAGCGCTCCTTGAACTTTCGGTTCATTGAGGTCTCCTTGAGTTCCTTGGCGGGTGACTTTATCTCCAGATAATAGTCGCCGCCTTCTTCATGCCTTACCTGCGTGAGACTGATGGGCTGCCGCTTGCTGTCCTGCACGGTGACGGTCTTGGCATCAGGCGCAAGCTCGTAGTCGGCAAGTCTTCTGCGACTGACGCACAGGTAGTTATATCCCTTGCCCTTGATTTTCCTGAGGTTCTCCTCGGTGGCTATGCCTGCATCAAGGCAGACTAACACCTTGTCCTTAGGGTCATTCGGGACGCGTGTCTTGGAGTTGAGCGTGTCCACCATGTCCGGAAGCGAGTTCGGGTCGGCCGTATTGCCGGCAAGTATTGACGAGTAGCGTATGAAACCCTCCCTGTTTATGCACAGTGCCAACACAAGCAGCTTGCAGTCAGACCGCTTCTCCTTGGAACGGCCGAACCTGGCCTTGACGCTGCTGTCCTTCCTGCCCTCGAAGTAGAAATTGGTGAGGTCGAAGATGGCAATCCTGTTGGTTATGTTGAACAGGTCGTCAGTTCTTCGGCACAGATGATCCTCGAGCTTGTCCTTCAGCTCGTACAGTGACGGAGCAACCTTATAAATGGACTGGAATCCAGGACGCCAGTCAGTGCTGCCGCTTATGAGTTCGCATACGGCAGAGTTCTCGTCCATTATGCGCAAGCTCTTCAGCTCCGATGGGGAATACACGGTACGGGTTATGAGGTGGGCAAGCGCGGTGTTTATGCGTATCTCGCTCCAGCCTTCCTTCGCCAGGAACTTGTCTATCCCAAGCTCGCGGATGGCCTGGAGGCATATCCACTCCGCACCGACATCCCTCGCGTCTGTATGCTTGACGGTGTTCACGTCAACAAGGCGCTCCGCCTGTCCGCGGGACTCCTCAAGGGCTGCATTGACGGCATCAATGCTGCCGTTGTTCACCATCTCACGCCAGAACTCCTCCGCCTTGCGGCGCACGAACTCGTTGTATCGAGACAACGGACTTGAGAACAAATCCTGCTGGCCCTGGTGCTTAGAAAGATATGTGAGGCACTTGCCTATGTCGCGGATGTCCTCGGGGCGGTGAGGCTCGTCGATGAATCCAACGTTTAGCATGACACGGCAACGCACGCGGCCTGACAGGTCACGGAAAGACTCCTTGATGCGGTAGTACCAGTCATCGCACTGGGTCCTCGGATTATATCTTGGTTGAGACATAAAATGCATAGCGGGTGCAAAGGTACAAATTTTCCGCGAGACTTCTGTGTACTACAATTCAAATAATGTGGACACTTTGGATGAAACACAGCGGGTTGACTGTTTTTAATACCCCCAAAAAGGCCGAAAAAAAATATGAGCCATCAAACTTGGGTTAAAGGCGGATGGGAATATTCGTCAAGCTCACGTGTAAATTATGAAGAGTGAATGAAGAGTGAATGAAGAGTTGAGGTGTACTCTACATTCTGCAACATACTGATTATCAGCTATTATTTGCAAAATAATGTAGAGTGTAGAGTGCTGGCCGACCTTGCTCATATAATATATGAATACGCAACGAGACACTTTGTTTCGACAAACGTCTCTTACTGCCACCTTTATGGCAGCCGTCTGGCATAGTTATGATAGCCGACTGTCATCATGTGACAGATGGCACTACTCTATAGTCTTTCAACCTCGATAATTACCGCCATAAAAAAAGTACAGACGCGAAAGATTCGCGTCTGTACTTTTAAGTTTTCTGAAAACCTGATGGGGATTATGCCTCTGCGGGAGCTTCCTCGGTAGCAGCCTCTGCAGCGGCAGCCTCAGCCTTTGCAGCTTCAGCGGCAGCCTTCTTCTCAGCTACTTTCTTAGCGATTTCGGCATTGATCTTCTTCTCTGCCTCAAGCTCCTTGGCGATAGCTTCCTTCTTAGCCTTAGCCTCGCTCTCGCGAACAGCGTCAAGACCCTTCTGCTTGTCAGCCTTCCAAGCGTCGAAACGCTTCTGTGCTGTAGCTTCGTCAAATGCGCCCTTCTTAACGCCTCCACGGAGGTGCTTCATCAGGTAAACGCCTTCATGACCGAGGATGTTGCGTACGGTGTCAGTGGGCTGAGCTCCGCACTCTACCCAATAAAGGGCACGGTCGAAATTCAAATCTACTGTGGCTGGATTGGTGTTAGGGTTGTAAGTACCAATTTTCTCAGTAAATCTACCATCGCGTGGTGCACGTGCGTCGGCGATAACGATGCTATAGAAAGCATAGCCTTTACGGCCGCCGCGCTGTAATCTGATTTTTGTTGCCATTTTTTGTTTAAAATATTTAATTGTAAGTTTGAATTAATGCTGCCAACTCGTGACAGCGGGTGCAAAGGTACGAAGAAAATATAAATCTTAAGAATGTATAAGGACGCTTTTTTAAAAAGTTAATGTTATTTAACTATTTCTTTACCAATGCTATGCCACATTGCATGCCGTTTACTTTCTTCATGAGCGATGTGACTGTAGAGATGGTGGTGCTTGTGGAGTTGCTGCCAAGTGTCTTCAAAAGTGACAGTAGTTTGCTGGCGTCGGTAACAAACTGTATTACAAATATGCAAACAAAATCTTCAAAACATCGCAATTAGTATATGAAAATATGTCATTTTGAACTCTTTTACATCCTTACAGACTATGTCGTTGTGAAAAAATGATTAAACTTAAGCATTTTTTTTTGAAAACAGACACGTATGTCGCAAAAGATTGTTATCTTTGTGCCGAAATTTAAAATAATTGAGAAGTATGACATTGTTGATAGTGTTGATATTCATTTTGGGATATGTGCTTTTGGCTACTACAC
The DNA here is from genome assembly GCF_002251435.1 of Prevotella sp. P2-180. Lineage (GTDB taxonomy): Bacteria > Bacteroidota > Bacteroidia > Bacteroidales > Bacteroidaceae > Prevotella. Next base: position 56,938 of record NZ_NPJI01000112.1, read on the forward strand.
ATCTTACCAACGTAAACAAGGCTGCAATCGCCATGTTTATGGGCACTGTGGGATGGGTCTTGTATATATGCTATGGTACAGATTTCGTTATGAGTCAGCATCCAAGAGAGTATTTTGACTTCTTGGCCGGAGAGGCGCCAAACAGTGATGCTGTGAAATATTTCATCTACGACAATATCTTCCTGAAGTATGTGGGAAAGGCTGCGGCAATAGTGTTGTTCTTGCTTGCCACAATGACTATCGTGGAGATACTAAACAACAATGGGTGCTTTGACTTCATTTCAGAATGGATCAGAACGCGAAACAGCAAGCGTCTGTTATGGTCCATCACTGTCGCTACATTCATCATTTCGGCAAATCTCGACAACCTTACTACAACTGCCATGATGCTTGTCATCATGCATGGAATAGTGCAGAACAGGAGACAGAGAATGCTCATCGGCTCGGCCATCGTGCTCGCTGCAAACACTGGAGGATGCATGACCGTGATTGGCGATCCGGCAGGAGTAATATTGTGGGGAGAAGAAACCGTAACGGCCACCAACTTCTCTGCATATCTCGCATTGCCGGCATTGACGGCATGGGCTTTGCCAACATACCTTATCGGACGTTGCCTTCCCGCAAGGCTTGACGTGGAATGGCCCGCGATACCATATCGTGGAGACGACACAAACCTTAATCGTTTGCAGCGTCTGTCGATGCTATTCGTGGGAATTGGCGGATTGTGGTTTATACCCACATTCCATAATATCACCAAACTGAGTCCGTTTCTTGGTGCACTATGTGTGCTGGCGGTGTTGTGGGTGGTGAACGAAATTTTCAACCGCAAACTTATGAATGCTGAACAGATGATACAACGACGTTTCCCAAGGTCGTTGCAGTATGGCAGTTTGCAGATGATTCTTTTCATTATGGGCATTATGCTTTCCATGGGAGTGGTAAACGAAACCGGTTTCTTCGCTTCCGTATCGGAATGGATAGACTATAATATTCACAATGTATGGGCACTCGGACTGATGTCTGGACTGCTGAGTGGAGTGGTGGACACATTTACTGTTGCCATGACCAACCTCTCGCTCTACGATGTGGTGGACGATGCAGCACTGCTGAGATGGGTGGACTCAGACTACATGGCAAACTTCGTGCAAAACGGCACCTATTGGAAAATTGTGGCCTTCTCCACTTCTGTTGGAGGATGTCTCACCTGTTTCGCCTCACAAAGCGGGATTGCGTTGATGAAGATGGAACGTATGCACGTAGGCTGGTATTTCAAGAATTGCACGCCAAAGGTGCTACTCGGTTGGATGGCTGGTATGGCGTTGCTATGGGTGGAGTGCTATCTGCTCAAATAGCATTATATATATAAATAAGGTGTAAACAAAACGAACTTTAACACAAAAATATTATGGCAAAAATTAAGACAATAGGAGTGCTTACTTCGGGAGGAGATGCCCCAGGTATGAATGCTGCCATTCGTGCGGTCACGAGAGCAGGTATATACAATGGTTTTAACATCAAGGGAATATATCGTGGATATGATGGACTCATTAATGGTGAGGTAAAGCCTTTCACAACAGAAAATGTCAGCGGTATCATCATGCAAGGCGGTACTATTCTGAAGACTGCACGCAGTATGGAATTCATGACTCCGGAAGGAAAGCAGAAAGCATACGACACAATGGTAAGGGAAGGCATCGACGCACTGGTGGTCATTGGTGGTAACGGCTCGCTGACAGGAGCACGCGACTTTGCGGCAGAGTTTGACGTTTGCTGCATAGGATTGCCAGGCACCATCGACAACGACCTCTATGGTACAGATTCCACCATTGGATATGATACAACATTGAACACCATCCTAGAGTGTGTTGACCGAATCCGCGACACTGCACAGAGCCACGAGCGTATCTTCTTCATCGAGGTGATGGGACGCGATGCTGGTTTCCTTGCACAGAACAGTGCCATTGCCAGCGGTGCTGAGGCTGCCATCATCCCAGAGGAGGCAACAGACGTCGACCAGCTTGGACGATTCATGGAACGAGGTATCCGCAAATCAAAGAAGAGTTGTATCGTCATCGTGTCGGAAAGTCCAAAATGTGGTGCTATGTATTATGCCGACCGCGTGAAGAAGGAGTTCCCTGATTTCGATGTGCGCGTGTCTATACTCGGACACTTGCAGCGCGGAGGCCGCCCGACAGCACGCGACCGCATACTTGCCAGCCGTACAGGTGTCGGTGCCATTGAGGCAATCATTCAGGGACAACGCAACGTGATGGTAGGCGTAAGGAACAATGAAGTGGTATATGTACCATTTTCAGATGCCATCCGTACAGACAAGCCACTTGACATGAAACTCATAAAGGTGCTCGATGAATTGAGCATTTGACGTTTTTTTGTTAAAACAACAGCTGTCAAGGTGAAAATTCTTTCAATATTTTAAAATACTTAGAAAGAAAATATCTTTTTTTCTTTGGGCTTTAAATAAAAATGTCTACCTTTGCAAGGAATAAACAACAAATAGCCTTTAGAAAATACTAAAAAAAGACAATTTAACAAATTATAAAGCGTATGTCACAGATTAATGGACACATCTCGCAGATTATCGGTCCAGTTATCGATGTCTTCTTCGATACCAAAGGACAGGATGCGGAGAAAGTGCTACCCAAAATTCATGATGCTCTGAAAATCGAACGTCCTGATGGCAGAGAGCTTATTGTCGAGGTGCAACAGCACATCGGTGAGGACACCGTGCGTTGCGTAGCCATGGACAATACTGACGGACTGCAGCGAGGACTCGAGGTTAAGCAGACAGGTTCACCTATTGTAATGCCTGCCGGAGAGCAAATCAAAGGCCGAATGATGAACGTAATCGGACAGCCTATTGATGGTATGAAACCTCTAAGCATGGAAGGGGCATATCCTATCCACAGAGAAGCCCCGAAGTTTGAGGAACTGTCTACTCACAAAGAGATGCTCGCTACTGGTATCAAGGTTATTGACTTGCTGGAACCATACATGAAGGGTGGAAAAATTGGACTCTTCGGAGGTGCTGGCGTGGGAAAGACAGTGCTCATCATGGAGCTTATCAACAACATTGCCAAGGGACACAATGGATATTCCGTTTTTGCAGGAGTGGGAGAGCGTACACGTGAAGGCAACGACCTTATCCGAGACATGCTCGAGTCGGGCGTAATCAGGTATGGCGAGAAATTTAGAAAAGCCATGGAGGAAGGCAAGTGGGACCTCTCGCTTGTTGACCCCGAAGAACTGAAAAAGTCGCAGGCCACACTTGTATATGGACAGATGAACGAGCCCCCAGGCGCACGTGCTTCTGTGGCTCTCTCTGGACTCACCGTGGCTGAGGAGTTCCGCGACCATGGAGGCAAGGACGGCGAAGCGGCTGACATCATGTTCTTCATCGACAACATTTTCCGTTTTACACAGGCTGGTTCAGAAGTGTCTGCTCTTCTTGGACGTATGCCTTCTGCCGTGGGCTATCAGCCTACTCTGGCTTCGGAAATGGGTACCATGCAGGAGAGAATCACTTCTACAAAGAAAGGTTCCATCACATCAGTGCAGGCCGTTTACGTTCCTGCAGACGACTTGACCGACCCTGCTCCTGCCACCACCTTCACCCACCTCGATGCCACAACAGAACTTAGCCGTAAGATTACGGAGCTTGGTATCTATCCTGCCGTAGACCCACTGGGTTCTACCAGCCGAATCCTCGACCCGCTCATTGTGGGCAAGGAACACTACGACTGCGCTCAGCGTGTGAAGCAGATACTGCAGCGTTACAAGGAATTGCAAGACATCATCGCCATCCTCGGTATGGACGAGTTGTCTGATGAAGATAAACTTACCGTTAACCGAGCACGTCGTGTGCAGCGTTTCCTCTCTCAGCCATTCACCGTGGCAGAGCAGTTTACTGGCATACCTGGAGTAATGGTGCCAATAGAGGATACAATAAAGGGCTTCAACATGATTCTCGATGGTGAGGTGGACGACCTGCCAGAACAGGCGTTCCTTAACGTCGGCACCATTGAGGATGCCATAGCAAAGGGTAAGAAACTCATGGAGGCTGCCAAAGGCTAATGCCTTCATAAAGAATTGTTTATTATGGGTTTGAGATTAAGAATAGTATCACCAGAGAAGGTAATATTCGACGGTGAGATAGAGAGCGTCACCGCACCGGGAGTGTCAGGAGAGTTTCAGGTACTGAAAGACCACGCACCGCTCATCTCTTGTCTTGACAGGGGAAAGGTTGTGTATGTGGATTCAGAGGGACTGCATGAGATGACCATTTCCAGCGGGTTCGTTGAAGTCAACAAAAACAAGGTTAGCCTTTGTGTTGAACTATAATGGAGAAAGACGCCATGGAAGAAAGTCTAATCGACAACAGTAAGCCAACGACAGATAGCTGTGACATGCAAGGGCAAAACCCTTGGCTGAAGGAAGTCAAGACTACAGGCCACTCCTTCATCAAAAGAGGAATAGCCATGGTGGTCATACTCTTGGCAGCAGCAGCGGCCATCGCCTATTGCTCTGACAACCAGTGGATAATGGTGCCGGCGGTAATATCTGCACTTTATACACTTGCCGTCGTTGTGGCAACAGGACTTGTATGGATCAGGGTGGCAAGCCGTTCGGTCGATTCGCTCACCACGTTTTATTCTGCCGTGTCGGGATTCCGTATGCTGCTCACCATTTCGGTCATGTTTGGATACTATCTCGCTTACGGACGTGAAGAGATGCTCGGCTTCCTTTCGGTACTCGCCCCGTTCTATGTGGCGATGCTCGTCCATCACTCGATATTCTTCGGAATGAAATCGAAGATAGTCGACAAATTCAATAATGTCAAACAACACTCATAAATCTCTTCGATTATGATGAAACGAATAAGGACAATAATATTGATGCTCGCCGTGGTATTGTGCCCGGTAAACTCCCTTGCCAATGAGACAGCAAAGGAAGGCGAGGCGCTGGACATACCAGAAATAGTCCTTGAGCACTTGTCCGATTCCTACGAGTGGCATATCGCCTCGTATGAGGGAAAGCACCTCAGCATTCCGCTGCCCATCATCGTACGTAGCGGCGAAACGGGAGAGTGGACTTTATGCACTGCACACACGCTGCCGGAGAAGTACTTCTTCGACCCGGCACACCATGGAAAAATCTATGAGCGTATGGCTGACGGCTCATCTGAGCGTCCACTCGACCTCAGCATCACCAAGGCCGTGGCTCAGATATGGATTGTGGTGGCAGTGTTGCTGACAGTGTTCCTCTCATGCTCGCGCTGGTATAAGAAGCGAGACGAGAAGAGTGATGCACCGCGGGGATTCGTCGGAGCTGTGGAGATGCTCGTGATGTATATCCACGACGACCTTATCCGTCCGTCTGTGGGAGAGAAGCACTATAAGCAGTACGCGCCGTACTTGCTCACCGTGTTCTTCTTCATCCTCACCACCAACCTCATAGGACTCATACCTGTGTTCCCCGGTGGTTCAAATGTGACGGGTAACATCAATGTAACACTGTTCCTCGCTCTTTGCACGATGTTGGCCATCAACCTCTTCGGCAACAAAGAGTATTGGAAGGAAATATTCTGGCCGGAGGTGCCTCTCTTCCTGAAGGCATATCCAGTGCCGGTAATGCCGGTCATCGAGTTCTTCGGAGTATTTACTAAGCCGTTTGCACTGATGATTCGTCTTTTCGCCAACATGATGGCAGGTCATGCGGTGATGCTCAGCTTCACCTGTGTCATCTTCCTCGGTTGGTCAATGGGTGTGGGCTTTGGCATCGGACTGAATCTTTTCAGTGCTGTCATGCTTCTGTTCATGAACTGTCTGGAGCTGCTTGTGGCTTTCGTCCAGGCTTATGTGTTCACTATGCTTAGCGCAGTGTTCATCGGACTTGCACATAAGGAGCACCATTGATTCTTTGATAAAGAATTAAAAAATTAAAGATTAAAGAATTATAGTAATAAAAGAATTAACAATAACAAATTAAAACTTATAAAATTATGATTATTTCAACACTTTTGGCTGCTGAAGGTCTGGCACAGCTGGGCTGCGGTCTCGGAGCAGGTATTGCAACAATTGGTGCAGGTTTAGGTATTGGTAAGATTGGCGGTAGCGCTATGGATGCCATCGCACGTCAGCCAGAGGCAACAAGCAAGATTCAGACAAACATGATTCTGACATCTGCCTTCGTTGAGGGTTGCGCCCTTTTCGCCATTGCTGCCTGCGCATTCCTTATTAAGTAAAGTTGACAAGTTGACGAGTTGACAAGTTGACGAGTTGACATCAAAAAACATCATCGAATGGAAAATTTGCCATCTATATTGACCCCTGACTTGGGACTCCTCTTCTGGATGCTCATAGCCTTTCTCGTGGTCTTCGGAGTACTGGCAAAATTTGGTTTCCCTGCCATTGTCAATATGGTAGACAACCGAAAGCAGTACATCGACGAAAGCCTCAGAAAAGCTCACGAGGCTTCTGCAAGGCTCGAGAACATTCAGAAAGAGGGGGAGGCAATGTTGCAGGAAGCGCGTCAAAAGCAAGCCCAGATATTAAAAGAGGCTGCTGACACACGCGAGGCAATTGTTGCCAAGGCCCAGGAACAGGCACGCCACGAGGCCACAAGGCTCATCGAGGAGGCAAAGGCCGACATCGCACAGGAAAAGGCCGCTGCAATCTCGGAGATAAGGGCGCAAGTGGCGGAGCTCTCCGTCAAGGTGGCTGAGAAAATTCTAAGAAAGGAACTTTCTGCAGCCGACAGGCAGATGGAGACTATTGACAGACTGTTGGATGAGGTTGCTGTGGAAGATAAAAAATAATGTGACATGGACATCGGAGTAATATCAGTTAGATACGCTCGTGCGCTGCTCAAGGCGGCTACCGCTGCGAACAAGGAAGACCAGGTTTGTCAAAACATGACTACACTGGCCAAGAGCTTCGCGGATGTACCACAGCTTAGACACGCCATCGACAACCCCATGCTCTCCAAAGACAAGAAAAAGGGATTGCTCACTACTGCTTGCGGTAAGAACATCGTTGAGCTTTCTGAGAAATTCATCATGCTCGTACTAAAGGAGGACAGGGAAAGCTTTGTGCAGTTTATGGCAAACTCGTATGTCACGCTTTATCGAAAACAGAAGAACATCATCCGAGGAAAGCTCACAACCGCTGTTGCTGTTTCGCCGGAAACGGAAAAGAAAATGCGACAGATGGTTGAAAACAAAACCAAGGGAACGGTGGAGTTCGAGACTGAGGTCAACCCGGACATCATTGGAGGGTTTATTCTCGAATATGACACGTACAGGCTCGATGCCAGTGTGCAGAGCCAACTCAGAAACGTGCTTCACCAGTTGAGAAAGTAATTAATTAAACTAAAAAAACATGTCAGACAAAATAAAACCAAGCGAAGTGTCGCAAATGCTGCTCGAACAACTTCAGGGCATCAACGGCGGACAGCAGTTTGACGAGGTCGGCACCGTACTCGAAGTGAGCGACGGTGTGGCTCGTATCTACGGACTGCACAATGCCGAGGCCAACGAACTGCTCGAGTTTGAAAATGGCACCATGGCTATAGTCATGAACCTGGAGGAAGACAACGTCGGTTGTGTGCTTCTCGGTTCGGTGGAAGGCATTAAGGAGGGCATGGTCGTAAAGCGAACAAAGCGCATCGCTTCAATTCGCGTCAACGACAACATGCTCGGACGTGTCATCAACCCACTTGGACAGGCCATCGACGGAAAGGGAGACATCGACCTTACCGGAGCATTTGAGATGCCGCTCGACAGAAAGGCTCCTGGTGTAATCTATAGACAGCCAGTAAAGGAACCTCTCCAGACAGGACTCAAAGGTGTGGACTCGATGATTCCTATCGGACGTGGACAGCGTGAGCTCATCATTGGAGACCGACAGACCGGAAAGACTGCCATTGCTGTCGACACCATCATCAACCAAAAGAGCTTCTATGAGGCTGGAAAGCCAGTTTATTGTATATATGTGGCCATCGGACAGAAGGCTTCTACTGTTGCCGCTCTCGTTGAGAACCTCAAGCAGCACGGTGCAATGCCATACACCATCGTGGTGTCTGCCACTGCAGCCGATCCTGCTGCAATGCAGTACTACGCTCCGTTTGCTGGTGCAGCCATCGGAGAGTACTTCCGCGACAGGGGAGAGAGCGCACTCGTGGTGTATGACGACCTCTCAAAACAGGCTGTGGCCTATCGTGAGGTGTCGCTCATTCTTCGCCGCCCGTCAGGACGTGAGGCTTACCCAGGTGACGTGTTCTACCTGCATAGCCGTCTGCTTGAAAGAGCTGCCCGTATCAACGACCAGCAGGAAGTGGCTGAACAGATGAACGACCTGCCTGAGTGTATGAAAGGGCATGTCAAGGGTGGTGGATCGCTCACTGCATTGCCTATTATCGAGACTCAGGCTGGCGACGTTTCGGCATATATCCCGACAAACGTAATCTCCATTACCGACGGACAGATTTATCTCGAAAGCGACCTCTTCAACCAGGGTTTCCGTCCTGCCATCAACGTCGGCATCTCTGTATCACGTGTGGGCGGATCTGCTCAGATAAAGAGTATGAAGAAAGTGGCTGGTACTCTGAAAATTGATATGGCACAGTACAGGGAACTCGAGGCCTTCTCGAAGTTCTCAAGTGATATGGACCCAGTTACGGCAATGACCATCGACCGCGGACGAAAGAACAACCAGTTGCTCATACAGCCGCAGTATAGCCCAATGCCAGTAGGCGAACAGATTGCCATTATCTATTGTGGTACTCACGGGTTGATGCATGACGTGCCTGTGGAATGTGTACGTCAGTGTCAGGACTCTTTCCTCGACAAACTGCGCACATCACATCCGGATGTTATTGCAACACTCGCCTCTGGAAAGATTGATGACTCTGTCACAAGTGTCATCGAGCAGACCATGGCCGACATTGCAGGACAATATAAAAACTGATAGCCTATGCCGTCGCTGAAAGAGATAAAAACGAGAATCCAGTCGGTCAATAGCACACGAAAGATTACAAGTGCTATGAAAATGGTGGCGTCGTCGAAATTACACCATGCACAGGTGATGATAGAAAACATGCTGCCATACGAGACCATGCTGGAGCAGATACTCAAAACGTTTCTGGCCTCAGAGGCCGATGCGTCAAGCATTCTCACACAAGAACGTCCTGTGAAACGTGTAGCATTGGTTGTCTATTCTTCAAATAGCAGCCTCTGTGGTGGTTTCAACGCAAATGTCATCAAGATGATGCAAAATGTGGCGGCTGAATACGAATCGTTGGGCAAAGAGAACATCGTCATCTATCCAATAGGACGTAAGGTGGCTGAGAAGGCTGCAAAGTTGGGATTCTCCATTGCCGGAGACTATAACGCCTTGGCTGAGAAACCTAACGCTAAGCAGTGTATTGACTTGGCAAGAGAGCTTGGAGAGCAATTCGTGCATGGAAAGATTGACCGCGTGGAGATGATATATCATCATTTCAAAAGTGCTGGTTCTCAAATCCTCACACGGAAGGTCTTCCTGCCAATTGACATTACAGATGAGCTTACTCGTGATCACGAACGCGACTTGAAGTCTATGGTTACTACCAAAGACGCACAGGAATACCTAAAGAAGCGTGACGCTGAGCGTGGGGAGCAGCGTGGCACACTTGACGGAAAGCCTCTTAACAGCAACTTCATTGTCGAACCCGACATGCAGACCGTACTTAGCGCGCTTATTCCGAAGATGGCACATCTGATGCTCTACACTGCATTGCTCGATAGTATTGCAAGCGAGCATGCTGCACGTATGGTTGCCATGCAGACAGCTACCGACAATGCGGACGAACTCTTACGCGGACTGAATCTCCAGTACAACAAGAGCAGACAGCAGGCTATTACCAACGAACTTCTTGACATCGTTGGTGGAAGTGTCAACAACTAATTAATTAGTGCTTTTCACTAATATTCAAATGATATTAGGTGGACAGTCTGTTACAAATTGTGTAATCGATTGTCCACCTTTTTTTGTGTATAACATACCCAAAAAAGCGCATTTATTATAATATTTTCAATATTTATTTCAAAAAATGCAAAAAAATGGCATAATATGTTATATAACATATAAAAAAGTTTGCAAAATCGGATTTTTTTCCGTACCTTTGCACTCGTTATCCTGAATACAATCTTTTTACCTTAGAAGGCTAATACCTATTGAGAAATGCCTCGCGCTGAGAAGCGCGGGGCATTTAACTTTATACAGGACGGCAAGTTCTTTTCCTCCATTGCTGATGGCTTCCTTTCTGGACAACTCTTCCATGTTCACGTCGAGAATTCTTCTCGATGGCAGCCATTGCAATCTCTGCCAGTTTGTAGGTAGCATTAGTCTTGGCACGTGGTAACTTCGTTTTCGGAAGATACAGAGAGCAGCTAAAGCTGCTTTTAACAAAGTCCACAAAGATATCCATCCGCGAGGCTTTGTGGCGACTTTAGTCGCTTGTTGTCTTTGTATCCAAAAAAATCTTTGTGTCTTTGTGTCTCTGTGTTCAAATATTTATAAGCTCCTATATAACAACAGTTATTTCACGTTTCGCTCTTGGCAGGGCCAAATGGTGAACTGAGTAGTTACTCAGAATCTTGAGTATATTAAAATAACATAAATTATAAGAGTTGTTGATATAAATACCGTTATAATTTTGTATCTTTGCCGATGAATTCAATAACATAATTAATATGAGAAGACCATTTATTTACGGTGAATTGGCTCAAGATGATAATTTCATTGATCGTCATGAAGACAGGAAACGCCTGAAGACTTTTTTAGGCAATGGCATTAATGTTATGCTTATTTCTCCTCGCAGATGGGGTAAGTCATCGCTTGTAAAGGCAACGATGAAGGAGATGTTCGAAGAAAATAAGAAGGTAAGGGTTTGCTATGTCGATGCTTTTAAGATAACAAGCGAAGCGGATTTTTATAATGCCTACGCAACAGCTGTTTTCAATGGCGTATCTTCCTCTTTAGAAAGAGGTATAGAAGTGTTCCGTAAGTATGTCCAGGCTCTAAGTCCGAGTATAACAATAAAGAGTGACCCGCTCAATGCCCTTGAGCTTGACCTTGGTTATAAGCCTCTTAGCAGAAGTGCTGAGGATATTCTGAATCTACCTGAAAAGATTGCCGAGCAACGTGGTTTGGAAGTCATAGTGTGTATAGATGAGTTTCAGAATCTTGCCAATCTGTCGGAATGGAAACGGATAGAGGGAATGTTGCGCTCCGTATGGCAACAGCACCAGCATACTACATACTGCTTATACGGCAGTAAACGCCACATGATGCTCGACATCTTCAACAATTCGTCCAACCCGTTCTATCGTTTTGGTCAAGTCATGTATCTCGACAAGATTTCCAAGGATTATTGGATACCTTATATAATTGAAACTTTCAGCAAGAGCGGCAAGTCAATATCCCGAGAGGCTGCCGAACGAATATGCGATGCCGTGGATTGTCATTCTTGGTATGTACAACAGTTGAGCTTTTTTGTTTGGGCTGATACTGAGGAGAATGCTACGATGGAAATGGTGGAGAATGCCTTATTGTCGGTAATAGACACCAATAGACCTGTATTTGAATCTGATGCTGACAAACTGTCGTCGTCGCAGATGGCAATGCTACGTGCAGTGGCAAATGGTGAATCCCGTCTTAATTCATCTGAGGTGGTAAATCGCTATCAATTGGGTGGTCCTCAGACTATTACGCGAAACAAAAGGGTACTTATAGAGAAAGACATAATAGAAAAGAGGAACGACAGTTTTGATTTCGTCGACCCTCTGTTCAAGCTGTGGATAATACGGGGGTAAATAACATTGATTATTCCCCACTCAAAAGACTGAAGTAACTATTCAGTTCACCATTTGGCCCTGCCAAGAGCGAAACGTGAAATAACTGTTGTTATATAGAAGACTGCACCTTGTCCGTGATTATCATCGGGTAAGGTGCAGTCTTTTTTCGAAGTTTCTGTTATAACAAAATTACATTATCCGGGATTGTCGCACACTTCATCGCTCGTCTCTATTTGATTGTAAAGAGGACCTCCTGAATCTGACAACAATACTGTGGGCTCAGTCTCATACACCTTTATCTGAGGCGTTACATACTTTTTCTTTTTCTCTGTCATAGCTGTTTATTTTTAAATTATTCAATATCTTGATAGCAAGGAGTTATTTCACCTGTTTAACTCCATTCTTTATATATATGCCCTTCTGAGGCTCTTGGGTCAACCGGCGTCCCTGCAGGTCGTAGATGGCGGGGTTAGTGTCGGTGTATGACTCTGTGTTGACATGGATGTCGTCTATGCCTGTAGCCTGGCCGTCACCCGAATCGTTGATAGTGATGCTGCGCAACTTGGCATAAGCACTGCTGTTGCCATCGCGGGTGGTGGCAGTGAGATACCAACGCTGGGGAAGAAGACGGGTGTTATAACCTGCCCTATACAATATGCCTTTACTCAGCACATAGTCTGTGTATTCATTAAATCCGTCCTTGCCATTCAGGGTGCCAAAGAATTCGTAATTGCGTGTTACACTAAAACAGCGCGTACTCTTCTCGGCTGCCGGCACGAATTGGACATCTGTGAAGGTCAGGGTCTTGTAGGTTTCTGCCTCAGGCGCTGTCTTCATGCGGATGAGACATGGAGTGAGGGCTGGTATCGTGCCGCCCTTGGTCACACGCTTCACTTCCAGCACCACTTTGTATGTGCCGTCTTCCTGCTCGTATTCATGGAAGTTGTTGATGACTGCCATCTCATACTCTTTCTCCAATTTGTCGCAGTTGATGTGGAATGGCACATACACTGCCATCCATTTGTTGTCGGAGAATTTGCGGGTATAGCTCAGTTTTTCGGCAGAGAACCTGGCCAAGCTGGTGTATGCCGTGGCATCAGACAATGGATAGTCGGCTACGGTGAAGTATGTCAGGTCAGCATTAGGAGTGGCTTCTATCGTACTCTCTTCATCGGCGAAATAGAGAGTCTTTCCGCAACCTTCGCTCTTGCAAACATTTTTATATATATTCTTGCCGGAGTCGAATGTGGCAGTCTCCGGCAGATAATGCGCTTTGACGACATCTTCATTCGTGTTGGCGTATGTTTTACCGATATTTGATACTCCTCCGCATAGCAAATTTACTTGATATACGGTATTTTCGCCTGTGCCGGTGACAACAGGCCATTTGTCTCCATTCTCTTCGGAGAGGTTCTGATACCATGTCTGCGTGCCGTCGGTCGTGCCGTTGTTCAGTAAATAGCACACCTCGCCACTCTTAAACTGACTGGCGGTCTTGTATGTGGTGCCTTCAATGGCGTCAGTCTCGCTGTCTGCAAGATAGTAGCAGTTGGCTACGGTTCCGTCGTTTGTCTGACACACGGTCCCGCTGGGAGATGTTGTCTCTTCTGCGGTAGTTCCCATGTAGAAGCAATGGTCAATCGTTCCGCTGTTTGTCTGGCAGATGTATCCCTCGCTGCCTTGGGCCACCACGCCTAAGTTCTTGATGGTGCCGCCGTTGGTGGCGAACAGGCTCTTGTTTGAGCTGAAGTTCAGCCCGCTGATGGTGTGACCCAGTCCGTCGAAAGTACCCGTATAACTGCCGTTTTTGCCCATAGGCTCCATTATGTCGTCTGCGGTCAGCGCAATGTCCTTCATCAGTCCTGCGCATGCAGCAGGATAAGCCGTTGCTGTCTCGCCGTCAGCAGGGGTATAAGTTCCATTGACGCTCTGTGCAAAAGCCTTCAGGTCATCAGCTGTGTTAATGCCACAGGTGAAATATCCTGTGCGGTAGTTGGCGTATGTCTTGTCATATTTAAGATTAGAATATTTTTGCGCTCCCTTTAGGGCTTCACTGTACTCAAACATCATGTTATCATTTGTGACTTGGTCAACAACGAATTTGTCTGATACATATATTGTAGTAAGTGCATCGCAATGGTAAAACATATATTTCATATCCGTCACCTTTGACGTGTCGAAATTCGAAAGGTTGAGAGTGGTGATTTTTTTACAACCACTGAACATAAAAGACATACTTGTCACCTCAGAGGTGTTGAGGTATTCCAATCCCTCGATGGTGGCAAGGTTTGTACAGTAAGAAAACCAATAGTAACATGCCGCTGGCCTGGCAGATATGAATGATGGTTCAAACACAACCTTAGTGATAGAGCTTCTATTGTTGTACCATCCGGGGGATTGATTACATGTTTTAATGGTACATACCGTCTCGTTCTCTGCCACTTGAGAGATATTTGTATCGTACTTGAATGTAAGGCTATTATCCACACTGTTGAATACTACGTATGCCGAGCAGTCACCAGGTTCCTTGAAATAACCTGTGGAAGTGTTTGCCATAGTGGCATTTTTCTTATCCTCACTATCCTCACTGTATGCAACGGCTCCGACAAGGGAATAACAGTATCCAAACATATAATCTGAGTTGGTGACATTATTAGTCGTAAATGACTCAGAGACATATATGGAAACAAGGTTTTCGCAGTTGCAGAACATACATTCCATATTAGTCACATTCTTCGTATCAAAGCCTGTCAGGTCGAGATAAGTGAGTTTGCTGCAATTTCGGAACATATTTAACATATTTGTCACCTCCGAAGTGTTGAGATACTGGATGCCCTGGATATCAGTCAACAATCTGAATTCATAAAACCAACAATAGCACGTTGTCGGTCGTGCGTCAGCGAATGATTTGTCAAAGACAACAGTCTTTATTTCTCCAGAATGGTTTTTTGACCAGTCCGGCGTAATAGAACGGTCAGGAACATCATACACATTTTGCGTTTCCGTACTCTCCGTAGGTCTATTGTTGTCATACTTGAACGTCAGCGTACTTGTCTCGGTGTCGAACACCGTGTACATCGTCTGTGCCCACACCGATGTAGGCGCAACCATTGCCGCCACAAGCAGGAGCATCGTGGCGAGCCATTTGTAATGTATATTATTGTTGTTCATCTTTGTAATGAATTACTCAAGTTTCGGAAGTAAAGTTATATAACATTATTTAAATAAAAAAGGCTTTGAATACTTCCGTATTACGCGGAAATTTTGTATCTTTGTAGTGTCAGAAACAATTATACAAAATCATTCAAAGA
>NZ_NPJI01000113.1 GCF_002251435.1 Prevotella sp. P2-180
CGTATAGGTAACTAAGCAGGTAGTCCGCGAAGTGCTTTTCTTCGTGGACAGCCTCTTTGTGCCCTAACGCGTCGTAAAACACTGTATATTGTATCATTTGTGGCATGATTTGAGATTGTGACATCTCAGTTTGTTATATTCTAAGAGGTACAAGTCCGTTTTTCTCATCCGTAAGTTGCCACTTGCCTTTTGGAAACCATGCAAAAACCGACATCTTTCCCCATAATATTCTGATTACATTTGCGGCGGACGTACAACGGTCGGCGCTTCATACCGCCTTGCAGGCGATACGAAGCCTAACTTGTTTTATGTGGTCAGTCAATAAGTTGCAACTGTCTTTGTCTGATTCACGATGCAAAGGTATGAAGGATGTTGCCCCATTGTCCAAACCAGGGGACAAACGGCTCAAAAAGGGACAAAAAAAGACAAAAAGGGACAAAAACTTTAGATTTTGTCCCCAAAACATACAAAAAGGCTGCCCAAACGGACAGCCCTGTACTCTAAAAGTTTTTGGATTTATATGTTCTCACTTTGTCTATAAGCTCTTTGAAATCACGAGCCAAATCCTGTCTGTTGCAGGTTTTGCCTGTACCCTTGTTCCAGTCATTGAAATCAACACTGTTGCGAGCTAACCATTTCTTCAGCGCACCATAACTCACATTCATGGCAAAATAACGATTCATCATATTGACGAAATCCTCTCGCGAACCTTTATAGTATTCATACTTGGTCAGCACGGCATACATGGCAATAGCGTAATCGTTGCATGTGCAATTTTGCCGAGAACCTTCGCGCAACATGTGATCCATCACTGCCAGCACGATTCTTGGCGTGACACTGATTCCCGACTTCCTGACTTGTTCTTCGTCAAACCTGCACTCAAGGTCAAGCCCTTTCACGTCGTTCTTAGCCTCGCACAGCTTACTTGCCATCATGCCGTTGAGCATCTCCAACTCATGTTTCAGAGCACCGCCGGAAATGTCGTTGTAGTAGGCAAGAAGGTTCAATGTCGAAGCCATTCCCTGCATGTTACCATCGCATAGTTCAATCATTCGTTTTGCCGTTTCCTTCAGCAAACGCACATTTTTTTTGTTTTTCCTTCTAATTTTGTCATTATTGATTGTTATTTAGTTAATTATTTACAATTTCGTAGGTTTCATATATCAAAAAACAAAATTAGGAATTAATTCTGACAACTCCAAGCATTTCCACATCATTTTTCCACAAACTCCAATATTCGCGTAACGATAACAAAAGAATCAGGACAACCGTTTCAATCACAGGAAACGTACCTTGATTCATTTCAGCGGTTCAAAGAACCTGTCATGCGACCCAAAAAAAAAGTGAGGAACTACAAGTCCCTCACTTCGTCTATTGTCAAACCTGTTATGTCGGCTATCATTTCCAATGCCAAGCCGTAGGCCTTCATCTTGCGGGCATTTGCAATTTTCTCGTTCTTTTGACCTTCCTTTCTGCCTTCCAGTCGACCTACCTCACGACCTTTCTCCAGTCCTTGCTCCATTCCTTTCTCCAGTCCCTGCCTCACGCCACTGCTGTAAAGCGTGTTTTCCGTGCGGATGATGTCCCAGAACTTGTCGTAGCCGAGAAGTTGTTCGGGAGTGTAGGCCGACTCCTCAACAACCTCCATAGCCTTGTTTATCTCAGGAATGTCGAGCAATTCCTGCGGCACGGTCTCCATATATCCGTCAATCTCTGTGAGATAGCGCAGCCAAAGGACTTGCATCTTCTTCTCGCCCATGGTGTGAGGTGTGAACTTGGGCAGCTCCACAAACACAAGGTGAAGTCCGTCTATCACCTTTTCAGTATGCTTCTCGTGCACCATGCGGTAGTAGTGATAGTATTCGGGAACGTCCTTCAAGAAGACATCGTTGACGAGATTCAGTGAATACACTGGCTCAAGAAGACTGTAGTCCTCCTTCTTGTCGAGCTGGCGCACGTATGCCTTGGCAGAGTTGAACATCACCCTCTGCATGAACTCAGGCGACCATACCATCTGCATCTCCACAATGAACTGCCTCCCACGGTTGTCCTTGCATCTCACATCGACGATGCTGAACTTGCGCAGAGGGTTGTCCGGCACCATTTCGGGTGTCAGATACTCCACACTTTGTATCTCCTCCTCCTTGGTTTGGAAGGGGAGAAGTGCGTTGAGCAGGCTGATTACGAGGTCAGGATGCTCGCCAAACACCCTTTTGAAGGTGAGGTCTGCCTTTGGGTCGAGATAACGTTTTGCCATGATGTTCCTTATATTTTTTGCAAAGATAGGCAAAGTTTTCAAACCAACAAAATTTTCCTCATGTTTTTTTCGGTTGCCTAAAAATATCGTAAGAGCAAAAATTCCCGCAGGGCTGTTATGCCTTCAGCCACATTAAGCTCAGAAGGGGCAACATTGAGCCCCAGAGGGACAGGGGATAGGTCCGTGTCCTGCCTCCTCATTTTTTGTAACATTTGAGATTATATTTTTGAATATTCCTGCGGGACAGTGACCTGTCCCCTGTCCTGTTCATGTCTTTTCCTGATTTCACTAGACACTTTTTCCCTTCATTAACTGAAACCGTAGAAAGCTTTGCAAAGTGCATACTGAATCAATAGACACATGCCTCCAAAACATCCTGTTTTTGTTGACACAGTAATCATGCTGGACTTGCAGAGCCCGAGCTGTCTGATGGGAACTTATGGTATCCATGCGTTGTTATTTCACTGCTATTTTTACACTCTCCTTACCAATCCTGGCTACTACGATGGTGCCTTGCTTGGCAGAGAACGAAACGTTGCCATCTATTGATTTTGCAGTGCCGAGAGCCTTTCCGTCAAGAGCATAGAAGCTGACTGTCTCGTTGTTGTCGAGACCGGAGATGGTGATGAAACCACTGGCTGACTGGATGGCGATGCCACGCTCTTTTACTGATTCAATACCATTGGAGTCTTCGATAGCTTTAATAGTTCCAAAGTCGCTCCAAGGTTTTGTTGTTTTATAAGCCTCGATTGCAGATGCAGGGACGTAAAGTGTAGCATTTTTTATAAAATAAATATTGAAAGCAGAACCGGCTGATGGAACTTCCTCTGCGTAACAATAGACGTTTTCTATATTTTCACAATAATCGAAAGCCCCATATCCAATACTTGTCACAGAAATAGGAATCGTGACGGAGGTGAGGCTACTGCAATAAGCGAAAGCAACATCTCCAATACTTGTCACAGAATTAGGAATCGTAACGGAGGTGAGGCTGCTGCAATAAGCGAAAACCTCACCTCCAATACTTGTCACGGAATTAGGAATCGTGACCGAGGTGAGGCTCTCGCAACGTAAGAAAGCACTATTTCCAATACTTGTCACAGAATTAGGAATCGTGACGGAGGTGAGGCCGCTGCATTCATGGAAAGCCGCATCTCCAATACTTGTCACAGAATTGGGAATCGTGACCGAGGTGAGACCACTGCAATATGTAAAAGCAACATCTCCAATACTTGTGACAGAATTAGGAATCGTGACGGAGGTGAGGCTGCGGCAATCATGGAAAGCTCCTCCAATTATTGTTGATATATTTTCAGGTATGGAATAATGACCTTTATATCTCGTTGGTAAAAAAACAAACATATCATTTACAATAATTGGATGTGTGAGGCTGCTGCAAAGAGTGAAAGCATAAATTCCAATACTTGTCACAGAATTAGGAATCGTGACGGAGGTGAGGCTGCGGCAACCATTGAAAGCCTCATTTCCAATACTTGTCACAGAATTAGGAATCGTGACGGAGCTGAGGCTGCTGCAATAAGAGAAAGCAGAACCTCCAATACTTGTCACAGAATTAGGTATCGTGACGGAGGTGAGGCTGCTGCAACCTTCGAAAGCTCCTCCATTTATTGTTGATATATTTTCAGGTATAGAATAATGACCTTCATATCCCGTTGGTAAAAAGACAAACATATCATTTACAATAATTGGATGTGTGAGGCTGCTGCAACGAGCGAAAGCACTCTCTCCAATACTTGTCACGGAATTAGGAATCGTGACGGAGGTGAGGCTATTGCAATCAGCGAAAGCATTATCTCCAATACTTGTCACAGAATTAGGAATCGTGACGGAGGTGAGGCTGCTGCAATAAGAGAAAGCAGAACCTCCAATACTTGTCACAGAATTAGGAATCGTGACGGAGGTGAGGCTGCTGCATTTCCAGAAAGCATAATCTCCAATACTTGTCACAGAATTAGGAATCGTGACGGAGGTGAGGCCGCTGCATTCATAGAAAGCCTCATATCCAATACTTGTCACGGAATTAGGTATCGTGACAGAGGTGAGGCTGCGGCAATCAGAGAAAGCCCCATATCCAATACTTGTCACGGAATTCGGTATCGTGATTGATGTAAGGCTGCTGCACCCATCGAAAGCATAATATCCAATACTTGTCACAGAATTAGGAATCGTGACGGAGGTGAGGCTGCTGCATTTATAGAAAGCATCACTTCCAATACTTGTCACAGAATTCGGAATCGTTACTGAGGTGAGGCCGCTGCAACCATAGAAAGCCCTTTTTCCAATACTTGTCACGGAATATATTGAATTTTCAAAAGTAATAGATTCGGGAATAACTATGTCACCTGAATAATTTCCGCCCTGCGTTACTGAGGCGGTTGTTCCAAAATAAATGTAATAGTAAATCCCATCCACCTCAACAACACGTGCAGATGCAGAAATTGAGAAGAACACGCTGAGAATGAGCGTTGTCAAACATGCAGTAAATCTTTTTTTCATAATTTCAATAATAATATAATTTAATATTTAACTCACTAAAATCCAATAACTTAATTTAATATTTGCTTATGATTACTTAACTAAATAAAATTGGTCAAGTCGCTGAAAACAAGTAATTTTATAGTGTACTAAGCCGTAAAGATTTACATGAATATTTCAGACTCACTTGACCAATATGTCTTTTCCTGATTTCACTAGACACTTTTTCCCTTCATTAACTGAAACCGTAGAAAGCTTTGCAAAGTGCATACTGAATCAATAGACACATGCCTCCAAAACATATTGTTTTTGTTGACGCAGTAATCATGCTGGACTTGCAGCGCTCGGGCTGTCTGATGGGAACTTATGGTATCCATGCGTTGTTATTTCACTGCGATTTTTACACTCTCCTTACCAATCCTGGCTACTACGATGGTGCCTTGCTTGGCAGAGAACGAAACGTTGCCATCTATTGATTTTGCAGTGCCGAGAGCCTTTCCGTCAAGAGCATAGAAGCTGACTGTCTCGTTGTTGTTGAGACCGGAGATGTTGATGAAGCCTCCTGCCGACTGGATGGCGATGCCACGCTCTTTCACTGATTCAATACCATTGGAGTCTTCGATAGCTTTAATAGTTCCAAAGGCGCCCCATGGATATGTTGATTTATAAGCCTCGATTGCAGATGCAGGGACGTAAAGTGTAGCATTTTTTATATTTGAATCATAGAAAGCATTAGAAATGGTTGATGGAACTGCCTCTGCGTAACAATAGACGTTTTCTATATTTTCACAGTAAGCGAAAGCCACACTTCCAATACTTGTCACAGAATTAGGAATCGTGACGGAGGTGAGGCCGCTGCACCAAGCGAAAGCCCCATATCCAATACTTGTCACGGAATTGGGAATCGTGACGGAGGTGAGGCCACTGCAAGAAGCGAAAGCATCATTTCCAATACTTGTCACCGAATTAGGAATCGTGATGGAGGTGAGGCCACTGCAAGAAGCGAAAGCATTATGTCCAATACTTGTCACCGAATTAGGAATCGTGACGGAGGTGAGGCGTCTGCATCCTTCGAAAGCCCAATCTCCAATACTTGTCACAGAATTAGGAATAGTGACGGAGGTGAGGCCAAAGCAATAGTAGAAAGCCCAATCTCCAATACTTGTCACAGAATTAGGAATAGTGACGGAGGTGAGGCTGCTGCACCAAGCGAAAGCATAATTTCCAATACTTGTCACAGAATTAGGAATCGTGACGGAGGTGAGGCTCTTGCAATAGTAGAAAGCCTGATTTCCAATACTTGTCACAGAATTAGGAATAGTGACGGAGGTGAGGCTGCTGCATCCATCGAAAGCCAGATTTCCAATACTTGTCACGGAATTAGGAATCGTGACGGAGGTGAGGCCACTGCATTCCATGAAAGCCCCATCTCCAATACTTGTCACAGAATTAGGAATCGTGACGGAGGTGAGGCTGCTGCATTCACGGAAAGCATAATCTCCAATACTAGTCACGGAATTAGGAATCGTGACGTAGGTGAGGCTGCTGCATTCACGGAAAGCTCCTCCAATTATTGCTGATATATTTTCAGGTATAGAATAATGACCTTCATATCCCGTTGGTAAAAAGACAAACATATCATTTACAATAATTGGATGTGTGAGGCTGCTGCAATAGCTGAAAACATCATTTCCAATACTTGTCACAGAATTAGGAATCGTGACGGAGGTGAGGCTCTCGCACCAAGCGAAAGCTCCTCCAATTATTGTTGATATATTTTCAGGAATAGAATAATGACCTTCATATCCCATTGGTAAAAAGACAAACATATCATTTACAATAATTGGATGTGTGAGGCTGCTGCATTGATAGAAAGCCCCATTTCCAATACTTGTCACAGAATTAGGAATCGTGACGGAGGTGAGGCCGCTGCATGCATAGAAAGCATGATATCCAATACTTGTCACAGAATTAGGAATCGTGACGGAGGTGAGGCTCTTGCAACGAAAGAAAGCATAATCTCCAATACTTGTCACGGAATATATTGAATTTTCAAAAGTAATAGATTCAGGAATCACTATGTCACCTGAATATTCTTTCTCGCCAGAAGTTACTGTGGCGGTTGTTTCAGAAATGTCATAGTAAATTCCATCTACCTCAACATCGTATGCCAATGCAGAAATTGAGAAGAACAAGCTAAGGATGAGCGTTGTCAAACATGCAGTAAATCTTTTTTTCATAATTTCAATAATAATTTAATACCTAAATTCCGCAGCACTTTAGTTT
>NZ_NPJI01000114.1 GCF_002251435.1 Prevotella sp. P2-180
AAAGCCTGGCCGGCTGGGCCTGTACCAAAAAAAATTAAAAAATTAAAGATTAAAAAATTAAAGATTTTAAAGATTAAAGGCTTCGGGTTGGGAAAAGGACTTAAAGCCTGGCCGGCTGGGCCTGTACTCGCAAACAAGCTCACGCCCCTAAAGGGGTTGCTCGTGATTATCTACGCAACAGAGTTGCGATTGTTTGACGCAATAGAATTGCGAGTGTTTGACGCAATAGAATTGCGAGTGTTTAACGCACATAGTGCGAGTGTTTATGCGCCGTGGGCGCCCATGCGGATTGATGATGAGTGATTATTGATGATTATTCACACATTATATATTTTCAGCGGTGTTCGTCATGTAAGTGATTGTTTTATTTTATACGCGCCCTATTCTATGTTATGTCGCCCTTGCAGGGCTATATGGGATATGTAGTCCTTGCTGGGCTAGGACGTCGCTATTGCACACTCAAACTCATGCAGAAACTGAGAATAAAGCATATCCAAGTCTTCATTAACACTTTCTTCTTGGAGTGACGCATAGAAGTCTGAATTGTAGAAAAAACGCATCGCTACTTGCATATCAACTTTTGTATCCTCTACAAATCGCTGCAATAATGTCCGACCTAACTGATTCTTATTTACAATCATAACTTTCCGATTATCTTAAGTGACGAGATTGCCTCGTCAGAAATGAAACAATATTGATATGTACACCTCTTCCATTTGAGGTTCTCCATCAGCTCGATTTCTGTAATCTCTCCCAACATGTGCTTCACAAACTGTGTTCGCACATCATCATTGGCAATAGGGCCTATCACTATGTCATAATCATTATTACGTACCTGTCTATTAGCCTTAATAAATGATACCCATTCCAAACTATAACCATCAAATCTTATAACCCTAAGTGAACCATCATACAAATGCGAATCATCAAATTCGAATTCTGTAACAACAGCTTCCTTGGTTCTTGATTTAGGTTTGTCTGCCTTGTACTTAGCAAAATTCCATGCCTGATTGATGTCATCACTCAAATAAAATCCCTTACCGAAATCTTTATTTATCTGTGAATATGACAAATCAATATTCTCTATCTCAACATCTGAACCATGATATAGTTTCATCACAATCGCCCTCCATTCATTTGACATACCTCTAGAACATCGTCTATGGCATAGTCAAAATCCAATGTGTGAATCACGTCATAATGATCCCTCACAAAAGCTAAACCTTTGTGCACATCCAAATAGTTGAATGCCTGCTTCTCGCTTATTCCTACACGGTCTGCAAACATCTTAACGAATACCATCAAGTATTCTAATTGCTTTACAATATTAATAGGCATAATCTATTCCAACAGGTGATTTGCACCTAATTTGGGTGCAAATATACATATTAGTTTTGAGATTTGCAAGGAAATCTTGAAAAATGTGGGGATTTTGATTGCTAATTCCACAAGTCGCGAAGTCCGTCTTTCCAGGCAGGGAAAGGTGGGGTGGTGTTGAGCTCGTTGTAGATATCAACGTTCTTATTGACTAGCATCGCCACTTTGTCCAATAGATTGTTGTCTATATGGGCGATGAGAGGGGTATCGACGTCACCATCACAAAAGACACCAAATCCTCTTTCGTGAGCAGGGGCGTTTCTATGACTTAGAAGACTGACGTCGTCCTTGTCTTCGCCGGTTAGAACGGCAAAGAGAGTTGGACAGTTCTTCTGGATTCTCGGCAGTTGGGCATCGGGATTCTGCATGCGCATGAAGTATTTGTCCCAATTGGCATAGAGCATAATCTTGCCTCCGGTGCCTCGGGTCATGTTGATAATGACATATATGCCAGGCTTCAGTTTAAAGATGAATTCTATGCAGTCCTTTCGGGTGCTCAACGTGAGGTTCGGCATTTCTTCGTAGAAGGTGGCACCGGCCTTTGTATCGAGTAGTTTTCGCATAATATAATTAATTATTGTATCCGTAATACGATTTTGCCGGAATGATTATTCGCAAGCTCATCAAGCTATGCAAGTTTCTGATAAACGTTGCTCTAAAAGGTGAAGGGAAATGACGGGATATTTCGAAACCAATACAACATTGGACAAAGAGATCACGGTTTTATTTTTGTGAACAGCAATTATTCACACATTGTAAATTTAAAGAGGAGTTCATCAAGCTAAAGCAAGTGCCATAAATGACCAGCAATTGTCATAAAAAAATGTTTTTCGAAAATTCCCCCGTCCCCTCTTAACCTGAATAGGGGCTCCACCTCTCTCCTAAATCCTCCCTCCTCAGGAGGAAGGACTTAAAGCCTGGCCGGCTGGGCCTGTACGAGCAAACAAGCTCTCGCCCCTAAAGGGGTTGCTCGTGGTTATCTACGCAACAGAGTTGCGAGTATTTGACGCAATAGAATTGCGAGTGTTTAACGCACATAGTGCGAGTGTTTATGCGCCGTGGGCGCCCATGCGGATTGATGATTAGTGATTATTGATGAACTGATTGGTGATTTATCTCAAACCATCATCCTTTTATCAAAGGTCACTGATTATCTGTTTGCAGTTCTTTCTCGATTTCCTCAATTGTGGGCAGGCTGCCACGGAAATCGGCAGGAAGGGCTTGTGCCAACTCGTAATCTGAGATGCCGATGGGCTTCTGGATGTCGCGAAGAGCGTATTCTGCCTTGATGCGGTCTTTGGACTTGCAGAGCAGCAGCCCGATGGTTCGGTTGTCTCCCTCGCGGCAAAGGATGTCATCGACCGCAGAACAATAGAAGTTCAACTTACCGATATATTCCGGCATGAACTCCGTGTCTTTCAATTCGATTACTAAATAGCGATGGAGGAAGGTATTGTACATCAGTATGTCGATGTAATAGTCATCGCCCGAGACCTCTATGTGGTACTGCCGTCCCATGAAGGCAAAACCTGCGCCCATTTCGATGAGAAACTTCTCTACATGCTTTATTAGCCCGAGCTCCACATCGCGCTCATTGTACTGGTCGGTGAAGGTGAGCATATCGAAGATGTAGGGATCTTTGAGCATCGATTTCACATCTTTGGCTTCAGGTGAAGGAAGTGTCGTGTCGAAATTGTTTGCCAAGGCTCCGTGTTTGCCATAGTCGTCGAGTTTGATTGCTTCTTGCAGATAGCGTGTCGTCCAATGGTTGGTGATGCTCTGCACCATATACCAATAGCGTGCACGTATGTCCTTGACCTGCTTAATCAGTACAAGATTATGCGTCCAGTCCAGATGTCTGACAGGGAGGGTAAAATTGTAGTTTTCCAATTGCGAAATCGCTGATTTCGTAATTGTGGGAACGTCACATTTCACCATCGTCAGTTCTTTATTGTATTCATTATAGAACTGTATCATATACTGCATATTGCGTACCGTGAAGCCTTTGATCTCGGAATATTCGTTCTTCAAATCCACAGCCAACCGTTGCAAGGTCTTCTTGCCCCATCCATCGGTATCTTGGCTTTGCTGCAACATGCCGCCAATATCCCAATACATCCTGAGCATTTCTTCGTTGGCAGCATATATCGCCCGTTGTTGGGCAATCTGTACCCGCTGCTTGACTTTGCGAAGCAATGTCGCATAACCACGGAAGCTATCCGACATGCTCTCTATTTCTTGCTTATCTGTGTTTTTGGCCATACTGGTGACTGATGAGTGATTATTGATTGATGATGATTGATTATGGATTAATGACTGATGACTGTTTTTTTTGCATAAGCCCTACTCATTTGAAGAAATTCCAATTGGTCTTGGTAAAACTCCTTTCCTGTTTCGGTCAGTTCTTCAGAAAAATCTATCACACTGTCGGAATTATTCATCAGTTTGTTTTCAAACGGTAACAATAGATTATCCCGTTCTGCTACCTTATGCCATAGAGAACCTTTCTTGTGAGTGATACTAACAAGTTCCTTGGCGGTCTTATCCCCGTATTTCCTTATTACCTCATCCATCACGAGCAAGTCGTTATCTGAGAATTCTTCGTCAGAAAAAGACTTTGCAGGCAAGATATATGTAGCGTCACCCACAACTTCCTTGGTCACATAACCGTCCAAGATGACAAGATTTTCCGACAAGTCGATAAAAACATCCTTAACAACAGGGCCTGCCTGCCATACTTCATAAGGCAAGCCCAAGAAAGGGGTATGAAATCTTCTTACGCTATATTCTTCCATAAAATACAGCAACTTAAGCAATTTTGTTTTGCTCAAGTTTTTTGTATGGGAAGCAATATACACCGCAGTGTTTCCCAGTTTTTCCTTGTCGTTTTTTGTCATTCTACACATAATGGCATTTGTTTCTTTCAATTTACGTCGCAAAGATACGCATTATTTCCCAATCTACCAAACTTTTCCTCTTTTTTTATCAATCATTAAGACGGTGGATCTTTCTACCTCACCCGTCCTCTCCTGCCAGGAGAGGCTCCTACTTTTTCGAAAACTCCCCCGTCCCCTCTTAACCTGAAGAGGGGCTCCACCGCTTTCCCCTAAATCCCCTTTCCCCTCAGGGTACAGGGGACTTAAAGCCTGGCCGGCTGGGCCTGTACCAAAAAAAATTAAAAAATTAAAGATTAAAAAATTAAAGATTTTAAAGATTAAAGGCTTCGGGTCGGGAAAAGGACTTAAAGCCTGGCCGGCCGGGCCTGTACGAGCAAACAAGCTCTCGCCCCTACGGGGTTGCTCGTGGAGTTTGACGCAACAGAATTGCGATTATTTGACGCAATAGAATTGCGAGTGTTTATGCGCCGTGGGCGCCCATGCGGAACAGATGGTATGCGGACGCCTCTGGGAACGTGGGCGTCTCGCCAGCGGCCATCGCGAAGCCACACCAACATGTGATACACTGAACAGGATACATGGGCAGAAGAAAATCCATTGTTAATATAGAAAGGAACCGTATCAGAAACTAAAAGATCATAGCATTGATTCGCTCTGCACCCTTGTTTATACGTATGGTTTCTTCTTCAGAAGCCTTTTTATTCTGCGAAAGCTCCTGAATAAAATCAATTGCAGCCTGTCCTTTCAAAACAGGTGTTGGTGCTATAGGTTTTGCCATAATCGTAAGTATATTTTATATTTTCGCCGCAAAGATACACATTTATTCTGATATTTGCAAGGAAATCGAAGAAAAAAGTAATTGTTGAGGGATCTTTCTACCTCACCCGTCCTCTCCTGCTAGGAGAGGCTCCTACTTTTTCGAAAACTCCCCCGTCCCCTCTTAACCTGAAGAGGGGCTCCACCGCTTTCCCCTAAATCCCCTTTCCCCTCAGGGGACAGGGGACTTAAAGCCTGGCCGGCTGGGCCTGTACCAAAAAAAA
Organism: Prevotella sp. P2-180; assembly: GCF_002251435.1. Lineage (GTDB taxonomy): Bacteria > Bacteroidota > Bacteroidia > Bacteroidales > Bacteroidaceae > Prevotella. The sequence continues at coordinate 5,315 of NZ_NPJI01000114.1, forward strand.
TTAAAAAATTAAAGATTAAAAAATTAAAGATTTTAAAGATTAAAGGCTTCGGGTTGGGAAAAGGACTTAAAGCCTGGCCGGCTGGGCCTGTACGAGCAAACAAGCTTTAACTCAGTTGATTCTCGGCTGCACTCGGCAGAGCATTCAAGCGAGCTTGATGCTTTGCTCTCGCTGGCACGAGAATTCGCCCCTAAAGGGGTTGCTCGTGGAGTTTGACGCAACAGAGTTGCGAGTGTTTATGCGCCGTGGGCGCCCATGCGGATTGATGATGAGTGATTATTGATTGTAAGCGTCCAAAATTCAAGATTATAACTGAGGATTAAGGGTCATTTCGAGGGTTTCTCCAGGACTTGGATAAACTCCGATTCTACCAAAATGGCGGCGGAGAGGTTGCACTCCTGAAGGTCGATGAGGAGACGCTTGAACTTGCTGCCTTTCTTGGTCATCAGACGACCCTCGAAGCCGTCGAGACGACCTCCGATGATGCGGATACGACTACCATAGATTTCTGGACGTACCTCATCTAAGCTGTAGTATTCTACGTTGTCGGTCGTGTTGACGGCATCCCTGAACTTCTCAAAGTCCTTGTGACGCACACTCATGGCTTCATACTGCTTGCCGCCACGCACATAGCGGTATTGCAGCAGGGGCATCTCACGGACGATAGGATCCAACTCTTCCTTCGACTTATGGACGAAGACAAGGTCGGGCATGTAGGGGACAAAACGCACAACACGCTTCCCGTACTCCTTAAACACATGTTGTTTGAGAGGCACAAACACGCAGTCTGCCATTTCGGGCATCTCCTGCAGTTGCTTATAAGCGGGCTTCTTGGCGTTTGGACGTGCCAAATCGCGCAACACATACCAGCGGTCGTCTGACGTTTTTTCCGTTCCCATAAATGAGAAAAGGGATAGCCTTGGAGGGATGAAAATGGAGGCGAAAAGCACTTCTCTTATTCCTGCTTGCTTCTCTATTTCGCTGAGAAACAGGCAGTTATAGAGATTTATGTAAAAGCTGGCTATTGGAGCCAGGCTTTCTGACAGCTGGGGCTTTCATCTTAACCTCTCATCCTTTTCAGTAAAATTAATCACTTGTTTGTTGTATGCAATTATCTTCTTCTCTTGGTAAGAGATGGATTTAATCGGTAGCAAAAGTACAAAAAAGTTTTAAAACTGCATAATAATTACGGAATTATCTTTAACGAACAGGTAAAATAGTTGATTTGTATCAAGTTGAGCCGTTTTTCAAAAGGTAATACAAATGTTGAGCGAATCATCTAATCGGCTTTCTTATCTTATTGGAAATTAGCACGTTGTATTATAACTGAGCATCAGCGAGGAGTCGATGCCGTCGAAGGTGAGCAGGCGACCATTGAGGAAGCGACAGAGGCTGTTGAGCGAAGTCTGGTATTTGACTGCAAGGGACAGGTATCCTTCCTCCTTCTTTTGCCTGATAAGCATATCCGCGAATATCGTAAATTCATCGGACTGCTCCTTTCTCAGAAAATGCCGGATGACATCCTCCGCCTGATACTCCTTGCGGCTATGGTCGAGCGCAAGGATGATGAGCTGCAGGCGGGAGGCATCCTGCTGCAACGCCTCCTGCACGGCATGGAGGTAACGGCTGCGGTCGGGATGCGTGTCCTTCGGGACTGTCACCGATTGCCTGGCGGTGGCCCATTCCCCGGGATAGAGTTTATACTGCGTGCTGACCTGACGCGCCACACGCCTGTGAATCACTTGAATGAACAGTGTGCCCTGTTTCCCCGAAACAGCAGAGGCACGGAATTTGAATCTTATAGATGCCATAGAATTTCATTTATTTAAGTTTCGCATATGCTCAACTCTAAGAAGTTAAGGAAGTTAAAGAAGTTAAAGAAGTTAAAGACGTTACAACAGTGTCCACTCCTTATATAATATAGCTTAAGTTTCTCATGTGATAATTCTCTATGTATAAGGGTTTTATTTAAACCACAGAGTTAAAGAGAAAAAGAGATTCAACCTCTATCATTATACAAATACTCTTAAACTCTTAAACTCTTTGGTAAAAAACTATCAAGGGTATTTTTTTAACCAAAGAGATAAAGAGGGAAAGAGTTTTTTTGTTGATGGAGTAGGTCGCAAGCGACAGAGGACACAGAGTTATAGTTTATTTAGTTAATTTAATATAAAACCTATAAGAAACTTTTGGTATATTTAAAGTTTATTATTAACTTTGCACAAAAAAGTTTGAACCATTCAATTATTATAACGACAAACAACTGATTAAGATCTAATTTTTGATTATATATGAGAATTTTGCGACAAGACTTGAGAAGATTAGCAGTGATGTTATATCTATCGGTGTTTTCCTTCGTGTTTACACTTGCACAAAACACGACTTCAACAATCTCTGGTACCACCTCCGACGCAGATGAAGTTCTGCCTGGAGCAATAGTACGACTTACAGAAACGGGAACAGGAACAACCTACACCACCGTTTCAAACCAGAAAGGCCAGTTCCGTTTCGACGGCCTTCGACCAGGCGGACCTTATCGGCTGGAAGTCAGCTTTGTAGGTCATAACAAAGCTGTTGTCAACATCAAGCGCATCAGCCTTGGCGAACTATACTCCTGCGACGTAAAACTCACCGCAGGCAACGAACTGAGGGAAGTAATAATCACAAGTCAGGCAGCTGCCATAAGAAAGACAGGCTCGTCGGAAAACTTCTCGGCAGAAGACATCGACAACCGTCCCACCATCGACCGTACCATACAGGACGTTCTCGCCATGTCGCCCTACTATACCGGTAGCGGTTCGTTCGGCGGACGCGACGGCGGTATGAACAACTATAGCATCGACGGAGCCAACTTCAACGCCAACATGGGTCTCGACCGCGAGAAGATGCCTGGAGCCGGCACTCCGTTTGCACTCGAGGCTCTGGAAGACATACAGATAGTGAACTCCGCATTCGACGTGAAAAACAGCAACTTCATGGGAGCCACCATCAACGCCGTGACCAAAAGCGGCTCGAACACTTTCCGCGCATCGGCTTACCACTTCTATAAGGACGAGAGTCTCCGCGGCAACAAGGTGGACGGCGAGGAACTGACAGCTCCACGAGGCGACATCAAGCGCACCATCTACGGACTGACCCTCGGCGGACCTATCGTGAAAGACAAACTCTTCTTCTTCGTTAGCGCAGAAATGGAAAACACTCCACTCGAACTCCACCAATGGCGCGCTTCGCAGAATGGCGTGGAAGACGGCAAGAACCTCATATCACGCGTGACAGAGGCTGACATGAAAAAGTTTGCCCAAGACCTGCAGTCTATGTACGGCTGGAATCCTGGCTCATACAACGACTTCACCGGCGATAATAAATTCTTCCGTCTCATGACACGCATAGACTGGAACATATCAAAAAACCACAACCTCACACTGCGCTACAACCAGACCAACGGCAAAAAAGACAACCTCTACTCAAGCCCTGGCATGGGAATGGGCGACGGACGAGTGAGCGTATACTCAATGGTGTTCGACGGCTCCAACTGGCGTAAGGTAGACAATGTGTACTCACTCACCGGAGAGCTCAACAGCCGCTTCGGCAACAATATCAACAACAAGCTGCGCGCCTCATTTACATTCAACGATGCCAACAACCGCGAGTGCGACGCGTCGTTCCCTTGCATAGAGATTATGAAGACATACGACGGCGACGGAAAGAACCACGCCTACATGTCGGCTGGGTACGACCCGCACGCATGGCTCAACGGTATCAACGAGAAGAGCTGGAACATAGTGGACGACCTCAACATATCGCTTGGCAACCACTACCTCACTATCGGAGCGGGATTCGAATCGACAGTGGCTTCCAACTGCTACATGAAATATGGTGCCGGCTACTACCGCTATGCCTCATACGATGACTTCCTGCAGAAGAAAGCTCCTGTGGCGTTTGCCATGTGCTGGTCGCTCACCGGCGAAGACCGCGCCCTCTCCGACGTGACCTACAACCGCCTCTCTGCCTACGCACAGGACGAGTGGCAGATCAACCCACGTCTCCGCATGCTGCTTGGAGTGAGAATGGACATGCCGATGTATACAAACCACCGCTACGAGAATCCCTCTGTGGCCAACCTCGACTTCAATGGCAAAAAGCTCAACACGGGCGAGTGGCCGGGCAATGCGGTGATGCTCTCGCCACGAGTGGGATTCAACTACGACGTGACTGAAAACGGCGACTTGAGATTCCGAGGAGGTACCGGTATCTTCACCGGACGCTTCCCCCTCATCTTCTTCAGCAAGATGCAGGAAGGTTCGGGCATGCTGCAGACATCGGTACAGATAACCAATGCCGCCAACCCGCTGCTGCAATACCTCGCAGGAGGAGTGCGCACACCACAGCAGGTGCTGGGCGAAGTGGTGCCAAACCTGCCCGAAGAGCAGAAAAAGCTCTTCCCCACACAACCTGGTGCTGTAAGCAACCTCATCACCGTAGACAAGAACTTCAAGATGCCCCAGGTGTGGAAAACAACACTTGCACTCGACTGGGAAGCCCCTCTCGGATTCGACAACCTCTTCACAATCGAAGGTACATACGCCAAGGATATCAATGCCATCACTGCCTACGATGCCAACATCGACATGGACAAGGCCACGGCAAAGAGATTTGACGGTCCGGACAACCGCTACTTCTATCCGGGCAACGTGGAGAAACGCATTCACAGCGACAACGGCTACGCCTACGAAATGACAAACACCAACAAGGGTTACTCGGCAAACGTGATGGCACAGGTGAAGATGACTCCAGTGAAAAACCTCGACCTCATGGCGGCTTACACATGGACTGCCTCGAAAACCATGAACTCACTGCAGAGCAACCAGGTGGAAAACGCCATGACAAACCTGCCCACCGTAAACGGCATAAACATACAGGAGACACAAAACGCAAGATACATCTACACGCCTCACCGCGTCATCGCATCGGCGTCATACAAGTTGAACTACATCAACGACCAGATGTCCACACGTGTGTCGGTGTTCTACTCAGGACAGAAAAACGGCTCTTACAGCTACACATACAATGGCGACCTCAACAACGACGGAATGTCCAACGACCTCATCTATATTCCAGCGTCAAAGGAAGAGATGAACTTTATGGAATACACAGCCAACAAGACCACCTTCACGGTGGAAGACCAGAAGACCGCCTTCTGGAACTTCATCAACCAAGACCCTTACCTGAGCAAGCACAAGGGTGAGTATGCACAGGCCTTCGGCGGCTTCAACCCATGGTACAACCGCTTCGACCTTAGACTCACACAGGAAATAAAGGTGAAGATAGGCAAGCAGGTGAACCGATTCCAGCTGAACTTCGACATATTGAACTTCGGCAACCTGCTCAACAGCAAGTGGGGATGCGCCAAGTCGGCCATCAGCGCTGCCGTGAAGCCGCTTGTGGTGGACGCAAAAAACAGGGTGGACGCAAACAACCAGCCTATTTACAAACTCGCCAACTACAAGGACAGCGAGGGAGTGACAAAGCTCGTCGACCACACCTTCGACATCATACGCAACAACACCAACTGCTGGAGAATGCAAATTGGAGTGAAGTATATATTTAATTAATGAAATGACACGACAGACTCGAAAAATACTGTTTATTACACTGATAGCCATGGCCATTGCGGCCATGGCTTTCGGAGTTTTTGCCTGTGAAAGCGAAAAGACATACAAGGTTGCTGTTATGTTCTCACAAGGAAAGGACATTCACTGCTACGGAACATTCATCGAGTCGTTTGAAAAGGAACTAAAACGCCAGGGGATAAACGCCAACATCTCCTACCACTATCTCAACTGCGACAAATGGGGACACAACGAAGAAGTGGAGGAAGCACGACGGCTCATCGACCAGGCACGCATGAACGGCGACCCGGACTTGTTTGTCACCATTGGCGACGAGGTGACATACTCTTTTATGACCACCCGCGACACACTCACAAAGACACTGCCTGTAGTGTTCGGAGCAGTGGCATTCCCCAACCCAGGTCTTCTCAGGGCAAACCCCAACCTCACGGGCTTCACCGACAGTCTCAACGCCGTAAAGAATATCTACCTCGCCCAAAAGATGTGCGGCATTTATGCCGTAAACACACTGCTCTCCGAACACTATCTCGACAAGCAGCTGAAAAAACGAATAAAGATGCAGATAGCCGATCACCCGGAGATAACCGACAACATTGGATGGGAACACACGCTATTTGAGATTCTAAACCTGCCGGAAGGACAGTTCTCCATTACTCCCTTCTCACTCTATAACCTCGACAAAAACACTGCAATGAGTGAAAAGCAGGACTCGCTCGGCAACGAAAACCTGATGCTCGCCATGAGCCGATTCTCGAAAATGACATACATGCAGATGAAATACGACTCGGAGTCGATAATGATGGTGAACATGAGCAGCAAGAAACCCATGCTCTCTGCCACATGGCTCGACTTCGGCGCTCCCGAAAGCAAGTTCATTGCAGGCTATTTCGCCGGAGCGGAGTCCATTGCTGCCGACGTGGCGGAAAGAGCCGCAAAAATACTGCATGGCGCAAAACCGCAGGACTTCACCATAAGACCTACGAAGCAGGAATACTGGATAGACTGGAACGTGGCAAAGAAACACGGATACACAAAAGACAACCTTCCTGTAGGATTCAACGTGGTAAACCTCTCGTGGAAGGAGATGCACCACAGGCTTTACCTCACGCTCATCTATGGGTCGATAATCCTCGGCTTGATAGTCATTGTACTGCTCTTCAGACTCTACCTGAAGGAAAGAAAACAGAAGCACAAGGCTCTCAGACGTGTGGAACGTGAAAACATGCTCTTCAACATGGCCATCGAAAACAGCCAGGCGTTTGCATGGGAACGTTACGGCACCGCCATCTATCTCAGCGACACCTTCTGGCTCCACTATGGCCACGAACCGCACGTATGCGACATGGACGAGTTTATGGAAATGATACACCCTGACTACCGCACCGTATACCTCAAAGGTGTGGAGAAGGTGAACAATGGAGACACATATAAGGGAGAGGTGAAGGCCGACTTCTACCAAAACGGTGAGTGGCACTGGTATCAGATACGCGGAAAAGGCGTGTTTGACAAAAACAACAACTACGTGCGATCATACGGCATGCTGCTAAAGGTGGACGAATACAAACTGAAGGAGTTCCAGCTCGTGGAGGCTCGACGACTGGCTGAGGAGGCCACGCTGAAGGAGTCGTTCCTCGCAAACATGAGCCACGAAATCAGAACCCCGCTCAACGCCATAGTTGGTTTCTCCCAGCTGCTCGCCCAGCCCGACGCCGACTTTGCTCCTGAGGAGAAGGCTCTTTTCATTGAGACCATCAACACCAACAACGAACTGCTGCTGAAACTCATCAACGACATCATCGACCTGTCGAGAGTGGAGTCGGGCGAGATGCCTTTCGTGATAAAGTCTTACAGCGTAAGGGAGATAATATCGAAGGCATACGAGAAATACAAGCCTACGATACCATCCTGCATCGAGTTCCGCATTGAGCAGCCCGAAGGCAACACTGACGCTATGGTGGATGTCGATATAAACCAGCTCATGCTAGTGTTCGACAACCTCATGTCAAATGCTGTCAAGTTCACCGAACAGGGCTCCATCACCATTGGCTGGGAGTTGACCGACGACAGCCGGAGGGTGGACTTCTTCGTGGAAGACACTGGCAATGGTCTCTCCGACGAGGAACAGAGGATGGTGTTCAACCGCTTCTACAAGAAAGACAAATTCCAGCAGGGCACAGGCCTTGGTCTGGCTATCTGCATGGCCATAGCCATAAGGCATGGAGGAGACATGAAAGTGAAGTCGCAACTTGGAAAGGGAAGCCGATTCTCGGTATTTCTGAAATTTACGGGGAGTTATAATTAACTCAACTTTCGGAAGTTATTTTAAACCACAGAGATTAAGAGATATAGAGTATTTATACTAATGAAAGAGGGTGAATGCCAAGGCATTTAGAGCTCATAGAGAGCTGCGCATCATGTTTGTCGCATTGAAACTCTGTGTCCTCTGTCGCTTGCGACCTACTCTATAAAACCACAAATCTCTTTTTCTCTTTAACTCTGTGGTTTAAATAAAACCCTTATACATAGAGAATTATCACATAAGTAATTGAAAGGAAAAAGTATGAACAAAAAGAAAAACATAGGGTGGATATTGGGGTTTGTGGCTGTGACAACTATCATTGCCGCAGGATATTCTTTTTGGGTCTCCTCACAACCAAGGAAACACATCCTCGTGATGTTCTCGGAAAGCGTACGACGATACAACTTCACCGACTACCCCAAAGCCATACTCAACCACCTGGAAGACAATAAGGTGTATGCCGACGTCACATTCAGATACCTCGATTGCGAACACTGGAACCCTGAAGACGAAATAGTGCAGGCGGGAAAGATTGTTGCGGAAGAAGATGCAAAAAGGAAAATCGACATCATCGTTACCATTGGCGACCAAGCCACCTACTCCACCCTCTGCAACGACATAACACAGGTGAACACACTGCCTTTTGTATTTGCAGGAGTGCAATACCCTAACGCCAAACAGCTGGAAAGCCACAAAAATGTTACTGGAGTGACTGACACACCCGACGTTGAGCAAAACATCTATATCTCCAAGGAACTGACTGGCGTGAGCCATACGTTCACCATAATGGACGAAACCTTCCTCGACCGTAAGACCCGTGCCAACATCAACGAGCAACTCGCTGACAACAAACTGATTATCAACAATCTTGACTGGCACGAAAGCATACACGACCTCGTGACCTTTTACAAGGGCATGTACTCCATCAGTTCCCTTTCACTACGAAACATTGCCGTCAACACAAAGGTGACGGAACCAATGAATAAGAAAACGGGCCAAAACCTCGTCTTGCTTCTCAGAAAATATTCACCTCTCACCTATATTCAGCTGAAACATGACGCCGCCTCAATGCAAATGATTCGTTTCGGAAATGCCTATCCCATGATCACCGCCACCTGCATGGGCTTCGGCAAGGGAGCTTTCAACACCATCGGCGGCTATTTCTCTTCTGTCGACGACATTTCAGAAGGCATAGCAACATGCATCAGACGAATAGTAAACGGAGAGCTGCCTGAAAACATCAAAATCGCTCCATCGAGAAAAGCAGTATATGTGGACTGGAACGTGGCAGACAACTTCGGAATGGACCTGAAGACACTGGAAGACAAAGGATATACACTCGTAAACGTTTCGTGGAAAGAACGACACGAACTGTTGTTCTGGACCCTGTTGGTCTTGGGAGTGGCTACAGCCATAGGTTTCATGGTGTACTACATAAGGTTGCTACGAAAAGAACGCAGACAGAAAAAGGAGGCGCAAAATCAGGTAAGGCAGGAAAACGACCTCTATAACTTGGCAGTGCAGAACAGTAGCTCTTACGCATGGGAACGCTCAAGCGAAAACATGATGTTCTTCAAGGACACGTTCTGGCGAAATCATGGCAAGGAACCGCAGGTGATAACCCTACGGCAATACCTCGACATGATGACCCCAGAGACACGCCCGTATTACGAGGAGCTCGTGGAACACATAAACCAAGGAGAGCCATGGACCACCGACATTGAAGCCGACTTCACTGGCGACGGTACCTACCACTGGTATCAGGTTAGAGGCAAGGGTATTGTCAACAGTCAGGGTGTATTCCAAAAGTCATACGGACTGCTGATGAACATCGACAACATCAAGCAGCGAGAGCGAGAACTTCAGGAAGCACGGAAATTGGCCGAAGAGGCCACGCTAAAAGAGTCGTTCCTAGCAAACATGAGCCACGAAATACGCACACCGCTCAACGCCATAGTTGGTTTCTCAGACCTGCTCGCCATGCCGGGCAATGAGTTTACGGATGAAGACAAAAAACTGTTTATCGATACCATCCACACCAACAACGAGCTGCTGCTGAAGCTCATCAACGACATTCTCGACCTATCGCGTGCAGAGTCTGGTCAGATGGATTTTGTGATAAAAAATTACAAGGTGAGTGAGGTGATGGACAAGATATACGCCACCCACTCCGTACAGATGCCAAAACACCTGGCTTTCAATTATGTAAAGTCTGACGACGTGGAGATAAGCGTCGACGAGAGCCGTCTGCGTCAGGTCATCGGCAACTTCCTGACCAATGCCGGGAAGTTCACTCCCGAAGGTTCCGTCACACTCGGATGGAACACCATCCACGAGACAGGCAAGGTGGAACTATACGTTGAGGACACTGGCATCGGACTGTCGGAAGAAGACCGCAAGATGGTGTTCTCACGTTTCTACAAGAAAAACGAGTTTAAACAAGGCACCGGTCTTGGCCTTTCCATCTGCAAAGTGATAGTGGCGCGGCTAAATGGCGAGATAAAAGTGAAGTCGCAACTTGGAAAGGGAAGCCGGTTCTCGGTGTATATTAAACAAGCCTGATGATTTCACTCCACCTCGTGGTGGGATTCGGACTGCGGAAGTCGTGGCGAATGGCGTTGGCAAACACCTCTGCCTTGCCTTCACCGTTGGGCCGGGTGTATTGCTGAGAACCCAGCACAACGGTCTCACTGCCGTTGGCACGGTTGATACGGTCGATCACAGCGTCGAGCCTTTTCATCTTCTGAAACTGCTCGGCAGTGATGTCAAACAGGTCGTGCTCCATAGGATATGGATTGCCTATGCCCATCACTATCACTCCCGCCTTCTTATACTGGTAGCCGTGACGGTAGATGTCGCGAAGCAGCTGCTCGGCGGCCTTGACAATGGTTACAGACGAATTGGAAGGGGTGATGAGGCGGCGGTCGAGATAGTTCCAGTATTGAGCCAGGTCTTCGCGAAAGGCGTTGGTGTTGATAAACACTCCCACCACAGAGCATACCGTGTCTTGCGAGCGCAGCTTCTCGGCACATCGGGCGGCATAGTTGCTTACGTGGGTGCGCAATGTGGTGTAGTCGCTTATCATACCGTTGAAACTGCGGCTTGTGCAGATGCTCTTTTTCTTCGCCATCTCTTCGTTGGGCACGCAGTCCACGCCATTGAGTTCCTGCCAAGTGCGGTGGATGACGATATTGTTGAATGTCACCCTCACCCAGTCGCTATGGCGACAGGCGAAGTCGAAAGCCGTTTTCACTCCGTAGGCTGTGAGTTTGGCGGCATAACGCCGTCCCACTCCCCAGACATCGTCGACGGGAAAGAGTTTCAGCGCCTTCTGTCGTTTCTCGTCCGTGTCTATCACGCAACAATGATTATATCCTGAATATTTTTTCGCAAAGTGACTTGCCACCTTGGCAAGTGTCTTCGTTGGAGCGATGCCGATGCTCACGGGCATTCCTGTCCATTTCCTAATCTTTTTATGCAGTTCCTCACCCCACTTCTTGTAGTCGAGTTCGGAGTCGAGATACACGAAACACTCGTCGATGCTGTAGCGGAACAAGGCAGGCGACTCGTTTCTTATGATATTCACAACCCTGCCGGTCAGTTCTCCGTATAGCTCATAGTTTGAGGAGAAGACAGCAATCTTTTTTCCCGGAAACATTTGTTCGAGCTGGAAGAATGGCGTGCCGGCTTTCACTCCCATAGCTTTTGCTTCGTTGGAACGTGCGACGACGCATCCGTCGTTGTTTGACAAGACGACCACAGGCCTGCCCTCGAGGTCAGGTCTGAACACTCTTTCGCACGACACATAACAGTTGTCGCAATCGACTATGGCATACATTTTCATCGGAAAAAACAAGAAATCAAAAATTATCCCCCGATTCACATCGAGGGATAACCACAACACAAACACAAAATAAATCTGGAAAATCCAGAAAAAAATCTATCATACTAAAAATATTTGCGGTGAAGAGATATTACTGAATCCCTTCCTCACGCAGTTTCTTTTGCCAATTCCATGCAGACTTCAGTGTGTCTTCGAGACTTGTCTCGGCCTTCCACCCCAACACGTTGTTTGCCTTGTCGGGATTAGCCCACACCTTCTCGATGTCTCCCGGACGACGAGGGGCGAATGTCCAATTGAGCTTCACACCGGTTGCTTTCTCAAACGCATCCACAATCTCCTTTGTGCTTACACCCTTTCCTGTTCCAATGTTGAACACTTCGAGCTTGTCGCTATCGGTGTCGAGCACTCGTGTCATTGCCTTCACATGAGCCTTCGCAAGGTCAACCACGTAGATGTAGTCGCGTATGCATGTTCCGTCAGGTGTGTCATAATCGTTGCCGAACACCTTCAGTTGCTCACGAATGCCCATTGCGGTCTGTGTCACATAAGGTATGAGGTTCATAGGCACTCCGTTGGGCATCTCACCGATGATGGCTGTAGGATGCGAACCTATCGGGTTGAAATATCTGAGCAGGATGGCTTTTATGGGCGATCCGCTATTGATGGTGTCGCGAATGATTTCCTCATTCACCTGTTTTGTATTTCCATAAGGACTTTCAGCAGGCTTTATCGGGGCGTCTTCGGTCACAGGCAGGTTTTCCGGGTCTGGCTGTCCGTAAACGGTGCAGCTTGAAGAGAAGATGATGCCCTTGACGTCATACTTTGGCATGAGTTCGAGCAGGTTTATAAGGCTTACGAAGTTGTTGCGATAGTATAGCAGCGGTTTTTCCACGCTCTCGCCTACGGCCTTGCTTGCAGCGAAATGTATGATACCTTCGATGTCGGGATATTTTGCAAACACCTTGTCCATGCCCTCGAGGTCGCAGCAATCCACTTCTTCGAATGCAGGGCGCACTCCTGTTATTTTCTCAATCCCATCGACCACGTTTGCCTGGGAATTTGACAAGTTGTCGACGATAACAACCTTGTATCCGGCATTTATCAGTTCTACTGTGGTATGAGATCCGATAAAGCCGGTACCTCCAGTTACCAATATTGTCTGTTTCATAAATCTGTATTACGTTATTTAATTAATGAATAGCGGGGCAAAGATAGCAATATTTTTTGATATATGACAAAAAAGTGACGTAGATTTTCATCTGACGCCACCTTTTTTACTATTTTTAAACATTAAGTTCTCATTACTCTATCCCAAACACCACTTTCAAACCGCCATCTACACCTGAGAAGCCCATGAATGCGAGGCTTAGAAGTCCTGCTGTAATCATGGTGATGGCAACGCCCTGCATGCCTTTTGGCACGTTGGCAAGTTCGAGTTGCTCGCGTAGTCCGGCAAAGACGGTGAGAGCAAGTCCGAAGCCTATGGCAGTGGAGAAGGCGTATACCACGCTTTCCAAAAGTGTGAAGTCTTTCTGTATTACCAATATCGCCACGCCAAGCACAGCACAGTTGGTGGTGATAAGAGGCAGGAAGATGCCGAGAGCCTGATAGAGTGCTGGCGACACCTTTTTCATTACTATCTCCACCATCTGCACAAGGGCGGCGATGACGAGGATGAAGGCGATGGTCTGAAGATACTGCAGGCCGAAGGGGTCGAGCACTGACTTCTGAATGAGATAGGTGACTATGGTGGCAAGTGTCATGACAAAAGCCACGGCTGCACTCATGCCAAGCGCGGTGTTTACCTTTTTCGATACGCCGAGGAACGGACAGATGCCGAGGAACTGCGACAGTACGATATTATTGACGAATATCGCGGAGATGAATATCAGTATATATTCCATAACTCTATGCCTTCTTTAGTTTGTTGATGATTGCGATGAGATAGCCAAGGGAGATAAAAGCTCCCGGAGGCAGGATGAACAACAGCACGTTGTAGGTCTCGGGCAAAAGGGTGATGCCGAACACTGAGCCTGCACCGAACAGCTCACGCACGGTGCCAAGCAAAGTGAGGCCGAGGGTGAAGCCGAGTCCGATGCCGATGCCGTCGAACAGGCTTGCCACAGGACCGTTCTTGCAAGCAAAGGCCTCTGCACGTCCGAGGATGATGCAGTTGACCACGATGAGCGGGATGAAGAGACCGAGCGACTTGTTGATTTCGGGCAGATATGCCTTCAGACACATCTGCAAGATGGTTACAAACGATGCGATGACCACTACAAAAACCGGTATACGCACCTTGTCAGGCGTGAGGTTCTTTATCATTGATATTACGATGTTGGAGCAGATGAGCACAAACATCGTGGCAAGCCCCATCGACAGGCCGTTCATCGCCGAGGTGGTGGTGGCAAGCGTAGGGCACATTCCGAGGAGAAGCACAAACGTCGGGTTCTCCTTGATGATGCCATTTAAAAGTATCTTTAACATAATATCGAAATATTTTAAGTTTCACATTTGCCCTAATTTCCTTTACTTGCCTGCTGACTTGCGCCTGAGGAAGCGTCGGTGTCTTGGGCTTTGTCCTGTCCGGCATACACCTGATAAGCCTGGTTGACAGCCTTGAGGAAGGCGCGGGAGGTGATGGTGGAGGCTGTGATGGCGTCTATGTCGCCACCGTCCTTGTTTACGGCAAGCGGTGTCGATGGTGTCTTGCCCACAATAGAGCCTTTTCCGTCTTTTTGGAACCACTTGTCGGCCTTTGCACCGAGTCCCGGTGTCTCAGCTGCCTGCAGTATTGTGTAGCCGAGCACCTTTCCTTCTGCGTCGAATCCCACGAGCACTTTCAGGTCGCCTCCAAAGCCTAACGTGGTACTTTCCACGGCGGCTCCAAGGAACTTGCCGTCGGCTGTGGCGGTCTTGTGTACCACGAAGGTCAGCTCCTTGCCGTCGAAGGTCTGCTTCAGTTCGTCGTCGGCAGTGACCTTGAGGTTGTCGGTTCCCATCACCTCCTTGATACCGTTGGCGAGAGCTATCTCGTCCTGTGCCTTTATGGGGGCTTCGGTCACGTGGTTAACCCATGCGAGAAGCGCTCCTGTAATGATGGCCACTCCTACGAGCACCGCCACCATATTCACTAATGTAGATTCCAGCTTTTTCATTTCTTTACTACCTCCCCGAAACGTTTTGGTTTGATGTATGTGTTGATGAGCGGTGTGAAGGCGTTCATGATAAGTATGGCGAACGACATTCCCTCAGGATATGCGCCCCAGTTACGTATCACCACTGTAAGCACACCGATGCCCACTCCGTATACCAACTGTCCGCGGCTGCACATTGGAGAGGTGACGTAGTCGGTGGCCATGAAGATGGCTCCAAGCATCAAGCCTCCACTGAAGATGACGGCAAACGGGTCGGCATATACTGGACTGGAAAGGTGGAGCAGTCCGCTGAGCACAAAGACGGTAAGGATGATGCTCACCGGAGTGTGCCATGTAATGATCTTGCGCCAAAGCATGAAGGCGAGTCCAAGAAGCAGCGCCAAGGCGCAAACCTCACCAAGCGAGCCAGCTCCTTCGACGGTATGTCCGATGAAGAGATGCCATGAGTCGGGCAGCTGCTGGAGCACTGAAGGGTCGCCGCTCTTTATAGCCCACTTCATGACCGACAGAGGTGTGGCTCCTGTCTCGGCGTCGAGATACGAGGTGAGCTGTCCGGCCTGTGGCCATGAGGTCATCTGGGCGGGGAAGCTGACCAAGAGAAAACAACGTCCCACGAGTGCGGGATTGAAGAGGTTACTGCCCAATCCGCCAAAGGTCATCTTGCCGATACCCACTGCCACAAGGGCTCCGAGTATGATAATCCAAACAGGGAGATTGGATGGAAGATTGAAGCCGAGAAGAAGGCCAGTTACCATAGCCGAGCCGTCACAAACGGTAGTACGGCTGTTTTTCATAAGATATTTGTTTATAGCCCACTCAAAGAAGACGCAGGCTGCCACGCTGGTGGCACAAACTATTGCCGAGCCGATGCCGAAGTAGAAGAACGACACGAGCAGTGCGGGAAGAAGTGCTATGACCACTCCATACATGTTGCGCTCCACAGAGTCGGTGCCATGGGCATGTGGCGACAATGAAACTATCATTTTTTTCATTTATGAACTTGAAATTACGGTATTTGAAACTATTTTTTCGCAGCTCTGGCACGTATGATTCCCATTACGGTCTGCTTTCCGAAGCGTATATTGTCGAGTATCGGACGGTGTGACGGACATGTGAACTGGCACGAGCCGCACTCTATGCACGATGTGATGTCCTCTGCCTCCACCTTTTCCCACATCTTCTTGGCGGAACAAGTGGCGAGGAGATAAGGCTCGAGACCCATTGGGCATACGTTGACACACTTTCCGCAGCGGATGCAAGGGTCGGCAGGCTTGCGTCGGGCCTCGTCGCCGCTGATGATGGTCACACTGTTGGTTCCCTTGCATACTGGCACTTCGTCGGTGGTGAGGGCCTTGCCCATCATCGGTCCACCAGCGAGCAGCTTGTTGTCGCCTTCGGGCATGCCGCCACAGAGTTCGATGAGGTCTTTCATCGGTGTGCCCATGCGCACGAGGAAGTTGCCCGGGCTCTTCAGTTTTTTACCTGTTACGGTGGTGTAACGCTCAAACAAGGGCTTACGCTTCATCACAGCCTCGTAGACCGCGAATGCCGTTCCCACGTTCTGCACTATGGCGCCAACATTTACTGGAATGGCTGGCGGTGCGGGCACCTGTCGGCGGATTACAGCATCCACGAGTTGCTTCTCGCCTCCCTGCGGATAGCGTTGCTTCAGCGGCACCACTTCTATGCGTGGGTCAGAGGCGGTCTTTTCGCTCAGCAGGCGTATGGCCTCCGGCTTGTTGGTCTCAATGCCGATATATCCTTTTTCCACCTTTGCGGCCTTCATCAGGAGGTTGAGTCCCACGAGTATCTCGTCGGCATGTTCCATCATCAAGCGATAGTCGGAGGTGATATAAGGTTCACACTCCACTGCGTTGATAATCACACACTCAGCCTTTGCTCCCGGTGGCGGACAGAGTTTTATGAATGTAGGGAATCCGGCGCCACCCATACCTGTGACACCAGCCACCTTTATCCGCTCCACTATTTCCTCGGGAGTGAGCTCAGGATGTTCCTTAAGGGTTTCAAGCGTCTTGCTGCGGTCGATGGTGTCCTCCCACTCGTCGCCCTCTACATTAATAATAATTACGGGTTTGCGGTATCCGGTGGCGTCGAATGCAGTGTCAATCTTTGCTACTGTTCCAGACACGGATGAATAGATGGGAGCAGAGACAAATCCTCCCGCCTCGGCTATGAGTGTTCCCACCTTCACCTTGTCACCACGCTTCACTACAGGTTTTGCCGGTGCTCCTATATGCTGCGACAATGGGAAGACGGCCTGTTTGGGCAGTGGTGCCACCACTGTGGCCACTTCTGCCGAGAGTTTGTTCTCCTCCGGATGTATACCGCCTATTCTAAATGTTCTTATCTTCATTGCTGTTGTTTTGGTTTTCGGGTTTCGGTTTCGGCGCCGGGAAGTTCACTGCCACGATGGCCTTCTGCGGACACACTTTCTCACACTTGCGGCATACTCGACACTTTTCGTTGTCGATGTATGCAAGACTGCCGTTCATGGTGATGGCTCCAAACGGACACTCTTTCTCACACTTTCCACAGCCAATACATGCCACGCTGCATGCTGCCTTGGCGGCAGGTCCCTTGTCTTGGTTGACGCAGCTGACATACACGCGTCGTCCCTTAGGTCCTTTCTTCCTGATTTCGATGACGTGACGCGGACAAACCCTTGAGCAGGCACCGCAACCTCCACACTTGTCCTCGTCGACCTCGGCGATGCCGGTTTCGGGATTGATGTGGATGGCGTCGAGCGAGCAGACAGCGATGCAGTCGCCGCATCCAAGGCATCCGAATCCGCATGCCGACTCACCGGCACCACAAGAGTGCATGGCGGCACAGGTACGAAGTCCTGAATACTCAGCAGTCTTCGGACGGTTTTCACACGTGCCGTTACATCTCACCACGGCAATCTTTGCCTCTGTGTTGGCAATAGCCATGCCAAGCAGGTCAGACACTTTGTCCATGACGTCATGTCCACCCACTGGACAACTAAGTCCTTCGAGGTTTCCGGCGTCGGCGCCTTTCACGAGAGCATCAGCGAGTCCAGAGCATCCTGGAAATCCGCATCCGCCACAATTGGCTTGCGGCAACAATGCCGCCACCTGCGCAATGCGCGGGTCTTCCTTCACAGCAAACTTTTTGGAGCAGAGGTAGAGTACGGCTGCCGCCACCAGGCCAATGGCTCCAAGTACAATAACTGCGATAACGATAAAATTCATATTACTTTTGATATGTTTTATTAATAATTTTCATTTGAGTCTTCAATAGTGAAAACCACTCCTTTGGATAGTTGTCGGCGCAACAAGTATACTAAGAGATAATAAGGAATGAGGGCCAAAACCGCCATGAGGGCGGCAAGCTGCTCATTGCCGGTGAAGGTGAGAACCAACAGCAGTGATGCAACCATCACTATGAAAGGCAGTACAAAACCTACGGTCATCGCACGCCCCACGGCCGAGCTGGAGGTAGCTATTGTCACCTTCTGTCCCACTTCATATCTATTGCTATCCTTTTCGCACCTTACGTCGATTATCTTCTCTTTAGCCTCCGCAGCATTGCAATGTGAGGCCACCTTGCAATGGGCGCATGCCGAGGTCTGAAGAATGCGCACTCTTACGATTCCCTGACCTATGTTTTCCACTATTCCATTATGTTTTATCTTGTCATCCATTTGTTAAGTGATGGCGTTTTTGTCTTCTTTGACTGTTTTCGTGATGCAAAAATACTACTATCTTTCGAACTGACCAACAAAATAGGGTGTTTTTTGCAAAAAACATTCGTAATCGTTTGCAATAACATATTTTTTTACTACTTTTGCAGCATAATCGCAAAAAACATCGGCAATGAAAACAACAGATCAGACATTTCAACAGGTAGAGCGTACTATCAGTAAGATTATCGACAAGTTTCCGACTAACGTCGAGCCTACCATTCTCACCGACATCCATCTCCGTGCCAATCAGGAGACTGGCGAACTCGTGGCATTTGACGACGACGACAAGGAGATAACACGTACTGTGATTGAGCAGTGGATAAACAATCAGGATGAAAATTTTTATGAGAAAATTACTGGAGTCATCCGTAAATGTATTGACCGCAAGAAAAAGCAGATAGAGAAGTTGTCGATACTTAAACCCTACTCTTTCGTGCTTGAAGACGAGGAAAAGGAAAACGTGGCTGAGTTATTTTTGGTAGATGACGACACGGTGATTATCGACCCGGAACTTATGAAGGATCTAGACAAAGACCTTGACGATTTCCTCGAAAAGTTACTGAAAGAGTAAATTCAACATTCAACTTATAATTTCCTCAATTCCCAGAAAGTGACTGCGGCAGCGGCGGCTACATTTAGAGAATCTACGGAATGGGACATGGGGATGCGCACCACGTAATCGGCGGAATTTATCACGTGGGCGGGCAGTCCGTCGCCTTCTGTCCCCATTATGACAGCCAAACGCTCTATTGTCTTCAGTTCCGGATAATCAAGTGGAATGGAATTGTCGCTTAACGCCATGGCGGCAGTCTTGAAGCCGTATTTGGAAAGGCTCTGCACCGGCTCGTCAAGCCATGTCCAAGGCACAAGAAACACACTTCCCATCGACACCCTTACGGCTCGACGGTTGAGCGGGTCGCATGAGTCGCGGGTGAGCAGCACGCCATCGATGCCGAGTGCAGCCGCCGAACGGAAAATGGCACCAATATTTGTGGTGTCGCATACAGCGTCGATCACCACGACCCTACAAGCATTGCGGCAAACATTGTCGACAGTGGGAAGATGAGGGCGACGCATAGCACAGAGCACACCACGGGTGAGAGTATACCCAGTGATCGAGGCAAGAAGGTGACGGTCGCCGGTGTAGATTGGGATATCACCACAACGCGAGATGATGCCGGCGGCATCGCCATTGATATGACGTCGCTCGCAAAGCAGCGATAAAGGCTGATAGCCGCTGTCAAGGGCAACCTTTATAACCTTCGGACTCTCAACGATAAACACACCACCGTCAGCCATCTGCGACTGCCGCAGCTGGACTTCGGTGAGAGAATGATATACTTCTATGCCTTGCTGGTCGAGCGAGGTAATTTCCACCAAACTCATAACTTACTGATCCGGATTTTCAACATATCCCTGATATTCAGGCACGAGAGAGCTCATCACGGAGTCGTAGCTCTGGTGCATGATGGCTTGTATATTTCGCGGTCCCTTATCCACTGGATAAATGGGCTGGTGAATAGTGAGCGAGAGCGGATGCCAGTTTGCAAAGTGCCAGTCTCTTGTACGTGGCATGATGTTGAACGAACCATTGATGGTAATGGGCACTACCGGCAGCTGCAATTCGTCGGCGAGCATGAACGCACCTTTCTTAAACACGCCCATATGTCCTGTAAACGACCGTGAGCCTTCCGGAAAGACCACGACGCTCATTCCGCTCGACAGTGTTTTCCTTGCCGTGTCGTAAGTTTCCTTCACCTTGCTTGGTCCGCGTTTGTCCACGAATATCTGATGTGACTTTTTGCATGCGTATCCCACGAATGGAATTTTTTTCAATTGCCATTTCATCATCCATTTAAAGTTGCGGCAGAGGAAACCGTAGATGAGAAATATGTCGAACGCACCCTGATGGTTTGCAACAAACACGTAAGAATGTCCTTTTTCCAAATTCTCCTTTCCCTCCACCTTCACCGGCAGAAGAAATATACGTGTGATAATCCATCCCCAGACGTGTCCGGGATAATATCCCCAAAAATGTCCGTTACCAAGAGTGCATCCTATGGTAATGACGAGTGTTGTAAGGATGGTGGCGACTATAATTACCGGCACTGCCACCAACAACTGGTAGATGTAATAGATGTATTTCATATTATATTTTTTTATTGGATTTCCTAAGCGTTATCACCACTATCTCTCCTGGCACTCCAAACCGGAAAGGGATGAATCCTCCCATGCCTGTGGAGACGTTGATGGCACGGCTGCCTTCGTAGAACATGCCGCCCCACTCTCTGTAGATTAGCTGTACGGGACTCCAGCCAAAGATGGAGAACTGCATGGCATGTGTATGACCGCTGAGTGTCAGCTGGGCATTGCTCTGTGGAAGTATCTTGCGTCGCCATGCCGTAGGATCGTGCTGCAGCATGACAACGAAAGCCTTACTGTCTACACCTTTCAGCGTGGCGGATACATTGCCATTCTGGGGAAAATGAACGCCGTCGCCGTCGTTGGCCATTCCGGCAATTACGATGGAGTCGTTGGCGCGGCATACGGAATGGTGTTCGTTAACTAACAGTCGCCAGCCCATCTGCTTCTCAAGACTCATGGTCTCACGCTCGTTAGCCAAACGGGTGGAGGGGTCGGCATTGATATAGTTTGAGTAGTCGTGATTGCCTAGCACAGAGTACACTCCGTCTACGGCCTTTAGAGACGATAGAGTCTTAAGATGAGGATATATCTCTTGGGGCTCGCGGTTCTGCAGGTCGCCGGTAAAGACGATGGCATCAGCACGCTGGGCGTTGATACTGTCAGCAAACTGTTGCAGCAGGTGCTGGCGTAAGGCATCGTAGGTTCCCACATGTGCGTCTGAGAAATGTACTATACGGTAGCCATCGAAAGATGCAGGCAGCAGCGCCGACCGATATTCTACGTGTCGCACTTTTACCTGTGAAAAGCCTGTCGTACAACCATATACTGCAACATACCAAATAGCGGCAACCAAAATGAAGCCGACTATTCGTCCGTAATTGCGCGGCTTATGATGTGTTCTTTTAGTCACAGTCCTAATGGTGCGGCTTGTGATATGACCGAGGAATGTACACAGCGCATATATAGCCTTTGGCACCACGATTGTAGCAAGCAGAAAGAGATAAGTATTCATCAACGAGAAGTCGCGCGGCGCAAAGTCTTTCGACATGACAAGAGCCACCGTTGCGACAATCATCAGCAGCGATGGCAGCAGTAGCAATACACACCTTACCTTTCTCACCTTTTTGTCGGCCTTGCTTATTACATATCGTCTGAAAAGCCAAGTGTCTGACAGTATTATTGCCAATAATATCGGTATGAATATTTTTGTTATCATGTCTCTCTCGTTATCGGATTAAGAAACTTTTTCATTATTTCCATAGGCACTCCCCGTCGGAGCGCGTAGTCGGCGAGTTGGTCTTGGCCTATGGCTCCAATACTGAAATAGCGGGCTTGTGGATGGGCCATCATCAGTCCGCTTACGGAGGCATGCGGTTTCATTGCCCCGTTTTGTGTGAGCCTCACTCCTATGTCTGCGAAGTGAAGTATGTTGTCGAGCACAAAGTTTAGGCTGGCGTCGGGCAGAGAGGGATAGCCCACGGCGGGGCGTATGCCTTGGAATTTCTCCACATGCAACTCTTCGATGGTAAGTTGCTCGCAGGGAGCATAACCCCAGTAGGTTCGGCGCACCTCCTCGTGCATTTTCTCTGCCGTGGCCTCTGCAAGGCGGTCGGCTATGAGCTGCATCATCATACGTTCGAAGTCGTCAGAGGCATATTCTGTCTCAAGGCGTATATCTACTGATGTGACAAAAATCCCCATGGTATCTGCAATGCCTTGTTGAATGGGACGAATGAAGTCGGCGAGACAGAGGCATGGGGCAGTGTCGCCCTGTGGTTTCTGCTGGCGCAACATGGGCAGGCGATGTCCGGAGAAAAGGATGTCGTCACCATCGCTGTTTGCGTCGCCAATGGCAAAGAGGGCGTAGGTGTGGTGGTCGGATTCGAGGTCTCTCATCCTTTGCACTGCCTGGTGCCGAAGCCGCTGTTGCTCGTCGTGGTCTTTCACTTGCCATGCATGATAGAAATATGCCCAATTTATGTATGGCAGTACTTCGCTGATGCGGTATGTGAGGCGTTGTCTGTTCATTTGCCTTAACTATTACTCCCTGAATCTCACGGCTTCCGCCGCATTGGTGTCTACGATATGACCGTTGGCAAATACTGTTTTTCCGTTGCAGAAAGTGCGCTCTACTCTCCACGAGAAGGTGTGTCCCTCGAATGGTGTCCATCCGCATTTGCTCATTACATTGTCGGCTCTCACTGTCCATGGCTCCACCTTACGCACCATCACAAGATCGGCCTTGTATCCTTTTCTTATGAAGCCGCGTTTTGACACGTTGAATATCTTTGCCGGATTGTGACACATGAGTTCCACAAGTCGTTCCATGCTTATCACACCTTGGTCGAGGAGTTCGAGCATAGAGAGCAATGAGTATTGTATCGAGGGCATGCCAGAGGCGGCTTTGGCAGCACCTCCTAGTTTGTCGGATAGCAGGTGAGGCGCATGGTCGGTGGCCACAACGCTAATTCTGCCATCGGCAAGCGCCTTACGCAGCTCGGCCTGGTCTTCGGCTGTCTTTATAGACGGGTTCACCTTTATGAGAGTGCCGATCCGGGCATAGTCGCGGTCATTAAACATCAGATGTCCTATCACAGCTTCGGTTGTGATATTTTTGTCGTCCGGCCGCAACAGATTCAGTTCCTCTCGAGTGGAGATGTGTGCCAAATGCAGCTGTGTGCCGTGCCGGCGTGCCATATCCACTGCAACCTTTGAACATTCCACGCAAGCCTCGCGGCTACGTATCTCAGGATGGTGTGTCACGTCAGGATCGTTGCCATAAAGTCGTTTTGCTTCTGCCATGTTGGCATTGATTATGGCAGTGTCTTCACAATGTGTCATTATGGGCATGTTGGCTGTGGCGAATATTTGGTCGAGGGTTTGTTTCTTGTCCACAAGCATATTGCCTGTCGATGAGCCCATAAAGAGTTTTATTCCTGGCACTATGTGTGGGTCAAGGCTTGAAAACTGGGCGATATTGTCATTAGTGGCTCCAAAGAAGAAAGAATAGTTCACTACGCTTTCACGCCTTGCTATGTCGAACTTCTGCATCAGCGCATCCACTGAGGTGGTTTGAGGCACTGTGTTTGGCATGTCAAAATATGTGGTGACTCCTCCTGCGGCAGCAGCTCTCGACTCTGTCGCGATGTCTGCTTTTTGTGTCAGTCCGGGCTGGCGGAAATGCACGTGGTCGTCGATGACACCAGGCAAAAGGAAACAGCCCGTGGCATCCACTACATTAATGTCGTGAGTTGCCTTGGGCTGTTGGTCTGTAGCTTCCTTACCGATGTAACATATAACGTCTTCGTTTATCAAGACGTCAATATTTTCTATTACCCCGTCGGTTACGACGGTGGCATTCTTTATCAGTGTGGTCATTACTTATAAAATGAAGTATGTTTACTTTATTGAGTCGGCTTTTTGTTGGATTACCGTAGGCAGATTGTTGACTCTGGTAGTGTCGGCAACAACAGGTTTTGCCGGTGATCCATCAGGTTCCAATCCCTGCATTCTTGCCTCGTTTTCAGTGGCGGTCTTGTAATAGTCGCTTACGTAGGGGTCGTTTTTGAACTTCTCCGTTGCCTTGCTCATGATATCCTCTATCTGCGGTGTGAGTATTGGGTATTGGTATCCGCTCGTGATCATCATGAACACACCTGGACCGAGCACGTTGTCAAAGTTCTCAATAATAAAAGATGTGACGAGTTGGTCTTCTTCCTTTGCTATTTTCTCTGCTTCGATACTGAGTTTTTGATTTATCTCGTCTTCATCGATGCCTTCAAGCATCATTTGGCTTTGTTTGTGTGCGAGCTCGTTCATGCGATTGTCGAGCTGGCTGTGCTTGTCAATAAAGTCGTAGAGTTTTTCGTTGAGTGGTGTTCCGCCAACCTTTTGACTTGCATTGTCAATTTTAATTACTATCTCACCTTCCTCCAATACCACAGGCATAATACTTTGGTCATCCATAAAAAGGTTGACCATACGCACAGTGTCGAGAGTTCCCGTGAAGTGGAATTGTCCATGAACCACGTCACAAGAATCTATGTTTTTAAGTTCGTTGTTCTTTATGGCCTTAAGATAAAGCTTACTGCCATCGAGCGACGAAACAGACGACGACCCCTGCACGTTATACTGTCCTGTGCAAGAGATGAGAAGTGCCATAAAGGCGAGAGTGTATAAAATTTTCTTCATAATAAATATCATTCCGTTGAATTTACGTACAAATGTACTAAAGAAACCCGAAGTAACGAAATATTTTTATGCTATTTAAAACATTCGAGCTTTATTTTATGATTTTTTTTCTTCTTTGGCAATTTCTTTGTCTATTCGGAAGTATGAGTACAACTGAAGCAAAGCTGCTAAGAATAATGTCACAACCCAATTGTTGTGGATGTATTGGGCATACGTGAGCGCATTGAACCCGAACATGTTTTCCTGGTTGGCAAACATCAGAAACGCAGTGGCGATGAAAAGGACATCGCTGAATATCAGCATCTGTCTTAGCCTAATGATAGAGATGTTTGTTCCTTCGTATGACTGTTTGAACTGCATAAGCACAAATGCTGCCACTCCCATAGAAAAGAGATATGGCGCCCAGGACATATTCAAAATATTTGCCAACACACCGGCAACTATTAAAATAGCACCGGCAATGAAAATTGCATTTTCTACTTTGTTCAGCTGTTTGATCATAATTAGTTTTAAGATTATTTGTCATAGTCACTCAGCACAAAGATATCTTCGTCTTCCTGCTTCATGAAATAATGCTCGCGTGCTATCTCTACAACCGCCTTCGGGTCGGTGTCGAGTCTACGGAGCTTGGTGTTGTCACGCTCGTACTGGCCTTGGTAGTATTCTATTTCCTTCGTCAGCTCCGATATCTTCTGCTTGTTATGGATGTGATTCCATACGCTAGCGTCGCCGACGAAGCCTACAATGACCACGCCGGCAACTATTACTATGATGTATTTCAGAAATCGTGATTTGCGCAAGAAAACAGAAATCCAGCCGATATTTTTCATTACACCTTATTTATTTAATTAGTCTCTCTTCGAGCCGAGAATGCGGAGAAGATAGATAAAGAGGTTGATGAAATCAAGATAAAGGGTAAGAGCTCCAAGAAGGGCAAGTTTTTGACCTTGCTCGCCTCCTGCTCCTTGGGAAAGGAGCATCTCCTTAATTTTCTGGGAGTCATATGCGGTGAGACCAACGAAGACGAATACGCCTACGTAGCTGATTATCATCGACATACCTTCACTGCCAATAAACATGTTGACGATAGTGGCAATGATGATGCCTATGAGAGCCATAAACAATAAGCGGCCTATCGAAGTGAGGTCTTTCTTCGTGGTATAGCCAAAGATGGCCATCGCGGCAAAGGTGCCGGCGGTGATGAAGAAAACACTGGTGATGGATGACATCGTATAGGCAAGGAAAATGAACGAGAGAAGGGCACCGTTAATTACCGAATAGGCAACGAACATGAGGGTCGCCGTGGTGAGTGACAAACGATTGATGGCACCACTCACTCCAAACACAAGGGCGAACTCGGCTATGACAAGACCAAAGAATAGCACCTTGTTGGTGGCCAAGGCCATGAGAAGACCTGGACTGGTGGCCACGCCATATGCCGTTGCTCCTGTAAGAACGAGGGCAAGAGTCATCCAAACATAAACTTTTCTCATCAATGCTGGAAAGGCTGACGAAAGAAACAATTCTTTGTCATGGGCAGCTGTATCCAACTGAAAATTGTTGTAATTCATATTCTATATACGTTTAATTAATAAATGCGAATACAAAGTTACTACTTTTCATTTGAAAATGCAAGAAAACATCCAATCTTATAGCATTTTTTGCAGATTATTTTAGTATCTTTAATTATTTAACGTCTTTTTCCTTGCGAAAACAAATAAAACTCACTAACTTTGCAGTGTTGAATACTTAAATGTTTAAACATGGACAACGACAACATTATTATTCGCTTGGCAAGACCCGACGAAGCAGAACACGTGGCAAAACTGATAATGACTGCCATGACTGAAGAATGTTGCCTTTGGTTCTGCGGCAAAGACCACGACATAGGCGACTTTCACAAGGTCATGACCGAACTCGTAAAGCAAGAAGACAGTCAGTATAGCTTCCTAAACACGCTTTGTGCCGTTGACAGTCACGACAACATTGTGGGAATTCTTACAAGTTATGACGGTGGAAGACTGCATGAATTTAGACAGAGGTTTATTGAAGCTGCAAAGATGGCATGGGGTATAGACCACAGCAACATTCCAGACGAAACCGGACCTGGCGAATTGTATCTCGACTCCTTGGCCGTAGAACCTTCAAGCCGTGGGAAGGGCATAGCATCAAAACTGATCGAGGCAAGCGTGGACAAGGCGCGGAAGATGGGATTACCCTTCACCGGCCTCCTCGTAGACACTTCCAATCCACGAGCCGAAGCCCTCTACACAAGACTAGGATTCAGGGTGGAAGGCACTAACCAATGGGGCGGACACCCTATGAGGCACATGGTGAAGTTAACTTCAAATAGATAAAAACAATATATTTATATATACACAACATGAAAATAGGACTTTTTATTCCTTGTTATGTCGATGCACTCTACCCAGAGGTAGGCGTGGCCACATACAAGCTCCTCAAAAACCTTGGTGTTGAAGTGGAATACCCGCTTGACCAGACATGCTGCGGACAGCCTATGGCCAATGCCGGATTTGAGGAAATGGGCAAGAAGGTTGCAGTCTCGTTCGACGAGAAATTCTCTTCTTTCGACTATGTAGTAGCACCGTCAGCCAGCTGTGCTGCTTTTGTAAAACTAAACCATCCGAGAATGCTCGGAGAACACAAACACGAATGTATGGCGTCAGACAAAATCATGGACGTAGTGGAATTCATTCACGACGTGCTGAAACCGAAGTCGCTGCCAGGACGTTTTCCACACGTGGTCAGCGTACACAACTCCTGCCACGGAGTGCGCGAACTAGGCCTGTCTTCACCAAGCGAACGAAACGTGGAGAAATTCTCAAAGATTAAAGACCTTTTGAAAATGGTTGACGGGATAACAGTGAAAGAACCGGAACGTCCCGACGAGTGTTGCGGATTTGGCGGCATGTTCTCTGTGGAGGAACCTGACGTGTCAGTACAAATGGGCACCGACAAGCTAGAACGCCACATAGCCACTGGTGCCGAATACATCACAGGTCCCGACTCCTCATGCCTCATGCACATGCAGGGCATTGCCAAACGCTTGGGTAAACCAATTCAATTCATTCATGTAGTACAGATTCTATCAGCAGGACTATGAGCACATTACATTCTAAAGCCGCAGAGACATTCCTCAAAAACGCCGACAAGGCAAAATGGCACGATGCCACATTCTGGTCGGTAAGAAACAAAAGAGACAACATGGCCATGAACCTCGACGAGTGGGAACAACTACGCGAGATGGCAAGCGAGATAAAACGACACACCATTACACACATGGACCACTATCTCGAACTCTTCGCACAAAATGCCGAACGAAACGGGGTAATAGTCCACTGGGCTCGTGACGCAAAGGAGTTTAACGAGACGGTGCTGGACATTCTGCAAAAGCACGACGTGAAGAAAATGGTGAAGAGCAAGTCAATGCTCACCGAAGAATGCGAAATGAACCCATTCCTCGAGAAAAACGGCATCGAGGTGGTGGAAACTGACCTTGGCGAACGCATCATTCAGCTATTGCACTCTAAGCCAAGCCACATCGTGATGCCGGCAATACATATCACACAGGAGGAGGTGGGACAACTGTTTGAGAAGGAACTTGGAAGCGAAAAAGGCAATTATGACCCTACATATCTTACTTACTGCGCGCGAATGAGCCTGAGAAACGAGTTTATGACAGCTCAAGCGGGAATGACGGGCGCTAACTTCGGAGTGGCGGCTACTGGCGACATCGTAGTATGCACCAACGAGGGTAACGCCGACATGTCTACATCCATGCCTAAGCTACACATAGCAGCCATTGGATTGGAAAAGGTTATTCCCGACTACAAATCGCTCGCCGTATTCCAAAGACTGCTGTGCCGAAGCGGTACTGGACAGCCTACTACCACATACACTTCTCACTTCCGGAAAGCTCGACCCGACGCCGAAATGCACATCATTCTCGTTGACAATGGAAGAAGCGATATCATTGCCGACCGCAACCACTGGGAGACGCTAAAGTGCATAAGATGCGGTTCGTGTATGAACACTTGTCCTGTATACAGACGTAGCGGAGGTTACTCCTACACCTACTTCATTCCAGGTCCCATAGGTATCAACCTCGGAATGCTGCGCGACCGCTACACTCACTCTGAAAACGTGAGCGCATGTTCTCTATGCTGCTCTTGCGACAACGTCTGCCCCGCAAAGGTGAACCTTTCAGAACAAATATACCTCTGGAGACAGATGCTCGACAAACTGCAGCGTGCCAACAAGGAGAAAAAGCTCATGAGCAAAGGAATGAAGTTCATTTTCGACCGTCCACGACTCTACTCCACCGCACTCAAATTCGCTCCGTTAGTCAACCATGCCCCACGTTTCATGGTATACAACTCGCTGAACGCATGGGGTAAAGGTCGCGAAATGCCGGAGTTTGCCAAAGAGTCGTTCCAGTCGATGTGGAAGAACGGAAAAGTAAAATAACGGAAGAATAATTATGAAAAAGGAAGAATTACTCTCGAAGATAAGGAAAAATATCAATAAAACTTACGACATGCCGTCGTTCGACAACATGAAAGGCGTGGTGTACGACGATAAGCTAAAACAGTTTGCGGAAATGAGCAAGACTGTTGGAGGTAAAGTGGTGGAACTACAGGAAGGACAGGACATTAACGAGCTGATAAGGAAAACATATCCTGAAGCCAAGGTTATTGCGTCAAACCTCAAGGAGATAACCATCGCCAACCGCAACCCTGACTTGGTGGTGGAGGCAAACGACCTCAACGGCACAGACGTGGGTGTGGTGAAAGGTATGTTTGGTGTGGCTGAGAATGGTTGCATCTGGATACCGCAGACAATGAAGGAAAAAGCCGTTTGCTTCATCAGCGAGTATCTTGTGATACTGCTCGACAAGAGTCAGATCGTAAATAACATGCACGAGGCTTATGCTCGTATAGAGTTCAACGACTACGGCTATGGTTGTTTCATCAGCGGTCCCTCAAAAACCGCCGATATTGCCCAGGCTCTTGTCATGGGAGCCCAAGCTGCACGTGGAGTAACCGTTGTGCTGACATAGTATACAGACGCTTCGGGGATGCGTGACGTTCGCATCCCCGAAACATAGAAATATATTATAAGCTCTCCCATTCATTCAACACAGAAATGATATAAGACACTTCATCGTATGTCATCGACGAGTTACAGGGGAGACTGAGTTCCTGGTTATGAATTTGTTCCGTAACTGGAAGTCCTTTTGTTGGCTTTACTATCAACGGAGAGGAAGCATAACACTTCTGTAGATGTGGCGGTATGGGATAATGTATCATGGTTTGAATGCCCTTTTGGGTCAGATACTGCTGGAGACTGTCTCTATTCTTAGTCAATATGGGGAAGATATGAAACACATTGTTTAGCCAGTAAGTCTCCGAAGGAAGTGTCAAGGCTGGATTAGCAATCTCCCTAATATAGCGTAGAGCGATAGCATGCCTGTAACTATTCTCATTATTGACATGGTGTAGTTTCACGTCAAGTATGGCTGCCTGCAATTCGTCAAGGCGACTGTTGCGACCGCAATAGTCGAAATGATACTTGCGCGACGAGCCATAATTGGCAAGCGTGCGGAAGATGCATGCCAAGGATTTGTCATTGGTGGTTATGGCGCCACCATCGCCAAGGGCACCAAGGTTCTTTCCTGGATAGAAACTGTGACAAACCACTGGTAAGGGAAAGAGTTTGTCAGGATAGTTCAACGATAATCCGTGACCTTGGGCATTGTCTACTATTAAACGCAGCTTATGTTCAAGGCATATCTTCCCTACCTTTGGGGTGAATGCGTTTTTGCCATAAAGGTTTACGAGCATAATGGCACGGGTGCGTTCGGTAATGGCTGCCTCTATTTTTCGGTCGTCTATCTGGAATGTGTCCTTTCTTGGCTCCACGAGCACAGCCTTCAGATGGTTTTCGGTAATGGCGAGTATAGTGGCAATATAGGTGTTGGCTGGCACTATCACCTCATCGCCTTTCTCCATCTCTCCTGATTCTATAAGAGAGCGAAGTGTAATAGTGAGTGCATCAAGTCCGTTGGCACAACCCACACAATATGACATGCCGCAATAGTCGGCATAATGACTTTCAAAGCGCCGGTTTGCCTCGCCTTGCAGGAACCATCCGCTATCAACCACTTCTGTCACGGCCTCAAGAATTTCTTCCCTGTATGATTCAGTGATTTTTTTAAGGTTTAGATATTTTATGTCCATATTATAAACTCCATTCGTATGTGTCATAACAAACTCCCCGACCGCCATATCCTTCTTTCTGGAATATCAGTCCTTCATTGAGTTTATGGCCAAGGTCTTCTGTCGATTTTCCAAATTCGAAGTATTGGAAAGAAGATTGAAACTTCTCTATGAGAGTATGAAAAAGCAGGTCGAGAGCTCCCAATGCCTTTCCTTCCGGAGACGCTGAGATGTATTGGACGTGTACCGTCGGCCAAGACTTAAACACAACCACTCCTGCCAGCACCCTACCTTCTCTATTAGCATGATAGAGTTCTATGGCTTCAAACCGTGAGGCAAGGAGTTCTATCTCCTTTAGGCTGTGGACCGGGTGTACTCCATAGCGCTCCATAAGGTTTGTGTCGAGCACTTGCCAAAAGTCGGCAAAATTTATGGCACGCTCTATTGTCACTCCTTCACGCAGCGCTTTCTTTACATGCCTCCTGCGCATTTCCATAAACGGCAATGGGCAAGACAAATCTATGGCTGTGGAAATGTCTCTACCGGTGAGGCGGAAATCACAACGGCGAAACAAGGCATAGAGGTCTTCCTCTGAAGGGTAACGGTGGTAGATCCATGGTGTAGGCTTGTATACAACGTGTCTGAAACCATGTGCCGAAAGCCAGTAGTTCATGGCGTCTATCGCCTCTATGGCCAATGAAGCACGAAATCCGTCGCCTGACACAAGTCCGCCATAGGTCAGACCATGATGAGAGTGCAGCGTATCGTCTTCTGCATTGGCCGGCAAGACGGCAACCAGCCTTCCGCGCTCGTCACGGAACATAAGCGAGCAGTCGTCGAAACGGTCGCTATGATAGTCCATGTAACGGCGGTCAAAAAGAAAGGTTCCATTACGCGAAAAGACAACATGACGGTTCCATTCCTCTGCCATGGATGGCTGGTATCTTTCGACTTCTATCATGTTACGTATTCTAGAAATTCATCGTAATCATACCAATAGTCAGCCTCGTCAAATAGCTCTGAGGCCAACACTAAGCATACAGCTCCAGAAGAGAAGTCTTCGAGTGTTCGCCATATTCCAGTCGGTACGAAAAGTCCTTCCCAGGGATGATTGAGATGGTAGTCTTGCTTGTGCCCCTTACCATCGTCGAGTGTCACCGTAAATGAACCACTCACCGCTATGATAAACTCCACACACTCCTTATGGGCGTGTCCTCCCCTACTCTCTCCTGCCGGCACGTCATACGTCCAATACACCCTTTTCACCTCAAATGGCACGTTCTTCATCTGCTCTGCTACCGTGAGATTTCCCCTCGGATCGCATATCTTTGGCAATTCTATTATCTTACCAAGCATAATCTATTCTAATCAAGATGACAAGACCACTCATCATCTTATAATAATCATACCAGAATAATCAGAATACAGTATATGGGTCAGTGCCGAGGATAGTCTTGGCGGCTGCCTTGGCCTTATCCCGGAGACTGTCAGTAGAGTCGGTCACTTCGCCGTAGCAGAGCACAACGCCCATACGACGACCCACGTGGGCTTCGGGTTTGCCGAAGATGCGGATGCGGGTGCGGTCCTGCTTTAGGGCTTCCACCATATTATATGGCAGTGGGTCAGTGGATTCTACGGGAGATAGTATCACGGCCGAGGCTCCGGCGTGCTCGAGATGGATGCCTGCTATGGGCAGACCCATTACTGCACGGAAGTGGAGCTCAAACTCTGAGAGGTTGGTGGTGTGGCCAAGAGTCACCATGCCAGTATCGTGAGGACGCGGTGAAAGCTCGCTGAATATCACCTCGCCTTGTTTGGTAAGGAAGAACTCCACGCCCCAGATGCCAGCTCCAGTGAGCGCACTGGTCACTTCTTCAGCCATGTGCTGGGCGTCTGCAAGCGCCTTGTCGCTTATCTTATACGGCTGCCACGACTCACGGTAGTCGCCAGCTTTCTGTACGTGGCCGATAGGTGGACAAAAAAGTGTGGAACCGTCTTTCTGTGTCACGGTGAGCAAGGTGAACTCTGAGTCGAAATCAATAAATTCTTCTATTATCACTTCTTTCACGTCGCCTCGGCTGCCTTCCATGGCATCGGCAAAAGCCTTTTCAAGCTCTTCGTCGCTGTGGACATAACTCTGTCCATGGCCCGATGACGACATGAGCGGCTTCACAACGCAAGGGAATCCAATCTCATCGGCAGCTTTTTTAAACTCCTCAAACGTTTTGGCATAGAAGTACTTGGCAGTACGCAATCCAAGTTCGCGTGAGGCGAGGTCACGTATGGCACGGCGGTTCATGGTAAAGTTCACGGCACGCGCACTGGGAACCACTTGTATTCCTTGCTTCTCGAAGTCAAAGAGTCGCTCGGTGCGTATGGCCTCAATCTCGGGCACAATAATGTCGGGACGATGTTTCTCCACAACCTTTGCAAGAGCGTCGCCATCAAGCATTGAGAACACTTCACGCTCGTCTGCCACCTGCATTGCCGGCGCGTTGTCGTATCTGTCGCAGGCAATGACATACTGCCCCGCCCTCTTTGCTGCAATCACAAATTCCTTGCCCAGTTCGCCCGAGCCTAAAAGCAATATCTTTTTCATCTATTGTCGTACATCTTTTCGTAATACTTCTGATAATCACCGCTAGTCACGTTGTCCAACCATTCCTGATTGTCAAGATACCAACGTACGGTTTTCTCTATACCTTCCTCAAACTGCAGCGACGGTTCCCAACCGAGTTCTTTCTGGAGCTTCGTTGAGTCAATGGCGTATCGGGCATCATGACCCAGACGGTCTGTCACGTAGGTTATCAAGTCCATGTCCTCGCCTTCCTTTCTTCCCAACAGGCGATCTACAGTCTTTATCACCACCTTGATGATGTCGATGTTCTTCCACTCGTTAAAACCGCCGATATTATAGGTCTCAGCTACTTTTCCCTCGTGGAAGATGAGTTCGATGGCACGGGCATGGTCTTCAACAAAGAGCCAGTCGCGTACGTTTTCTCCCTTACCATATACAGGCAGAGGCTTGCGATGGCGGATATTGTTGATAAACAGAGGTATGAGCTTTTCCGGGAATTGGTAAGGACCATAATTGTTGGAGCAGTTAGTCACGATGGTCGGCATGCCGTAAGTGTCGTGATATGCCCTTACGAAATGGTCAGAACCAGCCTTGGAAGCCGAATAGGGAGAGTGTGGATTGTACTTCGTCGTCTCAAGGAAAAAGTCTTCTCCATAGGCTTCGTGATGTTCCGACGACGATGCCTTGGTGGTGAACGGAGGCTCGATGCCTTCAGGATGTGTCATGGATAGAGCTCCATACACCTCGTCTGTGGAAATGTGGTAGAAGCGCTTGCCTTCATACTTCTCTGGCAGCGACTCCCAGTAGAGCTTTGCAGCCTGAAGAAGTGAAAGGGTACCCATCACATTTGTGCGAGCAAAAGTAAAGGGATCCTTGATAGAGCGGTCTACATGGCTCTCGGCGGCAAGATGAATGATACCATCCACCTTCTCATCTTGCATCAAACGATAGAAGGCGTCGAAGTCGCATATGTCCATCTTCACAAACTTATAATTGGGGCGGTCTTCAATGTCCTTGAGATTGGCAAGGTTGCCCGCATATGTCAGTTTGTCAAGATTGATGATGCGATACTCTGGATATTTGTTCACGAAAAGTCTTACGACGTGGGAACCGATGAATCCGGCTCCGCCTGTAATCACTATTGTCTTCATTCTACAAAACTAAAAAATTTTTTGCAAAGATAAGTATTTTTTTTGTATCTTGCAACTAAATACGTCGAATTTTTTTTTAATGTGTCATTTCAGTATAATAGCTTCGCATTCAGTAATCTCCGAACCGTCTATGGTAAGCCTTACTATGGAGCGCTCTGTTTGCCAACCTTGTAAGCCAGCAGCACCAGGATTTATGTGCAGCAAACCGAGATTTTTGTCTTTCATAACCTTCAGAATGTGCGAATGGCCTGAGATGAAAAGATCTGGTGGCGAGGCGAATATGCGGTTGCGGATGCTTGCGTCATAATTGCCTGGATAGCCGCCGATATGTTTCATCAGCACGTCCACATCCTCACACTTAAACCTCAGCACCTCTGGGTACATCAGTCGAAGGTCGCCGCCATCGCAGTTGCCGCAAACGGCACGAAGTGGTTTTACAGCCGAGAGGCGTTCTGCAAGCTCTGTACTTCCGATGTCACCTGCATGCCATATTTCATCACAAGTCTCAAAATGCGTTTTAAAACGCTCATCCCAATATGAATGAGTATCACTTATTATTCCTATTTTTTTCATTATCTTATCGTAAAAGTTTTTGAAGTAGTTATCTTCTCACCCCTCTCCTCATTCCTACAAACTTCTCCACCATCTCCACCGCACCATCGATACCTATGCGTGAAGTGTTTAGCGTCAGGTCGTAGCTCTCGCTGTGCCCCCATTGCTTGCCAGTATAGAAGTTATAGTAGGTGGAGCGTTGGCTCTCGTGGGTTGATATGAACTTACGCGCCTCCTTCTCCGTACAGCAGCGCCGTTCAGACACGGCTTTCACCCGGTCGATAAGATCGGCAGTGAGAAAGATGTTCGTTGAGTTAGGAAAGTCACGGAGTATGTAGTCGGCACAACGGCCGACAAACACACATGGTCCCTCCTGAGCAGCCTTACGTATTGCCTCGCTCTGGAAGCTGAAAAGGCCTTCCTGTGAGAAGTCGCTCTTGTAAATACTATTATCGGAGAGCAGCGAGGTGTGGATATTGAACAGTGACTTGAAAAATGTCTTGTGCTCATCGTTCTGCTCGAAAAATTTCTCGCTGAAACCACTCTCCTTGGCTGCTATGTTCAGTATCTCGCGGTCGTAGAACTTGCATCCGAATAAATCGGCAAGCCTACGGGCTACGTCATGACCGCCACTACCTATCTGACGACCTACATTTATTATTATATGACTACCCTTGTCCATTAGTTATCAGTTCTTTATGTTGTCTTTTAAATCGTTTCATATATTTCATCATCATCACACCCGCAAGAAGGGCTGAGAGCGTATCGCTAAGAGGCATCGACATCCAAACTCCTGTCACGCCAAACATCGGAGGCAGTATTAACAGAAGCGGAAGCAGCATCAGAAGTTGACGCGACAACGAGAGCAATATGCTTATCTTTGCCATACCTATGCTCTGGAAAAAGTTTGTTATCACCATCTGATAGCCTACGATTGGCATTGCAGACATCATTATCCTGAGAGCGTCGACAGACACAGAGGCAAGATGGGGGTCGGTGGTGAAAAGCCTGACACACAACGACGGGCACAGCATTGCCACAAGAAATCCTACTGTAGTCACACAAGTGGCTGCTATCATCGATATCTTCAATACCCTCATAAGGCGGTCGAGCTTTTGGGCGCCATAGTTATATCCAGCTATAGGTTGCATGCCCTGGTTCACACCCATGTTTATCATAACAAATATGAATGCCACACGATTGGCTATGCCATAGGCTCCCACAGCAAGGTCGCCACCATAGCGAAGAAGATTGTTGTTGATGAATATCACTACAAGACACGCACACGCATTCATCGAAAAGGGAGACATGCCAATAGCAATGATATTCTGAACTATACGACGGTCGAGACGATATATGCCACGCTTCAGATGAAGTAGCTCACGACGGTCGACAAACAGCCGCAACTGCCACAGAAAGGCTAATAGCTGAGCCAATATCGTAGCATAGGCGGCACCGGAGATTCCAAGACGGAAGGTATAGATGAACAGAGGGTCGAGAAACGTATTTACCACCACCGTAAAAATCGTTATGTACATCGCCTCACGGGGCTTGCTCGCGGCGCGGAGAACAGCATTCATGCCAAAATACATATGAGTAATCACATTGCCAAACAATATCACCAACATATACTCACGGGCATAGGGCAACGTCTGTTGGCTCGCACCGAAGAACAATAGTATTGGATCAAGAAACAATAACGAGACTACACTGAACACAACACCTATTATCACGTTCAATGTCACTGTATTGCCAAACACATGCTGAGCTTTTTCATAATCCTTCTGACCTAGTTTAACCGATATGTATGAGGAAGCGCCCACACCTACTGCTGCACCAAAGGCGGCAGAAAGGTTCATAAACGGGAAGGTCACGGCAAGGCCAGATATAGCCAAAGGTCCAACTCCCTGGCCAATGAAAATGCTGTCAACCATATTATAAAGCGAAGAGGCCGTCATGGCTATAATCGCAGGAAGGGCATATTGAAGCAATAAGCCGCCCACGGGCTTTGTCCCAAGTTCAATGGTTTTTTTGTTTTTATCTTCTTTCATCCTGAAAATCTATTTCACAATGCAAAGGTAATGGTATTTTATGAAACAGCAAAATATTAACAACAAAAACTAATAACTGTATAGTAAAAAATCCCTGCAAGACTAATGAACCTTGCAGGGATAATAAGGGAGCTACTATTGACAAACAGATTGCAGGAATGTCCGGAAGTAAGGATCTCTCGTGAAACATCAAGCCACAAAAAAAATAGGCTCTCAAACAAAGAGAACCTATTTTTATTCAGGCGGGTTTAGCAAAGCTTTCTTGAACCGTCGCCAATCACTACATCGTATACTTTGGGAGCATGGCCGTACTTGGCGGCAAACTTCTCCTTGGCATCTGCAATGAACTTGTCGTAAAGTTCTTCTTTTACTAGATTGATGGTACAACCGCCAAATCCGCCACCCATGATACGGCTACCGGTGACACCATTCTCCTTGGCAATGTCATTTAGATAGTCGAGTTCCTCGCAAGAAACTTCATACTCCTTCGACAGACCATAGTGAGTTTCATACATCTTTTGACCTACAGTCTCGTAATCGCCCGCATTGAGTGCATCGCAAACTGCAAGCACACGATCCTTCTCGCCGAGAACGAACTTGGCACGGCTGTAGTCCTCTTCGCCCACTTCTGCCCTAACTTCCTCGAGCTGCTCCCATGTGCAGTCACGTAGAGTCTCAAACTGTGCCTCAGGATGCTTGGCGGCAATGTGCTTAACAACGTTCTCGCAGCTGTTGCGGCGGTCGTTGTATGGCGAACCTGCTAACTCGTGCTTCACAACAGAGTCGAGCAGCACAAGGCGGTAACCTTCAGGCTTGAATGGGAAGTACTCAAACTCGCGGCTGCGGCAGTCGAGTCGCATCAAGCATCCCTCCTTACCGAACACACTTGCAAACTGGTCCATGATACCGCAGTTCACACCGCAGTAGTTGTGCTCTGTGGCCTGCCCAGCGAGCACCATATCCCACTTCGATACCTTGTTGTCGCCAAAGAGGTCGTTCAGCGCAAAGGCGTAGCAGCTCTCAAGAGCAGCAGAAGAAGACATTCCGGCTCCAAGTGGCACATCTCCGGCAAATGCGGTGTTGAAACCCTTTACGTCGACACCACGCTTCTTCATCTCCTGCACAATGCCATATATGTAGCGTGCCCAGCTGGCGCGGGGTCCCTGTGGATCGTCAACCTTGAACTCCACGCGGTCCTTAAGGTCAATGGAATAAGCCATAATGGTGTCTGTGCCGTTAGGACGCACCTCGCAAATCATGCCTTTGTCAACTGCTCCAGGGAATACGAAGCCTCCATTATAGTCAGTATGCTCGCCGATGAGGTTTATACGACCTGGAGATGCATACACGTTTCCTGTCTTTCCGTCGAAGTGCTTAATAAAGCGACTTCTTACAAATTCTATATCCATAAGTGATAAATACTTTAATTAAAATAAATAGTTAATATAAGTTTTTTGAATTATTTCACGCTGATGCCAATCTTGCTACCCCAGTTGCAGAACCAAATGATGTAGGCATAGAATACAAAGAGGAAGCACATGGCTATGATGACGCCTGTCATGTCGACAATGGCGCCCATGAGAGGCATAAGGATGGCTGCGCCTATCACACCAGTATTGATAACACCGGAGGCTGCCTTGGTATGAGGACCGAGCTCCTGAAGACCGAGGTTGAAGATCAAGGGCCACATTACAGAGTGGAACAGTCCGGCTGCAAGCATACACCAGATGCCAAGCATGCTACTTGAGAAGAGAAGCGACAGAAGAATGCAGAATGCGCCAAGCAAGAGACATGAGGTGAGGAGTTTGCGTGGCTCAAACTTGGTAAGGATACCTGCTCCAACAAAACGGCCAACCATCATGCCACCCCAGTAGAACGACAGGTAGCTTGTCACTACGTCAGACACATCCACTCCTGCATACTCAGGAAGAAGCTCGAAGCGATACTTCAACATCGAAGGTACGCCAATCTCTACTCCCATGTAGGCAAAGATGCCAAGTGCGCCGAGCCATACATGTGGATACTTGAACACACTGCTCTTGTACTGACGGTGCTCGCCAGCGTCCTCAGCCTGCTTGCCCTCGTCAATCTTTGGCAACTTCAACATTACTAGTATTCCGCATACCACAAGTGTAAAGATACCAAGGCCGAGATAAGGACCTGGTACATACTCTGGAGCCGGGGTCTTACCAGAAATGATAATCTGTGTGATGAAGATAGGAGCTACGGTAGTGGCCACTGAATTAAGAGCTTGTGAAAGGGTCATGCGGAATGCGCCCTTTTCTGGCGAACCGAGCACCATAACGTATGGGTTGGCCACATTCTGAAGCATCACGATACCCATGGCTACAAGACACATGGTGCCGAGGAACACTGCATAGACATTGGCACCGGCTGAGATGGCCGCGCTGATACCAAGCGAATTGATTACGAAACCTATGCCCACCACGGCAAGACCGAGAACGAGGGTGCCCTTATAGCCTATCTTGCTCATTAGGAACGAGAAAGGAATGGCCAGCAGGTAAGCACCATAGAACGCTGAGTTGACATACTGTCCGTCTTGTGCCGTGAGGTTGAAGGCTTTAGAGCAGAATGGAATCATAGAATTGTTCATCGTTGTGACAAATCCAATGAGGAAGCAGACGATGAACACAACGATAAGTGCGAACGTGTAGTTCGGAGTTTGTTTTGGGTTCATTTTTTTAAGTTATTGTAATTTTTTTCGTTTATAATAAATCATTAGGGGAGCACATCTATGCGGTAAATCCATGCCTTATACATAATGCATATATAAGACATGGATTAAGGTCGATATTTTTAGTTTATCTTTCTACTGAAAACTTATAAATAGTCTTCTGCTTGTATTGCTCGTTAGGACGAAGCACTACAGAGGGGAAGTATGGACGATTAGGGGAATCAGGGAAGTGCTGGCACTCAAGGCATACGGCTGAGCGACGTGGGAATGTGGCACCGTGCTGGCCTACCTTGCCGCTACAGAAATTGGCGGTGTAGAGTTGTACGCCGGGCTCGGTGGTATACACTTCGAGAGAGCGTCCGCTTACAGGCTCTGTAACCTTGGCAGCATAGCTCAGCTCGCCTTCCTCGCGCTTGTTGAGTACATAGTTGTGGTCGTAGCCTGAACCGTTCTTAATCTGCTCGTTGTCAGCATCGATATCCTTTCCAAAAGCCTTAGGTGTGCGGAAGTCGAATGGTGTGCCCTCAACCTTTAGCACCTCACCTGTAGGAATGCTGGTGTTGTCGATAGGCAGGTAGAAGTCGGCATTGATCTGGCAAATCTGGTCTTCGATGGTTGGAGTCGGGTTGGCAATTCCTGCAAGTGAGAAGAATGCGTGATGTGTGAGACAGATAATGGTTTTTTTGTTTGTTGTCGCAAGATATTCTATCACGAGTTCGTTTTCGTCTGTGAACGTGAACTCTACAGTGACTTTAACCTCACCAGAGAAACCTTCCTCGCCGTATGGGGAGGTGTAGTTCAATGCGAGTGAGCGGGGACCCATCTGACGGGCATCCCACACGCGGAGGTTATAGCCCTTATTGCCGCCGTGGAGGTGGTTTGGACCATCGTTGGTGGCAAGTTGGTAGTCTTTGCCGTTAAGAGTGAATCGACCCTTACAAATGCGGTTGCCATAGCGGCCGATAAGTGTAGAACGATAAATCTCGTCGGTCTCCATGAGAGCCTGGATGCTATCGAATCCCTGAACAACGTTGGCAACATTGCCGTCCTTGTCGGGAACCATGATTGCACAGATGGCGCCTCCATAATTTGAGATAGCTACTTCGTAACCCTTACGGTTGCGCAGAATGTATAAATCGGTCTTTTTGCCGTTGATTGTGGTCTGGAAATCCTTACGATTCAGACCACACAAATTCGCGTTTTCTGCAGTGTTTGTCATATTACTAATGTTTTTAGTTATTACTACTATTTACAATTCTTTGCTGCAAAGTAACAAAAAAAAATCAAAACAGACAAAATAAACAGCACAAAAAACACTTAACGGACTGTTAAAAACACCTAAAAGCAATTTGCGAGAAAATCGGCCACTATATAACTACTA
The DNA here is from genome assembly GCF_002251435.1 of Prevotella sp. P2-180. GTDB lineage: Bacteria > Bacteroidota > Bacteroidia > Bacteroidales > Bacteroidaceae > Prevotella. Next base: position 46,956 of record NZ_NPJI01000114.1, read on the forward strand.
CCTCCAACATACACGAAACCATGGTCGGAAGCTGCCTTAACCGCTGATATATATGCTTGACTAACAGAGCTATAACACTTGCCCTCAAGTCCCAAAGCCCTACATACTCGTGCCACATCGTCTGCTTTCAGAGCCCGATGGCTGTCAGCCTGTGTAAAATAGTATTTTGCATCTTTAGGAAGCATTTTTGCCACAGAAGTGATGTCTTTGTCGTTTACCATGCCAAACACAATGTGCTTCTGACTGCATTTCACCGACTCAATTTGACGGCTAAGATACTTCCATGCTGCTACATTGTGTCCAGTGTCACAAATGACAAGTGGCTTTCTGCTTATGGTCTGCCAGCGTCCCAAAAGTCCAGTGGTCTCAACCACGGTAGTTAACGCTTTTTTAAGAAGTGAATCGTCGTCAGCCAATACACCTTGCTCCACAAGTCGCTTATAGGCAGAAAGCACGGTGGCTGTGTTTTTCACCTGGTAGTTGCCGGCGAGAACTCCCGTGAGAGTGCCGTGATGTTGGGTTGTGTAGGTCATGATACCGGAAGGAGTGAGTTGTGAGGAGACTATCTCACCCTCGTCTTCTGCGAAAAATAGCGGTGCCGACTTCTCTCGCGCCACTTTCTCAAACACTGGCCGTGTAGCGTTACATGTCTCGCCCACCACCACATCTATACCATACTTGATTATTCCTGCCTTTTCACGTGCAATGCTCTCAAGGGTGTTGCCGAGGAACTGAGTGTGGTCAAAACTGATGTTGGTGATAACTGAAAGTATGGGGGTGATGATGTTGGTGCAGTCAAGTCTGCCTCCCAATCCCACTTCAATAACCGCGATGTCAACCATCTGGTCACTGAAGTATTTGAATGCCATGGCTGTGGTGAGTTCAAAAAAAGAGGGATGAAGAGGCTCAAAGAAGTCTCTTCCCCGCTCTACGAAGTCAACGACATATTGCTCACTGATACACAATCCGTTGACTTTTATCCGTTCTCGAAAATCCACCAGATGAGGCGATGTATACAGTCCCACTTTGTAACCAGCCGCTTGCAACAAAGCGGCAAGGGTGTGAGATGTCGACCCCTTGCCGTTTGTACCTGCTACGTGTATTGTTTTGAAATTGCGGTGCGGATGCCCATAATGGCTGTCGAGAGCCATCGTATTGTCGAGCCCGCTTTTATACCCAGCCTTCCCTTGTCGCTCAAACATGGGCAGCTGGTTGAACAGATAGTCTGTAGTTTCCCTGTATGTCATGGATATGATTTCAACTTCTACTTAGTTGAAGTAGTTTCTGAAGCGCTGGAAGATGGAGCGTTTGGTGGCTGCGTCGCCCTTGAAGTTGTCGCTGTCTTTCATTTTCTCCAGTTCCTTCTTCTCATCGCGGCTGAGAGTCTTCGGTACGTATACGCTGATATTGACTATCAAGTCGCCTTTTCCCTTACCATAGCCCTGTACGGCAGGCAAGCCCTTCGACCTCAGGCGAAGTGTTTTACCTGGCTGTGTGCCTGCATCAATCTTTACGCGCAGACGTGTGCCCTCTATGGTTGGTATCTCTACGTCGCCGCCAAGTGCGGCTGTGGGGAAGTCGAGCAGAAGGTTGTATATGAGGTCGCTTCCGTCGCGCACAAAGGTGTCGTTAGGTTCTTCCTCAATAAACACTTGTATATCGCCAGTGATACCGCATCGACGTCCAGCATTACCCTTTCCAGGCACGTTTACCACCATGCCTTCAGCCACTCCAGCCGGAATATTAATCTCAACCACTTCCTCGCCTTTCTCTACTCCGGTGCCGTTGCACTGGTGACACTTGTTCTTCACTACCCTGCCCTCGCCGTTACAGGTAGGACACACGCCTTGAGTCTGCATCATGCCGAATATGCTCTGTGTGGTATGAGAGATGACTCCTGAACCATGACATGTAGGACATGTGTCCATATTGCCACCATCTTCAGAGCCTGTACCATGACAGTGTGAACAGGGCACGTCCTTACGTACTTTAAATTTCTTTGTCACACCTGTTGCCACTTCCTGAAGTGTTAATCTTACCTTAAGGCGCAAATCGCTACCACGATGCTGTTGCGGGCGGCTATGACCGCCTCCGCCGAAGCCTCCGAAACCGCTGAATCCTCCCGCATGACCGCCGAAGATATCGCCGAACATGGAGAAAATGTCATCCATGTTCATACTCTGGCCACCGAATCCTCCGAAACCGCTGGCACCACTAGGCCCTGAAAAGCCAAACTGGTCGTACTGCTGGCGTTTCTGTGGATCGTGGAGCACGTCATAGGCCTCAGCAGCCTCCTTAAACTTTTCCTCGGCTTCCTTATTGCCTGGATTGCGGTCAGGGTGGTATTTTATGGCAATCTTTCGATATGCTTTCTTTATCTCGTCCTCAGAAGCGTTTTTCTCCACTCCGAGTACTTCATAATAATCCCTTTTTGCCATCTCTTAATCTTTCATTTTTTTTATCTTTTACTGTCCTACTGCCACTTTGGCATGACGTATGACCTTGTCGTTGAGTTTATATCCGCGCAGCACGCAGTCAAGCACCTTGCCTTTCTTGTCGTCGCCCATACCAGGAACCATGGCTATGGCCTCGTGTACGTCTGTGTCGAAATCGGCGTTGACAGTATCTATGGGTTTTACTCCCAGTCCCTCAAGCACCTTCAAGAACTTGTTGTATATAAGCTGAATACCTTCTCTAAGCACTTCCGGGTCGTCGGTCTTGCTTCCGTTGGCAATGGCACGTTCCATATCGTCAATCACGGGCAGTATAGCTACCACAGTTTTCTCTCCTCCGTTGAGTATAAGTTCGGCCTTCTCCTTCAACGTGCGCTTACGATAGTTGTCAAACTCAGCTACAGATCGCAGGTACTTATCTTTCAATTCTTCGATTTTGCGGTTGGCTTCCTCAAGCGGGTCTACGTTGTCTTCCGCTTTGACTTCACCCTCAGCTTTATCCTCTGCGTCATCTGTCTGAGTGTTGTCGGCAGTGTTTTCAACAGTGTCTTCCATAGACTCTGTGCCGTCATTTTCTACACAGTCGTTTGGCTGTTGCTTTATCTCTTCTTCTTGGATGTTCTTTTTCTCTTCCATTTCTGTATTTTTTTTATATTTCACTCTATTCGCTGCAAAAAGTGTGCCAAAGGCACGCTTTATATTAGTTTTGAGCATACATCTTTGCTTTTTGCTCCTTTATCTGCTCGTCGTAGATGTATTGGTCGTACTCCATGAGTTTGTCTATGGTGCCATTTGGCGTGAGTTCGATTATGCGGTCGGCAACGGTCTGTATGAACTCGTGATCGTGGCTTGCGAATATGATATTGCCCTTAAACTGCACGAGATTGTTGTTGAAAGCCTGAATGCTCTCGAGGTCGAGATGGTTAGTTGGTGTGTCGAGTATGAGACAGTTGGCATTCTGTAGTTGCATGCGTGCTATCATACACCTCATCTTTTCGCCTCCCGAAAGCACTCTCACTTTCTTCATGACATCCTCGTCTTTAAACAGCATTCGTCCGAGGTAGCTTTTCATCAGCACCTCATTACCCTTGCCATACTGGCTGAGCCAGTCAACGAGGTTCATGTCTGAGTCGAAGAACTTTGTATTGTCGAGAGGAAGATAAGCGGTAGTGATAGTCACCCCCCACTTATATTCTCCAGCGTCGGCCTGACGATTGCCGTTGATAATCTCAAACAGGGCAGTCATGGCTTTCGGGTTATGGCTGAGGAACACAGTCTTCTGTCCTTTCTCGATAGTGAAGTTTACATGGTCGAAGAGTACTGTTCCATCGGCGTCGATAGCCTTGAGGTCTTGCACTTCGAGTATCTGTGTTCCCGGTTCGCGATCCATCTGGAAGATGATGCCAGGATACTTTCTCGACGAAGGACGTATCTCCTCCACGTTGAGTTTCTCAAGCATCTTTTTGCGCGAAGTAGTCTGTTTGCTCTTTGCCACATTGGCAGAGAAACGACGTATGAACTCCTCGAGTTCCTTACGTTTCTCTTCTGCCTTCTGGCGCTGGTTCTGTGCCTGACGGAGTGCAAGCTGTGAACTCTCGTACCAGAAGGAGTAGTTTCCGGAGAACACTGTCACCTTGCCGAAGTCAATGTCGACGGTCTGTGTAGACACAGCGTCGAGGAAGTGACGGTCATGGCTCACCACGAGCACGGTCTGTTCCACATTACTGAGATATTCCTCAAGCCACATTACGGTGTCGAGGTCGAGGTCGTTGGTTGGCTCATCGAGAAGGAGGTTGTCGGGATGACCAAAGAGTGCCTTGGCAAGCATCACTCTCACCTTTTCGTTATTTGACAGTTCACTCATCATCTTGTCGTGAAGATTGTCCTTGATACCAAGGTTTGACAGAAGTTGGTCTGCGTCGCTCTCAGCGTTCCATCCGTCCATCTGCGCAAACTTGTCCTCGAGTTCGGCCACCTTGATACCGTCTTCTTCGTTAAAGTCAGCCTTCATATACAGAGCCTCACGCTCTTTCATATTCTGCCACAGAGGCTGATGTCCCATAAGTACGGTGTCTCTTACACTGTACTCATCATATTTGAAGTGGTCCTGCTCAAGCACTGAGAGGCGCTCGCCAGGTCCTAATTCCACAGTACCCTTGTTGGGTTCGAGATCGCCGCTGATGGCTCTGAGTAGAGTTGACTTTCCGGCACCATTGGCACCTATTACTCCATAGATGTTGCCGCTTGTAAACTTGAGATTGACGTCCTTGTAAAGGACTTTCTTTCCAAACTGAATCGCTAGATTTGTGACTGTTATCATTGTTAAAAACTATTATTCTTGAAAAACACTGCAATATTTTACATTGTACGCAAGGCTGCAAGAAGTTCTTGGTTCTCTGTCTTGGTTCCTATGGTGATGCGTAGGCAACCTTCACAGAGTCGGACGCTATTTCGGTTGCGCACGATAATTCCCTTATCAACGAGATAGTCGTATGTAGCCTGTGCATCGTCTACTTCCACAAGCAGGAAGTTGGCATCCGAATGATGTATCTTGCGACACATGGGCAGAAGGCCGATGGCGTCAATCATGCGCGAACGCTCGAGCAATATTGTACGCACCCACTTGTCAACCTCATACGGGTCTTTAAGCAGTTCCAGCGCCTCACGTTGTGTCAGAATGTTGACATTATACGGATATTTAACCTTATTCATAATATCTATTACATTCTTTTGGGCAAAAGCCATTCCCATACGTATACCGGCGCATCCCCATGCCTTGCTCATGGTGTTGAGAACCACCATATTTGGATATTTAGCCAGTTCCAAGCGGAATGGTTTCTGACTACTGAAGTCGCTGTATGCCTCATCGACCACTACAAATCCATCGAAGCCGTTGAGCACCTTTATCACCTCGTTGGTGTCGAGGGCGTTGCCCGAAGGATTGTTTGGTGTACAAAGCCATATTATTTTCGTATGCTCGTCGCATGCGGCAAGCATCTTTTCGGCATTGAGACGAAACCCTGGTTCCAACATTACCGTGCGGTATTCCACATCGTTAATGTCGGCACACACTTTATACATGCCGTATGTAGGGTCCATAGCCACCACATTGTCAACCTTCGGTTCGGTAAAACAGCGGTACATCAGGTCGATAGGCTCATCGCTACCATTTCCAATGAAGATTGATTCCTCAGGCACTTGCTTTACCTTTGCAAGTTGCTTTTTCACTTCAAGTTGAAGTGGGTCTGGATAGCGGTTAAACGGGCTGTTATAGGGATTTTCGTTGGCATCAAGATAAACACTCGCATTACGGCCGCTGAACTCATTGCGTGCGCAACTGTAAGGAGCGAGATTCCAAACGTTCTCCCTTGTCAATTCTTTAAGTTCTTTCATTCCTGTCGATATTATTTATATTTCACAAGGAGTTAAGGAGTCTACCCTCTTCCTTCTACCCTCTTTACCCTCACAGTCATGGCTTGCTTGTGGGCGTCTAAGGACTCTGCGGCCGCCATTGCCTCCACAGCGTGTCCAATACTTCTTATGCCTTCCTCTGTGATGTGCTGGAAAGTGATTTTTCGACAATAGCTATCGAGATTCACACCACTATAGGCAGTAGCGTAGCCATGGGTAGGAAGGGTGTGGTTTGTACCGCTGGCATAGTCGCCTGCGCTTTCACAGGCATAACGTCCTAAGAACACACTTCCTGCATTCACCACTCTGACAGCCAACTCTTCGTAGCTATCAGTCTGTATGATGAGATGTTCAGGAGCATAGGCGTTTGACAGTTCCATGGCCTCCTCTTCTGAAGCCACTACCACTATCTTGCTGTTGTCGAGGGTCTTCTCGGCTATGTCGCGACGTGGAAGGAGGGCCAACTGGCGTGCCACTTCTGCCTCCACCTCTTCAGCCTTCTGTTCTGAAGTGGTAATCATCAGCACTTGGGAGTCGACACCATGTTCGGCTTGCGATAACAGGTCTGCAGCCACAAACTCTGCATTGGCATTGGCATCGGCAATGACACACACTTCGGAAGGACCGGCTGGCATGTCTATCGCCACCTCATGGAGACTAACTTGTTGTTTGGCTGCCATGACATACTGATTGCCGGGACCAAAAATCTTATATACTTTCGGTACCGACTCAGTGCCATAGGCCATAGCTCCAATGGCCTGCACTCCACCAGCCTTGAAAATGCGACTCACACCTGCCACACGGGCGGCTACAAGAATGGCAGGATTGACCTTGCCGTCGCGACCGGGAGGCGTACACAACACTATTTCTTTGCATCCGGCTATCTTGGCAGGAGTGGCAAGCATCAGCACCGTGCTGAACAACGGAGCCGTACCACCTGGTATGTACAATCCAACGCGCTCAATGGCCACACTCTTCTGCCAACACTCCACTCCAGGACATGTCTTAATATGTACTCCGTCGAACTTCTGTGCCTCATGAAAAGCCTTAATATTGTCGTGGGCCAGCGAGATGGCTTCCTTCAGGTTTGCATCTACAAGCCTGTCAGCCTCGTCCATTTCCTCTGGACTAACAGCCAACGATGAGAGTGCCGCCTTGTCAAATTTCAGTTCATATTCCTTAACAGCCTCATCACCACGTGACTTCACGTCGTCGAGCACTGCCTTGACAGTTGCGGTGAGCTGCGATACGTCGAGGTGTGGACGCTGCACTATCGACGCCCACATCTCCCGTTCTGGATACTTTATAATAATCATAATATCATCTTTTCAATGGGTGTGACAAGGATGCCCTGGGCACCCATTTCTTTCAGTTTGCCAATAATCTCCCAGAAACGTTTCTGGTCGAGAACGGTGTGGACAGAACACCACTCTTCATCGGCAAGGGGAATGACGGTAGGACTCTTCAGACCAGGAAGTACGTCGATAATGTCCTGCAGACGAGACTTGGGAGCATTCATGCGTACATATTTCTTATCTTCGGCACTGCGAACGGCAGCAAAACGGAAAAGCATCTCGTCAAGAGTCTTGCGTTTCTCGGCATCCAACTGCTTGTTGCCGATAAGCAGGGCCTCGCTTTGCATAACCACTTCCACTTCACGCAGATTATTGCTGACGAGAGTGGAGCCACTGCTTACAATATCGAAGATAGCGTCAGCAAGACCTATGCCCGGAGATATCTCTACACTGCCAGTGATAACATGAATATCTGTCTTAATACCGTGATTTTCCATATAATGTCGAAGTATGCCAGGATAAGATGTTGCAATCTTCTTTCCATTAAACCATTCAAGACCCGGATATTCGATATCCTTCGGAATGGCAAGTGATAGACGACAACGGCTAAATCCCAGACGAGAGACGATATCAGCCTCCTCGCCACGCTCAACAAATTCATTCTCGCCGACTACACCAATGTCTGCCACACCAGAAGCCACACTCTGTGGTATGTCGTCGTCACGTAGATAAAGTACCTCCAATGGGAAGTTTGACGACTGCACCAAAAGGGTGCGTTTACTTGAACTGATCTTGATGTCTGCCTCAGCTAGCAGATTCATGGTGTCTTCAAAAAGACGACCTTTTGACTGTACTGCAATACGTAACATACTTAATTTTTATTATATATTTTGAAAATCACGATGCAAAATTACGAATTAATGATAGAATGTGCAAGAAAATTACTAATTTTGCAGTCAAAAAAGAGCATTTTGTTGACCAACTATACAAAAAATAGGCTAAAACCGACCCTTTTATCAGTTTTAGGACTAATAATGGGTGCCATTTCACTATGCACTGCCTGCTCCTCGGAAAAGAAGGAGAAAGTGGTAGCGCCATGGGGAGAAGTGAACGACTCTATACCCGAAGATGACATATTCGACCTCGACCAGATAATGGCAAATGGGGAGATTATCATAGTTACCACAAGCGGACCTACCACATATTATGACCACAGAGGAAAACAGCTAGGACTACAATATTTGATGGCACAGAAATATGCCGAGGGTATAGGAGTAGGAGTTAGGGTGGAGATTTGTCGTGACACTGCTGACATGATAAGCAGAATTGCTACAGGAGATGCCGACATTGTGGCTTTTCCACTTAAAATGAAAGACATCAGAATGATTGGACATGGTGAATCTGACATAGTGTTGTGCGGTGCAGGAAACGACTCCATAGGACAATGGGCTGTGAACAGCGAAAAGAAAAAACTTATCAGCTCGCTGAACAAGTGGTACAAGCCGGAAATAATGGCAGAGACAAAGAAGGAAGAAAACTTCATACTTAGCGCAAAAAGCATAGTAAGACATGTCTATGCTCCGATGCTCAACCGCAAAAGCGGCATCATATCAAGATATGACCAACTATTCATAGCTTACAGCCAGTCTATAAGATGGGACTGGAGACTCATGGCGGCTCAATGCTATCAGGAATCGACCTTCGACCCAAAAGCAAAATCATGGGCGGGAGCACAAGGTCTGATGCAGATAATGCCAGCCACAGCCGACATGCTCGGACTGCCACGCGACAAAGTTTACGACCCAGAAAGCAATATTGCCGCGGCAGCAAAATATCTCGGACAATTGGAAGCAAAGTTCAATGACATTCCCGACAGATACAACAAGCAAAACTTCGTGCTTGCAAGCTATAACGGCGGATATAACCACATAAGAGACGCCATGGCACTAACGGAAAAACACGGAGGCAACAAACTCTCATGGGACGACGTGAGTCAATACGTACTTAAACTCGCAACACCACAATTCTATAGCGATCCTGTAGTAAAATATGGATATATGAGAGGATCGGAAACGGAAGACTACGTGAGAAAAATACGTCTAAGATGGCAATCGTATAAAGGGGTGAAAAGTCCACATACGGGTTATCAAGGCATGATGAATAAAAAAGCAAAGAAACATAAAAAGAAATACGACATATGAAAAACATTACTATGGTGGCTGGTGCCAGACCAAACTTCATAAAACTGGCACCTATCGTATGGGCTTGCGAAAAAGCAAAAAAAGAGGGGCAGCCGATTGACTATAATCTCGTATATACGGGAACAGAAAACGACATGTCGATAGAGCAATCTCTTTTCGACGACCTCGGAATAGACAAGCCACAGGTGTATCTCGGAGTAGACTGCGAAAGTCTGAACGAGCTTACAGGACAAACAATGGGGGCTTTTGACAAGTATCTCGACAATACACCGACTGACGTGGTAATAGTGGTGGACGACCTCGCTTCTACCATGGCAGTGGCCATAGTGTGCAAAAAACGCGGAGTGAAACTGGCACATCTCGTGGCCGGGACACGTTCTTTTGACTTCAACATGCCGAAAGAAGTGAACAGACTTGTGATTGACGGACTCAGCGACCTGCTCTTCACCGCTGGTGCCGGGGCAAGCAGCATAGTAAGCCGAGAAGGAGTCGAACTGCAAAACATATACATGGTGGGCAACATCATTATCGACACGCTACGACACAACTACAACAGATTCATAAAACCTACCATCTTGCAGAAAAAAGGCATTGGAGACGGAGAATATATCGTGTTTACCATTAATAGGAAAGCATTGCTGAAAAACAAGGAGTATATACAACAGCTTACCGAATATATATATAATAAGGTGAAAGGCATTGCCGTTGTCGCTCCACTAAGAGGAATGGCCAAAGAGGTGATGGAGCCATACGCGAAACAGATGGAGAACTTCTATATTACAGACTCTATGGGATACTTGGAGTTCGGTTATCTCACAACTCACGCCCGTGGCATTATCACCGACTCGGGCAACATTGCCGAAGAGGCTACATTCAACAATGTACCTTGTATCACACTGAACGAATATACAGAGCATATTGAAACAGTAAACCAAGGCACAAACGTATTAGTGGGCTACGACCTCGAGAAATTGGCCACGGCACTGGAAGATCTGACTGAAAACAAATGGAAAAAATCGTCTATTCCTGACAGATGGGACGGAAGGACAGCAGAAAGAATCCTACAAACTATTATCTGAACTAAATTTTGTTTATATCCACATAACCGTGCATAACGGCATAAATAGTAAGTGCGGAAATAGACTTCTTACCCAGTTTATCGGTGATATTCTTACGATGGGATATCACCGTCGACATTCCTATATTGAGTATTTCGGCTATCTCTTTGTTAATGTGTCCTTGAGCCACAAGCGACAAAACCTCAATCTCGCGGTCGGAGAGCACGTTCTGGTGAGCATTCTGCTGGACAGGAGGAAGATTACGGCCATGTGCATGGGCATGTTGTTCGAGGGCGAGCAGAGAGCGGACAAGTTGTTTTTCAGGTACATTAACAGAGAGCGAATGAAAGTTGCTCATTGATGCTGCATCATCAAGTGCAAGAGTAAGTACTATGGTCTTTGCCCGGTGTTCAAGAAAGAACTGCCTATTCTCCAATACTATATTCATTGACACGAAAAAATGATAATACTGTTCAGGATTATTTGCCTGAAGTTCGGCAAATGATCCAAAAATATCTATATGCATAATTGGCATTATCTCTTGCAGTAAAGCCTTAAGTCCAATAGCAGATAGAGTATTGGGGTCAATGATGGAAAGCCTCACCCCCGCCCCCTTTCCAAGGGAGTGGGGAGATGAATAGTATTGTTCGTCGTTATTTTCTGACATCATAATATTGTTCTCAGATATCATCTTATTCTTATTTCTGACATTAAATCAGCCTAAAAAAAATCATATTACCTCCCCTCTCTTTCGGAGAGGGGCAGGGGCGAGGCTCTTATTTTGTTAAGACAGGAATCCGAGCAGGGCTCCGGCTGCTACAGCCGAGCCGATAACACCGGCAACATTCGGACCCATGGCATGCATGAGCAGGAAGTTATGGCGGTCGTATTCCAATCCTAGATTATTACTGATGCGGGCACTCATTGGAACGGCAGATACACCAGCATTACCAATCAACGGATTTATCTTCTTATCTTTGGGCAGGAAGAGGTTCATCACCTTCACGAAGCACACACCGCTTGCTGTGGCAACCATGAAAGCACAAGCACCTACAACGAAGATGAACAGAGTGTTCAAGGTCAGGAACTCGCTGGCCTGAGTAGAGCAACCTACGGTAAGACCAAGAAGCATCACTACGATATCGTTGAGAGCAGAGCCTGCAGTCTTGGCCAGGCGGGTGGTCTTGCCCGACTCCTTCAGCAAGTTACCGAAGAACAGCATACCAAGCAGCGGAAGACCTGAAGGCACGATAAATGTAGTAAGCAACAGTCCGATAATCGGGAAGAGAATTCGCTCTGTCTGACTTACTTGACGACTAGGTTTCATCTTAATCACGCGCTCCTTCTTTGTGGTAAGCAGACGCATCAATGGTGGCTGAATCAGCGGAACAAGAGCCATGTAAGAGTATGCACACACAGCAATGGCTCCCATCAAGTTTGGACAAAGCTTCGACGAGAGGAAGATGGCGGTAGGACCGTCGGCACCACCGATGATGGCAATACCAGCTGCTTGGTTAGGTTCAAAGCCTAATGCCAAGGCCACCATATAAGCGCCAAAGATACCAAACTGTGCAGAAGCGCCAATAAGCACTAGCTTCGGGTTGGCAATAAGCGCCGAGAAATCGGTCATGGCACCGATGCCAAGGAACACAAGAGGAGGATACCAACCTTGGCGCACTCCCTGATAGAAGATATTCAAGACGGAATTGTCTTCATAAAGTCCAATTTCGAGACCTGCATCAGCACGGAAAGGAATGTTTCCGAGAATGATGCCCAAACCAATAGGAATGAGCAGCAGAGGCTCGAAGTCTTTCTTGATTGCAAGGTAGATGAGCACGGCTCCCACCACAATCATAATGAGGTTTCCTGCCGTTGCATTGGCAAAACCAGTGTAGGTAAGAAACTCAGTGAAATTCTCTGCTATAAATTCTGTAAATCCCATAATTTATTGTCTTTAGCCAATGGTGATCAATGTGGCGCCTTCCATTACAGAATCGCCCTGGTTTACTAAGATAGAGGTGACGGTGCCACTGTTCTCAGCCTCGATGTTATTCTGCATCTTCATAGCCTCAAGCACTACAACGGTATCGCCCACGTTTACCTTGTCGCCAACCTTGACATTTATCGAAGATATGGTGCCGGGAAGTGGAGCCTTGACAGGAGAACCTGCTCCGGCAGGAGCGGCAGGAGCGGCAGGACGTGCTACCGGGGCGACCGGGGCGGCTGCGGCAGGTGCTGGAGCAACTACCTTTGGCCGTGTGATGGCCTTGGCTGGATTGATAGGTTGCTTCAGTTCTACTTCGAAAGGAATGCCATTGACAGATACCTTGGCTATATTACCTTCCATCTCTTCGATTTCTACCTCGTAATCAACACCTTGTACTTTATATTCAAACTTGTTCATAATAATTCTTTATATTTGTTTTCTATTTTCAGTCTTTCAAATTATTCATGGAATTGAGTCATAAGCGGCAATTCCATATTCCAGTCAGTATTCTTAGGTTTAATGGTGATGACACCACTCTCAACATCATGAACATTGTCTTGATATTCCTTAAGAGCCATGGCTATCACGGCCATGTAGACTTCCTTGTCTATACCCTTTGTCTTCAGACCATCCTGAAGAATGGTACTAGTCTTAGATGCTACCTCCATGGTCTTCTCTACCGTCTTTACACCGGCCTTCACTGGCTGTATATTAGCCACCGCCGAACGATGTTTCATAAAGAAGCCGAAAAGGGTGAAGAATACAAAAAGAAGGGCAAGACAGAAGAACACGATGCCCATGGCCAGCACAGTAATACCGAATCCGTAAGGGTCTTCACGCTTAAGCTTTGCAGTCTTGGTCTCAACAATGTCTGTCATGTTGGAAATGCCTGGAGTCACCTGTTCTGCAGATTTCACAACCCAGTTTACCGAACCGTCCTTGTGACGGGCATACGAGAGATTATCAGCAATGACAGGTACTGTTACAGAGTCGATAAGCTGTGTAGCATTACCGCTATAAAGACCAACCCATGTCGGCTTTGAAGGGTCGATAGGCACTGAAAGGTGCATCGAGCCTTTCGAAGGCAGACTATTACAAAAGAGAATCAAGTGCTGCCGTCCGCTAAGAGCGGTGCGGGGCTCACCACTTGGAATTGCACTCATGCGCTTCATGCGCTCAGGCACACTCATCTGAGGATCCAATACAGAGCGGTCGGTGGTTATAAACATGCCACGTACGTTGTAGGTAGTAAACGATACATTAGCAATTTCAATCCACGCTTCACGCTGACCATATTCATCCTGCAGATTGGACGTGTTGCTTGTCATCACTTCATTAATCTTGATGCTCTGCTCTACCTGAGCATGAGTCATGGAAGCGCCGGCAAGCAACAATGTGCCTAACAGTAATCCGAATTTGTTCATTTGTGTACGATTATTATTATTGTTTATTGTTAGAAATTCTTTTCTGCTTTACGCTCCGCAACACAATAGTATGATAACCTGGGCTGTGAAAATACGGAGGAACATGCTCAATGGATACACTGTTGAATATCCAATGGCCGGAGCCTCAGTGGAGCACGACTGGTTAGCATAGGCTAATGCTGGAGGGTCGGTATAGGTACCGGCCAACATACCCATAATGGTAAAGTAATTGAACTTATATCGCAGACGTGCTATTGTACCTATTATTAATATAGGTATAACGGTGATGAGGAATCCTGTATAGACATACTTCAGACCATCGCCCTGTACCACTGTCTCCAGGAAGCCAGCTCCAGCCTTAATGCCGACACTCGCCAAAAACAGCACAAGTCCTATCTCACGCAACATCATGTTGGCACTGGTAGTAGTATAGGTAACGAGATGAACCTTATAGCCGTAACGACCAATGAGGATGGCAATGATGAGCGGACCTCCTGCAATACCGAGCTTCATTGGTACTGGCATACCAGGAATGGCAAATGGAAGAGAACCAAATATAATTCCAATCACAATACCAAGGAAGATAGTGGCGATATTTGGAGCTTCAAGGCGCTTAATGGAATTGCCCAGCACATCAGCCACACGGTTGACAAGGTCTTCTGGACCGACAACCATCACACGGTCGCCCACCTGAAGCGGCAGACGTGGCGATGCAAACAGTTCCATACCCTGACGGGTGATACGGGTCACATTCACACCAAAGGCACGCGAGAAGTGCATTTGGCCAAGAGTCTTTCCGTTAATGGAGGGCTTTGTAACAAGAATGCGACGTGAAACCATTGGCTGGTCGGTTTTCTCCCACTCTACCTGTATCTCCGGGCCAATGAAAGCGATGATTGCCTCAGCATCGGCTTGGGCACAAACGATGAAAAGTTGATCGCCAAGTTCTAACACCGTATTACGGTTTGGTATTGTCACATGACCATCGTGAAGAAGACGTGAACAAACGAAATCACGATTAAGGAAGTCGTGGATCTGCATCAGCGTACGACCAGCCAAATATGCGTTTGACACCTGGATATGCATCTGGTGTGGCTTAACGTGAGTGTCTTCGGCATTGGCAGCCTTCAGTTCGTCCTCCTCCTTTGAAAGATTTACACGACAAATAAAGCGTATGGCGATGGTCGCACCGATTATTCCCACTACGCCAAGAGGATATGCACAAGCGTAACCTGAGGCTATCTGGGGAAGATTGTCGCTGAACACACTATTGAGGGCTTCATTGGCGGCACCAAGACCAGGGGTGTTTGTCACTGCACCATAAAGAGTACCGACCATCATTGGAAGGTTGTGAGGATTGCTCGTGTCGAAGAAAATGTAATAGCATGCAAACATCACTGCAATGTTTAGCAGCACCGTGCTTGCGGCAAGCATATTCAACGTCACGCCACCCTTACGAAAACTTTCAAAAAAGCCCGGTCCCACCTGCAATCCTATCATAAAGACAAATAGGATCAGACCGAAGTCCTGAATAAATGTAATGATGTTAACTGGGGCAGTCAAACCGAAGTGACCGGCGACGATACCTGCAAAGAGGACGAATGTTACGCCCAAAGCGATACCTCCAAACTTCACTTTACCCAACAGCACTCCTATAGCTATAACCAAAGCATACAAAAGCGCAATATGGGCTACCGATTCCGTTGAGGTGAAAAGATTAATTAGCCATTCCATATTATATAGTATTTTTTTCGCTGCAAAATTAGCCAAAATATTACTCATTTTATAATTTTTGTGCAACAATTTTTAAAAGAAAGCCCAACTTTTTGAATATTTCACAATTTTACACAATTTTCTTTCAGTTTTTATATAAATACAAAAATTATTCGCTATCTTTGCAGCGCATTTTCAAAGCATGGGAGATACTATGCCCTAAAAAGTGCCATGAAAGTTATAAGAGATCTTCAACGGATAAAATCGTCTATGAGGACAACAATAAACTTATATAATAATTAAAAACAACCGACTATGTCAGACATTAAGGAAAAACTCTTTACCGAGTTTACAGCACCCACTAAGCAGGAGTGGCTTGACAAAATTCAAGTCGACCTGAAAGGTGCAGACTTCAACAAAAAGTTGGTATGGAGAACAAATGAAGGCTTCGACATGCAGCCCTTCTACCGCAGAGAGGACATTGAGGGTCTTGCCACCCCCAACGCTCTTCCGGGAGAGTTCCCATTCGTACGTGGTAACAAAAAGGACAACAATGTATGGCGCGTGCGCCAAAACATCGTTGCCGACGACGCCAAGGCTGCCAACACCAAGGCTCTTGACATCCTCAACAAGGGCATCGACTCCTTGGGATTCAAGATCAAGGGCAGCGACGTCAGCGCTGAGTTCATCGACACGCTACTTGAGGGTATTTGCCTTGAGTGTATCGACGTCAACTTCTCAACATGCCAGTGCCACACACTCGAACTGGCTCAGATTCTCGTGGCTTACTTTGAGAAAAAAGGCTATGACAAAGAGAAGATCAATGGCTCTATCGCCTTCGACCCCATTGAAAAAATTCTCATAAAGGGAAAGGACACCACTAAGATGGTAGCTAAGGCCAAGGAACTCGTTGAATTGCTGAAGGACTATCGTTTCTTCCGCTGCATCGCCGTCAACTCTGAGGCTCTCAACAATTCTGGCGCTTATATCGTACAGGAACTGGGATATGCCTTGGCATGGGGTAACGAGTATCTGCAGCAGATGGTTGAAGCTGGAGTGGAGCCTACTCTCGCTGCCAGCAAGATAAAGTTCAATATGGGCATCTCAGAAAACTACTTCATGGAGATTGCCAAATTCCGTGCCGCACGCATGCTTTGGGCTGAAATCGTTAAACAGTATGAGCCAAAGTGCGACTGCGCTTGCATGATGATGGTCAATGCCACCACTTCATCTTATAATATGACTGTGTTTGACAGCTATGTCAACCTGCTCCGCACCCAGACCGAGACTATGTCGGCTGCCCTTGCCGGAGTTTATTCTATCGTGGTACGCCCATTTGACGACGCATACCAAGCTCCTACAGACTTCTCTGAGCGCATAGCACGCAACCAGCAGCTTCTGCTCAAGGAAGAGAGCCACTTCGATAAGGTAGTTGACCCATCGGCCGGTTCTTACTTCATCGAGGAACTCACTAACTCGCTTGCAGATGCCGCTTGGAAAATCTTCCTCAAGGTGGAGGACGAAGGAGGATTCCTCGCCGCCGCAAAGGCAGGAACTGTGCAGGATGACATCAACGCCACCAACCAAAAGCGTCACGGCGACGCCGCTAAGCGTAAGGAATTCCTGCTTGGCACCAACCAGTTCCCCAACTTCACCGAACTCTCCGAAGGCAAGCGCGCAAAGAAGTGCTGCTGCTCTTGCTCTAACGCAGAGGAGACTCCGCTAAAGAAGATTTCTGCTACACGTCTCGCTGCTGACTTCGAAGACCTCCGTATTGCCGTTGAGGAGAGCGGCAAGACTCCAAAAGCATTCATGCTCACCATTGGCAATCTCGCCATGCGCCAAGCCCGTGCGCAGTTCAGCTGCAACTTCCTTGCTTGTGCTGGCTACAAGGTTATCGACAACCTCGGTTTCAAGACTGTCGAGGAAGGTGTTGACGCTGCATTGGCAGCAGGTGCAGATATCGTTGTCCTCTGCTCGAGCGACGATGAGTATGCTGAATATGCTGTACCCGCATTCAAGTATCTCGATGGTCGTGCAATGTTCATCGTGGCAGGAGCCCCAGCCTGCATGGACGATCTCAAGGCCGCCGGCATAGAGAACTTCATCCATGTGCGTTGCAATGTGCTCGAGACTCTAAAGGAATATAACCAGAAGTTGGGAATCTAATGTTTTGAATAGTCATGAGAAAGAATTTTAAAGATATCAATATTTACGCCGGCATCAAGAACGAGAATGGTGCCGACTGGCAGAAGGCTAACGGTATCGCTCCCAACTGGAAGACTCCCGAGCATATCGAAGTAAAGCCCGTTTATACTAAGGAAGACCTTGAAGGCATGGAACACCTTGACTTCACGGCAGGTATTCCGCCTTATCTCCGTGGTCCGTACTCCATGATGTACCCGTTCCGCCCATGGACCATCCGCCAATATGCTGGATTCTCTACCGCTGAGGAATCTAACGCTTTCTATCGCCGCAACCTCGCCTCTGGACAGAAGGGTCTTTCGGTGGCATTCGACCTCCCCACCCATCGTGGTTACGACCCAGACAACGAGCGTGTGGTAGGCGACGTGGGTAAGGCTGGTGTGTCTATCTGTAACGAGGAGAACATGAAGGTGCTCTTCGATGGTATTCCACTGAACAAGATGTCGGTGTCGATGACCATGAACGGTGCCGTGCTTCCTATACTTGCCTTCTATATCGTGGCAGGTCTGGAGCAGGGTGCTAAGCTCGAGGAGATGGCTGGTACTATCCAAAACGACATCCTCAAGGAGTTCATGGTGCGCAACACCTATATCTATCCACCTGCATTCTCAATGAAGATCATTGCCGACATATTTGAATATACTTCGCAGAACATGCCTAAGTTCAACTCCATCTCAATCTCCGGCTATCACATGCAGGAGGCTGGTGCAACAGCAGACATCGAGTTGGCTTATACCCTTGCCGATGGTATGGAATACCTCCGTGCCGGTGTAAATGCAGGTATAGATGTGGATGCCTTCGCTCCACGCTTGTCGTTCTTCTGGGCTATCGGTGTAAATCACTTCATGGAAATTGCCAAGATGCGTGCAGGCCGTCTGTTATGGGCCAAGATTGTAAAGAGTTTCGGCGCAAAGAACCCGAAGTCACTCGCACTGCGTACACACTCACAGACATCAGGATGGTCGCTCACCGAGCAGGATCCGTTCAACAACGTTGGCCGTACCTGTATCGAGGCTATGGCAGCAGTGTTGGGTCACACCCAGTCACTCCACACCAACGCTCTTGATGAGGCCATCGCCCTGCCTACCGACTTCTCAGCCCGTATCGCACGTAACACCCAGATTTACATCCAGAACGAAACCAAGGTGTGCAAACACATCGACCCATGGGCAGGTTCTTACTACGTTGAGACCCTTACCAACGAACTCGTTCACAAGGCATGGGAACACATCCAGGAAATCGAGAAGCTCGGCGGTATGGCAAAGGCTATCGAGACAGGAGTGCCCAAGATGCGTATCGAGGAAGCGGCAGCCCGCACACAGGCTCGTATCGACTCTGGCGTACAGACCATCGTCGGCACCAACAAGTATCGTCTCGACCACGAGGATCCTATCGACATCCTTGAGGTTGACAACACCGCAGTGCGCAAGCAGCAGGAGGAGAGTCTTGCCAAGGTTCGCGCAGCCCGCGACGAGGAGGCTTGCCAGGCAGCCCTCAAGGCTCTCACCGAGATTGTACGCACAGGCGAAGGCAACTTGCTTGCCCAGGCTGTAGAGTGCGCAAAGTTACGTTGTACATTGGGAGAAATCAGTGACGCCTGCGAAGAGATAGTAGGACGTTACAAGGCAGTAATTAGAACAATATCAGGCGTGTATTCATCAGAAAGCAAAAACGACAAGGACTTCGAAGTTGCTTGTCAGCTCACAGAAGAATTTGCACAGAAGGAAGGCCGACGTCCACGTATCTTCATCGCTAAGATGGGTCAGGACGGTCACGACCGTGGTGCAAAGGTAGTTGCAACAGGATATGCCGACTGCGGTTTCGACGTCGACATGGGTCCATTGTTCCAGACTCCGGCCGAAGCTGCCCGCGAAGCTGTTGAGAACGACGTTCACGTAGTGGGTGTCTCTTCTCTTGCTGCTGGTCACAAGACACTCGTTCCGCAGCTAATCGATGAGCTAAAGAAACTGGGTCGTGAGGACATCATGGTCATCGCTGGCGGTGTAATCCCTGCCCAGGACTACGAATTCCTTTATCAGGCAGGAGTGGCCGCCATCTTCGGTCCTGGCACATCCGTTGCCAAGGCAGCCGTTGAGATGATGAACATCCTGCTGGAGAAATAATCCACATTAACTTATCATTTTGCCGCAGGCGCTTCTGCATTAGGATCGCCTGCGGCATTTTTCTATACCCATAGCATGAACATAGCCATAATAGGAGCAGGAGCTGCCGGATGCTTTACGGCAATAGAGATAAAACGACGTTTGCCACACACAAAAGTCACAGTATTCGAAGGTGGCAAAAAGCCTCTTGCCAAAGTAGCAATCACTGGTGGCGGGCGATGCAACCTCACCAATAGCTTCAAGGAAGTAAGCAGCATCGACTCCGTATACCCAAGAGGGGCAAGGCTTATGAAACGGCTGCTGAAGGAATTCGGCAACCAAGACACATGCTTGTGGTTTGAGAATGAAGGGGTACGTCTTACCACCCAGCCAGACCAGTGTGTATTCCCTGTGTCGCAAGACGCAATGGAGATTGTAAACACACTAACGTCACTGATGAGAAAACATGACGTAAAACTGAAAACCGGACACAAGGTAACAGGCATTGTTTATAACGAAGAGGAACAAGAAAACAGATATAGCCTTGACATCCAGACTCCAACAGGATCCAGCGTCTATCATGCCACTCACGTGGTTGTCACCACTGGCGGCAGCCCTAAAAAAGAAGGTCTGAGAATATTTGACCGACTCAACCTGGAAACAATATCCCCCATTCCCTCACTCTTCAGCCTATGCTTACCCTCCCACCCCATCACACATCTCATGGGCACTGTCGTGGAAAACGTGACGGCAGCCATTGCGGGTACAAAGATGAAAGCAGAAGGTCCAATACTCATCACACATTGGGGACTTAGCGGACCTGCCATTCTCAAACTCTCTTCTTATGCCGCACGCTATCTTTACGAACATGAGTATAAGGCTACAATCGTTGTAAACTGGTTTGGAGGAGAACGTGAAGAGAATATACTCAACTACTTGAACGATATTATAATAAGACATCCACAAAAACACATTCAAAGCATCTATCCACAACAACTTAATAGTCGGCTTTGGCAATTCATTCTCCATGAATGTGGCATAAAGGAACATATACGTTGGGCTGAAATAGGGAAGAAAGGTCTCCACAAACTCGCCTCATGCCTTTCGAGCCACACTTTCAATGTAAATGGTAAAAACCGCTTCAAAGACGAGTTTGTCACATGCGGAGGCGTGGCACTGTCGAACATAAATCCGTCTACTCTCGAATGCAAGAATCACAAAGGACTGTTCTTTGCGGGAGAAGTACTGGATGTAGACGCCATCACCGGCGGTTTTAATTTGCAAGCAGCATGGACAATGGCATATATAGTAGCAAAATCGTGTGCAAATAAACATTGAAACACCATTAAATTGCCACAAAAGGGAAAAAAAATACTTAAAAAACTTGGTATTTAATGTTTTTTTATTAACTTTGCACCATAAACTGAAAACTAAAAAACAAATTATACATTTATGAAGTACATTCACTTACTAATCATCTTACTTTTTATTCCTTGCGCAGCCATGGCTAATGCTTGGGATACACAGTACAAACAAATCGAAAAGAACATCAGACAACCTGAGTTCAAAGACAAGTCTTACAACATCACCGACTTCGGTGCCAGCACCAAGGCAAAGGCTGCCGACAACCAGAAGGCCATCAACAAGGCCATAGCCACTT
The DNA here is from genome assembly GCF_002251435.1 of Prevotella sp. P2-180. Classification (GTDB taxonomy): domain Bacteria; phylum Bacteroidota; class Bacteroidia; order Bacteroidales; family Bacteroidaceae; genus Prevotella. Next base: position 68,465 of record NZ_NPJI01000114.1, read on the forward strand.
GTTCCAAAAACGGTGGAGGAAGAGTGGTTATCCCTGAGGGCACCTTTATTACTGGTGCCATCACCATGCTCAGCAAGGTAAACCTTCACATCGAGAAAAACGGTGTCCTTCTGTTCGCTTTCCAGCCCGAACTCTACCCCATCGTCCCCACACGCTGGGAAGGTATTGACTGCTGGAACCTGCAGCCTTGCGTCTATGCCTATAAGCAAACAGACATTGCCATCACCGGCCAGGGTACCATCGATGGTGGCGGAGAAAACGACACTTGGTGGAAATGGTGTGGTAAGGATCATTACGGATGGAAAGAAGGCATTATCAGCCAAAAGTCTGGAAGTAGAGCAAGACTGCTTAAGATGGCAGAAGACGGAGTGGACATGAACGAAAGAAAGTTCGGCCCACAGGACGGACTCCGCCCTCAGCTTATCAACTTCAACCAATGCGACGGCATTCTCATCGAAGACGTAACACTGCTCCGCTCCCCATTCTGGGTAATACACCCACTTTTGTCGAAGAATATCACCGTACGCGGCGTACATATCAACAATGACGGTCCAAATGGTGACGGCTGCGACCCTGAGTCTTGTGACGGAGTACTAATCGAAAACTGTTTCTTCAACACCGGAGACGACTGTATAGCCATTAAGAGCGGACGCAACAACGACGGACGACTCTGGGGACGTCCAAGCGAGAACATCATCATCCGCAACTGCGAAATGCAAAACGGACACGGCGGTGTGGTTCTGGGTAGTGAGATATCCGGAGGATGCCGTAACGTGTTTGCAGAAAACTGCAAGATGGACAGCCCTGACCTCGACCGCGTAATACGCATAAAGACAAACACCTGCCGCGGAGGCATTATCGAAAACCTCTATGCACGCAACATCGAGGTCGGACAGTGTGGAGAATCGGTACTGAAAATCAATCTCGACTACGAGCCCAAAGAGATTTGCTGTCGTGGATATGCTCCTACGGTAAGAAATATTAATATCGAAAACATCACATGCCAAAAGAGTAAGTACGGAGTACAGATCATTGCACTCGACTCTGTTTGCAACGTTTACGACATCAACGTCAAGAACTGCCGTTTCAATGGTGTAAAGGATGGCAACTTCGAAAGCGGCCAGACACGCAATATCAACTTCGACAACCTTTTCATCAATGGTAGTCTCGTTCTAAAAAAAAAGCCCTTTGACAACTACAGCCAGTGGCTCACATTCTCAGAAATGAAGCGCGTACCACAGTCGTACATGCTCGACTTCGCAAAGAAGCCACGATGGAGCTACGTCATGGGTATAGAACTGGAAGCAATGCTCGACACATATCTTAAATATGGTGGCGACGACATACGAAAATATTGCCAGCTCTATACAGACACAATGATAAATACAAAGGGAGAGATAAGGACTTATAAACTCGAGGACTATAACCTCGACCAAATACGTACGGGGCATTTCGTGGCAAGGATGTATGAGAAATATCCTGAGGCCAAAAACCTTGCAGCCATGAAAACCCTGATGAAGCAGCTCGACAAACAACCAAGAACAAAGGAAGGCGTATATTGGCACAAAGCCATATACGCCTACCAAGTTTGGCTCGACGGCATCTTCATGGGACTGCCCTACCGCTGCCTCACTGCACGCATGCTCTTGAAACCTAAGAAAGCCCAAAGGATTTACGACGACGCGGTAAACCAAATAAGCAAGACTTACGAGCGCACACTCGACCCGAAGACTGGCCTCAACCGCCATGCTTGGGACGAAACCCACGAGATGTTCTGGGCTGACAAGGAAACGGGACTTTCACAACATTGCTGGGGAAGAGCTCAAGGATGGTACACAATGGCTCTCATCGAACTGCTCGACGCCATGCCTGAGGATTATGAGCGCCGTGGTGAGGTCATCGAACTCCTACGCAAGGACCTCGATGCTGTTATCAAATGGCAAGACAAGGAAACTGGACTATGGTATCAGGTGATGGATCAACCTGGACGCAAGGGCAACTATCTTGAATCAACTTGCTCTTCGATGTTTGCCTACGTGTTGATGAAGGCCACCAACAAGGGCTATCTCGGCGACAAGTATTTCTTGGCAGGCAAGAAGGCTTATCTGGGAATACTGAAGAACTTTATCCGCGTGAATGCCGACAAGACAATATCGCTCACCAATTGCTGTGCTGTGGCAGGCCTTGGACCGGGTATGAGCGAGGCTGTTAAGAAGGCAGCACCAAATGTTAAGGAGAACAAGCGCCGCGATGGTTCATACGACTATTATCTCAGCGAACCAGTGCGCGACAACGATGCCAAAGGTGTCGGTCCGTTCATCTGGGCTTCACTCGAATACGAAAAGAAATAAACACTAATCTTATATTTTAATTAAACAATCAAAAATGATACAATTAAAGACTTTAGGAACACTATGCATTATGCTTGTGCTCTCGCTTGCAGCAAAAGCAGGCGATGTGACGGCGGTATGGGACTTCCAAAACGACCTGCCGGCTGGTATTAAAACAGCAACGGCTTTTGAGAAATCATCAGGAGAAGTGCAGTCAACTGTGGAGGGCATCACTATGTTTGTTGATGCCACCAACGGCAAACTAAAAGGACGCGACACTGACGCGCAGTTTAACAATGGCACCATCATCCGTGTGCCGGTAAAGTCAACAAGCGACATCGTCACCGTGGTGAGCTATCCCAACTACCACAACTACAACGTGGGCGGAACAGCAGCCGACGCTGACGAGGTTAACCACAAGGCAACAACAGCCGAAGTGGCACAGGGCTACGTGGAAATAGAAAGCACCGGAAGCAGCTACCTCTATTCCATTCAGGTATTGCAGGTGTCTCCTCTTCAGGAAAAATGCCTCTACTCTACCAACTTCTCCGAATGGGGAAATTACGAGAAGAAGGCTGCTGCCGAGGAAACACAGGTAACATGGCAGACCAAATACAGCCATGAGACCCTGACCTTCTCTATCTTCAACACACAGATTGGCGCTACCAACTTCAATACAGGCAAATTCCCCAACTGGGAAGGAGGTATGCTGATGGCAGCCAAGAGCGCCGACCCGTATATCCTCACCTCTACTTTGGCTTCTGTGACAAAGGTTCATTTTATGCACGGTGCCACAGGAAGCAACCGAGGATGGAAGCTCGAGGCCAAGGGCGACGGCGACCAGGACTGGGTGGTAATTTCTGAGTCGGTAGCTAATCCCGCTACAGGATGTGATGTTAACGTAGATGTCAACCGCACCAATGTTCAGCTGCGCTGGAAAAACCTCAATGCTTCGCAGAACGCATATATGATGCAAATCGACATCTACGGTATGGTTGACATGTCGCTGACTCCTTCTCTCGGTGAATTAAGTGTTAACGGCAAGACATACGCTGCCGACGACATCTTCTCAGAGCAGAACGACGGCACCATGGCTGCCACTGTCGAGATATCCAAGTTGGAGACAATGATTTCTGAGGCTAACCCTCTCACCGGTCTCACCACCAATAACGGCGAGATTACATCTACCACCTACTCTAAAGATAATAACGGCAACGGCGTGGTGACACTGGTTGTAAATGCCAACGGCGCTGACCGCACCTATGTACTCACCATAGTATTTAAGCCCGACTTCACCCTCACTTATTACGGAGTATCTGGAAATGTACTCGGCACACAGACTGTAGAGAAGGACGCTGCCATCAGCGAATTCTCATGCAATTATAACGAGGACATACCCACAAGCAGCGTCTTCCGTGGCTGGTATGTCAAGCCCGATGGCGGTCGCCGCTTCGCCACCGACGATGTAGTGACATCCAACCTCAGCCTCTATGCTCTCGTGACCAAGGACGAGGCATTGTCAAATGGCACAGAGCGTTATAGCTATAACCTTGCCGACCAATATTTCTATGCCGAAGACCACGAGGCATTCAACCCTGAGGGCAATGGCAAATTCCACGATGGCACTCATGGATGGGTATTCTCTCAAGGCGACAAGCTCAACCTGCTCGTTGGCGGACATGCATATATCAATCTCGGATTGTGCAGATACAGCGCTGGTGACATCACACTCTATGACGCAGAAGGCGTTGCGCTCGGCACTTTAGCCGCACAAGTGGACACCGACGGACAGAGCGGAGCATTCGAATACACAGGTGAGGCCACCACTCTCACACTCACATTCACTGGAACAACTTACCTTCACTATGTCACCATCATCAACGACATCAACACCGATATCAAGAAGAATGACACAGGCTACTTCATCGTGAAGGCCGGCGACGCCGACAACCTACTCGCAACACTTGAGATTGCCAATGCACAGGCATCTGACGACGTGCGTACCAAGATCTTCGTACCCAACGGCACATACGACCTCGGCAAAACCTGCCTCACTAAGATTAGCGGTAACAATATCTCGCTCATCGGCGAAAGCATGGAGGGTACAATCATCGTGAACGCTCCCGATGTGGCCAACGAGGGAATCGGCACCACTGCCACCATCCTCAACACTGGTAAGAACACCTACTTGCAGGACATCACATTGCAGAACGCCCTCGACTACTATGGTTCAGGAGCTGCCGGACGTGCCGTATGTTTGCAGGACAAGGGTGCCAATACAATATGCAAGAACGTGCGCATGCTTTCATATCAGGACACTTACTACAGCAACGCCAACAACGCCTTCTACTGGGAGACATCCGAAATCCACGGCACTGTTGACTTTATCTGCGGCGGTGGCGACGTCTTCTTCAACAAGTGTCTGCTAGTGGGCGAGAGCCGTTCGGCTACAGGCAAGAGCGGAGAGGTGACACTGACTGCTCCATATACCGACGCAAGCAACACCTTCGGATATGTATTCGACGGATGTACCATCGAGAACCGCGCAGCTTCGTTCAACTTCGGTCGTGCATGGGGTGGCGTGCCTCGCCTGGCATTCCTCAACACCATCATCAACCAGCCCAATGAGATTGCAGCAAAGCGTTTCACCGCAGCTGGCATGAACGTTCCTGCCGACAAGTTTGTCGAGTTTAACTCTATGGATGCAGACGGCAACGTGGTTACACCAACCACCAACGTGGTGAAATTCACCAAGGACTCCAAAGTTAACGAGATGGAAACAGTAATCAATGCAGAACAGGCTGCAGCCTACGCCCTTGACAAGGTATTCCCGACATGGACACCCGCTGCACTTGCCTCACAGGTGACAACTGCCAACGTGACCCTCACTGATAACACTCTGAAGTGGGATGCCGTAAACGACGCATTCGCATACGCTATCATCTGCAACGGCAAGATTGAGGCTATTGTTGACGCCTCTGTCACAAGCTATGCCGTTAACGACGCTTCTGCTTCCTATGCTGTTCGCGCAGCCAACGAGATGGGTGGTTTCGGTGAGGCTGTTGCCACTGGCACAAACACCGCAATCAACAACATTGCCAACACAGCCGAAGGCAAGCAGATTATCCACACCATCGGAGGCATCCGCTTGAATGAAGCAAACGCTAATGGTGTATATATCATCAACGGACAAAAAATAGTAAAGTAAATGAATAATAAATTATTTCACTCATGGGGACTAATCATCCCCATGAGTTTATTTTTGGGTATAGCCAGCCCAATGCCTGCACAGGCGCAGGACGCACCGGCTTTCCCCGGTGCTGAAGGTCATGGTCGCTATGTCACGGGAGGACGTGGCGGCAAGGTGATTCATGTTACTAATCTTAACGACAGTGGCACAGGTTCATTGCGCTGGGCTCTGTCGCAGTCGGGCACTAAGACCATCGTCTTCGACGTGAGTGGTTATATCGACTTGAAGTCGCAGCTTAATGTAAGCTCCAACACTACTATTGCTGGACAGACAGCCCCCGGCGATGGTATCACACTTCGCTACTATACCCTCTACTTCGGCAAAAGCGACAATGTGATAGTCCGATTCATCCGTTGCCGTCGTTCACAAGTGAAAGATGTCAACGACGGAGCCGATGCCACATGGGGACGCAACCGCAAGAACATCATCCTCGACCACTGCTCATTCTCTTGGAGCATCGACGAGGTGGCATCATTCTACGACAACCTCAACTTCACCATGCAGTGGTGTAACGTCACCGAGGCTCTCGCCAATCCCGGTCACTCAAAGGGTGCCCACAGCTTTGGAGGTATCTGGGGTGGAAAGAATGCTTCATTCCATCACAATTTCCTCGCCCACATGCAGAATCGTGTTCCAAGATTCAATGGTGCACGATACAACTGGGACGGATATGACAAAACACTCTATGAGAACTCTATTCAGGCAGAGCGCGTTGACTTCCGCAACTGTGTGATGTACAACTGGGGTGATGGCAACGGATGCTACGGTGGTCCTGGCGGTGGATATATCAATATGATAAACAACTACTATAAGGCAGGTCCTGGAACAAAAAACAAGACTCGAGTCACCCAGGTGTCGGTGTCTGACGCTTCAAATGGCGGCAACAATCCCTTCCCCGGCTATGCCTCACGATACTATATCAACGGTAATTACGTGACAGCAGCTTCTTCTCCTAAGAACTACGATTGGCATGGAGTTATCTATGACTCCGGCCTATTTACCATTAATGGTGAAAAATATATTGCCGATCCTAATCATTACTACGGAGAAGATCAGACATATTTGAAGAATACAAGTGGCGTTGACTGCATCCGCCTCAAACTCGACGAACCGATTGACGCGGGCGAGGTGACAACCCACAATGCACAGACAGCATACGAGAAGGTGCTGAAATATTGCGGTGCCTCTTATGTACGCGATGAGTGCGACTTAAGGTATGCCGAGGAGGCAGAAAACGGAACAACTACCTTTAAGGGAGCCATTGTGAAGCGTGCCGGCATCCTTGATGTCATCAATGACCCTGAAGGAACAGAAGACCCCACCACTGCAAGTTACCCAACCTTGCGCGAGGAACAGCGTGCCGCAGGCTTTGACTCCGATGTCGACGGCATACCCGACGACTGGGAAGTGGCTAACGGACTCGACCCCAACAACAGTACCGATGCCTCAGCCAAAACCCTCGACAGCTACAAGGAATGGTACACCAATCTTGAAGTTTATCTCAATTCCTTGGTACAGGAAATCGTAATAAACGGCAATTCAGATGCCGAAACTCCAGTGAAAGAATACTTCCCGGCATACCATAAAGCCGACGGCACTCTGGTAAAGGCAGTCAACGGCGAAGACACCGCTATCGAAACATTGAACGACGACTGCGGAATAGTGGATACAAGACATTACGGCATTGACGGAGTTGAGAGACGCAATAATGCAAAAGGCTTCTCTATAAAAGTTGAAAAGCGTGCTAACGGCAACGTAATAGTAACAAAAAGTATAAAATAAGCGGGACAAAATACTTTTTCCCATTATTTTCTTCCTTGTTTGCATTTTTTTGCCTACCTTTGTACAATAAAATAAAACTATATAAGTTTATATAATAAAAAGGTATATATATTAATATTGCAAACAAGAATGAAAAGACTCTTTATCATGATATCTATGATTGTTGCGATGGCAGGAAATGCCATCGCACAATCTATGTCCGACGACCAAGTGATATCTTTTGTTGTCAAAGAACAACAAAAAGGCACATCACAATCTCAGATAGTCACAAAGCTCATGCAACAAGGCGTGACCATCGAGCAAATTAGGAAAGTAAGACAAAAAGTGGAAAGACAAAAGAAAAACCAAGGACTCGGAACACAAGATATCACCGGCGAAAGCAACCGCCTTCGCGAAAACAACACTTCTACAAGCAACCAGAACATTTCGCCATATCGCATAAAGGACGGCAATTACACAAGACATACCTATGATACCAACGATCAGGAGTACATGCTCATGCAGAACGAGCTGAACGATTTCATGCCCGACTCTACCACAATGGCAGAACAAGCCATGTACCGCCGACTTGCCGATGACCAGATATCAAACAGAAACAAGGTATTCGGTCGTGACATCTTCAACAATCCCCGACTTAACTTCGAGCCAAACATGAACATCGCCACACCGCAGAACTATCGTCTCGGACCTGGCGACGCAGTGTATGTAGACATATATGGCGCATCGCAAAAAACCATCGAAAGCACTATCACACCCGACGGAACAATAGTCATTGAAGGCTACGGCCCTATTGAACTCTCGGGACTTACAGTCAACCAGGCCAACAGCAAACTGAAGGCCACACTCGGCGCACGCTACAAAAGCTCTAAGGTAAAACTCACCGTAGGACAGACCAAAACCATATCAGTAAACGTGATGGGCGAAGTAATGACCCCAGGCACATATACCCTATCCGCCTTCGCCACCGTGTTCCACGCACTATATATGGCAGGCGGAACAAACAGCATCGGTACGCTCCGTAACATCAAGGTATTCCGCAACAACCGTCAGGTAACCACTGTCGATATCTACGACTATATACTCAACGGCAAAATGACTGGCAACATCCGTCTTGCCGAAGGCGATGTCATAGTAGTAGGCCCTTACGATTGTCTTGTAAGCATCTCCGGCAAGGTGAAGCGCCCAATGTATTACGAGATGAAGCAAACCGAAAGCCTTGCCTCGCTCATGAAATATTCAGGAGGCTTTACCGGCGACGCCTACAAGAAGTCAGTACGTGTGGTACGCAAGTCAGGAACACAATATTCCGTGTTCAACGTGGGAGAGTTCGACATGAGCTCGTTCCGTATGTCAGACGAAGACAGCGTAAGCGTCGACTCTATCCTTCCACGCTATTCCAACATGGTAGAAGTGCGAGGAGCCGTATTCCGTCCAGGCATGTACCAGATGGGAGGTGAAGTGGAAACAGTGCGCACCCTCATCCAGCAAGCTGAAGGAGTGACCGAAGACGCCTTCACGGCACATGCTGTAATGCACCGTCTGAAACCCGACCGCACCCTTGAGGTAATACAAGTCGATGTCGACGGAATCATGAATGGACGCGTGGCAGACATACCGCTGAAGAACGAAGACGTGCTATACATCCCGAGCAAGAAAGAGCTTCAGGAAGATCTTACTCTGACCATACATGGCGAAGTGATGTATCCCGGCATATACAAATATGCAGACAATGAAACCCTTGAAGACCTAGTGTTACAAGCAGGCGGTTTGAAGGAAACTGCATCGCTCATGAAAGTAGACGTGGCCCGTCGCATAGTCGACCAGCGCCTTACCACCTCTTCCGACACCATTGCCCATACCTTCTCCTTCGCCCTGAAAGACGGCTTTGTCATCGATGGCGAGCCTGGCTTTGTCCTGAAACCCTACGACGAGATTTACGTTCGCAAGTCACCAGGTTTCTACAAGCAGCAGAATGTGTATGTAGAAGGCGAGGTGCTCTTTGCTGGCACATATACCCTGTCAAAGAAAAACGAGCGGGTGAGTGAGATAATAAAGAAAGCCGGAGGCTTAAGCAACATGGCCTATCCACAAGGAGCCCGTCTCGAACGCCGCCTTACCAACCTTGAACGCAAGCGCGTGGCAGAAATCATGAAACTTCAGCGCGAACAACGTGAAGACGAGATAAGGTCACAGGCAATAAAGTCCGGCAAGTCGATATCCGACCTCAAACAATTGGCAAGCACTGATAACTATGAGATACCAGACTTCTACCCCGTAGGCATCGAGCTCGACAAAGCCATTGCCAACCCAGGTTCAGATGCTGACATTGTACTGCGCGAAGGCGACAGACTTACCGTGCCAGTATATAACGGAACAGTGAAGATAAACGGTGAGGTTATGTACCCCAATACCGTGGCTTACAAGGAAGGCAAAGGCATAAACTACTACATCGACCTTGCCGGCGGCTTCAGCGGTAAAGCCAAAAAGAGCCGCACTTACATCATCTATATGAATGGCGATGTGGCCAAGGCAGGCCATGGCGTAAAGGTAAAGCCAGGTTGTGAGATAGTAGTGCCACAGAAGTCGATGTCGAAGATGTCCACCGCCGAATCAATCTCGCTCATCTCCGGCACCGCCTCCATAGCCGCCATGATAGCCACCATCGCAAATCTATTGAAATAATAATTATGGAAGAGAAGAAAGATAATATGGCTGATGTAATGCAGTTTGTGGTTTTCGCCATAGAGAGTGCTGCTCAAAAGACAGGCATTGATTCTACCGAACTCTATAACCGTCTCCAACGTTTGAATTTGGTTCAGAGTGTGTTGGTTGAAGGTTATGACATGCTACACACTCAAGGTAAACCTTTCATTGCAGACTACGTTATCGATACCCTAAATAATTGGGAAAGGCAAGAAAAAGAGAAAGGAGGTAATGCGTGAAATTATTTCATGGGAGTTTAGTGAGGGTGGAGTATCCTGATGTGACCATAGGTAGAGATTCTCTTGACTTTGGCCGTGGTTTTTATATGACCCGTGATTACGAGCAAGCTGTGAGATGGACTAACATATTGGTAAAGAGAGAACCATCTGGAGTTAGAACAATCAATACATTTGAACTGTCAGATGATGCGTTTGAAAAATATAACTATCGCTTGTTTGAGTCTTACAACGACGAATGGCTTGACTTTATTGTCTCTAACAGACTTGGTGGAGAGGACTGGAGAAATTATGATATCATTGAAGGCGGCATTGCCAACGACAAGGTCTTTGACACCATAGAGATATATATGTCAGGTATGATACCCAAAGATGTTGCTATCGGGCGTTTGAAAAACGAGAAGATCCGGAATCAGCTATGCATTGTCAGTCAAGATGTTGTTAATGATTGTTTGAAATATGTTGAATCTATAATAATAGAGTGAAATATGTTGGATGTACTTATTTGGAACAAATATGCCCGTGTGGTTACGAAACTATCCAAACGGCTCGGTGTGTCCCAGTTGGAAGCATTAGGATTGTTCTACAACAGTCGTCTGTTCCCTCTTCTAACTGATGAGTCATATCCACTTATTACGATGGGCGACACATATATTGTGAATGAATTGGTGAATGAAATAATGGACAATAAAAAGAAACCAATTAAACATTGATAAAATGGAAGAGAAGAAAGAAAAAGATACAATAGACCTTGGTCTGATAGCCAAGACATTATATGAGAAACGAAAGAAGTTTTTCATTATGTGGCCAATTGTGGCAATTCTGTCAATTCTGTGGATAATACCACAGCCAAGGTACTATAAATGTAGTGTATCGCTGGCTCCGGAGACGAATGGCGATGATATGGGAGGCGGTCTCGCCTCAATGGCATCATCGTTCGGCATTAATCTTGGGGGCAACAGCAGCGATGCTATTTATCCCTTGCTCTACCCCGATCTTTTGGGATCGAATAAGTTTATCGTCAGCCTGTTTGATATCAAGGTGAAAACCGACGATGGCACAGTGGATACCGACTATTACACATATCTCACCAAGCACCAGAAGAAAAACTGGCTGACACAGCCGTTCAATAAAGCAAAGAATGCCATTGTTAAATTGTTTAAAAGCGAAGAGAATACAACAAGAGGCAATGGAAAAAAAATAGAAGCATTCCGGCTTTCGGAGCGCGATTATAAACTTGTGGAAAAGGTAAAGACCAACATCACGTGTGACGTGGACAAAAAGACAGACGTGGTGACAATCACCGTACAGGATCAGGATCGTCTGGCAAGTGCCATACTTGCCGACTCTGTGAAGCAGCGGCTACAGGACTTCATTATTGAGTATCGCACAAGCAAGGCACGGCTCGACCTCAACCATTATGAGGGTCTGGCAGCAGAGGCTAAGAAGGAATATGACGCATCAATAGCAAAATACAGCGATTACTGCGACACCAACCAGGACATTATCCTCCAGACTTCCATATCGGAGCGAGACAAACTTGAGGCCGACATGCAGCTAAAATACAACACTTATACTGCACTCTGCACACAGGTTGAGGCTTCCAAGGCCAAGATGCAGGAGCGCACCCCGGCATTCACAACACTGAAGACGGCCACAGTGCCCATAAAGCCCGCCGGCCCGAAGCGTATGATATTCGTGGTTGGTATGCTCTTCTTCTCGACATTCGTGATGGCTCTTTGGCTGTCGAGGAAGATATTGATAACGCAGGCATAATAAACAAAAGCAATAGTAAGGGCAAGATGAATTTTGTGATACATCTGAAGAAGCTGACTCTTATTCCCATTTTTATGCTGGTGGCGGTGATTATGCTTACATCAATGTCACTTTCGGAGTTGGGGATGAGTAGCTTGTCGTATCTCTGTTATGGTGTGACACTGCTAACCTTTGCGTCGCTCGTGGTGGTGTGTCTATATGAGAAAGAGATGAGCAGGTATGGCTTCCTTGGGTTCTTGTTTCTTGTGATGCTGGTGAGCAGCACGGTCATCAATGCTCAGGAAATAAAGCCTGTGACATATAATGTGGTGGAGATAGGCAGCATGTATATGTTTTTGAGATATTACAGGGGAAGTCTGAAAGTAGTTGTGATAGGCTCAGCCATAGGACTGTCGATATGCGTGTATGCCAATTTCTTGCATATGTTAAATCATCCGGAATTATGGTCATTTGAAAACGATAAGTATGGTACAGGCTATCTGCTTGGCAACAACTATAACCAGATGGGATGCCGCTTGATTTCGGCTGTAGTATGTTCCATATTATGCCTGAAGTATTCCAAGTGGTGGCTTCTGAATGTGATACCAGTTATATTGTGCAGTATCATTCCGCTTGCCATTATCAGGAGCATGACATCGTTGAGCTGTATTATTATGTTCTTGGTATTCTGCGTCATACCTTGGAAGAAGCTTCAGCGGTTTGCCTTTGCGTCGGTGATGACGGTGGTAATATTGTTCCAGACGTTTGTCGTGTTCAGCGGCAAAGGACTTGAGAACAATCCACTTGCAGTGTATATAGTGGTTGACGTATTAGAGAAGGACATAACCTTTACACATCGTACGCTGATGTGGGACCAGGCGCTGAAAGTCATAGCCGATTCGCCAATAATTGGCCATGGTATGGTTGATTCCGACTGGTATATCAAGCACATGGAGTCGTTTGCCACAGGACCCCACAACATCGTCCTCGCTTCATTAATCCATGGAGGAATAATACTGTTAGGCCTGTATATAGCATTGTCATACTTGTCGCTGCGCAGGCTATGGATGTCGGATGATCGTATGGCTGTCATATTGGCATTCGGCATAGCCTCCCTGATGGTGATGATGCTGATGGAGATGGTGCCTTATTTCTTCATCTTGCTGCTATTGGGTTTGGGGTATAACTACAATGACATTTCGCAACAGGCAATATCTAAGAAAAAAAAGGAAAAGAGAGGAACAAAATTCATTATATGGAAAAAAACGCCAACCGCACAATAGTAATCAATTCTATGCTGCTTTATGCCCGACTGGGCATAACGACGCTTTGCTCCGTATTTGCCACCCGTTATGCTCTCCAGGCTCTTGGAGTGAGCGATTTCGGACTGGTAGCAGTGGTGGCGAGTGTTATAACATTCATGAGTGTGGTCAACACTACGATGGTTTCCGCCTCCAATCGTTTTATTGCCGTGGCCATAGGCAAGGGCAATATAGAAGAAATCAACCGCACGTTCAATGTATGTCTTGTCATTCACATTGCAATAGCACTGATCACGTTGGCTCTTTCCTATCCCTTGGGACATTACTATATTTACTACATACTGCAATACGACGGCCAGCTTGACCTGGTGATAAAGATTTACGACATCAATATCATTGGAGCCATAATAGCATTCATTGGCGTGCCGTATAACGGTTTGTTGATCGCCAAGGAGAGATTTTTTGTGTTTTGTCTCACCGATGTATTATGTAACTTGGTCAAGGTTGTGGTGACATACATGCTCATAAGCCATTTTTCCGACAAGTTGCTTGTATATACCTATCTGCTGGCTTTTGTGGCCGGATTTCCCACACTGTTGTTCATGGCCTACTGTCACAAATACTTCAGCGAAATAACAAAGGTGAGGATTGTAAGGAATCGGAAGCCATATATAGACATACTCTCATTCTCGGTATGGATAGGCTACGGGGCTGTGGCAATAGTGGGCCGTTCACAGGCAGCCGCCATGCTCATCAATGCATTCTTCAACACTGTAATGAATGCCGCTCTGGGCATAGCCAACTATGTTCTCCAGATGGTGATGCTGATAGCTCAGAACGTCACTAAGCCTATTTCCCCACAGATAACTAAGGCATACGCAGGTGGTGACATGGAGAGATGCAACACTCTTGTGGTGTTGTCGGCAAAGATGTCATTTATTGTCGTTTTTGTAGTAGGTGCACCATTGTTTTGTGAGATGGAATATATCCTTGGTCTGTGGCTTGGCGAGGTTCCTCCATACAGCGTGTTGTTTTCACGCCTGTTTGTGGTCAATATGCTTGTTGACTCGCTCAATAGCGGTATATCTGAATATGTGATGGCAGGCGGCCGAATACGCCGCTATCAGATATTTGTCAATACACTTTATCTGCTTTCCATACCTGCAGCCTATGTGGTGTTGTCGTTTGGTGCCGAGGCTTGGTGGCTATTGGTAGTGTATATCATCTTCTCGGTGTTCATCCTCATGACCCGTCAGTATGTGATGAGACTGGAATATGGTTTTGACACTAGGGTGCTTTGGAAAAGGGTGTATATACCCAGTTTGATTGTTGTGGCATTGTTTGCGCCATTGTGCATAACAGGCCTACCGCTTCATGGTATGCTTGCCTTGCTTGTTGAGGGGCTATTAGCTTTGGCGATAGTGTATATAGTGTGCCTCAATTCCAAAGAGCGGGGATATATAACGTCAAGGGTTAAGCGCATGTTTTAATTTATTGATATCGGCAAACAACCGCCAGTTGTCCTTGAACCAAGTCTCAGGCTTGTCCCACCATTTTGTGTCGAGAAGCCATTTGATGTCCTCCTCATTATATCTGTATTTTATGACCTTGGCGGGAATACCAGCCACGATGGCGTATGGGGGAACATCGCGAGTGACGACGGCTCCCGCAAGCACCACGGCTCCGTCACCTATGGTCACCCCGGATATTATTCTGACGTCGGAGTTAATCCAGCAGTCATTGCCGATAATGATGGCGCTGTCGCTCTTAGAATCTGCCATTATCCTCTCGTCAAATATTGTTTCGGTGGCATAACTAATGCCGCCGCATTGCCCCAATGTGGAATAGAATGCGGGAGAGGTGGTGGCAAACGGATAGCTGACGGGATGGCGATACATAATGCTCTTGACATTGCTTCCTATCGACGTGTATCGGCCAATCTTGGCATAAAGGTCGGAGCCTTGGGCTATATAGCTGCAACGCCCCATGTGTCCCGTGTAGCTGGTGTGGGACCCGATGCTGTTATTGCCTTCGAAGACGGCATGGCGGCCCACGACACTTGTGTATTGGAATCTGAGTGCCTTATGGTGCTTAAGATACGTATAGAGAAATCTTGCTGTCTGTAAGAGAATATTCATAAATATTTTGCTTTGAAGAGTTGGATGAAGTCATTAAAGAAATTCCTAAATCCATAGTCGCGTATGAACAGGAATGAATTTTGAATGAAATGGGTGGCGAGGTAGCTTGGATTGCCCAGGTTCTGAGGATAGTGGCTCTTGACCGTGGTGTCATAGAGGTAGATACCGAGACCTTGGCAGCCTTCCAATACATTCGTCTCTATGGGACGGCGTGTATATCCAAAGTTAGCCAACACTTTATACGGCAGTCGCCTTGTAGTGAGCCAATAGCGTTTGTTCATCGTATTGCCATTGGTGGAGTTGAGGTCAAGACAACATTCCGATTCATTCAGCCGGAGACAGTCGTATAATGCCTTGTTCTCAAACCATCCGTCATATTTGATGCTATTGTCATCGATATCCGGTAAACGGAGATTCTTCATGTCGCCAGCTAGTATGGGCACTTGAAATATTGTGTCGGTCTTACGTATATGCGTACCAGGTTCGCTGAAGTTTGTAGTGTATGAGACGTATGGGAATACAAAAAATTTGTTGGTCTCTATACAGTAACGAGTATGATATTTTAACCATGACTTTTCGCTCCACGAACAAATACTCTTGGGTAAGGTGGGCATATAAGGAAAATCGAGGTGCTGTTTGTACCATTGTTCAAACTCCTTCCACTGTCTTTTCATCCATACCTGTCCCCACGACATGGCGCAGTTCATAAAGTATGCGTCATGACCGTCGTGCAGCGGAATAAAGGGAGAACGTAGGTGGTAGTTGACAGCAAAGGAATAGAGGCTGATGCCCGCCACATTGTCGCAAGAAAAATATTTCTCGACAGTTTGCTGGGTATATGTCCAGAAATATGGAGATACTACGAGGTCATCCTCAAGGATGACTATAGCGTCGTATTCATCCAGCAGCCTTCCCTGTTCAAGTACATGGGCTCTCAGGCCAAGGTTGCGCTCGTGTTTCACCACAGTCTTCTTGCCGTGACGCCATGAATGATCATCGGCAAAACGCTCCACCTCATCAGTATTGCTTTTGTCAATGCTAATATATAATGGTATGCTCACTTCGTCATATATGGCATTGTCCAATGACTGCAGAAGTCTATGTAGAGAGTCTTTTCTGTTATATGCAATTACAACTAATGCAATGGATTTCATATATATTATTTTTCTGCAAAATTATAAAAAAAGACAATGATTACGACAAATAAAGAGATAAAAAAAATTAAAATAAGGGGAAAACGATGTTCCATTTGCCAATAAGTGATTTTTATTTTATACTTTTGTGCAAAATAGATAATAATGGCAATAAAGATAGCAGCAATACTAACATGCTTCAACCGCAGGGAAAAGACGGTGAAGTGCCTGAATAGTTTGTTCAGGGCAGAGAATCAATACAACCATTCACACGATAGCGAAGAGTTGTGCGTGACTGTTTACCTTACTGACGATGCCTGTAGCGACGGCACTGCCGATGCGGTAAGAGGCGTATGTAAGGGCAGAGAGTTGCATATACTTCAAGGCGACGGCCATTGCTATTGGGCTGGAGGAATGCGCCTGGCATGGGGCGAGGCCTTGAAAAATCAAGAAGAATTCGACTTCTTCCTCTTGCTCAATGATGACACGACCATTGGCGACAACGTATTTGATGAGCTGTTTGCCACTCATCGTTATGTCATGAAAAATACTGGCAAGCCGGGAATATACAGCGGAATGATATCTGATGTCAATGATGTGACACGCATAACCTATTCTGGGTCGGTATATGTCGATACGTCGAAGAGTCAGTATCATAAGGTCATGCCTGATGGGAAACCGCTCAAGGTGGATATCACCAATGCCAACATTCTCTTAGTGCCCAAGGAGATTGTATGTCATGTAGGCATATTTTATAAAGGATATATTCATGGTGGCGCAGACTACGACTATGCCATGATGGTGGCTCGCCATGGTTATTCGGCATTCATTACCGAGAAGGTGTGCGGACAATGTGAATATGACCATAAGAAAGGTAGCGAGGTGATAGCCGACTTCAGAAAGATGTCGCTCAGGGAAAGATACCGATATGTAAATAATCCGGTGCATGGCGACCATGACTACTTGTTGTTCCTCAAACGCCATATTCCGCATAAATATCCCATCAGTTGGGTGCTACGAAAGATAAGGCTGTTTGTTCCTTCTCTTTACGCGGAGATATGCAGGATGAGAGGATTAGAAGAATACAAAAAGTAATGATGTAGTTAGTTTTGTTTTGTAGCTTGGTCTTAACAAAGATTTTTCCTTCTCCACTCCTTTTGGGCATGGCAATTATTGTTATGACAAAGCTACAATCATTACTGCATTTTCAAGTTTGAATCAAGTTTTTCAAAAAGTGTCATATTGTTGTTTATTAAATCTTTCTTATTTATATTATATGCATTATCCGTCATACGCCGTAATTCTTTTTCAGATACACGATTTATTAAAGATACAATAGCATTGTCGTCCATTGCATCTATATCATAACCTATGCCTAAGCGATTAGTTTTTTCAGCCAAAAACGTATGGGAACTAACGATTATGGGAGTTTCAAAATACATGCACTCGTATATTTTATTCGGTTCTGCAAAACGTACATTCTCATATTTTGTGTCATAAGTAGAAAGAACAAGATCAATCTTACTATATATTTCTGGAAGATCGTCAGGATTATGAAAAAAACCGTGGAATATGCAGTTCTTGTATTTCTTAAGAGTTTCAAATTGTGTTGGTACAGGACCTCCAAAAATATGAAATACATGTTGTGGAAAAGTTCTGCAATACACGTCAATAAAATTATATATTGAATCGAAACGTGGGGCTCCAACAAACCCTATAGAAATGGTATTCTTATCAAATTGTTTTCTTGGAGGAACTTTATAATCTAATACTTTTGGATTAAGTTTATTTTCCACCAAACAAACATTGTGAGGTTTATTTCCATTAAAATGATATTTGACAAAGCCCTCTGATGTCAATATCGTCAATATGGAAGATTTGATAATTTTCAGATCAATATATTCTAATACTCCTTTTAACCTCGTATATGTATGAGTAAGGTCACATTCTTCATAAATGTATTTAAAACCAGGGTTAAAAAAATGGAAGAACATAGCAATGTCTAAACCACATAAGTAAAAGACATCTTTTTGTGGGTTATGTCTTTTGCCCAGTTCTCTAAATTTTTTTATATATAGTTTAATACGTTGAGCATAATTTTTATCAGATATAGAGCCTAAAATACTTATATTATAAGGCAAATTAGGTTTTTTGTTTGAATTTTTCCTTTCAAATCCATAGACATTGACAGTATATCCTTTATCTATAAACTCTACGATGCGATTCCTATAATGAGAGTCGGATATTGATGGAACTATAAATATTATTTGCATATTGCTTAAACTTTGTATTGATCAACATTTTCATCATTTAATATACGGACAATGCGATTGCAAGCATTTCCGTCACCATATGGATTTACAGCTTTTGACATTTTGTCATAAGCATCTATATCTTCTAAAAGCATTGACACTTCGCTAATTATTTTATCATAATCAGTGCCAACCAAATGAACAGTTCCATAAGCTAAAGCCTCTGGTCTTTCTGTCGTATCACGCATTACAAGAACAGGTTTGCCTAAAGCAGGAGCTTCTTCCTGAATACCTCCAGAATCTGTCAGTACAATTGTTGACTTTTCCATCAAATAAACAAACTCGATATACTGAAGTGGTTCGATAAAAAAGAAATTTGGCCGTTTCAAATTCTCTCCAAACACTTCATGAATAGATTTTCTTACGTTAGGATTGAGGTGCATGGGATACACAAAATCGACATCCTTATATTTCTCAGACAAATCCTTCATTGCTGTTACCATGCGAATAAATCCACTGCCAAAGTTTTCTCGGCGATGACCTGTTATAAGGACAAGTTTTTTATCATTATTTAGCCTTGACACGTCATAACCTGCATTAAACAACTTCTTTTCTTTTTCTAAAGATAGATTCTTGTCATTCTTCAATTTATCAACAACCATATGAAGTGCATCTATGACAGTATTGCCAGTAATATAAATATCACCATAAACTCTTTCTTCAATAAGATTTTTCTTTGATAGAAGAGTCGGCGAAAAATGATATTTAGCGATACGTCCTGTTATTTGACGGTTCATCTCTTCAGGCCAAGGACTATAGATGTTGTGAGTACGCAGACCTGCCTCAACGTGCCCCACTGGTATTTGTGCATAGAATGCGGCAAGAGAGGCTGCTGTTGAAGTTGTGGTATCACCATGTACTAAAACGACATCAGGTTTACAAGTCTTGAATATGTCGCGCATACCCGTTAAAATACGTACAGTTACATCTGTCAAGTCTTGCCCTTGTCTCATAATATTCATATCGAAATCTGGCTTTACATCAAAAATATTAAGTACTTGATCAAGCATTTCCCTGTGTTGACCTGTGACGCATACTATAGTATTAAATACATCTGTGCGCTTTTGGAATTCCTTTACCAACGGACACATCTTTATAGCCTCGGGACGTGTACCGAAAACAAGCATTATCGTTTTCATATTTTTTTATTATAGTGAAGTTATAATCGTCTGTCTTTAAATTTATAGAAATCTGAACTATTTGAACATGTTTGTTATATTTTGATACACCCTAATCCAGTCAAACTCTGTAACATAGGTAGCTTTAGTGTCGGGATAGAGCCCCATGTTGCCATTGCACAGGCTTTGGTTAAGACGCAGAAACATTGGTTGGAAGAATGTCCACTGATTTTTGGCCTGCATTGCCACTGACGTGGATTTGATGTATCTGCCAGTCTCCTTTCCGTCGATGGTCCAGACTACCTCAGTGGGGGTCCATACAATACCATATACATGCCACTTGGTGATATCAATATCCTTCCTGAACTGGTTTTTCTCACCATGCTTCTTGGTGTTGACGGTATATCCGGAGTGAATGGTCTGTATGACCTCCTTCCTCTTTCCGAACGATTCAATTATGTCAATTTCAGAGTATAACTTGTGTTTCTTAGGGTCATTTCTTATCCACGCGGCGGGTGAATTGCCACTCTTGACGTTTGTCCTCATCCTTACTTCCACCTTGCCATAGGTAAAGTCAAACAAGTCCATCGTCTCCACCGCCCCTGTCAACATTTTGGCTGTGTCAGCTTTCAAGTCTTTGTTAGGTATGGCTCTACACACGAGTCTGCCGTTCTTGATATATACCACATCTTTACTGTCGGATATCCATCTTGCCCATCGGCTTGGATTGCGGCGGCATCTTTTCCACTTTGTGCTGTCGGGCTGTGAACCATTAGGAAGGTTGAACTCGTCAGAAAAAACAAGTTTGTATCCTTCATCGTTGAGGCTGTTGTCATTTCCTGTTATGGCAGTGAAAGACAAGATGGTAGCAAGACATACCAATCCCGATATTACACAAAGTATATGTTTATTGTTTGTCTTCATTGTTGTGGCTTTTATTTATTCGCCGCAAAATTAGCAATTATTTATTGTATATGCAAGAAAAATTCGGATATATTTGTTGGTTTGGACATTTTTTCATGATTTTGCATTCCAAAGCGGGCTTATCTCTCCTGCGGCAAGTGAAGTCTTTATGGGTACATATATAAATAGAGGCAATTGTGAGTTTAGCGACATTGTGAACAGCGAGTATGTTGACAAGACATCACAGATTCCATTAATTAGCAGGCAATCGTCAGTGAACTTAAACACAACCACTCAACAGAGACTGCCATCAGTCAGATAAAGCAGAAGAACTACCCTGCGAAGTTGGCTGGATATCCTGGCGACATTCTGCTTGTGGGAATAAACTATGACAAGGAGTCAATACTTCTTTCATGAAAAATAGAAAGAATCAT
The DNA here is from genome assembly GCF_002251435.1 of Prevotella sp. P2-180. GTDB lineage: Bacteria > Bacteroidota > Bacteroidia > Bacteroidales > Bacteroidaceae > Prevotella. Next base: position 89,821 of record NZ_NPJI01000114.1, read on the forward strand.
TCACGCAAGAAATTGAAGCCATAAAAACTTTAATTGATATTTATGTTAAATCGGGTACAATATTTTCAATATCTGTTCGTTTATATATAAAAATAGACTGAGAAGATCTGAAAATATGATAATTCAAAAAATACATAAGTTCATCAATTGGTACTTCAGCCGCAATGCATTACCTTACTGGTGCATTCTTGCAGCCGATTGCTTATTACTATTCTGTTTCTACCTTTTTGGCTATTATTGTTTCATAGGTGGCGACGGTATAGTGGATTATTTTTGGCAAAAGGTTGGCGTGATATCGCTATGCCTTCTATTCTACATGATAGGCTTCCGAGTTTTTCACACATACTCAAATGTAATAAGATATTCCTCTTTCGTTGACCTATACCAGTTGGCTTGCGCAAATGTTATTGGTACTTTGTGTGTCATTATCATAAGGATACTATTTGTTGATCATGATAACACGATATTCCCTGGATTAAGGATCACATTATTTGCATTCTGCTTCGGTACTTTATCTATGTGGGCAGTCAGAGTACTTGTGAAGACTTTGTTCGATGTGGTAGACGTAAATGTTAACGCCAAGAGGGTTTACATCTACGGCACAAAATCACAAAGTGTCAGTATTGCCAAGAGCGTCAGAAGCCAACATCCATCAAAGTATATTGTCAAGGGATTCGTATCGCCACAGACTGGACAAAATATGAAATATCTTGCAGGTTTACCGATATTCGATGTGGCAGGTAGCCTCATCTCACGAATGAAAAGAGACGATATTGAAGGGATTATTGTGTCGCCTATATCTACTATAGACTTTTGTGCCGACCAAGAATTTATCGACTTACTCACAGACAATGGCATCAAACTCTTTATGATGCCCGAAGAATTTGAATGGAATGGTGTGTCGCCCATCACAAACGGAAACATGCTTCACCAGGTGGATGTGGAGGAGCTGCTCCCAAGAAAGCAGATTATGGTTGACACTGACGCCATCGCCAACGATCTCAATGGCAAGACTATACTCATCACAGGCTCGGCTGGCAGCATTGGCAGTGAAATGGTAAGGCAGATTGCCAAGTTTACCCCAAAATGCCTTGTTCTGATTGACCAGGCAGAGACTCCTCAACATGACATACGATTGATGATGGCCGATAAATGGCCTAACATAGAGTGTCATACAATCGTAACAAGTATTTGCAACCAAAAAAATATGGAAAAAATATTCGCTGAATACCATCCAGAATATGTATTCCATGCTGCCGCTTACAAGCATGTTCCGATGATGGAAGACAATCCTTCGGAAAGCATCAGAAACAATGTTATTGGCACGAAAATCATAGCCGACCTTGCAGTGAAATACGGCACAGGAAAATTTGTCATGATTTCGACCGACAAGGCAGTTAACCCCACAAATGTTATGGGATGTTCAAAACGCATTTGTGAAATCTATGTACAGAGTCTTGACAAAGCGCTGAAAGATGGTAAAGTACAAGGAGTGACACAATTTGTTACCACAAGATTTGGCAATGTGCTTGGTTCCAACGGTTCTGTTATACCATTGTTCCGAGAGCAGATAAAGAAAGGAGGTCCTGTAACTGTCACGCATCCCGACATCATCAGGTTCTTCATGCTTATTCCTGAGGCTTGCCGATTGGTGCTCGAAGCTGGTGTAAAGGGCAATGGAGGCGAGATATTCGTATTTGACATGGGTGACCCTGTAAAGATTTCTGACCTGGCCAAAAGGATGATAAATCTTAGCGGAGCCAAGGACATAGAGATAAAATACACAGGTCTGAGACCTGGAGAAAAACTATATGAGGAAGTGTTAAGTACCGAAGAGACCACCCTACCCTCTTTCCACGACAAAATCAGAATTGCCAAAGTTAGAGAATATGATTATGACAATATCAACCGTATTATTTCTGACATGGGCAAGAAATGCGACTCCCTGTCAGATCTTGAAATCGTAAGAACAATGAAACATATTGTGCCTGAATATATCAGCAAAAATTCTGTATATGAGGTGTTAGACCAAAAACAGGCAAAATCATAGAGAATAAATCAATAATTTATATAATTTACAATCGCAATGATTAACGTTGGAATTATTGGATGTGGCTTCGTTGGAGGAGCCTTGAAGGATTGGTTGGAGCACAACAATCCGGAGTGTAAACTGTTCATCAGCGACCCGCCAAAGGGTTATAATGACGACTTGAGTAATATCGACATAGCTTTCCTGCAGATCCATGTACCTACAGAAGACGACGGCACCCAAGACCTGAGTCTTATGAAAGAGCTTATTTCAAATCTTCCAGATGTGCCAGTTTTCGTACGTACCACTATACTGCCGGGTACAAGCGACATGCTCTCACGTGAGACCGGACACCAGGTATGCTATATGCCGGAGTTCCTGACTGAGCGCACACATATTGAGGATTTCAAGAAGCAGACCATGGTATTTACCGGTGCACATGAGCTGCTCACCAAAATCTTTGTAGGCAAGAAGTTCACGGTGATGAGTCCGCTAGAGGCCGAACTCACCAAGTATATGCACAATGTGTTTGGAGCATATAAGGTGACTTACTTTAATGCTTGCAGGGAGTATTGTGAGCAGATGGGAGGTGACTGGCGCAAGGTTCATACAGGTATGCTACTTTCGGGTTATATCAATGACACTCATACATACGTTCCCGGACCTGACGGCAAGTTTGGATATGGCGGCAAGTGCTTCCCCAAGGATGTCAATGCATTTGCCAAGATGACCCAAGGCACTCCCCTGGGTACGCTTCTAGAGCATCTGCATGAGCTGAACGTGCACTTCCGCGGATTTGAGGAACATATATAATATGTATATAAATATACCATGTTATCAGTTGTTTGCCCCATATATAACGAAGAGAAATACATTGCAAAATGTATAGAGTCGCTATTGAAACAGGATTACCCAAAAGATGATTTGGAGATACTTTTTGTGGATGGTATGAGCAATGATAAAACACGAGAAATCATTGCCTCATACACGAAAAGGTATCCTTTTATCAAAATGTTGGATAATCCAAAGAAAATAGTGCCCTATGCCATGAATGCGGGGATTATAGCCTCCAAGGGTGATATTATTATTCGTTTAGACGGGCATGTGGAATATCCCACAAACTATTTCTCAGCCTTGGTTCATAATCTTAAAGAACTGGATGCCGATAACGTGGGAGCATTGTGTGAAACTCTGCCATGCGGTACATCCTCGAAAGAGCTGGCCATTGCTGAAGCTCTGAGCAGTTCGTTTGGAATGGGAAACTCCTACTTTCGAATAGGGTGTAATGAAGTGAGACGGGTGGATACTGTTCCATTCGGATGCTTCAAGCGCGAAGTGTTCGACAAAGTCGGTTTGTATGACAACGAGTTGATTCGCAACCAAGATGATGAGCTTAATGGACGTATCATCAAGAATGGTGGAAAGATTTATCTCATACCAAGCATAGTGACAAAATATTATGCTCGCGACAAGATACGCAAAGTAAGGAAGATGTTTTACCAATATGGTTTATACAAGCCTTTGGTTAACAAGAAGTTGGGATCGCCTGCCACTGTCAGACAATTTTTTCCCCTTGTATTTGTGTTAGGTCTCTTTTTGGGTGCGGGCTTAAGCTGCATTAGTAGGATTGTTGCTGTATTATATGCGGCAGTGTTAGTCTTGTATCTATTTCTGGCATGCAGTTTTACGCTTAAGTCTATCGTGAAAACAGGAATAATGGGACTTATTCTCTATCAGCCATTTATTTATTTGACTATCCATCTCAGTTATGGATGGGGGTATTTATTTGGCATATTCAAGATTCTTTTGCATAAACCGTTTAATGCTGAATCAAACAGATGATTTTTAGTGAATATCTAAACTTATTTTGTGGAATATAATAATAATAAAAGGTTATGACTATGAAATTGCGAAATATACCATTCTCTCCTCCTGACATGACGGAGAGAGAGGCGGAAGAAGTGAAGAATGCCATTATGAGCGGATGGATAACTACCGGTCCGCGTACCAAGAAGTTGGAACAACTGATATCCGAATATCTACATACAGCAAAGACTGTTTGTCTCAATTCAGCCACGGCTTCTATGGAGATGGTGTTACGTCTGCTTGACCTTAAGCCAGACGACGAGGTGATAGTGCCTGCTTATACTTATACAGCAACGGCTTCAGTCACTCAACACATTGGATGCAAATTGGTGTTGGTGGATAGTCAGAGGGATAGTGTCGAGATGGATTACGACAAGCTGGCTGAGGCCATCACTGAGCATACAAAGGTGATTGTTCCTGTGGATATAGCCGGCATCGTGGCTGACTATGACAGAGTGTATGGGATAGTGGAGGAAAAGAGGCATCTTTTTCGCCCCGACAATGCTCTGCAGGCCAAGATAGGACGTGTTGTTGTGAGCGCTGATTGCGCACATTCTTTTGGTGCCAACAGAAATGGAAAGATGGCGGGAGAAATTGCTGATTTCTCATCATTCTCTTTCCATGCCGTAAAGAACTTCACTACTGCAGAGGGAGGAGCCATGACTTGGAACTTGCCTTTTGGCGGTGAAATAATACCAACAGACGTGGATTATTTACCTACAGTCCCCAAAAAAGAAGGAGAGACTTGGAATGAACTGTTGTATCGCATAAGCCAGCTATTCTCGCTCCACGGCCAGAACAAGGATGCCTTGGCCAAGACAAAGCTCGGGGCTTGGGAATATGACATAATTGGACCATGGTATAAGTGCAATATGACCGACATTATGGCTGCTATGGGACTGGTGCAGTTTGAGCGCTATCCTGAGATATTGGCCAAGCGCAGAAATTACGTCTCTATGTATAATAAGGCGATTGATTGCCTCAACCTTGATTCTGCGCCTGACCACAAGGTGGTTTATCTCAACCATGAGGACGCTGACCACCGATCTTCTCACCACCTCTATCTCTTGCGTCTGCTTGGACGCACTCGCGAGGAGGTAAACAGGGTGATTGAACTGATGGCAGAGCGTGGCATTGCCACCAATGTCCACTACAAACCACTGCCTATGATGACTGCCTACAAGGCTCTTGGATTTGACATCAAGAACTTCCCTAATGCCTATCGTATGTATGAGAATGAAATCACGCTTCCTCTGAATACAAAGATGACAGAGGAAGATGTGGAGTATGTCGTCTCAAATTTTTGTGATATAGTCAAGTCGTTATGATAAAACGTTTATTTGATATAGTGGCATCGGGCTGTGGTCTGTTGGTTCTCAGTCCCGTGCTTTTGCTTGTGGCCCTATGGGTAAAATTGGATTCAAAAGGTCCTGTTTTCTATCGCCAAGTGCGGGTAGGCCTGCACAATAAGGATTTCCGCATATTCAAGTTTCGCTCCATGCGTGTAGGGGCCGACAAGGGTTCTTTGGTCACTATCGGCGGTCGTGACCCCCGGGTCACTCGTTCTGGCTACTTCATTCGCAAATACAAACTCGACGAACTGCCACAGCTCATTAACGTACTTATGGGCGACATGAGTCTGGTAGGTCCCCGTCCTGAGGTGCGCCATTATGTCGATTACTGGACTTCCGAACAGATGCATGTACTGGATGTGCGCCCAGGCATCACCGACCCAGCATCAATCAAGTTCCGTAATGAGAATGAACTGATGGAGCAGGCATCCAATCCTGAGGATTATTACATCCACGTAATTATGCAGGAGAAGATTAAGCTTTATTTGGAATATGTCAAGAATGCTTCATTTATGTATGACCTGAAACTTATATTCCAAACGTTTAAGGTCATTGTAACCGAACGTTAGAATTTCTTTCCGCGGGTCATAGGTCGAGTAGAGCAAGGGAGTTTCACCCTCACCCTCTCACAGAACCGTGCGTGAAAGTCTCCCCTCACACGGCTCTTCACACTCTATGCTTTGTGCATATGCTTCTTTCATCATATACTCCTCTTTGTTTAAGATTTTCATAATTTCAGTTGCTTGAGTGTGTCACCCCCTTCGCTCCATGTCCATTACAGACACTTCAACGCTACTACGGGGCAATCCGCCACAGAAGCGGACTTCGGTACGTTTCTGCCTTGTTCGTCACTTTCGGCATTTCCCTTGGCATTCCGACTTCTGCTTCCCACGTTCCGCCAACGAGCCTGTATATGAAAAGGGTGGCGCATTGTCGAAGTCAGGACGACTACCACACCTTGGGCATGGCATCGGCTGCGAATAAGGCGTCCCCTGCCATTTGATATCCGGAGCCAAAAACTTGTGGCCGCATACATCACATATAAACTTTTTTTCCCTTCTCGTCATCAGATACTATTTCTTTTGTGGGAAAAGATATGCTTTTTTTCATATCCTCCAAACTTTTGCCTTTTTTTTACCCATTTTTACAAAAGATTTAGACTAACGAAAAATAGGAAGATAAATTATTTTATCTTCTTCTCATCATACTTCACGTATAAGCCCGCGAGCACTGTGCCCGAGATAGAGTGATAGGCACAACTGATGGCACAGGGCACCACGCAGAGTATGGCCTCTGGATTGCGGGCAAGTATATCATCGTTGGCAAAGAATGCGGTGGCAAGCACTGTTGCCATGCCCGCGTTCTGCATTCCCACCTCAATGGATATGGTGCGCTTTTTGGCAAGTGAGAAGCGGAAAAGGCGGCCTACGTTATAACCGAGGATATATCCGAGGGTGTTATGGCAGAACACCACGGGAAAGCATAAGCAAGAAGAGTCCCATGCCGTGAATCATCAACTGGGGCTTCACCTGCGACACCACACCTCCCACTATCAAGGCAAGACTCGTGACACTTACTCCCGGCATCATCTGCCTCACATCCTCATACCACTTGTGGCGACTGGCGTATTGGTTAACCAAGAAGCCAATACCTACGGGAATGATCGTGATGAGCAATATGCCACGAAACATTCCGAGCGTATCTACCTCTATCCTTGTATCGGCAAGCCACCACACCAGCAGCGGAGTCATGAATGGAGCCAACAGGGTGGAGGCAGTGGTCATACCCACCGAGAATGCCACGTCACCCTTGCACAGGAACGACATGATATTGCTCGACACTCCGCCGGGGCAACAACCTACGAGAATGATACCGATGGAGAGATAAGGATTAAGGCCGAAAACTTGGGTAAGCGTATAGGCCAGCAATGGCATCAACGTAAACTGAGCACAAGCGCCGATGAAGATGTCCCAGGGACGACTGAACAATATGCGGAAGTCTTCAGTAGAGAGAGTCAGTCCCATTGTCAGCATTATCACTCCGAGAATGACGCTCGACACGTCTCCCCTCACCCACCCGAACACATCGGGCACGAGAAAAGCCAATACGGCTGCGGCTATTACGTATGTAGATGAGTGTGAAGCCATCCATGCACTCACCTCTTTCACTATTTCTTTCATCTGACGGATTTCAGGTAGCTTTCCACTATTGGCAGGACAACAGAGTCATAGTCGGCGGAGGCTCCCATCATACTGCCCATACTGCCAAGGTTGGCAGCATTGAATCCGTGATTGGCTCCCTCTATCTTGTTGAGAGTGGCAGAAGGATAGAGACCTACTGCCTTCACTGAATTTGAGATAGGAACTATCATGTCGGCTGTGCCATGGATGATGCAGACAGGCTTAGAGAACTTACCGATATGCGACCATACGTCGAAGTCCTTGATACTATTGATATATGCCTCACTCATCGACATCATACCGCCAAAATCGCCGAATCCACCGAATCCACTGAACATCTTCACCATCTCCGGTATGTTGAAAGCAGGATAGAAGAGTATCATTCCAGCAAAGTCATCAGGACACTCGTCGGCAAGCAATGCCGACACCAATCCTCCCTGACTGCTTCCAAGCAGACAGACATTAGAAGAATCGACATAATCTAATGATTTTACTGTCTTAACAACAGCGCGAAGGTCTTCCACCTCGGTGAAAACAGTCATTTCATCGGTTTTCCCGTCGCTTTTACTCTTGGCGCTTCCACCGCAGAAGTCAAAGCAATAAGCAGCAAATCCCATTTTGGCAATAGCTGAAGCATAGCCCTTCATAGCCTCGTGGGTAAGAGAACTGCTGTGCGAGAGAATCACGGCAGGTTGTTTTTCCGACACCGTAGAATTATAATACATCATGCCAAAAATCCTGTTTCCATCGCGCTCGCTCCACACCTCGACGCTGTCAACCGTCAGCTCCGTCCCTGTCTGGACAGAGTCGATTATTTCCTCATTTCCGGCATTCTCGGGTGGTATAGTGCCATTGTCGTCATCCGATGAACAAGCGGCAACACCCATGGATGCCGCAATAAAACCCATTAATACAATCACAGTCTTTTTCATATCCTAAAAACATATTCTATATATAACTCTGCATATATATTTCGGTTGCAAAGGTACACTTTTCCACACATATCACCAAGCATTTACCCCACTTTTCCGCACCAGGTTAATATAGTTTAACCAAGTACGGAAAACAATTCCTTCCCTCCTTAACTCCTTCCCTCCTTACCTCTCATCTCCCCTCACCCTCTATGTCGCCCGCCACAGTTGGGCAAGCATCGCCCAGTCCAGCCACGTGCCCATCCACGCCATCAGCGGAGCCATGGGCCACGACTCGGAGGTAACCACACAGATATACCTCGCCTCTATCCAGACATCGCAGATAGACGAGGAGAACAGCATGAATAGTATTAAAATTCAGTTCAACGACAAGAATAGGAAATGTTCGGTTGACGAGATTTACCCCGACAGGTTGAAAACACATGCCGACGCCGTAGGCGTGTCTTTAATCCAAACACGACTATTCAATGGAACCCCATAATGTCAAGCAATACTGGTTTGTAGCCATCGTCACTCCCAATACCAAGAAGAAAGTCATCGAGAGAATGGATGACCTCGTCCAGTATTGGAAGAAACAGGAAATCCTGGACGAGACAGAGACCGTCACGGCCTATGGGTGGTGGAACGGGCCTTTCGTGTGACCAAGGGAAATCTTGAGGCACGTCCTATCTTCCACTTCACGGAGAAGCGTATTGAGGCTCACATCTGCATCTGCTTCATGGCATACAAGGTTTACAAAGAACTTAAACGCATAATACGTATTGCTAAAATTGACCTCAGCGTCGACTCGGTATTGAGGATTGCCAAGACGATTGCCACTGTGCGGATAAACCTACCGAACAACGGAACTGTAATGCAACAGACACTGCTGCTGACTCCTGATCACTGCAAGATCAAGCCGCTTTTCGACATCCAGAGCATCCTAAGCCAGAGCTAAACATCAGAAAATCGAGATTCGCGCACACGCGTGCATGAAAAGGGTGGCGCATTGTCGAAGTCAGGACGGGTGACACACTGTACACGGTCTTTGGGTTGTCCTTGTCGAACATCACCGTGCGCTTGGTTACTTTGTAAGCTTTAGACATTTGTTTAAAAATTAAAAAATTAAAGAATTAAAAAATTAAAGTTCTCTGTGTGATCGGGAATTGACTCCTTCTGGCCAGTAAAGGGGCGTTCTCCTTTTCACAGTGCAAAGGCACTACATTTTAATTTGACGGATGCTCATGTTTGCTCATGTCTGCTCATATTGAGCGGAGAGATGAAAGGGCTCTTGTCTGGTGATAACTGAAAGGGGGATTCAGATGGGAACTGAATGGGGTAGTCAGTTGGTAACTGATTGCGGTATTCAGTTGGGTACTGAATAGGGCTTTCAGTTGGGAACTGAATGCGGTGGTCAGTTTACGGATCACCAAGGTAGTGCATGATGAGACGGACTTGCCTTGCTGTCAGGGTCTTGGTCTTCTTGTATGGCTGACCTATTTCCTCCAAGGCGGCAACGAGGTAGGGACAGTGGGCGGTCTTACATAAAGTAAAGACCCTACACTGGCATTTATGTCATCATGGTGACAGATGTGACAGATATGACAGTAGCTATTACAACATTTATATAATTTCTATTGAAGCCCTACTATATAGTAACCCTTTAATTCATATACGCGTAATATGTATATATTATCTGTCACAAGTGTCACACCTGTCACGCCTTTGGACTTAAAATGGCATGTCTTTTGGGGTGGTTCTTCACCATCGGGCAAGACGTTGCCTATGTCGGAGGCGGTGAGATAGACGGCCTTCTCGTTTTCGCCGGGCTTGCGGTAGCGGGTGGCGATGAGTTCGCGTGCAAGGTTTGGGGTCTCATAGGCGCGGTTGCGGGTGTTGAGCTTCGCTCATTCTTAGGAGGTCGGCGATATGGTCGTGTCCGTCCCATTCCGGCAGACTGTCGAGATAGCTTTTGACGGGATGGAATAGCAAACTAGCAATTACACTCTTCTCCGCGTGGTGAGAAAATAGCTTTTATTTGTTAAATAGTCGTAAATGAATGGAAGCAATGGTCTGAATATTTGGATAACAGACAAATAAATTATAATTTTGCATTCCTAAGCAGGCTTATCTCTCCTATAACAAGTGAAATAATTATGGGTACATATATTAACAAAGGTAATAATGCTTTTCGTGATATCGTCAATAGCGAGTATGTTGACAAGACATCGCTGATTCCAATAATTAACAAGACGCTCAATACCGAGTGTCGCTATAGCTGCGTATCTCGTAGTCGGAGGTTCGGTAAGTCTATGGCGGCAAAGATGCTGTGCGCATATTACGACAAGTCGTGCGACTCGCGGGAGCTTTTCATGGGGTTGAAGGTTGAGAAGGACAAGACGTTCGAGGAGTATCTAAACAAATACACCGTGATTTATCTCGATGTGACATCTTTCACTGCCAGGCCTGAGCTTGGGGACAGAATTGTGAGGGTCATACAGAGCGAAATATCTTCTGAGGTGAAAAAGTGTTACCCAGACGTTGATTATTCAGAAACAACTGACTTAATGAGAATTCTCTCAGCCATTCACAATGCTACAGGCGAAAAGTTTTTCTTCATCATCGACGAGTGGGATGCCATCTGCCGTGAGTTCCCCGACAGGCGGAAGATGAGGGGAGACATGTCGGGGATAGCTCCCACCATCCTCGACGAATATGTCATGCTGCTCCGCCGCCTGTTCAAGACACAGGATTCCGACGAAGTCTTTGCCGGTGCATATCTCACGGGAATCCTGCCAATTAAGAGGTATAACACCGAGTCGGCATTGAACAACTTCCGTGAATATTCCATGATTAATCCGGGCAGAATGGCTAATGCTCTTGGATTTACCCACGATGAGGTTACGGAGTTATGTCGTTCATTTAATATGGACATTCATGAGATGGAACAATGGTATGACGGCTATCGAATCGGAGAGGCATCACGTATTTTCAATCCATATTCAGTCATGAGGGCAATAGAAAATGACCGTTATAAAAGCTACTGGACAACCACCGGGGCATACGACTCCGTTGTCACCTATATCCAGATGAACTTCGAAGGCCTGAAGGATGACATAATCCGTATGATTTCAGGAGAGCGCGTGTATGTTGATACAACAGAGTTTACAAACGACATGCACATCGTGCGCAGCAAGAATGACGTCCTCACCGTGTTGATTCATCTCGGATATCTGGCATACGATGAGGATGAACAAGAGTGCTTTATACCTAACAAGGAGGTGGGGAATGAAATGAATAACGCAATAAAGGCTACATCTTGGGAAGAATTAGCCAAAACAATACAAAACTCGAAAAACCTTCTTGCCGCCACCATTTCCGGCAACGAGCAAGCCGTGGCTAAAGCCATCGACCTTGCCAATGATGAGAATACGAGCATCCTGTCATATAACGACGAAAACTCGCTTGCCTGCGTGCTTTCCATTGCTTATATTTGGGCGAAGAACGATTATATTATTCACCGAGAGTTTGCCACAGGCAAGGGCTATGCCGACCTTGTGATGATTCCACGCCGCAATGCTTCAAAGCCGGCAATCGTCATTGAGCTGAAATACAACCACTCAACAAACACTGCCATCAGTCAGATAAAGCAGAAGAACTATCCTGCGAAGTTGGCAGACTATACTGGCGACATACTACTAGTAGGGATAAACTACGACAAGGAGTCTAAGCAACATACATGTAAAATAGAAAGCGTAAACTGATAATCACTCTTTAATTTCAGAATTTCTTTCCGAAAACGATGCTAATAAATGTCCTCCACAATATCTTCATGTCGAAGAGAAAGGAGTGATGGTGAAGGTATTCGAGGTCGAAATCGAGACGACGGAGCATCTTTTCCATCGTGTCGGTATAGCCATTGTAAAGCGTGGCGTAAGAAGTCACTCCTGGACGTATCTGATACAGCAGTTCATACTTGGGATTGTGAAGCATTATCTGGTCGATATAGAACTTGCGCTCAGGACGCGGACCTACAAACGACATGTCGCCTATCAAGACATTCCACAACTGGGGAAGTTCGTCAAGATGATGCTCACGAAGGAATTTGCCTGATTTCGTAAGTCTGCTGTCGCTGTCGCCACAGGAAAGAGCAGAGCCATGTTTCTCTGCGTCTGTCCTCATGCTGCGGAATTTGAATATCCGGAAAGGCTTGCCATGCAGTCCTATACGCTCCTGGCTGTATATGGCAGGGCCTTTGTCGTCTTTTTTAATTCTTAAATAACAATACAGGAACAATGGTGAAAAAACGACGAGACATACCACAGAGAGCAGTATGTCGAACGTGCGTTTTATTATTGCCTGAATGTTGTTCATTATTGCCTTTGTTTGATGTTCTTTTTAATAATAAACGTCAATGATTGCTTATTATTGTATAAAGACATCAACTTTTATAGCTTTTCGCCAAAACAAAGGTCACCTGCATCGCCCAGGCCTGGCACAATATATTTTTGTGCGTTGAGACACGGGTCGATGGCACCACACCATACCGTGGTCTTGTCGTTAGGGAAGGTTTCGGATATATGGTCGATGCCTTCTTGTGCGGCAATGACAGAGGCCAGATGTATGTGTTTGGGAGTGCCGTGGGAGAGCAAGGCCTGGTAAGCCAAATCCATAGAGCCTCCTGTGGCAAGCATCGGGTCAGCAATGATGAGCACTTTGTTGTCGAGTTGTGGCGCTGCAAGGTATTCCACATGTATGCCTACCTTGGTGTGAGCTTCGTCTTCGTAAACACGATATGCACTGGCAAAAGCACACTCTGCCTTGTCAAACACACTCAACATACCTTCGTGCATTGGTAGCCCTGCCCTCAGTACAGTGGCCAAGACCAAACGGTCGGAGCATAGTTGGCATTTAGCATTGCCCAGCGGTGTTGTCACTTCATTTTCCTTGTAGTCGAGTCTCTTGCTTATCTCGTATGCCATCATCTGACCTATACGTCTGACATTGTTGCGAAACAACAAGGGGTTGCGCTGATAGTCGCAGTCGCGAAGTTCAGCCATATAGTTGTTGACAACCGAATAATGGTTGTTTAGGTTTATGATTTCCATATAAACTATTACATTAAAGTAAGGATATAAAAAATGATTTATTCAGAATCTGATAAGTCTATTATGCACCAAACAACAACGCACAGAATGCGACCAAGATGGTAATCACTATTGCTATTGCCATATCTTTATCTTTAGATTATTCACATGGTAAATACTAAATTCATAGCATCTTAAGCTATTATTTTACTCTCCAGACATCAAGTATGATTGTGCCAGGCGCTCCGAATGACGGTGCACAGACATATATCGCATTATTGAGCCATGCATACTTGCTGTCAACAGGAGCCTCAAACCTTGGTGCTGCCTTGAAATAGAAAGTGTCGTTGCCAGAAGCATCCTTTCCGGAATATACTATTCCTTGGTTGCGCACGTGGATATTCACCCCATCGTAGGTCTTTATTGAATAAATGGCCTCAAGCGTTGTCCTCTTGCCGTCGGCACTGACAAGTTGGTAGTCGGCACCACCATTAATGATAGTTCCGCGAAGAAGCGGTCCTTCAAACGTTCCGCCTGTGATAGGAATCACATGACGCTTGCCTGCCTGTGTCTCACCCACGGTATAGGCTTCGCCGAGGGTGACATTTAGCTGCATGACAAACTCCAGCTCTGGTGTCGGAGCTTTCGGAGAAATGGTCTGTCCATTAGATACAAATGAACAAAATGAGAGGACAATGGTTATCAATAATGTTTTTGTCTGCATTACAAGACTTTGACCAAACTGTCGTTCTTCTGTTTTCATACTCTATTCGTTTTATTTTGCAGCTGCAAAGGTAGCAGAAAGTTACCAATATTCAAAATAAATGGGACAGAAAGCAATGAAATGTGACGAATGGCATAAGCTATTTTGAATACTTGTCTATAAAGGTCTGGGCTTGGGTATCGCCCATGTCTTTCGCCTTGTTCAAATTCTTTAAACCCTCTTCTTTCAGTCCCTTTGCACATTGTGCTATGCCAAGAAACAGCACACCGTCGCTCAACGTGGGGTCAAGGGTTATCAGTTCGTTGGCTGTGGCTATAGCCTGGTCGTTAAGTCCCACTCTAAGTTCTAGCGAGCATTTTTCAGCAAGCAAGAGAGTGTTGGAGGGATTGAGTTGTAAAGCCTTGGCAAGGTCGTCAAGTGCCTGTTTGAACAGCCTTCCCTTTGTCTCGGCCTGAGAACGCAAATAATAGAAGTTTTCGTTCACCTGAGTGACCATCAGCTGTTCGTAGTCGTTGAGGTCATTGACTGCCATACGATATTTCCCACAGTTCATGAGCATCTGAGCCCTTGAAAGGATATAAGGTGCAGCCTCCTTTAAATATGGGCGACTGAAGGTGGCCACCGCACTGTCGAGCATTGCCAGACATGCGGTAGTGTCTTTCAGAAGTTCCTTGCAGCGGGCAAGTCCAAAATAGTTTGCGGCGGTTTTCTCTCCATCATCCACCAAGGCTTGATATATGTCTGCTGATTCGGCATATTTTTCCTGTGCAAACACTATTTGCGCCTTGAGCTGGCGGTAAACAGGAAGTGGCTGTATGTCTATGGCATGATTGATTTCTGAACAAGCCTTGTCATAGTTCCAGGGTTCGAATGGTTTGTCTGGCATGTATACCATTTTGTCCAGTATCATTTTGGCATAGCTATAGTGAGCCTCGTCTTTTTTGTCGCCGTTAGCCACTGCTGCCTGCATATCGCGGTCGGCTGAAGAGAAGTCGAGTCCACTGAGTGCACGATTGGCGCGATAGACGTATCCGTCTACCGAGTTAGGAAATTTTGCTACGAAATCGTCAACAAGCGTGTTCATTGACAGAGAGTCGACAGATGAAGAGCAGAGATATAGAGCAACAAGAGCCTCTTGTACATCATCTGGCAATGCTTTCTTAATGGTAGTAAGCCTTAGGGCTGGATCGTTTACACTCAAGCCCGAGGCTTTCATGTCGGCAGCCATCTTTGCATCCACAGCATATTGCTTTCCCCCCGAAGCACCAGCCTGTAACATAGCCACCACAGATCCGGCGGCATCAAGCACCGGACTTCCGACAGCACTTTCCGGTGCCTCCATTGCCATGGTGTAGTAGTTGTAGTCGGCCATCACTTTCTCTACCTTTTCCACTGTTCCTTCTGAAGTATTGGGATTTTTCTGTGCGTATGGCAACATCCATAGTTTTGTGTCAGCATTCACACCGTCTGCAATAGTCAACGGAATGCTTTTCTTTATGTTTACATGAAGCTTCATCACGTCGAAATCCCGATTGGCACCTACGACATAGTCAACCTCATATTCTTTTCCAGAAGCGTCGATGGCTATGGCCTTTGCCGCTCCGTTGAAAGGAGTGAAATTGCAGACCGCCAATCCATTGTCGCTGATAAAAAATCCGTTTCCACTTCCAATCAAGGCGCCATTGGCGTCGAAGGTCTTTACGGTAAAGAGCGACTTAAGCGCCTTTTTTGCCCAACTCTCAGGCTGAGCCATTGCAATGCCGCATACGAAGACGGCAATAATCAAATATATTATTCTTTTCATTTCGTTGATTTATTCTTTTTTCATTCTTCACTCTTCATTCTTCACTCTTCATTCTTCACTCTTCATTCTTCACTCTTCATTTTCAGAAGTTCCCTTGCGTTGCTTATGGCAGCTTCGGTAATGTCGCTTCCACTGAGCATTTGGGCAATTTCATTCACACGATCTTCTCCGCAGAGCAGTTTCATGGTGCTTACTGTAGTATCTCCCCTATCCTCTTTATATACTTTATAATGTGTTGCTCCCTTGGCGGCAATCTGCGGCAGGTGAGTGATGCTGATGACCTGACGTTCGTTATTTCCCATCTCACACATTATGTCGGCCATCTTCTCTGCTATTTTCCCACTCACTCCAGTGTCTATCTCGTCGAAAATGATGGTAGGGAGCTTTACGGCTCCGCTCACCATAGCTTTTAGCGAAAGCATGAGTCGTGCTATCTCTCCTCCTGAAGCTACCTGTGCCACTGGTTGCATAGGCATGTTTCGGTTGGCACTGAACATATAAGCCACCTTGTCAGCTCCGTCGGCCGACAATTCTGAGGATTCGAGGTTGATAGTAAACTGGATGTTTGGCATGCCTAATGCTACCAGTCGTTGTTTTATTTCCTCTTCTATTTTCTTTGCTGCCGTTTTCCTCACCTTGGTGATGCTATCGGCTTTTTGTATGGCAAGTTTCATTGACTTGTCAACCTCATTTTTGACCTGTTGAAGGTCGTAGTCGCCATTTTCTATTCCATCCAGCTGCTTCTTCAGGTTGTCTCGTATCTCAATAAGTTGAGAGACAGTGTCGCAGTGGTATTTCTTCTGCAAACTGTAGATTCTGTCCAGTCTGTCGTTGATACTATCGAGTTCCTTAGGGTCAAAATCAACTTTGTCGAGTTGTCCTTCGAGTTCGTCGGCAATATCCTTAAGGTCGATAAAGTCGGCATCCATGCGGCTTGCAAGTTCGCCAGCCATAGGCAATACGCCTTCAATGGAATGCAATGCATTGATGGCAGTACGCAGATTTTCCGTCACTCCAGTGCCTTCAGCCGACATGGCTTTGTCTGCCTGATAGAGGGCGGTCTTTATGTCCTCGTAATGACTCATTTGGTTGGCCTGCGCCTCCAGAGTCTCCTGTTCTCCTTCCACAAGATTTGCCCTGTCGAGTTCTTCATATTGGAAGAGCAGGAAGTCTGCATTGGCTTTGTTTGATGTTAGCCTTTCCTGTAAGTCGTCAAGCTGACATTGTTTTTCACGGTAGTCACCATAAGCCTTTCGATAGTTGTCGAGCAAGTCCTTGTCATCGGCAATTATGTCTACGATTTCCATTTGGAAGTCTTGTTTCCCAAGTAAGAGGTTTTGATGCTGACTATGTACATCAATGAGCTGTTCGCCCAACTCTTTCAACACTGACAGGGGAACGGGAGTATCGTTGACAAATGCACGGCTTTTTCCGGCGGCAGTGATTTCTCGTCTCACAATACAGTCGTCTGCATCATACTCCACATCATTGTCGTTGAAGAAATTCTCCATGCCATATCGTGAAAGATTGAAATGAGCCTCAATGACGCACTTCTCCGAACCTCGTTTAATAAGCTTTGAATCAGCACGTTGACCTTTTAACAGGCCTATTGCGCCAAGTATAATGCTCTTTCCTGCACCTGTCTCTCCAGTGATGACGGAAAAGCCTCCATTGAACGTCATATCCAGTCGTTCTATTAGAGTAAAATTGCGAATGTATAATTGTTTCAGCATATTTCAAAAAAAATTACGTCATTGTCTCACTTTCTCCCAACTATCGCCTTGCGAGGCGTTGATGCCCATGAGAAGTTCATATATTTGTTCTTTCTCCTTCTGTGTGCCCTTTCCTTTATATATGCCTACGAGTTCGTCTTTCTTATAGTCTGTCCATATCTGTGGTAGCAGACTGAGCGGACGGCTCTCGTGCGCTTTCTTCAAACCATTGTCAAGGGCTTCGGTCACGTTGGTGCGGCCTCGCTCTGCATTGTTTGCCATTTCGTCGAGTCCCTTGCGATAATAGTCGTACTGAAGCTGGCGGAATGGTTTCATGGCTTCTTCCATATAGTCGTTGATGATAGCAAAACGGTTACGGCTGTCGTCAAATGCCTTCCATCCTGAGAAGTTTAGGTTTTGGGCATTATTCACCAGATTATAGCATAGCTGGAGAACGTCGGTTCCTCCCATAGGCGAAAAGCTGTCGAGATCGAGGCCTATGATGAGGTAGGCATAATAGGCAATGAGGGCTGTCAACTGGTTGTCGACAGTCTCGTCGTTAAAGTTCAGTTGGTCAAACTGTGCAAACTCAAAATTGAAGTTGGCATCCTTATTATTATAAAGTGTTGTAGTATACTGGCTGTTGTATACAGGACGGTTGGCCTGAATCATTGCTGTACACTCAAAAGTGTTGTTTGTCTTGTCGTATTTGTCTACTGTAATATTGAAATTGCAAACAATACGTTCGTTATTCTGAAACTGCAATGATGTCCATTGCCTGTCGTTTACAAACTGTTCGAGAGTCTGTTGCAGGTTTTCGAACACGCTTTTATCTGTTGTTCCCACTTTGCTGCTATTGACTACGACCTTGGCCAACAATTCTTGAGAGCTGATCTTCTGTATAGGGAAAATCAGCGCTGAAAGTAATGGCAATATGATATGAACCAGTTTCATTAATAATACAGATTCTTTCAGGACAGGGTTATGGGTTTCATGATTTGAGCGAGATAATTGACTATATCTGCAGCCACTTCGGTCTTCGGTTTCCGTTCGAATTCAGTCATTCCGTCTTGAGAAATGATCTTTATCTGGTTCTCGTCACTTTTGAAACAGGTGCCCTTGTTCTTCAACGAGTTAAGCACTATGAAGTCGAGGTTTTTCTTTTTCAGTTTTTCCACGGCATTATTTTCCTCGTTGTCTGTCTCAAGTGCGAATCCCACCATCACCTGCCTATTGTTTTTAATATTACCTAAGGCTGCAGCAATGTCCTTGTTTGGCGCAAGATGAAGCATAAGGTCATCGCCTTTTCGTTTTATCTTAGTGTCAGCCACGGTCTCCGGTCTGAAGTCAGCCACTGCGGCACAAAGTATCGCTACGTCGACATTTGGGAATATATCCATACAAGCCTCGTACATCTGCTGACAGCTTTCCACGTCGACACGGTTGATGTTATGATGGTTAACAGTCATGCTGACCGGACCAGCCACCAATTGAACCTGAGCACCACGTCTTGCACATTCTTCAGCAATGGCGAATCCCATTTTTCCACTTGAATAATTACCAATGAACCTCACCGGGTCAATCTTCTCGTAAGTAGGTCCGGCCGTGATGAGTATTTTCCTTCCGCTCAAGTCTTGAGAAGGAGCATTGAAGAAATGGTCGATGGCATCTACTATCACTTCCGGTTCCTGCATTCTGCCTTTGCCTTCGAGTCCGCTGGCGAGGAATCCGCTGGCAGGCTCGATAAAACGGCAGCCATAGCCAGTAAGTATGTCGATGTTTCGTTTTGTTGACGGATGTGCATACATGTCGAGGTCCATGGCTGGAGCTATGAATACAGGAGCTTTCATCGAAAGGTATGTGGTGACAAGCATATTGTCGGCTACCCCATTTGCCATTTTTCCGAGAGTGGAAGCCGTGCAAGGTGCAATAAGCATAGCGTCGGCCCACAATCCGATGTCTACATGGCTATTCCAAGTACCGTCGCGCTGCGAGAAGAATTCGCTGATAACTGGCTTGTGTGTAAGTGCCGAGAGTGTGATAGGAGTGATAAACTCCTTTCCGGCAGGTGTGATTACCACTTGAACCTCAGCGCCTTTCTTCTGCAGTCCACGTATTATATAGCATGCTTTATATGCAGCTATGGATCCTGTTATGCCAAGAACTATCTTTTTACCTTTAAGCATATTGTTATAACAGTTTACTTTCGCGAAGTCTTATTCTTGTAAGCACTTGCTTGGTATTGTTGGTGAAGTCGTTTGAAAGCATCCAGCTAAAATATCCAGGGTCATGTCGCAGCACAACACCCACTTCCTGTCCCTTATACTTTCCGAAGTTGAAGGTTTCCACCTTTACGGGCTCACCATTTGAGTTTTTCACCACATTGCCGTTGGCATCTTTTTTCTCAGCCCAAATGATACGTCCCGCAAAGTCTACATTGTCGTTTTGCTTTGAGAAGTCAGCAAGGAACTGCATATCATTAACGAGTCTTCTTTCCGGTTCAGGTTCATTTTCCTCACTGTATTTGTCAAGTTGTCCCATGAGCACGCGATAAGTGGCTTCGGTATCTTGGTCAGCCCTGTGAGCCTCGAAGTCTTCCTCCATTTTTCTACCACAATAGAACTTGTATGCAGCTGCGAGATTGCGTCGCTCTTGTTTGCGGAAGATTGCCATGGCGTCTATAAGTCTGCACTTGCTGAAATCGAAATCGATGCCAGCCCTTAGAAATTCCTCACAAAGCATAGGGATGTCAAAGTTGTTGGAGTTGTATCCAGCCAAATCGCAACCTTTTAACTCCTCAGCAAGGCGTGGAGCTATTTCCTTGAACGATGGACAGTTGGCCACATCGGCATTTGATATTCCTGTTAGTTCTGTGACGAATGAGGGTATGGGAATAAGCGGGTTTATTGTAAGATTTTCCCTCTTTTCTTTACCATCGGGCATCACCTTTATATATGAAAGTTGTATTACACGGTCTTTTATTAAGTCAAGTCCGGTAGTTTCGAGGTCGAATATGACTAATGGTTTCTGAATATTGAGTTTCATTATGTTTATGAAAAATAAAATTATATATATATCCTACTCGTTAAGTAGCATCGGCATAAGAAGCATGAGCACATCCTGATTATCATTCTGTTGCGATGGGACAACGATTCCGGCTCTACTTGGGTCAGCCAGTTGTATATCAACCTCCTGACAGTCGTAGCTGTTGAGTATTTCAATGAAGGCATTGCCCTTAAAGCCAATGCTCATTGGCGCTCCATTGTATTCACATGCCAGTCTTTCGGTTGCAGTCTTCGAGAAGTCAAAGTCCTCTGCATCAAGCTGTAGCACATGACCATCTATGCGGAATCTGACAAGATTGCTTGAGTCGCTGGCGAAAGGCAATACGCGTTTCAGGGCACCCAGCAATGTCTCGCGGTCAACATGAAGCACATTCTGGTTGTTCTGCGGAATAACTGAATTGTAGTTTGGATACCTTCCGTCAATGAGTCGGCACAAGAGTCGTGTATCGCCGAAAGTCACCTCTGCATTGCGATTGTCGAAAGTGATGGTAACGAGAGTGTCATCCTTGGCAAGCATATTCTTCAGGATGGTGGCTGGTTTCTTTGCCAGGATGAGTGAGGCAGCCACATCGTTCTTTATATCATAAATTCTGTTTCTCACGAGTTTATGACCGTCGGTAGACACGATGGTGAGATACTCTGGAGTGATGTCAAAAAACACTCCGTTCATCACTGGGCGGAGTTCGTCCTGTGCAGTAGCGCACAAGCAGCGACTAATGTTTTCCGACAGTAGTGCTGATGACAATTGAATGCTCACGGCAATGTCAGCAATCTTTGCTGCAACGGGATAAACATCCGCACTCTCTATAGGCAACGAGAATTGTCCATTCTGATAAATGATTTTCACTATCTTATCATTTTTGTCAGCCTCGAAAGTAAGCGGTTGCTCTGGAAAACTTTTCACAGCCTCAAGAAGGCTATGATTCTCTATTGCGAAAGAGTCGTCGACATCGCTATCCGACAATTCTATAGTGGTTGTCATGCTGTTCTCGCTGTCAGATGCAGTAATAAACAAGGTGTTTCCTTCTGTACGGAACATAAAATCTGCAAGTATTGGCAACGAATTTTTATTGCTTATAACCTTAGCCAAAGCAAATAATTTGCAGCTAAGAGCTGTGCTTGAAAGTGTAAACCTCATAATTATATTGTATTTTATATTAATTTTTTTCGTTTAGCGACTACAAAAATACAAAAAAAAGACTTTATAGCAAAAATATTATCCAAAAAGTTGCATAAATTAAAACTATTTTGTAATTTTGCGTGGTTAAAACGACATTACAACTAATATTATATAATAATTAATATGGAAATAACAGGAAAAATCATTGCCGTATTACCGGCACAAAGTGGTGTGTCTCAACGCACAGGTAACCCATGGAAATCTCAAGAGTACGTGATAGAAACCCACGAGACTTATCCAAAGAAGTGTTGTTTCAAAATATTTGGTGAAGACAAAATCAATCAAATGAATATTCAGCTTGGAGAAGAAATGACTGTTTCATTTGACATTGATAGCCACGAGTATCAGGGACGATGGTTCAATGACATACGCGCTTGGGCTATAAACCGTAACATCCAACCTGCACCTGGTGTTGGCGTGGCTCCTGTAGCTAACGCAGCACCAATGGGGGCCGCTCCTGTGGCAGATTCCGCAGCTACTGCTCCGTTCCCTCCCACACAAGAACCTGCAGAAGAATCAAGCACCGACGGACTTCCATTCTGAGAAACTGGCCGAAAAAAAGCTAATCCCCGTAACCTCATGTTGGTTACGGGGTGTTTTGATTATATGAAAACTTCATTACTGCCTTTCTTTGTTATTACCACGTTACTTCTATTGTTCGCCACTTACACTGCTAATGGACAGGAAAACGACAACGAGAATTGGGAGAAATGGCTTGAGGCATTGGCTGACTTCTCTGACGAAGATATTCTATGGGACGAAATGCATGACCAATTGGAAGAGTTAGCTGAACATCCCATAAACATTAACGACACAAAACGAGAGATACTACAAACGATTCCGTTTCTCAATAGCCAGCAAGTGATGGACATCGTTGAATACATTGACAGATACGGACCTCTGAAATCAAAAAACGAACTCTTGTCGATAGAGTCTCTCGACTACCATCGCCGCAAACTTCTTTCATGCTTCATTGTAATAGGCGACAAGACAACCGACAGCAAAATCACACTTAGCAAATTACGAAAATATGGAAAACATGATATTATGGGATATATGTCCATACCAACATATACCAGGAGGGGTGACAACGAAGCCTATTACGGTTATCCAGTAAAACACTGGCTTAGATACAACTTCAGCTACGGCAATAAACTGCGTCTTGGCATTGTGGCGTCACAAGATGCCGGCGAACCTTTCTTCGCCAATGTCAACAAGGCTGGCTACGACTACTACTCCCCATTCCTCATGATTAAAGACACAGGAATATTTGAAACCATTGCCATAGGAAGATATAAGGTGTCTTTAGGCATGGGACTTGTCATCAACCAGGGATTTTTTCTCGGCAAGCAGTCTACACTTATGTCGTTTGCATCACCAAAGGGTCCTACTATTAGAGTACATTCATCACGTTCATCCGACAATTGGCTACAAGGAGCAGCCACCACCTTAAACATTGCCAAATGGCTGAAATTCACTTCTTTTGCATCATATCGGAAAATTGATGCCACGCTTAACAAAAACGGAACGGTATCGACACTGCTCTCAACCAGTTACCACCGCACAAAAGACGAGATCCTGCGAAAAAACAATACCTCCATGACACTTGCCGGAGCAAACTTGTCGGCAGACAAAAACGACTACCATGCCGGTGTTTCTTTTGTGGCAACACACATAGACAGACTTCTTGCTCCTAACAAATCTAGTGTCTACAGGGATATTTACCCCGAAGGTCATGATTTCTTCAATGCAAGCGTTGACTACGGATACAGACGCTACCCATTGATGGTGAACGGCGAAACGGCAATAAACCGCGAAGGGCATATTGCGACATTGAATTCCATCAGCTTCAATCTCTCAAGATGGTTGTCGATGACTTTCCTTCAGAGGTATTACTCCGCTCGCTATCACTCGTTCTATTCAAATGCTGTAAACGACGGTGGAAAGGTCCAAAATGAAAGCGGTTACTATCTCGGTACCGAATGGAAACCTGCATACGATATAGATGTGAACTGCTACATTGACTATGCTTATTTTCCATGGCCGCGATACCAAGTGTCACAATCGTCTCACTCGCTCGACGCTTGCGTTTCTTCAAAAATGAAAAAGGGAAACTGGATATTCAATGCGAGGTATCGGTATAGGTTAAGGCAGAAAGACAACTATGACAAATCGTCGTCTACACCTTTGGTATGGACAAAGTCACACAGAGCGAGACTTAGCGTGCAATGGGACAATAGCATCTGGACGGCAGGCCTTCAGACCGACGCATGCACATATAGCTACGACCATCTTTCGAAAGGTATAATGCTTACACAGGTTATTGGTTACAACATGCCGCATCTGTCTATCAGTGCTACTATGAAATTATTTTATACCGATGACTACAACAGTCGTTTGTATTCTTACGAACGTGCTCCTCTATACTGTTATTCCAATTCTGCTTATTATGGTCAAGGTCTGCGATATTCTTTTATGGCAAAATGGAAACCTACAGATTCACTAACTTTAACTGGAAAAGTAGGAGTCACTGACTATTTCGACCGTTCTTCCATTGGCAGCAGTCTTCAGCAGATTGACGCATCCTCAGCCTGCGATGTTGAATTACAGGCGAAGTGGAAGTGGTGAGGAGGAATATGAAGGGAAGAGGAAGGAGGAAAATAAAACTGCGCGTTCCTTTTTTGGGGAACGCGCAGAATTTTATATTATGAAACGATAGCTACGGAATTATGCTTCCTCGCTCCAGTCCATCTTTGTCTGACGAACGTAGGTCTTGTAGCGCTGCTGAGCCATCTTCTGAGCCTCAGCGAACAGCTCCTCAGCCTCGTTAGGATAAGCCTTCTTCACTGACAGGTAACGAACCTCACCCATGAGGAAGTCGTGGAACTTGCTCCAGTCTGGCTCCTTAGAGTCGAGAGAGAATGGGTTCTTGCCCTCAGCGGCGAGCTGTGGGTTGTAACGCCACAAGTGCCAGTAACCGCACTCAACGGCGCGACCTTCCTCAGCCTGGCTCTTACCCATGCCGCCCTTGGCCTTCAGACCGTGGTTGATACATGGAGCATAAGCGATGATGAGTGATGGTCCAGGATATGCCTCAGCCTCACGGATAGCCTTCAAGCACTGAGCCTGGTCGGCACCCATAGCAATCTGAGCTACATAAACATAACCGTAGGTAGTGGCAATCATACCGATGTCCTTCTTCTTGATGCGCTTACCCTGAGCAGCGAACTGAGCGATGGCGCCAAGAGGAGTAGCCTTTGAAGCCTGACCACCAGTGTTAGAGTAAACCTCAGTGTCGAGAACGAGGATATTTACGTCTTCACCGCTTGCGATAACGTGGTCGAGACCACCGTAACCGATGTCGTAAGAAGCACCGTCACCACCGATAATCCACTGGCTGCGCTTTACAAGATAGTGGTCGAGGGTCTGGAGCTCCTGACATACAGGACAACCCTTGGCAGCATTCTCGGCAATTAGTGGCTTCAGCTTAGCGGCAGCAGCCTTAGAAGCCTCAGCATCGTCCTTGCCGGCAATCCACTCGCGGGCAGCTTCCTTGTATTCCTCAGAAACCTTGTCGCTCTCGAGCATCTCACCGAGCAGCTTCTCTACGCGCTCCTTCATCTTCTTGTTACCGAGCACCATACCGAGACCGAACTCGCAGAAGTCCTCGAACAGTGAGTTGTCGAAGGCAGGACCCTGACCCTTGGCGTTAGTGGTGTAAGGTGTTGATGGGATAGAAGCAGAATAGATTGAAGAACAACCTGTTGCGTTGGCAATGATCTCACGGTCACCGAAGAGCTGTGAAATCAGCTTAACGTAAGGAGTCTCACCGCAACCAGAGCAAGCGCCAGAGAACTCGAACAGAGGCTGGGCGAACTGAGAGTTCTTCACGTTGCTCTTGATGTCTACGAGATCCTGCTTGCTGGTAACCTTCTTTGTGAGGTAGGTCCAGTTGGCAGCTTCCTTCTGCATGTCGGCGTTGTCCGGGTTGAACGGAACCATGGTGAGAGCCTTGCCAAGCTTTGGATTGCCTGGGCAGACATCAGCACAGTTACCGCATCCGAGACAGTCGAGAACAGATGGCTCGATAACGAAGTGCATGCCCTTCATGGCAGCAGGAGCCTTCATCTCAAGAGATGCACCCTCATAGCCACCAGCGAGTTCCTCGTCGGTAAGTACGAACGGACGGATAGCTGCGTGAGGACAAACGTAAGAACACTTGTTACACTGGATACAGTTAGCTGAGTTCCAAGCAGGAACGAATGCCTCTACACCACGCTTCTCATACTGTGCAGTACCAGTCATCCAAGTACCATCGACAGTGTCGTGCTTAACGAAGTCAGAAACCTTCAGCAGGTCACCGGCCTGAGCGTTGATAGGACGGACAAGTTCCTTAACGAATGCTGGAGCGTCGTCTTCCTTAACAGCGTCGTCTGGAAGGTTAGCCCAAGCTGGATCAACAGCGAGAACCTTGTACTCACCACCACGGTCAACGGCAGCATAGTTCATGTTTACAACGTCCTCACCCTTCTTGCCGTAAGACTTCACGATGAACTTCTTCATCTGCTCGATGGCAAGGTCAACAGGAATAACCTCAGAAATGCGGAAGAATGCAGACTGGAGAATGGTGTTGGTGCGGTTGCCCAGACCGATCTCCTGTGCAATCTTGGTAGCGTTGATATAGTAAACCTTGATGTTCTTCTGTGCGAACACACGCTTCACCTTGTTAGGAATGAAGTTGATGAGTTCCTCACCGTCGAAGATGGTGTTCAAGAGGAACGAACCGTTCTCGCGGATACCACGTGTAACATCGTACATGTGCAGGTAAGCCTGAACGTGGCATGCCACGAAGTTTGGTGTTGTGATCTGATATGTAGAGCGGATGGGCTCGTCGCCGAAGCGGAGGTGTGAACAGGTGAAACCACCCGACTTCTTTGAGTCGTAAGAGAAGTATGCCTGGCAGTGCTTGTCGGTGTTCTCACCAATAATCTTAACAGAGTTCTTGTTGGCACCTACTGTACCGTCGGCACCAAGACCGAAGAACTTGCACTCCTGGATAGACTGTCCACCGAGAGCCATCTCCTCAACCTCAGGCAGAGAAGTGAATGTAACGTCGTCAACGATACCAACAGTGAAGTGGTTCTTTGGCTCTGGCAACTCGAGGTTGTTGAATACAGAGATAATCTTGGCTGGAGTAACGTCTGAAGAACCAAGACCATAGCGACCTCCAACGATGAGTGGACGGTTCTCCACGTCGTAGAATGCGCTCTTAACGTCGAGATACAGAGGCTCACCCTCAGCACCCGGCTCCTTTGTACGGTCGAGCACAGCGATGCGCTTGCAGCTCTTTGGAACAGCAGCGAGCAAATGCTTAACAGAGAATGGGCGATAGAGGTGAACGCTGATCATACCAACCTTCTTGCCCTCTTTGAGCAGATGGTCGATAGCCTCGCGTGCTGCCTCAGTGGCAGAACCCATAAGGATGATAACATTCTCAGCATCCTCAGCTCCATAGTAGTTGAAGAGGTGATACTCACGACCGGTGATCTCAGAGATCTTGCCGAGGTAGTACTCTACAACCTCAGGCACCTTGTCGTAGTACTGGTTGCAAGCCTCACGGTGGGTGAAGAATGTCTCAGGGTTCTCGGCAGTACCACGTGTAACAGGACGCTCAGGAGAGAGAGCGCGGTCGCGGAACGCCTTGATATCAGCGGGGTCAACCAGCGGACGGATGTCCTCTTGATCCATTACCTCAATCTTGTGATACTCGTGAGATGTGCGGAAACCGTCGAAGAAGTTTACGAAAGGCACCCATGTCTTCAGAGTAGCGAGGTGAGGAACGGCTGTGAGATCCATAACCTCCTGTACAGAACCAGAGCAGAACATTGCGAAACCAGTCTGACGACAAGCCATAACGTCCATGTGGTCGCCAAAGATACAGAGAGAGTGTGAAGCCAGTGTACGTGCAGATACGTCGAAGACGCAAGGCAGGAGCTCACCGGCAATCTTGTACATATTAGGAATCATCAGCAGCAAGCCCTGTGATGCAGTGAAAGTAGTGGTAAGTGCACCAGCCTGCAGAGAGCCATGTACTGCACCGGCAGCACCACCCTCCGACTGCATTTCCTGAACGCTAACTGTCTGTCCCCACAAGTTCTTTCTTGTGCGTGCAGCCCACTCGTCAACATGCTCCGCCATTGGAGATGACGGTGTGATAGGATAGATGGCGGCAACTTCCGAGAACATATAGCTCACGTGAGCAGCAGCCTCATTACCATCACAAGTGATAAATTTTTTTTCTTTAGCCATTTTGTTTGAAATATTAAATGATTAACTACGTTCTATATATTAATATATAAGGTGTATCCCTTAATAGAGGAATCCGAACATCCACAGAGGAATTTGGTTGCCTGAACCTATTTCCGTATTGTATCTTGCATAGTACATGTCGGTGTTCTGCCTGTTTTTTCGTTCGAAACTCAAATTGGTGACTTTAAACTTCATGCATTCGTCCACTACGAACATCGACTCTCTCTGCCTTTGGTTTACCTTATGGTCTTTCCACATAGAGTTCACGAAAAAAGTCTCCATCACATCCTGCTGATCCACTTTTATTGGATATATTGCATACATGAGATTCGAGTTGTGCATCATCACCTTCGTAGGTTTCTTCGGAAAGCATTGCCCTTCCGGATAAATCATGTTTATCAGCCTTGCGTCGGCCAGGTATTTGATGTAGTTCATCACCGTGGCCCTGCTTGTCTCTATCTCATTAGCAAGCATGCTGACATTGGGTGCGAACGAGCCTTCTACCGCAAGCAAATAGAAGAGTTTCTTTATCTTTGAAAGATATTTCAGTTCGATTTGTTTTATCAGCAAGATGTCCACTTCTATCATCATGTTCATGGTCTTGAGCAGGTTTTCCGAGTAGTTGCGGTGCTCTTGATAGAATGGATAAAAACCATGATGAAGGTAGTCCTGAAAATACCTCATTGGAGATACCTTTGCAAGTATGTCCTTTGCCAACTTCTCATGATTGTCGATGAGTTCATCCAGTGTAAACGGTTTCAGTTGCAACCCCGTCTGCAGATTGAGAAACTCGCGGAAAGAGAAACCTCTTAGGTTGTAGCTTTTCACTATTCCGTTAAGTTCCGGATTTTCTTCCTTGAGTCTCATCACACTCGATCCTGTGAATACAATTTTCAGTCCTGGATACATATCATAGCACCTTCTGAGTTCGTTGCTCCAGTCTATGCGTTTGAATACCTGGTCGACAAGCAACACCCTTCCTCCTCTTCTGTAGAACTCCCCTGCAAAGTCAACGATACTCTTTCCCTGAAAATAGAAATTGTTCATATTCACGTACAGACATCGCCGGTCGTCGACACTGAAGTTCTCCTTTGCATACTGAAGTAAGAACGTGGTTTTACCTACGCCACGCGTGCCCTTGATACCTATCATTCTGTCGCTCCAGTCTATCTCGTCCATAAGAGTTCGACGTACAGCGGCATTGGTATGCTCAACCAAATATGTATGCGTCCTGAAGAATTCTTCCATATTTCTGTATTTATAGGTGCAAAGGTAATACTTTCTTTGAAATTTGCAAAGTGTATATAGCAAAAACTTGAAAAAAAGTATTAAATTAATTGTAATTTGAATAATAATCCAAATTTTAATCGTAGTTTTGCACCAAAATATTGTATTCTAACATGTCAACACTTCATATTTTCAATCCTGAACACGACATATCACTGGCTAACGGCATGAGAAAAGTCACTCCTCCTCATGCTGCACGACAGCTTCGCCACGACCTGGGCTTCATTCCGGCTTTATGGGCTAATGAAGGTGACATGGTATTGGTCGATGACTACGCTTGCGCATACCTCTCATACATGTCGTTGAGAAAATCGGTGAAGCGTGTGCTTGGACTTGACATCAGTGAGATGTTTTTTGTGGAGTCTTCGACCCTAAGCAACCTCATGATAAGCGATGTGGAACCATGGGGCTGGGACTACAGTTTAAAATCGTCGATTCTGCCTGTTATATCTGACAAAGATATTATTCCCTCCGACCATTATCTCTCTACCGTAAGGGAATTGTCACACAGAGAGGTCTCTGCCAGACTTCTTAAGACATTGCGTTTCAATGGAACCACGGGAGAGGCTTTAGCATGCTCTACACACGACGAGGCGGTGGCTGCTATCTACAATTTTGGAGGCCATGCCGTGGTAAAGGCGCCTTGGAGCAGCAGCGGCAGGGGGATAAGGTTTGTCAACGGCCATATAGACGAAATGCTCTCCCGATGGATAAAGAATGTGCTTACTAAGCAGCAGAAAATAATGGTTGAACCTCAATATCGCCGCATAATTGATTTTGGAATGGAGTTCTACAGCCAAGGCAATGGTAAGGCAAGCTATTGCGGACTTTCATTATTCTCCACCACTAACGGGGCATATACAGGCAACCTGCTCGCCACTGAAAACCGCAAACGTGAAATCATATCCCGATACGTTAGTCTCGACTTGCTCGACAAGGTGAGGGATAAGGTTTGCTCCTTTGCTTTTTCGCCCATCACCTCTCATTATACAGGACCATTTGGCATCGATATGATGATAGTTGCCCCTAATAACCATAACGGTTATCTCCTCCACCCTTGTGTGGAGATAAACCTCCGGCGCACCATGGGTCACCTAGCCCTTTGTCTAACTCCTGCCGACGACGACATCCAGGGGCTTATGCAGATTGTATTTGAAGACAAATTCAGATTAAGGATTAGCAATGGCTGAGAAGAGACATGAACTGACTCTTTACTGCTGCCGCATTGTTTCTCGATACAGGAACAAGTTTATCGGTGCCGAATAACTGGAGCTGATAGCCTGAATTGCGCGACAACATTGCCACAACAAAATTCAGGTTTACGATAAAGGCACGATGACACTGCACGAGAAACGGGTGGTCGCCAATATTTTCCTTTATCTGTTTCAACGTTATTCGCAACATCTTGTGGCGAGGCTCGTCGTTGTCCAAATACCAAATGTCAGCATAATTTGCCATCGACTCTATATAGATCATAGACGATGCTGGTATTTCTATCGTGGAGTTGCTCACGTTGCCCACAAGCCTAAGAATTGGCTCGGCTGGCTTTTCTTCCTTCTCATCACTTGCTTCTACATCGTCGGCATTCTGCCTAATTTCCTCTTTTTCCGCCAACTCAATCTGCCTCTGTTCAAGCAAATCGTTGATGGCTCTTACCTCGTCGAGCTGGTAACGAAGATACCAGTTGCGGTTTCTCACAAATGTGCCTATATACAAAAACAAGCAAACCGAGGAAACGTAATCCTAAAATCCGCAACTATCATCCAATACACGATTAAGGATAGATTTATGAGTCGTTAGTAGTAGCTTTCAGTAAAAAGCAACAGCACAACATCAATATGTAGCCAACATCCCCTTACCCCACGATGCGACTTGAGGTAATACGCAGATTCTAACCGGAAAGAAAGG
>NZ_NPJI01000115.1 GCF_002251435.1 Prevotella sp. P2-180
TATATATTCTAAGAGGTACAAGTCCGTTTTTCTCATCCGTAAGTTGCCACTTGCCTTTTGGAAACCATGCAAAAACCGACATCTTTCCCCATAATATTCTGATTACATTTGCGGCGGACGTACAACCGTCGGTGCTTCATACCGCCTTGCAGGCGATACGAAGCCTATCTTGTTTTGGAAAATCTATATCTCTCAAAATACCAAAATGTTTGTCCTGGCTCACTATATATTTTGCATTGGAATGTATAGCACAATCCACAAATTTATTATCATCTGGATCTGATTCAATCAATTTGAATCTATAAACAGGATTAATGAACAATATGTTATCTCTAGATAATATGGCGTTTACAATATTGGCAGCAACTTTTGAATTG
>NZ_NPJI01000116.1 GCF_002251435.1 Prevotella sp. P2-180
CGGTGGCAAAGATACGTCTTTTTTCTCTGATTAACAAGAAGGAGGGACGAAAATGGTGTGTATAATTGTTAATTTGTTCACTTTTTCACAGGAATCAATTATCCTGTATATTGGCGATAGTCTTTTTGCACCCATAATAATTTTCATATAATAATTTATCCTTTGTTATGTCTTTGCAGGGCTAATAGTTCCGTGGCTAGCCTTCCATTTTTTAGGTGAACACCCTTCAAACCAAGCAAAGAAGTTGTTAAACAATAAAAAGTTGCCGAAAAGTTTGGCAGTTTCATTTTTAATTCTTACTTTTGCCCAGACATTTGCAAGTTGCCCAACTCGCTTGGGCTTCTGAGCCAATATAGTTTGGCACTGCATTTGTCTCTATTTATGTGAGAGCGTCTTCATGCGCTTTGTTTCTGACTTCTCGAAATCAGGTAAATGAATATCTTGCAGGAAAGTGTACACTCTCATACGGCGATGGTATGCCGTCGATAGCATTTACCTCAGAACAATCAACATCCATTACACTATCGGGAAACATTACTGCGAACACGGCTTATTACATAGCTGTTCCTGCCGTAACACTCTCCGCAGGTTGGAGCATTTCGTTCACTGACAACACCGGTGATGTTTACACTCGCACAGGTTCTAATAGTATTACATTTAAGAGAAATACTATCATTAATCTCGGTGAGTTTTCAAGAACTGACAATAACTTGAAATTGACGTTAACACAGAATGGTAATGTGCCGGCGGACAAACAGGTTGATATGGGAGTGTTTAATATTGGTGGAACTAATTATAGATTAATATTCACCAAATCCAACCTAATAGCCACAGGTCTTGCCGCAAGTGAATCCGCCTACGGCGATTACTTTGCTTGGGGAGCTACTAAGCCTTGGTATACTTCTTATAAAGGTACTACTATTAATGGTTGGAAAGAAGGCCATAAAAGCGGATATGCAAGTGGAACAGCCCCAACCTTCTCCCCCGAATATACGTCTGAAAAAGATTTTGAAATGTCAGATGACCCTGCTCGCAAGATTCTCGGTGGTGACTGGCAGATACCGACCAAAGCGATATGGGAGGCTTTAGTGTATAATTCAAGCTCAAAAGGTTGGGATAGTGGATATAAATTTACAAATAATAGTCAAACTCTCTTTTTGCCTGCAGCTGGCTACGTCCGTGCGACTCGGTTCAGTGAATACGGCTCAGGCGCCCGCTACTGGTCAGGCACAGCCTACTCGAGCTCTTACGCATATCGCCTGTCCTTCTCTGACAGTAAACTCAATGTGGGTAACGACCTCGGTCGCCAATACGGTTGTCCGGTGCGCCCGGTGCGCTTGGTTGCAGTGGATTGAAACTTCAGCAATAGCGCATGGCGATAGAATGTAGGCAATGATTGTCGGATGTCTGGTAGCCTTTAGAGCGGTGTACCGCAGTACACCGTGGAAAAGGCTACCAGACAGCTGGGAATCATTGCAGAATAGAAATAAGAGGTATCAGAATCCCAGCAATAGCTCATGGCGATGGCATGCAGGGGCAGAGTTATGCCATCCCGACCAGCTGTTCCTCGTCACCCGCATAGGCTGTGGCATCGCCGGTTTCTCCCCCGACGAGATAGCTTCCCTCTTTGCCAAGGCGGCAGAAGTGGAATTTGTCTTGCAGATGAATAATGAGATAGTGCCGGTGGAGGTGAAGTCTGAAAACAATGTCAAGACTAAGAGTCTGTCCATTTACCGTAAGACCGATTCTCCCTCATTGTCTTTGCGTTTCTCTACAAGGAACATCCGCAAGGATGATGACCTTCTAAACCTGCCCCTATATCTTGCCGACAGGATATCGAAGATATATGGTATGACATCATCCTTATAAATAATGAAAAAACTTGATTACGACTACTGTCATGCCACAAAACTCGTTAGAGAATAGTTATAAGGATGGGAAACTTCAATTAATAACGTTATTTGCCATGTAATATCTCTTTGGGCAGGAATCCGTCGATGGTGCCTTTCTCCGATGAGAAGTTGATGCCGAGGGCTATGAGTTTGCGGTTGTCGGCTGCATAGGGTTTGGCGTAACCCTTTTCTTCTATTTGTTGGAGTGCTGCCTCGGCCGAACCGTTGAGTTTGAACTCGATGATATAGACGTAGCCCGGACACTCCACCACACAGTCTATGCGCCCCTCGCTCGTCTCCTTCTCTGCCACTGTGCTGTAGAAGGCAAGCATCTTGACGATGAGATAGAACGTGTATTGGAAATACCGCTCACACTCCATCGGGTCCTGCTTGCGCTGGAAGCGGTAGGTGACGGAAGATAGGAGTGAGGTCATCAGTTTCTCGAATCTTGTGGTGTCACCCTTCTCTAAAGCATCAGTCACATCATTTACCCAAGATTTTGGTCGGGATGATTCTGAGAAATAGCGTGAAGCGAGAGTTTCGACAAATCCATTGCGTACTTCCTCGTTCGGAAAGTCGAGACAATATGTATTACGGTCTATATTGCAATCCTTAATCGTGAGATATCCGCTTTGGTAGATCATCGGCAGTGGCTTCTCCACATCTGCCTTATAGTCGATGAAGAGTGAGGCATCGTAGTATCTGCCCACCAACTCGTTGATGTTCTCGTTGCTATGGGCGAGCAGGCGCACAAGGTATGTTGGTGTGCCTGAGGCAAACCAGAAGTTTCTGAGTTCAAGGTTGTTGAAACAGTTGAGGATGCTGAAGGGATTGAAGATGTCAATCATCCTTCGTCCAAAGTGATAGCCGTCGTATTTCTTCTTCAGACGCTCAACGGTTGCCTCATAGCTTATGCCGAGGTCATCTGCCAGTTCCCTGATAGACGAGTCAAAGACAGTGAGCAGTTCGTCCTTGGTGATTCCGCACAACGACTCATAACGTCTATTCATGCTGATGTCATCCGGCTGGTTGAATCCGCTGAACACGCTCACCTGCGAGAACTTGGTGACACCTGTCAGCATCACGAACTGAAGGTCCTCGTCGGCATCCTTGAACAGGCTGTAGAAACCTTTCAGAAGATTGCGGTTGTAGTCTTCCAGTCGCATTCGGTTGCCCTCGCTGTCGGTCACTTGCAAATCGAGGTCAATCACGTCGAGCA
>NZ_NPJI01000012.1 GCF_002251435.1 Prevotella sp. P2-180
TAGATTTATGAGTCGTTAGTAGTAGCTTTCAGTAAAAAGCAACAGCACAACATCAATATGTAGCCAACATCCCCTTACCCCACGATGCGACTTGAGGTAATACGCAGATTCTAACCGGAAAGAAAGGATTCTTATCCGAATTCTGTTTTGAAGGGTTTTGCATAAGCGCGGTTCTCTGTGTAGATATTCAGCACGTATTGCCTTGCAGTCATGATCCACTTGGCAGGTACGGAGATGAATCTGAAGACAAAAGCCTTTATGCGACTCGTTTTCTTGAGCCCAAAAGCCTTGGTGTCAAGCCTGCTCATGATGGTCTTGTAGAAATTGTGTATCAATGCAGTAAGCAGAAGAAAGACAGTATTCTCCGCCATGAATGACTTGGGGAGCCTGCTCCAACCGAATCCGTTGTTCATGTCGTCAAAGATACGTTCCTTGCCGCCACGCAGATTGTAGAATTCAACAATGTCCCTTGTCGATGACTTGTAATCGTTGGTCAGAATACAACGGTAAGTGTATTCGCCTTCCCACAGGTCAAGGTCGCCACTGTTGCGTCTTTGTCTCTGGATGACAAGACGATAGCACTTGCCTTCCCATTTCTCAACGAGAATGGAATTGAGTTCGAACTGGATGCCGTTAATCTCCTCCGTCTTCCATCCTCTCAGAGCAAAGATGTCATTGTAGAGCGAACTGCATCGGTTGGCACGGATGTAGAAATGTTTGCAATGCTTCTCTATCTCACTGACGATTTCCTTCGAGCAGGAACCGCAGTCTGCCCTGAAGCGATTTACACGGATGTTCTGGGATTCCAGAAGAGCGAAGAATCTCTTATGGGTGTCTGCCTGATGAAAACGCACATTCGTGTTGCCATCGCTGTTCTCGATATAGACTATCTTGTCACCGATAACATATACGCCAGGCCTGTAGCCGAGGAACTTTTTGTAGGTCGGTTTTGCATCATACTTCTCCGTTTCAAGAAACTGATGGTCAAAGTCAACATCGTATTCCTCAATTTCCTTCAACTCGCCTGTAGAAACCAAAGCGTTTATAAGCAATGTGTTGAGTTTGTCTGCAGTATTGAAATCATAGGTCTTGCCTTGGTCGGAAGTATAGGAGATGTTTTCCTGTGTCAGTTCCTTGATGGCTCTG
The DNA here is from genome assembly GCF_002251435.1 of Prevotella sp. P2-180. Taxonomy (GTDB): domain Bacteria; phylum Bacteroidota; class Bacteroidia; order Bacteroidales; family Bacteroidaceae; genus Prevotella. The sequence goes on from NZ_NPJI01000012.1 coordinate 1,147, forward strand.
AGGATGGTATCAGAGCTGCATGTACGAAGGGTAGGATGATACGAGAGATGGCGCATCAGTTGTGACGTTACGTCTTCCACGCATGAGCCGCCACAGAAATAAACGCTCATCAGCGAACGGACTATCTCGCTGAACTGATATCCGATGATACTGCGGCATCTCTGACCCAGTGTTGAGTCGATAACGGGTGAAAGCATGGAGTCAAATTTCTCCATGATTGAAAAAATTCCTCCAAAAGGTGTGAGTTTCTCAGATTTTATTTGTACCTTTGCCATGCCTTGTTACGATTTTCGCTTGTTTTCTAATTGCAACACTAAGATAAGTGAAAAATCTGACACGGCAAAATCCTGGGCAACTTTTTGTTGCTCAGGAACTTATAAAT
>NZ_NPJI01000013.1 GCF_002251435.1 Prevotella sp. P2-180
TCTTTACGCCCCTTGCCTTGGAAGACGAACAGCTTCTTGCGGTCAAAGCAGATGTCGTCCCATCTGAGGCGGCATGCCTCGCCGACCCTGAGGGCGCAGTCGTAGATGATGGCAAGCAGGGTTTTGTCGTACAGGGAGCAGTTGCGGAGAAGGCGGGCAATCTGCTCTTGGGAGAGCACTCGCGGCAGCCTCTTCGGCTTGCGCACTGGAGGGAGTACGAGTCCTCCAGGTTGCTTAAGCCCCATCACCTTGTAGTAGGCCTGCAGTCCGAAAATCATGTGCTTGAAGAAGGACAGGCTGCAACGGTTTTTGTCCAGGAGTGTCGACAGATAGTAGTCGATGTCCGTCTGTGTGAACTCATCCGGCAACTTTTTGAAAAACAACACTGCCTGAGCAATTTTCAGGCGATAGTCATAGATACTGCCGTCTGCATACTGTGCCAGACGCAGTTTCTTAGTAAAAAGCGAAATGCGGTCCCTGAATTTAGGTACAGCCGCGATCGCCTTGTCCAATGTCGTATTGGGCATGGTAATTTGTGGTGGAGGGGATTAATGACGGGGTGGTTAAGGGAAAAAAGACCCGTCATCTCCCTTCACCTTTTAGAGAAACGTAAAAAAAGTGTGAAATATTGTAGTGGAAGGTTATAAGCCGCAGGACTTTAGCTTTTTTCACCGCAGTGAAAAATTAGTACAACTGGATGTTATTGATATTGATACATTTCAGCACATTCTTTACAGATAATAAAATCCTCCCGAAATCCATGTGACATTTGACACTTGGGGTTATTGGATGGTGTTGAGAGAAGCCACATAATTGTAAATAATCTGAGAAATGTTTGGAGGAATGGAAAATAGTTTGTATATTTGCGGAAAAATAAGAGGGTTATAGGGCCAGGTACATTGGTTCACTCTTTCAGACCGATAATACCTGTCCCTATGTTTTCGAAAAATGTACTCCTTTCAGAGGTTCTATTTCTCAAGTACGCCAAGCACTTGCCCAATATACATAATATCGGTTGCGGGCATGGTGGCAAGTCGTGAGCGTATGAGGGTAGAGGCAGCTTGTTTCGTTGCCTTGTCTGCATCCTTCAGTGCATCGCTCAAACCATAATAAACGTATAAACTGTTATTGCCGCACTTTTCTCCGGCATTCTTCTTTACGGCTTCAAGATAATTGTTGAGGTTTCCGGTGGCGTATGCATCGAGAACATCTATCATACCTTCATATTCCGGATCCTTGGCAAAATCGAAGGTCAAAAACTGTTGGCGGAAGGTGGTGTAGGCTGACTTGTCGAATGGTTTGGAGAACGACACATCGGCGAGCAACTCACCAGTGTAAATTCTCTTCAGGATAGAATCAGCCTCAGCCTTGTCTGAAGAATTCACTTTATCCTTATTCGCAAACAGATACTGTATTTTCAAGTCTGCTGTTTCCTCGCAGCAATCGGAATAGAGGAAAAAATTGTCGCTTGACAGTTTGTCCTTGTCAGAGAGAGAGTTGAAATAATCGTTCACCACAGCGTCGCGCTTCTGTTTCTTTGCCTCGCGGTCTCTGCGTGAGTTGTACATGTCTGCATTGAGCATGGCCATGTAAGCCTTTATGAGGCGTGGCGTTCTTTCACCATTCTCATATCGTGACTTGATTTTCTCTGGCGTGAGGTTGACATCGCTCAAACGGTCCATGTCTGCTATAAAGGCATCAGCCGACGAACCGCCTTCTTTTCTGTTTATCTCGTTGCCGTCGGCATCAAAGATGACGAAAGTGGGGTAGGCCTTGACTTGTGATTTCTTCACGAGTTCGAGCTCTTCCTTCTCAGCATCGTATTTTACGCAAACGAAGCGCTCGTTCATAAAGTCGCCCACTTTCTTTTGCGGGAAGATGTCGCGTGCCATCATTTTGCATGGTCCGCACCAAGAGGTGTAGAAATCTACGAACACGAGTTTTTTCTCAGCCTTAGCTGCCTTCAGCGCGTCGGCGAAGGAGATGTGGCGGAAGTTTGTCTGTGCCATGACGCTCATTGAGAGCAACATCATGGCAATAATTGATAATGTTTTTTTCATTTGTTGAGTTATTAATGTTTATCTATTTTTTCGAGTTTTGATATTTCACCTGCACAAATGTAGATGGGGCGGATGGGAAGTTCCGGGAGTATGGAGCGCAGGAAACGTGATGCTGCATTGCGCTGACTTTCGGTTGCTTCGGCATATTTGTCGGAGAAGTTCTCTAAGAACGACGTTAACTGGTCGTCGGGCAGACGCTTATAGTTTTTCTTACAGAAGGCAAGATACTTGTCAAGGTCGCCCTTGGCATACTCTTCTACGAGGGCGTAGGCCGTGTCGTACTTTTTGTCTGTATTGTATCCACCGTCGGCTATGGCGGTTTTTTGTGCGTTGAATGAGGCGGCGTCATATTTCTTCTCGCCACTTAGGTACATCTTGACGTTGTTGTTATAAACAAGGCCTATTACGCTGTCAGCCTTGTGTTTGAATTCTGGAAGGAATTTAGAGCGGTTTTCAACCATAAATCCGAACTGTCGGCTGTCGATGTTTTTGGCGTAATACTCAAAGATGAAAGAGTTTTCGGCGGCAAGTCGCTTTTCGTCGGAGAGTGAGGAGAAGTAGCTGTCAATCATGGTGTCGCGAAAGTTTTTCAGCGAGTCTCGCTCTGGGCTCTGATACATTGTACGCATGTCGTCGTCGATGATGAAAGCGAGTCCCTTTATGACTTTCGGCGTGCGTTCTCCGTCAGCATAGCGTTTGCGGAGAATGGCTGGAGAATTTTCTGGGTCGACACATTGTTGCAGTTTTTCTACAAATTTTGGCCCTTCATAATAGCCAAGTACGCGATTGAGTTCTTTCTTGTCTGCAGTGGCAACGATGAATGTGGGATATGCCTTCACGTCGAATAGCTTTGCCACATCGAGCCCCTCACCTTTTTCAGCGTCGAACTTCACGCAAACGAATGTCTTGTTCATGTAGTCGCCCACAAGTTTCTGTGGGAATGTCTGGTTTGCCATCATCTTGCATGGTCCGCACCAGGAAGTGTAGACATCGATGAAGATGAGTTTACCTTCAGCCTTGGCAGCCTTTGCCGCTTCGTCAAGACTGATGTGACGGAAGTCGGTCTGTGCGCCAGCCGCCACAACTGCCATCAGCATGATGGCAATAGAAAAAAACTTTTTCATAGTTATTGTTATTATTGAGTTAATTTATATTATACTCTACCAGTCGATGTTTCCTCCGCTCCACGAGTTGCGCGACTTGTATTTACGGAAGGTGTATGTGAAGTTGAGACTCACGAAGCGGCCGTAGTTAGTTTGCATACTGGTGCGGGTGAAGTTCTGTTCGGTGTATACCATACGGCTGTTGAACGAGTTGAGAAGGTCGTAGGCCGTGACGCTCAGTTCGGCTCTCTTCTCCTTAAGGAATCTCACGCCGAAGTAGATGTTCAGTATGTTTTCCTCCTCTGTGGATTCCGACATACGATTGTGCTGCATGGTGTACTGGTATTTCGCCTTCAGAAACAAGTGCCTTGTAATGTCTGTTTCTGCCCGTGCTATCACATTGAGCGTGTTGATGCGGTTTGTCACGTCGCTTTTCTGGTTGCTTGTGTGCGAGGTGTTAAATACCGTGGTAAGGTTCACTCGTGTGCGTGGTATCAGGCTTGTTCCCAATACGATGTTGCCGCCAAAGGCCGTAGTGATCGACTTGTCCAACTGGTCGTTGTAGTAGAACGGGAATGAGGAACGGGAAGCGGTTAGTACCATCGACGCTGATGAGCGTAGTGCCGATAATGGCATTATGATATTGGCGAACAGGTTCTGTCGGTTGCCGTCGTTTACGTTTTCGAAACTGCTTATCGTGCTGCCTTGACGTGCCTTATAGTCGATGTCGGGCAGATAGGTGTCGGCAGTGTAGTATGTTTCCTTGCTCACTATGCTGTTGCGATACCATTCGGCAGTGGCGTTCACCATAACCATTCCTCCATGGCTGTTGAGCGAAATGTTGTTCAGGGTCGTTATCGAGTGTGTGGTCTGTGGGCGCAGCATCGGGTTGCCGATGGTGAGCCAGTAGGGGTTGGTGTCGTCGAGCTGATAGCGCAGCTGTATGATGTCGGGCGTGGTGCCACTTATGTTGTAGGCAATGGAAAACGACGTCATCGGACTGCTTTTCGGCGACCAGGACATGTTCAGGCTTATGTCGGGCATGTTAAACCTGTATGAACTCTTTTCAGTGGCAAGGCGGTTGTCGTCGTCCACTATGGTGTGTCTCATGCCGAGCGTGGCAGAGAGGAATGGTCTGCCAATGGGCGTTTCTATCTGTAGCGCAGGGTTGTGTGTCTGGGTAAGTGCCACATAGTGGTATGTGTTCACATTATCTGCCTCGCCCGTTAGCGTGTTCCATGCCGTTTGGCTGAGGTGCTGTCGGCTGTTGTTGTACTTGTAGCTGAGGAAGCATTTTTGTAACTTTTTGAAGTCGCTGTAACCCACCGATGCCGCCAGTGCTATATTGTGGTTGCGGTCGAATCCGTTTATATCCACCAGTTCGTTAACTGTCATTGTCGTGCCCTGTGTGGATGTGCTGTCGGCGTGTTGTCGGCTTTTGTCGTCGTTGCCTCTTGTAAAGTTTGCCGAAAGGGAGTATTTCAGTTTGCCGATGGTTTGGAATAAGGATATTGCCGCATTAGTATTGTCACCTGTGGCGTTAGATGTGTTCACAGTCGTGCCCCTTACGCTTGCCAGGTTGCTGTTGTCGGTTATGTGTTGTGCCGATGTGTTATTGTTGTCGGCAAACTGCTGTGACACCGATGTGTTAATATGCGCTTTCGCTCCGAGGGCAAACGATGCCGATGTACTGAAGGTGTGTCGGCTGTCGGTGCCGATGGTTTTGTTTGTCTGGTTGTTTGTTCTCCATTTCATGTTGTCAAACGGAGAGTATTCCGTGTCGCTTTGCGTAAGCGCGTCGGTTTCCTTTCTTGTCCACTGGTATCCGATGTTTATTTTCTTCAGACCTTTTTTCCTTTTGTTCCAGTTGCGGTCGAATCCGACTCCGGCGCAAGAGTTTTTGCTGTACGACGGGTTAACGTCTTCTATTTGTAGAAACCTCAGGTCGCTTGTCGAAGCCACGTTTTCGTTGTTGTGCATGAGTTTAGCCGAGTAGTGCAGTTCTTCCGAGAAGAAGTTCATGACCCCCCCGGCAGCATATCTTGTGTTATGCTGTCCCGGTATTTTGTCTCCTAATGTCTTTCCGCCAGCCGCCAGCACTTTAGCGTCCATAGAGTTCACCATTTTATTGGCTGTGATGATGTTCAGGGCCCATGCTCCACGACGTTTTTGCGGTTCGTCTTCCTTTTCTTTTTTGTCCTCAAAAGCCTGTATTCTCACCACGTTGTCTGCCTCCACGTGGTCGAGAGCCGTGGTGGGTTGGTCACCGAATATCTTCTTACCGTCCACGTATGTGTTTTCCACCTTGTTTCCATAGATGGATATTGAGTTTCCGTTTATCTCCACACCAGGCATCTGCATCAGAATTTCCCTTGCCATGTCTCCCTGCAGCTTGTTCACCGCCTCTGGGTTGAATTGTATGGTGTCTCCCTTATACACCACTGCCCTCACCTTTCCTTTCACTTTCAGTGCGGGTAGTGTGTATTCCCTTCGTTCAAGTCTTATGGTCTTTTGGTATATTCTGTCATTGCTCATCATTATGGTGTCGTATACGGTCTCAAAGTTTTTTGCCGTGGCTTCGATGTTGTATACTCCAGAGTAGAGGTAGTTTGAGAATAGCGCCTTGTTGCCTATGATGGTGTCGGGCAGCAATGCCGTATTGCCGAAATACACTGCCACCTTCACGTTCTCCACCTTCACTCCCTTTGGTCCGAGTACGTTCACCGTAAGTTTATAATCTTTTGCTGTCGCCTTTGTCAGCGACAGCAAAAGAATAATTGTCAATGTCAGAACTTGCTTCATCGTTGGTTTTATTGTTTCTTTACGACCACAACGTTTACTTCATTGCTATTGTTTCCTCCTATGGAGCTTATCGCTTCTTTTTTCTTATCCTTTATGTATTCAAACTCCTTTTGTTTGTCGAAAATAGTTTTCTTTCCGCCGTCTTTAAGATAGATGTCCATAAATTTGTCCTCATAATCACCCATTGGTATAATATGTATCACCTGTGTTTCATATTTGTCAGAAGATGTGATTATGAATTGGTTTTCCTTTGGAAGATGAAATGTGTATTTATCTCCTTTTATTGATACAGCTTTTATAGTATCTGAGGAACTCTGTAGCATACTATATATAAAAACTTTCGAAGTATCGTTCTTCGGCCTGTGCAGTTTCACTTCAACATTCCAATACTTGTCAGCAGCCTGCATCATGCAGGTAAAGGCTGCAAGAATTATTGAAAAGATAATTCTTTTGTTCATACTTTATCTTTTTAGTGATTAATTATTGTTGCAAAATTACATTTTTATTGCTAATATTCTTCTATATATTCTGTTAAACTTTGCTATTGGAGGGAGGAGAGGCTGGGGTGCGGAGAGACTCCGCACCCCCTATAAGGGTTGTTTCAGCCTTCAATCATATCTCTACCCTCTTAAATCAACCTTCTTAATCGTCGAGGAGAGGAGTGATGTCGGGATAGGTGATTTCAGGGTCGGCATAGTCTACCTTGCGGAGCTTGCCCTTGCCCGAAATGGTTTTAACGGGCTGGCCTACAGGCTCTCCACCCACCATCTCATACATATAGACCTTGTAGGTATCGCCCGACTGGGTGCCTATGAAGAGATAGTCCCATGTGTCGCCTGCGTTGAACCAGCGGTTGGCGATGTAGGTGATTTGCTCGTTGGCAGGAATGCCTTGCAATGGCAGTTCACGTTCTGGGTTGACTCCTCCGAGGTCGTAGGCATAGAGGCGGTTGTTGTCGATGCAGTACATAATGGTGGCCTGCTGTCCGTTGACTGCAATCAGGTTGGCATTAGCTGCGTGCAAGGCAGGGTCAATGTCTCTCACTTCCGTAAGGATAGCTCCACCATATCCCACCGAGAAGAAGTAGAGTTGTCGGTTGCCGGTGGCTGGGTCTTTCATCAGGAAGCAGCAGGTCTCTCCTCCAGCATAGCTTGCCAATGCCTTGATGCATTCAAGGTTGTAGGAACCGAGCGGCATATAGTTTTCGTCGGTGGTTGGGTAGTAGGAACCGTTGTAGTCGACGAAAGAGAACATTTTTGTTGTCTCGTTCCAGTATACCATGCTGTGCGTAGTGGATGGAGCCGTGGCTATGTGAATGCTTGAGCCGGTGTCGCCGAATGTTCCGAAGGCACCGATGCTTGGCATGATGGAGTAGTTGTATGTACTGTACACTCCGTCGCCTGCGAAGTAGTATATAGACCAGTCGCCATAGACGGTGCGGTATGGCTTGCGGTCGGTCTTGTTGTCGTAGGTGCAGTTGGTCTCGTCCTTGATGGGAGTCATATCAAGAATTCTGTACCATTTCACCTTGTCGCTCTCAGTGGTGATGCTAAGACAAGTTCCGCCTGCGTTTTCTCCGTCGTCAGGGTTGACATAGCATAGATATGGAATGATGTCCAGTGCCCTCGGCTTTCCTTTCAATGCTCCGGTAGAGCGTGTGGCGAGCAAGTCGGCGTATAGAGTGTTTTCAGAAGTGCTGTAGAGGTCGACGTCTGTGTTTCCCTCAGAGTTTTCCTTCAGCACATAGAATCCTTTTGAGAGAATGGAAGCCGATGTCACCTCGAAGATGTCGCTTCTCTGGCTGTAGCCTGTGCTTTTTGAGGCCACCTCGTAGTAGAACGAGTATTTACCGTCGAGAAGTTTCACTTCCATGTCGAGATTGCGGTCTGTGGAAACCACTTCAGCCGTGTCCTTTCCAGCCATGTTGCCCTTGTTGGGGTTATACATATACCAGCGGTATTCGAGGTCGCTTTCTGGGAATGTGGAGTTGACGGTAGGATTGATTTGCAGGTGTTTGCCGGCAAATGATATCACGTCGTATTTGCTGTCTATGCCGTTGATGACGATACTGGTATGGTCGATGCCATAGGTTGACTCGTCGTCGGTACAAGATTGCATGGCCACGAGTGCAGCCATAGCCAGCGCAATAGAATATATTGTCTTTTTCATACGATTCAATTCTTTTTATGATTACTGTTATCTGTTGGAAAAATAACGAAATTATACGCCTATCTGGAAGTAGACGACATCGCCGTTGGCCTCACAGAGCGGACCTTCGCCTCTTGCCTCGCGTTCAGCGTTCTCTTTGTCGAGCTCGCTTTGGAATAAACTGGAGAGGTAGAACATGTAGTTTTGGTCGGCTATAGATGATTTGTCGAAATTGTTTTTGCTTATGTACTCTTCGTCCCACAGCTCGCCGCTTACCTTCATCATAAACTTGTGTTTCTCAGTTCCGTATTGTCCGAACATCCAGTTCATCAACCCTCCCCAGTTGGCAGGCTTGACGAGCATGTCGGTTATGGTCACATACTTGTAGAGGTAGTCGTGGTATCCCACCTTAAACTCGTCGTTGTCCTTGATAGTGAACTTGAGGTTGTAGATTTTGTCGGACTCGGAGTCGTGGCGTAACACCACTACCGGGAAGTATGCACCCACGGAGTCGGCCTTTATTACATAGTACTTTTGCAGGTCGGCATTGTCAAAAGCCACATAGTGCTTTCCGGGCTCGGCATCGTTGTCGCCAGTCATCACCTGTTGCAGTTCAAACTGCCTGTCGTGGTCTGCCAGGAATCCCATTGTAGTGACACGCATCCAGATGGTGTCCTGCGGCACTTCGTTGTGGTAGACGAAACAATAGCTCGTAAGCGTGTCGCCCGTTGACTCATTATAGAAGTTAAGACGGGCAGTCGGGTCATTATATACAGGCAGGTCTTGCTCGCACGATGTACAGAACAATGCTACTGCTGCCATTATGGAATATATGTATTTTTTCATTGTCGTATAGTTTTTTATATATGATGGTGCTATCATTTATGCTATTTTCCTGCGGGGTTGAACTCCGAGCTTGGCAGAGGTATGATATACTGTTCCTCACCCATATTCTCATAAGAGAATAGCATCGACTTGACGGCAAGTCGCTTGTAGCAGTAGAACATCTGTCCTTCGGCATAGAAGTCGAGTCGATACTCGTTTATCACTTTGTCGAGAAGATCCACCTCTGACTCAATGTCGGTAGTGATGTTCACGTTGCGTGCTGCCATAAAGGTCTTGTAGAGGCTGTTGGCCTCAGCCAGGTTGGTTGTTGTCTCCATGGCTATGAGATACATCTCCGACAGTCTCAGCAGCGGCATTGTCGTAACCTTGAAATACTTCTTTATCGTCGGGTATTTCGAGCCTGTCGACGACTTTGTGGTGCGCTCCCAAAGATTAAGGTATCTCACGTCGCTTGTGGTGTTGGCTCCGGCGAAGAGTTTCTTCTCGAAGTTGCTGCTGGTGAGATAGAGATGTTTGTCGGTATTGACGTTTCTTTCGGGATCGCCTCCAATAAGGTCGATGCTGTAGTCGAGGAGGTCAACGTTGTAGAGTTGCATCAGACACTCGCTTGGTGTGGAATATTTTTTATTTTCGTAATCAGACTTGCTTGATAGGCTCACCACGCTCTTTCCCTTGATTTGTGCGTTGATTACTGCCATAGCCTCGTTGTATGCCTTTGCCTTGTCGCCAATGTAGAGATACACTCTTGCCTTCAGCGCACGCACAGCCCAGTAGTTGAAACGGTAGCGGCGGTTAAGCAGGAAGTCATCGTCGGGCAGTTGGTCGGCCAATTTGGAGTCGGCCCCTGCCAGTTCGTCATAAGAGAATTCCATCACAGGGTCGCTCGTCTTCAGTTTTTCCTCTGCAATGTCGAGGTCGGCGAGCACCTTGGCAGCAAACTGCTCAAAGCTGTAGTATGGCGGCTGCGTATTGATGTCGTTGCTCTCAGAGTAGGGTAGTTCGACAGTCTTTGTCGCATTTTGTGGCATCTGTCCGAAAAGTCTGAGCACGTCGAAATGGCAGAAAGCCCTGACAGCCCTTGCCTCGCCCTCAATAATGTTCCGCTGATTTTCCGCAGGTATTGAAGCGGGGTTGGCAGTGATGTGGTTGATAATGCCGTTGGCCTGTACAATGACGTTGTATAAACCTCCGTAGATGGTCTTTATGTCGTTTCTTGCATACTCGTCCTCATAGTCGTGTATGTGGAGGTCGTAGAGTGCTGGGGTATACGACTTTGAAGGCTGGTTCCACAGGTTTGCAAGGCATTCCACGTCAGAAATGGTGAGCTTTTCGCCATAGAGGTCTCTGCTTGTCATGGCTGAGTAGCATCCTGCCAAGGCCTCCTTATAGCCTTTGTATGACGAGAACAGGTCGTCTTCCCTGACCTCTGTCTCTGGTTTTACGTCGAGCCACTCGTTGCATGAAGAGAGTGAGAGCATCGACAGTCCGATGAATATATATGATCTAATCTTGTTCATTGCCATTTTGCTTTATATGTTAATGATGTAGCGTATAGTTAACTTTCTTAGAATGTGAATGTCACGCTTCCTTGAATGTTACGTGCGTATGGATAGTTGGTGCCTCGCTCGTATTTTACCGACGACCAGTAGAAGAGGTCGTTGATGTTCATGGCGAAGAGTATCGACTCCAGTCCGCTGTTTCTTTGTAGCCAGTCGTTGTTCCAGCGATACTGCAGGCTTACCGACTGTAGTGTGAGCACGCGGTCGTCAAACACGTAGCGTGATGTTGCCCTTGTGTCGTTGTATGTGAATCCGCGGAAGAAGGTGTTGTCGCCCGGGTTCATCCATCTGTCGCTGAGCACTCGTTTGTCGACGTTGGTTTTGGCTATGCGTCCTGATGATACTTCCACCCTGTCGCGAAGTGTAGAGTTATACATCTTTCCGCCCCAATGGTATCCGAACGATACGTTGAGTGTGAAATTGTTCCACATCACCATAGTGCGGAAGTTTCCGCGATAAAGTGGCTGGCTGCTGCCGAGGAACACCTTGTCGGCGGCATTCCATGTGCTTGTCACGTTTCCTTCGCGGTCAAGGAATATTTCCTTACCTGTGCTGGGGTCGATGCCAAGGCTCTGCACTGCATAGATGGAGTTGAGCGGATAGCCCTCGTAGAAGAGGTTTGATACTTCCACGTTCTGTTCGAGATATTTATCGTTCTGGGCCTTGATAGCGTCGGAAAGGCGGGTTATCTTGTTTTTGTCGTAAACTATTTGTGCTCCCACCATCCAGTTGAACTTGCGCTTATAGTCGCGTATGATATATGCGTTGACGCTTGCCTCGAAACCGTGGTTGCTCATCTCTCCAATGTTTGCCACATAAGAGGCGAAACCTACAGAGAGAGGAAGGTCCATGGCAGAGAGGAGGTCAGTAGTCTTCTTTGTATAATAGTCGAACTCACCGGTGATGCGGTTGTTGAAGAGGCCGAACTCGATACCGATGTTCAGTTCATTAGTCTTCTGCCATGTGAGGTCTGGGTTTCCGAGTCCCATCATCGAAGCCGAAGTCCATCCGAGGTATCTGCTTCCTGATGCATAATTGTAAGAGGTGTTGATACTTTCCGTGGTGATATCCTGCGAACCGGTGATACCGTAAGAACCGCGAAGGCGCAGAGTGTTGATGGGCTCTATGGCCTTTAGCCATTTCTCGTTGTGCATGTTCCAGCCAAGTCCCACGCTCCAGAAAGGTGCGAAGCGATCGTTGCTACCGAACTTCGAGCTTCCGTCGATACGGTAGCTGAGGTCGACGTAGTAGCGGTTGTCGTAGGTGTAGTTTACGTTGCCTGTAACACCCACGAGACGTGTTACGTCCTTACTTCCAGTAGGTGCAGAAGCGTGCTCATACTGTGTGGCATTGCCCAGGAAGCTCATGTCCTCGTTAGTAAAGCCTTCTGCCACAAAGGTATAGTTTGTATAGTTCTCTTCCGAGAGCGACCAGTCAAGACCGGCATAAATCTGGTGTTTCTTCGCAAAGGTCTTGTTGTAGCTCAATGTAGCGTTGGCGCTGAAGAGGTCGGTGCGGCCAGTGCCGTAAGTGTATCGTCCCTTGCGAAGGAGGCCTTCGGTGGTGTTGTATGAGCTGCTTGCGAATGTGGAATGTTCTGCAGGCAGAAACAGGTCGCTTGTGGAACGTGTAGTCTGATAGCCTATTTTGCCGCGGAAGCGCAGTCCGTCGATTATCATCCACTCTACGGAGAAGTTGTCGAGGAAGTTGATGTATTCGTTCTTGTTGAAGGTGTTGAGCGTCGCGTCATACAGCGGATTACCCACCTCGTCGGTTCCAAAGAAGTTGGAGAAGGTTTTTACGACATTGCCGTTTTCATCATAGGGGTTGTTGTACGGCTGCTGGTCTACATAGTCTTGGAAAGAGCCATATTCGCTTTCCTTCGACTTGTTGGACGTAAAACTGGTATAGTTGCGGAAGATAAGGTTCTTCACTGAGTACATGAGGGTGATGTCGCCGTTCACTGTCTTTCGGCTACTGCCCTTCATGGCACCCTCTATGTCGTTATATCCGAGCGAAGTGGCCCATCGGAACTCGTTGGCACCACCGTCGAGTTGGATGTTGTAGCGCTGGCCTACACCCGTTCGCACCGGCTTGTGTATCCAGTCGATGTCTGTTCCGTCGAGCACAGCTTTCAGTCGTCTACTGTATAGGTTGTTGTATTTCCACTGGTTTATAGGTTCATATTCATCAGTGTAGAGTCCCACTTGTTTTTCAAGTTGCAGTTTCTCGGCAGCGTTGAGCAAGTCGTAAGAGCTGAGGTCGGGCACCTGAAGGTCGATACCAGCCTTAGCAGTCACGCGTAGTTTTCCCTCTTTCGGGGTTTTAGTCACTACCACGATTACACCGTTGGCACCACGTGAACCATAGATGGCAGTGGCTGCAGCGTCTTTCAGGATGTTGATGCTCTCAATCTGCTCGTCGTTGTAGTCCATGAGCTTAGTGAGTGAGATTTCAAATCCGTCCAATATAATAAGAGGTGTATTAACAGTCTGTTGTGCGTTGCTATTGAATTCCTCCACGCTCATAGGCAGCGACGACGAACCGCGGATATTCATGTTAGGCAGAACGTTGGGGTTGCTTCCTGCGAGGTTGTTGACAGGAAAATTGATTGAAGCGTCGATGTTTTTCAGAGTTTGAAGCAAGTTTGAGCCCTTGAAGGTCTGCAACTGCTCACTGTCGATGGTAGTAAGCGCTCCCGTATAGCTGTCCTTTGCCTTTCGGAAGATACCGGTCACCACCACTTCGCCGAGTTTACCAGACTCTTCCTGCATTACGATGCGCATGATTTTTCCGGAGTTTTTGCTGCTGAGTGTCACAGTCTGCGATTCCATACCAATGTAGGAGAACATGAGTTGTGCCGACTGTCCTTTTGAAATCATGATACGGAACTTTCCGTCTACGTCGGTAAGGCAGATGGTCTGTCCGTCGCCAGATTTTACCGACACGCCTGGAAGCGGTTGTCCATCGGTGTCAACCACCACACCCTCGGCATGATACATGTTTTCAGCCATTTTGGCGAGTTCGGCTCTGAACACAGTGATTCGTCCGTTATGGACATTGAATGTCAGAGGCTTTCCGTCGAGTACGGTTTTCACAGCCTCGTTGGCATCAACGTTTTTCAATGCCTTCGTCACGTTGTATTTCTCCACGTCTTCGTAGGCGAATGTAACGTTGACACCTGATTTTTTACTGATTGTCTTCAGGGCTGTGGCAAGCTTTTCGTTTTTGAACGTGACGCTGAACCGTTTGCCCGTTTGTGCTGATACCATTGAAGTTATCAGCAGCAGACCTACCAAGATTATGGCTGTCCGCCTGCATCTTTCTTTTGTCATACGTTTGTTATGTTTAATAAAATTTTATAAAGAATTCCTTTATAGTTCTACGAAGCAACAAAGGAATCGGGTATGGTAAAAGAAAGAAAAATGTGTCTTTTTTGTAATAAATGACGAAAAAATGCTTTATTTGATAATAATTTGATTGTTTTCGAAGCTCAATTTCGCCTTTTTCATCATATTCAGCGACTCTATCAGGTCGCCAATGTCGTCGCTGCGGTCGGCAGTGAGAAACAGGCGGGTTTTTGCTTTTGCGGGGTTGTCGAACACCACGCTGACGTTATACCATTGTCCGAGTTCCTTGGCTATGTCGAGCAGTGTGGAGTTGTCGAAATAGAATTTGTCTTCAGTCCATGCGGTATACATATAGGTGTCTACATCAGTTACTGTGAGCGTCTCGTTGTTTAGTACAGCATGCTGTCCGGGTTTGAGTTTTGTGGGTGTAATGCCACTGCTGGCAGGTCTTACCTCTACGCTTCCCTCGACGAGCGTGACGGCAGGGGAGTTGAACTTGTTAGCCTTCACGTTGAATTCAGTACCAGTCACCTTGGTTGTCATGCCGTTGGCTTCCACTATGAAAGGCATGAGCGCATTGTGGCTTACCTTGAAATAGGCCTCGCCCTTCACTTCCACCTTTCGCTCACCTCCTGTGAAGGTGCTTGGGAAGCGCAGTTGTGAGCATGCGTTGAGCATCACGGTTGTGCCGTCGGGCAGTTCCACTTCGGCTGTGGTCTGTGCAGGAGTCTTTACGGTGTGATATACTACGGTGTTGTTGGCTACGGGTTTAGAGTAATCTATCAGATTGTGGTCGTTTACGGTTGTAGTCTTGCCATTGGTGTCGATGAGTATTTTGCTTGGGATGTTGTCCATGGCCTCATAGGCAGTGATATGTGCAGTATGGTGGTCGGACATCTCAGTTGCACGGCGGTTGCCCACGACAAACAACAGCACCACTGCCGCTGCTGCGGTTAGCAATGCCACGATGATGCCGCGGCTTTCGGTGTTATGTTCCAAGCCGTGTTTTGCCTTGAAGGCAGCGAGTTGTGCCTCCACGTCAGGTTTTGAATAATTCCGGCGGTTGAAATAGTCGGTAAGGAGCACTTCTTCGTGTTCTAAACCTTCCATCTGGTCGGATGAAGTTAAATCATATCTATCGTTGTCAGTCCCTTCCATATATTATGTGTATAAAAAATTATCGGTAGTATTTCAATAGTTATACGTTAGTTCATTCCATTTGGGTATGTTTTTGAGCGTTAAAAACTTCTCTTAACATTTTCAGTGCTCCTGAGATATGTTTTTTAACAGTATTGGGGCTTATATTCATCATTTGCGCCACTTCAGCATATTTTTTCTTTTCAATGTAGCACATGCGTAATATTTCGTCCTTGGGTGGTTTTAGGCTGTTGAGCATTTGTTCTACAAGTCGGTCTTTTTCCAGTTCTACTGAGTAGTCGGAGTAGAATTCCGTGGCATGTCGGATATATTCTTCGCTGTATTGTCTGTGGAGTTTGTCGCGTCGCATGTGGTCGATGGCGCGGTTGTGTACCGCAGACATGAGATATGTTCCAACGCTATTGGTGTCGATTGTGTCAATGTTTTTCCAAACGTTGAGGAATATGTCGTCGATGATGTCGCGGCAGTCGTCTTCGTCTGCCAATAATGAGAGCGCAAAATAATAGAGGCGGCTATAGTGGTCGCCATAAATTTTTTCGAATTTTATCCTGTTAGCTCTCTCTCTAAACATTTGTTTTGCTTAATTTCGCAGAAAAGTACAATATTCACTGCTATTTTTTGTCATTGCTTACCAAGTTCCAGATTATGCCGCCTCGCTGTCCGCAGACATAGTCAGTCACAGGCATTCCCGGATGGTAAAGGTTGTTAAGGTAGAGCTCTTGTTTGTCCACAAACTGACTACATTGGAATGTATCGTTTTTTGAAAGCTTGCTGTTCACAGACTCCACTACCCTGAAAGTCGATTGTCCCTGATATTCCACGGTGACCACTCTGTCAGGTTTCCATACCAGCTTCACCAAGTCTCCAAATACGAGAGCATCACTCATCAGCTTACGGTGAATGATACGAAAGCTCACGTTAGAATCATTCATACCCCCTTTCACGAAATTGTCCCAACTGGCATATCCCACCATTTGTGCCAATGTGTCTAAGGTATACTTGCTCTGTTTGCTTTCCGTGTCCACATATCCCCATACTCTCTTAAGGGTGCTTGCCGATAGCGATTCACCGGTAAAACCCTCCACTTGTTTCGACAAAAAGTTGAAGTCTCGTGGTGTTTTAATACTTTTTCCCGCCACAATTTCCACTTTTTCTTTTAGTCGTTGTATGTCTTCGTCTCGATATTCCATTTATTTTATTTGTTACTTCAGAAAAATCCGCTGCAAAGTTATTAATTTTTTTCCTCTTATTCACGTTTTTCCCAAATTATTTTCACAAAGATATGCTATTTTGGCGTTTTAAGTAGACTTACACCGACTTTGGTATAGAGTCACAACGGAGGCAGAGTGGAGGCAGAGCCTACTTATGGTAGGGTTTTGAGGGCGTTTTTTCACAGTTTTTGTGTTGAAACAAGGGTGTTTTTCCTTCCTTGTCTGATATGAATCCAGTAATAAACCCCGTCTTCCTCCACTATTTCCCTCTATCTTGTCCAGTAGTGGTAAATAAATGATTTTGTCTATAATTTTTACTTATTTTCATTTCCCGCTCTGTGAATCACAGGGAGTGAATCACAGGGACAAGTTCATCGACCCGAAAGAGTGAACCAATGTACCTGACCCTATGCCCCATTTCTATATATTTGAAAAAACAATGCTTTTAAAGCTAAAAATTTGCGTATTTCAGAAAAATCATGTATTTTTGCAGCAAAATTCAATTAAAAACGCAATTCCGGAAGACGGATTCTGCATGGAGTGTGGAGCTAAATTATAATATGGTGGTATGAGTGTTAATTATATTGCAAAATGGTCTTGGAGAGACCGTAATAGATTGTTTTGAATCGATGAAATCAAATGAAATCAGTTTATACAAAGTATCCAGTAAAGGTAAGTATGGCTATATAGACAAGACTGGCCGTTTAGTTATCCTTTGCAAGTATGATCTTGCCTCTAATTTCCACGAAGGTTTGGCTATAGTTGAAAAGTCTCGTAAATGCGGCTATATCGACAAGACTGGTCGTGAGATTGTTCCGTGCAAGTATGATGATGCCTGTGATTTCAGCGAAGGTCTGGCTATGGTTGAGAAGAATGACAAACGAGGCTATATCGACAAAACTGGCCGTGAAGTTATTCCTTGCAAGTATGATGATGCTTTTGATTTCCACGAAGGTCTGGCAATAGTTGAGAAGAATGGCAAACGAGGCTACATAGACAAGACTGGTCGTGAAGTTATTCCTTGCAAGTATGCTGATGCTTGGGATTTCCAAGAAGGTCTGGCTTTAGTTGTAAAGAATGGTAAACGAGTCTATATAGACAAGACTGGTCGTGAAGTGGCACCATTTATATATGACGACAAACTTTGGTAATAGTATCATCACCTTCATCAAAAAGCCATCCTGACCTCAATGGGGTTGGGATGGCTTTTGTTCGTCTTTTCTGGGTAGCTCACTTTGCAACAATAGAAAGATGTTAAAAAACATTATTTTAATACCTTTTCATTGAAATTTTTGTTATTAATGTCTATATTTATATAGTGCCCTAAGCAGTGATTGGGCAATGGCATTATGGCGAAGAAAGTTAGCGAGAAACCTGTTGAATAGATACTATTTAACAAGAGAAAACGCAAAATATTCGTGATATTTAACATTTATGTTATACTTGAATCAATTTGAATCATTTTGCTTTAGAAAAATATTCCTAATTTTGCCGAAGAAATTGTGGATAGTTCCGTTATTGACGGATTTGTCTTACATAAAATGCCTGAAACACTATATAAATAACTATCGAAACGTTAATAAATAATGAATAATAATGCAAAACTCACTATTACAAAATAGCCAACCCTCATCTATGCATGATACCGTCTATGAAGGTCATACTAGTATTGGCTCTTGTAGATGGGAGAATGGCCGGAAGGTGTTTGTAAAAAAGTTGAAAAGCTGTTGTGCCAGTGATAGCCGCTATCAAGATTCCTTACGAAAGGAATTTGAAGTGGGCAGCAGGCTCGATTGTCCATATATTGTGAATTACCTTCGTATGGAAGATAATTGCATCGTTGAAGAGTTTATTGATGGGATGACGCTTGACAAGTTTGTAAAACTCAATCCAGGATATCTTCGTAAAGAAGAAAACTTGCAGAGATTGGTCATGCAATTGCTTGAAGGATTGCAATATCTGCACAAGCGACAGATACTCCACCTCGATCTAAAACCAACCAACTTGATGGTTACCCGCATAGGAAACTATTTGAAAATTATCGACCTAGGCTTTTCTTATTCAGATTCTTATGTATTGTCTCTTGGTGGAACAAAGGGCTTTTCCGCACCTGAGCAGATGATAGAGGGGGGAGGAGAAAAACTGAATGTTACGACTGACATCTATGCTGTAGGTCGTATTTTACAGTTCATAGACTCAGTGATAGGATTGCCCAATAATTATAGACATATAGCAGAGAAGTGTTGCAAGGATAATCCATCAGAACGCTTCTTGTCCACAGACGATGTTATGCGTGCTATTAAAACAAATAATAAAAAAAGAGTATTTCTGATATCAATGATAGCGACCTTGTCGGTAATGGCATTGATGATTCCAGTTTCTTATAAATTATTACAGAAGAATAAATATAAAAGCACTAAAAGTTAATTATTTTTTTAAGATAAACCTAATGCCGCCATTCTGTCCTCCCACATAACTCATAGGAGCATGACCTTCGCGCAATAGGTCTGAGCAGAATAAAGGTTGGCCCTCAACCAACTTTTGGCAGTGGAACGTATCACCTTTTCGAAGCTTACTGTTTTCATTGTTTATAACACGAAAAACATCCGCACCTTCATGAACAACAACAACGCGTCGGTTAGGCATCCATGTTACAATAACCTCTTGTCCACATTCCAAAGCATCTGAATTCACTGTCTTTACATCGAGGAGAAAGTTACTAACGTTTATTTTCATGTCTTCAGGAAGTTGGGAGACTGACTTTTCATATTGATCCCAATCACTATAGCCCAAGAGCATGCATAATACGTCGAGTGTATGCCTCGATACCGACACATCTGCCTCTTGATAGCCCCAGAAACGGCGCAAGGTAGTTGGCGAGAGCATCTGTCTCGTCTGTATAAAAACCGTTTCGGCCAACATGTCGAAATGCCGGCGCATCTTTATCTCCTTGCCTATATATTTCTCGATCTGGCTTCGTAGGCTACGGTAAAGTTCCTCTGTTCTCTCGGATGTCATATATTCTTTCTCTTTGTCGTTTTAATACTCCAAATAGTAGTTTCGCTTGCAAAGATACGCTTTTTTTTGTATTTTTCTATCAAATCCACCACACTTTTTTTGTCACACATCAGCAAAGGAACAAAATGGAACACCATTATATCGTGAGAAAAATGTAACTTTGCCCCGTCGTTGATTATTGTTTGGCATCATTGCCAGAAATGCGATACAACTGCAAGTTTTAACAAGAGAATGCCGAGTCGCTTTAAAGGAAGTAGGCAAAACAAAATATTTGTATTTTTATGAAATTATTTCATGGTGTTTTAGGAATAGCTTTTATTATTTTGGCTACAGTCGTTTCAGGTTGTTCTTCTGAACAATCCTACAATACCGATCAATGTATATATATTACTTTGGCATATGTGGCTGCATCAGATGAAGATTTCAACGATAAAGAAAAAGACTATTTAAACGATTTTGTTGAACGTAGCGGATTGAGTCAAGAGCAAATTGAAGAAGTTATGTCAAATGTCTCAGATTCAGGCATAAACCTCCCACTTCTTGATGAAGACGACCAAGTTGAGCGTTTCGAAAAAGAATTGGATGGCATTGTTAAAGCAGACGGTGTCGTTAATGACAAAGAAAAGGTGTTTTTTGAGTTGAATGCGGAAATGTTTCAAATTGATAAAGAAACGGCTTCTGAAAAATTGAAGTAAAATGAATGCAAGATGATGATTCACACTACTTATTGTTTTTGACAAATCATTATGAAACGAATATTTTATCTACTGGTATTGCTTGTAGTAAGCAATAGAATATATGCGCAGTTTGCAGGTTTTGACGAATCGGTGTACAATGGAATTTTCGGTGAAGTTACATCGAGTATTTCCAAGTATAAACTCAATGCGCGAAAACCTTATATTGTTAAGGCAGGCAATACTTTAATATATTATTCGGAAAAGAAAAGGTCGTGCGGACTGAATTTAAAGAATCAGAACTATTCTGAAAAGCATAAGTGGCTTTTGGATGGACCTCAAGACTATTTCTCATTGCAAATAACCGCAACACAATTGATTGTGCATCACAGACAGGAAGCCCAGGCTGCTTGTAAACGTAATGCAAAGGGCAAACCATTGGCTCCTGAAGGATTTAAGACGTTCATAAATAAAAAAGGTGTTTCAAGAAAGGCTATTCTTCCTTCTTTCCTGGAAAACGCACTCGTATGTAATACTATGACATACAGTAACATACTAGTTTTTCAAACTCCAAGAAAAGAAAAACGAGTAGGAAAGGTTATAGTCACAAGCCCAGACTATCTTGAAAAGAATGCTATTCAGACTGGCAAGACGCTATTTGCACAGTCGGGTAATTCTGCGAGCGGAAACTCCGCAGCAGATACTTTTGCTCCATGGAGAGTGATAAAGGACGACAAAATAGTCATTTCATTGGACGCTATGGCGAAAGCTAACAAAATCTCAAAAAATGAATTACTTTGGATATTGTACTATACTGATTTTACCGATAATCAATCAGACATATTCAAAGGACTTGTATTTTCAAAAGAAGACAATGATGCGCTAAAATATATGCTTAGCCAGACTTTTGGCTTAAAGAAGAAGACAGCGGAAGGCCAGGCTTATGCATCAAGGAAAACAGGTATCATCAAAAAGAACAAAGAAGAAAAGGAAAGAAGGTATAAAGAAAAATGCCAGAAGAAACTGGATGAAATTGATCTTTTGGCTTCAAAACTTGAAAAAGACCCGTATAAAGACTATAAAAACTATGAAGATGCTAAAGCTATTGAGCATTGTATTGACAATTTAAATAAAATAGAAAAGGCATTAGGAAGTAACGACACAACTAATTTATTGAGAAAGCGACTGAATATAGTGGGGTTTACTATTGGTTTCAAGTATAACGAAAAAGAATTATTCAGTTCATCAGTGATTGATTATGCAAAGAATGAAGTTGCACGTTTCAATTACGATTCACTGGAAACGGTTAAAGACTTTATAAGGATACTCAATATTATTGGTAACTATGCATATATGAAAAAAGACAAGGACGCACAATCATATATATTGTCTTATATAGAATATGCATATGAAAACCAAGATCCAACAGAAGAAATAGTTCCAATGTTGGTAAAATACGGCAAATGTATTATGAGTCAGAATAGGTCATCTTCAAAGGATGACATACGGCTTGTGAAAAGCTATGTGGAAGAACTTGAACCTATATCCGAGACAAAGGACAACGTGAGGATGTATAATCTTTTGGTAGATATGTATCGTTGGAACAAAAAAGAAAACCAGGCACAGAAAATCATAAAAACCAAGCTCTCTATCTACGATCCTGACGGAAGTATAAGAAAAGAAATACGACAGGAAGAGGAAATGGAGAAAAAAATGACAATACAAGTACCAAAACAAGTGACGAATAATGTCAAGAATGAAGGCAAGAAAAAGCCATCATTTCATTTTGAATTAATGAAATAACAAATAATAATCAAAAACAAATATTATTATGGACAAATCAATAAGTTGTAACTCCAACCATATTTTAGTGGGAATCGGAGGAACGGGAGGAAAAATACTAAAAGCATTCAAAATGAGGGTTTTTGAAGAGTTTCCAGAAGAAGAGAAACGCTCAAAATTGCCCGTAGCCTTGCTTTACATCGATTCAACAGAAAAAGACTTAATGTCGAAGGACGGTAAGCCCAAAGATGATTTCCGTGTCATGGGACAGGATGCCTCATTTACACGTAATGAGTTTTTCAATATCAAGGCTGTTGATGTAGAGAGTATTCTTGACCATATTGACAATTATCCCCATGTGAAAGGTATTGTTGACAATGTCAAAGCAGTAAGATCCGCAATAGGGTCTTTAGGCGAAGCTGCAGGACAGAAACGCAGGGCAGGACGCTTGTTGTTTGCCGCCAATTCTATTGGATACGTAAATAGCCTTAGAAATGCATTTTCACGATGTGAAGCCATTTCGAGCATGGATGACACAAAGACTTGTATTCATATTTTTGCAGGATTGAGTGGAGGAACTGGCTCAGGTTCAATAGTTGACGCAGTTGTACAGGCAAGGAAAACTTTCCCAAATGCCGATATTTTGGTTTATGCCATGATTCCAGAGATGAATCTTCCGAAGCCAAACATGGACCAAGGAAGATATTATCAAAACGGATATGCTGCATTGAACGAGCTGAATGGTTTGCAGGCTGGACGATGGTTCCCGCAGGATGTGACTGGAGAAGGTGAGGCTCATCTTTACAACGACAGGGTAAAGGGTGTTGCCAATGGATTGACATTGTATAGCAACGTTAATGAAAACGGCATTGTGATAAATTCCCTGGAGGAATTGCCCAAAATTGTAAGCGACTTTATTTATTCACGCATATTTCTCATCAATCAAGATCCAAATACCAACGATATACTTAGAGCTTTTACCTTTGAGAATATTGATGACTTTGCACTTGAACTTGATGAGACTGCCGAACCCGACTCTGATGGTAGCATAAGGGCTGCAAGAACCAAGAAGATTAATTCTTTTGGAATAAAGCGCGTTATGTATCCTGAATTACGTATATTAAAGCACATTACATATACAATAGGCGAAAGCATTCTTTTCCAGTTTAAGTATAATAATTGGCGTGAGAATCAGGGATATGTTGATGAAGAGTGCAACAAAGACTATCGCACATTATATCTTAATCCAGATAATTTGGTTAAATGGAAGTTAGATAATGCCCATCTGACGTTAGAAAAGAAGGTGCTTAAAACAGATTCCGATTATCCAACGTTCAAAGATTATTGGCACGACAAGGCAATTGGTTATTTCGAAGAAGCTAAGAAAAACAAGAATCCACTCAATGAGCTTGACAGCATTATGGGTGAATTTTATGACAAGCACTTTAGGGAGGAAGGTGTAGAAAGTTACTACATGGGTAAGTCAAGAGTCATACCTGATATTTCTCGGGAAATACGCCACAATGTAGAGATTGAGCTTTTTGGAAAATGGAAAAATGGAGAGATTTCCATTGTTGAGCTTCAGAAAGTGTCGAAAGTTATTCTTGAGAAAATAGCAGACATACGTGCTGATCTAGAAACTGTGATTGCAGAAAAGAAAGATGCTTTTGAAAGGACAGACTATGACCGTTCGGCAAATGTTACCGAGTGGAGCAGACTTGGTATCTTCCAAAGAATGGTGGGTGCTGGCGCACGCCGTTATAGTGAACACCAGGAGATATTGACCGACTTTTATGTATTAAAGACAGAGTGTATTGCACTGGATTTCGCAAGGAAATTAGTTGCGAAACTGAATGTCGAATTCGGAAAGATGAATGAGGACATTTCTGCATTCGGACAGAAAATCAACGATGCCATAGAAGAGACAGAACGTCTGATTGCTGGTCAACGCAAAGTGAACAAAGGACTCGAGGATATGCGTGGAGCCATTATTGAAGTATGTGAGGAGGAAAGGATGGTTGAGTTTGAATTTGAATTAAAGACCGACAAAATAGAAATGCCTAATATTGCAAGACAGATTAGGGAGTTAATTTTGCCAGAGAGTGAATTCATCAATTTTGGACGCCTTGCTAACGAAATAGACAATGATAATATTAAAGATGCTTTTGATATCAGATTGTCTGAGATTGTCAAGATAAAACACGACGAAAAGGCTGACAGTGAGAAAAAGGTATTAGGACTGAACATTCTCACCCAACTGCAACAGAAACTCCGTACAGATGAAGATATTAAGGCTTTTGCAAAACAAATAGTCGATCAAAGTGGAGTATATCTAAAACTAAACAATGATCAGATGAGACTCCATCTGAGAAACAATGAGAATGAAAAGAGTCCTACTAATCCAGCTAGTATTAACCAAAAAATATTGTTCGTTTCTATACCGTCGCCTGAAGACAATGAAGGGTTGAAAAGATTTGCAGACAAACTTGTGCGAGCATTCAATGAATCCATAAATCAAAGTATGGCAAGAACAACGATTACGATCAGCCAGAAAAGCCCGTGCAAAAATGAACTGTCAATAACAACAATTACATATTGTTTCCCGATGCGTGCCATAGATTGGCTTCAGACTTATAAAGACAGATATGAACGATTTTTGAAAACCGGAAATGCAGCAACCGATCTTAGTAATGCAATATTGTTGCACTCGGAGAAAGATGGCAGCCAACTGCCTTCATTGTTCCCCGTCTTTGAAAAGAAAGAAGAGAAGCCTGCTGTAAAACCAATATCAACGGCATCGCCAGTAGCTCCACCTCCAGCATCGCCAGTAGCTCCGCCACCGGTATTGCCATCAACACCTCCGTCAGAACCCGAAATAAAGCTTTTCATTGCTGTAAACGGTCAACAATATGGTCCATATAATAATGAAGTGTGCAAGCAGTTGGTTACCAATGGACAGTTAACACCAAGCAGCATGGTATGGATGGAAGGTATGCCACAATGGACTCCTGCAGGACAGGTCAGCACAATACAATTTTTGTTTGCTCCTCCTGCTACGTCATCAATGCCACCAATGCCGCCAATAGGATCAGTACCTCCTCCTGTAATGTAACAATTAATTATTAACAAATAAAACAAATAAAAAATATGGTAAGAAGCAGAGAACATGTAAGGTACAGATATGGTATTTGCCTTAACGAAAAATGTTCAAAGTCAAGAGATAAGGTAGTGCAGAAAGTTTCAGCCAGAGGAGATTTAATCTGCGACGAGTGTCAAAAGCCTCTTCGTG
Source organism: Prevotella sp. P2-180 (assembly GCF_002251435.1). GTDB lineage: Bacteria > Bacteroidota > Bacteroidia > Bacteroidales > Bacteroidaceae > Prevotella. Next base: position 25,001 of record NZ_NPJI01000013.1, read on the forward strand.
AGTGTCCTCCTCCTTCCTCTGGTCCAAACAAACGATTGATAGGTATCGTATGCGGAGTATTGGTTTTGGCAGCAGTAGTTGTTGGAGGCATATTCTTGTTTGGTGGTAAAACAGAACCCAGTCAAGAATCAACAGCCATGATTGACAGCATCAATGCTCAAAGAGAGCGAGATAGCCTGCAGCGTGTGGCAGACTCTTTGGCTCAACTTGAAAATGAGAAGAACGCAAAGAAGAAAGAGTCTAAGTCAAAGGCAAGAAAAGCGCAACAGTCGGTGTCTAACAGGAAAGACCTCGGATATGCAGTATTCGTAGGAACTGTAAAAAACGGACAACTCGATGATGTCAATGGCCGCCTGACGTTCAAGTCTTCGCACATAATTGACAGCCGCGATCCAAAAGGCCGAGTAGCTGAACCAGGTGACTACGTTATAGGAGAGTTCTCCGAAGGACATCTCGTGCAAGGAATCTGGTACGATAGCAATAATGTTGTAAAGGGTAGTATAATAATAGGAAAGTAAATGAGAAGGTTAACGGCACTCTTTGCATGTCTAATAATGTGGAGTGTAGGAATCAATATTTACGGACAACAAAAATTGTTTAGCAAGCAAGTCCGCATGGAGGCAAACAAACCAATGAACCAGGTTATGGACTTCTTGGAGAATTATTTTGTTGGACTAAAGAATGTCAAAGGGACAACCGTTACGGACAAGATGGCTGACGATAAAGTCCACTTCCGTAAAGGTAGTCTTTCTGACTACTACAACTTGTGCGAAAGAGTGCCGTTTTCCATAAATCTTGTTGATAAGCATTATGAAGTAAGCTGGTACAAGGAAGATGCTCCTTATATTACAGTTGTGTTCCCTGCACAATGCGACCTTATTATGGGCAAATCGCAAAAAGAGATACAAAACGAGTTTCGTTCTGCTATTGTTAGTGCCAACCATAGTGATTTCAGGTTGACGATTAATCCGAAATATCTTGAAATGTATGACGATACAATTTGGATTTCTAAGCGGGAACATTATGAATTGGAGAGTCTTAATGACGCTTCATACTTTATAAGGAGTAACGGAGATACAGGTTTTAGCCCACTATTTGACAACCTCCACAAATCATTATCTGCCGCTAATCTGTTTCAAGGTATGATAGACAAAGTGGACAGAAAGATGTATGTGGAGCAGTCGGTATATGGGATGACGTCAGTGAAATACACAATAAAGCTAAGTCAATGGCTTGACTATTGCAAGGAACAGAATCTGAAAGTGTATTTTGCAGTGGAGGAAGAACGTGAGGACGGATTGATGGTAATGGTGATAGCTCAAAGTAGTGAACTTTGTTACAATCATTTATTGTCTGTAATACTGGCGGATGACTTTATCGGGAATCCCAATTCAGTGATTAAGGTTAAACTTACTCCATATATACCTACTCACAATATTAAAAACTTATTTCAGAAGGAATCACGTAAAAGCAGAAAAAAAATATGGTAAACAAAATGTTATTGACTGCTCTGTTCTCCTTGTCGGGCGAAGGCATTGGTTTGGCTCAGTCCAATAAGACAGTGGAGGACATTAATAAGGTGAAATGCGACACTTGCTATATATATGCAGAAACGACTATGAAAAGTGTCGATGAGGCTTTCGTAGGTGCAAAGTCTATTCTTGAAGTCAAGGTTGCTGATTGGGTAAAAGCTCAAGGCATAAAGGGAGTCGATATCTGCATCGCCAAGGCAAAAGAACATCTTTTTGAGATACAGACGCGACGTGGGGATTACTATAGGGCATTCGTTTATGTTAACAAAAAAGAGATTATGCCTGTTGACAATAAAAATGAAATTGTCATTTTGGATGTAAAAAAGCAGAAAACCTCCAAGAATACGTCAAACGCCATAATATCCGAGGACGATAGAGTAGGGATAAAACCAACTGTTGAATTAACTCCAGATGAAAAGAATATGGTATCAATAAATCGTTTTGCAGATGTCGAACCATACTTGTCGGAACTCAAACAAACTGGTAAACTTGAATCATACGGCAAATACAAGACGATGCCCACTACAGGACTTGTGTATTGTCTTGTATATAACCAGGATGGAAAAGTTGTTGCCCAGTTAAGAAGGGATGGCAATACTTTTTTCAACCTTAAGACTCAGGCAACAGAAATGATTAGTGATTACAAAAACTGCGGTGCGATTTGGCTTCGCTTAAAATGATTAAAAATATGAAGAAGTTATCGTTCATTATTATCTTATTGAGTCTATGGACTCTTTTCTCTAATGCTTCAATAAAAGTCACTATCACTGATGGCATTGATGATGACGCGGTGAAGCAACGGATGGAACAACATTTGTCTACAATGTTAACAGAAATCAATTCTGCCCAATCAGGAAAAAGAAACCTGAATTTTGCAACAATTGATGTTAATACTAATGTGCAAAAATCTATGGCAATGTTGTGGGAAAACTCACCATTCATGTGTACTGACGATATGATAGCTGAACATTGTATTACAACAGGAACAGGTTATCAGATCAGAAATATTCCTCTGATGATGAAACCAACAGGAGATAGGGCGTTTAACGAAGACGAATATCAAGAGGCTGTAGTAAGTTTTGATAGTCAGGGCAATGTTGAGAGTTTCTACCTCTCAATAAGCATGAATCTTTATATGAATGTCATAAAAAGCAATTTGGAATTGACAGACCTACGTCGTCGCCAACTCATTCTTGATTATGTGGAGCAGTTCAGAACTGCTTACAATCAGAAAGACCTTCCTTTCCTCAAGCAAGTGTTCAGCGACGATGCTCTCATCATAACAGGAAAGGTAATAACCCAGAGGCATGCAGAGGGTTTCACTTCACAGAAGATAACCTACAACAAGCAAACCAAGCAGCAATATCTGGATAACCTTCGCCGTGTGTTCAATACCACCCAATATATCAAAGTGACATTTGACGATATTGAAGTGAAACGTCATCCTGTTAATCCTAACTTCTATGGTGTAACTTTGCATCAGGGCTATACGAGTAACCGTTATCACGACGATGGATACTTGTTCCTCTTATGGGACTTTAACGATGAGTCAGCACCTCAAATTCATGTCCGTACATGGCAGCCTGACAAAATTAACGGTAAGGACTTACCTAAGGAGGAAATATTTACTTTGAGTGATTTTGACATTTAATACTATTAATCAATAATAATATAATTATAGTTATGCGTAAGATATTGTTCTTAATAATGTTTTGGTCAACTATCGTAGTGTCAGCTCAAGACATAACGATCAGCCGAATGGAAGCTTTGCAGTCTACAAAAGCTCAAGTAGATGCCAGAAAAGACAAAAACGGAAAGAAATGTGCCATCGTCTTGGTTGATGTCGTGGGCATCGATAAGTTGCAGTTTAAGGAAGCATTTGGCGATGTAAACTATTTGCTTAATGAATATACCGTATATTTAAAGGAAGGTACAAAACAGCTTACCATCATCAATGGTAAAAATAAAGTACTTGCCAACTTCGACGATTTCGATATTGCCATTGAATCCGGTACAACCTATAAACTGATTCTTGAAACATCAAACAAATTACGTTCCGCATGTTTTTACTTAAAGCCAAAGGATGCAGACTTGGTGTTCAATAACAAGAAGGTGACGAAAAATGAGAATGGTATTTATGTCATCAACGACAAAATGGGCAAATACGACTATTCTGTTACAGCTAAAGGATATGAAACCGTAAACGGGCAGGTGGAATTGACAGAAGGAGAACTCGTGGTAACAAAGGATATTGAACTGGAAGAAAAAAAATATCCTATAAGTATTATCTGTTCTCATCCGAAAGCTAACTTATTTATCGACGATATCCCTCTTGGTACAGTTGAAAGCCAAAACAACATTATGCTTACTGAGGGCAAACATGTTATTCGTGTAACAAACAAGGAATGTAAAGACTATGAAAGTAACTATACTGTCAAGGCTTCTGGCAACACTCCCATAAAAGTGACGTTAACAGAATATAAGAAAAAAATAGTTTATCACAAAAATGAACGTACAAAAACTACTGGTAATTTCCGTTCTCACATAGATGTTAATGTGTCAGGAAATTATTTCTTAGATGAAAAAAGCACAATATGGAAGGCCAACCTTGAATATCACCAGTATTTAGGCATTTTTGCATTTAAGGAAGGAATAGGTGCTGGTGTATTGGATCCTTCAGATAAGCAACATAAAGAATTGGACAAGTATGCAGAAGTGACAAATTGTACTCATAAAACCATATTTGCTATGGATCTTCCTTTACAGGCTGGTTTGGCTCTGCCTCTTAGCCGTTATAATACAAGCAGCGTTCTTTTGTTGGCTGGTCTATATGGAGCATACTATAACATTGGACACTCTGCCGATAAGATGGAGGACAACAAGGCGGTAAACTCAGATTCGTTTGATTTCGGATTAAGGGCCAACGTACAATTCTACATTAATAGATTCTCTCTCTCATTTGAGTGGAACAACAGTTTGTCTAAATATAAGTTGGGGACAAACATCGGAGTTTCGTTAGGATACAGGTTTTATTAATTTGACAGATTTATGATGAAATCATTTTTTCCTTTTCTTGCGTGTTTCTTGTCTTTGACTATTTTCTCTTCAAGGGAAATGTTGGCTCAGGAAATCAAGGTGAAAAGTTGTACAATAGTGCAATCTGACAATACGGCAACAGAAAACGCCAGATATGACATTAACAATGATATGTGTGCCTTGATAAAAGTAGTGACCAACGACATAGAAGGTCTTGTATTCAATAATACTAATCAATATATCGGTGACATTGCCTGCCACAAAGGTATATATTACGTTTATGTGTCTCCAGGTATGTACATGTTATCATTCTCTCATCCGGATTTTCAACCAGGCACGATTAACCTTGCCAATTTTGGTTATAAGAAGAAAACTATAGGTGGAAAGACTTATCAAGTGGAACTTGAGGCGCAAAAACCATTGAACAACATGAAAAGTGTTGCTTTTAAGGTGTCACCTGTTGTTGACAATAGTTTTGTAATATTTGAAGGTAACAAGAAAGCAGTAGAAGGCAGCGGTCTGGTGGAATTCTTTTGTAAGGAAGGAACGTATGGATATCGAATTCAAGCAGAGAATTACGAGACTGTATTTGGAAAGGTAACTATATCCGACAAGAATATTGAACCAATCTCCATAGCTTTACAACCACTTAGGGAACCGGTAAAAATATCTTGCAATGTTCCTGACGCAGAAGTGGTGGTTGACAATATTAATTATGGAGTAGTAGGCATCAAGCAGATTCCTAGGGGAAAACACAATATTAGAATAACGGCTAATGGATATTTTGACATCAACGACAATATTGATGTAACAGGCAGTAGTTTGTCTCTTGACTATAAAATGAGAAAGAACAAAAATAGGGTTGTTAATATCCACGCCGTTGATGTGCAAATATTTTGCGAATCAAAATATTTGTATCGAAACAATATGAAGTTACCTGGATGGGAGAACGGCAAAACCATAAAGATGATGCCATATACCGAATGCAAGCTAAGTGACGACAAAGGCAAGAGTGCTCTGCTCAAAGTGGGTGACAAGTCTATTTCCATTAAACTTGCTGATGGAAAAATCACTTATTTAAATAAACAGAATATTTCTAACTAAATAAAAGTGACAATGAAAAGAATAGTATTCTTGCTGATTATTGTCTGCTCTATGTTTTCTTCTTGCGACAAACAAAAGGCTGCAATAGATGATTTAGTGGATTTTTCAGAAGAACTGACAGAAAACTCTTCTGAATACTCTAAGGAGGAATGGGAAAAGGCAATAGCGGAATATCAGAAAATTGTAGATAAGATTGACCAATATGAATATTCAGACGAAGAGTTAAAGAAAATCGGAAAATATAAGACTCGATGTTTGAAATATTTGACAAAAAGTACTATTAAACAAGTATCTGACCATGTTCATAAGGTAACGAAGCAATTGGAAGGAGCATTAGAAGAATTTGGAGTATATGATTCCGATGTTGACTCAGATTAGTTTGACGATGAATAGTTTCATTGATTTTATAATCATGTTTCGCATGTGCTCAACCTTGTGGAGTTAATGGGGTAAAAGACAATAATGTTTATATATACTCATTAAAGAAAGATTAAAGATATGGAAAGAACTCATAGTGACATTAATTAATTCGCCTATGGGTTGTGGATTGACAAAAGGTGATATTATTTCACTATGTAGTGTATTAATGATTACCGGATTAAGGCCATATAGCAGAGGTAACCTTTTTGCCAATTGGACAGCCGACGATGTGGCTGGAACTATTTGCTCAAATCGATGTGGATGTAAGAACTGTTAGAGGCGGCTATAAACGATAGAGTAAAGTTTCTACGAAATATGTAATATATAATGAAGTAAAAAATAAAGCATTTTATTATGCATATTCTATTGTGTTATTCTAAAACCACGGCACTGGATCTGAAGATGTGGATTCACATGATGGCTGGGGAGCATAAGCTTGAAGTGAGGGAAGTGGCGTGCGAGAGTGAGGAGTTTGAAAAGGTGCTGAGTGATGAGGCGGCTGATGAGTCGCTGGCGGCTATCATAGGGATGGACAATGCAGGAAAGGCTGTGTTGGAGGTGCATGATGTGCCGAAATTGCTGATCAATCCTGTGTTGTCGTTCAGCAGTGAAGAGGAAGAGAAGCGGGTGTTGGGCTCTGCCACACGCTTCGATCGAGACAACACGTGGGGCATATTCAACTGCGAAGGCGACAATGAGATGTATTACGAGAAGATGCATTCGTATAGCACTAACCTCACTCTGCAATTCGGCAACCATTTCAATACGGCAAATGCCGAACTGATGGCTGAGGGATTTTTCTCGGATGTGGAGGATTATGGAACAAAGAGATAGCCGAATCGCTTGAAAGGACGTAGGCATTCACTTAAACAACAATATATTATGCCAGCATTTATCATTACAGCCAAGTCTGACCGCTGTGGACGTAAAATCAAAAAAGGACAGACATTCCAGATAGTGACCAACTACGAGAACATCTGCACGGCTGCCATAGCCGACGGACTGGAGGCGCAACTCGGCAAATGGGCTAGGGAAGCTTCGCATATAGATTATTGGATAGTAAGGAAAATGTGATAAAAAATAATGGGAGTGACGGCGGAACCAAATAACTGTTATTTGAAAAGATCGTCTATTGTCAGGCGGCCTTGAATGGAAGACAGATGTTTGCCAAATTTTATTCCCTCAAATCACTGAAGACTTCTTTGAAAAAAAATAATCTTAAAAGAAAATATTTATGAAAGTATTTGATTTGACGCGCGGCAAGTATCCTCAGTTGTATTATGGGAACGATATAATTTCCCAATATGAGGATCAGTTTAAAATGACTATACATGCAAGCTATTCGTTCCAGCGAAAGTTCCCAAAGCGAGGATGCCTGCATGATGTTGAGGCTTTAATAGATACTATTCCAATTTTCCTCGTAGAAACGTCTATGACAAATGAATATGTTGCTGTACCAGGATTGCAATGTTCAATTCTGGTGCCAGAAGACCAGTACTATGTACCTACGGAATATTCGGAATTCGACATTGATGAATGGGTCAATACAAAGGAAAGCGAAAAGGAAGATGACCCGCGTGAGAGACAACCTCAAAGCCTCAGCATTCTCGATTTGCTTGGAGTATATATCTTTACAAATGATGATGATCTCATTCCAAGAAAAATATTTGTCTGGATGGACAAAATTATGGATTATGCCAAAGATCACACAAAAAAAGGAACTAAACAAATTGGTAGTAATGCTGCAACCCTGTTTGATTTCGTCGTTTTCCATGAGATAGGACATGCATTGATGGACGTAGAACTCTATGGAATTCATCCATCTCCCCATTTTTCGTATAGTAGCGACTATGTATACAGATTCATTGAAGAGGCTTATGCCAATGGCATAGCGTTATCCATAGTATACGACAATCTCAAATCTCAAGAACAGGACTTTATCAAGGACTTTGTGTTGAGTCAAGGTGCGGGATATGCTCGTGGATGGGATTTACGAGATTATCACTTAGAAATAGACCAATGGTTAAGCATCAAAGTCCTTTTCAACTATGATATTGCATGCTTAATAATAGATTGTTGGAAGAATAATCATCAAGAGCTCGTTCCTGAATGTGTACAATCTGTAGGTCATAATGATTGGTTAGCGCTTAAAGACCGACATGACAAATGGGGAATAATAGAGTTGCCTAGTCAGAAAGATATTATTGGTTTCAAGAAATATGATTCATTCTGGTCTTTCGATGAAAATGGATTATGTATGGTTCGGCTTGACCAACAAAAGGGTTACCTGTATGGCTGTGTCAACGAGCAAGGAGTGGAACAGATTCCTGTAGAATATGATCATCTTTATTCGTTTGAAAATGGCATTACGATTGCAAAGAAGGATGGTAGATATGGTGCTATAGATTTGAACAATAACACCGTCATCCCATTCAATCTTCCCTATGAAGACATCCGGGGGTTCCGTAATGGACGTGCCAGTGTAAAGGATAAGAATGAAAAATGGGGCGTGATTGACACTAACGGGAAACTCATAGTCCCATGTGAGAATAACAACATCGTTTTGTAAAACCACCCCCAAAAACGAAACAATAATAGGGATGCGACTGTGAAAGCAAAAACGCCGCATGTGACTACAGAAAATAATAATATAGCGCTCGTCAAAATAATTGGCGAGCGCACATATTGGATTCATTATTATATTGTTCTAATCAAAGTTCCATTATCTTTACGGAGTTCAGTTTTTCCTTTGTTTGTATTGCTATGTCATTACCAGCCCAATACGCATTCGTTGCATCGCCATTACCAATGGTGCGGACAAGTGTTCCGTTTTCTTTTCGAATTTCCACTTTTCCATTGACTGTCTTAATAATATTCATATTAATATTAATATATATTATAATCCATGCCTACGTCCTTTCAAGCGATTCGGCTATCCCTTTGTTTCATAATCCTCCACATCGGAGAAAAATCCCTCAGCCATCAGTTCTGTATTTGCCGTATTGAAATGGTTGCCGAATTGCAGAGTATACTACTACCGCTTTTCAGACCAGCGATATTAGTTTCTTAGGCAAAACTTACATGCATTCCGCAGGTAGAACAATAGGCAATGGGGAGCCTGAGTCCCTTTCCTTGGGTTGAAACGAATGGGGCTCGATGCCCCGTTCGTTTCATGGAGCAACAGTGTAGTGTGTCACCATCGTCCATTCCTTGGGTGCTGCAAAGGTAATCATTCTTTTGAAATCTCGACGATAAGGTGTTTTACCTCATCATGGGGCAGACCTGTTGCTATGGCAATAATATCTACAGATGCGCCGGATGCCAACAACCTCTTGATTGTGGCATTCTTTTCTTGAACTTCCCCTTCCACGCGACCTTCCCTCCTCGCCGTGTCAATGGAATTCTTGATGTCGCGGTAGGCCTTTAGGCTGTCCTCGTACTCGCGTAGCTCATCGGGAGTGAACGTGGCTATCTCTGCTTCCTTAAACAGACGGTCGAACACCTTGTCGCGCAACGCCTTGGGTCGGCTCTCCAACTTGTAAAGGTTCTTCAACACGAAGAGCCACTTGTCGTAGAGCGTCTCCAACTCGTCCTCCTCCTTCTTAAACTTGGCAATCTCAACGTATATGAAGTCAAGCTTCTTGTAGAACACCTTGTTGGTCTTGATGTCGCAGAGTTTCACGGTGTGGGTTATCTCCTTCTTGTCGAAAGCCTCCTCCTTCATGTCGAAGTTCAACAGCGCCACGGTATATACGCGGGAGAGTTTGAAGTCCCAGTCGGCGCTTTTCTTGGCTTGCTCGCGGATGGGGAACGTGGAATAAAACAGGGAGCGGTCCTTGAAGAAGTCCTGATAGGCATTCTGCATCTCGACGATGAACTTCTCGCCATCCTCGCCCTCGCAATACACGTCGAAGATGGCCTTGCGCGCCGAGGCGTTGTCGCCGAAATGCTCGGTGTTAAGATACTTCACGTCCTTAATAACCTCTTTGCCGGCGAAGAGACTATTAAGGAAATTTATCAGCAAGTCCTTGTTGGGGGCAGTGCCGAATATGCGCTTGAAGCCGAAGTCGGTAAGCAGGCTGATGTATCTTTCTTCTATTCCATTCATACCACAAATATATTTTTTCTGCAAAAATACAACTTTTATATTAAATCAGCAAATAAATCATCGGAATTTTTGCAGATTAAGATTTATTTATTTCTTTATGCAGATGTCGTTTCCTGCCCTCCATGTTGTTGTGCTTGAAGAATCATAGAGACAGGTTCATCGACCATAAAGAGTCAATGTACCTGGCCCTATGAACCCTGGCGGTCTTACATAAAGTAAGAGCATACAACGGCGGGCGTTCGGCATTTTTCCTTGAGATAGTGGCCAGTGATGCTTTCCTTGCATCCGCTAACCGTTTCCGGTGTCCCCTGTCCCGGTCCTATAATTTTTCTTCTCATAACTCTGTATTTTAGATGGATAGATTGGGATTCATGATAAATCTAAAACGTAACCTTAACTATCGTTTATCGAGAAAGCTCACAACGAATATTGGAACATTGAGCAAAACAAGGTGAAAATAGACAATTTGTAAAATATATTGTTTTCGGTGCCGATTTTGGGCAGATTTTTATGATTTTAGATCCCGATTTTGGGTTTCGATGCCGATTTTGGGCAAATTTCTCTATTTTTCGATACGGATTTTGGGAATTATTTGTATCTTTGTCACCAAAATCAGAGCTTATGGAATATTTCAAGAGACATATTGACGAGAAACTCCGCGAATGGAAAGAAGACCCTCGTCGCAAACCATTGCTGATACGTGGTGCGCGCCAAGTGGGCAAATCCACTGCTGTAAGAGAATTAGGAAAGACTTTCAAGTACTTCCTGGAGATTAATCTGGAGAAACAACCGGATTTCAGAAAGCTGTTTCCTGAGAATATCGACGTGAGAAGAACATGCGAAAACCTCAGTGGAATAACGGGTATTCCGATTGTACCTGGAGAGACATTGTTGTTTATTGATGAGATACAGACATCGAAGGAGGCAATAATGTCACTCAGATATTTCAAGGAGGATTATACTGAACTGCATGTCATAGCAGCCGGTTCCTTGTTGGAATTCGCACTTGAGGAACTGCCCTCCTTCGGTGTGGGCAGAATACGTTCTTTATATATGTATCCCTTCTCGTTTGACGAGTTTATGATGGCGCAAGGGTTAGACATAACCGTTGATTACAAGCGAAAGGCAACTGCGAGCAGTCCATTGGCAGAACTAGCTCATAAAGAGCTTGTCAGCCAGTTGCGCACGTTCTATTTGGTAGGAGGAATGCCTGCCGCCGTAAGTGAGTGGATTGAGACGAGGAGCTATATCGAGGTGTCTCACGTACACAATGACATCATCGATACATACAACGACGATTTCTCGAAATACAAAAAAAGGTTTTCGCCAGTGTTGCTCCGTCAGGTGCTCCGCTCGGTCGCGTTGCAGGCGGGAAACAAGTTCGTGTGCTCAGAGGTGTCAAATGACATCAAGTCAACCGCGATTCGTGAGGCATTGCATCTTCTGACACTTGCCGGACTTGTGGTTCCGGTGGTACATTCCAACGCCAATGGAGTGCCTCTTGGAGCTGAGGAAGACCGGCGTTATACAAAATATCTGTTTTTTGACATCGGAGTGATGCAGACGTTGCTTGGTATGACGGCTGCAGAGGTATTGGCATCGACGGATATGGATTTGGTGAACAAGGGCGGAATGTCGGAAATGTTTGCCGGCTTGGAATTTGTCAAATATCAGGACTGCCATATAAAGCCAGAGATGCATTATTGGCAAAACTCCAGCAAGAGCAGCCAGGCTGAGGTGGATTATGTCATTGCTCATCGTGGCATGGTGCTGCCTGTGGAGATTAAGGCCAGCAGACAGGGTAGCATGCAGAGTCTGTGGATCTTTATGCGCCAACACAATTTGCATGATGCCATCCGCAGTTCGCTTGAGCCTTTCGGCGAATTTGTCTATTACGACCCAAAAGCTGGCGACGCCGAGCGTCATGTGGACATTATCCCGCTATATGCCCTGAGTAATATTGCAGTTCCTTAGCTATTATGTTATTCAACTTTCGTATATAGATTACTGTCTACTTGAACAGGTCTTCTATATATAGGCAGAAAAGCCGAAATATGCAAGCTTTTTGTACTAAATCTCACTTTTTTCATGCGATTTAGTACAAAAAGGTGGCATAAACGGGATTGGCGGTGGAACCAAAAAACTGTTATTTGAAAAGATCGTCTATTGTCAGGCGTCCTTGAATGGAAGACAGATATTTGCCAGGTTTTATTCCGCTGGAGGTAATCAGTGTAAGACGAAGGGTCTTTGTGGTCTTGGTAACATCTCTGAAGAGGTCGCGTCGTTCATTAAGATATTCCACATAGTCCTTTTTGAGTTCATAGTCGCGATCACAATATTTCATTTCACACAAGTCGATGCACTTGTCGCTACGGTCTATTACCAAGTCAATCTGCGCCCTATGGTCTGTCGAGCGATAATACCACGAGCATACATCGGAGGCTATGCCCGATATTCCTAATGCCTGCTTGATTTTGCTTATATGCAATATACAGACCTGCTCGAATGCATATCCCGACCAAGCATTGCGCTGTCCAGAACCAATATTGCTCCATGCATATTCGTCTTGTCCGTTGTGGTTTTTCACAAAACGAAGATAGAACAGGGTGTACATGTCGGTAAGCTGATATATAGGGTCGTTGCACTTTTTTCCAAAAGCCTGATAGCGACGCAGGAAATCACATCTCACAAGATTGTCAAGAGCTTCGCTGAGGTTGCCATTGTCGGCAATCTTTAACGTCTTGACTATATCCTGGCGGCTAAGACCCATGAGCGATGTTGAAAGCAGCTCTACAATACGTCTATAAAGTGTAGCCTCATTAAAAAGGGACTTAAACAGGAATGAATACTCCGACCTCAATACCGCATCGCCACTAAAGAAGAGCTCGTCAACATTCTGAGTAAGAGAGAGTCCGGGACGAAGCAACGACAGATAGAAGGGCGTACCACCAAGTATCATATATGCATCGAGCACTTCATGGCGACTCCAATCAATATTGAGCGACTTGAGGTATTGTTCTGTTTCCAACAGTGTGAAAGGCATAAGGTGCAATGGGCGAGTGACGCGGTTATGAAGGCCGCCCTTGTCGCCAAGCAGTTTGTTGGTCATCCATGTGGTGGCACTTCCGCATACTATGAGTTTTACCTTTGGGCGATTGGATGCCCACCCATTCCAGAAAAGGTCGAGTGCACGTAGGAAGCCAGACTTAGGGGTGTCAAACCATGGCAGTTCGTCGATAAAGATGAGAAACCTGTCTTTCTCCGGTAACGACTCTATAAGGTCCTGCAACAGAGCGAATGCCTCATTCCAATCCTTTGGTTTGTTATGTCTTGTACCGCTGTATTTAGCCAGTTGGTTCTGCCAATGCTTCAGTTGTTCTGAACGACTCTCCTGATATACTCCCGTGGCATAGAAGTCAAATTGCTCGTCAAAATACTGCTTGACAAGATATGTCTTGCCAATTCTTCTCCTGCCATAGACTGCTACAAATTCAGCCTTTGGTGAGTCATAGCACATCTGGAGGATGTCTTGCTCGTGCTTTCTTCCTACTATTGAATCACAATACTTCATATACTCAGGTATTCATTATATAAACTTGGTGCAAAGATACATGTTTTTTTCGAAAAAGTGGCGATTGTATGGCGAAAAGTCGAAAAAAAAGTCACTTCCCGCCATGCTATCTCTGCTTTTGGGCAAATATCTCTGATTTTCGATACGGATTTTGGGAATTATTTGTATCTTTGTCCCCATACTTGCAAAGTATACTCGTATTGCGTTTTCTGCGTAACATCGTGTTACGTTACGCATGAGTATTTTGAAAGCTCATGAAGGAGGTTATTGAAATTATCAAAATGCTTTTGAAGAAACTTTTTTGGTTAATTCCGATAACCTTTGGTGATTGAAAAATTAGGTTTACCTTTGTGTCCGAGATGAAAGAAAAGGTACTGAATCTCAGTCCAGACAATGTCAAGGACATGCAGACTGAGTCTCCTGCAAAGGAGTCGAAAGAGACGGTTGCAGACCGCATTCCAAAACTGCCAAAGAATGTGCATTGGGCGGTGAAGGCTATAGTGGAGCCTTTCCCTGAGGACCGTAAGGAGGTGATGTCGCTCATGGCGCTTCCTTTCCTCGGTATGTTGGGTGGCAACGCCCGATTCCTCTACCGCAACCAGGAGGTGCATCATTTGGGGTTTGAGTGTTGCCTCGTAGGTGAACAGTCTATCGGCAAGAGTGCGCTGACGCGAATGCAGAACGTGCTAATCTCGAAGGTGATAGAGGTGGACAACGAGACACGCCGTAAGAGCGATGAGTATGCCGACGAGTGCATTGCCGCAGGAGATGGCAAAGATAAGCCTAAGGATCCTCATTATGGTACGCGCATAATGATGCCCAGCACTACCAAGGCGCAGTTCTACCAGAACATCAAGAATCTCAATGGAAAACGTGCCATTATCGTGTGTCCGGAGATTGACTCGCTTCACGTGCCTAACAACTGGAGCCGCGACGGAGGGGCCAACGAGCGTCTGATGTTTGATACTGAGGTGGGAGGCCAGGACACGAAGAGTCATGCCGGAACGAGCGCCCGGGTGCCTGTAGCGGTGAACCTTGTCACGAGCGGAACGCCTAAGGCAGTGAAAAACCACTACAGGAATGCTGAGGACGGTCTTGTGACGCGAGTGGGCTTCTGCTCTTTTCCTCAGGATATGAACGAGGAGGCAGAGGAGCGTCCTCGCTCGAAGAAGAACCTGGAGACCATTCTGAGTATACAGGAAATTCTTCTTTCTGAGAAAGAGGGTGATGTCATCAACATTCCGCAGCTTAAGAAGCAACAGCTGGAATGGTGTGCCCGACAGAAGACGGTGAGCGACGCATCGGGCAACCAGAGCATCAGCACCTTCCGCAAGCGTGCTGCCGTGATGGGCTTCCGTGCCGGATGTGTGCTATATTTGCTTGATGGCAGGAAACTGACACGCAAGGCGCTGGAGTTTGCCATTTGGGTGAGCGAGTATGTGCTGTATTTCCAACTGAAGTACTTCGGCGAACAGATGAACGAGAGCATTGAAGAGAATGCAATGATGATGCAAGTGCCTGTATTTGCCCGTAATGCCAATGCGTGGGTGTTCTGTAAGTTGCCCGGGATGTTCTGCTACGGCAACGTGGAGGAAGCCTACACACAGATTGGAATGAAGGCAACAGGCTACCGCATGGTGGTGTCGCGATGGATAAGGAACGGCTGGGTGGAGAAGGTTGACAAGGAACACTTCCGAAAGACGGCGACTGGTATCCAGATCTGCAACAAGATGGGCAGGGAGGCTTCGTAGGTGGAGTGATGTTTTTCCGTAACGTAACGTTATGTTACGCAAAAAATGCAGTTCCTCAGGAGGTGATTTTTGTTCCGTAGTTATGTAGCAAAATTTCCCTAACTGCGTAGCAATTATCGCCTCTTGGGACTCATCTATGAAGACTCGGACTATTAACAATAGATAACAGTGAAATCACATAAATGACCATATATTATGCATTATAAAAACAACAAATCAGACAACTCGGCGTCAGCATGCCAAGACGCTTTGAAGACAAATAACGCTCGCCGCCGCATGAGACAGCAGCTATTGCGCATGGGGTGGACGAAACAAAGATGCCCCTATCCGGTCAACGGCACGTTGAATCTGATGGCAAGGTACCACTCCCCACACATCTACAACAATACTTTTTGGTTTGAAAGCTGCCTGAAGAAACTCAATCCAAAGGGTGAGGTGTATTACGCGCTGGAGATGCGTTGCGCGGATTTAGAGCACCTCACGTGGCGTTGTGATTTGGAAAACCCAAACAACCGTCATCCGCTCGACACCCTCGACGCCTTTTATATACTCCGCGGATATATGCTCGAGGGCTTGCCTTGGGATTATTGTACAGGTAGGGAAGAGGATCGTGGCATCATCAAGATTATCGACTGGGAGCATCCTGAAAACAACACTTTCGAGTTTGTGGAGAATTGGCAAGGAGCTATCAACGATGGCTTTGGCTGGGACTTCATCCTGCTGGTCAATGCCATTCCCCTATGCGGCATAGTTGTTGAAGATACCCTTCAGGCTGCCTACGATATGGCCCAATACCAGCTGGACAACGACTACCAGTTTCCCGTCTATTGCCATCTGCTTGTCATTTCCGACGGAAACAGTATGATGGTTGGAGACCCTTGGATGGAGTTGGACAAGTTTACGGCAATAGGCACACTGAAAGAAGCGCTCCGACCCGTCGACTTCCTCATAAACCGCATCAAGACAATTCCAGAATAACTTTAGCTATGGACGCACAACTTGAAAATATACAAATACTTATAAGCATCAATCGTAAGGCTCTGAGAGAGTTGGCTAAGGTGGCGGAAACCACCTCAGCCGACTATTTGCATATCGACACAGCCATGAAGCTGATAGGCGACCAGTTCCACTTCCTGCTGCAGCAGAAGGAGGAGCTGATGGCTAAAGCTGAGGAGGTGGTGCTGGATGAACAGGAACCGCAAGGCATGGAGCAAGGACCGCAGGCCGCCGCTCCAACCCAGAAGCGTGGACGAGGTGCTGAAAAGAAGTATTACCTTAGGGACGAAACCCTCAAACCGGCTTTTCTCGCCCAACTCAAGCGCATCTTCCAGCGACACTACACCGCGGCTAAGACCTTCACACTCCCTGACGGCACTGAAGCCAAAGCCCCCGACTTCCTTGCATGCCTGTATGACATAGGCATAAAAAACGGCATCGCCTATCCTAAGGCCCCGGTTTACGACATGAGCTGCCTGTTGAAGGAAGCGGCCTGTGATTGTCCCAATGCGAAAAATTTCACTACCGCCTACAACACCTTGCAGACAACTGTAAGAAAGTGGAGACTCTTCACCGGTAATGAAGCCAGCTACTACTGCGTCAACGTCCGCTTCCATCTACTCAAGCCGCAAGATGTGCCATCTGAATATAAGGATGAATACCGCCGCGTGCTTCACATCTACTCTCAGGTAGAGCAGATATACAAAGAAACAAAAAACGTAACGTAACGTAACATCGCAAAAAAAAGTAATTCTTGATACTTTTTCAACCGCTATTCACCCTTTGAATAGGCTGAAATTGACGCTGCCGTAGGAGCGGTGTTCTACGAAATTGGGATGCGAGGTGAAGTCGTAATCCTTGCCGTGCTCGAACACAAAGATGCCTCCGGGGGCTATCATGCCCCGGTTGATGATTAGGTCGGGAAGGGTGGGGAGCTCTTTTAGCGAGTATGGTGGGTCGGCAAAAATGAAATCATACTGCTCGCGACATGTCTTGATGAAACGGAATACGTCGCCGCGAATGGCAATACAATTGTCGACGCCGAGTTTTGACAGACATTGCTTGATGAAGGCATGATGGTCGCGGTCGGCCTCTACGCTCACTACTTGCTGGCATCCTCGCGACAGGAGTTCGAGGGAGATGCTGCCTGTGCCTGAAAAGAGATCAAGGGCTCTTGCTCCATCGAAGTCTATATAGGCGTTAAGCACGTTGAAGATGTTTTCCTTGGCAAAGTCGGTAGTGGGACGTGCCTTGAACGTGCGTGGCACATCGAAATGGCGTCCTTTGTATTGTCCGGTGATTATTCTCATTTTTTTTGGTGTTAAGGGTTTTTCTTTCTACCTTCCCTTGATGAAATATGTCATCATGTCGTAGGGGAGGGAGGGGTTTTGGGCTATGGGGGAGCGGTTGAAGTCTGTGACGGGATTTATGAAATACACGTTTTTTATGTATCCTTTTAGTTCGGTTTCCAACCATTGCTGTTCCGGCACTTCACCTACCAAATGAAATTCGTCCTTCTGCTCGTCCATCGACTGCTGTTTCCATACGTTGAGTATGAAGTAGAGGGCGTCGTGGGAATTGTCGAGGGTGAAGGTGTTGCAGAATTTGAAGCGATTCTGTCCGTAGCCGAATATCTCCATGCTTTGGTCGTGGAAATAGGCGTAGAGCTTCCTTTTGCCGCCAGAGAAACTCCTTTTGAACAAGTAGTGCCACACTGGGGTGGAGGCGTTGAAGAAGGTGGCGGAAGGATAGCGGTCGGAGATGACCGTATGGATGTCTTTGGGTATTGAATAGAGTACTGCCACGTTGATGTCGCCAATGATGTCGTCTTTGACAATAGAGTTGCCGGTGTCTGGATAGCAATGGGTGTAGAGTAGGGTGGAGTCTGACTCCTTGTAGACATCAAGCGGCACTACAAGTTGTGGGGTGTCGACCATGACCATCACCTTCGTATAGTCACGGGAGAAGATTTCGAGGGTCTTCATGGCTTCACGGAGGTTGGCCGTGATGGACATGGTGCCCTTTATGGTGTATGGCGTGTAGGCCAAGGGCACCGACAGGTCGTCGATGTCTTGTACTGCCATTGCCAGCGAGTGGCGGCTGATTCTGATAACGAGACGTTTCCTTGTGGAATTTTCGTGGCTTGTTGTTGTCATGAATTAATTTAATTGATGAGACCTAACTCGAACTGAAACACCCATTTGATGAAGCGTCTTGCACTTTCTTTGTCGTGCTTTATCAGGTTGCTGATTATTGTATCTATTTTTAGCTCGCGTTTGGGGTGAGACTTGGAGAAGTATTTGTCGGCATAGCACACTATTATTTCCTCTATGGTTTCGGGACAATAGTCTGCCTCTGGCATGGGCAGATGTTGCAATCGAATCTGTTCGGCTGTGATGCCGGTGCCTGTATGCCGTTCGCACACCCTTGCCAGCTCCGGCAGCCCTTCATTGCGCAGTATTTGCCCTCCGAGGATGCCGTGGAGGATGTATGGTTCGGTGCCGTGACAGTGGATTTCAGGTGCCGAAGTCATGAAGATGCCAATGTCGTGAAGCATGGCGGCATCATGAACGAACTGTGCGTCTGCACCCAGTTCCGGGTGCCGACGCACTATTTCGAGAGCTTTTTCCGCAACGTCGGAGCTATGCTTTAACAAAAGTCTCCTAAGCGGGTTGTTTTTAGGATAATACTTAAAGATGATTTCTTCTGTATTCATGAAAATAAATGTGGGTTACTGCTTTTCTGAACGTTCTATCCAGGCGAGGGTGTCGCCACGTCTTACCTTGCCGCCTTGTTTTACAGTCACGTCAACCAGTTTGCCTCCTAATGCGGCTGGTATTGGCACTATCTCGCCCCATGGCGCCTGTATATAGCAGAAGGTGTCGCCTTCCTTATACTGCTGGCCTATGAACGGCTCAAGACACTTGTTGACTCCCTCGCCGGCAAACTGGTAATAGACCTGTCCTGCCACTGGCGTGATGAGTGCGTCGGCCTTTGCGTGCTTGAAGGCAGCGAGCTGCTCGGGCGTGAGCTGCGCGCCCAGCTTGGCGTCCTTTGCCTTCTGCAGGTCGGCAAGGAAGTTTTTCTTTGCCTGTCCGCTCTTGTAGTTACGATACTGTTCGGGGTGCATTGCCAGTTCGAAGAGTTCCTCGTCGTCCTTTCCTGTATCCCAACCGTTGTCTGCCATTTCCTTGCGGAAGCTGTCGAGGGCGTTGGGTATGAGGGTGTGAGGGTCGTCGGAGGTGAACTGTCGTCCTTGCTTTTCCGCGAGGGCAACCAGTTCCGGGTCGATGTCGCCAGGCACCTTTCCGCTCTTTCCGAGTATCATGCCCCACATGGAGTCGTCCATCATGACGAAGCGTCCCTTGCCCTGCTCGATGGTGAGAAGGTTCATGAGCGCGATGTTCTTGACATACTGCGAGAAAGGAGTGACGAGTGGTGGATAACCGACGCGAGGCCATACATAAGCCACTTCATCAAATAGTTTCACGAGCATCTCGTCGATGTCGAATTCCTTCAGGCCCTTTGTCTTGCGCAGTTTGTTGATGACAGCATGTATGCCGCCGAGGTCGCTCATCATCGAGCCCATCATGCCGCCGGGGAGTCCGCATCCGAGCAGTAGCGACGACATGTGCTTGTTTTGTGGATTGATGAAGTATCCGAGCCATTCGTCGATAAACTCCTGTGTGAGTGAGCGTGCCTGCATATATGCGTTCATATTGATGTCAGGAACGTCGAATCCCTCGTTTTTGAGCATGCTCTGTACTGAGATGATGTCGGGATGTACCTTACCCCAGCTCAGAGGCTCGATGGCGGTGTCGATGATGTCGGCACCATTGTTGCACACCTCGAGAATGGAAGCCATGGAGAGTCCGGGTCCGGAGTGGCCGTGATACTGTATGATGATGTCGGGATGATTGGCCTTGATCATTCCTGTGAGTTTGCCGAGCATTGCAGGCTGTCCTATACCTGCCATGTCCTTAAGGCATATCTCCTTTGCCCCAGCCTCTATCAGCTTGTCGGCTATTGCGCTATAGTATTCAGCGGTATGAATGGGCGAGGTTGTGATGCAGAGAGTGGCCTGTGGTGTCATACCTGCCTCGGAAGCCCATTTTATGCTAGGGATGATGTTTCTTACATCGTTGAGTCCACAGAAGATACGAGGTATGTCCACACCTTGTGCATGCTTCACCTTGTACATGAGCTGTCGCACATCGTCGGGTACGGGATACATTCTGAGGGCGTTGAGTCCACGGTCGAGCATGTGTGTCTTAATGCCGACCTCGTTGAAAGGCTTACAGAAAGCTCTCACAGCATCGTTAGGGTTTTCACCAGCCAAGAGGTTCACCTGCTCGAAAGCTCCTCCATTAGTCTCCACTCGCGCAAAGCAGCCCATTTCGATAATGACCGGCGCAATACGCTCAAGCTGATCCTTTCGTGGCTGAAACTTTCCTGAAGACTGCCACATGTCTCGATAGACAAGACTAAATTGGATTTTCTTTTTCATCGTAATCTTTCATTAAAGTGTTAATGTTTGCAATCACGCTGCAAAAATAATGAATATTCTTTCATGCGCCAAATAGTTTTGGACTTTTTTTCTTTTGATTCGCTTTTTTTCACAAACGCATGTCTCACATAGTGAGAAAACATCAATAACACATATTATAATAAGGACATGAGGCGCAATTTTTCTTGTCAGACAATGGCTGGAAGGGCTGCTCGGGGTCGAACATGGCGGTGAGCAGCATGTCGAGATTTTTCCTGAAGTCTTGTTCCACAGTCTTCACGTCTGTTATCGGGTGCTTGTCGAGACACAGCACCGGCGACGATGTCTGGTTATGCTGCACAAACTGCAGGGCTGGGGCTACGGGCAGACCGCTGGGATTGAGTGTGGCAGAATGGCGCACTATATTGGAATAGGCTATGGCCTGGAGGTAGTAGTCGGCATGGTTGGCGACGGAGAGGCCTGTAAATATGTCGTCGACGGTTTTGAACTTGCTGCTGTCGACACGGCTTCCGCCTGTCTTGTAGTCTACCACTCGCATAGTCTTGCACCCGTTGGCCTCCACGATGTCTATGCGGTCGACAAAACCGCCCAGGGTGGAAAGGAAATACTCGCCGCTATTGCCCATGCGCACCTTTATGTCCTCCTTGACAGGTTGCTCAAGGCTTACCAGCGTGAATGGTGCCAGACTGAGGTCGCTATTGAGAAGCTGTTTCAGATAGCGGGTGATGACCTTGATGTTGATGAGTTGCAAACCATTGTATTCCGGACGTGAGGAACGGTTTTGCTTGAGATTGTATACCACCTCGTCGAGGTATTTTTCCACCACACCTGTAAGATAGTCATCGGCATGAAGTATGCGCTTGATAGATTCCTTTGTCACGACTGATGTCTTGCTGTCTTTCATGCGCAGGTACACTTCTTCGGCTGACTTGTGGAAGATGTTGCCGAAGGCGATGGAGTCGACGGTGTCGTTGTCTGACTCGTCGTTGTCCATCAGGCCGAGCACGTATTTGTAGTAGAAGCGCAGCTGGCAGCGGAAGAAGGTGTTGATGGATGTAGGGGTAAGCAGGGAATGTTGTGTGTCTCTTCGATATTTACGGTCGAAACGAAGGTGAAGGCGCTGCATGACCTCTGGCGTCTTTTCCACGGCTGAAGGGTAGTGGCGTGATGTTGACACTCCAGAGACAATGGCACGGCGAGAGATGCTGTGCTGGCTTTCTATCATGATCTGAAGCATGAAACGACTCATCTCGCCTGTAGAGGTGCCGTCGGCACTGTTGTTGTATACGAGGGTGACATCCTTGGCGCGTTGCAGCAGGCGGTAGAAGTAGTAGGCGTAGATAGCCACTTTGTGGTCGATGGTGGTGAGGCCGTGGGCTTTCCTTATACTATAAGGGATGAAAGACGTGTCGTTGACACCCTTGGGCATGTTGCCTTCGTTGCATGACAGTACCAGGAGATGGTCGAAGTCGATGTTACGGGTTTCAAGCACTCCCATGAACTGAACACCCTCGGCCGGCTCGCCGTGGAACGGAATGCTTGACGTTTGCAGCACTTGTCGCATGAGGCGTCGCAGGGTGACAATGTCGACTGTAAGGTCGCCAGACTCCACAAGGCCGTAGAGGCGGTTGGCGATGCTGTAGATGCGGAACAGAGACTCCTGGAAAAACTGGTCGTGGGTGTCGGCTGCATTACCGGCGATATGCTTAAGAACTTGAAGCAGCCACTGTATCACGGTGCAGGTGAAAGAACGTTCAGTGGTTTCAAACGGACTGAAGAGCAGTTTCAGTCCATCGTCTTTGGACATGATGTCTGCACTGATGAAGAAAAGGCGGTTGCTGCCGTTAAGTTCTTGGAACAGTTCGTTGGATAATGAAGAGATATAAGTGATGTATGGATGCTTCAGGACCTTGTTGACATAGCGCAGGCGGTAGAGTCCGCGCTGGGTTACGAAACCGTCGGTGCGTAAGTCGAGGAGCATGGACACCAAAGAGCAGAAGGGCGACTGGGCGAGGGGATAGCCAGTGGTGATGTTCACCTTTGACGCTTCCTGTGGTATGTTGTGCACCACAGCCTGCAGAAGGCCTTCGTTGCAAAGCACCACGGCGGTCTTTCTGCCGTCGGCTATGCGACTGCCTTGCCGGAGCCAGTCGGCTGCATAAACGGCCTGTATGTTCTCTGTAGGTGCTGAGATATATGTTATATCCTTAGGCTTGGTGAAATTGCCGTAGATGGAACTGTTGTGGATGTCGAGTTCGTTGGGGAAGTCGCTTAGATATGAGCTGATGTAATAGCCTGCCTCGTTGTATTTTTGATGCTTAGGGTCGGGCATATAATAATGGTCGAAGTCCCAATAGAAGAAAGCCTTCTTTTCGTTTTTGAGACGTTTGAAGAACTTATGTTCCACACGTTGGAGGAGGTTGAAGCCAACGAAGATATATCGGTCGTACTCGAAGGTGAGGTTTTCATCTGATACCACCTTGCGGTAAAGGGCTCCCTCGTAGGCCATGCCCTGAGAGGCGAGACGGCTATTGAAGTCGACGTAGATATCGTGGAAATGATTCCAAAGAGTCAGGAAGCGACGCTTCAGTTCGGTGGACTTGTCGGGATTAAAGTTACTGAAGAAGCGTTTGAGCATTTCGACTTGTTCCTCAGAGAGATATGAAATATCGTCGAGTTCGTGAATGTCGTTCACATTCTTAAATATATTACTTGCGTCGGCAAGATTCTTGTCGATGTCGTCGAAGTCGGAGAGCATAATCTGTCCCCAGGAATAGAAATGGTCGAGCGACTCTTCGGAGCCCGTAAACTTCAGAAAGCTCTTATGGAGGTCGCAGACGAGTTTTATCGGGTCGGCGATGACAAGTTTGGTATGGCTGCGGAAGAGTTCGCTGATGGTGAGATAGGCAGGACTCCACATGGGTCCGTCGACTTTTCGTGCGAGATAGTCGTTGAAAAACAGCCTTGCACGCTTGTTAGGGAAGATGACGGCGGTGTGGGCGAGGTTGTTGCCGAATTTCTCTATTATATGTTCGGCTACTGTTTCGAGAAATGATTTCATAATGTTACCTCCTCTATGATATTATTATATACAAACCAAAGATAGCCTTTCACGTTGGCATGTCCCATGGCGTGAAGTTGTTTCATGTAGTCGCGCACTTGAACGATATACTCCTGTTTCTGCGTACCGAACTTGAAGTCGATGACTGTAATGGTGTCTCCATTTGCCACCACACGGTCGGGTCGGCACTCTGTCACCTTGTTATTCTTCGGGTCGTAAGTGAGTATGGTGCATTCGTTGTACACCTTGTTGGCCGGTGAGAACCATTCTGCCACACGAGGGTCTTGGAGTCGTTTGTGAAAGATTTTTAATATTTCAGACTTAGACTTCTCAATAGTGTCGAGCAGTCCTTCTGTCTCTATTTCGTCCACGGCATTGTTGATGTCGTCAGACGTCTTTATTCGTGAGAAGACATTGTGCATGATGGAGCCAATTTTGATATACCCATGTTCGTCGCCATCGTTGCCCACAAACTCCATACTCTTATTGCTTTGCTTGAACTCGGCGCGACACTGATGCTGTGAATAATAAACATCGAGCGGTTCAGCCTTGGCAAGCAAGACGTTTTGTGACTTCCCTTCAGACAGAGTCTCAGGGATATAGAGTTTTCCGAAAGAGAAACAGATGGCTTCCTTCTCGTCCTCAACGCCATTGAGTGAAGCCCCTGGAAGATCTTTCGTTACGAGAGGAAGACATTTCTCAATGAGTGTGGAGCGGGTGGAGGCAGTCTTGCGTCGACCATAGACGAAGAGGTTGTGGCCGGCTCGCGTGAAAGCCACATACAGAAGGTTGAGATTGTCGACGGTGTTCTGGAGGTTTTCCGTAATATAGTCGTTTTCAAACACCGTGCCCAGCAAGGCGTTGGAGCTATAGTCAACAGGCACCAAGGGCAGTTGGTTGTAGGGTTCTTCCTTTGGCTGGCACCAGATGACATTGGAGCGCTCAAGAACCCAGTCGCAGAAGGGCACGATGACATTGTTGTACTCAAGTCCCTTGCTCTTGTGGATAGACAGTATGCGCACACCGTCGACCTCGTCGCCTCGTATGTTTTTGTTGCAAAGGGAAGTGTTCCATTCGTCTACGAAGGTGTCGATGTCGGTAGTGGTGTCTGTGGTAAACCGGTTTAGTTCGTCAAGGAATGCGCAGATATATCCGGTCTGCCCTTCTATGTCGTTGACGGAAAAGACTTGGAGTAGCTCTTTTGCAAGGTCGTAGAGAGGCATGAGCAAGAGTTTCTCTATGTTGTTCAGAAAGGCTTCCGGCAGTAGCGAGGAGACATTGGCATTGTCGATGAAGATGCTGTTGAGGTCGGCATTGGCCTTCAACACATGCTGCTGGTAAAGTGCGGCAAGTGAATGTGTAGAGAGGACATCGTCGGGATGGGTAAGGAGATACATGGCAAGAACCACAATCCTTATTGCTATGGAAGAACCAAGCCTAAAGGCCTCGTCAGACACAATTCTCACCTCTGGACAATGTTCGGCGAAATAGTCGGCTACAAGGGGAATGGAGGCGTTTACCCTGACGAGGATGGCTATGTCTGACTGTCGTGCTCCGCGGTTGAGTAGAAGTCTGACGTTAGCCGCCACTTCCTCGAGAGTGCGCAACTGGTAGTCGTTGGAGGGGAAGAGTTTTACGGTCACCAGTCCATTTATCTCATTTTTTTTACACTTCTGGCTAACGTCGGAGTAGGCTCTCTGAAGTTGTTGGGCACTGACGGCAGACTTTTCTTCCTTTGCCTTCTTTTCCATTTCAGCAGCAGTGGAAAAGAAATGGTTGTTGAAGTTGATGACATTTGCCTGTGAACGGAAGTTGATGTCGAGGTTTTCGATTTTGACCGTTTCGGAATGGTTGGGAAATTCGTTTTCTATATCGTTGAGCAGTCGCCAGTCGCCAGCCCTCCATCTGTAGATGCTTTGCTTCACGTCGCCAACTATAAGGTTTTTGCTTCCCGCATGGCTCATGCACTCCTGTAGCAACACCTTGAAATTCTTCCACTGTACGACACTGGTGTCTTGGAACTCATCGATCATGATATGTTCCAGTCGAGATCCAATCTTCTCAAACACGAAAGGAGAGTCGTTGTCGCTGATGAGCGAGTGGAGCAGGTGCTGGGTGTCTGAGAGAAGGAATCGTCCCGCCTCCTCGTTCATCAATCTTACACTTTTCTCAATCACGTTCAGCAGTCGGAGTTTGTAAAGATGGCGGAGGGTAAGGGTGGCCGACTGGTAGCGTCTCCATTGTCCATTGTTCTGCGAGAGAGCTTCTTCCAGCATCGTGTTGAGTTTTGATTTCACAAGAGCCATTATCGTGGGTTTCAGAGGGTTTTTGGCAGACACCCATTTATCAGGTTTATCCTTGGCGTCTTTTGCTCTGTTGAACGTTTTGTCAGGACCAGCAGGCCCTTCCTTAATATTCAGGAAGAGTGAGCACACCCCTGCTTTGCCGAAAGAGAAATCGTCGACTGAAACTCCAGCCTCGCCGATAGTGTTGAAAAACTCCTCGGCAATGTCTTGCATTACCTTCTTGGCTTGGTTTCTTTCTTCCTTTAGTGTCTTTACGTAGTGTTCGAAGAAGGTACTGTCTTCCATGGCCTTTACCAAGGCTTTGTCGTTTTCTTTGTAGAAGTCCTTGAAGATGGTGAGACCGAAAGACTTTATCTGTCCTATCACGTTCCAACCCTTGTCTTCTTGCATGTTGTCGTAGATGTAGTCCATGATCCACTGCATCACATCGTCGTTGATGGCGAGGTCTTCTATCATTTTGTCTACGGCGAGGCCTTCCACCTCCCTGTCGTTGAGTTCGATGCGCAGGTTGGCGGTAAGGTCCAGTTCGCGTGCGAGGTTTCTCAACACACTTTGGAAGAAGGAGTCAATGGTTTCGACACGAAAGAAGCTATAGTTGTGTATGAGTAAGTGAAGGGCGGTTTTCACTTGCTTTCTAAGATATTCCACATCACATCCAAGTTCTTCGGTGAGCTTGTCGGTATAGCTCTTCGAATCAGGATACTGGTGCCAAATGCCATAGAGCTGACTGAGTATACGCATCTTCATTTCCTCCGTAGCCTTGTTTGTAAAGGTAACGGCAAGGATATTACGATATTGCATGGGGTTTTCCACGAGCAACTTGATGTAGTGTGTGGCAAGGGTGAAGGTCTTTCCGCTTCCGGCGCTTGCCTTATAAACGGTCAATGTCTTTGACATATATTCTTGAGTTAAAGAAGTTAAAGAAGTTAAAGAAGAGGGGGCTACCACTTCCGGAACAACTCGAATGTAAACTTAGTGCCAAACTTCTGGAACTGGTCGTTGAGGAAACTGGCGAAGAAGCCAAGTGATATAAACCTCGTTGTGAAACCATATCCGAGTTCGAAGTAGGGGCGTGTCTTCTCCAGCTGTACATAGCTGAAATAGAGACGTTCGGCTTCGATTATTCTTCCGGCAAGCGGAAGGCGTGTCATTATCAGAAGGGGTGAGTCGTAGGAGATATTGGTGCGGAAATAGTATTTCGACGCGTTGTACCACTGACTGTTGAGCAGCTGGCATTCGCCTGTCCAGTCGTCGTCCCAACCTCCAGGCAAATAGTCTTCATGGAAGTTGATGAAGTCTACAAAGTAGGTAGTCGACTGATTGGTGTAAAAGCCGCCTCCCACTCTTGCGTTGAATCGTTTCAGCGAACTGTATCTCCTTCTTAGCGATGCGTCTATTTCCCAGCGTTCGTACTCCATGTTTGATGCTAATACTCCAGAGAGACACCTCTCGTAATTGACGGAGAACATGGGCCATGAAATACTGGGTTGGTATTTTAATGTCAGCGATGGTGCAAAACCGTCGTATACCGTAGGTTGTCCCGTTGCCACCATACCCGCCTTGTTCACTGCACTGCGATGGTGGTAAACCAATGCCGGCATGAGTTCGAACTGGTCGGTTGCGGCAATGTTGCATGATATCTGGTAGCGATTGTCGTTGAAATAGTGTAGTTCGAGAGAAGAAAAGTCGATGGTGTCACGATGCTGTTCGTTCAAGACGTCGAGTACTGAAGAGTTGGCTATGCGGTTGCCGTTAGACACTTCAATCTCCAACCATCCGTTGCGTTTCGGATTGAAGTCGAAGTGGAGGTTGTTGTGGAAATAGAATTGTTCTATCTTGAAGTTGTAACCCACACGGGCATTGAACCTTAGTTTTCGTTTCTCATTGAACTTATATTCTGCACCCGCCGCAAGTTTATAGGCAAGACCACGGCTGTTGCTATAGCTGATATATTGCGGATTGATGAGTGGTGAAATGCGGAAATAGCCATTCTCGTTTTCTGCCCTTATGCTACTCAACATATTGTCTTCAAGGAGGTTCCATGCAATTTTTCCAATGTTGTTTTTCTTTTTTTCCGGCTCTTCCACAGCGATGGTGTCTGTTTTTATCCTGTTTGAAAAGAACCTGTCGTAGATGCAAATGTCGGTACTGTCGAGAGGTATGGGCCTTACGGCATTCAGCTCCCGCATATTAGCGCTCGACTTTATAGAGTCGGGCAGTGTATGTTGGCATCCGTAGACATTGGTGAGTGTGGAGCACATAACATTTCCGAGAAACTTGAAAGTCGTGTTTATGACACATTCTTTGGGCATAAGGGCAAGAGGGTCGTTGACTGGACGGTCGAAATTGGTCACGATGTCAAAACGAAGCATGTCGTACTCACCCTTAAAGCGTGTGTAGGTGATGCGGCCTGTGGCATGTTCCACTAGGGCAAAACCTGAAATAAGCTGGGTATTGTTGCTTCTTGGCTTGAAGGTAACCAGCCAAGAATCTTCGCTCACCTCGCTGATGGTGTAGCGGTAATAGATTCGGTTGCTTCTATGGAAAGGGGAGAGGACATGTCCGTGAAACATCGACACACCATAGACATCGGGCACGGAATAGCTTCGCAGTATAGACATGGTAGAGGAGCGATGAGGTACTGTTGAGACATATATCTGCCTTTCCATGTTATACTCCTTTATAGTGTTGAACCTAATCTTTCCATACGATTCCATTATAAACTCCCTTTCTCCGGAGGCAACATGAAAAAGGGTAGGGACACACATCAGCGTAAAATTACGCCGAGGAGTAGTGATGACAAGTTTGTGATAGGTATTTGCAGTGGTGTCGGTAAGTTCCAGCTTGTAAGTGTCTATGTAGTCGAACACCTTTTCAAGAAGTATGTTTTCATCATGTTCGTCACAAATAACAATATTGGGCATGCCAAAGAGCATGCCCAATATTATCAAGACGCTTATGATAAATTTATTTTTCAAGCTCCACTTTACTAACCGAGATACTTCATAAGTATTTTGGCATTGCCGCTGTCACGCAGCTTGGCAATGCTTTTCTCCCTTATTTGGCGTACACGCTCACGAGTCAGTCCGAGACGGTCGCCAATTTCCTCCAGTCCCTTTTCCGGTCCGCCAATGCCGAAGCACTCTCTGATGATGGTGATTTCACGGTCTTTGAGCACCTTGTTGAGCACGTTGTCAAGTTCTTGTGCCATAGACTCGTGGTCTACATAGCGGTCGGTACGGCTGTCGTCGCCGCTTGCCATGACATCGAGCATGCAGTTGTCCTCACCATCTTGGAAAGGAGCGTCGATGGACACATGGTGACCGTCGGCCATGAGGCTTTGTCCGATTTTCTCTTCATCGAGCTTAGTGGCCTCGCTAAGTTCAGCTACGGAAGGATGTCTTTGGTTTTCCTGCTCAAATTTGTTTATCTCATGGTTTATCTTGTTGAGCGAACCAACTTGGTTGAGAGGAAGCCTTACGATGCGGCTTTGTTCGGCAATAGCCTGAAGAATGCTCTGTCTAATCCACCATACAGCGTAAGAAATGAATTTAAATCCTCTTGTCTCGTCAAACTTCTGGGCTGCTTTGATGAGACCGATGTTACCCTCATCAATTAAATCAGTAAGAGTCAGTCCCTGATGCTGGTATTGCTTTGCAACAGATACAACGAAACGAAGATTGGCAGTGACGAGCTTGTCTTTTGCACGCTCACCCTCAGGTCCTCCCTTGCGTATCTTTTGCGCAAGTTCAATTTCCTCATCTATGGTTATTAATGGTGCGCGTCCAATTTCGACAAGGTACTTGTCCAATGCCTCGCTCGAACGGTTTGTAATACTCTTCTGAATCTTTAATTGTCTCATGCTTAATTTCCTCTATTTTTTTTCTAACTATCTGATATTCAATACAATGCGAAAAATGCGCATAAATCGACTGCAAAGTTAGTGAAAATAATTGGATTTTTCATTGTTTTTATATGCTTTTATTATTAAAAAATCATAAAAACTGGACAAAAAAATAGCACAGAGAGAATCTGTGCTATTGGCTGTGGGTGCTGATGGATTCGAACCACCGAAGTCGAAAGACAGCAGATTTACAGTCTGCCCCATTTGGCCACTCTGGAAAACACCCTCCTTGTGGGCGCTGAGGGATTCGAACCCCCGACCCTCTGCTTGTAAGGCAGATGCTCTAAACCAGCTGAGCTAAGCGCCCTTCCTTTCATTTGCGGGTGCAAAGGTACTAACTATTTTTTATTCCACCAAATTTTTTTCCATATTTTTTATAAAACGAGGCAAAAAAACTTATTTTTCGGCCAGCCAAGAGTCGATAAGCTGTCTTGCGATGGATAGTTTTTCGGGAATTGTAGGCAGGTTGTGCTTGTTAAACCATGCCCCTGCCGCAAGCTCTTCGCGCTGGAGCTTTATGGTTCCACTGACATAATCGGCTTCAAAGCCCACCATAAGTCCGCAAGGGTAGGGCCATGGCTGACTGCCGAAGTATCTGATGTTTTCTATCCTAAGTCCCGTCTCTTCCATTACTTCCCTATGCACTGCCTCTTCAAGTGTCTCTCCGGTTTCGACAAACCCTGCCACGAGGCCGAAGAAGTTGCCTCTGAAATTCTTTGCATGTACCAACAGCACTTCCTCTCCCTTGTGGATAAGTACAATGATGGCGGTGGCCAACTGCGGCCAGACTTCCTTGCCGCATTGTGTGCAACGCTTGCTTATGTCGGTATGCATCTTCATGGGCGCTCCACATACTCCGCAGAACTGCGTGTTCTGGTCCCAATAAAGAATCTCATGACATTTGCCGGCTTTCTGGTACAATTCCTTGCTTAGCTTGTACCAACTGGGGCGTAACCCACACATTTCGTATATGGGAGAATCTGTCACGGGAGAGTCGATACGGTAAGTAATCACCTCGTGTCCGTTAAGTGGAGTGATATTCATTAACCGGGTCCACGGCTTGATCTCAGTTGGAGGTTCTTCACAGCATGGTATTGTATATGAACCGTCAGGTAGACGTTGAAGCATTATATCGCTTTTGCAAAATACGAAATAATATTTTTTCATAGTTTAGTTGATTTTTTATCAGTGACTCCCGTTGGCTTTGTTACCATAATCATGATACCACCAATATGTTCCGAAATAGTGATTGTGGACAGCAAGCATTCTGGCTTTGAGGTCTGGAATAGAATCTTCAAAAGACTTGAAATCGTCGAAATCGGTGTCCATCACTTGGTTTTTATATATAAGTAAAGGATTAGAGCGCATGTGGGTATATAGAATAAGTGCCTCACGGTAGTGGACAGGAAGACTGTCGTTGACGGTGTAGTGCTTTGGCAACTCACGCACAAAGGCGTCAATATCCCTGTCTACGAGCATGCCGCAGAGGATGTAGTCTGAGATGGCCTTGTTGTGATAGCCTGATGCGAGCAAAGCCTTTAGGTAGCGAGGAGTGTCCATTCCACGAGAAGGTCGTGCACCCAAAAACCTGTAAAGGCTGTCGGTAGGATATAAGACCATACGGGAGGATTGGTCTAAGGGAAGCAATGTCCTGGAATTGCCTGCCAATGGGTAATGGAACAGCTGGTCGGCCATGCGCGACTCACGTGCCAGTGCATAACAACGTAACATGGTAAGTGAGGTGTCGGTATGCATAGATTTTATTCCCACCGATGAAGCGTCGGAATACCTGCCATCGACCATGAGTGTCTCAATCTTGGCACGATAGTGGAATACATCGTTGCCTGCTGAGATAAAGCCAGCTACCATAAACATCATGCATAACGCAAACATGTTGACCCATGTAAGACGAGAGAGGACACCGCGCGAATTGATGTCTGCCTCATAGTTCTGGATAGACTTCAAGGCAGAGACAGATATAGTCCAGACTATCAATACCAACGGAGCCACCCACAGCCACGATCCGAAGGAGAACCTCTTGTCTATGTCAGGGCTGATGTCGGAAATGATGGTGAGCAAAAGCATTGGGGGCAGATAGGTGAGCCAATGAAAACGCCTGTTAATCTTGAAATAAGAGTTGACAATACGATGTAACAAGAAAAGCGTTAATGTAATCAGCACAGCTCCTGCAGCAGGGGAATAGGCTGTTTGTCCGCCACTTAGCACATGCTGTGCCAAGCACAAAACATCAGCCTGACGGAAATAGAGGAAACAAAACGAGAATATAATGAAGGCGACAGCACACACTGCCCTCATAGCAGCGGTGCTGTCGTTTTCAGACCTGTTGTTATAGTTCATTTCTGATTTAGTTTTTTTTCAGAACCACGGCTGAACGGGCTGGAAGATAGAGCTTTAGCCATTCTTTGTGATCCTTGACATAAAGCGGATCGTAGTTGGTGAGATGCATCACGCTATCGTCGGCAAGACCATTGCCTCCAAACTCCTTGGCGTCTGTGTTCAGAACTACCTCGTAGCTGCCTGTTGGTACCAGGAAGCCATAGTCGGTGAATGAGCGTGAAGGACTGAAATTGAAAACAAAGATTAGGTCGCCTCTGCTGAAAGCTAGCACCTGGTCGCCGTCATTATGCCATATTTCCTGTACTGGTTTTTTCTGGAAATTGCGTACACCCTTGATTACCTTTATCATTGCCTTGTCGAAGTCGCCCAGGTAATGATAGCACAGGTCCTTGTTGTCTACAAGGTTCCATTGGCGGCGTGCGTATTTATAGCTCCATCCATTACCTTCGCGTGGAAAGTCTATCCATTCAGGATGGCCAAACTCGTTGCCCATGAAGTTCAGATAGCCTCCGTTGATGGCAGCTGCAGTGACAAGGCGTATCATCTTGTGAAGGGCAATACCCCTGTGAGCCATAAAGTTCTCGTCGCCCTTCTTGAAGTGCCAATACATGTCGGCGTCAATGAGTCGGAACACTATTGTCTTGTCGCCCACGAGAGCTTGGTCATGGCTTTCGCAGTAGCTGATGGTCTTTTCGTCAGCACGACGGTTTTTCACCTCCCAGAATATTGAGCTTGGCTTCCAGTCTTCGTCTTTCAGCTCTTTGATGGTCTTTATCCAATAGTCTGGTATGTTCATTGCCATACGATAGTCAAAACCATAGCCGCCATCCTCAAATTTTGCAGCCAGTCCTGGCATGCCGCTCACTTCCTCGGCAATGGTGATGGCGTTGGGATTCACCTCGTGGATGAGTTTGTTGGCTAGGGTGAGGTAGCATATGGCATTGTCGTCTTGATGGCCATTGAAATAGTCGCCATAGCCACAGAACGCCTCGCCCAAGCCATGGCTATAGTAAAGCATCGATGTGACGCCGTCGAAACGGAAACCATCGAACTTAAACTCCTCAAGCCAGTACTTGCAGTTTGAGAGAAGGAAATGCAGCACGTCGTCCTTGCCGTAATCAAAACAGAGAGAATCCCATGCCGGATGCTCATGGCGTTCGCCTGGATAGAAGAACTGATTAGGGTCGCCTGCAAGATTTCCCAGTCCTTCAACCTCGTTTTTTACTGCATGCGAGTGTACGATATCCATTATGACGGCGATACCGTTTTTATGTGCAGTGTCGATGAGTTCCTTGAGCTCTTCCGGTGTACCAAACCTGCTTGAAGGTGCAAAGAACGAACTCACGTGATATCCGAAGGAACCATAGTAAGGATGTTCCTGTATGGCCATCACCTGAATGCAGTTGTATCCGTCTTCGATAACTCGAGGCAGTACATTTTCTGTAAACTCCTTGTATGAGCCCACCTTTTCAGCGTCTTGTGCCATTCCCACATGGCACTCATATATGAGCAGTGGGTTTTTATTAGGTTTGAACGACTTTTTCTTCCACTCGTATGGTTTTTCCGGATTCCACACTTGTGCTGAGAAAATCTTTGTTGTGTCGTCCTGAACCACTCGTTGGCACCATGCGGGAATACGTTCGCCTTCGCCACCGTTCCAGCGTACCTTCATTTTGTAGAGATCGCCATGTTTCATGGCTTTAGAAGGCAGTTTGAGTTCCCAGTTTCCAGTGCCTTCAATGCGTTTGCACTTGTATTTCTCGTCGATGGTCCAGTTGTTGAAGTCTCCAATGAGATAAATTTCCGTAGCATTTGGAGCCCACTCTCTGAACACCCATCCTCTTGGTGTCTTATGAAGTCCGAAATACAGATGACCTGTAGCGAAGTCCTTCAGAGGCTTTTTCCCGTTGCGTGTCAGCTGGTTTAGTTTCCATATGGCATGCTCGTGACGTCCTCTGATAGCATCTTCAAAAGGCTCGAGCCATGAGTCGTTTTTTACCAGTCCGATATGTTCGGGCGCTTTAGGTTTAGCAGGAGCCTTAGTTTTGCTCGCGCATGATTTTCTTTTTGTGACAGTTTTTTTCTCTTCCATTTGATTTTGGGATAAAAGGTTGTGGAGAGTCCTCCTTTATTTTACATTTCTCACTTTGAATATCGCCTTGCGTATTCCTTCCTCTTCGCTAATACAAGGCGCATGTCCGTCTTGCGGAAAGAAAATGGCAAACATGCCTGGTCGGCATGTGATGAAATCGTCAGCCACGAGGTTGGGGATTTTTGTAATGTCTTTCTCTGCATTATATTCTGCTTCCGGCAAGAATCGACGAGGGGTGTATCCGTAAGTCTCAGAGGTGGAGAGCGGTATCTGGATGTCAACCATTTCGTCGTGAGTCTCCATCACGGCGGTGTCGGCCTGTTTTGATGTCGCTGTTGTAAGATTTAGGAAGAGGTCGTCTCCCTTTATTGGATATTTTCCTTCTTTCATAGTGCAGAGGTCGTTGTTTTCAAGATATTCAACGACATCTGCAAACAAAGGGTTGAGCGCAGTATATCGGCTCAACATGTCGAGTGTATCTACTATCATAACTATATAAATTAATTATTTATGTTTCGTTTTGCTACTTTTATTACTTCTTGTCTTTATTCCTCCAACCGTTCTGATAGGTACCTGAGGCTGTAATCTGTCCGTTGCGGTCTTTTTCTACAAAGCGTCCGTCTCGTTTGCCGTCGACATATGTACCTTCAAAGCGTTTTCCCTCCTTGTCTTCCTCTATTGCAGCGCCATGGCGTATTCCGTCTTTGAACATACCTTTGAACTTCGAACCGTCGGCAAAGCGAATAATACATTCGCCATTGAGCTTTCCGTTTTTCCAAGTGCCGTCATACACATCGCCACTTTTCAGAGTAAGCACTCCTTTTCCGTTCTGTCGGTCGGTTTTCCACAGCCCTACATATTGGTCACCATTTTTCCATGTCAATGTGCCTTGTCCGTGTTTGTCGCCTTCGTGGAATTGGCCTACATACTTGTCGCCGTTGGCATATTTGAAGATGCCTGAACCTGTGCGCTCTCCCTGTACATAGTCTCCCTCATACACATCGCCGCTCTTGAACTTGTATATTCCGCGACCGTTTTGTATGTCATCAATCCACTGTCCGATATAAATGTCACCGTCGGCATATTTGAATGTACCTTTACCGGAGCGCTGGTTGTCTTTCCATTCACCCTCATAACTGGAGCCGTCTCCCCAGTCGAAATAGCCTTTCCCGTTTTTTCGGTCGTTGGCCCAATATCCCTTGTAATAGGCACCTCCGGCGAATGTGTATACGCCATAGCCATCACGATGGTCGAGCTTCCATTCGCCATCATATTTGTCGCCATTGTAGTAATACATTGTACCCTTGCCTTGCTGGTAGTCACGATACCACAATCCGTCATATTTGTTATTGTTGGCAAAATAATAAGTGCCCTTGCCGTGTTGCTGGTCCTGAAACCACTGGCCTTCGTATTTCTCACCGTCGAAGAATGTGTAAATGCCGTATCCCTGACGTTTCCCTTTCTCGTAGTTGCCTTCATACCAGTTGCCGTTTTTGTATATGGTCTTACCCTTGCCATGAGGTTTTCCGGCAACCATCTCACCACTAAAGTCACCTCCGTCCTTAGTGACACAGGTGCCCATAGTGATTTTTTGTGCTTGTACCGACATCATGGGTGTCAGTACCAGTAATATGGAAATAATAATGTGTTTCAAAATTTTAGTATTTTGTTTGCAATGCCAAAATTAGTCAATAATTTGTAAACTACCAAGCACAACAACCTTCTTATTACATTTTTTAACTCTAAACAACTAATATTTACTCATAATTTTGATAATAGCTAATCAATACCTCCCATTTTTCTCATTATGACAAATATCACAACTGGTGCTCCCAAGACTGGGGTGATAGCGTTGAGTGGGATGAGACCGGCCGACGATGGCAGTGTACTGATAAGGTTGCAGAAGAGCGCTACAACAGAACCCGTGAGCATGGTCACCGGCATGAGAATGCCATGATGGCTTGTACGTATCATCATGCGAGACAGATGGGGTACAGCAAGGCCAATGAAAGAGACAGGGCCGCAGAAGGAAGTGACAACGGCGGTGAGAAGACCGGTAATGACCAGAAGACAATTTCTCACCACATGAGTCCTTATTCCAAGGTTTTCAGCGTAGCTTCGACCAAGCTGAATAATGTTCAAAGGCTTGATAAGAAGCAACGACGACAAGAGAGAGAGGATTGTGACAGTGGTAAACAATGGTAACTGTCTCATGGAAACACCACCAAAGCTGCCCAAGCCCCATACAAGATACGATTTTACACCTTCTTCGGTGGCGAAAAAGTTTAGAAGGCTAATGGCTGACGATGCGATATAACCAATCATGATGCCGACAATGAGTAGCATAGCACTGTTTCTTACAAGCAACGAAAAGGCAAAAACGACTGCCATCACTGCCATAGCGCCTAAAAACGCCCCAAAAAAGACTGCCGCATAACCGGAAAACGACACTTGGCCGGCTGTCATTGTGCCACCAAAGAGTAGCATGACAAAAGCCGCACCAAGACCTGCGCCACTACTGATGCCGAAGATGGAAGGGTCGGCGAGGGGATTTCTGAATGCTGTCTGAAGCATCAAACCGCTGACAGATAGAGCCATGCCTGAGAGCAATGCCGTAATAGCCTGTGGTAAGCGTGACTCAACGACAATATAGTTCCATGATGACTTTTCAGACTCATTGCCCAAAAGGATATTTATAACCGCATCTGCGGGTATGCTAACAGAACCGAACAGGATGTTGGCAAGAAACAATAATGCCGTTGACAGTATAAGGATTGTAACGTATCGCATCGTATTTGAATACTATAGTCAGTTGTATATTTTTTCAAAATATTTCATCTCGCAAGGACACTCCGGATGGAAGATGGCAATAAACTCTTGGAGAAGATTGTCGGGACGGAATGGCGTGGTCTCGTAAAAGGTGGTGCGTTCGGTGGAACATCCCCATACGTTTCCATTCTTAAACGCTTTGATATGTTCAAATGCCTTATTGTCTTCCTTCATCATGGAAATGGTCTTCTTTTCTCCTCCGTAGCGAAACAACCATATATCTGCATCCGCACACTTGTCAAGAACGGTCTCAACGGAGAGCGCCGTGCTGCCGCTTGACGAATCGTCAGCAAAGCAGTAGCTTCCGCCTGCGTCAGCTACCATCTGTCCTATAGTGCTTTTACCTCCAGGTACATACCACACACTACTCGAAGGGATGTCTACAACCACAGAAGGCTTGTCAGTATTATGAGCAACAGAAGAAGCAAGGGTACGATAGTTTTTCTCAACCACAGAAAACAAGCTGTCGGCCACCGACTCATTACCACAAAGCATGCCGTAGAATTTCATCCATTCAGCCCTTGCCAAGGGAGATACCTCCATGTAGTCGGCACACTCAATAATAGGAATATCTATCTCTTCGAGCTTACCATAACCTCCGCTATTTTCAAAAGGAGAAACAAACACACAGTCGGCACCGGCGTCTATGATTTTCTCTATATCAGGAGCCATGCTGTTTCCTACGTCGAGAATACGATGACTGTCGACAAGAGCCTTGATGTCTTTACGCTTCACATATCTCACATCGGCCATGCCCTTAATGACACCACTCGACTGAAGGTCGGCAAGAAGGGCGGCATGGACGGTAGTGAACACCATCGCATTTTTTACGGGCACCTTAATGACAGTACCCTTGGGAAGGTGGGTGACGGAGGGGTCGTTGACGAGTACATAGCGATGCAGAGTACGGCCTTTTTTCCATGGGTCGGCAATGTCTACAGTGCGGTACTTTCCGTAGTCGACAACGGTCAATAGCCTGGAATAGTCAAAATGCAGGGTGTCGCCCCCTGCCGTGATATATGAATTCTTTCCGGAATTGCACGACAAGAGGGCGACAATAGAAAATATTGATATTAGTATTTTGGCTTTCATGGACTACATTACTTGTCAAGAACTACCTTGCATGGATTCTGACCCCATGAGGTGTAAACCTGCTGGCGCTGGAAGTTGTCTGTCTCATGGAACACGCGTCCGTTGCCTGAAGAATAGAACGAGTTGAGGATATAGTACGAACCGTCTTTTCCTGTGCTGAGACCAAATACTGTGCAGCTAAGTAAAGTTTCGTCGTTTGAGCCCACCTTTGAGGTGATATCTTCCTTGCTCTGGGTTGCAGGATCATAGTAGAAATAGGTGTTGTGGGTCTCGTATGTGCTCCAGTCGGTCTTGGCGTAGACACAGAAGAACTTATTGCTGCCTTCCACTTTTGTGACGTATGTACAACACTCTCCGGTATCAATAGCCTTGCCGCTCTTGATATCGTATATCCAGAATGGGGTGTTGGTCCAGTCGTATCCATATCCTTGAACAGCTACATAGTTGTCGTTGGCCACCACAACCTGTGTGTTTGGCATTACGTCCACATACTTCACGGCTGCATCGGTAAAGTTGTTTGTATTGACGATGGCTATTCTGTTGTCGCTTTCCTTACCATCGTAGCTGCTACCTTGAGCCACATAGAGAATGCCGTCGTTCTCATCGATATGTTCCGGAGTGTGTCCCACCTTTACCTTACCCAGTTCCGAGAGATCGTCAGCACTCAGTTTTAAAATGTAACCGCCGATACATGTAACATAAATGGCACCATCTTCAGCCACTGCATAACGAGGCTGTCCGTACTCTGAAGGAATTTGCTTGCGTGTCTGTTCCACACCGGCGCGATTGAGTTTTGCAACATAGCTTGAGCCATAGACTACGACATATAGATTACCATTGTACATGATCATGTCCTGTGCAGTGTCGCCCAGTCTTTTACCATTTTGAAGATAGAATAGGTCATGTTCGGTGTTGGGGTCTACGTTGAGAGTGTCGGCCTTCCAGTCAAAACATACGATGTTAGCATTGTTTTTGCCACTGGAGCCTTGGTTAAGGATATAACCAACGTTTTCAGGAATAGCAACCTTTGAACCTCCGGCAAATGGGTCGTACTCGTCGTCGTCACTACAAGAAGTGAAGGCTGCCGAAACAGCTAATCCGCATATAGCGGAAAGAAATAAGCTTCTGAATTTCATGTTTTTAATTTTATTTATTAAAGTGATTATATATATTATTATTTCTTGTTTTTAAAGAGTTCAACCATCACTGTAGCCAAAAAGCTTCTTCCTGGCATGGGATAGTATTTGATTATCTCATACTGCTTGTTTGTGATATTGTTGACTGTAAGTTGCAATGTCAAGTCGTAAGACTTGCTTATATGTAACAACCTCGAAACACTCAACGAATGCTCCATATAACTCTTCATGAGATATTCGTTGGTGTTTTGTGCCATAGAGTATCGTTTGCCTTGTGCGGTTGAGCTATATCCAATATTTATCCACGGAGTGTAGAATATGGCAGAAAGCGAGCCGCTCACCTTTGGTGTGTATGGCAGTTGTGAATTATATGTAGGGCTGTTTTCCGTTTTGTCTTTTGCCTCCTGTAATGTCATTGCGCCTGAAGCTGTGAGTGAGAATCCCTTAGAAAGGTCAATTTGTGTGCCTAGTGTAAGATCCAGTCCCTTTGCCTTAACCTTTCCGAAGTTGACCATCTTCCAGATGTAAGTAGAGGGGAAGGCGACTATTTTGTCAGTGACGTTGTTGATATATGCATCTACTGTGGCTGTGACATATTTCACGGCACCTATCTTCCGTGAATTCCAAGTCAGTCCGGCCCCATATTCGACTGCGTTTTCCGGTCTCAAAGATGTGTTTCCTATCTGAAGATAGTATAGGTCGTTGAAGGTTGGAAGTCGGAATGTCGATTTCACCATTGTCCTAAAGAAGAGAGCGTCGTCGGGCAGGAGCCTATAGCTTAGAGAGAGCGAAGGCGATATCTTCTTTCTGTCGGCTGGAGTGGTGATAGCATATTTGGTGCTTTCTGTCAGCGATTCACTTGCATAGGTGAATACGATGTTTCCCTCAGCCGTAAGCCTGCCAGTCTTCATCTTGGTCACCAAGGCTGTTAGTGAGGTTATCCTAAATGGGTTTGGGCTTCCGTTCACTGATGTTCTAAGTTTGTTTGCCGCAACATCTTCAGCTATAGCCATTTCAAGCCATGCCACCGGGCTATATCCAAGAGTAGAGGAGATATAATATTCGTCTTGTCTATTAGTTTCATGAAGAATGCCACCACTATATTTCACGTTTTTATCTTCGTATAAGTTCCAAGAGTGGGTATACTTTCCCCTTACAGCCAGTTTACATGATTCACCTATTTTTTTTGTATATAAGGCCTGTGTGAAGAAGTTTTCGTCCCAGAGTCTCTCGTTTGATATATTGTTGTAAAGTATCACTGTACCAGGCAGTCCTCTTTCCGATTTGTAGAAGTACGCCTTTACGGCCAGTTGGCTTTCGTCGTTGAAGGAATGAAACAAATTCCCTTCCACATGCCATTGACATATATCAGAGTTATTTCTCTGTTCCTTAGTCTTTTCATTTCCGTTAACGAGCGTGAAACCATATCTTCCGTCTGCTCTCATGAAGTTGGCGTCGATTGTGGCCATTGTCTTGTCACTTATCTTGTTCCAGAATCTCAATTTTGGGTTCACTTGTCCCCATGAGCCAATAGCTATACCCGATGAAAGTCTGTAGTCGCCAGTGTCAAGAGAAGGTCTTTCCGTTTCTATAGACAATACGGCGGCAGAGGCATAGTGTCTTGCGCTTTGCATTGTCCCACTGCCTTGTCCCACTGCCATGGTAAGCAGTCCGACATTGTCGAGTGAGAATCGTCCGATGTCAATCTGTCCGGCTTGGGTATTGCTGACCGCCACACCATCATAGCTGACGGCAGTGTGTTGCGCCCCGAGGTTTCTCACCGAAACGGTTTTCATTCCCCCGATGCCTCCGTAATCCTTAACGTTTGCCCCGGCAAGTCGTTTTACGGCATCAGCAACCGACTGTACGCCAGTCATCCTGATGTCGTCG
This sequence comes from Prevotella sp. P2-180, assembly GCF_002251435.1. Lineage (GTDB taxonomy): Bacteria > Bacteroidota > Bacteroidia > Bacteroidales > Bacteroidaceae > Prevotella. Next base: position 66,694 of record NZ_NPJI01000013.1, read on the forward strand.
CCAGAAACCGATTGTATAGGTACGGTTTCATAGACGTTGGCCCTGCGAGTTCTGTCAGCAGTGACCACCACCTCTTTTATCTTTTGCGTTCTCAAGGAGTCGGCAGGGTATGCCGTTTTAACGCATAACAAGGCAACGCTAATGGTAGCGCATTCTTTAAAATTCATGTTCAAACAATTAATGTTTTTCATGCCTTTTCCTCGAAGGCTATGAAACAACAATTTGGTGACGGCAGGTCTTCTGACTATTGCCGAGGCAGAACGTCTTCCCGAACATTGTCTGTCAGTGACATTTTGTTCTGACTCATAAAGGCAAATCACAGCAGCGGGACTGTCAGAGAATCGCACTCTGTTCCCATTTAATCACCTGTGGTGAACCAATCACACTGCAAAGGTAATGCTTTATTTTGTATTGAACAAATAATGTGGTGTTTTTTTGCAAAAAAAACTTCATCGACGTTTGTTTTATCGTCGATGAAGTCAGTATAAATATTTAGTCTATTTTCGAAAGTTGAGTTACTTAACATAAAAGTCGATGAGTTTTTGCAGAGCTTGTTGACAAACCGGACAGAAATCCTTGTGTTCATTGGTTCGCATACGACAATCAATATTTCCGCGCCAAACGCCTTTTGACTGATATCCACCTCCCTCTATGAGTGATGATTTGCCATTGTCGATAAGGTTCTGCCATTTCTGAGTGAAATCAGCCTTTGTTGTGATGTTTGGCTCCCATGGCTCTGTGTCGGCAAAATACATCGGGTCGGTATCGGCATACTCATACTCGTCGGCCAGTCCGCCGAAGCTGTGTCCGAACTCGTGTACCACTACAGGTCTGAAACTGTTTCCTTTGGTGTACGACAGGTTATAAGAGTTGTAGATGCCGCCGCCACCATATTGTTCCGTATTTACCAAGACAATGATATGCTCATAAGGAGAGCATGCGAGTTCATCGTGTAGTTTTTTCAGATGTAGGGTGGTGAGGTAACGATTGCTGTAGAAAGTGTCGAAATGTGACCCGAGGGTTGTGTTTCTCCAGTCTTTCTTATGTGGAGTGCTTGTTCCTTCATTTTCAGATGGCGATTCGACACACACAATATTGAAATAGCCTCTCATTGAAGTGAAGGGCTCATGTTCGAACAGAGCCTCTGTGGCTATCTTGGCATCGTTGATGAAATTGTCCATTTGCTCTTTCTTATAACCTTCCGCCACGTAAGCTATTCGTATGCAGTTTGTTGTGTCGTCAGCCTGCTGCAAGGTGACAATGGGATTTTTGGGGCGTTGGATTTCTCGTATAAGTATGTCGTTGGGGTCTATTGTATGGGTGAGGGTAGAACTTACCTTACGGTGAAAGTCGAAGAGTTCAACTTTTACGTCAACAGTAGATTTTGGGAATGGCACGAGGAAAACGTTTTCAAACGACTTTGGTGTGGTTTTTGCCTCGTCGCTTGATAACCATTCCTGAAACAGTGTTGAGAAGGAATGTCGATAGATGGTCTTACCGGAGGCTTTGTCTGTAAGTGTTATCTGTCCGTTGCCTTCATATGGTAGTAGTTCCAAACGCTTCCGCCGTCCATACCATCCTTTCACTTTTACCAATTCGTCTACGAAGATGAGTTGGCGTGATGTGTCGCCAGCGAAAATGTAGTCGAGGCGCAAGGTGTTGTCAGTAAAATAATCGTTGAAGCATACATCACCTTGTTGTGCATTAACTTTGATGATGTTTGTAAATATCACTATAAGAAAAAGAAGAAGTCTTGTTTTCATAGTTCTGTCTGTAATTGTGTCAGTAATTGTTTTAAATAGTCTCGTTCCCAGTCTGTGATGTGTAGTTTCTGCTGGTCGTAGAGCATGATATCGATGTCTATGACCACGTTTCCCCTATTGCTGCGGTCTCGTCCCATTTCGTTTTCAATACTTTTGGTGTTGTCCAAGAGTTTTTCGAGTGTGAGAGATGTTGTTCCGGAAAACAACTGGTTGAGATAAGGGTTGTTTGTATGTCCTATGGGTTTTGTCTCTATAACGGGAGAAAGCCTGTTTGTCTGTATGAAGTCCTTACATTTCACCAAGGCTTCTGATAGATTACCTTGTCGGTTGCCAGTGTTTGAACCGAGTGCGATTAATACATTATGCAAAGTCATAGGGCAAGAAATATCGCTTGTGTTCAATTATATGAAGTTAAGGAAAATAAGAGTTTATGACACGAGACTCTACAGTCGACAATAGTGAATATTGTGTGTGTAGAGTCTCGTATTGTTATCAATCGTTCATTGACAGGAGAAATTCTTCGTTGTTTCTTGTTCTTAGCAGTCTCTCCCTAACGGTGTTCATAGCCTCTATAGGGTTCATTTCGCTGAGGAAGTTTCTCATTATCCACAGTCGCTTAAGAGTAGCGGCATCGTGTAGCAGGTCGTCGCGTCTTGTGCTTGATTGTACGAGGTTGACAGCTGGGAAGATGCGCTTGTTGCTGAGCATGCGGTCGAGCTGAAGTTCCATGTTACCGGTACCTTTGAATTCCTCGAATATGACTTCGTCCATTTTTGAGCCGGTATCGATAAGAGCCGTTGCTATGATGGTGAGCGAACCACCATTCTCGATGTTACGGGCCGCACCGAAGAAACGCTTGGGTTTTTGCAAGGCGTTGGCGTCGACACCACCTGTAAGCACTTTTCCGCTTGCAGGACTTACAGTATTGTATGCTCTTGCCAAACGTGTGATAGAGTCGAGGAAAATGACCACGTCATGTCCACATTCAACCATTCTCTTTGCTTTTTCGAGCACGATGCCCGCAATTTTCACATGTCTGTCTGCCGGTTCGTCAAAAGTGGAAGCTATTACCTCTGCATTAACGGTACGGCTCATGTCTGTAACCTCCTCAGGGCGTTCGTCGATGAGCAACATCATCAGGTAAGCCTCAGGGTGGTTTGCAGCAATGGCATTTGCGATATCTTTCATGAGAATAGTCTTACCAGTCTTAGGCTGTGCTACGATAAGGGCACGCTGTCCTTTTCCTATGGGAGAGAAGAGGTCTACTATGCGTGTGCTTGGATTTGTGGTAGCTCGGTCGCCACAGAGGTTGAACTTTTCTTCTGGGAAGAGTGGGGTGAGATGTTCGAACGACACTCTGTCGCGCACTTCCGATGGGTTGCGTCCGTTAATCTTGTTTACGGTGCTAAGGGCGAAATATTTTTCATTTTCGTGTGGAGGACGCACTTGGCAGTCAACGACATCTCCGGTCTTTAGTCCGTATTTCTTTATTTGCTGTGGTGAAACATAGATGTCGTCTGGTGATGACAAGTAGTTATAATCGCTTGATCGTAAAAATCCGTATCCGTCTGTAATGATTTCCAATACTCCGTTACCACTGACGATGTCGGCAAAGTCGAATTGTTCTTCCTCTTGTTGGCAATCGTCTATTGGGTTAATATCCTGAGGTTCCGAATTTATTGTTTCCTGCTGCATGAGTGGTCGGTCGAACATGTCAAGTTGTGGTATTGCCTCATAGTCTTCTATTGGCAGGTCATAAACCACGATAAAGTCAGTGCCGTCAGCAGGGTCGCCTTCCCATACTTCGTCTTCCGTCGGAGCTTCTGTCTCGGGGGTGTTATTGTCGGAATCGTTGTTGTGGTTAAGTTGCTCTTTCAGCAATTCTATGGTAGAGTTGTCCACCTCTTCCGTATTGTTGTTATCAAGGTTAGCCTCAGGCACGCTGACATTGTTGTCTTCAACGTTGTCAACGTTTTCCTCGTTATTGACCGTTGTATCTACGATGTCGTCTTGTGTTTGAGGAGCCGTTTCGTCATTAGTCTGAGTTTCATCCTGAGGTTGAGGATCAATCAGTCCAGCCTCTTCAGCCTGTTTTGCTGCTTCAAGAGCAGCTTTTTCTGCTTTAGATTTTCTTCCTCTTTTCTTAGGAGTTTTTGTCTCTGTAGCTTTTTCCTCAGTCTCAACCGCCGGTTCGTCGTTGAAAAGTTGTTGTTTGACGTCTTTTGTCATTCCTTTTGGGACGTCATAATTTTCACCTTCAATACCGTTCACGGTATATACCTTGTCTTTTTCTTTTTTGGCGATACGTGTTCTTTTTCTTTTTGGTGTCTCGGTGTTGTTAGCCGCCGAGTCTTCCGCAGCTTTGTCGAGTATAGCGTATATGACAGATTCTTTTTCGTCGTTTTGTGACACTTTTACTCCAAGGCTGTTGGCTATGCCCACCAATTGGGCATTGTCCATTGATTCTAATTCTTCTTTTGTATACATATATATTAATATTGTGTATATGTTTTTTTTCTAAATGTCTGTAAAATGGAAATTGGTTGTTGTTATGTAACTATGAAAACAAGTCATAAGACGTTGTTTTTCCCTTCATATCAAAAACCTCTGCAAAGTTAGGTAAAAAAAACGAAACTTGCAAATTTATTCTTCATTTTTTTTCTTTTGAGGCTTATCTTTTTGTTTCTTTGAGTGTGTTTTTTTCTTCCTTGTCATATTTTTATTGCTTTTTTCCTTAGGCTTACCGTTTTTTCTTGGTTTGTGATGCCTTACAGGATTATAATCGGGAGCATCACCGAGTTCTTCGGGTATTTTAAGTTTTTCTATGTTTTTCCCAATAAACTGCTCAATTAGCCCGAATCGATACATGTCGTTTTCGTTTACTATTGTTATAGCCTCGCCGTCGCGGTCGGCACGAGCCGTTCTGCCTATTCTGTGTACGTAGTCTTCGCAATCCCTCGGCACATCATAGTTGATGACCATCTGTATATCGTCAATGTCAATGCCGCGAGCCACGATGTCTGTAGCCACAAGCACGTCTTTTTGTCCTGCTTTAAACTCAAGCATAACATTGTCTCGTTCCTGTTGTGTGAGGTCGCTATGCATTTGGCAGCAGTTGACCCCCATTTTTTGTAGTTGTCTTGTGATTTCCTTTACCTTGTCTTTTTTTCCGGAAAAAAGTATCACCCGTTTCATTTTGTTGTCTTTAAACAGATGTCTTATTATTCCCTCTTTTTGTTGGTCGTGGCAAACGTAAGCCATCTGTCTGATTTTTTCAGCTGGCTTACTTACGGCTATTTTCACCTCTACGGGGTTGTGTAGTATTGATTTTGCCAGTTGTTGTATTTTTTTTGGCATGGTGGCCGAGAACATTATTGTCTGTCTATCTTTGGGAAGCAGTTTTTCTATTTGCATAATGTCGTCGCTAAATCCCATGTCGAGCATTCGGTCTGCTTCGTCAAGCACAAAGAAACTTACTTTACTAAGGTCAACGTTTCCCATTTTGATATGACTGAGCAGTCGCCCTGGTGTAGCAATCACCACATCCGCTCCGAGTCTGAGGCTTTTCATTTCCTGGTCGTATCTTGTTCCGTCGTTACCTCCATAAACAGCCACGCTGCTGGTATCGTTAAGATAGTATCCGAATCCCTGCATGGCTTGGTCTATCTGTTGAGCCAGTTCTCTTGTGGGCGACATGATAATACAGTTGATGGCATCTTTGGGGTAGCCTCCATCGTCAAGCATGCTGAGTATTGGAAGCAAGTAGGCGGCAGTCTTTCCTGTGCCAGTCTGTGCTATGCCTATGAGGTCGTGGTAGTTGAGAATCTCTGGTATGCATCTTTCCTGAATCGGAGTGCATTCTTCGAATCTCATGTCATACAACGCGTCAAGGATGTTGTCGTTAAGATATGTATCTTCAAATTTCATTAGTTTGGTGCTTTCTTGTAACAATAATATGCAATTGCGAAATATAGCAAGTTTGGTATCCATGCTGCCAGTACTGGTGGTGTGTCAGCATTTATGGCGAATGTAGAACTTACGGTCTGTAGCAAGATGTATGAGAAACTCAGTGCCATTCCTATGCCAAGGTAGAGTCCCATTCCACCTTTTCGTTTCCTTGCAGAGAGGCTGGCTCCGATGATGGTAAGTATAAAAGATGCGAAACAAGAAGCTATTCGCTTGTGATATTCCACTTCGTACTGTACGACGTTGCTCGACCCCCTGTCTTTCTGTTTTGATATGTAACGCAGTAGTTCCGGACTGGTGAATGTTTCCTGCTGTCCTTTACTGAACACGAGGTCCATGGGTTCCATCATTATCATCGTATCAATCTCGGCTCCTGTTTTTATTTGCTCTCTCATGCCTTTCAACGTGCGTATTTTGTAGTTTACGGCACGCCACTGATACCTGTTGTCGGATATTGTGTCATATTTTATCACGTTGGCAGTCATGTGGCTTACGAGTTTTTTATTCTCAAACTTGTCGAGCGAGAATCCGTAGCCGGTTTTAGACACGTCGTCGTATTGTTGTATGTATGCTATCACTCCCTTGCCTACCTGCAGTTGTACGTTAGAAGCCGATGTTTTCTTCTTGTTGTTTTTGTAGAGCGACTCGAAATCGTGTCTTATTACGGTGCCCTTTGGTATCACGTAAGCTCCTAAGGTGAAATTTAGTATGGAAATGAGGGCTGCCGAAATCATATATGGTCTGAGAAGTCTTTTAAAACTCATGCCGCAAGCCAGCATTGCTATGATTTCAGAATTGCCGGCTAACTTTGACGTGAAGAATATTACAGCAATGAATACGAATAGCGGACTGAACAGGTTTGCAAAATACGGTACGAAGTTGGCATAATAGTCAAACACTATGGCACGCAGCGGAGCATGATTGGTTGTGAACTTGGCAAGATTCTCATTTACGTCAAACACTATGGAAATAGAGATGATGAGAATAATTGAATAGATGTAAGTACCGATAAACTTGCCAATAATATACCGGTCCATCCTCTTGATGTACCTGAAGGGATTGAAAAAAGCCATCACACTTGCAACTGGGCTAATCACTTTTTTGATGGCCCTTGCAGTCTTCCTAAGCTTCAACCATAATCTCTTGTTTTTTATAACTTTCATGTCATCAAGCTATTATATACGTTTACCTAAATTATCCACCACCGTTTTTTTCCAATGTGTGAAGTCTCCTGCCACGATATGTCTGCGGGCATCTCCCACGAGTCGCAGATAGAATGCGAGATTGTGGATGCTTGCAATCTGCAGAGCCAGCAGTTCCTGTGCCTTGAAAAGGTGATGGAGATAAGCCTTGGTATAGACGAGGTCTACGTCGCATCCGTCGGGGTCGATGGGCGAGAAGTCGTCTTCCCATTTTTTGTTGCGTATGTTGATGGTACCATTGTAGGTGAAAAGCATGGCGTTACGTCCGTTTCTTGTAGGCATGACGCAATCGAACATGTCCACTCCGCGTTCTATGGCTTCGAGAAGGTTTTGTGGAGTACCCACTCCCATGAGGTATCGCGGTTTGTCTTTTGGCAGTATTTCGTTCACCACTTCAATCATCTCGTACATCACCTCCGTAGGTTCACCGACAGCGAGTCCGCCTATGGCATTACCGTCAGCCCCTTTGTCAGCCACATGTTTTGCAGCGTCTTGCCTAAGGTCTTTGAATGTGCATCCCTGTACGATAGGGAAGAGAGTCTGCTCATATCCATAGAGTGGTTTGGTATTGTCAAACTGTTTTATACACCTGTCGAGCCATCTTTGTGTGAGAGCCAGGCTTTTTTTCGCATATTGATAGTCGCTATCGCCCGGCGGACATTCGTCGAATGCCATCATGATGTCAGCCCCTATCACACGTTGAGTGTCGATTACGTTTTCAGGTGTGAAGAAATGTTTCGACCCATCAATATGAGATCTGAATTCACATCCTTCCTCTTTGAGTTTTCTTATTCCGGTGAGAGAGAACACCTGGAATCCTCCAGAGTCGGTAAGTATCGGGCGGTCCCATCCGTTAAACTTATGTAAACCTCCAGCCCTTTTGATTATGTCAAGTCCAGGTCTGAGATATAGGTGATAGGTGTTTCCGAGAATAATCTGGGCTTTCACCTGTTTTTTCAATTCCTCGAAATGCACCCCCTTCACGCTTCCGCAAGTACCAACGGGCATGAATATCGGAGTCTCTATCTGTCCGTGGGCAGTGGTGATAAGTCCAGCCCTTGCGTCAGAATTCGGGTCGGTATGTTGTAATTCAAATTTCATTTGCTTTTTTTCTGTTACTTCAATCATTTATTCTGACTTTTTCTCGTCGTCTGTAGTATCGAAGATTTCAAATTCTTGCGGATTGTCAACTTTCACGTTTGTCAAAGCAAAGTCCCATACGTCCTTCACGTCTTCCACGAAATGGAAAGTCACTCCCTCGAGATATTTCTCAGGTATTTCCTCAACGTCTTTTTTGTTGTCTTGACAGAGCATGATATGTTTTATGCCAGCTCTTTTTGCCGCGAGTATTTTTTCCTTTATTCCCCCTACGGGCAGCACCTTTCCTCTGAGAGTTATCTCTCCAGTCATCGCCACTTTTTCTCTTACCTTTCTTTGTGTCAGTGCTGAGGCTATGGAAGTTGCGATGGTTATACCAGCCGACGGGCCGTCTTTTGGAGTAGCTCCCTCCGGCACATGAATGTGTATGTTATAACAGTCGAAAATGCGGTAGTCAATCTTTAGGCTGTCGGCATGAGCCTTTACATATTCCAGTGCCAGCATAGCCGACTCCTTCATTACGTCTCCGAGATTTCCTGTGAGTGTTAGTTTTGAGCCTTTGCCCTTGCTTAGGCTTGTTTCAATGAAGAGGATTTCCCCGCCGACACTTGTCCAAGCCAATCCAGTCACCACTCCAGCATATGCATTGCCCTGATATATGTCACGGTAGTAAGGAGGCTTGCCGAGCAAGTCTTCAAGTTCTGATGGAGTCACCTTTGCAGGCATCACACCGTCTGTGGCATACTTTAATGCCATTTTTCTCAATGCTTTGTTTATCATTTTGTCGAGCTGTCTCACTCCGCTTTCTCGGGTGTATTGCTCTATTACGCTTTCTATGGCAGGTTTGGTAAATGTGATTTTGCCATTGCGTTTTAGTCCGCATGCCTCAATCTCTTTTGGTATGAGGTGTCGTTTTGCAATTTCATATTTCTCTTCGGTGATATATCCCGACACCTCTATTATCTCCATTCTGTCGAGCAGCGGACGTGGTATGGTGTTGAGGTCATTGGCTGTGGCTATGAACAACACTTTAGAGAGGTCGAAATCCATGTCGAGATAGTTGTCGTGGAAGGTGTTGTTCTGTTCGGGGTCGAGCACTTCAAGCAATGCTGATGCTGGGTCTCCATTGATGGTGTTTTGTGTCACCTTGTCTATTTCGTCAAGAATGATGACGGGGTTGGACGTTTCAGCTTTTTGCAGACTTTTGATTATCCTTCCTGGCATTGCTCCGATATACGTACGTCTGTGTCCTCTTATCTCTGACTCGTCATGAAGTCCACCGAGTGAAATTCTCACATATTTTCTTTTGAGTGAGTCAGCAATGCTTTTGCCGAGACTTGTCTTTCCCACGCCAGGAGGTCCATACAGGCAGAGGATGGGCGATTTCAGGTCGTTGCGCAGACAGAGCACAGCAATGTATTCCAGTATTCGTTCCTTCACCTTTTCCATGCCATAATGCGCCTTGTCAAGCACTTTCTTTGCCCTTGTGAGGTTATGGTCGTCGTTGGTATAAACTCCCCAAGGCAAAGAAGCCACCGTTTCAAGGTAGTTTAGTTGCACGTTGTAGTCAGGCGTTTGCGGACTCATCTGTTCGAGTTTGTCAGCTTCTTTCAAAAAGATGTTTTCAACGTTCTCTGGTAGATTTTTGTTTGAAATCTTTTCCATGAGTGTTATGTAGTCATCAGAATGACTACCTTCGTTCATTTCCGCCTGCAGATTTTTTATCTGTTGTTTTATGAAGTAATTCCTCTGTTGTGCGTCGATGTCATCACGTGTTTTCTGCAGGATGTCACGTTTCAGTTCCTGAAGTTTCAGCTCTTTACCGATAATGCGCATTAGTCCAAACAATCTTTCCTTGAGAGAGTCCTCTCTTAAAAACTCCATTTTGATGTTGAAGTCAAATGGCATGCTGGTGCAGAGGTGGTTGATGAAAATGATATTATTTTTCATGTTGCTGACGGAGAACAATGCCTCGTCAGGAATATCCTCGTTCAGACGTATATATTTTACGGTTCTCTTCCTAAGGTCGTCAACGGCAGCACTAAACTCTTTGTCTTTGGAGTATTCTATTGTTTCGGGAGCATTGTTCACGTTGGCTATAAGGTAAGGGTTCTCGTTAACAATGTCGTTGATACGAAGTCTTCCAAGTCCCTGAATGATAGCGCTAAGATTTCCTCCTGGCAATTCGAACACCTTCACGATTCTCGCATAGACACCGAAGTCGAAAATGTCTTGTCTTGTAGGATTTTCGATATAGGAGTCATATTGTGGAGCCACACCGATGATTTCATGAGTGTGTTCACATTTTTTTATCAGTTTTACACTTTTGGACCTTGCAATGATGATAGACGTCACGATGCCCGGAAACAGCACTAAGTTTCTTGTCACGAGCAAAGGCACCGTTTGTGGCATCTCAGCGTTATTCAAGTCAGAAAAGTCGCCGTCGATGTCTGTTATCATTGAAAAAGAATTGTCGTTATTGTTGTAATCCATTCTTTTATTAATGTATTGATTCTTAATAAAGGTATAAAGGAATTGTGTAAATCCCTAAAAAACGAACAGATGGCTGACATCACCATCGGATGCAGCCATCACATCGTGATTAGTACGCCTGCAGGGGCTCGAACCCTGGACACCCTGATTAAGAGTCAGGTGCTCTACCAACTGAGCTACAAGCGCTCCGTAATGTTTTTGTTTGATGTACGCCTGCAGGGGCTCGAACCCTGGACACCCTGATTAAGAGTCAGGTGCTCTACCAACTGAGCTACAAGCGCATTCGAAAGGATCTTGCTGTTTAATGTACGCCTGCAGGGGCTCGAACCCTGGACACCCTGATTAAGAGTCAGGTGCTCTACCAACTGAGCTACAAGCGCGTCACCTTTCAGTTTTGCGGGTGCAAAGGTACTAACTTTTTTCCTATCCACCAAACTTTTCTCCTATTTTTTTTATTTGTTTCCATTATTTTTGTCATTTTCCATTTATCTTCCCCCTTTCTCCACTCTGCTCACTCCTCAATATGCGACAAAGAATGCGAGAAACTATGAATGAAGCTTGTGGTCACTTCTAATGGGTAGTAACGGAAATAGCGTGCTGCGCGGCTAATATGCCACATCAGTGCTTTTGGATTTCTTGAACTTACAAAGATGTCGGTGCCTTGGGTGAAATACCATTCGTTGGGTGTCTTGCCATTAAAGGTGAGCAGGTCGGTGGTTGGCATGGTGGCGTCTGACGATAGGCGTGGATTGAAGAATGGCAGCTCGTCGTCAGTGAAGTCGAATAGTGTCATTAGCAGCGTTCCCTCCATGGTTGTGATTTTTTGCATGTGAAGCATGTCTATCCAGTTTTGCAACTTCACGAAGTCCACCTTTGCCCCTATGGTTCTGAGCATGACTCCTAAGTCTACGAGCTGTTTCAGTTTCAAGCCGTCGTTCACTATATATCGCGCTATTCTCACCAGTTCCATTAGCAGGCTGAGTGTAGGTGATGGCGTTTCCACTCGAATGTCGCCGATATACACGTAGGTAGAGTCGCAGCATCTTGTCTCCTTATCAATTATATTCTGAAGGCGGCGGTTTAGCCAGATGTTTGTCAGTCTCGACATCTGCCTGTGGTTTTCCACCATCATACCGTCCCAAAGATATGCGAGCGTATAGTTGTCTTTTTGTTCCACTCGCGAAGCGTTTGCCCTGACCCATTCGTCGGCCTTTGCCGCCTGTGGTTCATACAGGAACAGTATGTCGCAGTCGCCTCCGGTGCGATGTTCAGGAGTGGGGTAGAGGGTAGCCATCGAAGCACCCTTGAGTATAATAGGACGCAGTTGGTCTTTCTGAAACTGCCTTATCAGGTTTGCAGTACTTCCTGTAGTATTACGGCTGAATTGTTCAATCTCCTTTACGTTCGTCTTCCATGAGTCCCTGATATCGTCAGGAATGTTCATTCCGAAGTCGCCGTTGTGATTCTCTATTCCGTCGTAAACGAGAGCTGATACACCATGATTTAGCGACATCCGAAACAATCGTTGCCACTTCCAGTAAGACATGGGCTCTATTGTGTCGTCTGAGCCGAATATGCCGCAGCATAGCAGTCGTATGAAGTTTCTTTCTGTCAGTTCCATGGTGTAATAATTATGAATATCTTCGAGGATATCGGAGAAGTATGGCAAGTATTGTTATAATACCTATTGTGAGCGGATAGTATAGATAAGGCATGATGCTGATGGGGTTGATCTCTGCAAGCCCGGCCGCCATGAGCAGCTGTGCTCCATAGGGTATTACCCCTTGCACACAACACGACATTGTGTCGAGTATGCTGGCGCACTTACGGTTGTCAACTCCAAATCTGTCGCCTATTTTCTTCGACAGCTGTCCAACGGTAAGTATTGCCACGGTATTGTTTGCCGTACAGACATTCACCACAGCCACGAGAGTGGCGATGCACAGTTCTGCACCCCGTTTCCCGTTTACGTGTCTTGTAAGCACCTTTATGATGAAGTCTATTCCTCCGCGTTCTTTTATCAGTTCAAGCATGCCTGCGGCCATCATGGTCACAATCACGAGTTCTCCCATACCTATGATGCCGTCGCCCATGGCCTTAAACCATCCGTAAACGTCAAAGCATCCAGAGCACATGCCAATCACTCCTGTCAGAATGATGCCTAATGTAAGTACAGCTGTCACGTTCATACCGAACAATGCTGTCAGCAGCACTATGATATAAGGCATTACCTTTATAATGTCGATGTTTTGTGGGTTGTAGTCGGAGGTTATCCCGCTGCCCATGAAAGCGTAGAGGCAAAGTACTAAAAAGGCTGCGGGGAAAGCAAGAAAGGCGTTCACCCGAAACTTGTCGCTCAACTTGCATCCCTGTGTGCTTGTGGCGGTAATGGTGGTGTCGGGGATGAACGAGAGGTTATCGCCGAAGAACGACCCTCCGACAATCACGGCAGTCATCATTGGCACGCTCATTCCGAGCGATTCTGCCGAGCCTGCCGCTATTGGAGTAAGTGCGACGATAGTTCCGACGCTGGTGCCTATTGACAGCGATATGAAACAAGCCGCAAGAAACAATCCGGCAAGAAGCATGTTTGCCGGGAGCAAGGTGAGTGTAAGGTTTATGGTTGCATCCACACACCCCATGACCTTCGCTGTGTTGGCGAATGCTCCTGCAAGTATGAATATCCATATCATGAGCATCATGTTTGAGGTGCTTGCCCCACGGCTGAAGATGTCTATTCGTCGTGAAAGTGGAATGCCTCCACCTATGACCACTGCATAGATGGAGGCTATCATGAATGCCACTGTTATCGGTACCTTATAAAAGTCTCCTGCCACAATAGAAGTGACAAGATAGAGGAACACAAACACAATGAGCGGGCTTATAGCTATGATTCCCTTCTTTTTCAATTTTCAAAAAATAATGTTTCTAGAGCGTTACTCCGTTTTTGAATATCGATATTTCACGATAGTCGTTGATCTCGTTACGGGCTTTTTCGCCACTTGCCACTGCTATGATCTTGTCGATGAATTCGGGAAGGAGCTGGTCCATGGTCTTTCCCTCCACGAGTTGTCCGGCACTGAAGTCTATCCAGTTTGGCTTTCGTGATGCGAGTGTGGGGTTGGTGGCTATCTTCATTGTTGGAACGAAGGTGCCGAATGGCGTTCCGCGGCCTGTGGTGAAGAGTACGATATGGCATCCTGCCGATGCGAGCGCCGTGGAAGCCACAAGGTCGTTGCCTGGGGCAGAGAGCAGGTTCAGACCGTTGTTCTGGAGTCTCTCGCCATATTTCAGCACACCGCTCACCATTGCCTTGCCGCACTTCTGTGTGCATCCGAGGGCTTTGTCTTCAAGTGTAGATATTCCTCCAGCCTTATTGCCAGGCGACGGGTTCTCGCCTACTGGTTCTCCGTGGCTGAGGAAGTACTCCTTAAAACTGTTTACCATGTCGACAGTCTGTTCAAACAGTTCTGGAGTCTTACAGCGGTTCATGAGTATGGTTTCGGCTCCAAACATCTCAGGCACCTCGGTGAGTATGGTAGTGCCACCCTGTGCCACGAGCCAGTCGCTGAACTCGCCAACGAGCGGATTGGCAGTGATGCCGCTGAATCCATCGCTTCCGCCACATTTCAGGCCAATGCGCAGATTGCTTACCGGCAGAGGTTCACGCCTGTCTTCGCGTGCTATGGAGTAGAGATGGCGAAGTATGTCCATTCCGGCTTCCACCTCGTCGCCTTCTACTTTCTGTGTGACAAGAAATTTTATGCGGTCATGGTCGTAGTCACCGAGCAGTTGTTCAAAGAGTTCTGGCTGGTTGTTTTCACATCCTAGCCCCACTACGAGCACAGCTCCTGCGTTTGGGTGTAATACAATGTCGCGAAGTATGTTTCTTGTATTTTCGTGGTCACCGCTAAGCTGTGAACATCCGTAGTTGTGGTGCCAGGCGTATACAGAGTCTATGCCTTCGCATCCAGTCTCAGTTCTAAGTTGTGCGGCCAGTCTTTCAGCTATGCCGTTGACGCATCCCACGGTGGGCACAATCCATATCTCGTTTCTTGTACCCACATCACCGTTTTTGCGTCTATATCCCATGAAAGTACGTTTCTCGTCTGCAATGTCGAGTTTGTTGTCCACGGGCTGGTAGGTGTATGAAAGAGTTCCAGAGAGGTTAGTCTTCAGATTGTTTTCGTTCACCCATTCTCCAGCTTTTAGGTCTTGCTTTGCATGTCCTATCGGGTATCCATACTTGATGATGTCTTCCCCGGCCTTAACGTCATTCAAGAGAACCTTGTGTCCTGCAGGAGTGTCTTGTAGCAGTGTTACGCTTTTTCCGTCAGTTTCGATTGTCTCGCCTTTTTTCATCGGTTGCAGACAAACCACCACCGAGTCAGCCTTGTTGATTTTTAGATAAGTTTTTTCCATTGTAGTTTTATTTTTACGAGTTAAATATAATCGATTGTATCATAAGTCACAATTGCGTTCTCCTGTAGAATTCCACGTTTTCCCTTGTCAGCAGTTCTATTGGCACATAGTTTACGGGGTTCACCTTTTTTTTCAGCACAATAGCCTCAAAAAGAGTTTCTATACAAGAGTATCCCTGCATATATCCGTGCTGGGCAATCAGAAACGAAATAGAACCCAGCTTCAGGCAGTTTGCGTTTTTCTCCACCATGTCATATCCCATTATCTGCACATCTCTTCTGTTTGTTCTCAACAGGAAATCCCCCACGATGTGTGCCTTTGAGTTAAACGTTATGCAGTTGTATGTGTCCGGGTGTGTAGTGAAGTATTCTTCGAGTATGTCGTCATACTTTTCTCTTTCCACGTCGAGTGGCAAGTTCACCTCTATTATATTTATATCGGGGAAATGGTCGTGCATGTAGTGTCTGAATCCAGTTTCCCTGTTTTCCTGCTGCTTGCTGGCCACGTTTCCGTTTTTCATCTGTTTCATAAGCATTATCTGCTTTTGCCCTTTAGCGATAAGCATAAGCATTCTTCCTGCAAAATATCCGCTGCAGAACGAGTCTTGTCCGAAAAACGACAGTGGGCGCAGGTCTGGCATATATGAGTCAAGCAGTATGAATGGTATAGAGGCGGCATGTAGCCTGTCGGTGAAGATTTGCGTCTCCTGCAGTCTTGCAGGCACCACGACCACCCCGTCAGGCTTGTCCTTTAAACATTGTTCAGTGACCTTTACAAAAGTGTCGATATCGTATCGTCTGTAGTAGTACATCTTCACATTTACGTGAAAATCCCTCCTTTTGTCTCTTGCAGCCATAGCCCCCTCTTCAATTTCCTCCCAGTAAGCTTCCGAGACATGTTTCGGCATGATACAACAGAAAGTGTATTTTTTGTTATAAGCCAAGGCACTGGCATAGACATTCGGGTGATAGTCCATATCCTTCAATGCCTTTTCCACTTTCTTCCTTGCGTCTTCCGAAACGTTTGGGCGATTGTGGAGCACACGATCCACAGTGCCTACCGACACACCAGCAAGCTCTGCAACGTCCTTTATTCTGATTTTTTCTGTAGTCATTATTTTGATTAATGCTTAAAAGATTGTGCAAAATTACCATATTTTCTTGAATTGTGCGAATGCACAGTGCAATATTTTGCAAAAATGTGAAGATTTTGCCGTTTTTTTTTCGTAGTTTCAGAAAATTGTACTATTTTTGCGCTCACAAACAATAATAAAGTAATCTACAACAACAAAATTAGCAAAAAAGAAAAGAAATGGCTAAAGTAGTAACATTAGGAGAAATAATGCTCCGTCTGTCTTCACCAGGACAGAAAAGATTCGTTCAGAGTGAGTACTTTGACGTAGTATATGGAGGCGGTGAAGCTAACGTAGCGGTTAGTTGTGCCAATTATGGCCACGATGCCTATTTCGTGTCTAAACTTCCAAAGCATGAGATTGGCCAGTGTGCAGTCAACGCACTGCGCAAGTTTGGTGTCAACACCGAGTTTATAGCCCGTGGTGGAAACCGCGTAGGTATCTATTATCTTGAGACAGGTGCTTCCATGCGTCCTTCAAAGGTGATTTACGACCGTGCGGGCAGCTCTATCGCCGAGGCCGACGCCAGCGACTTTGATTTCGACAAGATTATGGAAGGTGCCGACTGGTTCCACTGGAGCGGTATCACACCTGCCATCAGCGACAAGGCAGCAGAGCTCACACGTCTGGCTTGCGAGGCTGCCAAGCGTCACGGAGTGACTGTGTCTGTAGACCTGAACTTCCGCAAGAAGCTTTGGACTTCAGAGAAGGCTCAGAGCATCATGAAGCCTCTCATGAAGTATGTTGACGTATGCATTGGCAACGAGGAAGATGCGCAGCTCTGTCTTGGCTTCAAGCCTGAGGCCGACGTTGAGGGCGGAAAGACCGATGCCGAGGGATATTACGGCATCTTCAAAGGCATGATGGAGACATTCGGATTCAAGTATGTCGTTTCCACACTCCGCGAATCGCTCTCTGCCACCCACAACGGTTGGAAGGCTCTCATCTACAACGGCAAGGAGTTCTATCAGAGCAAGCACTACGACATCATGCCTATCATCGACCGTGTAGGCGGTGGCGACTCATTCTCCGGTGGTCTTATCCACGGTCTCCTCACTTATCCCGACAATCAGGGCAAGGCCTTGGAGTTTGCCGTGGCTGCATCAGCACTCAAGCATACCATCCCTGGCGACTTCAACATGGTGAGCCGCGAGGAAGTAGAGGCCCTCGCTGGCGGCGACGCTTCAGGACGAGTTCAGAGATAAGACTCCTCTCCCTACAATATATTAACAGATAAAGAAAAATGGCAAGATTTGACAAGATAGCAGTACTCGCAAAAATGGGCGAGACTGGCATGGTGCCCGTATTCTACCACAAAGATGCCGAAGTGGCAAAGAAGGTGGTAAAGGCATGTTACGACGGCGGTGTCCGTGCGTTTGAGTTCACTAACAGAGGCGACTTCGCCCACGAAGTGTTTGAGGAAGTAGTGAAATTCGCTGCTGTGGAATGTCCGGAAATGGCATTGGGAGTAGGTTCTGTAGTAGACCCCGCCACCGCAGCTCTCTACATTCAGCTCGGAGCCTGCTTCGTGGTAGGACCGCTGTTTAATCCCGAGATTTCAAAAATCTGCAACCGCCGACTCGTTCCTTACACACCTGGCTGCGGCAGTGTGTCTGAAGTAGGGGCAGCACAAGAAACAGGATGCGACCTCTGCAAGATATTCCCAGGCGATGTACTCGGAACAAAACTCGTCAAGGGACTCATGGCTCCTATGCCATGGTCGAAGCTGATGGTCACCGGTGGTGTGTCACCCGACGAAGAAAACCTGACCTCATGGATAAAGGCCGGTGTGTTCTGTGTGGGTATGGGATCTAAGCTCTTCCCGAAAGATGTCGTGGCTGCTGGCAACTGGCAAGCTGTCACCGACAAATGCCGTGAGGCCTTAGGATACATCGCCAAAGCCCGCGCTTAATGGTCGGCATGCATAACAACGTGCATAAGAAAAATATTTCAAGAGGCATTGGCACATTCCTTTTCGGTGTGCTGTGCCTCTTGTCGCTTTCAGCTTGTCGTGACAATAACAATCCACATACGCAATATATCGACAAACTGAATGAGACTGCCTATGCCTTCCGATACAAAAACCTCGACTCAACATTCTTTTACGCCAAAAAGGCTTACGACAATTCACAAAACTATAGCGACGGAAAAGCTGAAGCCTTAAACAATATGGCTTTTGTCTTTATCGCAAATATGGAATACGAAAAAGCCGACAGCTTACTCATGACAGTGGCCACTCATACCACCAACCAGGTGGAACTGCTCGTGGCTGACATACAGATGATGCGACTGTGCCAAAGAATGTCGGCTAACAGACTCTTCTACGACTTTCGCGAAAAGGCCATCTCGCGTCGCAGAAGAATTATGGAAGAACCTTCGGCTCTCACCCCACATCTCACTAAACGCATGGTGTATGCCGAAAGCGAAATGGAAATTGTCGTGTCTACCTATTACTATTATATAGGTCAACATAAACACTCGGCAAATGCCATCGAACGCATCAACAAAAGCATTATCGCCTCAGATACGGCACAATACCTTAACTATATCTACAACATCGGATCAGGCGGTATACTCAGAAAAAAATCTCCCGAAGATATAAGACAACAAGAGTTTGAACTACTTGTAGAATGCTACATAACGGCAAGAAAAACAGGAAATGTATACTTCGAGGCTAACGCCCTCGGTGCCATCTCCGAACATCTGCTCGACACCATCGGCAGAAGACAACTCGTCGGAAACAATCCGGCTGCCATGAAACTGATTAATCCCGAAAACCTCCCCGACAGCATCGTGGCAAGACAACTGGCTATACAAGAACTCGACCTCTTCAAAAAATACGGCGACAAATACCAGATAGCAGGCGCTCACCGTACACTGGCTTCAGCATATATGCAGGCAGGCAACTACCAGTATGCACTCGACCATCTTTATGCCGCACTCGCCGATACCATCGTAAACAAGGCTCCAGCACTAGTGGCAAGCGTAAGGGAACAGATGAGCGTAGCTTTCTCTGCCATCGACGACAAAGTGTCGAGCGACTATAGCCGAAACATCTATCTCGACATACAGGACGACACCCGACAAGACCGGATGTTTGAGTCACGAGCCGATATGCTCAGAAAGTCCGAACACCAACTTAACTTGCTGCTCGCCATCGTCGTGGCCACCATCATCCTGATTATCACCATGCTGTGGTGGTTTAACCGTCTATACCAAAAACGAAACAAAACCGAAGAAAACCGCCGCCTGCTTGATCCCCTGCAACAATGGAGCAAGAGAAACAAAGACAAGAACAAAGAGACTGAAGAACGTTACGAAGAGATAACGGAAAAAATGGCTGTGGTGAATTCTACACTCGAAAAAAACTCTGAACGAAATATTGAACAAAGAGCACGCATATCACTTGCCATAAGCCTCTTACCACTTATCGACAGAATAATCAACGAAGTCAGGATGCTTCACTCCAGAAAAGAGGATGACAGCGTCGTGGAGTTCAGAAAAGAATACATAGCCGAACTCATCAACAAGATAAACCAGACTAACGACACGCTGACCCGATGGATAAAACTCACCGAAGGACAACTCTCGCTCAAGCCCGTAAGCTTCCGACTTCAAGAACTCTTCGACATCATCTCCAAAAACAAGAACACCTTTGCCGCCAAGGGTGTAGACCTGGTGGTCAGACCCACATCGGCCACACTCAAAGCCGACCGCATACTCACGCTTTTCATGATAAACACATTGGCTGACAACGCACGTAAGTTCACACCTGAAGGCGGAAGGGTAGAGGTGAGCGCTAAAGAAGATAACGGATGCGTAGAGGTGTCGGTAAGCGACACCGGATGCGGACTGACCGAGAGCGAAATGGCTTCCGTGTTTGATAGGAAAGTAAGCAATGGCCATGGCTTCGGACTGATGAACTGCCGAGGCATAATAGAAAAATACCGCAAGACCAGTAGCCGCTTTGCTTGTGCCACAATAGGCGTAGAGAGCCAAAAGGGTAGGGGCTCGCGCTTCTTCTTCCGCCTGCCCAAAGGTGTGGCAAAAACCCTTGCGGCTCTCTTTGCCCTTGCCCTGCCAAGTATGCTTATATATGCTACGGCTGACCGTGCAGACATGTCGACCAACATGCAAGTCGACCACTCCCGGCTTGCAGCCAGCTTTGCTGACAGTGCCTACTACGCAAATATCGACGGACAATACCGTAAGACACTCGAATATGCCGACTCATGTCTATATCATCTCAACCAGCGCTATCTCCAACTGCGACCCAACGGCAAAGACCTGCTAAAGAAAATCTCCGACAACACCCTCGACATTGCCGACACACGCTGGCTATCTGACACACTCTCCATCGACTTCACCGTGATAGTTGACATACGAAACGAGACAGCAGTAGCCGCGCTTGCACTGCACGAATGGGAGCTCTACCGCTACAACAACACCGCCTTCACCAAGCTCTACAACCTGCTCTCAGCCGACAACACCATAGCCGACTATTGCGCCAAGATGAGAACATCGCAGACCAACAAAACCGTGGCTATAATATTCCTCGTGATGTTGTTGCTCGCCATACCACCCGCCTACTATATGCTCTACTATCGCCACCGGCTCTACTTCCGCTATTGCGAAGAACTCATATCAGGCCTGTATGCAGAGCTTAACTCGCCGTCGTCGTTGGAAGCAAAGCTTAAACAGGCTGAAAAACTGGCAGGCAGCGACTTGCCGCAGCAGCTTGCTGAAGTAGTCGACATCATACGCCGCACACTCGCAGAAGCATTGGAAGTGAGAAAAGACAAGGAAGAACTCATAGAGCAAGCCACCGACCGGCTGAACAAGACAGAATACGAGAGCAACAACCTCTACGTCAGCAACTCCATACTCGACAACTGTCTCTCTACACTCAAACACGAAACGATGTATTATCCAGGTCGCATAAAACAAATGATGGAGCGAGAGACTTGTGCCTGTCAGATGGGCGACACGCTCGAAGTAGTTGAATATTACAAGAATGTCTACTCCATGCTCTGCAGTCAGGCAGCAAGTCAGATTCGCACCACATCGTTTGCCATGCGTCACACTCCAGTGTCGCAGCTGCTGCAAGACTACCAAGTCACAGGCGATACCACCGCCGTTGTAATCTGCAACGAGTATCTCATTCTCCGCCTGCTACATGTGGTAGAGAGTCTCTCAGCTGGCGGCATCAAACAAGTAGAAGTGAACGTCACGAATTCAGGCTATGCACTTTTCATCATCCGATTGCAATCCCTGTCTCATCCAGTAGACCTCAACAAAGTGTTCACCGATATTACCGAGCTAAGCATCCCCTATCTGCTTTGTCGTCAAATCATGAGAGAACACTCAGAAGCCACCAGTCGCCGCGCCTGTGGAATAGAGGCTCTCAATAATAATGACGAATCGGCCGAAATAAGGTTTATGCTTCCGAGGGTCATAGGGGCGGGTATGTACCACGAGGCGCATATTTACAAGGGTTAGCTTAATAGGAGGGCGGGATGAACTCTCCCATGCATGAGGTCACGCCGAGCGTGGTCGCTATAGCAGACAGTGCCGCTACAATCAGCTGAAGTATCAGCTTCCAAGTGTTCGATTTATTAGTTGTACTCATAGTTGTAAATGTTTTAAAGTTAATAATTTTTTTTGGATGGAAGAGGGTGGAAGGTAGAGGGTGGAGAAATGAACTGCCTCACCTCTACCTCACCCCCCCGCCTCTGTAGCGGATAGTTGTGGCGCAGCTTTTTTAATTTTTTAATTTTTTAATTCCCCTGTAGGGTTACTGCCCGAGGTCATCGCCGCCGCCGCTGGCGTCCTCACCGCCGCTACCAGGGTTCTCAGGGTCCTCAATCTCTCCCGAGTCGCCGGAGTTCACACGCTTCACCACGTTTCCGTTGCGGTCGTAGCAGGTGATGCTGATGGCAGCCTCCTTGAGCGCCTTCTTCACGTCTACCGACGGGGTGAAGATAATCTTTCGGGTGGTGATGAGGCTCGAAGCCACCAAGTTCACGTCCTCCACGGCCTTTGAGTTCACCGCGAATCGCATCGTACCGAGTCCCGGCACCACAACCGAGTGTCCCTCCGTTCCCCATGCCTTGATGGTATGTCCGATGGCGTCGTAAGCCGCCTTGAGTGCACCCTTTTGGATGCCCGATCGAAGAGAAGCCTCCTCAATCACTTTCTCTTCCGTGAGAGTGGAGTAAGTCTCCGGAGTCATTTGATACATGTAGGTACCCGCCTTTGGTCCTACCATGAGCTTTCGCTCTTGCGCTTTGATTTTAATCATAGAATTGAATTTTTTAGTTAAACATTATGTTTTTTATTCTCTCAATTTTTCTTACACGTTGCAAAGGTACAAATAAAATTTGTAACTTGCAAGAAATACTCGAAAAAAGTTTATTCTGTTAACATTACTTAACTTTCGCGGCCTTTTTTTAGTCATATTTCGGTCGTTTAACTTTATGTTTGTCTTCATGTGTTTATTGCTCTGAAGGGAGTAATGTATTGGGAAAATTATGTGCGGTAATTGACTCGCAAAAAACAGCCAAGATTTCATGCCATTATGCCAGCTATTATGCCATTAAGAAAAAGTTGAAGTGTAGAGAGAATTCTTAATAATACTTATCTTATATTATATATATTATATTATATATATATAATATAATATATATAATATAAGATAAAAATAATTTACACAAACAATGTGCATATCAAAAAATCCTTAATGGCATAATAGCTGGCATAAATGGCATAAAAATGGCATAAACCCATTGCTCCCTTCCATGCCTTAATCGTAGTGAAAACACCATGTTGAAACAAAAAAACACATTTCTTCCTTAAAAGTTTGGTGGTAACAATTTTTTTTCCTACTTTTGCAGAGTAGATAACTGAAACATTATATGGCAAACACTATAAAGCTATACAAACCTCTATCCGAGTTGTCGGTCTATCCTCTCGTTAAAAATACACAAAATACACAAGGTTGTGTTACACAAGGTTGGGTATTTTGTGTATTTTCACTATATTTGCAGCGGTTTTTCATACAATATGATGAACTCCTCACAATAAAAAAGAACGTTGAACAATGAAAAGAAATTTACTTGTCATGCTGCTGTTGGCAATCGTGTCGATGGCTAATTCTCAGACCAAAATTATTAATGTCATCGGCGACTCATACGTGCGGAACCATAAACGGCCGGTGGAGGAGACGTGGCACTATAAGATGGCGCAACGGCTGGGATTTGCCTACAACAACTACGGACGCAACGGAGGCTGTGTGGCTTTCGACCGCACCCACGACGGAAAATATAACTTTGGGCCCGCGATGTATGCCAGGGCGGGACTGATGGATTCTGCCGCAGACTATGTAGTCATAATTGGCGGTCACAACGATGCCTTCAAGGTGAAGGACAACAAGGATTCGCTGCTGATGTTCAGAGACTCGCTCCAACTGCTGATAACGAATGTGAAGAAACAATGTCCTCGTGCAAAAATAGGATATGTCACCCCTTGGTATTGCGACCATCCCGGGTTTGGACAAGTGTGCAAGACCATCAGGCAAGTGTGTCGCAAAAACAAGATCCCGGTGCTTGACAACTATTCCAAGAGCTCTGTAATAAAAGTGCGCGACGAGGACTTCCGCAAGAAATATTTCCAAGGTCCGAAAGACACTGCCCATCTTAACGACGAGGGACACAACCTCTTCCTGCCCGTAGGAATGGAATGGTTCACCAAGGAAATGCTATCACAATAGGAATTATTGTTTTATCTACAGAAGTAGTCGGCAATGAGTGCAAGATTGGTGATATAGAATGAGATGGTGAGGAAGAGTGTGGCTGCCCTTACCGCCATGAGCCAACGGCCCTCCAGCTTGCGCATGAGACAGGCGATGGAGATGGGAATGATGAATATCCAGTGGCCTGTCATGATGTATGCCTCGTTTAAGCCGAAGCCCAAGACTACATGAATGAATGCGTCGAAGGCAACGCCGGTGGCTACCATAAGGAAAAACCGCGAGCGTAGGCCGCTAATGAATCCGGCAACAAACAGAAGTACCACGAGGACTTCCAAGGCGTAGGGAACCCAATGGTCGTAGGTGACTATTATCGGGCGATTGCGCAGGGTGTCGTGAAGCAGGTAGCGCGTGTGGAGCTGTATGGACTCGCCGAAGATGTTTTCTACTGCCGATTCCCATCGCGGGGTGCTGATGTCGGTCCAGCGCAGGAATCCCTCCTTGTCCATAGGCTCTCCCTTGTTGGCATTTCCGGGCTTCTTCTGGTTTTCGAGCCATTTCTCGTGTCTCATTATTCGCATCTTGCGGTCGAAGGCCTTCATCATCAGCACGCTGTCCTTAATGTGTGTCGTATCGCGGAAGGTGGCGAGCATTTTCGCACTTTCCTTTTCTCCCTTTGCAATCATCTTTGCCTTGGCCTTTGCCTCACGTGGAACGGTGAATGTGGCATGCTCCCACGAGGCGAAACCCCAGATTAAGGCACAAGGGAGAACGATGGCAAGAAGTATGTACTTGACACGAAACAGGCGACGACCGTTGACAAACAGTGCGTCTATATAAACCTTAATGCCATTGCTTAGCGTAGTGCCCGCCGTGAAAAGAAACAAAAGCCATGTTTGGCGGATGTTAAGCCGACGGCCTCGCTGCATGCACTTGCCGCTCACGTAGATGGTCATCAGGAGCATGAACATCGAGGGACCGAAATGGTCGGGAACGACGAATGTGAGCAGGACGTAGGCGAAGGAAAACAGCATATAGGCTAACAGTGTGGCGTCGGCACGGCTAACACCCACTACCTCGCGACAAATGCGGTAAATGAATATGAAACTATAGTAGGCGAAAAACACGAGCGGAATCATCACCACCACTTGTACAAGGTTCATGCCCGTTATGGCAGTCAGTCCTTCGTTCAGCAGATGGAATGGATAAAGGAAGAACGCCAAGAGAGGATGGCGGTATGGGTCGTATGAGGCGTCCCAAATGGTCAGAACGGTATAGGTGATAGGGTCGAAGCCTGAAACCTGGAAGTTCCATACGAATTGTTTCCATACGGCTTTGCCTGTAAGGCTGAACACGTGGAAGTACTTGCTCACCGCCATTATGTTGATGGTGACAAACAGGGCGAGTGCCACGAGCGATGGAACAACTTCCTCGCGTTTTATGCGGAATGTCTTTAGAAATTCTTTAATCATTAGTCTGATGCTTGTTGAGAGTTGATAGCTTTGCCTTTATAGTATGCTACATTGGCGATGGATAGGAGTTCGCGGTCGCCACGACTGTCTCCATAAGCCACTATATGATAGCGGTCCAAGTCTGGACGGATGTCGATCAGACGCCTTACTTTCTCATGCCCGTAGCAGTTTGGCGTGGAGAAACGTCCTGTGAGACATCCTTCATTCACCTCTGCCTCTGTGCCTATGACACAAACGTTTTCGGTGTTGAAGAATGGCTGAACCCAGTTTACTATGCTTGCACTGACCACAATAATGTCAGCACGCTCTTCTGTCAGCTTGTATATCAAGTCGTTCATCTCGCTGCGTATGATGCCTTTATGGCTCTCCGCAAACCTTTTGCAATGGCTGTTGAACTCGTCTGTAGTCATGCCTTTGAAGAAATGGGAGAACACCCTTTGCTTTGTCTTGCCGTTGTCGTAGAGGCCAAGTTTCATAAGCACCAGCCACGGCAGGTTCAGAAGAAAGCCAAGGGTCATGCGCGGTTTGCCAAACACGAAACCGATGAACCCTAAAAGAGTGTCGCTCTTGGTTATGGTGCCGTCGAAATCGAATGCGTATATTGTTTTCATTGAGTTACGTGTAAATGATTATGGCAAACGATATAATCCACCCTGCTATTATTAGTTGTATCAGGCGGTCGGAGAGCACCAGTCGGGTGGGTTCGCCGCTACGCTCGTCTACCACCGTCAGCTGTATGTAGCGCAGAAGACCGAGGATGACGAAGAAGCTTGTCATATAGAGGTTTGGCGAATTAAAACGTTCTATCACTTCAGGCGACACTGTATACATTATGTAGCATACAAGCATCACACCGCCGGTGATGGTTATGGCTTGGTTGATGAACGTAAGGTTGTAGCGTGAGGTGTTTTTCCTTGGAGCCATGCCGGTCTCGTTCATGATCAGCACGTCGTCGCGTCGTTTTGCAAACGAGAGAAACAGTGTGAGAAGGAATGTCATCATCACTATCCACCGGCTCAGCACGATGTCGGTGGCAACGCCTCCAGCCACTATGCGCATCACAAACCCCAATGCCACTATGCAGACGTCTATGATGGCGTAATGCTTCAGTCGGATACAGTAGCACAGGTTCATGGCCAGATATACTGCTATGACGACAGACAGCATCCAGTTGTTTAACAGAAAAGGTAAGGCCAATGCCGCTATGGCCAGGATAATGGCCAGAAGGCTTGCCTGTCGCTTGCTTACAAGACCTGCGGCAATGGGGCGCTTGCATTTCTTAGGATGCTTTTTGTCGGCCTCTACGTCAACAATGTCGTTGATGGAGTATATGGCTGAAGCCGCAAAAGAGAATGCGACAAAAGCCACAAGGGAGGAGGTCCAGTCTGCCATGTCAAACAAGCTGCCTCCGAAAAACAGCGGGATGAAGATGAATGTGTTCTTCACCCATTGGTGTGGACGTAATATCTTAAGTATATTCATATCTTTGAATTTTTTTCATTTATCGCTCTTTTCACGAGTTTGCTCCTATCTCCTCACTCCCTTCTCCAGCACCTTGTGAAGAAGCCAAGCCAGTGGGAGTGTAATGAGAAGGGTGAGCAGGGCGGTGAGCCAATAGCCGAGTGAAAATGGCTTCAGCTGCTTCATGACAAACTCCACGTGGATGAGATAAAACTCCAGGCTGATTGTGCCGATGAAGGCAAGGCTACGAAGTAGTAATTGGGGAAAGTATGCGAACATTCGGCAAGCCAATAGCGAAAGACTTATCGAGAGGGGAATGTATGCCATGCGTTCAAGAAACAGGGGGAAGCGACCTCGCAGGCCTCCTTCAAACAAGAGACATACATAAGCGCTCAGAGCCAACGACAAGGCCGCCACAACCCATGCGTCGCGACTCGCCTCGCGTCTTTCCCTTACCCATTGCCCGACGTTGATGCCTATGAGGAAAATGGGTATGCGGCTGATGAATATCTCTATGTGGCGGAGGCTTGTCCATAAGGTCTGGTCGTAGCGCATGGCTATACAAAACAGCATGAACACTACAGGCAGCCAGCACCATGACCTCGAACGGCTGAGAAGTGTCATATAGGCTGGAGCTACGGTATAGAGTGTCATTATCGCTGGTATATACCAGAAGTGCAGCTCGTTATATATTGTCCAAAAGCCGTGGTAGTATATGATGTTAAGGATAGTGTCTGTCAAGTCTGCCTTGTCGTTTATATATAAAGGTATAAAGTAAAGGCAGGCTATGACCAGCCATGCTGGATATACCCTTATATAGCGACGCCAGTAGAACTGCTTCAGTGTAGTGCCTTTCGACCATGCGAACCACAGTCCGATACCGCTGACGAAAAGGAAGATGTCGACCCCAACGTTTCCGCAGCGGCTGAGGCAGTAGGCAAGTGTCTCGTTATGACGTCCGCCTACGTGAAACAGAAGGATGAAGAGCATGGCAAGTCCCATCAGCTCACTTCTGTACCTGCTGAGCGATGTCCACTGCAGTGCTCCTGTCGTATGTTTGTTGTTGTCAGCCTTCATTTTCTTCAGTTTTTGTTTTCATCATTGTTGTTCATTCTGGGCTCTGCTATTTTGTCCATCACCTGTTTGGTAAGCCAAGAGAAGGCCAATGTGGCTATGAAATAGAGCAGCAGCCCGTCGTATACTTCGCCATGGCGTGATATGGGAATGAAGATTTTACGGAAAACAGGATGTATGACAAACATGGCAGCCGAGATTGTGCCAAACCATCCGAACAGGCTTATTGCCCTTGAGGGTAAAGTCTTTATCAGGCATACAGCGGCTGCACAGATGGCAAAGGGCACCCAAAGCCAAGAGTGGAAAGAGAAGCAGCCTGCAATGATGGCTACGGAGAGAAGGAAAAGGCGCAACGACCAATGGAACCGGGACACTTCGACATGTTCCGGACGAAGATAGCGTGCGGCAAGCAGTCCTGCGCCAAATGGCAGTATGCCGCCAATGAAATTATAGCGTAGCCAGTTCAATTCAGAACTTTCAGGTCCACATGCCACTTGCGCCAACCAGCATAACACGACGAGACCCACGGTGAAACCCCAATGCCTGCGGAAGAGCAACAGGCGATATACGATATAGAGTTGCATCATAAGTCCGAAAAACCAGTATGGGCCAGGCCAAATGGCCTCGTTTGGCTCAGGAAGCAGGTTTGCCATCATGCCGAAAAGAGCCAGCACATTTTCTGCCGCATAACCACGAGGACCGCGCGTAAGGTAGTCAACCACTATGAAAGCGGCAAAGCCCGGAACCATCATGCGCAGGAGCTTTAAGTAGTGGAAACGCGAGAATTGCCATACGGAGTGGGACGAAGTGACTGACTTGCGCTCGTATTTCAATGTAAGGCCATAGCCACTGAGGAAGAGGAAGATGGGTACACCGTAATGGCCAAAATATGAAAGCAGCTGGACGGGCAACATCTCGTCGGTGCCCGCTGCAAAATAGTCGGCAAGCTGTTGGCTGCGGCTCATGTAAAACTTGTATTCGTTTTCCCTGATGGCAAACCAAAGCCAGTGGCAGTAATTATGAAGCATTATACCGAGAATGGCGATGCCACGCAGTGCGTCGCATTCGGCTTTGGATAACAAAGAGTTGTTCTTCAATTTCTTTACCTCCGATTTTCTTTATTAATACACATATTAACTCCTTATCTCCTTTCCCCCTTGAGCAGGTTATAGTCCACCTGTCCTTTCAGCACCCTTGGCCTGTCGGCATTATAGTCGTCTTCCAAAGGGTTGTAGTCGCTTCGGTATTCCTTGCAGTGGATGCCTGCAAGATAGAGCAGAAGGTGGGGCATGTTGTCGGTCATGAACGGCAGATGCCTTGCCGCCTTTATTCGTCTTACGATGTCGGGATGATTCCTGCGGTATTTCTTTGAACACCAAATCCAGAAAGGCACTTCAAACTCCTCATGTGCCAGGCGATAGTCTATCTCTGCCGAGTGTAAGCGTCCGAACACTGGCTTGCCGTCGCCGAAAGCTTCCTCGCCATGGTCTGAGGTGTGTACGACAATCACGTCTTCGTCTTCCCAACGTTTAAGAAGTTCGTTTACCACGTGGTCGTTGTAAAGTGTGGCATTGTCGTAGTCGGCCAGTATCATCTTGTTCTTGTGGCTCAGGGAGTCGTAGGAGTAGTCTTTGGCATAAAAGCGCTTGTATTCTCTCGGATACCGGTAGCCGTAGGTCGTGTGTTGTCCCATGAAGTGGATGATGGTCAGGCGGTTGTCGCCTGTGATTTGCCTGTGGGGAATTGAATCCTTTAGATGGTCGTATTCAATTATCATGCCGCTGTCCAAACGGTGGAGCTTGTCGTTGCGAACGTCAAACTGGGCTTCGCTGAGCTTGGGGTTGTTGAGGAAGAATCCTCCGCTGAAGTCATATACCGCCTCTTTGGCCTGTGGGAGAAATTGGTTGGTGATGAACGTCACATTATAGCCTGCCTTGCGAAACAGTTCCGGAAACAGAGGATAGTCACACCATTCCCCACTGTCGCCAACGGCATGAAGTGAAAAAATGTTCTTGAACACAAAACTCGTGAGGTTCCAGCATGATACCACATCGTCAAACAAAATCAGTTCGCCGTCGTTGAGGCGTTTCATCTGGTTGGGAGTGGTTGGCTTGTCGTAGCCATAGAGTTGGGAGTGGTGCTTGTTGTAGCTCTCGCCAAGCAGGAATACGATGTGAGGGCTGCGGAATGAGCAGGAGTCCACCTTCACCTTTGCTATTCCGTCTATGAGGCGGTCGAGCTGGCGTGAGGCAAGCTCATTGGCATAGATGCTGAAAGCAAGGCGGTGGATGGGAAGGTATAAGGTGGCGCGGTCCTTTCGGGTCAGCTCGTGTTCCACCTCGCCAATGTTGTCGTAAGAAAGAAGGCGTGCCGTCGCCTGCTTGTTGTCTGATGTCTCTATCCAGCCTTCGATGAGCAGCCAGAGCGACATGGCTCCGAGTATACCGCCTGCGGCAGCACCGATGTTCACACGAACTTTGTCGGATGGTGTCAGCTTTTTGTACATACGGCCCCAGCGCCCCGTAAGCTTGTGGCGTATTGCGGGGTGAGCATTGTGGCGTGAGGAGTAAATCGCAATGGCAATGTGGATGACGAGAATGCCAAGAAGGATGCCTACTGGCGAGGCAAGCACATCCCAGTCGAGATATGAACTTAAGAAGTTTCTGGCTTCGCTGCTGTTGGTCTCGCCTACAAGAAGGAGCATGGTGGGCGTGAGTGTCGACTTGAACTTCACAAAACAGTACATGTCAACTATCGACACAGAATAGAGTATCACATAGATGGCAGAACGTATCCAGTTGCGCACCTTGTGTGGCACAAACGAGAGAATGAGGCAAACGGCATAGAGGTCGAAAAACAGCTCTATGGATGTAAGAGGGTAGGGCTTGGCTCCTTTCATGTCGGGTACTTCAAGCATGCAGCATGTGTATCCAACGAGAAACATGAACACGAAGAACGTAAAGTTCAGGCGTATCGGGAGGAACACTCTCGACAGTGTCGCGGTGAGTTTCTCCCAAGCAAGTCTTAATTTGCTGTTTCCTTTATCCACAAGAGCCTTGGTTACGCATGGCGGCACAAGCCTGCTGATGTCCTCGCCACGTTCCAGCCGTTTGCGCACTTCAGTGCTGCTCACGTCAAACAAGGGCGTGTCGATCACCCTTACCCTTGGCGGAAGCGAAGAGGGGTCGACAGTAGAGCCTCGCCGCGGATATATCACCATGTCGAAGTCGCGCACTATGTCATCGTGATTGCGCCATTGGTCAAAGTGTTCCCAGTTGTCGGCTCCTATGAGTAGAGTGAAGCGGTAGTCGGGGTAGGATGACTGAAGACTCAGCAAAGTGTCGTAGGTGAATGAAGGCTTAGGCATGTTGAACTCGAAGTCGGATGCCTTGATGTGGTGTTCGCCACTGAGGGCTTCACGTACAAGCTTGAGCCTTAGGTGCTCGTCCATCAGCCCCTGCTGTTGTTTCAGCGGGTTTTGTGGCGACACCACCAGCCACACCTCGTCCAGTCCGGTTTCCTTGAGCAGATGTCGGGCAAGGGCGATATGTCCGTTATGTATAGGGTTGAACGACCCTCCGAGTATGCCAATATTCATCACTCTACTTATTGTTGTCATTCTTTGCAGAATTCACGTATTATCTCCAGGGTCTCCGCCTTTGCCTTCTCAAGGTCGTCGTTAACGACAATGCGGTCAAACTGTGGCGCAAAGCCAAGTTCGTATTCCGCCCTGGCTATTCGTTGCTCAATCACTTCTGGCGCATCAGTGGCGCGGGAGTTCAGGCGTCGGCGAAGCTCGTCTACCGATGGCGGCTGTATGAAGATGCTCAATGCCTTGTCGCCGTAATATCGCTTGATATTGCAACCACCTTTCACGTCGACATCGAACACCACGTTTTGTCCGTCGGCCCTTTGGCTTTCCACCTGCGACTTCAGTGTTCCATAGAATCTGTCGGTGTATACCTCTTCGTATTCAAGGAATTCGTCGTTGGCAATTTTTTCCTTGAAGTCCTCAGGCGAGAGGAAGAAGTATTCCACTCCATTCTGTTCGGTGCCTCGTGGAGCGCGGCTTGTGCATGATATGGAGAATGCGAGACAAAGCTCCTTGTGTTCGCTCATCAGCCAGTTGATGATAGTGCTTTTGCCTGACCCCGATGGGGCGGAAAAGATAATCAGTTTGCCGTTCATATTACAAAGCGTTCAGTACTTGTTCTTTTATTTGTTCCAGTTCGTCCTTCATTTTTACCACTATGTTCTGCATTTCCGCATGGTTGCTTTTTGAGCCGGTGGTGTTTATCTCTCGTCCCATTTCCTGTGCGATGAATCCGAGTTTCTTTCCCACTCCGCGACCATCTTCGTACATAGTCTCGCGGAAATACTTCAGGTGGTTTGTCAGTCGTTGCTTCTCCTCGCTGATGTCGAGCTTTTCGATATAATATATAAGTTCCTGCTCGAGGCGGTTTTTGTCGTAGTCCACCTCTGGGATGGTAGAAAGGCCATCAATGATTCTTTGACGTATTTTCTCCACCCTAATCTTTTCGTAAGGCTCTATGGCTTGCAACAGCGCTTGTATGTTGTCTATTTTTTCTTCAAACTTCTTCTGTAGCGCTGCGCCCTCTTGTAGTCTGAACTCAATGAGTTGTGTCAGTGCCTTGTCGACACCCTGTCTTACGATATCCCACTCTTCGTCTGAGAGTTCCTCAATATCGATTTTCGACATCACGTCTGGCATTCTCAGTAATGTGGCGAAGATGTCTTCTGGCTGTGGAATGCCCGTTGAGTTCACAACATCAATGACTTGTTTGTAGTAAGCCTTCATTAGTTCCTTGTTGATAGGTGTAGCCTCGGAGGCGGCGTTTTTCTCCGTCCACAATGCAAAGTCCACTTTGCCTCTTTCAAGTTTTTGGGCAATAGTCTGCCTAATCTCTATTTCTTTCTCTCTATAGAGTGGACAGATGCGTGTGGAAAGGTCAAGTGCCTTGCTGTTGAGCGACTTTACCTCAATGTTGATTTTCTTGTCTCCGTAGGTCACGACAGCCTTGCCGTAACCTGTCATAGATTGTATCATATATAGAAGATTTTATTATTTTCGGCTGCAAAGTTACTAAATTAATATCCAAAAAGCACATTCTGCCTCTTTTTTTTTATAATAATGTGCATTGTTTGAAAAAAAATGATTAAGTTTGCACACAAAAACAATAGAAAAGTCATTATTATGCTGAGAAAAATAAGATTGACGCTCGCCTCATTGTTCTTCGTTGGCGTATCATTGCTCTTCCTCGACTTCACAGGAGTGGCTCATGCCTGGTTGGCTTGGATGGCGCAAATACAGTTCTTGCCTGCATTGTTGGCTGCCAACGGCTTGGTGATTATAGCACTTGTGATTCTTACCCTGCTCTTGGGGCGTGTGTACTGTTCGGTGATTTGTCCCTTGGGCATTCTCCAGGATATATTGGCCTGGATAGGAAGAAGGGGAAAACGGAAGAAGGCTCCTTATAAATATTCACGTGAGCTGAGATGGCTTCGGTGGGGTGTGCTCATCGCATTTGTCGGGCTCTTTGCCTTCGGGCTGCAAGCGGTGGCTTGGCTTGTAGCGCCTTATAGCGCATTCGGGCGCATAGCATCAAGCCTGTTTGCACCGGTTTATCGTTTGGGAAACAACTTGCTTGCCACTGTCGCTGAGCGTTACGACAGTTATGCCTTTTATTCCGCAGACGTATGGATGAAGTCGTTGCCGACTTTTTTTGTGGCTCTCGTCACGTTTGTCCTACTTTTCATACTTGCATGGCGTGGAGGACGCACTTGGTGTAACACCATCTGCCCCGTGGGAACAATCCTTGGCTACCTCTCACGTTTCTCATTATTGAAAATCAGAATAGACGAGAGCAAGTGCAACCGTTGTGGTCGATGTTCTAAAAAATGCAAGGCTTCTTGTATCGACAGCAAACACCATAATGTGGACTACAGCCGTTGCGTGGCATGTATGAACTGCTTGGACACTTGCAAGCATGGGGCGATAAGTCTTGGTTATGGCCCTGTGAAAAAGCATAAGACAGACAAAACGGTGGAGGACAATTCACGACGCACGTTTATCACAACGACTGCTGTAATGGCAGTGTCGGCGGCAGTTGAGGCTCAGGAAAAGAAAGTCGATGGTGGCCTAGCCGTGGTGGAAGACAAGGTAGCGCCCAATCGTGCCACTCCCGTGTTGCCTCCAGGCTCGTTAAGCGCTCATCATCTGGCGCGACATTGCACATCATGCCAGCTCTGTATCTCGGCATGTCCAAACGGAGTGCTTCGTCCCTCGGCTTCCTTAGATACTTTTATGCAGCCGGAAATGTCATTCGAACGTGGTTACTGTCGTACAGAATGCACTCGTTGTGCCGATGTGTGTCCTACAGATGCCATAAAGCCTATAACGGTTGAGGAAAAGTCGTCGACAAGGATTGGACATGCCGTCTGGGTGAAGAAAAACTGCATACCGCTGACCGATGGTATGAGCTGCGGCAATTGTGCACGACACTGCCCTACAGGGGCCATACAAATGGTGCCTATGGACAACAATGACGAAGAGTCGCTAAAGATACCTGTTGTAAACACCGAGCGGTGTATAGGTTGTGGAGCATGCGAACATCTATGTCCTGCCCGACCATATAGCGCAATATATGTTGAGGGACACGAGAGGCATAGCAATTATTAATATGGATATTTGAACAATGAAAACAGATATTTCGAGACGTGATTTCATAAAGACCCTAGGAATGGCAGGACTTGCCACGGCAGGCATGGCTTCATGTAAGGGGAAAAACGATAATGCAAGCGTTACTAAGTCGGAGGCTGACGGAGAAGTGCCTGCCGACAAGATGGAAATGCGCACTTGTCCTACAACTGGAGACAAAGTGTCGCTGCTCGGTTATGGTATGATGAGACTGCCTCACCGACCAAAACCGGGAGCCGACAATGAGGACGAGGAAGAAATTGACCAGGAAGAGGTGAACAGGCTTGTGGACTATGCCATTGCACATGGAGTGAACTATTTCGACACGTCGCCTGCCTACTGCCGCGGATTTTCAGAACGCTCCACTGGCATTGCCCTGAAACGATATCCCAGGGAAAAAGTGTATATTGCAACAAAACTATCAAACTTCAATCCTGCGACATGGAGCCGTGAGGGGGCAATGGAAATCTACCGAAACTCTTTTAAGGAACTACAGGTAGACTATATCGACTATATGCTGCTGCATGCAGTCGGTGGAGGACAAGACTGCATGGAGGAACTGAACAACCGATATATGAATAATGGCATGCTCGACTTCCTCGTGGATGAGAGAAAGGCGGGACGTATACGCAATCTGGGCTTCTCTTTCCATGGAGACGTAAAGGTGTTCGACTACCTGCTTCAGCAACATGACAAATACCATTGGGACTTTGTGCAGATACAACTCAATTATGTCGATTGGGAACATGCTACAGCCACCAATCCGGGAAACATAGATGCTGTGTATCTATATGGAGAACTACAGAAGCGTGGCATCCCTGCCATAGTCATGGAACCTCTGCTCGGCGGACGACTGGCACGAGTGCCTGACTTTATTGTGGCACGCCTTAAACAACGCGACCCGGAACGAAGTGTAGCCTCGTGGGCATTTCGCTTCGCAGGCACCTTCCCCGGCGTGCTTACAGTCTTAAGCGGCATGACACTGATGGAACATCTGCAAGACAACCTTCGCTCTTACTGTCCACTGGTCCCTCTCAACGACGACGACATGACTTTCCTGAAAGACATCGCCAACCATATTGCTGGCTTGAACAGCATACCGTGCAATGAATGTGACTATTGCATGCCATGTCCATACGGCATCAACATCCCGGCAATATTCCATCACTACAACAAGTGTCTTAACGAAGGAAACATTCCCAACGACGTGCAAGACGAAAATTATCGTCGCGCTCGTAGGGCATATCTCGTAAGCTACGACCGCGCAATACCCAAAGTGCGTCAAGCTGACCATTGCATAGGCTGCGGCCAGTGTGTATCCCATTGTCCACAACGTATAAATATACCGAGGGAACTACACAAAATCAGTGATTTCGTGGATAAACTGAAAAGAGAATCAACAATATTATAATATCGATACAACAATGAACAATATTCTTTTTATCGGAGGTATAGGATTTCAGGAGGTACTCCTTATCGCCTTGGTCGTACTTCTTTTCTTCGGCGGCAAAAAGATACCGGAGCTTATGAAAGGACTGGGTAAAGGTGTACGCTCGTTCAAGGAAGGACTTAACGACAAGGACAATACTTCAAAAGACGGGGAATGACATTTTGGGACCATCTTGACGAGCTGCGTGCTGCCATCATCCGGATTCTTCTCGTGACTGTGGCTTTCGGTGTAGTGGCTTTCTTTTTCAAGGAAGAATTGTTTGACGTTGTACTCGCACCGAAAGAGCCGCAGTTTGTCACATATAAAGTGCTTTATGCATTGGCTGCACTTACTGGAAATGACGGGGAAGGCTTCTTCCATGTGCAACTTGTAAGCACTGGATTGGCACAGCAGTTTGTCATACATATGAAGACCGCCATGTGTGCAGGAGTCATATTGTCTTCGCCATACGCACTGTACCAGCTCTTCCGTTTTGTATCACCCGCCCTTTATGCTCATGAGCGTCGGTATGTGGTAAGGGTTGTGGGATATGGATATCTGCTCTTTCTCGTAGGTGTGGCTGTAAGCTACTTCGTTGTCTTCCCGCTTACGTTCCGCTTTCTGGGCACCTATCAAGTCAGTGGTGAAGTGGCAAACATGATAACACTCGACTCCTATATCAGTACCCTTATGACCTTGACCCTGTCAATGGGTATAGTTTTTGAGATACCGGTTCTTTCGTGGATGTTTGCCAAACTCGGTTTCCTTTCCGCCACGTTCATGAGACGATATAGAAAGCATTCAGTAGTACTCATTCTGTCAGTGGCAGCCGTGATTACTCCAACCTCGGATGTTTTTACGCTACTTGCCGTTTCGACCCCTATGTACCTGCTTTTTGAACTGAGCATACTTATAGTTCAGTCTACATCGTCTGTAAAGCATAATTCTCTATTATAGATAATTATACGTGATGTTATTCAAGTTTAAATTATTCTTCCTATATATATATAATAAGGTGTAAGGAAAAAATATAGTGTAAAATATACTATAAAATAGAATATTTTTCTCTTTTTCTAAAAAAAAACACAGAAAAACTTTGTTGGTAAAATAAAAAAGATTAATTTTGTAGCGGATTATTAGCTAGAGTCAACTTGTGCGTTATGAAAAATTCCTATGAGAATATATCTTTTCGTGCTCGTTTACGATGAAATAATTAAGTATAAACAATAATATTAGGTACAATGAAACAGAAATTTATCAATGGTTTCCTCGTGGTGACATTGTTCTTTGTCGCCATGGGTTCGTTTGTTTCCTGTAAGGATACAGACGAGGATGCAATTGCCGATCTCAGAGGTGAATTGCAGAATCAGAATGCTACTCTGAAGCAGCTCCTTGAGGCCCAGGTGAAGGGACTTCAGGACCAAATCAACAGCCTCGAGTCTGCTAAGCAGGCTTGCCAGACTGAGTGCAACGCCATCAAGGACCGCCTCACAGCTGTTGAGAACAAACTCAAGGGTCAGAACTATCTGACTAAGGAAGAGGCCGACAAGTACTATGTACAGATTGAGGCTTACACAACAAAGATCTCTGAGCTTGAGACAGCTATCACTACTCTTACGGGTACTGTGAACACTTTGAAGACTACCACAGAGAATGCCATCTCTAATCTTCAGGCTGAGGACATACGTCTTGCAGGTCTTATCAACGACCTTGATAACGTTGCAACACAAGCTGCAGCTGACGCATCTGTTGCACTTGCACTCGCACAGGCTAATAAGGTAGAAATTACCAATATTCAGAATACTATTACTGAATTTAATAATTTAATCGTTGCTTGGACTCCACAGCTCCAGCAGTTGATTGCTGATGCTGCTCAGGCTAAGGCTGACGCTGCAGCTGCACTGTTAAAGGCTAACACCCTTGAACAGCTCCTTAACCAGCATATCGCAAACTGCTCTGGCAGCACTGTGGATCTCACAGAGCTTAACAATAAGATTACTGCACTTCGCACTGATGTTTCAAGTCTTCAGAGTAAAGTAGCTGCACTTGAGGCTAAGTCTTCTCTCACCGAAGACCAAGTTAAGGCCTTGGCTCAGACTGTAGCAGATAACGCTATTGCTGCTCTCCGTGGTGGTTACACAGGTACACTGAAAGACCTCGAGGATGCTTACAAGGCTGCCGTTAAGACAGTTCAGGACGAGCTCGACGCTCTTGAGTTGGTGGTTGCTGACAATCAAGCAGCTATCGCATCTCTGAACAAGAGCCTCCAGGCACTCGTTACCGGTATCATCGTACAGGGTACTGTTAACCCAATGATCGGTTACATGAACCTCCCACTCGACATGCGCTCAACTATGCTCGCTGCTTATTGTGGTGAGGCTGGTAGTTATAAAGTTACTTTCCCAAGTAACGATCCCGCTAATTATATGAGCGCTGCTCAGGCTCTTACAAAGAAAGAAGCTGAGCTTGTGTTCGGTTCTGTTGCTAATGCCAATGCTAAGCGTCTCGAGATTGCACAGCCAAACGGTCGCATCTATGACTTCGAACCAGGCAACAAGGAGCAGGGTGCATACGCTGGTACTCTCTATGTTACCATCAATCCTAACACAGTAAACTTTGAGAATCAGGTTCTTACTCTTGAGAACAGCATTGCAGAGCAGTCTGCCATGTACCTCACTCCTCTGAAGCCATCTGACTACAAACTGACCTTCGGTTGGACACGTGCCGCTGACAATGGTTTCTATGAGGCAAAGGCTTACGTTAAGGAAGCTGATATCAATAAGGTGGCTGCTCGCATCGACCTTGGCGCTCTGAAGGATGTTGCAAAGGATGTACTTGACTACAAGAATGGTGTAGACCTCACTCAGATGGCTACAACTATCTACTCTACATTCTCTAACGTACTCGATGCAAATGCTGTAAAGGCTTCTTACGAGTCTTATGTTTACGATGCTGAAGGCAATGTTGAGAGCAAAAAGACGAACTCCATCTACTCTAATTACAACCTCGCCCTGACAACCATCAAACCTCTTTCTTATAAGTTTAGCACCGATGGTCTGCCACTTAGCATTCTCTCACGCCGTTTCGCAACTATCGGCGACCTGACAGTTGAATTCGATACCGACTGTAATGTAAACATTGACGTTTCTGGTGATACCAAGGTAACTGTTAAGGGTACTGTTCATATTCCAGCGCAGACAACAACCGATGGGTTAGGCAACACTATAACTATAGATGCTCAGGATGTTCCGTTCGAGTCAGAGGCTGATCTTAAGAACATTCTTCAGGACTATGCTGATGACATCGCAGGTTCTATGGAGGCTGAGGTTGAAAGACTGGTTAGCAAAATGCAGGATCAGGTTAACGGAAAGATTAACGACTATGTGTCTAAGGGCAACAACGTAATCAAGAAGGTCAACAAGGTGCTCGACCGCGTTGAGAACTTCGTTAAGAACATCGACTCTAAGCTCCAGCCTGTGATGATGTTTGTCGACGGAAGCTCTAACTATCATCGTCTCAACGACGCATATCTCGTACCTACCAAACTGAAACTTTCTGGTTCTGGTCAGAGCGTTGCTACTCTCGTTGCTACTTCATACACTGCTGAGCTCATCGCTCCTGCATGTAAGAAGATGGTTGTAGTGACTAACGTTCTGCGCTATGAAGGTGGTGTATTGAAGAGCGCCAGCGCTGGTGACGACAAGTGTAAGGAAGCATTGAACTATGCTAACTCTAATGGCGGTGAACTGATCGGTAACGTGGTTTCTGGTTCTGTTCGTGACTTCCCATTCGTTACCAAGGCTGACTATGCTGACTACATCTTCGAGGTTTCTTACTTCGCCCTCGACTTCTCTGGTATGCAGAGCCGTACAAAGTACTACATCCAGCCAGTACGCTAATAAGATTTTTTGAATTTGTAAACTACGAAAGTAATGAAAATCAAACAGACGATAATGGCTTGTCTCCTGTCTGCGGTATGCCTCTCGGCATCCGCACAGGAGCCTCAGGCTAAGACGGAATATGTCTTCAATCCTCACTGGTATGTGCAGGTGCAGCCTCTTGGCATTCAGCACACCCTCGGTGAGTTGGATTTTGGAAAACTGAATAGCTATAATGCTCAGATTGGTGTAGGTTATAACTTCAGCCCGGTACTTGGAGCTCGCCTGGCCGTCAACGCATGGCAGAGTAAAGCCGGCTCGGAGTTTGACACCAGAACTTTCGAATGGAAGTGGAAGTATGTGGCTCCTATGGTTGACGTTACTGTTAACCTGTCGAACCTCATTTGTGGTTACAATCCTACACGAGTGTTCAACCTTGGCATCTTTGCCGGAGTAGGCGCTAACATCGCCTTCTCTAACGACGAGGCTCAGGAAGCTAACGACGCTATTGCTAAATATCAGGAGTATACCGACGGCTATCAGCCACTTCGTTACCTTTGGCATGGCTCTAAGGCTCGCATCGCTGGTCAGGCTGGTGTCACAGCTGATTTCCGCGTGAGCGACGCTGTTAGTATTGGTGTTGAGTTCAATGCCAATACACTGAGCGACCACTTTAACTCCAAGAAAGCCGGTAACTCTGACTGGTATTTCAATGCCCTCGCAGGAGTGAAGGTAAACCTTGGCAAGACCTACACAACTCGTACAGTTGTTGCTGAGCAGGCACCTGTTGTTGAGCCACAGGTAGTTGAAAAGGTTGTAGAGAAAGTTGTAGAGAAGGAAGTTCCCGCAGTGGTTCAGCCAATTCGCCGTGATGTGTTCTTCACCATCCGCAGCACCTCTATAACCAATGCAGAGAAGCAAAAGGTTCGTGAGATTGCCGAATACATGAAGGCTAATCCTAACTCAAAGGTTGTTGTTACTGGTTATGCCGACAAGGGCACAGGTAACGCACGCATCAACCGCGAACTCTCTGAGCACCGCGCTAAGGTTGTAGCAGGAATGCTTGTTAAGGACTACAACATCTCAGCTTCACGTATTGATATCGATTTCAAGGGTGACACCGAACAGCCATACGCAGAGAATGATCTCAACCGTGTGACTATCTGTATCGCTCAGTAATCTAATTTAAAAGATATTTTAGCTGCACTGCTTTACCTGTAATAAGATAAGGTGGTGCAGTTTTAATTTGAAAAATACAATGAATTCATATTTAAAAAAGTTTCTTTCCTTTGCTTTTGCCGTTGCATTCTCTTGTAATGCCTTGGCTCAAACTGTTTCTACAGGCTATTATCGTGTAGAAAGTGTTCTTCTAAATCAATGTTTGTATTTCAAGAGTAAAGTAGCTCAGGATGTTGATTATACTAAGGCTGGTGTAGATTTGCCAAATATTCGTGGTAGTTTGGACAAAAATGCTGTTTATAGTATGCCTGAAACCGTTCTTTATCTTGAAACATTGAAAACTGAGACTGACGGTGCAATTCGTGTTGACTTAGCTTCTCAGGGTGTAACAGCAAGCTCCATAGCAGGAAATGCTGTGCTAAGAATTAAAAATGAACCTTCTAAGAATGCTTATTATGCTTTTGCTGAAGCAAAAAGAGTCATAAAATATCTTGTTGCTAGTCCAAGTTTAGATGAGGATACTTGGGAGGATACTGATTGTAAAGTATTAACCGGTAATAAATCATCTGATAATAGTGTTTTCTGGAAACTTAAGAAGTTGGATGAGTCATCAGAATATTTCGGAATCTCACCACGAGTGGAGTATAATGGAGCATATTATGACCCATTCTATGTCTTTTTCCCATATAGCTTCTCTTCATCAGGTATGAAGGCTTACTGCATTACCAGTACGCCAAAGACTGCTGATGGTAAGGCTTTCGCTGTATATCAGGAAGTAACGGATGCTGTGCCTGTAGGAACACCTTTAATTGTGAAATGTTCATCAAAAGACCCGAAGAATAACAAACTGAAGATAAATGGCGTTACTCCTCAGTCTCTTCCTTTTACTAATTGTATGCGCGGTGCCTATCGCTCATGCCCCGAGCTAGCTTTAAGAGATGTAGTCGACTATGACTCCAAGACAATGCGCATTCTTGGTAAGACTTCTGAGGGCAAGTTGGGCTTTGTTACTGCTACCTATTCATATTTCCCAAAGAACACCGCTTATTTGGTAGTTCCTTCAGCTTATCCAAAGGAGTTGACGCTCGTTAGCAAAGAAGAGTATGACAAGATCATTGCCGGCATTGATGACGTTACCGTGGATGACCAGCAGAATGTGCCTGCACGTGCGAAGGGCGTATATAATCTTTCTGGCGTGAAGGTTTGTGAAACTTCTGAGTTTAATTCTCTGCCTTCTGGCGTTTACATTGTAGATGGTAAACAGAAGATTAAATAATAACATTATATGGTCGCATTCTGTACAAGGAATGCGGCCATATATTTAGTCTACTATTATGAAACAATTACTATTATTCTTTTTTTCGTTCGTGTTGATGTCGTCTTGTGGAAGTGACGATAACGACCTACGACCTGCGGATATTATTGTAGGCAACTGGACTATCGAGAAATACAAATTGGAACCGGAGGACGATGAATTGGAAATTACTCTTAGCAATATGGTTTGTGACGCTGCAAGTCATTTTACAGTGTATACCCGTTATGATGATGTAGCTTACGAAGGAACCTATGAGATAGGCGATGACTACATTCGTTTGGAGTATGTCGACGAAGATGGAAAGGCTCAAAAGATATTGGCTCAAATATTGGATTATTCAGAAAATACGTTGGTTATAACCTATAAATATGAAGACTCCAAACAAGATATAAAACTTACCATCTGGCTCAAAAAGTAATTTTCTCCTTTCTTTCTTGCATATTTAAAATTAATTGATTACTTTTGTAGCGTTTTATAAAACTATTAGTAATAATTATAATCAGATAATAATATATCTCTCAGTTATGATAAAGACTGTACGAACACTTTGTGTTGCTGCACTACTTCTTATTGTCAATACCTCTTCCGCACAAGTTGACAGCGTAGCAAAGGTAAAAAGTTTCGGTCATCTTGACCTAAGTCTCACTGCCGGTACCACGGGTCTCGGGCTTGAATTGTCTATGCCTCTCTCTAACGTGTTCTCGGTTAGAACGGGTTATGAGTTTATGCCCAAATTTAATTATAATATGGACTTCTTGATACAGGTGGGTGATACACCGGAAAGCAAGTACGACGAGAACGGAAACAGGGTAGAGACAAAGTTTGACCGCCTTGCCGCTAAACTTACTGAGTTTACGGGTCAGGAAGTGGACGACAACGTGAGAATGATAGGTGAACCAACGTTTCATAACTGGCATCTGCTTGTTGACGTAAAGCCTTTCCGCAATAAGCATTGGCATTTCACCACAGGCTTTTTCCTTGGTCCGTCAAACATAGCCAAGGCGTATAACGCAACGGAAGAAATGCAGTCGTTGCTTGCCATGAATATGTATAATAATATTCATTATAAATTAGTGAATGATGAACCTATATTCGGAGATACCTATCTAAGCCCGTATAGTTATCCAGGTTCTGCAATCCTTGAATACGGTCGCATGGGCATCTATGTAGGCGACTTGAAGAATGAGTTTAAGACAGACGATGAGGGTAATATCCTAAAGGACGATAACGGAAATCCGATACATAAACCGTATTATATGGAACCTGATGGCGATGGTATGGTAAAGGCCACAATGAAGGTGAACAGTTTTAAGCCTTATCTCGGCTTTGGATATGGTGGCAGACTGTCGAAGAAGAGCGATGAGTACTACGTGTCGTTCGACTGTGGTGTGATGTTTTGGGGTGGCAAACCAAAGGTTTATACCCATGACGGCACTGAGATAATAAGCGACGTTATCAACCATATTGGCTCAGTGAAGGACTATGTTGACATCATAGACAAGTTCTCCGTATTCCCTGTACTCAATATTAAGCTCACTAAACGCTTATTCTGATTATTGCAACTCCCTGACAAAATGCGGCCATGCAGGCTCGCCAAGTTGTGGAGCGAATTTAAATCCTTCGTATGAAAAGTCGCAAAGTCCGTTGGGCGAGACGAGTCGGTTGGTGAGGATGAATCTCAACATGGCGCCACGGCATGATTTAGCCCATACTGCCTGCATCTTGAGGCTTCCGTTCTTCTGGCGCACGTAAAACAGTGGATGCACTACAGTGACTTCGTTGCAGACACGCTTCCAGTCGAAGAGATGCTCGTACTCCTCTGTGGAGAGATGAAGAAGTATGCCGTCGTCTCTCTTTACGCTTTCTATGAGGACATCGGTGAGTGTGTCGCGCCAAAACTTGTTTACAGGCGTGTTTTCTGCAGAAGGCAGATGTACGCAATGTTCCATACGATAAGGTACCACGCCGTCCATCGGACGGAGCAATCCATACAGGAAACAGGTTATCCACAGGTGGTCTTGTGCGAAATGCAAGGCATTGTCGTCGAGAGTAGATGCCTTGAGATGTTTGTATGCCTGTCCGTTATATGCCATTATTGCCGGTATTTTTTCAGCCGTGAAGAAATCCTGGTATCGCTGCCAGTTTTCGGCTGCCAAAGTTCGGCTACAGTCGAGTTCATTTTCAAGTTTATCTATGTCCATACCAGCCATGTCCAAAGCAATCCGGTTGGCAATGCTTTGAAATCGTGGCTCTGTCCAAGGCAGTCTTTCCGTCCTTCCGTTCATTATCTTAGCGTTAGCAAGAAGTATCTGCATAGTACTTTTTTGTGGGTTGTATTTTTTAAG
This sequence comes from Prevotella sp. P2-180, assembly GCF_002251435.1. GTDB lineage: Bacteria > Bacteroidota > Bacteroidia > Bacteroidales > Bacteroidaceae > Prevotella. Next base: position 111,388 of record NZ_NPJI01000013.1, read on the forward strand.
GTAAAATAAAGCCCAGAGATTAAAATCCTCTGGGCTTATGTCTAAACGTGAATGTCTATATTAAAGTTTAAATGTAACCACGTATTCCTTTTCAGCTCTTACAGTTCCGTTTGGTGAAAGGATTGTGATCTTAATCTTGTGTGGCTGACCATCGAAAAGACTCTCCACGTTGGTGAATTTGATAATATAAGAATTCTGCAATGCACCTGTTATAGGAAGTGTAGAGAGAGACACACCACTGAAAGAAGAGTTTGTCTTAATTTCTGTACCACCAGTGTATGCTGAAAGATTCCATGGATACTCCTCCCAAAGAGGTCTTTCTGTCCAGTTTACATAAGTGCTACTGTATATCGTGTGAATTGTTCCTTTGGTTGTTGGCCAGTTGTTAGGATCTTTTACCCATTGCGTACTCATTGGTTCGTGGCCCTGTGGATAGTTAGGCTCGTCGGTGAAGTTTACATATACGCGGTTGGTATTCTTTCTGAAGTTGAACAAGTCGTCGGCGTAACGGAGTGAGGAAACACCACATTCATCCGCAGACCAAGTTCCTGTACTGTATCTGGCATATTCTTTGGCGAGCACGTCTTTATCTGGTCCTTCAAATCCCATTGTACGATCTATGCCATATTTACCTGAACGATTCAGGAATGCGTCAATTTCATTAATACCACACATGTTGATAGCTCCATTAACTTCTCCGCCATAGTCATAGCCTACACAGCCAAAGCGCATGTCCAAAGTCTTTGACAGCATCTTCGACCAGTCAAGAATTTCTTTTGCAACAGCGTCAGCTTCTTCACCCATACTTCCTGAGTTGTCAACAAGGAACACGAGGTCTACTGCTGAAACTTGTTCCTCAGAGTCGATGGTGTTTTCGATGGTGAAGCCCTTTGGCAGGTCGTCGATGGAAATCCAGATGTTCTGCTCGGAAGTGTTTGTGCCATAAAGACGCAACCATTCTGTAGGATTTTCTGGAGACTGAATACCGGTGAGGTCGAAACGAATCACCTTGTTGCCGTTTGATGCAGTCTCTACTACATAGTTGATGTTGGCTACGTTGGTATTTGGAGCATCAGGCAACGTAGGATTGGGATCTGCCTCAGTATCGGCAGGTATGCCAGGTACTGTGATAACTCCAGTAGAACCATTGTCTTCTACTGTACATGAAGCTAAGCTGAAAAGACCAGCTGCAATCATTAGGCTAAATAATTGTTTTTTCATAAATACTATATTTTTTCCTGTCCCAATAATTATTTTCCTAATCCTTAAGTCGCTGGGACTTTAACAACCATCGGATTTTCTATTTCCTATTTAGATGTTGGTAGAGGTACATTAAATAACAATATTATATCATGTAACCAAACATTTCTTACGACTGCAAAGTTAATGTATTTTTTGAAGAACAATAAAAATTTTGCGTTGTTTTTATTATAAATTAACAAAAAATATCTATATGGGTATTTATCACAGTGAAACTATACCGATTTTGGGTTCGTTATGAGTTATTTATTAGGAAAATGATGGATTTATTTGCGTATTTCAGCAGAAAAGTGTATTTTTGCAAAGAAATAGTGATTTAGGAAAGTTACGATAACTAATGTATACATTTTTATTAATATTGTCAACGGCTTACAGTGGAGAAAATGTAGCTGACACAGTTGTCATGCGCAACGATACCATACGGGAAGTGGTGGTGACCGCACAGTCGCCACGACAGCGTGTGGAAGCGGTGCAGGTGGGGGCTGAACAATTGCAACTGAAGGAGCTGACCACTACACCGGCTATGTTTGGCGAGAACGACATCATGAGGTCTATACAACTGCTGGCAGGAGTCAAAAGCGAAAGCGAGGCGTCGAGCAGTTTCCAGGTGCGTGGTGGGACATCAGCACAAAATGCTGTGCTATACGACGATGCTCCAGTGTATAACGTAGGGCATCTGGCAGGTCTGTTCTCGGCTTTTAACGATGCATCGCTTGCTGCTGCCACTCTGTACAAAGGTATGATTCCCGCCACTTTTGGAGGAGCCTCGTCGGCAGTGCTTGACATCACGGCTAAAACGGGAAGGCGAGACGCTTGGCATGGAGGCGGAACTATAGGACTACTCTCGGCAAAGGCTGACATTGAAGGGCCGATAGCTGGAGGAAAGGGCTCGCTGTTTCTGGCTGCACGAAGGTCGTATATTGACTTATTTATGAAACTTATTCCAGATTTCAAAGACAATACACTGAACTTTTACGATGTCAACGCCAAGCTCGACTATTCGCTCTCAAAGCGCGACAGACTAAGTCTCTCTTTCTTTACAGGAAGAGATAATATGGCGCTTGATGATATGGTGGGCATGAAGTGGAAAAACATAACATCCACATTGCGCTGGCATCATCGTATTAGCGACATCGTCCACTGGCAGACATCGCTCTTCTATTCTGGATATGATACCGACAATGGCATTGATCTTCTGGACATGACGCACTCTTTTGGTGGACACATTCGCCAAATGGCTCTTAGGCAGAATTTTCATTTCCAGTGGGGCAATAACATATTCGAGGCTGGATTCCAGTCGGCGCTACTTGACGTGAAGTCGGCTGAGTGGCAGATGATGAACGACCATGAGAAGGAGAAACGACGCGGTTGGGACAACAACGTATGGGTGAACGCCACTCTAGACCTTTCACGAAAGTTGAAAGTTTCAATCGGCACACGTTTTGATATCTATTCCGCATTGGGTGGCTCTATGTATTATGACATTGACGAGCAGGGAGAGATAATACGCCTGTTCAACAAAAAGAGTGGAGAGATAATGAAGACTTACCTGAATGTAGAACCTCGACTGAGTGCATCATACTTGATAAGTCCATCGCTGAGTTTTAAGGCTGGTTATTCACGCACTTCACAAGTCATACACGCACTTCGCAACCAAAGCCTCTCTACACCATTCGACCGCTATGCCCTTTCAAGCAACATATTAAAACCAGAGGTGGCAGACCAACTGAGCGCCGGTCTGTTTGCAGTGACCGCTAACGAGATGTACGACGTATCGCTGGAGGGCTATTGGCGAATAATAGACAATGTGGCAGACTACCGCGACGGCAAGAGTTTCAACTCTGAGATAGAAATCGAGAGGCTTATACTGAGCGGTAAGGGCAAGGGATATGGCGTTGAGGCTTCTATAAGAAAAAACAAGGGAAGACTCACAGGCTGGTTGGCTTACACGCTTTCGTGGGCGAAGACAAAGATTGAAGGCATAAACCAAGGCAGATGGTATGATGCGGGTAACGACCGCCGTCATGACATAAACATTGTCGGCATTTACGATACAGGAAAACGCTGGAAACTGTCTGCTGCCTGGACATACTATTCCGGTCAGGCCTTCACCGCTCCTTATGCCAAATACGAGATTATTGACAACTGGATATATTATTATGCCGAGCGAAACAGCTATCGTGCTCCTGCTTATCACAGACTTGACCTAAGCGCCACATGGAGCAAACGCACTCCTAAGACTGGTACTCTGCGACAGTGGACATTCAGCATATATAATGCCTATAACCACTATAACCCCTTCCTCATCAGTTTTGAGGATAGCAGCGACGGAGCACGTACGAAGGCAAAGCAATATAGCCTGTTTGGCATACTTCCTTCTGTGGCTTATTCCATTCATTTTTAGATCATATTATATATGAAAACAAATATATTCAATATTGTAAACCTCCTTTTGGTGCTAACGACGACCGTCTCATGTGAAAAAGAGCTTGAGATGGATTATAAAACCGTTGACCAACTCTATGTGGTTGAAGCTGAACTGAGCAACCAGCGAACGAGGGTTGCAGTAAGTAAAACCCGGCAAATTGAAAATGATGGTAATAAATATGGCGTTGACGGAGCGGTGATAAGAATTATGGGTGATGATGGCTCTGAACAGACATTGACAACAAGCACCAGTGGCATATACACTTCAAATACAAAAGGTGTGCCTGGGGTGATATATAGAATTGAGGTTGAGGTGGATGGCAAACGATTCGCTTCCAGTTCCACCATGCAGAAGACACCAGTGGTTAATTCAGCACGCTTTATATGGAAGAAAGTTCTGAATACAAAAGTGCTGTTTGCCGACCTTCGCATTCAAGACTTTCCCGACGAGACCAATTATTATTTCATGCATATCTATCGCAATGGACTCGGCTATCGTTGGGCGGTGATGAAAGACGTCGGCAATCCCGGAGAAGAGGTACAACAGCTTTTCTCTTGCATGATGGAAGACACCGATGATGACGACGACAGGTTGTTGGATGGAGACGTAATGCGATTTGAGGTGCGTGCCATAGACAAGTTGTCTTACGACTATCTCTTCTCCATGCAACAGACAAGTTCTGTATCCACCAATCCAATAGCCAATTTCTCTGGTGGTTGTCTCGGCTATTTCTCTGCTTATGGCAAGACAAACTATAGCATAACATTTAGAAGTGATGAAGTGGAGGAGGAGTGAGGTCCTTTGGTTCTGACCGATGGCTATAAACCCCTTTCTGCCCAGTCGCCACGGTCAAGGTTTCTGTAGCCCACCGCTTCGGCAATATGAGGCAGTTGTACCTCTGGTGATGCTGCAAGGTCGGCTATGGTGCGCGCCACTTTCAGTATGCGCCCATAGGCACGGGCAGAGAGTTTTAGTCGTTCCATGGCCATGCGTAGCATTTCGAGCGATTTTGCATCAGGCTGGGCGAAGTCGTGGAGCATGCGCTCGGTCATTTGTGCGTTGCAGTGTATGCCCTTGAATGCCCGATATCGTTCCTCCTGAATCTTTCTTGCGGCAATAACTCTTTCACGTATTGCGGAGCTGGGCTCTCCAGGCTCCATCTTTGCCAGGTCGTTGAATGCCACAGGTTGTATTTCGCATTGGATATCGATGCGGTCGAGCAAGGGCCCGCTTATCTTACTCATATAGCGTTGTATTTGTCCTGGCGAGCATACGCAGGTGTGTGTCGGGTCGCCGTAATATCCACATGGACAAGGGTTCATAGAGGCTACAAACATGAAAGAACATGGGTATTCTATGGTGTATTTGGCGCGGCTAATGGTAATCTTTCGGTCCTCAAGTGGCTGGCGCATCACTTCAAGCACGCTACGATTGAACTCTGGCAGTTCGTCGCAGAAGAGTACGCCATTGTGGGCGAGTGATATTTCACCAGGTTGTGGGTTGGATCCTCCTCCCACGAGAGCTACCTGAGATATGGTATGATGAGGCGAGCGGAACGGACGTTGTGAAATAAGTGAAGTCTCGCGGTTTAGTTTTCCTGCCACGCTGTGTATCTGTGTAGTCTCAAGACTTTCCGAGAGCGAGAGAGGGGGCAGTATGGAAGGCAACCGCTTTGCCAGCATTGATTTTCCGCTTCCCGGAGGGCCAATCATAATCATGTTGTGACCTCCAGCCGCAGCCACTTCCATGGCCCTTTTAACGTTTTGTTGGCCTTTGACGTCAGCAAAGTCAAACTCATAGTCGCTTTGCTGTTCGAAAAATAATTTGCGTGTGTCTATTATTTCCGGTTCTGCATGGTCGCCGTTGAGGAATCTTATCACTTCAGAGATGTTCTCCATGCCGTAGACATTGATATTATTAACTACGGCAGCCTCCCTGATGTTGGCTTTAGGCACAATGAGTCCCTTGTATTTCTCAGCTCTTGCCATTATGGCAATAGGCAGTGCGCCCTTGATGGGCTGCAACCTCCCGTCTAGTCCGAGTTCACCTATTATTATATAGTCGCCAAGTCGTTCGCTGTCTACCTTTTGTTCGCATGCTAGTATGGCGATGGCAATGGGCAGGTCGTAGCCGCTGCCTTCCTTGCGAATGTCAGCTGGAGCCATGTTGATGGTTATTTCCGCTACGGGGAAGCGGTATCCGTTGTTTTCCAGTGCAGCAGCAATACGGTCGCGGCTTTCCCTTACCGCATTGTCGGGAAGTCCCGTGAGGTGGAACATCACACCGCGGCTTTTGTTTACTTCTACAGTGATGATGGTGGCGTCGAGTCCATTGACGGCTGCACAGTAGGTTTTGACAAGCATTTGGCGAATACTGTTTTTTTGTTTGGTGATTACTTAAGTGTCTCTTTTATCTTTTCTTCGAGTTTGTCGGCTTTCAGGTCTCGGGCAATGATTTTCCTCGACTCGTCGCAAACGATGTTTCCCGGTATGGTGGCAATGCCAACAGCCTTTAGGATTGGTGATTTCCACATATTGCCGTTGCAGACATTGCTCCAGTCTATGGAATCGTTTTCCGCACGTCGTCTACATTCTTTTATGCTTGCGTCGAGGCAGATGCTTACAATGCAAATCTTGTTGCCATACTCCTTCCTCTTCCTTTTCAGCATTCGCTGTATCGACTGGCTATCGTAGTTCCACGACGCCCAGGTGTTGATGATGTTGATTTTGCCTTTAAGGTCTTTCTCGCTCACTTTTTTCCCGTTGATGTCCACTGCGGAGAACTTAGGAAGCTTGTCGCCAATTTGTATATTTTGTTGTGATGCGATGTTTTTTGCGAGAAGAGATGCCTGTAGGTTTTCCTTGTCGGCTGTCTCTATGGCTTTTGCCAACAGAGAAGCTTTCTTGTAGTCAGGCTGTTGACAGTCGATGAAATATTTTCGGAGTAGGTATGCACTTATAGGCGAAGCCGGTTTCTCCTTAATATATTTTTCAGCTTCTTTCTTTACTTCAGGCGGAGTGAGTCTGTTTGCCATCTCTCGCCATTTTGTCATATCATCGTTGTTGTTGGTGCCGCTCACCTCAATTTCCTTCAAGTGTGACGCGTCGCCTTCGATGGTAGCAGTGGCTCCCGACTCTCCAAAGACCGGTAGTTCGGAAAAGTTAGGGAATATGATGACGAAAGTGGCAGGGTCTTCAATTCTTGTGTCATATTCGAATCGTCCCTGGTTAACCCTTATGGTGTCTAAGGCAGGTATACCTCCGTCGATGCTATATACGAAGAACTCACCCTGATTGAAGTTCCTCAGGCGGCCCTTAATGCGGAAATGTCCGCTTTCGGCACCGCAAGAAACAAGAATCAGGGTGAGCAGTGTATAACCAATGAATTTCTTCATTACGGTTTCAGATCTTTCTATTATTTGCTAACATTCTTAAGCTCGATGTCGTTCTCGGCATACTTAGCGAAAGAAGAGTCTTTGCTGATGGCAGCCTTAAGTGCTGTAGCAGCATCGGCGTTCTTGCCAAGGCGTGCATTGAGTATAGCCTTCAGATAGTCGGTAGTTGCGTCTGCATTCTTAATATTGCTAAGAGTATTGGCAGCTGCGTTGTAGTTCTTGTTGAGAATCTGTGTCAGGGCAGCGCTATTGCTGTTGATGCCAGCGAAGTCCTGCTCAGCCTGTGCATAGTTACCCTTCATGAGGTTGAGGTTACCAACGATTTCGTTGATGCCTACAGCTGTGCCAGCCTTTGCTATATAATTCTCAGCTTCCTTCACGTTGCCGGCTGCGAGTGCGAGCAGGCCGAGGTTTGCGTTGCTCTCTGCGTTGTTGCCGTCAATCTTCTGTGCCTTCTCAGCGTAGCTCTGTGCTGCGTTGAGGTCGCCCTTTGCGAAAGCGATGGTAGCAAGGTTGTTCCATGCGCGTGCATCGTTGTAGAGTTCAGCAGCCTTCTTGTAGTATGGCTCCTTCTCAGAGCACTTGCTGGCGAGAGTAGCTCCATAGAGAAGTTCCTCTACGTTAAGCTGTGAAGCGTCGCTCTTGAACTGGTCTACAATCTGCTCGTCGCTGCGTCCGATAACCTCATAGTTCAGTGTAAGGCGTGCGCGGCGGAGTTCAGGCAGGATGCCGTCTGCCAGCTCACGGAATACAGAGCTCATGTTCTTAATCTGCTGCTCACGCTCCTCTGGATCCTTATACATAGAAAGAACGCGGATGATGACGTCCTTGTCCTGAATGTCAGAAACCTTCACGAGTTCCTGGAAACCTTCCCAGTCCTGAGCGGTATACTTAGCGTCTACCGGAGCCTTTACCTTCGTGTTTTTAAGAGTCTTCTGAACATATTTCTCAGTGTTGTTCTGACGCTGGGCTGCGAGCTTGTCGTTAAGCTTGAGACCTCCATCAGGAGAAGCATATGCAGAAACCTCAACGTTCTTCAGGTTCAGACCTTCTTTGTCAGCGTTGATTTTCTTCAGCATTTCAACAAATTCCTTTACAGAGTTGTTCTTCAGCTCGCTCTTGCGAAGATTAGCCTGCTGAATGAGGAACTTGATGTTAGCTTCCTGCTTGTGCTCGATGATGCGCTGGTAAGCATCCTGTGATACGCTTGCCTGTGCCTGGCGTACAGTGCGTCCGCTGAGTTCAGATGTAGCTATGACACCGTTTGCCACTTTTACGGCAGGTACGTCAACCTTCTTGCTTCCGATGTAAGCGTCGAAAGTGAGGTAGAGTTCGCTCTTCTGCATCTCAGGAACATACTTGAAGTTGGTCTTCATAGTGTAGTTGCCGCCTACCTTGTAAGAGATTGTCTGGTCATTACCAGCAACCTTCTCGCCCTGGAAAGTGGCACCTGTGCCCTGTACAGCCTCTCCGTTGCCATAACGCAGCTCGGGAATAACGGTTACAGTAGCCTTCTTCTTCATGTACTTTTCTGGGAACATACCATTGATGGTAGTTGGAATCTGTCCTGCTGTTGTCTCCAGTGGGTTTGGATCAACAGTAAAATTGTCAGCTGAGAGAGGTCCCAGCTTTGAGCAAGACGACAGAATCATCATTGAAGCTGCCGATAAAAGCAATAAATTTTTCTTCTGCATATTTGTTATAAGTTAATTAAACATTTGCAATGTTGATTTTCGTTGCAAAGGTAATCATTTCTTTTATAACAAAGGAAAAGGAAGCGTGCTTTTTATGTTATATTAACTGATATGTGCCGCGAGCGGGACTCGAACCCGCACAGCCATTACTGGCCAAGGGATTTTAAGTCCCTCGTGTCTACCAATTCCACCATTGCGGCATCATACTGCCTTAGGGATTTTGACCAATGTATATTAAAAGTTCCCTAAGGCATGAGAGAGCGGAAAACGGGGCTCAAACCCGCGACCCCCAGCTTGGAAGGCTAGTGCTCTATCAACTGAGCTATTTCCGCAAATCGTGTGCAAAGGTATTATTATTTCTTTGAATATCCAAAACAAATAGAGGTTCTGTTTGCGCTTTTTAAATAATTTAACTTAATTGTGTATTTGAATTACCGTTCCGTTAGTCTGTATGCGATATTCTTTCAGTCGTTTGCCGTCGTCGGAAATGCCTGACGAGAGGTTGTAGACCCGATGGCAATCATTACATTCTACCGACTGGCTATTGCTTGTCCACGTGAGTGGATGGCTTAGTGAAGATGTGTTGTCGAGGCAGTAAGGACATTGGCGGTCGTAGGCTCGCCATTCGCCGAATGGTGTGCAGCCTACTATGAGTTGGCCGTTGGCACCCATGTCGTAGTAGTACACTCTGTTGTTTTCTATCTCTGTGGTCAGTGCAATGTCTTCGTTGCTGTCGCCATTGGATGGATAGACCATAAGGTGGTTCACTCCTTGCCGTTTCTGCACTTCTATCCATACATATAGTCCAGGGTTGTCGAGCACTCGTGTAAGTATGCTTGTGGGATGGTAGTTTGTGTAGAACCTAAAGTTGCATGGATAGTCTGTAGAATAGCGATATCCGTCGGAGGTGCAGGAAAGGGTGAGAACGAGGAGTGAGGAGAGAATCTTCTGAAGACCTGTCCATCTTATATCTATGAAATGAATAATCCCTTTCATATTTACATTTTTGTCGTTGTGAATATCCCCTTCAATCATCTCTCTCTCCTCTCTCCTCTTTAATTTTCAACCAACTTCTTTTCCGCCTCAATCATTCGGTTGAAGTTGAATCCCTCGATGGTGTCATTCATCAGCTTTACGATTTCATCGTTCATCAGGTTGCCGATGCTTCCTTCGTGAGTGTGGTGAATGTTTTTGTTTGGAGTGAACTTGCCTGCCTCGATGTCGAGTCCCACTTTTTTGTAGGCGTCGCGGAATGGCATGCCGGCTGCTGCCAGTCTGTTTACTTCCTCCACCGAGAATATTGGGTCGTACATCGGGTTGTCGAGTATATGTTCGTTTACCTCAATCTTGTTGATTATGTAGGCCGCCATCTGTAGACAGTCTTTTAGTTCGTCGAATGCAGGTAAGAACACCTCCTTGATGATTTGAAGATCGCGGAAATAGCCCACCGGTAGGTTGTTCATAATGAGCGTTATCTGCTGGGGCAGGCTTTGGAGCTTGTTTGATTTGGCGCGTATTAATTCAAACACGTCAGGATTCTTCTTGTGTGGCATGATCGACGAGCCAGTTGTACACTCTTTAGGGAGTTTCACAAACGAGAAGTTCTGACTGTTGAACATGCATGCGTCGAAGGCCATTTTTGCCAGTGTGCCAGCAATGGTTGCGATGGCAAAGCCTACGTTGCGTTCCATCTTGCCACGTCCCATTTGTGCATATACCACATTATAGTCCATGGAGTCAAAGCCCAAAAGTTCGGTAGTCATCGTGCGGTTGAGCGGGAACGACGAACCGTAACCAGCAGCAGAACCAAGAGGGTTGCGGTTGGTCATGCGGTAGGCTGCTTGAAGGAAGAGCATATCGTCGGCAAGGCTTTCGGCATAAGCTCCAAACCAGAGTCCGAACGAGCTTGGCATAGCCACTTGGAGGTGGGTATATCCAGGCATTAACACATCTTTGTACTGGTTGCTTTTCTGAATAAGTTCGTCGAACAGAATCTTCACTTCGTCGGCAATGTCTTTCAGTTGATGTCGGGTGAAGAGCTTTAGGTCAACCAGTACTTGGTCGTTGCGTGATCGTCCGCTATGAATTTTCTTTCCGAGGTCGCCCAGCTTCTCTGTCAGTAGCATCTCAACTTGTGAGTGAACATCTTCCACTCCGTCTTCAATGGTGAATTCTCCCTTCTCAGCCAGATGGTAGATGTTTTTCAGTTCAGCCAACAGAGGTTTCAGCTCTTCTTTCTCCAGTAGTCCGATGCTTTCGAGCATGGTGATGTGAGCCATAGAGCCGAGCACATCATATTTTGCGAGATAGAGGTCCATCTCACGGTCGCGTCCTACTGTAAATCGTTCAATCTCCTTGTTTATCTCAAAATTTTTTTCCCAGAGTTTCATTCTTTACCCAATATAATTATTAATTTAAGTTTAGCATGTGCTCAACTTCTTTAACTTCCCTTTCTTACGAAAGTTGAGTTATATAAAATTATAAGGCAGCATGCACAACATGTCGGCAAACTGGTCTATACCTTTTTCGAGTTTTGAGCCAAGAATCATCTTCATCATCGGGTTTAGGTCAGCTTTGAGTGTAACACGCATTTTTGATGTAGTGTCGGTCACAGGCAGCACCTGAATCCATAGATTTGCGTCGATAGGCGACTTCTCGGTCTCAAACTTTACACATTTGTTCTCTTCCCGTTCAATAATTGCCACAGCCACTTCGCCCACCATTGGCGCGGGGAAAGAGACGCGGTCGGAAGTCAAGTTCATGTCTTTCAGCTTCTCGAGTTGTGCAGGGTCTTGTCCAGCCTCGCGCAGCTTTTCCTTTATCATCTCGTTGTTCTGCGCCATCTCTATTACCGGGCGCAGTCTTTCCAGGTCGCTTATTACTGAGTAAACGCGTTCTACTGGTGCGTTCACCTGTTTTACACTGCTTTCGTATTTTGCCATAAATATTATTTTTTAGTTGATCAGTTGTCAACTTAATTATTTACTCTCCTGCTTCCAAGTGCTTGGTGACTTTCTCCATTCAGCCAGTACCGCGAGGTCTTCCTCTTTGATGTATCCGGTCTTGGCTGCGATGGCGGTAGTATGCTCGTAGTCTGACAGGGTGACGAGCTTCAAGTTTGCTGCTTTAAAAGCCTCTTCGGCAACTGGGAAGCCGTAGGTGTATGAAGCCACCATTCCAACGACCTCGAAACCTGCCTTGCGAAGAGCATCGACAGCTTTTAGCGACGAGCCACCTGTGGAAATAAGGTCTTCCACCACTACCACCTTTGCGCCTTCAGGTATTGTGCCTTCTATTTGGTTGCCCATGCCATGGTCTTTCGGCTTTGGACGTACGTAACAGTAGGGCAGTAGCAGTTCGTCTGCCACCAGTGCTCCCTGTGCAATGGCACCTGTAGCCACTCCAGCCACAGCGTTAGCCTCTGGGAACTCTTCGTGGATGAGGTGAACTAATTCTTGTTTTACAAACGAACGCAACTCCGGATAAGCAAGCGTTTTGCGATTGTCGGTGTATATTGGTGATTTCCATCCTGATGCCCATGTGAAAGGGTCGTTGGGTTGAAGCTTTATGGCCTTGACTTCAAGGAGCTTCTGTGCGAATAAATGCTTTATTGATTCCATATTATTAGTGTTATTATATTCTTCGTTTGCAAAAGTAACAAGAAAAATTGGAATTGCGAAGAAAAAGGTGCTTTTTTTTCATTCTTTCCATATTTTCATCATTCTTGTCTTACCATATTGGTCCTCTCTTGTTTCGTGGTTAATGAATCCTTCCTCTTCTGCCATGGCTTCCATTTCCTTGGCATATAATGGGTTGATTTCAAAAAACAGTCTTCCGCCCTTGTTGAGAGATGAGGATGCGTATCGTGTTATTGCCCTATAGAACAATAAAGGGTCGGAGTCGGGAACAAACAGTGCTATGCTTGGTTCATGGTCAAGCACGTTTGACTCCATGTGTGCCTTTTCCTTTTCGCAGATATAAGGCGGATTGCTCACTATCACGTCCCATCGTCTCTCGTCGTCGTTAGTTTCAAACACGTTTTTTCGTTCCACTATGACATTGGCTTTTAAAGCCTCAGCATTAGCTTTTGCCGTCATTAATGCCTCTTCGGCAATGTCCCATGCCGTCACCTTCGCCTTCGTTTCCAATGCAAGTGTGATGGCTATGCAACCGCTTCCTGTGCCAATGTCAAGTATGGTGCCGGCCGTTTTGCAGTCTTCTGCAACCCATTGGCAAAGTTCTTCGGTTTCAGGTCGAGGTATGAGCACTCCTTTGTTCACCTTGAAATATCGGTTGGCAAAAAGAGCCTTGCCCACGGCATACTGCACAGGCGCTCCCTGTTTTATTAGTATAAAGGCACGTTCAAATTCTTCTGAAACATATATCTGTTTTCCCCCATAGATGTCAGCGAGAGTGAAACCGAGTACATCCTCAAGTAAGATACGTGCAATAGCGCGCGCCTCCCTTTCATCGAAAGCCCTTTTCCCATGGCTGTCTATCACCCCTGCAATCTCCCGGCAAATGTCTTGATAAGTCATGCTTCCTCAATTTTTTGTGCAAAAGTACAACAAAAAGTGCGATATTCCAAATTATTATATTACTTTTGCAGGAAAAAGATATGATGATGGAGAATAAATGTGTAAAGAAGAAACAGCGCAAAGAAGCTATCGAATTGCCCGACGACTGTCGTGAAGTGTTGCTTCACGCCTGTTGTGCGCCATGTTCGTCGGCCATTGTTGAGTGGTTGATGCAACACGACGTGCGTCCCACAATATTCTATTTTAACCCCAACATATTTCCCCTTGAAGAATATGAGACGAGGAAAAACGAGAGCAAGCGTCATGCTGAGAGTCTCGGCATCAGATGGATAGATGCCGACTACGACCACCAGCGCTGGCTCGACTTTGTTCGCGGTCACGAAGAAGCTCCCGAGCGTGGAAGCCGTTGTCAGCTCTGTTTCCGTCTTCGGCTTTTTGAAACCGCAAAAGAAGCCCAACGCCTTGGCATAAGATATTTCGCCACCACTCTTGCCTCTTCCCGATGGAAAAGTCTTGAGCAGATTACCATTGCCGGCGAATCTGCTGCCACTGCCGTTTCTACACCATCATCTCAAGTGGTGTTCTGGGCTCAGAACTGGCGAAAGGGTGGTTTGCAGGAGCGCCGTAACCAGCTTCTTCGTGAATATGGTTTCTACAATCAGCTATATTGTGGTTGCGAGTTTTCGAAATGATTGATAACTATTAATTGGTCATCCTTATTGTATCAAAAAGACTATAAGTAGCCACCAGTAACCACCAATTATCCCAAGCGGGTCTAACCATCGGAAATGAAAGGATAGTAAGGTGATGTAATATGATTGTTTACCCACTTTTGTCTCGTTTTGTCCCTCGTTGTATTATCTTTGTATCGCAAGTTAAATGCTTGATAATCAGTGATAAAAGAATATATTAACATCAGAAAAGAAAGGAAATAAAATGGGACGAAAGAAGAAGGAAATCCGTTTGAAGGAGCCTGTGCGCATCCGAGAAAAGAAGATAGCAGGTGGCAACATCAGCCTCTATCTTGACATTTACCAGAAGGGATTGAGAAAGAAACGTTGAAACTCTATCGTAGAAGTGGTTCTGAAAGAATGGATGGAGGCAGCAGGTATAACCAAGCATTAAACCTACCATTGCTCACGGCATACGACAGCATCGTTGGCTATCTCAGCAGGAGCAGACATATCAGCAGTGAAGGTTGTTTTGGGTCATGGAAGCATCACTTCAACCGAAGTTTATGCAAAAGTGGCTCTTGAAAAGAAGATAGAGGCGGTCAATCTGTTTAATGGCGTGTTTGATTGAGACATACAGCAGAGTGCGAACAACGGAGAAGTCATACTTCTTCCCTTTTGTTGGTAAATTGCCGTCAGGCTGTATTCAAAAAACGCTTGTGTTCAAATAAATCTGCAAGACTTATCCTGACACAGGCATTTTCATGTTCAATTTAATCTTTGATATAGATGACAACAGGGGTAATATACGCTCGTGTCTCCAGTATTGGTGACAGACAGAGCACGGAAAGACAGGTCAAGGACTTGTCGGAGTATGCAAAATATAAGGGTATCGAAGTCTGCAAGGTCTTTGAGGAAAACATCTCTGGCGCAAAGAAGAAAGATGAGCGTCCAGTGTTCTCCGCAAGGGATATTCCATTCGGGATGTGGCAAAGTTGAGTGGTAAAGGGGTAAGTACCGTACAACGAGTGAAGCGATTACTAAAAGTACAATCAACGCAATAATATTATTGATTTTACGTTCTTTTCAAAGAAAGGGTTTGTGCAATAGTGGCTTAAAGGCTAAAAGCACTACCTTTGAATGCTGTTAAATATGGTAATGTTCAAAGTCACAATTTGTGATTTTAGAAAAATGAATATAAATATGACAGATAAAATAGAAAAAAAGGAGAGCAGCGAACTGACCACAGAAAGTGACCAGTTGGTTGGTGTTGACAATATAGAGCCTCTAATAAAAATCATTAGAGGACAACAAGTTATGCTTGACCGTGACCTTGCCACACTTTATGGCGTTGAAACAAAGCGTCTTAATGAGCAAGTAAAACGTAATATTAAACGATTTCCAGAAGATTTCATGTTTCAATTGACCAAGGACGAATGTTTAAGGTCGCAAATTGCGACCTTAAACGAAGGACGCGGACAACATTTGAAATACATGCCTTACGTATTTACTGAAAACGGAGTAGCTATGCTTAGTAGTGTTTTACGTTCTGACACTGCGATTGAGGTGAATATTCGAATAATGCGAGCTTTCACTTCAATGCGTCACTTTCTACAGAACAATGCCGAAGTGTTTCAGCGTCTCTCGACAATGGAATACCATCAATTGGAAATGCAACAACACTTGCAAGAATCCGACAAGCGTATAGAAGAAGTGTTTCGCAGATTGGACGAGGGCAACGCAAAGCCGAAGCAGGGTGTGTTCTACAATGGGCAAGTTTATGATGCCTATACTTTCGTGTCCGACTTGATTAAGAGTGCAAAGAAACGTATTGTCCTTATCGACAACTATGTTGACGAGACTGTACTGACATTGCTCGATAAAAGAGATAATAACGTGTCTGCAATCATCTACACTCAGCAGATAAGCCGTCAGTTCCAACTCGACATAGACCGTCATAATGCTCAATATGCACCGATTGATGTTGAAACATTCCGTTTATCACATGACCGCTTCCTTTGTATAGACGATGATGTGTATCATATAGGAGCATCCATTAAGGACTTGGGCAAGAAGTGGTTTGGCTTCTCAAAGATGGAGATACTTACACCAGACGAATTGGTAGAACGAATCAATAGAGGATAATACTTACGAAAATTTCAAGAAAAAGAACTTAATACATAAATATAAAGTAAGCAATTTGGATAAAGAGGCATAAGTAATCACATGCCCCACTGTCACCTTACGACAGTAGGCTTTCATAACTATGACAGTCGGCTGTCATAACTGTGACAGTCTTGTCGGAGACGTTTGGCTTGTTGCCATAAGACATCTCGTTTCGTTCTGTACAAGCCTGCTCCGCAAACACCCTACACCCTACATCTTTTCGTAATAGTATGTTGATAATCAGATGGTTAATAAATGTAGGGTACCTCTTAACCCTACATTAACCCTACATCATCCCTACATTATTTTTTTTCATTGTCTCGGCAATCGTCTCCACGATGACCGTTTTTTTCATTTCGATAGCTCGATCGATTTAATGGCGTTTCAATTTGTGTAGGGTGAATGTAGGGTGAATGTAGGGTTGAGACATACCCTACATTCTGTAATTATCTGAACTATAGGTGTTTAACCCTAAATAATGTAGAGTGTAGGGTTGTAGCGACATCCATCCTCTATTTATTATTTCTAATACCGAAACCTATTATAGGCTTTGGCTTGTTACGTTTCCTTTCTGACTGAAGCAAAGCGAAAGCTTGGTCGAGATTATCAAGATGAATACGAGTCATTTCATTTATATCGTTCTGATCTTTCAGGATGTCTTCAATGTCCAGTTTCAGTTCCTCAAAATCCTTGCGCAGTTGAGCAACATCGTCGTTGGTCTTAGGAAGTGAAGTTGCAATCCTGCGGAACTCGGTGAAGGCACGCATAATGCCACGGTTTATTTCTATTGCAGTTTCTGACTTTAATACACTACTTAACATTGCAACTCCCATTTCTGTAAATGCGAATGGCATATAACGACTACCGCCCCAACTTGAGGTGCCAAAATTGCACCTCAAAAACTCGTCACGAGTTAACTCAAACATAAAATCATCACCTTCAAATCTTTTTATGTTTCTCCTTACAGAGCGTTTTAGTTGTTTTGTCTCCACACCATACATTCTAGCGAGGTCAAAGTCGAGCATAACCTTCTGACCTCTTATCTCATATATCAAGCTGCTTATGTTAATCAAATCATTCATGACCGCAAAGATACGAAGAAATATCGAAACCTCCAAACATTTCTGAGGATTATTAACGAAAAAAGGTGGCGACAGCATTGCCGTCGCCACCCATATAAATGATGAGTATTTAATTATGATGTATCATCTTAATGAAATCTCACGGCTTATCTCCTAACACATTTGATACAACTTTGAATTCCTTCAAAAGGTGTTTTTACTACTATATATGGTGCAAATTCGTTAATTCTGGATAATGAAAGCTCGTTCATAATTTAGGCTTTTCCATAAAGTGCATATATATCAGTATCCGCATTAGCCTTAAATCGCTCTTCCATTTCTTTCTTATGATCAAGAAGTTGTTTTCACTTCTTTATCCATTCTTCTTTTGATAAACTCTTCATAGTCATAACTCAAATTTGAAAACCACTAAATTCACGTCGCAAAGATACGAAGAAAAAATGAAACCTCCAAACATTTCGGGGGATTATTAACGAAAAAAGGTGGCGACATTGCTGCCGCCACCTTTAAAATAAATCGGAATGACTTCCCGTTCTAATTAATGAAAGGAAGCTTACGCAATCTTCATCTTCTTTGCTATAAATGAGAAGCCAATCTGGCTGGA
Source organism: Prevotella sp. P2-180 (assembly GCF_002251435.1). Taxonomy (GTDB): domain Bacteria; phylum Bacteroidota; class Bacteroidia; order Bacteroidales; family Bacteroidaceae; genus Prevotella. The sequence goes on from NZ_NPJI01000013.1 coordinate 129,225, forward strand.
TATGACATTCTCTTGTCCCAGAGAACTCTCCTGTTAACGCATGGTCTCTATATGAGCCGGGAAGTTCTTCATCATTAGCCAATTTAAGGATTACTTCATTCAGCTTATCCTCAGGCAAATGACGTTTTCTTGCCAACTTTAAGTCTTTCTTATACTGCCCAGTGACAATAATTGTTCTCATTCTGAAACAGCTTTAAGATAATCCTCAAATGTATCGCATACTGTAACATTACGTTTTTCCTTGGCATCTTTTATTGCTTTCAACGTTTTCTTTTTTTTGTTAGACTCATAAGCCTCAACTTTAAATACACCAAGAGAGAGCAAAAAATCTATTGTCTTTTTTGCTAATTTGTTCTTTTCATTGTATGTTAATGATATTGTAGTCATAAGCCTATAATAATTGTAACTAAACTGATTTCACGCCGCAAATATACGAAGAAATATCGAAACCTCCAAACATTTCGGGGGATTATTCACGAAAAAAGGTGGCGACATTGCTGCCGCCACCGCTATTGATTTCATTTTTGAGTTATCAATTTCTCCATTTCAGAAATAAATTTTTCTGCGGTATCTAAATATGGTTCAAATATTTCAATATCGACTTTTTATCTTCTGACTTTAGCATATTACAATGCCCTCATTTTGAATATTCTCATAAAAGTTATCTCCCTTTCTTTTCTCCCAATCTCGTTTTGTATATAAGATAGGATGAATCATTGAATTGGTTTTCCAACCAAGTTCCCAAAATGGATAAGTATATTTGTCATGGTCTAAAATATCTGCTTTTTCCTTATCCAATAAGATAAGCAGATCCCAATCAGAATCTTCTTTATTGTCTCCACGGGCTCTTGACCCAAACAAGATCACGTTTGAGTTTTGGGGCATGATAGTCTTTGCAGTGTCATATATTGCATCCACTACATTGCCTGATAAACTATGGTTTGAAAGCAATGTCATATTCACAATTTTATATTTCACGCCGCAAATATACAAAGAAATATCGAAACCTCCAAACATTTCGGGGGATTATTCACTAAAATAAAGGGAGGCGACAGCATTGCCGTCGCCACCCTCGATTAAATGAAGAGTATTTAATTTTGATAAAGGGGACTCATCTTACTTGAACTCACATGTTCCATTTGCAAAGTTGATATATGCTTTCTGACCTGCAGAAACGTTGACGCGAGCCTGATCGCCACCACGACCTCGAAATTCGAGTTTGCCATCGAAAGCAACGAACTCTGTCATCCACCAATCGAAGCCCTCAAACTTCACACACATACGCACTTCGCCATCGCTGCCAAATGCGGGAGAAACGAACTCACCGTTCTCATCAGCAGGAATAGAGAAGAGGTTGCTTGAATTAACTGACCAGTCATTAACAGGAGCAACAGAGCCAATCAAATAAACCTCAGGCTTATAGACATTGACCTTACGCTCATCGCCATTTACAATGTGGAGAAGATACCATCCAGCCTTGCCAGCTACAAGGTTTGTAGCGTCAACAGTGATGCTTGCTCCAGCAACATCATTTACTGCAGCCTGACTACCAAAGTCACCGCCCCAGTCAGCCTGTGGAGCAAACTTGAACTGCTCACCCTCGTGGAGATATATGATAGTCCAATAGTCAACGTCAGAGCCGTAGCATGGAGTCATTGGCAACCATGTAGCACCCCAGCCGTAGTTACTGCCGGTCATATAGAGTTCCAATGGCTGCTTTGTTATGCTATAGGTACCAGCCATCATATCTATCGTCATGATATATTTTCCTGGCTCCTCAATCTTTCCTGCCTGAGCGTTTTCAGTTACTAAGAAGCCAGACATTGAAGCATCACCGTCAACAGCAACACCAACAACTCCTGGATTTGCCCAAAACTCACCATTATCAATATTCTTTTGAGGAATAATCTTCCAATATTGATTGGCTTCAGTTGTAGTGAATTTGATTGTGAATACAGGATCGTCATAGATATTCACATCGCTATGACTAAACTTCAACATGCTTGCCTCGTCCCATCCACAGAAGTCACCTACGAGATAATAGTTCTGTGAAATGTCGGGTGTGATGAGAGTAACCTTTACATCAACAAAGTTTGAGTGTGCATAGAATGATTCGCCGTCTTTTGACAAATAAATGGTGGAAGCAGCCTTAAGAGTCCTCTCTACCGGAGCCTTTCCATAGATTGACTCTACCAAAGATACAAGATCTGCGGTAGCTATTGAACCGTTGGCATCAGAAGGCAATACGTCAACCTCCTCCTCTGTAGCTCCCACTTCCAGTTCATAGCCTGTAACAGTGAATCCTTCAGGTGCTTCAAAAGTTGTAGAGAACAGGTTGATTGTTTCTCCAGTTACATTATTCATGTCGATTGTCGCACCATTGGAAGCTGTGAGGGACACGTTTTGTGCCTCCTCTGCATCGTAGCCCTGCGGAGCTGCCCAGTCGTCGTAGTCGCCCTTGCAACTGCTCATGAGAGCAGTCGCAAGAACCATACCATATATTAATGACTTTTTCATATAATTCTAATTTTTGAAAATTATTACTTGTTAAAGAAGTGATAGTAACCAGTGATATCGTTGAAGATTACTCTGTAGTCACCTGCACCAACCGGAATGTTTGGTCCGTTGCCAACACCCCAACCGTATGGGAATGTGCTGTTACCCCAGTTAGGATTCCAAGAACTGTCAACGAGGAACTTGAGTTCTGTACCGTCTGTTGTACTGATGTCGTACATCCAAACGTGTGGACGAGCTCCTGCATAGGTGTCGCATGGAGTCATTTGAGTGTCTGTTGCCCAACCGTTGAAACCACCGGAAACCAACATCTGTGAATATTCCTTCGGTTCTTCTTCAAGAGCAGTAAACTTCAGCTCGTTGGTGTTGGTGTTGAGGTCGATGCGATAGTAACCGGCTACAGGAACCTTAAAGTCGCCACCTTCGCCAGAGTCGTCCTTCTTCTTAGGATTGTCGATGCTTCCATCGACACCACCCCACTGGTCAGCCCATTCGCCAGGAACGCGGACAATCTTGAAGCCAAGGTCTGGTGTGAAGTAGCCTGTGAAGGTAAGAGGTCCACGGCCTGTCTTGTCGTTAAAGTCACCGCCTTCAACAGGAGACATAGGATAAACGGCAGTACCAATTGCAGAGCCCCAAGAGCCATCGCCGACACAAGCTCCAATAAGATACCACAATTCTGGATCAGCAGCAACAAGCACTGCAAAGAAAGGCTTTACGGTTGTCTGAATGGTGTTGGAATAGCATGTCAAGCCTGAAGCCAACTTAGCCCTGAGTCTTATGTAAAGAGGTGTGGTCTCTGGCATTTCCTCCTCAGCGGCATAGCCTCCCATCTGCATGATGGCTTTGTTGATATCCTTGGCGTTAGCCTTCAACTTTGCAGAAGTGGAATAGTTCTCCAATTCCATCATCTTCGGGTTTCCAACAACCTTGCCTTCTTCATCGAGTTCGTTCTCCCAAACGTCAGTAAGCGAAATCTGCATATAATATGTGACTGCTGCAGTATAGCCGTAGTCAGGCTGCTTGCATGTGAACACGAGAGAATCAGAGTTCTCAAGGTCGTAAATGTTGCCGGCAAGGGCTGGCGCATTGAGGACGAAACTTTCGGGAGTGTTCAATGTTGGATTTGAGTCCCTGTCATCCTCACACGATGTCAGTCCGAAGAAAGCGACACCGGCAAACAATGAAGCTAAAATATATTTTTTCATGTTTATTGTCCTTTATTAAATTAGTTATAACCTTCGTTCTGTTTGATGTTAGGATTGTTTGAAATCTCGTTAACAGGTAGAGGGAAAATGTTCATGAATGCAGGGAACTGGCTTCCTTCATAGACGCCTCCCATCCATTCCCATTTGTAGTTAGACTGGCCTCCAAACTTGCCGAAGCGAACCAAATCCATGCGGCGACGGCCTTCAAACCAGAACTCACGGCTCCACTCATCGCAGACATCGTCGAGAGTGTATGTGCTCTTTGGAGTAGCATGAGCACGACTGCGGATAAGGTCGAGCTTTTCCTTGGCATCGGAGTTGCCTGCAACGCCATTTTTGCGGATTGAAGCCTCAGCGTATGTCAGATAAGCCTCAGCGATACGCATGATAGGAAGATCTGCATTTACGAACTCAATCACATCGTTGTTTGAGCCGTCGGAGTTTACATTACGGAACTTCACACAGTTATAGCCTATGGCCTCATCGGTACCCTCGTCGGTTATTGCTGGCTTGATACCCTTGTTGTAGAACAGGGCACGGTCGTCACCGGCTGCTGTTATGAATTCTGCCAAGGTGTTATACTCTGCCGGTGTTTCTTTGAAGAACTTCTCGACAAGGTTCTTACGTATGCGCAAGCACTTTCCCCAACTATTGTTTGATCCAGAGGGAGCGTAGGTGTCGGTAAGATAGTCTGTCTTATTGGAATAAGAAGCTTGGATAAGGAAGTTCATACCACCGTAACTCTGCGTCTTGACACCATCTGACAATCCAACAAGAATGTTCTCATACTGAGCTCCATTTCTGTCGTTGTCGGCGAGGAAGAGCATCTGGTAAGGAGTATATACTTCGCCAGAAGTAGGATTGACAGCACTCTTGTCGTTCAGCTTATAGTAGCCATTCTTAATTACCTTGTCAGCATAAGCTATTGCGTCGTCCCAACGTGCCTTGCCGGTATATACCTCTGAATTAAGATAGATTCTTGCCAACAAGTTCCATGCAGCCACGCGATCGGCACGGCCGTATGTTGCCTGACCGGGCTGAGCCATATCTTCAGAACACTCGAGCAATTCTTTTTCAATATAGTCAAAGAACTCTGGGCGTGTGTATCTAACAGCATAATCTGCCGATACACTCTCTGTGAATGCCGCATTGCCATAAAGGTCCATGATCTGAGCGTAGTTGTAGGCACGGATGAACCTTACTTCAGCGTTTCTCTGAGCCTGGTCGGCTGCATTGCCTTCCTGCGACAGATAGAAATTACACAGGGTTATTGTGAAATAGAAGCGATAATAGAGGGCGGCGGAGAAAATACAGCTCTCACCCCATGAGTTGTGGAGAAGCTCAGGCAGTCCGGCGTCAGTGGACCAAACCCAGTGTGCCTCATCGGCAGTAAACTCGTTCAGGTAGAACGCCATGCGGAACAAGTCGGAGCGTCCCTCGTCAACATCGTCCAAGTCGCCATTTCCGCTTGGTCCAGTCTGTCCTGTCAAGCTAAAGCTGGCATATATTTTATTGAAAACGGCATCGTTGTCGAATTCCATTGTTTGCTGCGGGTTGATTGGATCAACATCCAAATCACCAACGCAAGATGTCAGGCCGACTGTCAATGCCAGTGCCGCAGCAGGTATAATTGATTTAAACATTCTTATTTTCATAATACTCATTGTTTAAAGATTTAGAAATTAAGGTTAAGACCAAGAACACCTGTGAATGGACGTGGATAGATGTTGCCATCGTAACCTCCGTTAATTTCCGGGTCAATTCCCTTATATTTTGTAATGGTGAACACATTCTGTGCTGTTGCATAAATACGTCCACTGATAGGCAACTTGAAGAGTTTCTCAAAGCTATATCCAACAGTGATGTTGTCACACTTCAAGAATGATGCGTTCTGGATGAAATAGTCAGAAAGACCATCCTCTGTTGACACATAATTCCATTTCTTTTCCAAAACCATTGTTGGAACATTGTGCCATGACCTACCATTATAGAGGCGCTCTACTTCTACATTTGAGTTGCCGGCATCTACAGCATTGTAAGCATAGTTGCCAAGACTAGCGCGGAGAGAGAAGCTGAAGTCCCATTTCTTATAGATAAGTTTTGAGGTGAAGCCCATAAGCACGTCTGCATCTGCCTTCTTGTAGAAGTAACGGTCGTTGGAGTTGATAATACCGTCGCCATTGCGGTCAACGAATTCTCCCTCTATTGGCAAACCGTTCTGGTCGTAAACCTGCTGATATGTATAGTAAGCAGAAACCGGATGACCTACAGCCCATGCCTGAATACCGTCAGAACCTGAGTCACCTACAGCAAGTCCGCCATGCAGAATCTTATAGTTAGGATCGTCGCTTGCTACGAGCTTGTCAATCTTGTTGTCGTTGTAAGTGAAGTTGTAACCAACCTCCCAACGCCAGTCCTTTGTTACAATAGGACGATAAGTGAGAGAGAACTCAAGACCCTGGTTGTGGAGCTCACCGACGTTGCTTGTAACCTTGTTGCGGAAGTTAGAACCAGCTGCAACAGTTACAGTGTTGATAAGGTCGGTTGTCTTACGATAATAGTAGTCAATGCTTGCAGTGAATCGATCGTTTGCAAAACCCAGATCAAGACCTGCGTTATATGTCGTTGTCTTTTCCCATGTGAGGGCTGCATTGTAAGCGTCAGGACGATATGTCAAGCCATCGCCAACTATTGGATAGTAAGCTCCAATGCCATTGGTTGTATAGGAAGCGAAGTACGAGTAGTCGCCAATGCCTTCCTGCTGACCTGTCTTACCCCAACCGAGACGGAGCTTCATGTCGCTTATTGCCTTTGCATCGCGAAGGAAAGGCTCTTCCTTGATCTTCCATGCCAAAGCTGCAGAAGGGAATACACCCCAGCGCTGATCCTTATGGAAACGTGATGAACCGTCGTCACGGATAGTGAATGTAAAGAGGTAACGATCGAGGAGTGAATAGTTCAGACGACCAAAGAATGAAACGAGATAGTTCTCTGTCTTGTAGAGAGTATTCTCTGAAGGATTATAAATCTCACCTGCGTGTTCAATGCTTGTTGAAGGATATGTACCATAGTAGTAGTAGTCGGTCTCCTTGTTGAAGTGCTGCCACTCATAGCCACCCATCACGTCGATATGATGAATCTCTGCAAAATCCTTCAGATACTGTGCATAGAGGTTGAGCGAAAGGTTGTAAGTGTCCTGTGTATTCCAACCCTGGCTTCCATAGTAGTAGTTGTCATAGTAATAACGGCTATATTCCTTGTTGCTCTTACCAGACTTGAGGTCCATTCCGGCATTCATGTGAATGTGGAGGTCTTCAAAGCCATGAATCTTATAGTCAAGCTCGATATTTCCTGTCAACTCCTTACCCTTACCCTTGTCGGAAGCTTCGTTAAGGTAATGCATTGGGTTTCGTGTGGCAAGTGAGTTTGGAGAGAACCCCCAAGCTGTGTCTCCACGGTCAACAACACTATGATACTGGAAGTAGCCACCGAAGTTCTGCTTATAGAAGTCGTCGTTCATATAAACAGGCTTTGTGGGATCCATTGACACAGCAGATCCAATGGCGCTTGTGCTTGCATAAGAAGTCTTCGAATACATACCCTTGGCGTTGAAATTAACTGCAAGGTGATCGTCGAAGAATGTAGGATTCAAACTTACGCTTGCTGTATAACGCTCATAATCTGAAGTCTTGAGTACACCCTGTTGCTTGGTATAGCCGAGAGATACACGATAAGGAAGATTCTTATAGGCACCGGTAAGTGTTACGTTCTGGTCTGTAGATACTGCTGTACGATAAATCTGGTCCTGCCAGTCGGTGTCGGCAAAAAGATGCTGGGCTCCATCTGCTGGAGTTCCGTCGGCATTGTACTTTGACCAATAACCCATGTTCTTGTAATAGTCGCTTGCCTGCCACTCTTCATCAGTCATGCCACTGTTTGTCTTGATATAGTCCATGAATTCAGCGGCGTTCATTACGTCAACCTTCTTGGCAACTGCACTGACAGAAACGTTGCCATTATAAGAAATGGTTGGCTTCATGTTCTTGCGTCCCTTCTTTGTTGTGATGATTATCACACCGTTAGAAGCACGGCTACCATAGATAGCGGTGGCAGAAGCGTCCTTCAACACAGTGAAGCTTTCGATATCGTTAGGGTTGACAAGGTTGAGGGCATTTGAGGCTCCCTGCATTCCATAGTTATCCATAGCAAGTCCGTCAATCACGATCAGAGGTTCGTTGGATGCGCTGAGTGACGAACCACCGCGAATACGAATGCTCGCACCACCACCAGGCTCACCACCATTGTTTTGAACGTTAACACCAGCTATCTTACCGGTGATCATGTCTTGTGCACTTACCTGTACACCCTTATTCATGTCGTCCGGCTTGATGGCTGTCACCGAACCGGTCAAGTCGTTCTTCTTTGCACGACCGTAACCGATGACCACCACGTTCTCGAGCACCTTGGCGTCGTCCTGAAGAGTTACAACGACATTGGCGGCTGCCTTGACGTTGGCGGGCTGATAACCAATGTAAGTCACATTGAGAGTAGCTCCCTGTGGAGCCTTAATCTGGAAGTTACCGTCGAAATCGGTGACAGTACCTCCTTCTGAACCTGCAACTCGAACGGTTGCACCGATGATCGGTTCGCCTGTGGCGTCCTTTACATGTCCGTTGACTGTAATCTGGGCGTAGGCACCGATTGAAAGAACGAGACCGAACAATACGGCCATCATTCTAAGCGGAATTCTAAATTTTACCTGCTTCATCATACATGTTTTAAAATTGTTATTTCTTAGTTATCTAATGCTGCTTTTTACTTATTTTCGTTGTTTGTACAATTGTTGTTTAAGTTTCACGGTGCAAAATTAGTTTTTTTCGCTCAACGTTCTTCATTTTTTTGACATAAATCACTATATTTGCATGCGCAATCGATTGCACGTTCAAAATATAATAAATAAATAATGTATGGTAACAACGTTACGGATAAATGAATAACTTTGCACCATCAAATAATCGCAACCTAAAAATGAAGGAGTTTACACAGATGACAATGAAGGACATTGCAGCCCATTTCGGTACTTCCGTGGCTACAGTGTCGAGAGCGTTGAAGGACTCGCCAAGAATCAGCGAGCAGCGACGCAAAGAGATACAGGAGTTTGCGCGTGAGCACAATTTCTGTCCTAACACTATTGCCGAGTCGTTGAGAAACAGCAAGGTGATGCAGCCCAAGATTATCGGCGTCATCATTCCGGAGTTTGTTCACTACTATTTCTCTTCTGTGCTTTCGGGCATAGAGGAAAGGGCAAGCCGACAGGGATACCGGGTGATGGTGGCGCAGAGCAACGAGAAGTATGACAGGGAGGTGCAGATTTGCCAGTCGTTTTATGAGAATAAGGTGTGCGGCATCATTGTATCCCAGGCCAAGGACACTTCTGACTATGCTCACTTCATCAGACTGCTCGAAAGTGGAGTGCCTTTGGTGTTCTACGACCGTATTTGCACTGGAGTGGATGCAAGCCGTGTGGTGGTTGATGATTATAAGGGTGCTTACACCGCAGTTGAATATCTTATCGAGACAGGATGCAAGAGAATTGCGTTTTTCGGGTCGCCAATGACGCTTGAGATTTCAAAGAACAGATATAACGGATATAAGGATGCACTTCTAAGGCATGGCTTCACCGTAGAGCAAGATCTCAATCGCTTTTGCGACAACCGTTCAGACGCAGAGGTCGTGGCTCCCGAATTGCTCAGCATGGAGAACCGCCCCGACGCCTTCTTCGCCGTGAATGACGATACTGCCATCGGCATTATGTATGCCGCAAAGAGAATGGGACTGAAGGTGCCTGAGGATGTGAGTGTATGCGGATTCACTAACGGACAGCGTGCCATAGCCTGCGACCCGATGCTTACCACTGTTGAGCAGCGCGGACGAAAAGTAGGCGAGGAGGCAGCTGACATATTAATAAATAAGGTGGAAGGGATGATTCCGAAGGATAAGGTAGAAAGAAGAATAGTAAAAACTCGACTCGTGGTGAGAGGAACGACAAGGGAAAGAATCTAAAAATAAAATATTAACAACGGCAATCTTTTCACCCTCTCAGAAGGGATGATGGAGGCCACAAAAAAACAAATATGAAACAAAAACCGGATTTATCGTTTATGAAGCTGTGGAACATCAGCTTCGGTTTTTTTGGAGTGCAGATAGCCTATGCTCTCCAAAGTGCAAACATTTCCAGAATATTCGCAACGTTGGGCGCTGACCCGCACCAGCTGAGCTATTTCTGGATTCTTCCGCCACTGATGGGCATAATCGTACAGCCTATCATAGGCACATTGAGCGACAAGACTTGGTGCCGCTTCGGACGTCGTATACCTTATTTATTTATAGGAGCGGCAATAGCTGTGCTCGTGATGTGCCTGTTGCCCAACTCGGGCTCCTTTGGCATGGCTGTCAGCACCGCTATGGTGTTTGGTCTCTGTGCACTGATGTTTCTCGATACAAGTATCAATATGGCCATGCAGCCATTTAAGATGTTGGTGGGTGACATGGTGAATGAGAAGCAGAAGGCCCTTGCCTATTCCATTCAGAGCTTCCTCTGCAATGCAGGTTCGCTTGTGGGCTATGTGTTCCCGTTCCTATTCACCATGCTTGGCATCAGCAATCTCGCGCCAAAGGGAGTAGTGCCCGATACGGTAATCTATTCGTTCTATATCGGAGCAGCCATTCTCATACTCTGTGTTATTTATACCACAGTGAAGGTGAAGGAGATGCCGCCTGCAGAGTATGCTGAATATCACGGACTGAAGAAGAATCTCGACGAAGAGAAGGTGAACGTGGTGAAACTCTTGAAAGATGCTCCAAAGGCATTCTGGACTGTGGGTCTTGTGCAGTTCTTCTGCTGGGCGGCATTCATGTATATGTGGACCTATACAAATGGTACCATTGCCGAAACATGCTGGCAAACAACTGACCCGTCTACCTCTGGCTATCAAGCTGCCGGCAACTGGGTTGGTGTGCTCTTCGCCGTTCAGGCCATCGGCAGTGTGATATGGGCTGTGGTGCTGCCAATGATTCCCGACCGCAAGATAGCTTATTTCATAAGTCTTGTGATTGGTGCAATCGGCTTCTGTGCCGTACCGTTTATCAACAACCAGTATGTGCTCTTCGTGCCTTATTTGCTCATCGGTTGCGCTTGGGCAGCCATGCTCGCCATGCCGTTTGCCATCGTCACCAATGCCCTTGAGGGCTATGGCCACATGGGAGTATATCTTGGCTTATTTAACGGCACCATCTGTATACCGCAGATTGTGGCAGCCGCTATAGGAGGAACAATTCTCTCGGCTGTAGGCAGTTATCAGTACAACATGATGATAGTGGCTGGAGTGGCACTCCTGATGGGAGCTATCTGCGTGTTCTTCGTGAAAGACAAGACTTTGGCAAATATGTAGTCTGTGCAATCGTTTGCGCAACATCAAAGTCCCATTTATTATTCATTATGCCCAACCATATCGAAAATATTCGTAACTTTGGGCAGTAAAACTATAAATTAATTCTATGATATTATATTTTAATATGTCGTATCGCACTGTATACGGCGAAGAAATAATACTCAATGTCTTGCCTGCAGACAAAGTGCAGGCAGTTGAGAAGTTCAGAATGTCTACCTTTGACGGAATATCATGGACATGCACTGTAAACAGCATGGCTAAGACCGGCACGGTTTTGGACTACTACTACAGTGTGGTGAAGAATGGTGTAGAGGTGAGACGTGAATGGCTGGTGGAACCTCATAAACTGGTGATGACTTCAATGAAAGGTGTAAGCTACACCATTTACGACCGCTGGATTGACAATCCCGAAGACTCTTATATGTACAGCTCTGCCATGACAGAATGTATAGCGGCAAGAAAACGCCAGGAAGCAAAACCTGTGGAGTTCAGCAAGACTCTGAAACTAAAGGTAAGGGCTCCACAGCTAAGGTCGAAGGATAGACTGGCAATACTTGGCGACATAAAGCAGCTCGGAAACTGGGAGGCCATAAAGGCACTGCCTATGACTGAGCAGCAACCTAACGAGTGGGTGGCCGACATTGACGTAACTAATGTTACGGCAGAAACCATAGAACTGAAATTTGTGGCTCTTGACGAGGAAACAGACTATACGCCGTTATGGGAAAACACCAACAACCGACGCATCACTCTCCCGAAGATGAACAATGGCGACGTGATGGTGTGCGAACTCGATGTGGCTTTCTTCTCCATTTATCCAGTGAAGGTTGCCGGTGCAGTCATTCCAGTCTTCTCGCTAAGGTCGGAAGGCAGTTTCGGCGTGGGCGACTTCGGAGACCTGAAGATGATGGTTGACTGGGTGGCACACACTAAACAACGTGTGCTGCAGATTCTGCCCATCAACGACACAAACATCACCCATACCTGGACCGACTCCTATCCATACAACAGCATAAGCATCTATGCACTCCATCCACAATATGCTGACCTGCGACAGCTCCCGGAACTGAAAGACAAAGCTCGTCGCGAACATTATGCCGCACTGCAGAAAGAACTTAATGCCCTGCCTCAGATAGACTATGAACGAGTGAACAAAGCGAAGATGGAATACCTGCGTGAGATATTCGCACAGGAAGAGGCTACACTCACAAAGAAGGCCGACTTCAAGAGCTTCTTTGCCAATAACAAGGAGTGGCTCGTGCCATACGCAGCTTTCTGCTACTACCGCGACCTTTACGGAACTGCTACGTTTAGCGAATGGCCAGACCATCAAACACTGCCCGACAAGGAACGTGAGGCAATGTCGAAGTCTTCCACCGCATTATATAAGAAGGTGGTGTTCTGGTATTTCGTACAGTATGTGCTCGACAAACAGATGCGTGGCGCACATGAATACGCCCGTTCGAAGCAGGTAATATTAAAGGGAGACATTCCAATCGGAATCAGCCGCGACGGTGTTGAGGCCTGGGTGGAGCCTCGTTACTTCAACCTTAACGGACAGGCTGGAGCTCCGCCAGACGCTTTCTCCGTGAACGGACAGAACTGGGGATTCCCAACTTATAACTGGGATGAGATGATCAGCGATGGGTGTTCTTGGTGGGTGCGTCGCTTCACAAAGATGGCGGAATATTTCGACGCTTACAGAATAGACCATGTGCTTGGATTCTTCCGTATCTGGGAGATTCCTATTGATGCCGTGCACGGACTGCTCGGACAGTTCTCGCCATCACTCGGCTTGACCGTTCAGGAGATTGAAGGCTATGGACTATATTTCAACGAAGACAGATACACTCGTCCGTTCATTACCGACTGGACTCTCGAGCGCATGTTTGGCGAGCGTGCAGCAGAAATAAAGGAAATGTTCCTCGACCGTCTTGACAACGAGCGTTATCAGATGAAACCTGAATACGACACTCAGCGCAAGGTGGAAGCGTGGTATAAGGAAATGAAGAATGAAGAATGTAGAATGAAGAATGATGCGCAGCCAGATTCTTCATTCTTCACTCTTCACTCTTCATTTAATTTAGAAGACCTTCGCGACTCGCTCTATGCAATGATAAGCGACGTTCTCTTCTTACGCGACCGTAAAGACTCGAAGAAGTTCCACCCGCGCATCGGTGTGCAGCACGACTTCATATATGAGTCGCTCCACGATTCAGACAAGTATCTCTTCAACCGACTTTACAACGACTATTTCTATCGTCGCAACAACCAGTTCTGGTATTATGAAGCAATGAAGAAACTGCCTCGCCTCACTGAGGCCACCCGAATGCTTGTTTGTGCTGAGGACCTCGGTATGGTGCCCGACTGTGTGCCATGGGTAATGAACCAGCTGCGCATCCTAAGTTTGGAAATTCAGTCTATGCCAAAGGACGACAAGGTGCGCTTCGGTCATCTCTCACGCAATCCATACCGCTCGGTATGCACCATCTCTACCCACGATATGTCAACACTCCGACAGTGGTGGGACGAGGACTATGCACAGACCCAGGACTACTACAACTCGATGCTTCATCGTGGCGGTGCTGCACCACATCCCCTGCCAGGGTGGCTTGCCAAAGAGATAGTGTCGCGACATCTTACGAGTCCATCGATGCTATGCCTCCTGTCGCTTCAAGACTGGCTGTCTATCGACGAGAAGCTCCGTCTGCCAGACGCTGACGCCGAGCGCATCAACATTCCTGCCAACCCACGTCATTACTGGCGCTATCGCATGCATCTCACCATCGAACAACTCCTCGCCTCTGAAGATTTCAATCAGACTGTTAAGGAGCTGGTGAAGAACAGCGGAAGAGGAAACTAAATTATTTAAACCACAGAGATAAAGAGGAAAAGAGATTTATAGCTTTAGCATTCAAACTCTATAAAATATGGAAGACTCTCAACCTCTTAATCTCTGTGGTTCAAAAAAAGAACAAATAATTAAAAATCAAGAAATATGTATGAAAAAGATTAGTGTTATCCTATTAACTTTGCTGTTGCCGATGATGGCAATGGCACAGAGCGTCAGCTCGCCTGACGGAAACGTAACTGTAAAGTTTTCTCTCGCCGACGGTGGAGTGCCCACCTATGAAATGACTTACAAAAACAAGCCGGTCGTGAAGACCAGCCGACTGGGACTTGAACTCGCCAAAGACAAACATGCCTCAAAGGGCAAGAATGAAACAGACCTCATGGACGGATTCAAGGTGACCAATACCAAGACTTCATCTTTCGACGAAACTTGGACTCCCGTATGGGGCGAATGGTCGCAGATACGCAACAACTACAACGAACTTGAGGTTAGTCTCAACCAGCCTTCTGCCGACCGGAATATCATCATCCGCTTCCGCGTTTACAACGAGGGATTCGGCTTGCGCTATGAGTTCCCTCAACAGAAATCGCTCAACTACTTCCTCATCAAGGAAGAGCATACTCAGTTTGCCATGGCCGGCGACCACACGGCATGGTGGCTTCCAGGCGACTATGACACCCAGGAACAAGAAACTCAGGAGACAAAACTCTCTGAAATAAGAGCCCGATTCAAGAAGGCTGTCAACTGGGACAACTCGTCTGTGTCGGTTTTCTCTGAGACTGGCGTACAGACCGCCCTGCAGATGAAGACTGCTGACGGACTGTATATCAATATACATGAAGCTGCATGCGAGGACTATGCTACCATGCACCTCAACCTCGACGACAAGAATTTTGTCTTCGAGTCATGGCTCACACCTGATGCCACAGGACTGAAGGGCTGCATGCAGACTCCTTGCCATACTCCGTGGCGCACTGTAAAAGTGAGCGACGACGCACGCGACATGCTTTCCACCTCGCTCACCCTAAACCTCAACGAACCATGCAAAATTGAGGATACATCATGGATTCACCCTACAAAATACTGCGGTGTATGGTGGGAGATGATTGTTGGCAAGAGCACATGGGAATATACTAGCGGTCTGCCTTCTGTAAAGCTCGGTGAAACCGACTATACAAAGCTCACTCCCAATGGCCGCCATGGTGCCAACACTGCCCACGTGAAGGAGTATATAGACTTCGCAGCTGCCAACGGTCTTGACCAGGTATTGGTCGAGGGATGGAACATAGGATGGGAAGACTGGGCAAACATGTGGAAGCGCGATGTCTTTGACTTCGTAACTCCTTATCCCGACTTCGACATCAAGTATCTCAATGAGTATGCTCATTCCAAGGGCGTGAAACTGATGATGCACCACGAGACATCGTCGAGCACACAGAACTACGAGCGTCACCTAAAAGATGCGTTCAACCTAATGAACAAGTATGGTTACGACGCAGTGAAGACAGGTTATGTGGGCGACATTATCCCACGAGGCGACCACCATTACTCGCAGTCGATGAACAACCACTATATGTATGTCCTCAAAGAGGCTGCCAAGCACCACATCATGGTGAACGGACATGAGGCCGTGCGTCCTACGGGTCTTTGCCGTACCTACCCCAACCTCGTGGGCAACGAGTCGGCCCGCGGTACAGAGTATGAGGCTTTCGGCGGTAGCCGTCCCGACCACACCGTCATCCTGCCTTTTACCCGTCTGCAGGGTGGACCGATGGACTACACACCCGGCATTCTTGAAACCCAACTCAATACCTGGAGCGACAATCCCAACTACGTCCACACCACTCTTGTCGGTCAGCTTGCCCTGTATCTGACAATGTATTCTCCACTTCAGATGGCTGCCGACCTGCCCGAGAACTACAAGAAGTATGATGATGCCTTCCAGTTCATCCGCGACGTGCCATGCGATTGGAGTGACTCCCGCTATCTCGAGGCCGAGCCCGCCCGCTACATCACCGTGGCCCGCAAGGACAAGAAGAGTGACAATTGGTTTGTTGGAGGGAAGTGCAATGAAGATGGTCACCTCACTATCCTCACCTTAGACTTCCTCGACAAGGGTCGCAAATACGAGGCCACCATCTATGCCGATGCAAAAGATGCCGACTACGAGAAGAACCCCAAGGCTTATACTATCACCAAGAAAACCGTCAAGCAGGGACAGAAGCTCAAGATACAGCAAGCTCGCGGTGGAGGTTTCGCAATTTCACTAAAAGCCCTGTAATTTTTTTTTAAACCACAGAGATTAAGAGAATAAGAGTTCTTCTTTTTTGAGTTGGTCGCAAGCGACAGAGATCACAGAGAAGCCATGCGGCAGACATCATGCGCAGCTCTCTTAATCTCCAATGCCATCGGCATTAACTCAAAAAAAAATGATTACCATAGGATAAAATCTCTTAATCTCTTAATCTCTGTGGTAAAAATTAAAAAATAGAATCATGAGAATGAATAAAATAATAAAGATTACATTGTTTTCTTTGGTTTTAGGGACCGGTACAATATCCGCCCAAACGACATTCAACGAACTGACCTACACCAAGGATGTATCTTCGTTCAAGTTCAATGCCCCATCGAAGGCGAAGAGCGTGAAGGTGAATATATATAAAGAAGGTGTAGGAGGCGAAGTGGTCAAGACCGTGAAGATGAAACGGACAGGCAACGACCTCTGGACTGCCGACATCAAAGGAGACCTCAGGGGAATGTTCTACACATTCCAAGTAGAAACCAAGAAGCAGAAGATGAACGAGACTCCAGGTGTCTTTGCCAAGG
The DNA here is from genome assembly GCF_002251435.1 of Prevotella sp. P2-180. GTDB lineage: Bacteria > Bacteroidota > Bacteroidia > Bacteroidales > Bacteroidaceae > Prevotella. Next base: position 146,078 of record NZ_NPJI01000013.1, read on the forward strand.
CAGTGGGAGTAAATGGCAGACGAGCCGCCATCATCGATATGGCCGACACCAACCCCGAAGGCTGGTGCTGCGACAAGCGTCCACTGACCAAACAACCTACCGACCTCGTCATCTACGAGATGCATCACCGCGACTTCTCTGTGTCGCCTAACTCAGGACTCACCTACAAGGGCAAGTTCTTGGCACTGACAGAGCCAAAGGCGGTATATCACTTGAAGAACCTAGGCGTTAACGCCATCCATATTCTGCCGTCATACGACTATGCTTCGGTGGATGAGTCTAAGCCTGACGTGCCTCAATACAACTGGGGTTACGACCCTCTGAACTATAACGTGCCCGAAGGCTCTTACTCCACCAATGCCGAATGCCCAATAGCACGCATTAAGGAATTCAAGCAGATGGTTCAGGCACTTCACAAGGCAGGCATACGCGTTATCCTCGACGTGGTGTATAATCACACCTTCGATGTTGACAACAGCAACTTCAACCTCACCTATCCCGGCTATTACTACCGCACTACCGCCGACGGAAAGGTATCCGACGGATCTGGTTGTGGCAACGAGACTGCCAGCGAAAAGCCCCTCATGCGCCAATTTATGATTGAGTCGGTGCTCTACTGGGCAAAGGAATACCATATTGATGGTTTCCGCTTCGACCTCATGGGCATCCATGACATCGAGACCATGAACATGATACGCAAGGCTCTTGACGAGATAGACCCGTCGATATATATGTATGGCGAGGGATGGAGTGCAGGTGCTTGTGCTTATCCTGCTGACAAACTTGCCATGAAGGCCAACACCCGTCAGCTCAACGGCATTGGATCATTCTGCGACGACATGCGCGATGCTCTCCGCGGTCCGTTTAGCGACGACCATAAGTCTGCCTTCCTTGGCGCCATCCCCGGCAATGAGGAGAGCATAAAGTTTGGCATCACTGGATGTATAGCCCACCCGCAGGTAGACATAAAGAAGGTGAACTACAGCAAGGCTCCATGGACCAACTCACCGGCACAGATGATAGCCTACGTGAGCTGCCACGACGACATGTGTCTCGTTGACCGTCTGAAAGCGAGCATCCCCGGTATCACCCAGGACGAGCTCATACGTCTCGACCTTCTCGCACAGACAGCAGTATTCACTTCTCAGGGTGTGCCATTCATACTTGCCGGCGAGGAGATGCTCCGCGACAAGAAGGGAGTGCACAACAGCTATAAGTCGCCCGACGACATCAACCAAATACCTTGGGAGAACCTCAAAAAGTATCCGCAGGTATTCGACTACTACCGTGGTCTTACCGAACTTCGCCGCAACCATCCCGCCTTCCGAATGACAGAGGCCAATATGGTATATCGCAAACTGGAATTCCTTAACGCCCCCGACTGTGTGGTGGCTTTTCGCTTGAAGGACAATGCCAATGGCGACTCATGGCGCGACATTGTGGTAATACTCAACTCCAACAAGACCGCCCAAAGAATCAGCATCCCCGAAGGAACTTGGACTTCTGTATGCGAGGGAGGACAAATCAACCTCGCCGGTATCACGGAGTATAAGGGCAATGAGGTGAAGGTGGCACCACAGGAGGCACTCATACTTTTCAGATAGAGAACGAGAGAATATAGAAAAAAGAAAAAACAATGAAAAAGATATTTACCGCCTTGTTATTAGGCTCAACATTAACAATGAACGCAGCAGTGAAGATTGACCGCATAGAACCAACAGACTGGTATGTGGGACTGAAGGACGCAAGCCTCCAGCTCATGGTATATGGCAAAGACATCAAAACTGCAGATGTAACAACCGATTATCCTGGGGTTAAGATAGACTCGCTCGTGCGCCTCGACTCCCCCAACTACCTACTCGTCTATATGAACGTGAAGGATGCCCAACCAGGCACTATGACCCTGCTCTTCCAGCAAGGCAAGCAGAAGAAAAAGGTGGACTACACACTCAAGGCACGAGAGATGAAAGGTGAGGACCGCAAGGGGTTCTCCAATGCCGACGTACTATATATGCTCATGCCCGACCGCTTTGCCTCAGGCCGTGCAGACAACGACCAAATAAAGGGAATGCGTGCTTATACCAACGACCGCACCCAGCCTTCCCTGCGCCACGGAGGCGACCTCGAAGGCATACGACAGCACCTCGACTACTTCAAGGAGCTCGGTGTTACCGCCCTGTGGTTTACGCCTGTGCTTGAGAATGACTCGCCTGACCATGGTACACAGAGCACTTATCATGGTTATGCCACCACCAACTACTACCGTGTTGACCCGCGTTTCGGAAGTAATGAGGAGTATCGCCTTCTGTGCGACGAGGCTCATGCTAAGGGCTTGAAGATTGTGATGGACATGATTTTCAACCACAGTGGATTCGAACATCCCTGGACTCTCGACATGCCTTCCAAAGACTGGCTCAACACCCCAGAATGGCTGTCTCCCGAGAATCAGGCCAAAACCGTGGAGATGAACACCATGGACGGAGCCGCCAAGGTGAACGACAAGTATCTGCAGACCAGCTACAAACTCACTCCTGTGATGGATCCATACGCTTCTAAGATTGACATGCATGAAACTGTTGACGGCTGGTTTGTGCCTTCAATGCCGGATCTTAACCAGAAGAATCCTCATGTAATAAAATATCTCATCCAGAATAGTATATGGTGGATAGAGACCGTGGGCATCGACGGCATTCGCATGGATACCTATCCCTACGCCGACCGTGATGCTATGGCACTATGGATGAAGGTCCTCTCTGAGGAATATCCTAACTTCAATACCGTGGGCGAGACATGGGTTACTGAGCCTGCATACACAGCCGCATGGCAGAAAGACTCCCGTCTCACCGACCGTAACAGCTATCTGCCTACCGTCATGGACTTCAGCTTCTACGACAAGATAAATCAGGCAAAGAACGAGGAGACCGATGACTGGTGGAAGGGTTTCAACCGCATATACAATAGTTTTGTGTACGACTACCTCTATGCCAACCCGTCAAATGTGATGGCATTCATTGAAAACCACGATACCGACCGATTCCTCGGCAACGGCAAGGACACCGTAGCTCTTAAGCAAGCCCTCGCACTGTTGCTCACCGTCAATCGCACACCGCAACTCTACTACGGTACCGAGATTCTTATGAACGGCACAAAGGAAGTAACTGATGGTAACGTGCGCAAAGACTTCCCTGGCGGTTTCCCTGGCGACACTAAAAACTGCTTTACCCGCGAGGGACGCTCAAAGGCAGAGAATGCAATGTTCGACTGGCTCAGCCGACTGCTCCACTGGCGTCAGGGCAACGATGTCATCATCAAGGGAAAGCAGACGCAGTTCATTCCCTTTAAGGGCATTTACGTCATCGCCCGCCAATATCAAGGCAAAACCGTCATGACAATTCTTAACGGCAACCATAAGCAGGTAGAGATGCAACTCGGCCGCTATGCCGAGGTTATTGGCAATACTACAGCTGCCAAGGATGTCATTACAGGCCGCACCGTTAAACTTGAAAAGAGCCTTAGCCTTAAGTCACGTCAGACTTTGATACTTGAATTCTGACGGAATATTTATCATTCTGTCTAATCGTTTTACACCGTGTGTCATTATTTTGGCACACGGTGTTTCTGTTTGTTTTGTGATGAAAATAAGATGATAGCCTATACATGTAGTCGCGGTTTTAACGTATCAAGGGAGAAATGTCAAAAATTATAGTTTTTTTCCATGTACTCTTCGTATCTTTGCAGAAAATTATATTCCATTAGATATAACCATAGATATGAACAGACTGACATGCATTCTATTTCTATTGACTATCTTGAGCTTGAAAGCAACGGCCAAAGCTGACTGGTGGTTGGAGGCTGAAGACCCGGCTTCGACTGCCACAACCAACGACGGGGTGACGACAATTATCGCTCCGAAGGGTGCTACTTGGTGGTATAAACATAAGATGAGCGGCAATACCATCATCGAATATGAAGCAAGGATTGTTGCTGACCCTCGGTTTAAAACCGACAAGGGTGAAACGAGGGTGAGCGATCTCAACTGCTTCTGGATGGCTGACAAATGTGGCGGCTGTGGAGGTAAGTTTGCCAACAACTATGCCCTCAAACTTTATTACATGGGCTATGGCGGCAACTGGAATACCACGACAAGGTTTCGCAGATACAAGGGATATTGGCCTACTGAGGAGAAGGAATGGCTGCGCCCCGTTATCCTTAGGGAATATACCGACAAGGCACATCTTATCAAAGCCGACCATTGGTATAGCATCAGACTTGAGGCTATCGACGGAAGGGTGAGGTATATCATCGACGGGGAATGTCTGGTAGATTATGTCGATCCCCAACCTTTGACGAGCGGATATTTCGGATTTCGCACCACACTTGCCCATGCGGAGATACGCAATTTCAGATATACTTGTTCCGACCCCGACAACGACGGCGTTAGATTGGAATGGATAGGCAACAAAAGTCATGGCCCTGTCACATTCGGAGTGCCTTATGCTGTAGGAGAGGCGGATAAGCAAACAATATTCTCTCTGACAACAAATGATGGCCGCCAAATAGATACAGACACATGGCGACTGGCTTCATGGGCCGACGGCAGTGCCAAGTGGCAGGCTTTCTCGGCTGTCATTCCGCAAGGCACTGATTATTGCGTGCTAAGGAAGACGGATAAGAAGATAGGAACTAAGAAAGGCCGGCAATCCATCAGGGAAGAGAATGAGGAATGGGGCGAGATACCACCATTTTATCTGACGCTCAACAACAAGGTGGTGCCAGTGGAGAAGCACGAGACGGAGCGCCAGGGTAAGGTGAGCAGACTGCATAAATATTCCGGCAGGAACTGCGTAATGAGGGCTTACACATACAAGGGCAGCAAGGAAGTGAAGATTGTACACACACTAATTGTCGATAGCAGTCTTAATACCGAAGGGCTTCGCGAACTGAGCATCCACTTTAAAGTGCCGATGCATGGCGAAGCATATAAGCGTTATGTGGCGTTTGATGACCGTCGGTCAATGTCAGTGCAACCACTGATAGCACGAAGGAAGATAGACATGCAGGCAATGGACTCGGTGACAAGGTCGATGATCGACAATATTGCCCAGTGGGACGGATTCCGACTGAGCCAACTGTCGCCTAACGGACATTCCATACGAAAGCGTACATATCCCGATGCCCCATGGATTGGCACCATCGAGGGACAGAGAAGCGAGGGCGTGGTGACAGTGGGCGACAGTGTGGCCTCCACCACATTCAGAATGAAGGACTTCTGGCAAAGCTATCCATCCTCGATACAAGTAGATGGGGCTCGTGGCGATACGGCCATAGTAACACTTTCGCTCTATTCACCCGAGGCCGAACCATACAGTTTCGCTCATTACGATTCTATTCCACATACACTGGAGGCAGCATACGAGGATGTGCAGCCGGGAATGAGTACGGCTTGGGGTATTGCCCGTACCAGTACCATCTATGTCAATCCGGAAACGACTACCGACAGGCAGTTACTTCCTACACCGGATTATCTACATCGCAAGAGAGCATTTGGTATATGGAGCCTTCCTACTTTAGTTTCGTCACGCGACAGTTTGGTAGAGAACGCCATCCAGGAGATAATGTCATTTTACGACAGGGAGATAGAACGTAACGGATGGTATGGATTCTTTAACTATGGTGACGTGATGCACGGGTATGACGCATCGCGCGAAGAATGGAGATATGACGTGGGAGGATATGCGTGGGACAACACCGAACTGGCTTCACCGGCAATGTTCTGGTATCAGTTTCTGCGCACTGCCGACCCCGTGGTGTGGCGCATGGCAGAGGCTATGACACGACATTGCTCAGAAGTGGACACCTATCACGAGGGACCGCATGCAGGACTGGGTAGCCGCCATAATGTGATACACTGGGGATGTGGTGCCAAGGAGTCGAGGATTAGTGAGGCTTGGTGGAACAGATTCTATTATTATCTTACTGCCGACGAACGTGTGGGAGATATCATGCACGAGGTGGCTAATGCCGACACCTTATTATATATACTCGACCCAATGCGACTTGCCCAACCAAGAAACCTCTATCCTTGTTCAGCCCCGGCACGACTGCGAATAGGGCCCGACTGGATGGGGTATGCCAGTAACTGGCTTACAGAATGGGAGCGCACAGGAAACATTGTGTGTCGTGACAAACTGCAGGCAGGTATGACATCAATCACCAGTTTGCCTTTCGGATTTACACAAGGCCCTCTCGCCTTGGGGTATGATCCTGCCACAGGAGTTATTACCACCGAGATGCCGGAAATGGAGATAACCAACCATCTTATGCCGATAATGGGAGGCTTTGAGCTCGTGAACGAACTGCAAGGCGCAATCGACAATCCTGCCTTCTTCCATATGTGGCTCAACTATTGTCGAGATTATAAGGAGAAGGCATGGCTGCTACGCAAGAGCAAATTTCGAATACCGCGTTTGCAGGCTTATGCAGCATGGCATGGATATGAAAAACTTAGGCCAGCAGCATGGAAGAGCCTGCTCGACAATATGCCCCTCGCACCAAAACCTTCGTTATGGACCAACGACTGTGCAACTTGGGTGCTTGATGCGATATTCATGCAGGAAGTGGTGAATAAATGAAGAGTGAAGAATGAATATTAAGGAATGAACAATTATGATAAAGAAGAAATGGATTTTCGCCCTTGTGGGCCTAATGCCTTTGGCTGCCAATGCGCAGGAGGCAGTGAATGATGCCACGACTCCGTTGCATCTGTTGAAACCTGCATATCGCTATGACTATGGCGTACCTGACAAGGAAGATGTGAAGGCAAGTATCGACCGTGTGTTTGATTATCTCAACCGCACCACGCCCGCTGAACTCGACGAGACGGGAAAAGCACTGAAGCGGGGCGACTTCCGTCTAACATCATATGAGTGGGGCGTCACTTATTCTGCCATGTTGAGAGCTTCAGAACTCACAGTCGATAACCGCTATGCAGACTATGCCATGAAGAGGATGGACTTTCTCGCTACACAGGCTCCACGGTTTATCAAGATGAAAGAAAAAGGAGAAAAGATTGACGCGCTGATGGAACAGGTGGTGTCACCTGATGCTCTTGACGACTGTGGTGCCATATGTTGTGCCATGCTTAAGGCCAAGTCTGCCAAGATGAAGGGAATAAAAGACCTGCGGCTTTGGGATGAACAGATAGCACGCTACTACGACTTCATTGCCAACAAGGAATATAGATACAGCGACGGACAGTTTGCGCGACTGCGTCCTGTGAAGAACACTGTGTGGCTCGACGATATGTTTATGGGTATTCCCGCCCTTGCCCTCAATGGCAATATGGATGAGGCCCTACGGCAGTTCCGCCTTTTCCACGACAAGATGTGGGTAGCAGATAAAGCTCTTTACCGACATGGGTGGACACCTACGGATAGCGGCTATCACCCGTCGTTCTTCTGGGGGCGTGCCAACGGATGGGCTTTGCTAACTGCATGCGAATTGCTCGACATCAGCGAGGATGACTACGTGATGAAGTGTTTCAAGGAACATCTCAATGGTCTGCTCGCATTGCAGTCGGCTGACGGTGTATGGCACCAGCTACTCGACCGCAACGACACCTATCTCGAAACGTCGTGCACTGCCATCTACGCCTATTGCCTTGCCCATGCCATCAACAAGGGATGGATAGAACCTGAACCATACGTAGGACAGACGTTGCTTGCATGGCATTATGTGGCAGCGCATATCACTTCCAAAGGACAGGTGGAGGGCACTTGCGTGGGCACTGGCTTGGCTTTCGATCCTGCCTTCTATGCCTATCGCCCCGTAAGCAACTATGCTGCACATGGCTATGGTCCCGTGATTTGGGCAGGAGCGGAGATATATCGCCTTGTTGACAGACTGTGTCTAAAGACCAATGACAGTGCAGTGCATTATTATCCTGAAGACCCTAATACCGATGAGCCGATATTTTATGTGAAGTAGATGTCCTTTTATACTATATATCCTAAGGAAAAACATTAGACTCTGTCAAATTCTTATACACTGTGTGTCTAATTATTAGACACACAGTTTTTTGTTGCTTTTCCTTTTGTATTGATAATCAGATCATTGTGAGTTTGGCACGGTTTTGGCATATATATTTAGTGAGACAACACTTGTTTGAATCATCAAATATGGAATTATTATGAAGACAACGATTATCGCAATGATGCTGATGCAGTCGCTCAACTTGATGGCGAAGGCCGTAGAGCTGACGGAGGTACAGGCCGACTCGACGGTATGGACTCTCGACAGATGTATTGAGTATGCCATGACCCATGCTACTGACATCAGAAAGAAAGTGGTGGAGGCTGACAATGCACGACAGGACCGTGGGGCGGCAATGGGTGGATTTATGCCGACGGTATCGGCTAATGTGGGAGCGCAGTTCTCTTGGGGACGTAATGTCGATCCAGAGACAAATACCTACAACACCATTACTACATTCAACAACAGTTATTCGGTTGGAGGGTCGCTCACGCTCTTTGACGGAGCGCAGACATGGAATGCCTTCCGCAAGGCTCGACTCGGCGTGAGAAAGAGTGACAATGCGCTTGCCATTGCCAAGGATGAGAAAGCCATTGAGGTGATGGAGAAATATGTGGATGCCGCGTATAACGAGGCTTCGCTCCGAATAGCTATTGATAAGCTCAACGACAGCCGCTCTCTGCTCGAAAAGACACAGCGTATGGAGGAACTCGGCGAAAAGGGTTATCCAGACGTGGCGCAGATAGAGGCACAGGTGGCTGAGGATGAATACAGCGTGGAGCATCTGAAGACTACGACTGCAAAATCACTCGAGGTGCTTAGGTTAGTGATGGGTATGGAAGGAGAAGACACAATGGTTCTAAATTCGAATCTGACGTTTCAAACGCATGAGCTTAGTGGCGAAGCGGAGTGTATGGGCGGTTCGGGACTGATGGCGGAGAAGTTTTTTGAGGCAGAAAGTAATCTGCATGCGGCACGATTGGACTATAAGATTGCTTGCGGCAAGCTTTGGCCTTCTATTTCAATTGGCGGCGGTCTTTCTACGGGATATTACAAGAATCTCTCGTCGGATGCTATTGGTACAAGTTTTTCACGGCAGATGAAGGACAATCTCGGTGAGTATGTCTATGCATCGCTTTCCATTCCGCTTTTCAACTTCTCGGCAATTAAGAATGTGAAAAAGGCACGCAATAATATCAGCCTTGCCGAGATTGAACGCGAGGAGACGCGACTGAATGTAAACAGTGACTACCGTCAGGCGCTTATCGACCGCGACGGATATATAAAAGAGGTGGCGCTGATGGAGCGTAAGGTTGCCAGCGACTCCATCGCCCATTACCTCAACACCAGAAAATATGAGGAGGGAATGCTCTCCACCTTCGACCTCCATACATCGGCGCAGACTCTGCATAACTCGCGGGTGAGACTGTTGCAGACAAGACTGATGGCGGAGATAAAAAAGAGGTTAGTAAAGTATTATGAAGATTGAAATATGGACATAAAGATTGAAAAGAAGAAGTATTTGGTGCCTAAGAAATACTGGCCGTGGATTGGCGGTGGCACCGTGATTGTGGCTGTACTCGTGTGGCTCGCCACTGGTAATTTTGCCTCTACATTGAAGGTGGAGCGTCGTGGACTGAGCATCGGCAAGGTAGAGCGAAAGGAGTTTAACGACTATGTTTCGGTGGATGGACAGGTGGTGCCTATACAGGTGGTACAGGTGTCGCCCGAAGAGGGAGGCATAGTGCGTGAACGAGTTGTGGAGGAAGGTGCCTCGGTGAAGAAGGGCGACGTGCTGGTGCGCCTCTCCAATACCAATCTCGACCTCGAGATACTTCAGGCGGAAAGCGAACTCGCCGAAAAGCAGAACATGTTGCGCAATACTCATATCACCATGGAACAGGACAAACTCGCCAACGAGAGTGAGGAGGCGCAACTTGCCCAGGATGTCATCACCAAGCGTCGTGCATGGGAGCATCAAGAGAAACTCTATAAGGAGAGACTCGTGAGCCGCGAGGAATATCTGAAGGCGAAGGAAGAATATGAACTCTCGTCGAAGAAACTGTCGCTCGTTAAGCAGAAACTGAAAAAGGACGCACAGTTGCGCCAGTCGCAGGTTGACCAAATGGGAGACAACCTCGCGGCAATGCAAAAGAATGTCCTGCTCGTACGCCAGCGCAAAGAGCGATTAGAGGTGAAGGCGCAAACCGACGGTGAGGTGGGACTACTCGACGTGGAACTCGGACAGAGTATCTCTGCCGGGCAGAAGATAGGAGTAATCAACGACCTGTCCGACTATAAGGTTCGAGCACAGGTGGATGAGCATTATATCGACCGTGTTCACCAAGGACTCACCGCCACTTTCTCACAGGGAGGTAAGAGCTATTTGCTCCGCGTGAGGAAGGTTTATCCTGAGGTGAAAGAGGGACGCTTCAAGATTGACTTCGTCTTCGCCGGTGAGCGTCCGAAGAACATCCGCACTGGTCAGACATATTATGTTGACCTGCAGCTTGGCGAGTCGAAGCAGGCTGTACTTATTCCCAAGGGCACATTCTATTCGGTGACAGGCGGCAACTGGATCTTCGTTCTCGACAAGGATGGTTCCAAGGCTTATCGCCGCAATATCCGCATCGGGCGTCAGAACCCGCAATATTACGAGGTGCTTGAGGGTCTGGAACCTGGGGAGCAGGTGATTGTAAGCGGATATGAGGCATATAAGGACAATGAGGTGTTGGTTATAAAATAAGGAGTTATGAACATTAAGTCTTACATTACGTTTCTTTCGAGAAACAAGGTCTATACCGCCATCAACGTCTTCGGACTCTCAGTCTCGCTGATGTTCGTCATGTTGATTGGCGTGTATGTGTGGCAGGAATATCGGGTGACTCGCGACTTGCCCGACAGTGAGCGCATCGAGGTGATAGGAATGAATTTCGCCGGCGAGAAGTATATCGGCACACACCATTATGTGGGTAAACAACTATTGAAGTCGTTTCCCGAGATAGAGTCGGTGTGCGGCGTGAGCAATATGGAATTGCTGGTGAAAAAGGGCGATGAGCGTCTTCGTGCCCAAACGCTTACTGCCGACTCCACGTTCTTCACGTTCTTTGGTTATCCACTGAAGGAAGGCGATGCCAAGAGATGCCTTGAAACAAAGGATGCAGCCGTGGTGAGCGAGAGATTTGCCATGCGACTGTTTGGTGAGACGGATGTTGTCGGGCGAATGATAACATACAACGACTCTCTGAAACTGAGGGTCACGGCAGTGATGGAAGACCTGAAAGGCAGAATCTTCGACAATCCCGACCTTGTGGTGAACTACGATCTGCAACGCTATGGCAACTATGCAAACACCGATGAGGCGTTTTTGAAGAACATCGTTAATATGTCTGGATGCAGTGTCTTCCTGAAGATGCACGATGGAAAGTCATTTGTAGGAAGAGAGAAGGAACTGTTGGATTGTTATGAATCATTCTGGAAATATTTCGCAGAGCAAAAGCCCGACGAGGAATTGTATGTAGAGCCTTACACAATGAAATACAAGGATGTGTTTTTCTCCACAGCAGAGGGCAACGGTACATTGCGCTATGGCGACATCATGCTGGTGAGGATTCTTGCGGCAGTGGCTTTGGTTATCTTGCTTTTTGCAGTGATGAACTATGTAAACCTTACCGTGGCGCAGTCGGGAAAGCGTGCCCGCGAGATGGCTGCACGCCGACTCTTTGGAGCTCAGCACCGGGAGATTGCCATGCGTTTCGTGGGCGAGAGCACATTGCTCTGTGGCATTGCCTTTGTCATTGCCTTATTGCTCACCTTGGCTTTCGCCGATAGTTTTGGTGGATTGCTCAGCACGAAGGTGGATATGTCGCTGCTGTTCAGTCCTTTGGCTATCGCAATTATTTTTGCAGTGCTTGTGTTGACGGGCGTTGTGTCGGGAGTCATTCCGGCTGTGGTGGCATCGAGGGTGGAACCGATGGAGATTGTCCGCGGCACGTTTGTACATAAGACGAAGATGGTGTTCAGTAGAGTGTTCATAGTGGTGCAGAATATTATCACCATCACCATGCTCGCCTGTTCGATAATAATGGTTATGCAGTTGAAGCATTTGGTGGATGCACCCTTGGGCTTTAGGCAAGACAACGTATTGACGATTGGCCGTGTGTCGTCGCCTGAAAGTTTCATACAGGAATTGAAGCAACTGTCGTGCGTTAAAATAGCATCGCCGTCGAAGGGTACACCTGCCGATGGTGGCAACAATCAGACCATTGTGGGTAGCGAGGGATTCATTGACATGCGTATTCAGCACTTCAACGTTGAGAAGGAGTTCTTCGACATCTATGACATCCAACTTACGGATGGCACAAAGCCGAAACCGGGGCATTTCTACATGAACCAACGGATGGAGAACGACGTGAAGGCATCGGCATCAATACGCGACCCGCGTAAGACATTGAAGGCAATACAATTGATGGGTCACAATCCCGATGAGCAGTATGGCGGCACATTCCGAGATTTCCGTATTTGCAGTATCGAGTATGAACCTCGTCCTATGCTTATCTCAGTGGTGGATAAGCTGGAAAATAGTTGGGACATAAACATTCTGATGGAAGGCGACCTTGAGGATGGATACAACGAGATTGCCCGACTCTACCACAAGATATACCATGAGGATTTAGGAGCAGAGCAGGCACAGTTTATCGACAAACAAGTGCAGGAGTCGTTTGAGGCTCAGATCCGCACTTCGCGCATTGTCACCCTGTTTGCCCTCATCGCCATACTCATCTCCATGCTCGGTTTGATAGCTATGTCAACATATTTCATCGAGCAACGACAGAAGGAGATAGCCGTACGCAAGGTGTTTGGCTCCACGAGTGCTCAGATGCGCCGCCGACTTGTGCGCACATTCCTCATGTATGTAATGATAGCCTTCATCATCTCCGTGCCCATAGTGTTGTATTTCATGAGCGAATGGATTATGCGATACACCTATCGCATCACGTGGTGGCCCTGGATAGCAGTGTCAGGAACGATAATCCTTTTGATATCCTTTGCCGCAGTGATGGCGCAGAGCTGGAGGGCAGCTAATGAGAATCCGATAAAACATATAAAGGACAATTAGGAGTTAAGGAGTTATGATAAGGAGTTATGATAGGGAGTTATGATGAGGAGTTATGAGGAGCCAAATGTTTATGCGCAGAAGACAATCAGCGCAGAAAAGTATTGGCCTATTTTAACTTCCCCACATAACTTCCCATTAACTCCCCATCATAACTCCCCCCAAAAAAAACAGTTATGAACATTAAGTCTTATATTACGTTTCTATCAAGAAACAAGGTATATACCGCCATCAACGTCTTCGGACTCTCAGTCTCGCTGATGTTCGTCATGTTGATTGGCGTGTATGTGTGGCAGGAATATAGCGTGGACAGGCAGCACTCCAAGGCGGAGAGGATATACACGTTGGGCATCGACATGGGCGGCGACGACCGGGTGATTGGTGTGTCGCGACAGGTGGCACCATACCTTAAGAGTCGCTACCCGGAGATTGAGATGACTTGCGGTGTGGCAAGGGACGAGACATTGATTTATATCAACGACTACCAGTTGGTGAAGAAATATGGGTTGTATGTGGATTCCACGTTCTTCCAAATGTTCGACTTCCCTCTTGTCAAGGGTGACCGACAGAGTGTGCTGCGAGGGAAGGATGACTGCGTGGTGACTGAGGACCTTGCCCGTCAGCTCTTTGGCGACAGCGACCCGATAGGCAAGCACTTGAAGTTGGGTTATTATGACAAGGTGCTAAAGGTGACGGGAGTGATGAAGGAGATGGAAAACAGTTCGTTGCAGAAGGCGGATTTCGTTTGCCGCTTCGAGCATGTATCGAACGAAAGTCTTGTCAAGGGACTGAACAATGCCGTGGGTTCAGACCTCTATGTATTGGCAAAGCCGAACACCGACTTTGGGGCGAAGGCTGCCGACATAACACAGTATTTCAAGGAGTTCTTTTGGATATACCAGTTGGAGGACATGGAGGCGAAAGCTATTGTCTTGCCCTTCTCCGAGCAGTATTTCACGGAGATACGAGACTGCAATCGGCATACCTCGCGCGGCAGTCTGAAACTCGTAAAGATGTTGTTCGCCTCTTGTCTTGTGGTATTGCTGTTTGCCGTGTTCAACTATATCAACCTCACGGTGGCGCAGTCGGGCCGGCGTTCGCGCGAGATGGCTATGCGAAGGCTTCTTGGCAGTCATCGCAGTGGCATTGTCAGAAGATTGATGTCTGAGAGCATTATGCTATGTCTTTTTTCTCTTGCACTAAGTCTGTTGTTTGCAGCAGCCTTTGCTCCGTTCTTCTCACAGTTGCTCGAAACAAAGCTCTTGCTCGCCGAGGCACTCACTCCCCTCAGTATTGGTGGCTTGTTGCTCTTCGCCCTGCTGCTTGGTGCTGCGGCTGGTGTTTTTCCCGCCGTGGTGATTTCGAGGGCAGAGCCGATAGAGGTTGTACGAGGTACATTTGCCCATCATACGCGGATGGTGTTCAGCCGAGTGTTTATCGTCTTGCAAAACGTGATAACCATCGTGATGATAGCCGTGGCACTGACCATGTCGCTGCAGATGCACCACATTATCAGCGCGCCGATGGGTTTCAACAAGGACAACGTAGTGGTAATAGGAAATCGAGGCGACAGTATTCAGGCATCAACCTTCTGCAAGGAGGTTGAGAAACTTGCCTGTGTGAAACTCGTGAGCGCGTCTATGGGTACGCCAAGCGACGGCGGCAATAACTCTACCATGACTTTGGACTCTAAGAAAACCGTGAGCCTGCAACTGCTGTTTGGCGACCGTAACTTCTTGGAGATATATGGACTGAAACCGAAGAAAGAGAACACCGACGGCAGCAACATAAAGCTGTACGTGACGGAACAGACGCTACGCGAGATGGGTAACGAGTTACACGAACTCCGTTGGACCTCTATCTTGGGCGACAAGAGCGCGAACATCAACTCGCATGCCTGCGGAGTGCTCAACGACTTCCATATACATAATATAGAGGAGGCGACACATCCAATGTTGATTTTCATCGTGGACAAGATAAAATATCCGTGGAATTTCTCCGTGCTCATCACTGGCAATCCCATTGAGTCTTTAGACCAGATTAAGAACATATATAAAAAGGTGTATAACTTCGACATGCCCGACGAGTACCCATTTATCGACCAGCAAATATCGGCATATTATACGGAGTCAATCCGTTTGTCGCATATCGTCTCTCTTTTTGCAGCAATGGCATTGCTTGTGTCGTTGTTGGGGCTCGTCGCCATGTCCACCTATTTCATTCAGCAGCGTCAGAAGGAGATAGCCGTGAGAAAGGTGTTTGGTTCGTCGAGTTCGCAGGTGTGCCGCAAGCTCATCCGCACGTTCCTCGCTTATGTGGCAATAGCCTTCATCATAGCCATACCAGTGATATGGTATCTCATGAGCGACTGGCTCTCTCAGTTCAGTTATCGTATCACGCTCTCGCCGTTGATATTCCTTGCTGCCGGTGCCGTATGCTTCCTCATCTCGTTGCTATCGACAATAATACAGAGTTGGGTGGCGGCGAATGAGAATCCGATAAAACATATTAAAGATAATTAATGGAGTTATAACTCCCCATTATAACTCCCCAAATAAAAAAACTATGATTAAAGTAGAAAATTTATCAAAGTCGTTCCGCACGGAAGAGGTGGAGACGATTGCATTGAATGGAGTGTCGTTCGAAGTGAAGGACGGCGAGTTTGTGGCTATTATGGGTCCTTCGGGATGTGGCAAGTCAACGTTGCTCAACATTCTTGGACTGCTCGACAATCCCACGGGCGGGAAGTATTGGCTCGACGGGAATGAAGTATCTGCACTGAAGGAGAAGGACCGCACCGACGTGCGCAAGGGGCAGATAGGCTTCGTGTTCCAGTCGTTCAACCTCATCGACGAGTTGAACGTGGAGGAGAACATAGAACTGCCACTGACATATCTGAACATTCCCGCCAAGGAGCGCAAGCAGAGGGTGCAGGAAATTATGAAGCGCATGGCGATAAGTCACCGTGCCAAGCACTTCCCACACCAGCTCTCGGGCGGTCAGCAGCAGCGTGTGGCTATTGCCCGTGCCGTGGTGTTCAGTCCAAAGATAATCCTTGCCGACGAGCCAACGGGAAACCTCGATTCAAAGAACGGTATAGAGGTGATGAAACTCCTTACCGAACTACATCGTGAAGGCACCACCATCGTCATGGTCACACATAGCGACCGCGATGCCTCAATGGCACAGCGAGTCATAAAGCTATTCGATGGGAAGGTTATGGAAGAGTAATCAAGTAATCATTCTGCCATCCAACAGGCTACTGTAATTAATTATATAAGGCTATAATTATTTCATCAAAAAGAGTGTTTAGATGTTATACGAACACCTGTTTGTTTTACGTTCCGCAGTGCGGAACGTATATACCGCAATGGGGAATGTACATACCGCAGTGGGGAACGTACATTCCGCACTGCGGAATATAAAACAAAAGCCCTTTCCTGATACAATTACAAATAGCTTTCGTGATTTTTATAGACGACTGTCTTTATATCTTTATATCAAGCAAGGAGATACTGTTATTGCTTCGCGCTTACGCGCGCGCACACTGTGTTTTTTTATTTTCTTCTATCACTTCTATCACTTTCCATATTAACTATCATGCTGACAGAGAGTTAGATAGTGATAGAAGAGTGATAGTAGTGATAGATGAAAGGTTTTAAAAATGATATTCGGTTAAACACAGGGTTTTACTGGTGAGCCATTATCTTACTCCAAAGTTTTAACAAAACAGTATCTTGAGTTATTAACTTCTATTACTGTATTTAGCTATTTCTTCAGCGCAATCCTTGCCTCCTCAAGCATGCCTGTGAGATATACGTCGCCTAAGGAGTAGTTTTTTATTAGTTCAGAAAGGCTCTTGTCGCATGTGGCGCGCTCGTTGTCGGTGAGCAACCTGCCGTGCTTCTTGCATAGTTCGGCAATCTTTACCACGAGTCCATAGAGTACCAATGTTTTGTCAACTTCGGTGGAGACGAACGACGCGCGCAGTGTGCCGAAACGCTTCATGAAGTCAAGATCGTCGTTGATGGTAGGCTCCAGGTTTTCCAATCCTGTCACTACGTATCCTTTGTTGTCGATTATCTGTTTGCCATCGTATGTGATGACGCGCTGTTGTGGGACTCGGGCTGGGTCGTTGCCGTAGATATGATAATGCAAGATTATTATATCGCTGCCTCTCTCATACCACACGATGGCATAGGCATGGCGCTTATCGGAATTTTTCTTGTCGCGGAAAAGGGCGACGAGATAGTTGTGGGTGGCATGTGAACCAAAGGTTACGGAATATTCGTTTTGTGTACCGTAAGGCACACTGAACTCCGACTTGAATAAGCTTGGAAGTGTCTTGCTATATAGTTTATATGCATCCTTCTCGTTCGTGAATGTCGTGACAAATGTCGCACCGAGTTTGCCGAAGGCTGACTTTGTCATCACAATCTCCTCGTAGTTGCAAAAGGTGGTCGGATTGTCGTTGTTATCTTCATAATGATTCTTAGACAACAACGTCTTGTCGCCTCTTGCGTCGAGGCTACTAAACAATTTCTCGATACTCTCTTGGGCCGATGCCACAACGCTAATTGTCATGGCAATAAATAATATACTATATCGTTTCATAATAATATTTTTTTAATATTCTTCTTCATATTCAATATTACAAATCTCACTTATTCTGACTTCTTGATACACAGTCATCGCATTAATCAGACGTTCAGCTTCTTCAAGAGCCACTCGCATGCTGTCCTCGCCAATCCCGTTGGTTTGTGTAGCCTGTGCAATAAGTCTCCTTGGAACGGGAGGGGCGTATGGTAATTTGCGTTGCTTTTGTGGTTTTGCCTTTTGCGTGGAATGAGAGGATGGGACATTATTGCCGCTACCTTCCCTGAAAGTGTCAACAGGCAGGATGATGGCTTTTGCTGTGTCAGAAGGTGTCGCCTCGGCAACGACTTGCCTATTGTTTCTGCCGACATTAAGCAAAAAGGCCAAGACAAAGATTGCTGCCACAGCCGCTGCCGCAGAAAGCCATGCCACCTTGTTACCGTGAGCGTGGGCGACTTGCCCGTTGACTGTCTCAGCGATGTGCATTTGAGACTCCTGCTCTCCTGTTTCCCACTCCTCAAACTGGCGGAACATTGTCCTGTATGTTTCCCAGTCTTCCCCCGAGATGTTAGCAGGTCTGTCTTCGTCAGTGGCACTACGGAAAAAATCTGTGAGAGCTGTTTCCTCCTCCACTGATGTCTCTCCGTCCATAAACCTCTTGAGCAGTTTTTCAATATCTTTCATTGTCTGTTCCTCATTTTTATGTCGTTAAACAATTTCTTTCGTGCATTGGACAGCATCACTTTTACTGATGCCTCGCCTATGCCTAACAGTCGTGCTATCTCTTTGTTGGAGCGATGTTCCATCTTGCGCATTTTGAGCACTTGCAGTTCTCTTGGCGGCAGCTTCTCCATCTGCCTGACAAGCCACCGCTCGTCTTCCTCCAGCTCCATTCGCTCCGAAGGATTCGACTCCTGCCCTGCCTTCTGCGCCAATCCTTCCCCGGCATCGGCAAATATGGAAATGCGTTTCTTTTGTTTTCTGATGATGTCGATTGAAAGACGTTGTGAGATGACAGTGGCGAGTTTGAGGGCATGGTCGTCGTCCTTGAGCTGGGCATGAAGCGTCCATAGGCGCAGCATAACGTCGCCTGCGGCATCTTCTGCATCGTCAGCCGACGAGAGTATCTGCCTTGCCACGCCATGTGCCACAGTTCTTAACTGAATGGCAATTGCCTCAAACTCGCTTTGTGTCATCCTTTTATATAGAGATTTTATGGTCTTGCATTAATGTTGTTCACTGTCCTTGGCCTCTTTCGTAAAATCGAACGACCGTTGGTGTTGCTCTCGCTACTGTTGCCAGTTATAACAAGTTCATTCTTCTTAATTTCACCTGAGCCGGCAATCGAAGAACTGTAGTTGACCACCTTACCCTTTAGTTCTATCTCACCCGACCCGGCTACGCTGCATTTCAGTTCGTGGCAGTCAGAGAACGTCGCGTCAATATTACCCGAACCAGCCACCGAAAGTTCAGCCTTTTTGCATACGGAAGCAACATTGTCGATGTCGATGTCGCCCGAGCCCGCCACTGATGCGTTGATTTTTTCCGCATTAGCTTGCTGCAGGTCAATATCTCCTGAGCCGGAAATGGTCAATATCAACCAGTCGGCAGTCACTTTCCTGAGTTTGATGTCGCCCGAGCCAGTTACCTTGAAACGAATATCGTTCGTCTTGATATCTGTTGTGGCGATAAAATCCCCGCTGCCAAGACTTTCTGCCACCTTGAGTTCGGGTGATGTGACCTTCACAACAACCTCGTCAGAGAGTTTGGCGGAACTAAACGTCACTCCGTTTATCTTTTTCTTCTCGCTTTCCACGGAGATGTTCAACTGTTGGTCCTTCACTTCCACCTTAACATTCTCCATGTCCTTTGGCGAAGCGATGATGATACATTCGTATTTCGAGCCTTGGGCGTAGTTGACTGTGATGCCAGCTTTGATCATCACCTTATTAAATTGGGGCAGCGGTACAGTCTTCTTCACTCTGTCCATTCCGAGAGCGGTAATCGCTCCCATACACATGGCAATAGCCAAAATAAATAATACCTTTTTCATGTTCTAATCACTTTTATTGTTGTTCCTTTATCTATAATAACGAACGAAAGTCGAAAAGTTAATGCCAAAGACTGAGTTTATTTTCATTTTTTAGAGCTTAAAGGCTGTCACGCTTGTCACGCTGTCACACATGTCACGCTGTCACGCTGTCACGTTTGCGGTCAGAATTTGAGTCGGAAGAGAGTGGATGTGGTGTCGGACTTCATCCTTTCAAGGAATGGTTTTACATAGAAGAGTTTGGGTTGAGGTTTGGGAATAAGCGTCATGCGGCGGTAGTTATCCACAAAATTGAGGAGTTGCCTGCCGGTGGAATTGATTACCGACAGACCTTCCTTTATATCGGCATCATCAGCCTTATTACCAAGTGTCTCGCTGAGCGAAGTTATTGGTGCCACATTATTCATTATCTCATGTGTCAACACACGGATGAGCTTTGTCCATGACTCAAGTTCGCGCGACGACAATTCATTGCGAATGTCACTGAAAGCGATGATACGCACTTTCTTGTCATTTAGTAATGCCGAAGTCTCGCGTACGGAGAAATCCTCCGATGCGAGTTTTTCCTTCACCTGACTTTCAAATGTCAGCACTGCCTGGAGAGGATAGGAGAGGTTGCCTATCTCGTCCAAGAAGAGAGGTCGGGACAGGTCATTGTCTCGCAGGAAAAGACAAAAATATAACCTCAAAAGCGGGACACTGACCTGACCCTGTCCCCTTCGCTTTTCCTCGTCTATGCCACTTAAAGCCAACGACTGCCACAACCACTTGAAACTCAAAATAAAAGCATCATTCTGCTATTTCTTGCTTTTTTAGGCGTTATTTTTACAAAAAAAGGCTTTTTAGATGTCCGATTTTTCAATTTCATACGTCTATAGAGTGTTAAGGTTATGATAACAGAAGAATTCAAACATATCATCCTACCGATGCGCAGCCACTTGAAAGCGTATGCGCTAAGGTTGACTGAGAGTGACGACAATGCCGAAGACCTCGTGCAGGAAGTCTTGCTCAGGCTGTGGGACATGCGCCAGAATATCCAGACAGAAGATAACCTCAAGGCGTTAGCCATCACAATCATGCGCAACAAGTTTTATGACCAGTGCCGACATGAGGAGCGGAACTTCACCACCGACAAGGTGATGGAAGAAGCCATAGAAGACAGGCGGGTAGAGCAACGTGACGAGGTAAACCTCATCAAACAGATAGTGGCGCAGCTTCCGCCCTTGCAGCAGCAGATATTCCGTATGAAGGAGATAGAAGGCTATACTGCCGATGAAATCATGCAGATAACGGGATGCTCTGCCGATAATCTCCGAAAGAATCTCTCCCGAGCCCGGCTCAAAATCAGAGAGACCTATATGAATATCGTGAGACAAAACAGAACAAAATAAAGAAGGAGGAAAGAATATGAATGAAGAAATAAAAAGAATCGATGAATTCAAGGATATCGATGAATTCAAGACGATACAGGACCTGCTCGACAAGTATATGGATGGAGCCACTTCCAATGAGGAAGAGGCAACGATCAGAAAATATTTCGAAGAGCATGGCAATGATATCCCTGAAGAATGGGAATCCTATCGCGCCCTTTTCTGCTATATCAGATTCGAACAGATGGATCTTTCTCAAATTCTAAAAGAAGAAAAGAAGGAAGAGAATTTCGAAAAGAAAGTTATTGCAAAGGAGAATATCGAAAAGAAGGAAGAATGGGAATTTCTGAATAAGAAAGCTTCTCGCAGCAGATGGCTTAAATATTTAGGCACTTCTGTGGCAGCCGCCGCTATCATCGCATTCCTGATTGTGGGCATCCAGAAGATAACCCAGCCTCAGCCTGAATGTTATGTGGTTATCGATGGAAAGGTTTATACCGACCATGAATTCGTTCACCACGAAGCCCTGGATGCCCTGGAAGATGTTTCGGCTGATTCCGAAGATCCATTCAGTGCCCTGGATATGATGAAACAATAAATTCATCTTTTAGATGAAACAATTAATCAAACTATAAAGTATAATATATATAATAAGGTATAGAATATGAAACGATACAACTTGATAAAACGCTTCTTCATCGTACTGCTTCTTTTCGTGGTAGCCTCGATTTCGGCTAATGCCCAGGAGGGGCTGTACGCAAAAAGCATATTCCAACGATTCGGGCATGCCAAGGGATGCAAGATGGTTACGATGCAGAATACGCAACTCAAAGGTTACAGGCTCAAGATATACAAGAGCCTGGTATATAAGAACCATGCCACGGAAATAGCCCACTATCTGAAGTCCGACCGCAAGGCTGCAAAAAAGATCAAAGAGGTGGTGGAGAATGGCAAGATGGTGAGCGGCTATTACATGATGGCACCCTTGAGCAATGGCAACAACCGCTTTATCCTCTTCAGTAATCCGAATGAAAGCAAGGGAACCGTGATTTATATCGAAGGCGACCTGTCGCCCGAAGATATCATGCAACTCTGCTATTCCAGAAGATAGAAGCAATATTTTTCTTCTGGAATATTCTCAATAAGAATAAAATACAACATAAAATATAGTATTATGAATATCAAAAACGTAATGATGATGGCTGCCATGATGCCAGCCTTCGCCCTTGCTGAAACCAACAGCAACAGTGCACCAGCCTCTGCAGAGGCTAACGACACCACAATCAGAGTGAACGACCAGAACATCGTCATCAAGCAGGATGGCGAACAGACTTCTGTGAAGATATATAAGAAGAACGGCAACGAGATGACCAAGATTTCAGAGACCCAATTCGTAGATGGTCAGGAAGTAGAAAAGGTATTTGTCACCTCACCATTCATCCCTCAGACTTTGAGCAAGCGCAAGCGCAGTCTGGAGAGTCATTATCCAACCTTCTTCTTCGGCTGCAGCCAGTTGCCAGGCAGCAGGGGAAGCATGGGTGGCAACAACGAGATGCACAGTCGCGACTCCAAGTCGTGGGAATGGGGCATCACCCTCACCAGTCTCTGCTTCCGCCTTTCCAACGAAATGGCGCTCACCTCCTCCCTCTCCATCGGACAGGTACACCACCATTTCAAGGACAATTATGTATTAAGCACCGAAAACGGGGTTTCGGCTATGACTCCGATAGAAGGCGAAACGCTGAAGAAAAGCTATATCAGCTACAATGTGCTCCGCCTGCCTATCATGCTGGAGTGGCAGAAGCGCACAGGATGCCATGATGCATTCCTGGCTTTTGGCCCATCGGTAGAATACCGCTGGCACGAGCATTCCCGCTACTTCATAGGCAAGCACAAGCATACAGAAACGGGCGATATCAACCTCAACCCTATCGGCTTGAACCTTGAAGCCCGTGCCGGCTACTCAGGAGTGATGCTCTACGCCCGTGCCGGAGTAACCCCGCTGCTCAACAAGACCAAGGCTCCCGAGTGCTACCCGATGACCATCGGCTTAGGATTCAGACTGTAATATAGCAGAAATATAGCTGTAATGTAGCAAAACATAACTGAAACTGTCCCCATCTGAGATTCCCACTTTCAGATGAGGACAGTTTTTTACGGAATAATAGGGACAGGTCCATCGACCCTAAAGAGTGAACCAATGTACCTGTCCGTGTGACCCTTCGACACCAACTCCTTGAAGGACACGGAGACTGGAGTGGCGAAATAGGGGATACAGTTTTTGACCCAAATCTATATAATATTTTCCCCGCAAGTTCAACATAGAACTGCAATTTTCTGGTAGATGAGAATAAATAATCTAATACCAGAAAATACCAAGGGGTTTGGGGGCGAGAAGCCCCCATCAGTGGTGAGTCACAATAGACTCAGATAAATCCATCATCATCGAGTGAAATGCTGCAATGGGCTACAATGCTTGTTGCAGCATTTGGTTTTATGCAAAAAGCAGTGTATATTTAGGGTCGATGAACTGAAGTGAACTTGTCCCCGATGATTCTTGATGACAGGTGAGGTGAAAATTATTTATTCCGCGAACAAGTCCTCCAAGGTCACGACACTTATGAAATCACTGCTGTATTCATTGTGAGTCAGCCCGTATGTAGTGATTAGTGTGCTATGTATTGCCGCTTTTCGGGGAATATGTTCCAGAAAGAGATTCTTGCGGTGTACAAGTTTTGCATGGTAAGACTTATCCACGGTGAATTCCTCGCTGTAGAATTTTATCTCGCAGAGATTGTATATGTTGTCCTTGCGCTTTATGATGAGGTCAATTTGTGTTCCTTCATTATTGTTGTCTCCCTTTTGAATCCATGACGATTGTTCTGTGCTTACTCCGGCAATGCCAAGCCCCTTCTTTATTTGTGAGATGTGGTTGAGACAAACTTCCTCAAATGCAATTCCTCTCCAACTGATTACCGCCTGCGAATCGATGTTTTGGGTCCAGAAGTCCTCTGGCAGATTATGTCGTCCTTTAATGTATGTCTGATAGAATCGACAGAAAGGGTCAACAAGTTTATATCGCGTGTTGCGTACACTGTCGCCGAACGGCGCATATTCTATGATGAAATTGCTTGCCACAAGGGCTTTCAGTTTGTCAGACAGGTTGCCACTGTCTTCTATTCCTGTGAAAGAAGATATTTCCTTGCGCATATATCCGGAGTGTCTTCTGCCGATACATTCAACTATCGCTTTCATATCTTCGGGGGAAGAGAATACGGACGCGAAAAGCCTGTCGTATTCATCTTTTAGCTTTCCGTCGTTGGCGAACATCAGGCGGTCCACGTTTTGTGGCAGACTTAACTGGGGCTCAAAGTAGTTAAGGTAATATGGAACACCACCGAAAATCATGTAGCTTTGCACGATGTCGTATCTTGAGATTGGTGTGTTTTTACTCTTGAAGAACTGTTCACATTCATTGAGTGTGAAGGGGGATAATTTGATGATGTGTGTTGTTCTGCCGTAGAGTCCACCATGGTTGTTGATGAGTTTGTCGAGAATCCATGAGTTGGCACTACCGCAGACAATCACCATCACGTTGTCGCGATGACATGCCCATGTGTTCCAGAATCCTTCGAATGCGGTGAGAAATCCCGAACGTGGTGTATCTAACCATGGCAGTTCGTCCAGAAAGACAACCTGCCTTCTGCCTGTGTCATTGTTCTGAAGGTGCATACTCAGCATAAAAAAAGCCTCAAGCCATGAAGTGGGTATGTGGCTCTTGGGCATCCCTTGCAGGAGCAATGAATGATAGAAATGCTTGAGTTGTTCGGGCATGAGATTCTTTTTACCTTCCTCATCTACTGGCGACAGACCGGCATGTCGGAAAGTAATCTTCCCGTTCAATGCTTGGTCAACCAAAAACGTCTTTCCTACTCTTCGCCTGCCATATATGGCGACCAAATGGGCTTGGTTACTCTTGTAAAGAGTATGCAACTCCTTGATTTCTTTGTTCCTTCCGATAATCCTTGCCATAGAAATTATGCTTTTATTTTTCGGCAAAGGTACAAAAAATCCTTTTCACCGAAAAATAAAAGCCTGTTTTCTATACTTATTTAACAATTAGAGGGTCATGGAGACAGGAACATCGACCCTAAAGAGTGAACCAATGTGCCTATTCCTATGACCCTTATTTGGGGTTATTTTGACTGTCGAATGAAACGTGTTTTCCGCTCCTCTATAACGCGCTTGTAAATGCGTTAGCAAACAGATAGTCAAACACTACCTTCCGGAAGAACTGCTCCATTTTTACCCCGCATTTGGGCGAAAATCGTTTGTTATATCAGAATTATTGTGTATCTTGCACCAAAATAATATCTATATGGAAAGACTGATTGGAAGGACACTTGAATGTCAGGAATTGCAATGGGCAATGGATTCGCAACGCTCGGAACTGATAATCCTCTATGGCAGACGCCGTGTGGGAAAGACTTTTCTTGTGCGTCGCTTTTTCGATGACAAGATTTGTTTGCAGATATTCTTGAAAAAACGATTTCACTTGGAAAATACAACATCTAAATACGAATCTAAGGGACTGGTTAATAACTGTGCCCCTGAATTCTAATGTGGGGTTTATAATATAGCGTTAAAATATATCAAATATGTGAATTTATTTATCTCCATATTCGCGTAATATATAAATAATCAGTATCTTTGCGCCGTTATTTATTTAACGTAACGTAAAACACATAATTATGGTGTGGAATGAAAAGACAAAGAATCCTTTCGTGATAGAGGGGTATGTGTCGCCAGATTTTTTTTGTGACCGTGAGAAGGAAACCTCACTTCTTACGAGGCATCTGACAAATGGTTGCAATGTGACACTTATGGCTCCCAGACGACTTGGGAAGTCGGGATTGGTGTTCAACTGTTTCAACCAACCTGAGGTGCGAGAGGTATATCATTGTATCTATGTGGATATATACGAGACGAAGAACCTTGATGAGTTTGTATGTGAATTGGGTAAGAGTATTCTTGCTGAACTTCGTCCGAAGGGACGTAAGGTTTGGGAGAACTATCTGAATATACTAAGTTCCTTGAAATCCATAATATCATTCGACATTAATGGCAATCCGGAATGGAGTGTAGGCATTGGAGACATCACCCTACCGGATGTTACACTTGACGAGATTTTCGCATATCTGAACAATGCGGACAAACCGTGTTTAGTGGCGATTGACGAGTTTCAAACAATAGTAAATTATCCCGAAAAGACGGTTGAGGCATCATTGCGCAAGAGAATACAGAATTGCCATAATGCAAGTTTTGTGTTCGCTGGCTCCAAACGCCATTTGGTGGCGCAGATGTTCACATCGCCGTCAAGACCATTCTTCAATAGCTCGGCAATTATGGGACTTGAACCTATCGACCGTATTGTATATTTCGAATTTGCCAACCGCCATCTCTCGAATATAGGAAAGGCAATTTCACGTGAGGCTTTTGATTTTGTATATGACACCTACCAAGGTGTGACATGGTATATACAATATGTGATGAATATGCTTTATACTTCCTTTTCTCCCAACAGTGTGTTTGTAAAAGATGATGTCGAGAGTGTTGTGCGTGACATACTCTCGCAGCATCGTTTTGCCTATCAGTCGCTTATGTATCAGTTGACTTCTAAACAGAAACAAGTTGTCATGGCTATTGCACGTGAGGGGAAAGTGGGGGCGCTGATGTCACAATCTTTCCTTCGAAAGTACAACTTGGGCGCAAGCACAGTACAGGCAGCAGTTAGAACTTTGCTCGATCGTGATTTCATTACTTTTGATGAGGGTGTTTATCAGCTTGGCGACCTTTTCTTAGCACAGTATCTCTTATTATAAATAAAAGGAGTATCTTTGCAAGCGAAATACAGTCATCGAAACAATAATTAAAAAACCGAATATGAAAAAAATCATTATCGCTACAATCATGGCGGCAGTAATGATGCCCGCCAATGCACAGAAGAAGGGTGGCCATGGCTATCCAATCACTCCTGTGGAGTTTACCAAAGTGAAAGTCACTGACTCATTCTGGGGGCAGAGACTAAAGGCAAGCCGCGAGGTAACTATACCACTCGCCTTCAGCAAATGTGAGGAAACTGGTAGATACACCAATTTTGAAAAGGCTGCCAAACCGAGTGAATCATATAAGGTGGAGGGATTGTCGTTTGATGACACCGATGTATATAAGACCATCGAGGGCGCAAGCTACTCACTGCAGACATATAGCGACAAGCGACTCGTGGAGTATATTGACAGTGTGCTCGACATCGTGGCAAAGGCACAGGAGCCCGACGGATACCTATATACATCGCGCACGATGAACCCGAAGCATCCTCATGAATGGGCTGGCGACAAGAGATGGTCGAAAGAGGAAGACCTCAGTCATGAACTATATAACCTCGGACACATGGTGGAGGGAGCTGTTGCCCACTATCAGGCCACGGGTTCAAGGAAATTCCTCGACATAGCATGCCGTTATGCCGATTGTGTGTGCCGTGAGGTAGGTCCGAACAGCGGCCAGGCTTGTGTTGTTCCGGGACATCAGATTGCCGAGATGGCACTGTGCAAACTATATGTGCTAACAGGTGAGAAGAAATACCTTGATGAAGCAAAGTTCTTGCTCGACTATCGCGGAAAGACGCAGTTTAAGAGCGAGTACAGTCAGAGTCACCTGCCAGTGCTTGAGCAGGATGAGGCTGTGGGACATGCCGTGCGTGCCGCATATATGTATGCAGGTATGGCTGATGTGGCTGCCCTTACTGGTGACAAGTCGTACATCGAGGCCATCGACCGTATATGGGAAAACATTGTGACTGTGCCGACGTGTGCGCAATGACGCTTCAACCAGCCATATTCCATTTGTTATGCTCACGGCAAAGACCGACACCGACTCCAAGGTGGAGGGAATGAATGTTGGAGCCGATGCATATATCGAAAAACCATTCTCGATGAGTTATCTTGAGGCCTGTTGCCTAAATATCATGCACGTGAGGAGATTGCTGCGCGAGAAATACTCCACAACCCCATCAGAACCAATCACCGAGATTGCATCCTTTTGCTAATCCAGACCTCAACGTTAACTTCCTCGCCGACAAGTTGTGCATCAGTCGCTCGCGACTTTTCGCCAAGATAAAGACACTTGCCGACGTGTCTCCCAACGAGATGATTCAAATAGTGCGCCTGAAGAAGGCGGCCCAAATGCTCTCAGAGGGGAATATGAAGGTGAGCGAGGTGTGCTATACCGTAGGATTCAGTAATCCGTCGTATTTCTTTAAGTGCTTCTACAAGCAGTTTGGGGTAAGTCCTTCGGAGATAAGAAAATAAAGTAAAACTTCAATAAGAAAGTAAGAGTATTCTCGCTGAACTTCTGTGTTAGCAGGTTCCAAACGCCATTTTTTTTGATGAGGGAGTATATCAGCTCGGTGACCTTTTCTTAGCACAGTATCTTGTGATGAACTCCAAGGTCTAGAATCAGAACTTCATTCGGAACAGAGTGGCGGTGGTGTCGGATGTAATCAGTTCGATACTGCCGCCATTTTGTTTCATTATCTGGCGCGAGATGCTCAGGCCGATGCCGCTGCCGGTGGGTTTGGTGGTGAAGAAGGGGACGAAGATCTGTTGTGCCTCGTCCGAGGAAATAGGTTGGCCGTTGTTACGGATGTCGATGAGGATAGAGTCGTCGGGAGTGGTGTAGGCTGATATGTATATTGAGGTTGCACCTGCCTCTATGGCATTTTTAAGCAGATTGGTGACGACATGGGCTATGAGGCTTTCATCGGCATAGAGGAGAAGGTCGGAAACGGGGATGTCGAGGTTGATGTTCGAGTCTTTAGAATACTCAGAACTTATGGTTGCCATCCTTTCAAGGAATGGTTTTACGTAGAAGAGTTTTGGTTGAGGTTTGGGAATGAGCGTCATACGGCGGTAGTTATCCACAAAATTGAGGAGTTGCCTGCCGGTGGAATTGATTACCGACAGACCTTCCTTTATATCGGCATCATCAGCCTTATTACCAAGTGTCTCGCTGAGCGAAGTTATTGGTGCCACATTATTCATTATCTCATGTGTCAACACACGGATGAGCTTTGTCCATGACTCAAGTTCGCGCGACGACAACTCATTGCGAATGTCACTGAAAGCGATGATACGCACTTTCTTGCCATTTAGCATTGCTGTGGTCTCGCGTACGGAGAAATCCTCAGATGCGAGTTTCCCCTTCACCTGACTCTCAAATGTCAGCACTTCCATATCGAGCAGTCGTAGTGCAGCCTCATTATGCTGAAGCACACTGCCCCGTTCGTCCACTACCATTATACCGGTCGATACCGCATTGATAATCTGTTCGTAGTATCTTTCCCGCTCCATAAGGTCGTGTCGCGCCTTCTCGATGATGCGCCGAATGCGGTTGAGCGACTCGTTGACAAGTCTGTCGTGGCCCTGCTCTGGGAAGTTGAAAGAGAAGTCGAGGTTGTCGATGGCATTAAAGAGGAACGTCACCTTGCCGATGGCGCGGCGGTATCGTCGGTGGAGCACAAGGCATACGATGCCGAATACGGCTGCCGTGCTGAGTATGGCGATGATGACGTTAGAGTCCATATTTCTTGATTTTATTGTAAAGAGTCTGGCGGGTGATTTCCAGTCGCTGAGCCACCTGGCTGAGGTTGCCTTCGCACTCGTGTATGGTTCTGGCGATGAGATCGCGTTCCATTGAGGCGAGGGACGCAGAGGGTGTAGAGGAGTGAGAAGAGGGTAAAGAGGAGTGAGGAATGCCTATTTCCCCTATTATCACGGCTCTCTCCATAGTATGCTCCAGTTCGCGAATGTTTCCAGGCCATGGATATTCGAGCAGTTGTTGACGGGTTTTATCGTCGATTGCTATTGGAGTCTTGTTGTAGAAATCGGAGAACTTCTTGATGAATTGTTGGGCGAGAGGTATTATCTCATCCTTACGTTCACGCAGTGGTGGCAGGTGTAGGCAGATGGTGTTCATGCGATAGAGCAGGTCCTCGCGGAATGTACCTTCCCTCACCATATCCTGCAGGTTGCGGTTGGTGGCTGAGATAAGGCGGATGTTGATGGGTATCTCCTTGGTGCCGCCGAGACGAGTGATTGTCCTGCGCTGAAGGGCAGTGAGCAGTTTGGCCTGGAGAGGGTAGGAGAGGTTGCCTATCTCGTCCAAGAAGAGAGTGCTTCCCTCTGCGAGTTCCATCTTTCCCGGTTTGTCGCTCTTGGCATCGGTGAATGCCCCTCGCACATATCCGAACAATTCGCTCTCAAACAGTGTTTCCGTGATGGCACCCATATCCACAGTCACCATTTGCTTTGCGTTACGTTTCGACAATCTGTGAATCTCGCGAGCCAGCACCTCCTTGCCAGTTCCGTTTTCGCCAGTGATAAGAATGTTGGCATCTGTTGGAGCCACTTTGCGAACAAGCTCCTGAAGAGCGTCCCCGCCACCTGGTGGTATGAGTGGTTGCGTATCATTATCGTGATGGCTCAACCTCCCATCGGAGGGCAGAAGGACCCTTAATTTCTCAATCAGCACCTCGTTCTCAAAAGGCTTGACGATGAAGTCGGCTGCTCCTTCCTTTATGCCTCTTACTGCGAGGTCGATGTCTGCGTAGGCAGTGAAGAGTACAACTGCTACATCTGGTTCAGTGTGCTTTATCTCCTTAAGCCAGAAGAGTCCCTCGTTGCCATTGTTGATGCCCCGTCCGAAGTTCATGTCGAGTAGCACCACGTCGGGTCTCTTCCTCCGCATCAGTGTAGGAATGGCGTTGGGGTTGGTGGATGTCTGTACATCCTCGCATACATTCTTCAATAGCATCCTCAGCGATACGAGCATTGCCTCGTTGTCGTCGATGATAAGTATATTGCCTTTTTTCTTCATTGTCTATTTTGGAGATAACGATGCAAAAGTACAAAAAAAAGACAAGGCAGACAAGAATGTAATCAGTAAACTTGTCTGCCTTATTTATTTTTAACAAACAGCTATGAATGCCAATTTATGTCATTCCGTCTTTATGCTCTCCACGGGATTGCTCGTCGCAACCTTCAGTGTGCGACTGATGATGGAGAGGAAGGCAATGACGAGGGTGAAGAGGGCGGCTGCCGCAAGCACCCACCACGGCATCGGAATCTGATAGACGAAGTCGCTGAGATAGTGACGCATTGCCTTGATGCTCAATGGAGTGGCTATGACTATTGCCACTGCCGACATAATCAGGAAGCGACGCGAGAGAGTCCATACGGCATTCGCCACTGTGGCTCCCATCACCTTGCGCAAGGCAATCTGCTTGCGCTGCTGCTCACCGTAATATACCGACATGGCAAACATGCCGAGGGCGGAGATGAGCACAGAGACGAGCATGAAGGCAAGGACGAGCGTCATCGTGTTGCGTTGTGACTTCAGTGAGTCGCTGAGTATGTTGTCTATATAGTCACATGGCATGTCAAGAGGAAGTCCAGTGAACTCCTTTGTCACCTCTGTAAAAACTTTCTTTACAGATGCAAGAGCCTTGTCCTTGTCGCCTTGCGTCTTTATCAGCATGCTGTTGTAATAGTAGTCTCGCGGGATGACCATTACGGCGTTGTAGGTTAATTCCCTTTTTTGTGGCAGGGCGTTGCCAGTGCGAAAGTCGGCAATCACTCCACAACACTCATATTCAGGTTTCGAGTCGGTGACACCAAAATAGGGCTTCTTCGCCGACACACCCCAAAAGCGTTTTCCGCTCTCCGTGACCCATATTTTCCCTTCTGTGGGTTCGCAATATCTCTCTAATACCTTGATACCGAGGAGGTTCATCGCAGTGGAGTCAAGTCGGCATATCCTCACCCACGACGTGGTTTCGCCTTGGTCGTTATGAACGCCGTTTGCGCCAGTGCTTGTAGGTAAACTACCGCAGGGAATGGCTTCCGCCACCTCTGGCAGTGCTTTCAGTTTATTTGCCAAAACCTGTTGGCGGTCAAGCCCCAAGCCTATTGCTTTGGTCATAGCCTCGATGATGCCATCCTTGTTGTAGCCATAGGGCAGGGTGTAAAGATGGTGCATCTGAAGGGTCATCGTCAGTCCTACGGCGATGAGCGTAGTGCTGACAACGCCCTGTGCCGTGATGAACATCTTGCTGAACCACATCTTGTTCTTTATCGTCAAGCTGCCCTTCACCACGTCGATGGGGGTATAGCGTGAGACGACTGTTGCGGGGACTATGCCGCAGACGAACGATATGGCGATGAGGGCTGCCGCAGTGGAAAGTAGCACCACGGGAGAAACATTGAAGGCGATTTTCGTGGAGAGAATGTCGTTGAACAATGGTATCAGGCATAGAGCCAGCAGCAAGCCGAAGAGGAAACTGGCAGACGTGAATAGTGTTGACTCTTTGAAATATCTCAACATTACACCCCAAATGCTCTCGCCCAGAAGACGTCGAGTGGCCATCTCCTTGGCACGTTTCCCAGATTGTGCCACGGTGAGGTTGATGTAGTTGAAGATAGCGCAGACGAGGAGTACGAGGGCTACAGCAAGCAGTATGTCAACCAGCTTCTTGTCGCCGTTGCGCATGTACCAGTTGTTTATGTCAGAGAAATAAAGCTTGTCCATGCGTGTCAACGTCGAGCCCCAAAGAAAGCTTTTTCCGTCGTTTTCCCTCTGATAATGGAATCTCTCCCAGTATTTCACGTACTTATCGAGCAGTTTTTCTGCCACTTTGTCAGGATTGGCACCCTTGGCAAGGCGCACGAAAGGAGTGGTCTCGCCGAAGCTGTCCATTCGCTGGTCTCTCGCCTCCTTGTGTTTCATTGATACCATCACCTCAAAGGGTTGGAAAATGTCGGACTTGCCAAAATCGGGCATCACTCCCGTGATCTTAAATGTCATGGTGTCGCACTTGATGGTCTTGCCTATGGGATTGTCGTTGCCGAAAGCCTTTGTGGCGAACGACTCGCTGATGATGGCCTCGTTGAGGTTGGCGACAGCGCGTCCCTTGTCGCCTCCTCTAACCTCATAGCCGAAAAACTCGAAGAAGTTGGGGTCGATGGCATATGCTTGGGTCGGGAAAAAGTTGTCGCCGACAGTAAAACCAGGAAAGCGGTCGGCAGTAGCCACTCTTGTCCACTCCTCAATTTCGGGTATGGACGGGAAAAACTCCTGTGCCGTGCCCCATGTCATGCCGAGGTAGTCGCCCCAGCCTACGGCATAAATCTCTTTTGTATTCTCGTTGCCCTTGCCCACACTGTATTCCATCGTGGCATAGGCTCCGAGGATTATCACAAAGCCGAGGGCAACCGACAGCCCGAATGCCTCGATTGCCGTATATAGCTTGTTGCGGGATAAAAACTTAAAATATGATTTCATTCTTAATTTTTAATTTTTAATTCTTAATTCCCCTCAACCACTTGTCCATCAAATAAATTAATGATTCTTCCGGCAAACGTCGCATCATGCAGCGAGTGGGTCACCATCACCACAGTCGTCCCCTCTTGATTCAGTTCGGAGAGAAGTTGCATCACCTCCTGACCGTTCTTAGAGTCGAGGTTACCCGTCGGTTCGTCGGCGAGGATGATTCTCGGTC
The DNA here is from genome assembly GCF_002251435.1 of Prevotella sp. P2-180. GTDB lineage: Bacteria > Bacteroidota > Bacteroidia > Bacteroidales > Bacteroidaceae > Prevotella. The sequence goes on from NZ_NPJI01000013.1 coordinate 179,854, forward strand.
TTCCCACCACGGCTCGGGCTATTGCCACACGTTGCTGCTGACCACCCGAAAGCTGGTGTGGATAATGCTTCATGCGATGGCTCAGTTTTACCTTGCGCAGTATGTCGAGCACTCGTTGCTTACGCTCTTTCTTTTCCACACCGAGATATTTCAGTTGTAGTTCGATGTTCTCCTCCACTGTGAGTTCATCGATGAGGTTGAACGACTGAAACACAAAACCGATGTGCCCCTTGCGGTATGCCGTGCGCTCGCGCTCTTTAAGATGTCCCACCTCCTCCTCGCCGAGCCAGTATTTTCCCTCGGTGGGACTGTCGAGCAGTCCTAGGATATTCAGCAATGTTGATTTGCCGCAACCCGATGGGCCCATGATGGCAACAAACTCGCCGTCGTTCACTTCGATACTCACCCCATTGAGTGCTACCGTCTCCACTTCCTCCGTGCGGAAGATTCTTGTGATGTTTTCTGTCTTGATCATATTATATTGTTTTCGTACCGCAAAATTACGGCATTGAAGCCAAAGAACCAAGACTTTTCTTATATGCAGACAACGATTGTATGAAAATCATACAGACTTCTGTGTGATAATCATACATTTCCATCAAAATATTTCGTCAAAACATGGGAAATGATTAATTTTGCACCAGATATGAAATACGGAACAATATTAATAGTGGATGACAACGCGTCAATACTTACGGCATTGAAGATTTGTCTCGCCGATGTGTTTGACCATATAATAACAGTGCCAAATCCCGATGGAGTGCTTGCCTTGCTCCAGCAGGAGAGGGTGGATGTGATATTGCTCGATATGAACTTCACCATCGGTATGAACAGCGGACAGGAAGGATTAATGTGGTTTCGCTCCATACATCGCCTGCATGCGGATATTCCCGTGGTGCTCGTCACTGCCTTTGCCGATGTGCAACTTGCAGTGAAAGGACTCAAGGCAGGTGCGGCTGACTTCATCACCAAACCGTGGGACAACGACGAACTCATCCGAACACTCAAGGATGCCATCGACAATAACAATCATATTGACACTCTCGAAACCGTTGAGACCCAGCATGTGCGCAAGGTATTGGACAAATGTCACGGAAATATATCGCGTGCCGCCGAACTCCTCGGCATCACCCGCCAAACACTCTATTCAAAAATAAAAAAATGATTATGATAGTCATAATAGCATTGTTGATAGCCGTGGTAATAACTCTGTTAATATACCTCTTTTATCACCATCAATGCCGCCTGCGTGATATGGCATTCCTCATGCGTGAGGCGGTTCTCAATGGCGACTTTACCTTCCGTGTGCCAAGCAAGCGGATGTTCTTCGGCGAAAAAGCCCTACTTGATGCCCTCAACGACATGGAGAATAACATCGGACGCCTGACTGCACAAAACGAGGTGGAGTCGTGGGAGAAACTCACCCGTGTGCTCACCCACGAAATCAACAATGCCACCACTCCAATACTCAGTATCTGCCAGTCGTATCTTGCCTCGCCATCAATCAATTCCTCGCCCTACCGTGAGGGCATCGAGGCAATTCGCGACACCACATCCGCCCTCAACGTCTTTGTGGATAGTTATCGCAAGATGACGCAGATACAAAAGCCCGCCCCAGTGGAGCTCAATCTCCTTGATTTCATCTCAGGCCTCACTTGTATGTATCCCTCCATACAATGGCATATCGACATCCCCGAATCTCTTACAATAACCATCGACCCCAACCTCCTTCGTCAGGCAATAATAAACATAGTGAAGAATGCCACCGATGCTGACGCCAAGAACATCTCTGCCAGATGGCTTAACCGCCGTCTCTACATCAGCAATGATGGTGCCCCGATCCTCCCTGATCATCACCGAGACCTCTTCGTTCCCTTCTACACAACAAAGCGCCATGGCTCTGGCATCGGTCTTCCTCTCTCCCGCCAGGTTCTGATGATGCAAGGTCGCGAACTTACCCTTGCTCCCGTTCCCCAAGCCGGATATCATGTCACCTTCGTCATCTCAGCGATGGACAATCATTAATTGTTTCTTAGTGCTGTCCTTAACTTCTTTATGCAGAACAGGTGGATTATTTGCTCTTCCCTGTTATCTTAAGTCCATCCTTTTTTATCTTTCCCGCACCGGCAACCGATAATACTGTTTTCTGGCATGCGGCATCAACATTGGCAATGTTGAGTCAAACTTCACATCTTCAGATTTTATGTCAGTGTTAGCGATAAATTCGCCACTACCCACGCAGCTCGCCTTGACCAACTCAGGTGATATCTTCAGGAATATAACATTTATCTGGTAGCAAAGATACGTATTATTTACGAATTAATCAATGTAGTTTATAACAAAATTATTAAATTAGTATAAATTGAAGATTATATTAATTCTAATGAAATAGCGTCCTTGTAATAAAAATGTCCGTTTTTATCAGTGTGAAAACATATTTGTAACATAAACTTATTAATGCCTTAAAACCCGTGTAATGCCATTGCAATGTAATAGCAGTACCTTTGCACCCGGAAAATAACACAAATTTTTAAAAGAAAAATGAAAACGGTAAAAAGAGTATTCGCCACAACAATAGTGGCAATTGCTACTGCCTCTGCCGCATGGGCAATGGAGGCAACTGAAGAGACCAGTTTTGGTATTGTAAGCGGACAGGTGACTGATGCAGAAAACCACTCCCTGCCTGGTGCTACTGTCCAGATTGAAAGCTTGCATACAGGCGTTACAGCAGACATTAACGGATTTTACAAGTTGCCAAATCTCAAGCCTGGCACTTACACTCTGAAAGTTTCATACGTGGGATACAATCCTATATATAAAAAGGTGACAATCACAAACAACAAAAAGTTGATTGTTGAGGATATCGTGATGAATGAAGGCGTGGAAATAGCCGAGGTGAATGTGAAGGGTGCATTCTCAGGACAGAGACGCGCACTGCAGATGCAGAAGGGTTCTATGGGTGTGACCAACGTGGTGAGTGCCGACCAGGTGGGCAAGTTCCCCGACTCAAACATTGGTGACGCGCTGAAGCGTATCAATGGTATCAATGTGCAGTATGACCAGGGTGAGGCCCGCTTCGGACAGGTGCGCGGAACAAGTGCCGACCTTACCTCTGTTACAGTAAACGGCAATCGTTTGCCTTCTGCAGAGGGTGATACACGTAATGTGCAGCTCGACCTTATTCCTGCAGATATGGTGCAGACTATTGAGGTATCAAAGGTTGTGACATCAGATATGGATGGTGATGCCATTGGCGGTGCAATCAACCTCGTTACAAAGAACACTCCGTTCCGACGTGTACTCAATTTTACAGGTTCAACGGGATATACATGGATTTCTGGTAAACCGCAGTGGAACATTGGTGGAACATGGGGAGACCGCTTCTTCGACAACAAGCTTGGTATCATGGCAAGTGCCTCATATCAGTATGCTCCCGGCGGTTCTGACAATACTGAGTTCGAATATGTAGAGAAGAAGGGCGAAGTGCAGCTCAAAGAAGCTCAGGTGCGTCAGTATTATGTAACCCGTGAGCGCCAGAGCTATTCACTCGCACTCGACTACCAGTTCAACCCATTGCACAAAATATCTTTCAAGGGTATATACAACCGTCGTAACGACTGGGAGAACCGCTATCGTATCAGCTATAAGAAACTCAACTCTGATGCAGGCGACCAGAGCGTGGTTATTCAGACAAAGGCCGGTTCTGACGACAATAAGAGTGCACGTCTTGAGAGACAGCAGACAATGGACTTCACTCTCGACGGTGAGCACAACTTCGGTAATCTCAAGGTGGACTGGGCTTCGAGCTACTCTCGTGCTACAGAGGACCGTCCCAATGAGCGCTATATCGGATTGAAACTCAAGGGCAGTGATGAACTCAACTTCGGCGATTCATTCAAGGATGTCGGTTTGAAGCAGCCTTATTCAACTCTTTCTATCCCTGCATTCAATGCTGCAAAATGGAAGATTGACGAGTTCACCAATTCAGATCAGGCTATCAAGGAGAATGAGTTCAAGGAGCGTATCAACTTCACTCTCCCCATCTCTAAGGGTCTTTATGGCAACACACTTAAGTTTGGTTACAAATACACTGTCAAGAAGAAGGAGCGCAACACTGAATACTACGACTATTCAGACGCTGCCGACAAATACATCCCCAATTGGCAGGATAATTTCGTGAGCGAAGTGCGCGACGGATTTATGCCAGGTAGCCAGTATCCTATCGGAACACAGTTTGTAAGCAAGGATTATATGGGCAAAATCGTATTCGACAAGGCTGATGGTGCTGAACTTTACGAAGAAGAGGCAGGAAACTACAAGGCCACTGAGCAGATACATGCAGGCTATATCCGCTTTGACCAGAAACTGGGCAAGCGCCTTGATGCCACACTCGGATTGAGAATAGAGAATACCCGTCTCAAGACAAGCGGTGTGAACTATATTATGGATGAGGAGGAGAACGAGTCACTCAAACCAACTGGCGAATATAAGAACGACTACACAAACCTCCTGCCAAGCCTCTTGCTGAAATACAAGACAAGCGAGGACGGAAGCATTAGAGCTTCTATCACAAAGACTCTCTCACGTCCCAAGTACTCAGCTCTCGTGGCTAACAAGAGTTTCAACCTCGCCGACCAGGAGGCAACTATCGGTGACCCGAACATCAAGCCCACCACATCTTGGAACCTCGACCTCTCTATCGACCACTACTTCAAGAGCATCGGTATGGTAAGCCTCGGTCTCTTCTATAAGGATGTAAAGAACGTGAATATCGAGACTCTCGGATATTACACAGGTGCAGAACTAGGACTGACCGGTAATGATGACACCTTCGAGGTGACACAGAACATGAATGCCTACGATGCTCGTGTATATGGTGTTGAGGCAGCTTACCAGCGTGACTTCGGTTTCATCACTCCTGCTCTCCGTTGCCTCGGTTTCTACGGCAACTACACCTACACTCACTCTACCACTCGCAACTACAACTCGCGTCTTGGTATTGAGGATGGTGACGATGTGAAGATGGCAGGATCTCCTGAGCATACAGCCAACGCATCTCTCTACTTTGAGAAGAACGGTATCAACATCCGTCTGTCTTACAACTTCGCTTCATCATTCATCGACCAGATGAATACAGGAAGCCGTGAGCTCGACCGCTACTACGACAAGGTGAACTACCTTGACCTCAACGCTTCATACACATGGGGCAAGAATACCAAGTTCACAATCTTTGCCGAGGCAAACAACCTGCTCAACCAGCCCTTGCGCTACTATCAAGGCAACAAGGACCGCACCATGCAGGTTGAATACTACGGTGTGAAGGTGAATGCCGGATTCAAGATCAATCTCTAAGTTATAAGTACATAACATTAGAAACTATACATCTGCGATATAGCGTAAATGAGCGCTATATCGCAGTTTTTGCAATTCTCCTTCCCCACACCAAAAGGAGAGCGAAACAGAGGCGTGTGGTAATAAGAAGTAGGGCGGAGATGCCGGTGGCAGCAAATACGATAGTGTCTTCGAGCATGGAGTGGTTCATGATGAGATGATAGTTGACATCGTTTGCCTCTTCACGTGTCACAAGGCCTTTCTCCTCCAGTTCGACCATCACAGCCGAGCCGTAGCTTATGCCCAATACGTTGCCTACGAGCCACATATATGAGGCATGTCGCGGCAAACCAAAGAGTTTCATCAGCGGTGATAGAAGCCTGGATAATGGGTCGAGCAGACGATAGGCCTCAAGCATCCGTTGTACGACCATCAGCGTGTAGATGATAAGAACCACCATGAGCGACATCTTTATCTGGGATACTCCCCATATTGTCATCACTTCCGCGAAACTGCTGTCATCCTCGGCACCAAGATAGATATACTTTCCCTGCATATCTGGCAAGATGATATTGAGACAGAAGGCACAGATGAGAGCCATGACGATACGTATGGCGCCCATCTTCCAAAACGAAGACCCCGTCTTCTTGTTCACGGCACATTCCATAGGCAAGGCATGACACAGGGCAATCATGAGAGCAAGTATAGAGGCCTGTTTCATTGTCAGTGGTATAGACATCATAGCGGCAATACCGGCGTATGTGCCAGCCGTGGCTCCCGAAATAAAAACCACAGCCGATTCACCCGGCAGACCGAAGTGAACGAACAGCGGGTTAATCCATGTCGCTATCCATGCAAGTATTCCGAAATGTTGCATCAGTGTGACTGCTAATGATATGGGAATCATCAGTTTGAGCAGCCATTTGGTGCTTTTCCATGAGGCAGGCAGAGCCAGACTGAAACATTCAATAATCCTATTCATTGCATATAATAAAGTCTTTTGTCCTTGTCCATTTTCTCTATGGCATATCTGAGTGTGGTGCGGTGCATCTCGTGAGCATGCTTATCAAGGTAGGCTTCAAGAGTTGGCATGTCTCGCTTGCCCACCTCGCGCAGCATCCATCCCACAGCCTTGTGGATGAGGTCGTGGGGATGGGAGAGGAGAAGGGTTGCAAGCCTTAGGGTGTCGTCGTATTGGTCGGCACGGATGAGCATCCAGCATGTCACCATGGCGATGCGCTGTTCCCATAGGTTGGTGCTTGCCGCAAGGCGATAGAGCACTTGTCGGTCGGGCATGTTGCCGTTGGTTTGTGGATAAAGCAGCCATTTGCCGAGAATCTTCGGGCACGACATATCCACAAGATCCCAGTTGTTGGCTCTTCGGGCATGACGCAGATAGAATCGAGCTATCTCCTCGCGTCGTTCGGCATTTGCCGTAGGCACTTGTCGCGCCTTTGGCAGGGCAGCCTTCATCTCCTCCACAAGAAGCAGAAAACCGCATAGTCTAACCTCGTGCCATTCGGATTTCAGCAGAATGTCAATCTCGGAGAGCGGAACCCTCAATTTCGCTTCCTTTACAACGATACGTGTGTCGGGCACCTTAATACCGATAAACCTGTCGCCTTCGCCGTATTCACCCTTTCCGGTCTTAAAGAAGCGCATGAGGTTTTCCCTCTGCCATTCATCGCCCATGGAGAGGAGTGTGGATATAATGTCATTAGCCGTTACAATCATAAATAATATATTACTGTTGAAAGTCAAATTGCAAAAGTAAGGAAAAATCTTACTGTGTTACCTAAGGTATTTATCGAAGAAGTCGAGGACATACAGTTGCGACTTTTTACCGCAATTGTGAGGCATCTCCCACAACTCAGTGACGAGACGGTCTCTGCAGCCCTGACTATCCCATGTGTCGTGCATTATCTGGAAAGCCTTCTTCACTCCTGCCACGGGGAAAAGCTTGTCTTGTGAGCCGTTGATGAAGAGCATGGGCTTTGGACAAGCTATACTTGCCACGTGAGGATAATCAAGCCAGCGGCGCAAGCCAGGAAAACAATTTGCGAACCCGCCGTTCTCTGTCCGGGCATATTTGAACGACATCTGCTCGTCAGTGGTCACCATCCAACATACAGCCGCCCCAGCCTTTATGCGATCACTGAGTGCGGAGAGCATCCATGCGCGATAGGCACCCATCGACCAACCTGTGCACCCAATCCTTCGACTGTCGACCTCAGGTATCGATGCAAGGTAGTCGGTTGCGGTAATGTCGTCGTATGTCATCCACGCACAGAGGTCGATGCCATACATCATCATGTTGCCGGCAATCATGTCGTATTTATCACGTCGTGGTCCTTCCTTTTGTCCACGTTCTCCCCACATGGGAGCATCTGTTGATAGCACTATATATCCGTGACGGGCGAGAAAGTCGCCGAAGAACTGTCCTTCGTATCCTCCTGCTGACCAGTTCACCGCATCTTTTATAACGACAGAGTCCTCACAGGCCAATGGGCGAATAGTTTTTTCTTTGCCAATGAAGAGATGTGCGCCATGGTCGTGAAGTAGATTGATGGCAGGAAAAGGTCCTTTGCCATCGGGAATGAGTATGTATGCCGGCACGGTGTAGTACCTTGACAGCTGGATTTCTATCTTTTTTGCCTTATATCCTTCACGTTGTTCCTCAAATAGTACTTTTGCCTTATAGCCGTCAACAGGTGGTGGAGGCGGCATGAGCATACAGTCAAACACCTTCTTGCGTGCCAAACGTTTCCATTTCTTGAAATTCTTCACTTTACTGTTTCCCCAAGCCATAGGATAGGTGAGGTCGGCTATGAGTGAGTCTGCATATACAGGCAAATTGCGCATGAACTCATATTTCTCTCGTTTCTGTACTGTTGCTTTTGTAGGGTTAGGTTGTTCTGCCAGCAGGGAGTTTATGTAGGTTAAGGGCTGCGCATATGCAAAACCTATTGTGAGCAAGTATCCCAAGAGTGTAGCAAATATTTTTTTCATATTCGATTTTGTTAGTTGTTGTCGTCAATTTTGGCTGCAAATATACAAACAAAAAATCACACATCCAAGTCTTTCAGCCAAAATATTGTTGCAGTGGCTTCTACAGATTGTACTGTAGTCATTTTCACAATCTAATCCATGTGTATAAATAAACGGAGGACAGCTTCACAGCCATCCCCCGTCGCAAACTTCAAACAACCAAAAAAAGAAATAGATTGTCTGCGTGTGTGTTATGTCTTGTCAACTTGTTAACTTGCAGATTCGTCAGCTCGTTAACTTGTCAACAATAATATTATCTTATGAATAAGAGTTCACGATACTTTGGAAGTGTCCAAAGGTCATCCTCAACGATGAGCTCGAGCTTGTCTATCTGATAGCGTATATCCTCCATCTTTGGAGCTACGGTGTCGTGATATGCAATAGCCTTATCGTGCTCACTCTCGATCTTGTTAGCAACTTTACGTGCATTTACCAGCTCCTCAACACCCCGTTCGATGGTCTGTGTGCGGTCTGCTATCTCCTCGATGAGTTTTATGTTTCGCTCAGAGAGTTTTTCTGCTTTTTCAGCCGAGAAGATGTTACGCATATTCAGTACGTTCTTCACAAGCATCGACTGGTAGTGGGTGGCTATTGGAATGATATGGTTCATAGAGAGATCGCCCATTACACGAGCCTCAATCTGAATCTTCTTGGTATATGTCTCCCATTTCACTTCGTTTCGGGCTTCAAGTTCCTTCTTTGACATGATGCCAAGGCTTTCAAACATCTTTACGCTTGACTCGTCCAGATAACGCTCGAAGATGATTGGGCAACTCTTCTCCACGTCGAGTCCACGTTTAGTAGCTTCTTCTACCCACTCGTCGCTATAACCATTGCCGTCGAAGCGGATAGGCTTGCAAGTCTTGATGTCTTCACGCAGGATGTCTACAATGGCCTTGTGCTTGTCTTTGCCAGCTGCAATCTCAGCGTCAACACGCTTCTTGAAGTCTACAAGAGCCTCTGCTACTGCTGCATTCAGTGCTGTCATAGCCGAAGCACAGTTAGCCTCAGAACCTACGGCGCGGAACTCGAAACGGTTACCTGTAAAGGCGAAGGGAGAGGTACGGTTGCGGTCGGTATTGTCGATGAGAAGGTCTGGAATTTCTGGAATGTCCATTGTCATACCCTGCTTGCCTGCAATGGCGAAGAGGTCATCGGTGTCGCTGGTCTCAATTTTGTCGAGCAGTTCGGTGAGCTGCTTGCCCAAGAATGAAGAGATGATGGCAGGAGGTGCCTCGTTGGCACCAAGACGATGAGCGTTGGTGGCACTCATGATGGACGCCTTGAGCAAACCATTGTGCTTGTAAACTCCCATAAGGGTCTCAACGATGAAGGTTACGAAACGGAGGTTGTCCTCAGGACTCTTGCCTGGTGCGTGGAGAAGTATTCCTGTATCTGTGGAAAGACTCCAGTTGTTGTGCTTACCAGAACCATTGATGCCGGCAAAAGGCTTTTCGTGGAGCAGTGCTCGGAATCCGTGCTTGCGAGCCACCTTCTTCATCAGCAGCATGAGCAACATGTTGTGGTCAACGGCAAGGTTTGTCTCCTCGAAGATTGGTGCCACCTCAAACTGGTTAGGTGCCACCTCGTTGTGACGAGTCTTGCAAGGAATGCCAAGTTCCAAGGCATGTATTTCAAGGTCTTTCATGAATGCCTGTACACGATCAGGAATTGCACCGAAATAGTGGTCTTCCATCTGCTGGTTCTTTGCGGAGTCGTGACCCATCAGTGTGCGGCCAGTGAGCAGCAAGTCTGGACGTGTAGAATAGAGACCTTCGTCAACGAGGAAGTATTCCTGTTCCCATCCAAGGTTGCTCTGAACCTTCTTAACATCGCTGTAGAAGTATTTGCATACATCGGTAGCGGCCACGTTGACAGCGTGTAGTGTTCGGAGCAGAGGAGCCTTGTAGTCAAGGGCCTCTCCTGTGTAAGAGATGAAGATTGTTGGGATGCACAGGGTGTCGTCCATGATGAATACTGGCGATGTGGGATCCCATGCAGAGTATCCGCGAGCCTCAAATGTATTGCGTATACCGCCAGAAGGGAATGATGATGCGTCTGGCTCCTGCTGAACGAGCAGCTTGCCGGAGAATTCCTCTACCATACCACCCTTGAAATCGTGCTCAATGAAAGAGTCGTGCTTTTCAGCAGTACCCTCGGTAAGAGGCTGGAACCAGTGTGTATAGTGTGTAACACCATTCTCCACTGCCCACTGCTTCATACCGGCTGCCACAGCGTCAGCAATGCTTCTGTCAAGGCGTGAGCCATTATCTATTACGTCGATAAGCTTTTCGTATACGTTCTTAGGCAAATATTTGTACATCTTCTCACGATTGAAGACATATTTGCCAAAATACTCATAGGGGCGTTCTGATGGAGCCTCTACAGCGAGTGCCTTCTTCTTGAAAGCCTCTTCTACAACCTGAAATCTTAAGTTTGCCATTGTTTAAAAGTTTTTATTGTTGATACTATTTCTTGTCTTAAGGAATTAAAGTGAAACCACATACAAAGTATGCTTTCTGGTCGTGTGGATTGCCAGTGACCTGTGCGAACACCGGAAGTGAGAATGAGTCGGTGATCTTTACGTCCTTTGTTGCCTTCAGCGTGACATTGGTGATTGCAAACTTGTCGCAAGCTCCATATAATCCAGCGTCTTCAAAGGGTACGGCTCCTACTGCGGCATTCCAGTCGAGACCGCCAAGTTTGAATGGTGCACTGAGCTCTACGTATGAAGAGTAGGCTCTGTCGCCATTGCCCTTATAGTCAGAACCGGCGAAATTGGTGAACCATTGTATGGCGAGAGGTCCGAAGTCGTAGCCGATGTTTGCCTCGAAAATGTGTGCTGTGGAGTGTGCACCATACTTAAAGTATTTTGTGTCGCCACCATCAAACCAGTAGTCGGTCACTCCAATGTTTAGTCCGCCTGTAGAATATGCGAGTGTAAGGTCAAACTCTTTTGACCCGCCGAAATTTGATATTTCAGTACTTCCCCACGCCGTAAGTGAGAGTCCTTTGTAACCTATGCCCAATGTAGGCTGGAAACTTGCTTCACCACATTTTGTTCCACGCCAGATATACTGGTTTACCACGTCTGCGCAGATTGTTGTCTCAACTTCTTCCTGTGCTGTCATCGCTGTTGCTCCTGCCATCATCATGAAGGCAGCCAAGCTCAATCTTTTCAAGTTCTTCATAATTTTCCTTTCTTTATAATGTGTTGTGTTGTATTGTATTTATGCTAGCCACTTTTTAAGCCTTTCCATGGCCTCCAAGCAGTCCTCGCGTTCTCCGAAAGCTGTAAGCCTGACGTAGCCTTCTCCAGAAGGTCCGAATCCTACTCCTGGTGTGCATACGACGTGTGCCTCATATAGCATTTGTTCAAAGAACTTCCAGCTTCCCATTCCATCGGGAGTCTTTATCCAAAGATAAGGAGCGTTCTTTCCGCCGTAGACATCAAGCCCCAGTTCGGTAAGAGTGCGGTGCATGATCTTCGCGTTGGTCATATAGTAGTCGATGGTCGCCTTTACCTGTGCCTTCCCTTCTGGTGTGTAAATAGCTTCGGCGGCCTTCTGGCTTATGTAGCTTGTACCATTGAACTTGGTGCACTGTCGTCTGTTCCACAAGTGGTTTAACTCTATGCGCTCGCCTTTGAGATTGGCAGCAGTGAGTTCTTTCGGTACAACGGTGTATCCGCATCTTATGCCAGTGAATCCTGCTGTTTTCGAATAGCTGTGAAACTCCACTGCCACCTTTCTTGCACCCTTTATCTCATATATTGAATGTGGTATGTCCGGATCCTGGATGTATGCCTCGTAGGCTGCATCGTAGAATATGAGGGTGTCGTTTTTGATAGCGTAATTCACCCATTTTCTCAACTCCTCCTTTGTGATAACTGTACCCGTAGGGTTGTTGGGATAGCAGAGATATATAATGTCAACTCGCTTGTCGGGCAACTGTGGGGTAAAATTATTCTCCGCTGAGCATGGCATATATACGACGTTGCTCCATTTGCCGTCTTCCAACACTCCTGCCCTTCCTATCATCACATTAGAGTCTATATAAACAGGATATATCGGATCTGTGACTCCGATGCTATTGTCCCATCTTACGAGCTCCTGTATGTTTCCAGTGTCGCTTTTTGCTCCGTCGTTGATGAATATCTCGTTTGGGTCGAGATGGATTCCTCGTGGCAAGAAGTCGTTTTTCACTATTGCCTCCCTAAGGAAAGCATAGCCCTGTTCTGGACCATAACCGCGAAAAGTGTCTTTGTTCGCCATTTCGTCCACGGCTTTGTGCATAGCCTCTATTACTGCAGGACAGAGAGGTTGTGTCACATCGCCTATACCAAGGCTTATGACGTTTGCCTTAGGGTGTGAAACCTTGAAGGCATTCACTTTTTTTGCAATGTCAGCGAACAAGTAATTGTTCGGCAGCTTGAGGAAATGTTCGTTTACTAATGCCATAATATTTTAAATTTCTTTTTATGTTGATTGTTGAAGTTTTGCCTTGTTTATTATTGCGGAAGAGCCACTTCTCCCTCGAAAGCGAAAGCAGCAGGACCGCTGAGATATACGTGGTTGTCGGCTTCGTTCCATTCGATGTGGAGTGTGCCTCCATCCATTACGATTTCGCTTTTTCTTGTCGCCCTGCCGGTGATGGCGGCCGCCACAGCCGTGGCACATGCACCAGTACCACAAGCCATTGTTATTCCGCTTCCACGTTCCCAAACCCTGGTACGTATTTTACCATTGTCGAGTATCTGTGCGAATTCTATGTTGCAACGTTCAGGAAACAGCGAGTCGAACTCCAATGCTTTTCCGTATCGAGCTACGTCGATTTCATCAACGTTATCGACGAAAATGACGAAATGCGGATTGCCCATTGATACAAATGTACCCCGAAATTCGCGGTCTATTACGTCAACCAGTCCGTCTTTCATCGAACCGTCCTCACTTGCCATCTGTTTTTTGTCGTTCAATACAGGTTCGAGCATGTCGACAGTTACGCTTTCCACCTTTTCGCCTTTGTCATCGAGTGTAAGCTTCAGGATTTTGATGCCCGAGAGAGTGAGAAGTTTTATCTCAGTCTTGTCTGTGATGCCTTTCTCAAAGAGATACTTACCTATGCAACGGGAAGCATTGCCACACATCATGGCTTCAGACCCGTCTGCATTGAATATTCTCATCGAAAAATCGGCCTCTGGTATCTTAGCCTTGTCAATCAACACCAAACCGTCACTGCCAATGCCTGTGTGCGGTGCACTCCATGCAATGGATGCCTTTGTAGGGTCGGGTATGTTATATAATAATGTATTTACATATATATAATCATTACCAGCGCCATGCATCTTGGTGAACTTGATGTTTGTTGTCATATTGATATCTATTTTGATGTTTTGTTATACTTTTGTTCTAATTCCGCTGCAAAGTTACAACAAAATGTAATATTGTACAAGTGTTTTAGGGGTTATTTATCCTACAAATCTTCATTAAATATCAATTTGTAATTAAATTGTATATTTATTATTTCAAATTATAAGCAATAGGATATTTTATTTGATAAAATGCTAAGAAATATGTAATTTGAATATCGTTTTGTTGGGAAATGCTTGTGTGTACTGACAAAAAGTAGTAATTTTGCACCCGAAAGATAACAAAATGTCATTATTTAATTAAAAAGAGGAGAGATAACATGAAAAAGATTGAAGCTATCATCCGTAAGACGAAATTCGAGGATGTAAAGGAAGCATTGCTTGCCGCCGACATCGAGTGGTTCTCTTATTATGATGTAAGAGGTGAAGGCAAGATGCGCCAGGCCAGGATTTACCGTGGCGTAATGTACGACACGAGCTGTATCGAGAGAGTTTTAATTAATGTAGTGGTACGCGACAAGAATGTGGAGAAGACTTTGTCCGCCATACAGCAGGCAGCCCAAACTGGTGAAGTGGGTGACGGAAGAATATTCGTAATTCCTATTGAGGATGCCATTCGCATAAGAACAGCCGAACGAGGCGACATCGCACTTTATAATGCGGAACAGGAAAAATAAGTGAGAATAAATATTTAGCCAGCACAAGTCTCAATATATTATTGGATCGACCAACACATTATTATATATATAAGAATACACACAACACAGACACACAACACTCGTAAGTTAGACATTGTGCAAGGCAAGAGGGATAATTACAACACAAATAAACATATTAAAGGATAAAATTATGACGAACATATTTTTAGCAACAGATCCTGTGGCAGATTTGTCACTTTCTGTAGATACCGTATGGATGTTGCTTGCAGCAATGTTGGTATTCTTCATGCAGCCAGGCTTTGCTCTTTGTGAGGCTGGCTTTACACGTGGTAAGAACACGGCGAACATTCTGTTTAAGAACTTCGTTGACTTCTGTTTCGGTTCTATTCTGTTCTGGCTGATTGGTTTCGGCTTTATGTTTGGAAGCAACGGTGAGGGCTTTATTGGTATGCCTCATTTTGGCGACATCTCGTTTTATGAGAGTGACCTTCCGGTAGAGGGATTCCTGATTTTCCAGACTGTTTTCTGTGCAACCGCTGCCACTATCGTGTCGGGAGCTATGGCTGAACGCACTAAGTTTTCGATGTATTGCATTTATTCGGTTTTCATCTCATTGTTGATATATCCGATTTCTGGTCACTGGACATGGGGTGGCGGATGGTTGATGAATGGCGACGAGACCTCGTTTATGATGACTACCTTTGGTGCCACATTCCATGATTTTGCCGGTTCGGCAATTGTACACTCAGTTGGTGGTGTCTTGGCTTTCGTGGGTGCCATTGCCCTTGGCCCACGTTTGGGTAAGTATGGCAAGGATGGAAAGAGTCGCGCCATTCCCGGTCACAACCTTATGGCTGCCGCTCTTGGCGTGTTCATACTTTGGTTCGGATGGTTCGGCTTCAACCCTGGTTCTCAGCTCGCCGCTTCCGGAGAAGTCAATCGTATTGCCATCTCGCATGTGTTCTTGACCACCAACCTTGCCGCTGCTGCAGGTGCTATCGGTACAATGTTCACGTCTTGGATAAAGTATGGCAAACCATCATTCTCGCTCACCCTCAACGGTGTGCTTGCAGGTCTGGTAGCCATAACAGCAGGTTGTGACCTGGTAAGTCCTCTCGGTGCAAGCATCATCGGTCTTGTGGCTGGTATAGTATTGGTATTCTCTATTGAATTTATCGATACCAAACTGCATATTGACGACCCTGTCGGCGCAAGTTCTGTACACGGTGTCTGCGGTATTCTTGGTACACTGATGACTGGCTTGCTTGCCCTTGACGGCGGAGCTCTCTATGGCGGTGGCTGGGGCTTTTTCGGAGCACAGTGTCTTGGTGTTCTCGCCATCGACGCTTGGGCAGCCGTTGCCGGTGTGGTATTGTTCTTCAGCATCAAGAAGATTGCAGGTCTGAGAGTTGACAAGAGAATAGAGGAAGAGGGTCTCGACATCTATGAGCATGGCGAGAGCTGCTTCAACTAAGTTGAATATTGAAAGTTGAAAATTGAAAGTTGAATATTCAACCTTCAATTTTCAACTTTCAACATACAAAGCAAACGACAAATAACAAAAAAAAGAATAACAACTATGTGTGGAATTGTAGCAATTTTTAACATCCAGGAGCAAACTCCTGAACTGAGACAGAAGGCATTGCGTATGAGTCAAAAAATCCGTCACCGTGGTCCGGACTGGAGCGGAATCTACAACGGCGGGTCAGCCATACTCAGCCACGAGCGCCTCTCTATAGTCGATCCTGAATCAGGCAAGCAGCCACTATTCAGCCCCGACATGAAACAAATATTGGCTGTTAATGGTGAGATATACAATCACCAAGATATTCGCCGGCAGTATGCTGAAAAATATCAGTTTCAGACTGGTAGTGACTGTGAGGTGATTCTCGCCCTGTACCGTGAAAAAGGTATAGACTTTTTGGAAGATTTAAGTGGTATTTTCGCCTTCGCACTTTATGATGCAGAGAAAGATGAATTTCTTATTGCACGTGACCCGATAGGCGTTATACCTCTATATATAGGATACGACAACGACGGAAAGGTCTATGTCGCAAGCGAAATGAAAGCTCTCGAAGGTAACTGCGACCGATATGAGGTGTTCTTGCCGGGACACTATTATTCAAGTCGCGAAGGAAAGATGACTCGCTATTATAAACGTGACTGGATGGAGTATGATGCAGTCAAGGACAATGGTGCGAGTGTTCAGGATATACACGATGCACTTGAGGCTGCTGTGAAGCGCCAGCTGATGAGCGATGTGCCATACGGAGTGCTTTTGTCCGGTGGGCTCGACTCATCAGTAATAAGTGCTATTGCAGAGAAGTTCTCAGAGCATCGTATTGAGGACGATTCCGCTACTAAGGCTTGGTGGCCTCGACTCCACTCTTTTGCCGTAGGTCTGAAAGGTGCACCTGACCTCGCAAAGGCAAAGATGGTGGCAGACCATATTGGAACTGTTCACCATGAAATCAACTATACAATTCAGGAAGGTCTTGATGCCATTCGTGACGTAATATATTTCATTGAGACCTATGACGTGACTACCGTGCGTGCTTCTACGCCAATGTATCTCTTGGCACGCGTCATAAAGTCGATGGGTATTAAGATGGTACTCTCGGGAGAGGGTGCTGACGAGGTATTCGGAGGCTACCTCTATTTCCACAAGGCGCCAAATGCAAAGGCATTCCACGAGGAGACCGTGAGAAAACTATCAAAACTCTATCTCTACGACTGCCTTCGTGCAAACAAGAGCCTTTCAGCTTGGGGTGTTGAAGGCCGTGTGCCATTCCTCGACAAAGAGTTCCTCGACGTTGCGATGCGCACCAATCCCGAGGCAAAGATGTGTCCGGGCAAGACGATAGAGAAGAAGATCGTGCGCGAAGCTTTTGCCGACATGTTGCCAGAGGCAGTGGCTTGGCGACAGAAGGAGCAGTTCAGCGATGGCGTTGGATACTCGTGGATTGACACACTGAAGCAGATCACAGCCGACCAAGTGAGCGACGAACAGATGGCACACGCAGCTGAACGATTCCCCATCAATCCTCCACGCAACAAGGAGGAATACTACTATCGTTCCATTTTCGCCGAGCATTTCCCAAGCGACTCTGCCGCAAAGACCGTACCGAGTGTTCCTTCAGTGGCTTGTTCCACCGCGGAAGCATTGGCGTGGGACGAATCTTTCAAGAACCTCAACGACCCAAGTGGACGTGCAGTAGCAGGAGTTCACGACGATGCTTACGTGAAAGAGTAGTGAAACTCCTTTATTCCAAGAAAGTTGATTGAATTTGAAACTTAAATAATAAATTTAAAAGATTGTGCTTTTTCCTATGAAAAAACGCTGGATAATACTCATGACCGCTATGGTAATCATAGCCATCGCAGGTCTGTTCGCACCAGAACCAACGTTTGAGTGCGACTTTTCAAAGATAGATGCCGCTGATGTGGCATGGTTGATAACGGCTACCATCTTCGTGCTGATGATGACACCAGGTCTCTCCTTTTTCTATGGAGGTATGGTTGGAGCTAAGAATGTCATCTCGACAATGCTCCAAAGTTTCATTGCCATGGGTATAATCTCCGTCTTGTGGGTGGTTTTTGGTTTCTCACTCTGCTTTGGCGACGATATTGGTGGTATTATAGGCGACCCGACTACATTCCTTATGTTCAACAATGTAGGAGGTGATGTCTATACCACTCCTACAGGCAAGATTCTCGGTGGAGCGACAATTCCTTTAGCACTCTATGCCTTGTTCCAGATGAAGTTTGCCATTATCACACCATCGCTTATCACGGGTTCTTTTGCTGAGCGTGTGCGTTTCTCGGGCTATATGTTCTTTATGATTTTCTTCTTTGTGTTCATATATTGCCCTCTTGCACACATGACTTGGCATCCCGACGGATTGTTCCTACAGTGGGGTGTTGTCGATTTCGCCGGAGGTATCGTGGTTCACGCATCTTCGGGTGTGGCAGCTCTTGCAGGAGCCATTTTCCTTGGTCGCCGCAAGACTTCTACACGCAACAGTGAGCCAGCGAACATCCCGTTTGTGCTTCTCGGTGCCGCAATGCTTTGGCTTGGCTGGTTCGGTTTCAACGCAGGAAGTTCCCTGCATGCCGACGGAATAGCAGTAAAGGCATTCCTGAACACCAACACAGCATCGGCAACAGCAATGATGGCATGGATATTCTTCGACTGTCTGCGTGGTCGCAAGCCTTCTGCAATGGGAGCTGCCGTAGGTTGTGTGGTAGGTCTTGTAGCCATAACACCATCTGCTGGTTACGTGACAGTTGGCGAGAGTATCTTCATCTCCTTTGTCATCACGCTCATTTGCAACACAGCGGTATATTGGCGCAGTCACTCAAGGATAGACGATGCCCTCGACGTTTTCCCGACCCACGGAACAGGTGGTATCTTCGGTACTGTCCTCACGGGTATCTTCATTCAGGAAGGTCTTGTAGCTGGCACACCGGAGGGTTTCGTAGTATTCCTCTATCATTTGGTTGCCGTGGCAATAGTAATTGTCTATACATTTACAGTCAGCTACTTCGGCTACTGGCTCATCGACAAGTTTATACCAATGCGAGTTTCTGAGTACAGCGAGCGTGTCGGTCTCGACTATAGCCAGCACGACGAGCACTATGGTCTTGCCCACGTCGGCGAACGCGAGATTGCCGAATATGAGCAGTACATCGAAAAGAAACATGGTAAGTAAATAACTCAACTTCCTTAACTTCTTAGAGTTGAGCAATCATAACTCTTGGATCTTCACTCTTAATTGTTCTTGCTGATTATAGCCCTCACACCAGTCAACGTAGCCTTATGTTACACCGACTGTCACCTTACGAAAGTTGTCTGTCATAACTGTGGCAGCCGACTGTCATAACTGTGACAGAGTGGCTGAAGCCATTTGGCTTTGTGGCTTATGAAGTTTCTGTTCGCTCGTATATAAGCCTGCTTCGCTATAACCCTACACCCTACTTTATTGGGCAATTTCGCACTGACAATCAATGGGTTAGGGAATGTAGGGTGCATCTCAGCCCTACATCATCCCTACATTCACCCTACATCAAGCCGAAAAAGCGCCGAAAAAGCAATAATGTAGGGCGAATGTAGGGTGAATGTAGGGCTGGGAGGTACCCTACATCGTATAACTGCTTGAAAACAAGTTGGTTATTCCCCAATAATGTAGGGTGTAAGGTTATAGCGAAGCAGGCTTCTATTGGAAGCTTCACTTTTCTATTTACTACGACCTTTAACAAACTCCTTTCCTGCAAACTCTCCCATTGCCCTGTAGCCTTCCGGGTTAGGATGCAGCCAGTCTCCACAGTGATATTCTTCTTTCATTTTTGTCGGGTCGGAAGGGTTACGGATGATTCTGTCGAAATCAATCACGCCATCAAACTCACCACTCTCACGAATCCATTTGTTTATTGTCTGGCGTGCTGCTTCGCGGAAAAAGCCTCCGTCGTCATAAAAACTGCCGAGGAACGGAGTGATGGTGCAACCGTAAATCTTCATTCCACGATCATGCGCCTTGCGTATGAACTCCTTGTAACATTCGATGATTTTTGCCGCCCTTGCCTCTGCATCGCCATTGATGCCGCCAAGGTCATTAACTCCCTCAAACACTATCACCGTCTTCACGCCGGCTTGTTCAAGGCAGTCGCGGTCGTAGCGTTTTACTGCAGGGTCGCTAAGACCTCCGTAAAACACACTGTTACCGCCAATGCCGAGGTTGAGAACTGCAAGATTCTTTGTAGACTCATTAGATTGTAGAGACTCTGCGAAGAAATCAGTCCAACGGTTTTGTAGGTTTGTCGTTGTACCGCGTCCGTCGGTTATGGAGTTGCCGATACAGGCGATGGCACTGCTGTTTTCTGCCTTTACGTCTATGGTGGCAATGTTGTACCAGTGATCCTCACGCTCTATGTCTGTAAACTTTGTCTTCGGTTGAGCTTCACCTTTTATAATATAAGATGTGGTGCGCGAACCGCGGTGACTAGTTGCGTTTACGGGAGTCTCTCCATAGCTTATTGTGATGGCCAAGCGTTGGAGAGGCTTAAGGTCATATGCCAATGGGTCGCTTACGGCTGTTTCACCAGCAGCAATGGTTAGTTGCTTTTTGCCGCCAAACTTTAGATATCGTGCTGTCTTCGGCAAGATGTCGATACCTATATCTTCCACCTTTGGAGAACAACTCTCGTCGATGTCGGCAATAAATATTGACTTTATTTCCACCGGTTCTTTACTGTATTCGTTCGAAAGGTGTAGCCGTAGAGTCTTTCCTCCTATCGAAACATGTACAATCTGTCTTATAGACTTTCCTGTTAGCGTTCCGCTTTTTGGCATGTCGCCTTTTCCTGTGTACTCGGTGGCGGTTGCCCATGTTGCAATCCACTCACCATTGTCTTTCTCCGTTTTTGCTTGTAGGTTTGTAGCCGCCATTAGCAACACTAACCCCATTACCATTTGTTTTATTGACATATTCTTAAATATTTATTATTGTCTGAATTTCTAAATATTATCAATCATAGTGCAAAGATAAATATTTTTTTGTAGTAGTAATGTGTGCAAATGTATCTAAAAGATTTGAATTCGTTTCATTCATACATTTTTTATATGATTATTCATGTTTTTGTTGAATTAAAATGGTAATTTTGCATCACTAATCAAATAAATATAAAAAATGGTGACTTTAAAAAAACGCATTCTTACAGCACTTCTTGGACTTTTGGCAGTGATATTTACCAATGCCGCAGACAACTTCGTAAGCTTCTCTGGAGGCGACCTGTTACTTAATAAAGACAATACTATTGGCGTCTTCGTTGATGCCAACGATTGCCGTGGCGTAATGCGTGCGGCAAAGACATTACTGCACGACATAGAGATGTCTACAACTAATACCAAGGCCATGCTGGCGGGTGAAAACAAAGCAAATGTAGTTGTTGGAACCTTGGGACATTCCAAGGCCATCGATGATATGGTCAAGGCTGGAAAGATAGACGCAAGACTGCTTAAGGGAAAGACAGAAAAATACATCATTACTGTAGTGGACAACAAATTAGTCATTGCAGGTAGCGACCGACGTGGTGCTATTTATGGTATATATGAGTTCTCGCGCCAGTTGGGCGTGTCTCCATGGTATTGGTGGGCCGACGTGCCTACTGCAAAACACGACAAGATATTTGTTAGCAAAGGAACATATACTGACGGAGAGCCTGCTGTACGCTACCGTGGCCTGTTCTTGAACGATGAGGCCCCATGTCTCACCACTTGGGTGAAAAACACATATGGAACCAATTATGGCGATCATCGCTTCTATGAAAGAGTATTTGAACTTATACTGCGTCTAAAGGGAAATATGCTTTGGCCAGCTATGTGGTCATGGGCTTTCTATGCAGATGACCCTATGAACGGGAAAACCGCTGACGATATGGGTGTTATAATAGGTACGTCACATCACGAGCCCATGGCGCGCAATCATCAGGAATATGCACGGAAGAGAACCGAATGGGGACCATGGAATTATAATACCAACAAAGAAAACTTGCAACGCTTCTTCCGTGAAGGAATTGAACGTGCAAAAGGTACTGATGACCTTATAACAATAGGTATGCGTGGAGACGGCGACGAGGCCATGAGCGAAGATGCTGATACTCGACTGTTGGAACAGGTAGTGAAAGACCAACGCAAAATAATTGCAGATGTCACTGGAAAAAAAGCGAGTGAAACACCGCAAGTGTGGGCTCTATATAAAGAGGTGCTCGACTACTACGACAAGGGAATGCGAGTGCCAGATGATGTGATAATGCTGTTATGTGATGACAACTGGGGAAATGTGCGCCGTGTGCCAACTGAAAAGGAACTGAAGCATAAGGGCGGATGGGGACTTTATTATCATGTGGACTATGTAGGTGCTCCACGAAACACCAAGTTCCTAAATGTCACTCCAACACAAAACATGTGGGAACAGCTTACGCTTGCCTATGAACACGGCATCGACCGCCTTTGGATACTCAACGTCGGCGACCTTAAGCCAATGGAATATCCAATACAGATGTTCCTTGACATGGCTTGGAATCCGCGTGAATACACTGTAAATAACATTACCGACCATACTCTCAAGTTTTGCCGCGAGTCGTTCGGCCTTGCCAATGCCGAAGAGGCTGCCTGCATCCTCAACACATGCTGCAAGTATGCCGGACGCTGTACGGCAGAGATGCTTGATGCCAACACATACGACCTTGAAAGCGGAGAGTGGCAACAAGTCTGCAACCAGTATAATGCCTTGGAAACACGGGCCTTGGAGCAGTTTGCAACATTGCCGTCCGACGTGCGCGATGCCTATCGCCAGATTATCCTCTTCCCAATACAAGCCATGTCCAACCTTCATCGTATGTATTACGCACAGGCCATGAACCGCAAAACCCATCAAGAGAAGAGTCAGATGCAGGATTATTGGGCAGAAGAATGTGAAAAGGCTTTCCGACGCGACTCTGTCCTCTGTGCTCAATATAACTTGGAGATGTCTGGTGGAAAATGGAACGGAATGATGATACAGAAGCATATAGGATACAAGATATGGAATGACGACTTCCCAAAGGATATTTGTCCGCAATTGTATCGTACCACTGCCAACGACAGTTTTGACGTAATAAACATTCAAGCTCCAGACTACACCGCCAAGCAGGATGCCGCTGAGGCGCAGTGGACTCTCATTCCTGATATGGGCAAGGGCAAAGGAGCCATGACGCTTATGCCTTATAAAAAACCAGTGACAGGAGCATCTATCTCATATACTTTTAAAGGTAAGGCGGGAAAGGCCATTGTTCACATAGTGACAAAGTCCACCCTCGACTATCTCAATAAGGGAGGATTGACTTACGGTGTGTCGGTTGACGGTGCATCACCAATAGTCGTCAACTTCAACGACAACCTCAATGAAAAACCAGAAAATATATACGACATCTACTATCCGACAATTGCCCGTAGAGTAGTGGACAAAACCATTGTTGTTGACGTACAACCCACAGCCGATGGAAATCATACGATTACTCTCACACCCAACGATCCAGCAATAGTCTTTGAGAAAATTATTATCGACTATCGCCCCAACGGCGGCAGAGTCTCACATCTTTGATTATACAATCTTAATTACCATACTAAATTCTAAATGGAAGCCGTTGCAGGTCGACTGCAGCGGCTTTACTATATTGTGACTTCTTGAAAAGAATGTCAATAGATACAAGATTCATAAAAATTATGCCTATGTTGCATTTTGACTTAATTATCCTTGTTTATGTTGCAGATTGGAAGAATATTAGATAATTTTGTTTTAGATTGACAATAACTTAAAAAATGTTGATTGAAAGGTGTCGTATCATTGTGTCATTTTGAAAGAAAAGTAGTAATTTTGCACGCAGAATGTAAGAAAAGAACGATTTTTATAAACTTAATGCAACTAAATATGGCAAATGGATTGTATAATGCCGAATACGAACACGATGCGTGTGGAGTCGGCATGGTGGTAAATATCCACGGTAACAAAAGCCACGAGCTGGTTGACAATGCACTGAAGGTACTTGAGAATATGCGCCACCGAGGCGCGGAGGGTGCCGATGGACGTACCGGCGATGGCGCGGGTATCATGCTTCAGATACCTCATGAGTTTATTCTGCTTCAGGGTATTCCTGTGCCTGAAAAGGGAAAATATGGTACAGGTCTTGTATTTCTTCCTAAAGATGAAAAGGCACAGAGTGAGATTTTGTCTGTAATGATTGAGGAGATTGAGCGCGAAGGATTGTCGCTCATGCACTTGCGTAATGTGCCTACAAACCCAGAATGTCTTGGTGAGTCGGCTCATGCCACAGAACCTGCTATCAAACAGTTGTTTGTAACTGGAGTGACCGACGACAAGGTGCCGTTTTTTGAACGTACATTATATATAATAAGGAAGAAGATAGAGAAGCGAATAAAGCATAAGGATTTCTATATCTGCTCTCTTTCGTCGAAGAATATTGTCTATAAGGGAATGCTTACCTCACTGCAGGTAAGACAGTATTATCCCGACCTGACAAATAACTACTTCACAAGTGGTCTGGCTTTGGTACATAGCCGTTTCTCTACCAACACGTTCCCAACATGGAGTCTAGCACAGCCTTTCCGCCTTCTTGCACACAATGGTGAGATAAACACTATTCGCGGTAACCGCGGTTGGATGCAAGCACGAGAAAGCGTACTTAATTCACAGGCCTTGGGTGACATCAGGCAGATTTCGCCTATAGTACAGCCTGGAATGTCTGACTCGGCTTCACTGGATAACGTTTTCGAATTCTTCGTAATGAGCGGTCTGTCGCTGCCACACGCCATGAGCGTTATGGTGCCGGAGAGCTTTAACGACAAAAATCCAATATCGGAAGACCTAAAGGCGTTCTTCGAATATCATTCCATTCTCATGGAACCATGGGACGGACCTGCTGCTCTTCTCTTCAGCGACGGACGCTTTGCAGGAGGTATGCTCGACCGCAACGGACTGCGTCCAGCACGATACACCATAACCAAAAACGATATGATGGTGGTGGCAAGTGAAGTGGGAGTAATGGATTTCGACCCGACAGAGATAGCAGAGAAGGGACGTCTGCAGCCAGGAAAGATACTGCTCATCGACACTCAGGAAGGAAAAATATATTATGATGGAGAGATCAAGGAACAACTCGCAGCCGCTCATCCTTATCGCCAGTGGCTGTCTACCAACCGAATACAGCTCGAGAAATTGAAGAGCGGACGTAAGGTTGACAATAGCGTGAAAGACCTCTTGCGCCATGAGATAATCTTTGGATATGGAGAAGAGGATGTGGACGGTACAATTGCTCCTATGGCCACAAAGGGACAAGAGCCTACTGCCGCCATGGGTAACGATACACCGCTTGCTGTGCTCTCCGACAAACCACAGATATTCTTCAATTACTTCCGCCAGCAGTTTGCACAGGTAACCAATCCTGCCATCGACTCCATACGCGAGGAACTTGTCATGTCGCTCACAGAATACATCGGACGTGTGGGCTCAGGCATCCTCTCGCCCGACGAGTCTAACTGTAAAATGGTGCGCCTGCCGCATCCTATTCTCAACAATACTCAGCTCGACATACTCTGTAACATACGCTACAAGGGCTTCAACACGGTCAAGTTGCCCATTCTCTTCGAATGTAGCAAGGGAGAGGAAGGACTGCGCGAGGCTCTCGACCAGCTCTGCAAAGATGCAGAACATAGTGTAGACGAAGGATATAACTATATTATACTTTCCGACCGAGACGTGGACGAGACACATGCCGCCATACCATCACTACTCGCTGTATCGGCTGTACACCACTACCTTATCTCTGTAGGAAAGCGAGTGCAGACGGCGCTAATTGTTGAGAGTGGTGAGATACGCGAGACAATGCATGCAGCTCTGCTCCTTGGCTATGGAGCATCAGCTCTCTGTCCGTATATGACGTTTGCCATACTCGACGACCTTGTAAAGCATGGCAAGATACAGGAAGATTATGCTACGGCAGAGGCAAACTATATAAAGGCAGTGAAGAAAGGACTCTTCAAAATCATGGCAAAGATGGGAATCTCCACTATACGATCTTATCGTGGTGCGAAGATATTCGAGAGCATCGGTCTATCTGAGAGTCTGCTCAAAAACTATTTTGGTACTAATGTGTCTACCATCGGCGGTATCGGTCTCGCAACAATCGCAAAGGACGCAATAGCACTGCACGACGCTGCGTTTTCAAAGACGGCCAACAATGATTTCCTGCCTAATCTCGGACAGTTCCACTACCGAAAGGACGGAATAAAGCATGCCTGGAACCCTGAGACCATCGCAACCCTCCAGCTTGCCACACGCACTGGCAACTATGAGAAGTTCAAGCAATACTCGAAACTTGTTGACGAGAAAGACGCTCCAATATTCATCCGCGACTTCCTTGACTTCAAACGCAATCCTATACCTCTCGACATGGTGGAACCTGTTGAGAACATCGTGAAGCATTTCGTTGTGGGAGCCATGAGCTTCGGAGCTCTTTCTATCGAGGCACATGAAGCTATCTGTTTGGCAATGAACAAGATAGGCGGACGCTCTAACACGGGAGAAGGTGGTGAGGACAATGCTCGTTTCCATGCTACTGTAGACGGAGTGTCGCTCTCTTCAAAGACAAAACAGATAGCCTCGGGACGTTTCGGTGTCACCACGGAGTATCTTGTCAATGCTGAGGAAATTCAGATAAAGGTGGCACAGGGTGCTAAACCTGGTGAAGGCGGTCAGCTTCCAGGCTTCAAGGTGAACGAGATCATTGCAAAGACACGTCATTCCATACCAGGCATCTCGCTCATCTCGCCTCCACCACACCACGACATCTACTCAATAGAAGACCTTGCACAGCTCATCTTCGACTTGAAGAATGTAAACCCGAAGGCTGCCGTAAGCGTAAAACTCGTGGCAGAAAGCGGAGTGGGTACAATCGCGGCTGGTGTAGCTAAGGCAAAAGCCGACCTCATAGTCATATCGGGTGCGGAAGGCGGTACGGGTGCCAGCCCGGCGTCGAGCATGCGATTTGCGGGTATTTCGCCTGAAATAGGTCTGTCGGAAACACAGCAAACTCTTGTGAAAAACGGACTCCGCGGACTTGTTCGTGTGCAGGTGGACGGACAGCTGAAGACTGGTCGAGACATAGTGCTCATGGCTTTGCTCGGTGCAGAGGAGTATGGTTTCGGTACTGCCGCCCTTATCGTGCTCGGATGTGTGATGATGCGTAAATGTAACCTCAACACCTGTCCGCTTGGCGTCACTTCGCAAGATCCGGAACTGCGCAAGCATTTCATTGGCAAGTCTGACTATCTCGTCAATTACTTCACATTCCTTGCTCAGGAAGTGCGTGAATATTTGGCTGAGATGGGATTCCGTAAACTCGACGAAATAGTAGGTCATACAGAACTTATTATAAAGAAGCAGCCTATTAATGAAAAGACTGCCACTCTCGATTTCACCCGATTGCTTAACAAGGAAGAGAATGCATGCTCGCTTTACCATACCGTGAGTCAGAAACATGAACTTGATAACATCCTCGACCAGCAGCTTATACGTTCTGCACAGCGTGCCATAGCAGACAAGGAAGAGGTAAACCTCGACTATGCGATAAAGAACACCGACCGTGCTTGCGGTACGATGCTGAGCGGTATGATAGCTGAGAAATATGGAGAAGAAGGTTTGCCGGAGAATACCATCAATGTGAAATTTAAGGGATCGGCAGGACAGAGCTTCGGAGCATTCCTCGTGAAGGGCGTGAACTTCAAACTGGAAGGCGAAGCCAACGACTATTTCGGAAAGGGACTTAGCGGTGGACGCATTGCCATCCTGCCTCCTACAAGAAGCAACTTCTCTGCCGAAGATAATATCATCGCAGGAAACACAGGACTTTACGGTGCCACCAGCGGTGAACTCTATATCAATGGTAAGGTGGGTGAACGCTTCGGAGTGCGCAACTCAGGTGCCATTGCCGTGATAGAAGGTGCAGGCGACCACTGTTGCGAATACATGACTGGAGGTCGTGTAGTGGTTCTTGGCGAAACAGGACGTAATTTTGCCGCAGGTATGTCTGGCGGTGTAGCTTACGTATGGGACAAGAAACACAACTTCGACTATTTCTGCAACATGGATATGGTTGAGATTAATCTTGTGGAGGATAGCAACTATCGTAAGGAACTTCACGAGCTCATCCGTCAGCACTATCTATATACTGGCTCAAAGCTGGCACGCACTATGCTCGACGACTGGAATCGTTATGTAGAAGATTTCATACAGGTTGTGCCTATCGAGTACAAACGTGTGCTACAAGAAGAGCAGGTGAAGAAACTGCAGCAGAAGATTGCCGATATGCAGAGAGACTATTAATCGCGTGTACGCGATTAAATTAAAGAATTAAAAGATTAAAAGATTAAAGTTCGTTTGGACGCTGATGTTCGACGAATTGACGCGCCAACGGACTTTATTCGACTTAGTCGATTCTTTAACCCTTTATCCCTTTATCCCTTTAACCCTTTAACCCTTTAATATAAAAAATTTGCATAAAATTTTGACTTATGGGAAATCCGAAAGCATTTTTGACCATACCACGACAGGAAGCCGGGTATAGGCCAGTTCACGATAGAATACACGACTTCGGCGAAGTCGAACAGACTCTAAACAGTAAAGACCGCCGCACACAGGCAAGCCGATGCATGGATTGTGGCGTGCCATTCTGCCATTGGGCTTGCCCGCTTGGTAATAAACCGCCAGAGTGGAACGATGCTCTTTATAAGGGCGACTATGAATTGGCATACCGATTGCTCAACTCCACCAACGACTTCCCGGAGTTCACCGGACGTATCTGTCCGGCACTCTGCGAGAAGGCTTGCGTGCTCAACCTTACAATACACGAGCCTACCACAAACCGTGAGGATGAGGCTGCCATAACAGAAATGGCCTTCCAGGAGAATTTCGTTCGTATTGCACAACCTGAAAGAAATGGTAAGCGTGTGGCTGTGATTGGTGCAGGACCTGCTGGACTCGTTACTGCCAACCAGCTTAATCTCAAAGGCTATACCGTAACTGTGTTTGAGAAAAACGAGGCTCCAGGTGGATTGTTGCGATATGGCATTCCAAACTTCAAACTCAACAAGGCCATTATCGACCGCCGTATTAACGTGCTTGAGAAAGAAGGTATAGAATTCCGTTACAACCAGAATGTGGATGTCACTAAACTGCCCGAAGGATACGACGCTTATGTGGTTTGTACTGGTACACCAACTGCCCGCGACCTTAAAATACCTGGACGTGACCTAAAGGGTGTTTACTTCGCTCTTGAGATGCTTTCACAGCAAAACCGAGTATTGGCTGGAATGGAGTTCAAAAAAGATGAACTCGTGAACGCAAAGGGAAAAGACGTACTTGTAATCGGTGGTGGCGACACTGGCTCAGACTGTATTGGTACTGCTCACCGTCAAGGTTGTAAGAGCGTTACACAGATTGAAATCATGCCACGTCCCGTAGAAGGACCTTGTGATCCGAAGAATCCTTGGCCGGAATACCCGCGCACTCTCAAGACTACGTCGAGTCATGAGGAGGGTTGTACACGCCGTTGGAACATCAATTCTCTTGAGTTCCTTGGTAAGGACGGACGTCTTACAGGTGTGAAGGTTCAGGAGATAGACTGGAAGCCAAATCCTGAAGGTGGTCGCCCGCTGATGGTTGAGAAAGGTAAGCCTGAGGTTATAAAGTGCGAGATGGTCCTTCTTGCCATGGGCTTCTTGAAGCCCGAACAACCCAAGTTTGCCGACAATGTGTTTGTAGCAGGAGATGCCGCTACGGGAGCTTCTCTCGTTGTACGTGCCATGGCCGGAGGCCACAAGGCTGCCGAAGCCGTTGACAAATATCTTTCGACAAAATAATCCATCATATTTAAAGTTGAATTAATGTGCGGAGGGGTCGGACGTGAGTCCGTACCTCTCCTTTTTCGATGCATGCCTGTCTGGGCGTTATGACGAGAAACATCCCAATTTCCTGAGCTTGATTGGGATGTAAGCAAGGCAGGGAGGGAGGAGAATGGCTATCCTGTCGGCAAGGGGTATTCGGGAAGACAACTGAAGGCGAAGAGGACGGAAATAGTCGTCGAGGACGTGGAAGTCGCCTGCTGCAATAAAGTTCTCGTATTGTTTTATCTGACGAAGAAGGTAGTAGTCTTTCATCTCGTTCCAAACAGGAGCGAGACCTTCGCGGAGATGAATGTCGTAGGCTCGCTGTTCGTCGAGATTTTGGCGGCGGTTGTTGGGAAGGCCTGCGGTGTATTCATAAACGACATCGTCGATGAATACTACCTTCGGACGTTTCACAAGACACAGTATTTGCATAAGTATGTCCTCGCCCGAACGAATAGTGCTGGGCGCAGTGAGACAACCCTCGAGAAGCTCTTTTTTGAATATTACAGCCCATAGCACACAGAAGCGGGCCTTGCTCGCAAGAAGTTGCCTTATCATCCAGGTGGTGTCTGCCTCGCCGGTGATGCCTGTGCTTACCGTTATTCCGTGTTGCGTGCGGTAAGTGCCTATCACTTCGTCGGCGTCGGTAGATACAATGGCGTTATAGAGTTTGTCCAATCCATGTTCCACTACCTTGTCGTCGGGGTCTACAAACGTGACATACCTGCCTCTTGCCGCTTCAACGCCTATTCTTCTTGCTGCAGTCACACCGCCGTTGGTGGTGTGGATTACTCGTAGCGATGGATAAGAGCTTGTCAAGTGGTCGAGGATAACCCCAGAACCATCGGTGCTGCCATCGTCTACGGCTATGGCCTCAATGCAATTAAGGTCTTGGGCGAACACACTCTTCATGCACACCTCAAGATACTCCTGCTTATTGTAAACGGGTATCACTACCGAGAGTTTTATGTCCTGTTCTTGTTTCATGGCGCAAAAATAGTGAAAAAAAACGTGATTGTCAAATGTTTCCCGTTTTTTTTTATTACTTTTGCAAAGTAAACGTATATAATGAAAATGAAGAGTAACGAAAATAATCTGGGAAAAAGTCGTGTGAAGGCTTATTTCTATCATACTGAGAATATTCAGTATATGTATGACGGTTGGTCGCGAGGCACTTTCCCCGGGCATCTGCTCTATGGCGCCACTCATCTTGCCGATTATGGAGTGGACATCGTGCAGCACAAGTTCCGGGAGTTTGGTGTGAGGCGCCTTCCCATGATGTTGTATGTGGCTTTCAGGGTGTTGACCTGTAGTGAGCGTTTCGATGTAATATATGCTACACATTACAAAGGGTTGGAGATAATCATTCTCCTCCGTGCCCTTCACCTTTTTCGAAAGCCTATAGTAATATGGCATCATCAGCCTGTCATCACCCCGAGCAAGCGTTGGAGAGAGTGGTTGGGAAAACTGTTTTATCGAGGTATCGACGAGATGTTTTTCTTCTCACGTAAACTCGTCAACGACTCTATGAAGTCGAAAAAGGTAAAGCCTGAAAGGATGCATGTGGGCCACTGGGGACCCGACAATGCCTTTTACGACAGGATTATGGACAAATTCAGAGGTATTGCCCATGAGGGCTTCGTGTCTACAGGGCGTGAGCGTCGTGATATGCCTACATTAGTAAAGGCTTTTAACGCTACTGGACAGACATTGGACATATATCTTAATAAGCAGAATTGTGGAATTGACTATGAGGCTATGTTCCGTGAGATGGAAGTTGAACCGAATGTCAAGGTTCACTTCACGTCGGGATATAAGCAGGATGAGCTCAGCGCTGTGGTCTTTCGGTCGAAATGTGTGTGTATATGTTGCATGGAGACGAAATACACTGTAGGTTTGACCACCATCGTAGAGGCCTTGGCTTTGGGCATGCCCATGATTTGCAGTCGCAACCCGCAAATTCCCATAGACATAGAGAAAGAAGGCTGTGGCATCTTTGTTGACTACTATGACCTGGAAGGATGGAAACGTGCTATAGACTATATGACGGCACACCCAGACGAAGTTAGAATAATGGGTGAGCGATCAAAACAGTTAGCACGTGAGCGTTTCAATGTCGAGATATGTGCGAGGGAAGCGGCTGAAGTATTGAAGCAAGTAGTAAAAGGTGTTTGAAAAGAGTAAACTTTAGTTATGAAAAGAACACGAGTGTTTCATTTCATCTCTCATTTTGACCTTGGTGGTGCTGAACGTGTGGCGGCAAACATTGCTAAGTCGGGAAATGGGAAGATAGAATACCATGTGGTGGAGATGATGCGTGGCAGATCGGACTATTCACGACAGTTTATCGACGAACTGAGACAGGCGGGAGTGGTGTGCCATAGGGCATGGATGCCTGATATACGGTGGCACTTTGTCTTGGAACGCATCACGGCACTGTTGTTTCCACTGAGATTTCTTTGGCTGTGGCTGCGTTGGCATCCCGACGTGGTACATACGCATACCGAACTTCCCGACCTCTGTACAGTTGCAGCCTTTTCTCTTTTCCCTTGGATGAGTAAAAGCTGCAAGGTGGTGCGAACTATCCACAACAACTGTCTTTGGACCGGACAGTCTCGACTTGGGGCAGTCTGTGAGAGGTTTTTCATAGGTCGAAAGGCCAATGTTGCCATATCACAGTCGGTGAGAAAGAGTTACAAGAGCAGGTTTGGTGACGATACACCTATTATATATAATGGAGTGGGGGAGATACGACAGAAATGTTACGACGCTCTTGTTGAAGACAAGGTGAATGTGGTGTTTGCAGGGCGTTTTGAGAAACAGAAGGGCATAAGCGTGATGATAGAGGTGGTGGAGACGTTGGCTACCGATGGCCGTTACCATTTCCATGTTTTTGGTGATGGAAGTATGCGCGAAGAAGTGGAAGGCAGGCTTGGTGGGCTACCGAATGTGAGCGTAAGGCCGCCTTTGTTCAGTTTGTCATCATATCTCTCATCGTTTGACTTCATGTTCATGCCGTCGGAGTTTGAAGGCTTGAGCATAGTGGCCATAGAGGCGTCCATGTCTTGCCTTCCCAACATCATCAACTCTTGTCCTGGATTAGAGGAAACCCTTCCCTACGACTGGCCTCTGAAAGTTGCGGGGAACGACAAAGCGGCCTATCTTCACCTTTTCCGCGAGTTCATTCCCAGTTGTCGGAGGGAGGAACTCGGCAATATGGCGCGAGACTTTGTCCGTAGCAATTTCTCAATAGAGAAGATGCAGCAAGGCTATGAGAAGAGATATTTAGCAAAGCTATAGAAACTCTAGTAATTCTAGATGTTCTAGTAATTCTAGATGTTCTAGTAATTCTAGATGTTCTAGTAATTCTAGTAATTCTAGAAATTCTAGAAAAAAATAAAAAAAAAGTATAACCCTAAAAAATAAAAAAAGATGGAAAAAGACAATGAAAAAAAGTATGGCTTCCTTCGCAAACAGACAAAATGGGAAGACCTCTATTTCTACCAAAAGTCAGTCACCCTTTACCAGTTGTCGTTTATCTTTGCACATAGATACTATACAAACTCCGACCGTACACGTGACCAACTTATACAAGCAGCAAGGTCTGGAAAACAAAATATTGTGGAAGGCTCTGCCGATGGGGTTACCTCAATGGAAATGGAAATCAAACTGCTGAATGTCGCACGTTCAAGCATAAAGGAAGCACGTGAGGATTTTGAGGATTATCTTACAGCACATCAACTCGCAAAATGGTCGCCTGGTCATGCTAGATATAATGGGATGCTTGATTTTTGCAGAAAACACAATAAATGGGAAGAGTATGAGCGCTACGTCAATAAATGGAATGATGAGGAAATGGCTAATGTCGGGCTGACCCTATGTCATATGATTGACAAAATGATGATAACCTACCAAAACAAACTGGAAAAAGAATTTGTCTCTGAGGGTGGAATAAAAGAACGCATGACAGCCGCCAGGCTTGGTTTCAGAACCAACCAGAAAGACGAAATAGACAGACTAAAGGCCGAAATCCAACAACTGAAAAAGGAAAATGACATTCTAAAGAACACTAACCTGAACTTGTAGAAAAAGCTAATGCCTTTTCTTCTTTATAAAAGCCATACACTCGTCGAGAATCTTTACCTTTGCAATTTTCATTACTGCGAAATATAAAATTGACGCAATAACTATCCTTGAAGGAAGCAAGATAATGGGACTTTCTATGAACGACGTGACATAATATGTTGCCGCCATGACTGCCGCTGCGGAGAGCATGAAAGGCACAGTGTCGGAAAGCACCTCGTGGAAAGTGACTCCAATAAGCCGCCGCGCGTTTAATTGCCAAACCGTAAGCCACAAAATGGTAAAGGCTGTATAAATAGCCACCATCGTGTTGATGCCATAACTGTGGAAGAGGAGGATAAGGGCTATCTGTATCACTATCTGTCCGATGTTACACCAAAGGTAGATGTCTGAGCGGCCTGAGGCTATGATAAGATGCTGGTAAAGGGTGTAGAACGAAAGAAATGCTCCTCCTATGCAGAGCGTCTGTAGCAGTGGCACGCTGTCTATCCAGGTGTCGGTAATGGTAACCAGTATAAACTCCTTGGCTACAAGTGCCATGCCGAACAGGGCAGGGAAAGAGAGGAAAGCCGTGAAACGCAACATCTTTCTGAATACACGACGCTCGCGGTCGCGGTCGTCATTAATCTCGGCAAGCACAGGCTGCGCAACTTGTTCAATGGTGCCTGATATGGTGGTATATGCCATCGTGTCCCATTTCATGGCCTGACTGAAGTTTCCCACGGTTTTCATCGGGAAGAGATTGCCGAAAATAAATGTCAACACGTTGTTATTGATGGTGTTGATAATGGTGGTGATAAGTATTTTTACACTGAAGGGGAACATCTTTTTCACTGGCGTGAAGTCTACTTTCAGCGAGGGGCGCCATAGCCGGCGGGTGTAGTAGTAGCGGCAGACGTTTTGCACGAAGACAAATACTACCGACTGCCATGCAAGACTCCAGTATGCCATCCCGTTCCATGCCAGCACAAGTCCGCAACAGCCCGATACCAATAGAGAGATGAAACCGGTGATGGCACGTTCCCTTGCCATAATGTTTTTGAACATGATGGCGTTGCGGGTGATGCCGAATGATGATATGAGAAAGCCGAGAAACACAAACCTTGACAACCCTACGAGCTTCGGACTATGGAAAAACCACGCTATCATCGGTGCGGAAAAAAACAACACCACATAGCACAATGTGCCAATGGAAATGTTGAACCAAAACACGGAGTTGTAGTCGTTGGCAGTAGGGTGCTTAATGTTTGTGAGCCCCTGGGTAAAACCGCTACTCTGCAGGTTGCCTGCTATGAGCGAGAAAATTGTAAGCACACCCACAATGCCATAGTCGTCGGGTGACAACATTCTGGCTAGGAAGATGCCGAACACGAGATTCAGCACTTGCATAGTGCCGCTGTTCAGTGCTCCCCAAAACAGTCCTTTCGCGGTCTTTTCCTTTAGTGATTCCATGCGATGCTATATTTTTGGCTGCAAAATTACCATATTTTCGTGACATTTGGAAAAAAGAAAGAGAATATTTTGTATATAGAGAAAAAAACGCTATCTTTGCCGTGCGATAATTTGCTAATATATTGAATAATGAATAACAGAAAATCATTGGACATAAGAAATATAAAAGATAATTGGAACAACACCATACTCGACATTCTAAAGGCATTTATGGACATTTGCCGTAAGCACAATCTTAGATTCTACTGCTGTGCGGGAACAGCAATAGGTGCAGTGCGACATCATGGCATCATACCATGGGATGACGACATTGACGTGATAATGCCACGCCCTGACTACGACCGACTGATAGAAATAGCGAAGACCGCAGATTTCGGGAAGTATGAGCTTATAACGCCATATAACGACGAAAGCTATCCTCTCTATTTCTCAAAACTTTCCGACAAGACCACTACCTTGGTTGAAGACCGAGAGATACCTTGTGTCATAGGATTATATGTCGACATTTTCCCTCTTGACCCTACCGACGACGATATGGAGAAGGCTAAACGCCTGAAAGCGAAGTACACGAAGATAATCAATCGTCTCAACGCTGTTTCTACTCATAATAGTTTCGGTAATTATATCACACTGTTATGCGACCCGAAAGAGTGGGGGCGTTTCGTAATAAAGACAGTTGCTTTCTTCTTCCGCTCTGCCATTCGTCGCCATTTGATAAGGCAGATGGACCGTATGAGCCATCTATATGACTACGACAAAGCGAAGAATGTGCAAGTTTACACCGGTTCATACGGTTATAAGGAAGTATTTCCCAAAGAGTGGCTTGGCAAAGGGCGGATGTTTAAGTTTGAGGACACCGAGGTGCCCTTGCCCGAGGAATATGACAAATACCTCCGCCACTTCTTCGGTGACTATATGCAACTGCCTCCAGTAGAGCAACGCATCGAAAAGCATTCAAGGGCTTATCTCAATATGGAGGCCAAGGAGAGTAAAGAGGAGGTGATGAGAAAAATGAAATCTAACAAGATATTGAAATGAATTACGCATTGATTATTGCCGGAGGCTCTGGCAACAGAATGGGACAAGACATACCGAAGCAGTTTATGCATGTGGACAATTGTCCGATAATCATACATACTCTACTGGCTTTTCAACGCCATCCCGACATCGACGGAATAGCGGTCGTATGCCTTGACGGATGGCAGACCGTGCTTCAGTCTTATGCTAACCAGTTTATGGTTACGAAACTGAAATGGATATTCAAGGGCGGCGACAATGGACAGCAGTCTATTCATAACGGCATTTACGGCCTGAAGGAAGCCGGAATAGGCGACGACGACCTCGTGCTGGTTCACGACGCAGTGCGCCCTCTCCTTTCTCAAGACATCATTTCCTCGAATATTGCTATCTGCCAGAAATATGGCTATGCCATCACTGGTATAAAGTGTCGTGAAGCAATACTTGAGAGTGACGATGGGTTTAGTACTTCCACAAGCATTCCTCGCGATAAACTCATCAGGACACAGACTCCACAGACTTTCCGTCTGCGTAACCTTATTGCTGCTCACGAGGAGGCAGCGAAGAAGGGAATAACCAATTCTGTGGCTTCATGCACTCTGATGGCTGAACTTGGAAACAGAGAAATGCACATTGTGCCAGGCTCGGAAAAGAATATTAAGGTCACCACCGTCGAGGACCTTGAAATCTTAAAGGCCTTGATGCATGTGGAGAAAGAAAGTTGGTTGAAGTAAATGAAGAGTGAAGAATGAAGAGTGAAGAATTAAGAATGGGAAACTACAATGAAGATATAAGAATGGCGGCAAGCGAGGCGTTGCCTTGGGAACGGCTGGAGGGAAAGAATATTCTTATCACAGGAGCTACAGGACTTATTGGCGGTTGCCTGGTGGAAGTGCTGATGGAACGCGCTGGAAACTTTAATGTCTATGCGGCCGGACGCAACGAAGAAAGGGCGATGAGCCGGTTTAAGGCCTATGAAGCCGACGGGCGCTTCCATTTCTTCCATTATGACGTAAGCCAGCCTCTACAGTCAGATGTGGTATTCCATTTTGTAGTGCATGCAGCCAGTGGAGCTGCGCCTGCCGCTTTTGCCTCGCAGCCTGTTGAAGTGGTGAAGGCAAACATTCTTGGTGTGGCAAACCTTATGGATTATGGTTTGGAACACGGCATGGAACGAATGTTGTATGTCTCTACAGGAGAGGTGTATGGAGAAGGCGGGGCAACGCTTGATACTGCCGACGGCAAGGCCTTTGTGGAAACTGACAGCGGCTATGTGAACTGTGCCACTCCGAGAGCCTGCTACCCGTCGTCGAAGCGTGCTGCCGAAACCTTGTGCATTTCCTATATGGCGGAATATGGGGCCGATGTGGTCATCGCACGCCCGTGTCATGTCTATGGACCAAATTTCACAGAGAGCGACAACCGCGTATACGCCCAGTTTTTCAGGAATATTCAACGAGGTGAAGATATCGTGATGAAGAGCGACGGAAGTCAGTTCAGGTCGTGGTGTTATGTGGTCGACTGCGTGCGGGCCTTGCTCTATATCTTGTTTAAAGGTCAGACTGGTGAGGCATATAACGTTGCCGACGAGAGCTCAAACATATCCATTCGTCAGTTGGCTGAAAAGATAGCTCAAGTCGGAGGCAGGCAAGTAGTCATAAAAAAGCCCGACAACCAAGAGTCATCGGGCTATAATGTTGTTACAAAGTCAATATTCTCAACGCTCAAGATCCGTGGTCTTGGCTGGACCGTAAGCGGTACTATGGACGAGAAGCTATCCCACCTGGCTTCCAGGCTTTACATCACGAAGCAGTGATGTGACGCAAAGCGAGCCGTCGTAGTCTACTGCAGAGAGTATCATGCCTTGGCTTTCTATGCCCATCATCTTGCGTGGAGCAAAGTTTGCCACAAAGAGTACGTTCTTGCCAATCAGGTCTTCCGGTTCCCAATATGCAGCTATGCCGCTGAGTATGGTGCGTTCAGTGCCCGAACCGTCATCTATGGTGAACTGCAGCAACTTCTTCGACTTCTTCACCTTTTCGCAGTTAATAACCTTACCCACGCGGATGTCGAGTTTCTCGAAGTCCTCGAACGACACTTCCGGTTTTATTGGCTCAGCCTTGTATGAGGCAGCCTCATTGGCTTTTTTCGTTGCCTCGAGTTTGTCGAGTTGCTTTTGTATTGTCTCGTCGTCAATCTTGTCAAACAGTAATACTGGCTCACCCAACTGGTGTCCGGCCTTTAGCAGGTCGGTGCTTCCGAGTAGTTCCCACTCATAGTGGTCTACGTTAAGCATCTTCAGCAGTTTCTCGCTGCTGAACGGCAGGAATGGTTCGAAGGCAATGGCGAGGTTGGCGCAGAGTTGTAGTGAGATGTTAAGGATGGTCTCCACACGCTTCATGTCGGTCTTTGCCACCTTCCATGGCTCGCAGTCGGCAATGTACTTGTTGCCTATTCGGGCGAGGTTCATGGCCTCTTTTTGTGCGTCGCGGAACTTAAACTGGTCGAGTAGTCTCTCCACGTCTTTCTTTACGTCCTTGAATTCCTCAAGTGCCTTGCGGTCTATCTCCTCAAGTTCGCCGCATGCAGGAACGATGCCGTTCCAGTATTTCTTTGTGAGCTGCAGTGCACGGTTTACGAAGTTGCCATATACAGCCACGAGCTCATTGTTGTTGCGGTCCTGGAAGTCTTTCCATGTGAAGTTGTTGTCTTTCGTTTCGGGAGCGTTGGCAGTAAGCACATATCGGAGCACATCTTGCTTGCCGGGGAAGTCCACGAGATACTCATGGAGCCAAACGGCCCAGTTGCGTGATGTGGATATCTTGTCGTTCTCGAGGTTGAGGAATTCGTTTGAAGGCACATTGTCTGGCATGATATATCCTCCGTGAGCCTTCATCATCACAGGGAAGATGAGGCAATGGAAGACGATGTTGTCTTTTCCGATGAAATGCACAAGTCGTGTCTCGGGGTCTTGCCACCATTTCTGCCATGTTCCCCAACGCTCCGGGTTTTTGTCGCAGAGTTCCTTTGTGTTGGAGATGTAGCCGATAGGAGCGTCAAACCACACGTAGAGCACCTTTCCCTCTGCTCCTTCCACTGGCACTGGAATGCCCCAGTCAAGGTCGCGTGTCATGGCGCGTGGCTGTAGGTCCATGTCGAGCCACGACTTACATTGTCCGTAAACGTTTGGTCTCCACTCCTTGTGACCTTCCAGAATCCATTGCTTCAGCCAGTCCTGGTATTTTCCGAGAGGCAGGTACCAGTTCTTAGTAGGCTTCTTCACGAGGCCATGGCCCGGGTTGTTTTTGTTTGTGGGGTTGATAAGCTCGTCTGGAGAGAGTGTGGCGCCGCATTTCTCGCACTGGTCGCCGTAAGCACCATCAGCTCCGCATCGTGGACATGTGCCTACGATATTTCTGTCGGTAAGGAACTCGCCGGTCACTTCGTCGCAGTACTGAAGTTCGGTAATCTCCTCCAGTTCGCCCTTGTCATAAAGCGTGCGGAAGAAGTCTGCTGCAAACTTATGGTGAATGTCTGATGTTGTACGGCTATATATGTCGAATGAGATACCGAAGTCCTCAAACGATTTTTTTATGAGCGAATGGTAGCGGTCTACCACTTCCTGTGTTGTGATTCCCTCTTGTCGTGCCCTTATCGTCACTGGCACTCCGTGTTCGTCGCTTCCGCCGATGAACACCACTTCCTGCTTCTTCAGTCTGAGGTAGCGGGCGTAGATGTCTGCCGGGACATACACTCCAGCCAGATGACCTATATGCACTCCTCCGTTGGCGTATGGGAGTGCCGCTGTGATGGTTGTACGTTTAAAATTCTTGTCTTCCATTTCGTCGTTAATTATAATTTCGGTGCAAAGTTAGTATAAAAAATCGATTGGGCGAAGTAAAAGAGAATATATTTTCTTTTCTGAGCGTGAGATTTTATCTAAAAGAGCGAAATGACAAAAGAAAATCTTGTTTTCCTTCAATACCTCTTTAATTACAACACTGTGAATCTGATAGCAGTAAACAAAGCTGGACCATAATCGTTGGGTCACCACACAAAAAAGGTGCGCAGTTGTCTGCACGCCTTTTTGTTTAAGAGTTTTGCCCTCAAATTAGTTTCCGAGGTCGCCATCATTACTTGTATCGCCTGACGGGCTATCGGTTTCGCTGCCGTTGTCATTTGCTGATCCCGTTGCATCTTCTGTTTCAGGGCGGAGGAAGATATCCTTTTCGCCTCCGTAGGTTGCTACGGCACGCTTGTAAGCATCCTTTCCTGTGTAGTCGGCAAGAAGGGGATTGCTTACGATAAGTACCTGTGGACTAACCTTTACCATGCCGTTTGATGCCTTGGAGTGAACCCAACAGAAACCTCCGTCACCTTCATCATCGCCGTGGGCGAGAAAACCGTTTTTGATGTTGAAACCAGCCATGTTTACCACGTCAGCCAACTTGGCAGAATTGAATTTGTCAAGCACGATGCTGCTGGCATTGAACGAAACGTAGGGGATGCCTGTCACAGGATCAATCTTCTGCAGGAGAGAGAAGAAAGACACCTGCTCGCCAAAGTTGTAGTCGGCATTGTTGAGCACAATTGCCTTTGAAAGGTCTGCCACGGTTGTGTTCTCGTCGATGGTCAAGCCGCCGGTCTTGATGTCTGTCACGGTGTCGGCACCTTCACCACTTGTTATGATACGTGGCAATGAACCGTTGGTTATGACATAAGGAGCAACGACACAAGCGTTTGCTTCAACCTCAGCCTTGGTCAGGTAAACCGGGTTTGTGTTAAGGTTACGCTTTACGAACATGTTGAAGTCGCTGCTATTGGCAGGCTTTTTCTCGAAGGCGCTCTGAAGGTATGGTGACACACCTTTGTACACCTGTACGGGATTTGCCCACTTCATGCGCTGCTTCTGCTGTGCGCTGGTGCGAGAGTTTTTCACTGTGGTAGCTTTCTGTGAAACTACGGTGCTACCGTTTCTTTGTGAGAAGGTTGCGGCTCCTACCGAACCTACCATCTTTGTAAAAAGGCCGTTTACTATTGCCATAATACTAAATGATTTAATTAATAAAAAAGTTCTGCAGTCCTTCTACCACGATTGCTCATGTCCAGACTTGCCAGGTTTTTCCTCAAGTTACGGAAACTAGTCCCGTTGTTCTTTCGGTGAACCTTCACTTATAGATAGCCGACTTGCATTTTTTGTCAGATTTCTGACGCTGAAATCTGACAATCCTTTTCATCTGACAAAAATAAAAATCGGAAACGTCTGTAAATCAAGGCGTTTCCGATAAAAATAAAAATTAAAAAATCTTTGTTTTTCTAACATCACATCTTACAAGTCTGACAAAAACTTTGGGGGGGCTTGAGTAGTTACTAAAATCAATCGAATGAGTTAAAGACCTTGAATTTCTTTTAGATTACGAGGAAAAGATGTATCTTTGCAAAACCATTGATACGCTTGATATGAATAAAGGATTTATGATAGCGGCTCCTACATCTGGAGCCGGCAAGACAACAATAGCTGTCGGACTGATGGCATTGCTGACAAAGAATGGATATAAGGTGCAGCCATTCAAGTGCGGTCCGGATTATATAGATACAATGTTTCACGGATTGGTGTGCGGCAGACCTTCAGTAAACCTTGACCTGTTCATGGCTTCGAGTGAGCATGTCAGGGAACTTTATAGTCATTATTCGGCTGATGCCGACATCACTGTTGTAGAAGGTATGATGGGTATGTATGACGGATATGAAAGACATAAGGGTAGTCCGGCAGACATAGCCATAAACCTTGGTTTGCCTGTAGTGTTGGTGGTTGACGCGAGTCATACCGGATATTCCATTGCCCCGTTACTTTATGGATTCAAGAATTTCTGCGGGGAAGCAAACGTTATGGGTGTTATATATAATAAGGTTAGTTCGGAAAGACACAAGCAACTGCTCCGCGAGGCATGTGATAATGTAGGATTGGAATGTTTTGGTTTTATTCCCAAGCGTAATGAAGCGGTTAACGGAGAGAGATATCTTGGACTGGACTTCAGCAGTAAGGTAGATGTATCGGTATTGGCAGATATGGTGGATGATAATGTGGATTGGAGGAGGATTGTCAAGAGATGTGATAGTGTGGATATGGCTATTGACAATATTGAAGATTCTGTTGGCAGTGAAAAGATTCTTGTAGCACGTAATGCGGAGTCGTTCTCTTTTTTATATCAAGAGCATATTGACATATTAAAGAGCA
This sequence comes from Prevotella sp. P2-180, assembly GCF_002251435.1. Taxonomy (GTDB): domain Bacteria; phylum Bacteroidota; class Bacteroidia; order Bacteroidales; family Bacteroidaceae; genus Prevotella. The sequence continues at coordinate 222,549 of NZ_NPJI01000013.1, forward strand.
TGGGGTCAGTGGAGTTTTTCGATCCCGAACAGAATAAGGAGATACCACAGGACACGACATTGCTGTATCTCCCCGGTGGCTATCCCGAAAAGCACCTGGATAGCCTGCAACGTGCAGAAAGATGCAGGATGTCCATTAAGGAATATGCGGAAAGAGGAGGACGTATCATAGCAGAATGTGGTGGTATGATGTATCTTTGCGAGAGTATTCTTTCTGATGATAGTGAATCGAAGATGTGCGGAGTGTTGCCATATAAAATCACGGCAAAAAAGTCTGACCGCAAACTGTCGTTGGGTTATCGGCGTGTAGTGATGGACGGTAAGGAATGGCGGGGTCATGAGTTTCATTATACCCGGTTTGTAGATCCCAAACCCCATTCGTCCGCCCTTGTATATGATGCCCGAGGAAATATTGTCGATTCGCCAGTGATAAGGCAAGGCAATGTCGTGGCAAGTTATACCCATTTATATTGGGGAAAAGAAAAAATGTTCTTTTTATTTGGTAGAATCAAAATAAAGAACTACCTTTGCACCCGAAATTGAAGGCAATTGGCGGCAGATGCCGTCCAACGTAAGGGAATCCGAGTGAAAGACCGGAGCTGTTCCTGCAGCTGTAATCCCCCGAAGACAATGCCTGTCAGTATAATGCCACTGCACCGATGGTGCGGGAAGGTATGACAGACTGGGGAAAGCCAGAAGACCTGCCTCAAATGCTATAACCTCGGCATACGCCAAGATTTGGCATCGCGCCCTCAGGAATAAGGGAAGGCGAAATCAACATTATTTTTATTTTATTGGTATGAATAACAGAGTTGTTGTGGGCTTACTGGCTCTTGCCGGTTCGTGCCCGCTTGCTTTGGCGCAACATGCTATCGAGAGCAAGGAGAAATTGCAGGAGGTAGTGGTGACAGGTACTGGTACACAGCACCTACTGAAAGATGCGCCCGTACAGACGGAGGTTATCAGCCGTCAGGCATTGAAGAATTTCGCAGGACGTTCCATTGAGGATATCCTGTCGCAACTGTCGTCGTCGTTTGACTTCGAGCAGGGCGACATGGGTTCGCAAATGCAGATGAACGGATTGGGCAATTCGTATATCCTTATTCTCATCGACGGGAAAAGAATACATGGAGATGTGGGAGGTCAGAACGATCTCGGACTCATAGACCCGAACAATATCGAACGAATAGAGATTGTAAAGGGAGCCTCGTCGGCACTCTATGGTAGTGACGCCATTGCTGGAGTGATAAACATCATAACGCGAAAGCACGACGAAGGACTGATGGTAGAGAACAAGACTCAATATGGCACACATAACGACGTGAGGCAGCATAACGGTGTGGCTTTGAGATGGGGAAAGATAAGTTCATACACCAATTTCCAATTGCAGCACAACGATGGCTGGCAGAACACAGCCACTGAATATACACCATCATCGGCAGCACCCATCACCGACTCCAAGAGTAAGACAGCCAACGAGTTTACCAACTGGCAGATAGCCGAGCGACTTGCCTGGAATCCCACTAAGGCGATGGAATTGTATGCCGAAGGTTCGTGGTATCAGAAAGGTATATACCGCGAGAGCGGCAAATATCCAAAGTATGACGTGTATAACTACGACCTGAAATACAAAAACGCGTCAGCAACGGCAGGAATGAAGTGGACTACGGTCAGGGGCGACCTCGTGACTGCAGACATCAGTTGGAACAAGCACGCCTATTATCATGCCTTTACTTCCACAACCCTTGCAGAAGGATTTGACGAAAAGGGCAATTTCATTCTCGACTATCCATATTTTGCAGGTCAGAAACTGCTGATGAGCAACCAGGAGCGCACAATGCTGAATGTGAAGGGAATATTTGCACTTACCACTACGAATAAGCTCAGTGCGGGACTCGAGGCGAGATACGATTATCTCGAAGCGCCGGCAAGCATTAAGGGACAGACGGCAAGCGACAATACCGAGGCCATATACTTGCAGGACGAGCTGCAGCTGATAAAGTTGTTGCACATAACGGCAGGATTGCGCCTCAATCGCAATGAGAATTTCGGTTGGCGACTGACCCCAAAACTCTCGGCAATGCTTAAGGTGAGAGACCTACGTATAAGGGCATCATGGAGTCAAGGTTTTAAGACACCTACATTGAAGGAGCTCAACTACCAATATGCCCGCGATATGAACGGCATGATTCTCTTTCTCGGCAATCCCGACCTCAAACCTCAGACATCCAACTATTACTCGCTCAATGCAGAATATACCATAGGTCATTTCAATATCTCCGCAACGGGGTATTATAACAAGTTGGGCGACATGATAACTCTCGTAACCATCCCTAATTCGGAAGCTCCCGATGTATATCGCGAGCAGTATGGAGAGATGTTGAGTAAGGTGCGTAGATATATGAATATGGACAATGCGAAGACCTTTGGAGCTGACGTGACATTGAGATACACCACCGACAACCTGTCGTTGGGAACAGGATACAGTTATCTTGACACCGATGCCAACATCTTCGACACCACCCACGACAAGATGATTAATGTGGTAATTGACGGTATGGCACACCATAAGGGTAACATCTTTGCCACATGGAATCACAATATATCACCGTCATACAATCTCGGTATTGGACTATATGGCAAATTCTCGACAAAAAGATACTATCAAACCAATGGAGACGGTAAGGGCTATCAGATATGGCGACTGACTACGACACACGATATTGGGAAGTCGCATGGAATGGCATATAGGATAGAGGCTGGCATAGATAACATCTTTAACTATGTTGACCGTACTCCCCACGGACTTCATCTTGGCACCAATACATCAGGCACTACACTGTTTGCCTCGCTTACAATAAGATTTTCACAGGGAAAGAAGATAAACAACATTATTAATAAAAATAAAAAATATAAAGACAATGAAGAAGATTAAGTTTTTTGCAATGTTGATTGCAGCCGCAATGATGAGCATATCATTTACGGCATGTAGTGACGATGACGACAACAGTGATAGTATTTCAAACACAGAGCGTTATCAGCAAGAAGTGGATGCCACTGTTAAGGCACAGAAGCAGAACACCAAGGCAATCCTGCTCGTTGCTTTTGGTTCCACATGGCAACAGGCCTATGATGCCTTCGATCTCACCGTTAGCGAATACAAGAAGGAATTCCCTGGCTACGACGTGTATCTCTCTTTCTCGTCTGCCATCTGTATCAACCGTGCCATGGCAGCCGAAAACACCGAGGCACGTTCTTTTTATGAACCAAAATACTGGCTCGAAGCCTTCGGACGTGTAAAGTATGACGAGATTGTCGTTCAGTCGATGCAGGTGATACCTGGCGAGGAATACACTCGCGTTATCAATGCCATGAAGGACTTCGCCAATAATTCCAACGGCGACCTCGACGACGACTATCTTGCCAATATGACCCTCAAGCTCGGCTATCCCTTGTTGGCTGAATATCCTGCCGACGTGAACGCCCTGGCAAAGGTGATTGATACCAACTTCTCCAGCTATGCCCAAAAGGGAGCTATGCTGCTGATGGGACATGGAAATCCCGATACCTACGACACCTACAAGGCAAATGTGCGCTATACCCAATTGGAGGAAGCCTTACAGGTTATCAATCCCAACTATTATGTTGGAACAGTAGATATGAAGGAGAATTTCAAGACCCACGTATATGAGCGTATGCAGGCTAATGGCCTCACTTCGGGCAATGTCTATTGTGCCCCTTTGATGTCAATTGCCGGTGACCATGCCCACAATGACATGGCAGGCGATGATGATGCTTGGAACAACGGATATGAGTATAACGACGAGGGTGAGGTGGAAGACACAAGTTGGAAGAATTATTTCCAACACATGGGCTACACAATAGATGCCAACAGCTATACCGACACCAACGGAACAGTGAAGGGCCTACTTGAGTTTGCCAATGTGCGTGCGCTCTATAAGGCACATACAAGAAATGCCGAGACTGTGGATTACTATCACTCGAAGAATCCGGAATGATGTAAAGATTGAAAAATTGAAAAGGAAAAGTTTTATTTGGATAATCGCCCTCGCCATGCCGTTGACTGCACAGGCACAGATACATAAAAAGGGCGACACGACAAATGTTTATAAGACAATGAGCCTCAATCCCGTCGTAGTGACGGGATCGGGGCATCATCAGCGTTTGGGAAATGCAGTGACTCCCGTACACGTAATCACGGCAAAGGAAATAAGCGAACTGGGTATATCGACCTTTGCTGATGCCCTTACACGCACAATGCCTCAGATTTCAATGGCTCCAAACTCGATGGGTTCGCAATTGAGGCTCAACGGTTTGGGTGGCAAGTATATACTTGTGCTCATCAACGGAAGAAAACTGAGCGGTGAGATATCCAACAATGCCGACCTGCAGCGCATCAACATGTCGAGAGTGAAACGAATAGAGGTGCTCGACGGAGCTGCCAGTTCGCTCTATGGTAGCGATGCTATCGCCGGAGTAATCAACATCATCACCGAACAACCCACGAGTGAACTTGTAAGCGTCACTTCAGACACAAGGGTTAGTGGAGAGGGCCAGTTGACGGAGAGTGTAAACCTTGACATCTTCTCCAACGGCTTCGGTTCATACACCTCGTTCAGTCATGACCGTGCCGACAGCTACCGGGTGAACGACTACGAATATGTAAGCGGTGAGGAAGGCGAGACGCAACGATCCATCTCACCGTTGTTCACGGGCTATCGTAGCAATATATTCGGACAGAAGTTCACGTGGCAACCCATCAGGAAACTTGCTCTGAATGCGGGACTTGAATACGGCAGAAAGATAACCGATCGTCCTAACACCAATCCGGATCTCAGTGGAGGTCTTGACTATGAGATGCGCTACAAGTCTTTGCGCTGGAATCTCGGCGGTATATACAAGTTTACAAATCGCAACTCATTACAGGCAGATTTTACCGTTGACCGCTACCGCTATGGTAAGGAATATGACGTGGAGACATCCACATACAAAGTGGGCGACTATATTCAGTCGAAGAAACAGCGCATGATGGAAGGAGAACTGAAGGCTGTGTTAGGATTAACAGAAAAATCCACAACAATCTTTGGTGCCGACTGGCGTCAGGATAATCTTGTCACCTCAACGGGTAATATCGACGCAAGCGTATATACCCTTGCGGGATATGCTCAGCACGAGATGCTTCTTGCGCAAGGAATGAAAGCCATGCTTGGCTTGAGATACACCTATCATCGTGAGTTCGGCAGTCATCTTACGCCCAAGGTGGCAATGATGTATTCCGTCGGAAACATTAATGTCCGGGCAACATACAGTAATGGATTCCGTGCCCCGGGAATGGACGAACTTTACTATCGCTATTTCTCCGTGAACAGGGGTAAGGCGCAAGTGTCGTTCGGCAACAAAGACCTCAATCCCGAGAAGAGCCACTACGTGTCGCTCAGTGCAGAATACCGCGCCGACCGCTTTGCTGTTTCGGTTATGGGTTACATGAACTTCATCAACGACATGATAGTCAAGGACAACATACAGCTCGATGATGAATCAAGGAAGATGCTCATGGACGAGTTTCCCGAAATGACCGATGCCCAGGCTCAGTCTATGTCCACATACGCCAACTATGTCAACAGCGACAAGGGAGAGGTGAAGGGAGTGCAAGTGAATGTTAATGCCAACCCCATTGACGGTCTTAATCTCAATGTCAACTATGCATATACGTATGCAAAATCGAAGACCGGCGAGGAATGGTCACTTCTCGACCGTAGCATCAAGAACACGCTTACCATGTCGGTGGCCTATTCCCACGCTTGGGGCAAATACAGACTTGTGGCAGACTTCAACTGTCGTATGCAATCAAAGACATATTACTCTGCATACAACGATGCACCGGGATATGGTGTGTGGAATTTCAACACCTCCCATGTGTTCAACGTCAACCGCAGGATAGTAATAGAACCAAAGCTCGGAATAGACAATATATTTAATAAGGTAGATAATCGTATCGACAGTTCGAAGACATCATACGCATTGTATTCTCCCGGTAGAATGTTGGTTGCCGGATTAAAGATTAAGATATGAAATCAATAATAGTTGTCGGGATAGGTCCCGGCAGTATCGAAGATATGACGGCAGCAGTAAGGGAAACACTCCGTACTGCTGACATCGTCATAGGCTATAAATACTATTTCCAGTTTATCAGCTATTTCATATCCTCGCACACAAAATGTATCGACACAGGTATGAAAAAAGAGCGCGAGAGGGCTGAGAAGGCTTTCGAAATGGCTGAACAGGGGCATCAGGTGGTCGTTATATCTTCGGGAGATGCAGGAATCTACGGTATGGCATCGCTGATATATGAGATGAAATATCAACGAGGGTCGGATATTGACATCATCGTGCATCCCGGAATATCAGCATTCCAAAAAGCCGCTTCGTTATTAGGAGCGCCCATCAGTCATGACTTCTGCGTATTGTCACTCTCAGACCTCATGACTCCATGGGCACTCATAGAGCGGCGAATAAAGGCGGCGGCGGAAGCGGACTTCGTCACTGCCGTATATAACCCACGGTCGAACGAGCGTTATTGGCAGTTGGACAGACTGCGCGAGATATTCCTAAACGAGGGACATCACCCCGACACTCCTGTGGGATATGTGCGACAGGCTGGACGCGACGGAGAGACTGTAAAAATAACCACACTTGCCGCCCTCGATACCAAGGATATCGATATGTTGACAGTGATTATTATAGGGAATAGCCAGACTACGGCTCCACAGTGCATTGACAGGACAAACAAAAGGGTGATGATAACACCCCGTGGCTACTATGCGAATGATAATCATCATGACGAGAGTTTAGGCGGGACCGGTGCTGCTATTATGACCCAGAGTTTCCGCACAATTCTCTCGGAGATGAAGAATCCTGACATACCCACCGACAAGAGATGGCTTATGCTTCATGCCATTCACACCACAGCCGACTTCGACATGGAGGATATACTGCATATCGATGATGAAGCGCCTGAAAGGATATTCAAGAATATAACTAAAGGCAAACTGAAAACTATCGTCACTGATGTAACTATGGTGGTGAGCGGAATACGCAAGGCTGCTCTCTCACGCCTTGGTATTGAGGCCAAATGTTATCTGCATGATCCTCGGGTGGCGGAAATGTCAGAGAAATATGGAATAACACGAACCCAAGCCGGTATAAGGCTTGGTGTAGAGGAGCATCCAGACGCTCTCTTTGTCTTTGGCAATGCGCCAACGGCATTATTGGAGCTTTGCGAACTGATGCGCCATGGCAAGGCACATCCAGTTGGTGTAATTGCCGCTCCCGTGGGTTTCGTGCATGTCAAGGAGTCGAAATATGCTGTAAAGAGTTTCTCTGATGTCCCAAAGATAATTGTCGAAGGGCGTAAGGGTGGCAGTAATATTGCCGCAACGCTATGCAATGCCATAATGACCCTCGATGATGCGGAACAGATAAAGCCAGGGAGAGACTTTTGAATAAATAAAGTATAAGGATTTAGGGATTGATGCTTAGTTTTTTGGTAATAGGAATTAACGATAGTCCGCAGCCTGCCTTTACTGACGAAGTGAAGAGGGTGATAGATGGCGGGAAGGTGTTCTCGGGTGGCTTGCGTCATCATGAGATAGTGGGCGATTTATTGCCCGACGGAGCGCAGTGGATAGATATCACGGTGCCCCTTTCCGATGTATATCGAGAGTATCGTGATGTGGATGACAAGATAATCATTTTTGCTTCGGGTGACCCATTGTTCTTTGGTTTTGCCACAACCTTACAGAGGGAGTTTCCTGATGTGGATATCAAGGTATATCCTACGTTCAATTCGTTGCAAACACTTGCCCATCGTATTGTGATGTCATATCATGACATGACAATTGTATCGCTCACCGGTCGCCCGTGGAATGCCTTTGATGCCGCTCTTATTGAAGGACGTGACAAGATAGGCATACTCACCGACCGCCAACACACTCCATCTGCAATAGCCGAAAGGATGTTGCACTATGGATATGTGGAATATGAGATGTACGTAGGTGAGCATCTTGGAAACACCGACGCGGAGCGCGTTGCGCGGTATTCGATCGAAGACGCTGCTACTACTGACTTCTCATTCCCCAACTGCCTGATAATTACGAAAAATAATAATTCCTCATTTCAAATGGGTCTGCCCGACAATGCTTTCGCCATTCTCGATGGCAGACCCAAAATGATAACGAAGATGCCTATACGTCTGCTCTCTATCCAAGCCTTGGGTCTTAAATGCGGCAGTGTGCTATGGGATATCGGTTTCTGCACGGGCAGTATTTCCATCGAGGCAAAGCGCATGTACCCTTCCATAGATGTGGTGGCATTCGAGATACGCGAGGAAGGACGGAAATTGATGGAGGAGAACACCCGCAGGTTCCGCACTCCGGGCATAACGGCGGTAATCGGTGACTTTATGCAGCAAGACGTTACAACTTTACCTCAACCTACAAGTGTCTTTATAGGTGGTCATGGAGGAAAGATAGTGCAGATGGTGGCAAGGGTGGCACAGTTGCTCCCCAAAGGAGGAACTGTGGTGATGAACAGTGTGAGTGAAAAGAGTAGAACGCTATTCATAGGAGCCTGCCAAATGTTCGGGCTGTCGCTCGTGTCGTGCAACAGCATTCAACTTAATGATTATAATAAAATAGATATACTAAAATGCGTAAAGCAATAGTGACAATATCAGACGATGGACAAGCGTTGGCGACAATAGTGTCAAGAGAACTCCATGCCGACATCATTCCGCTTGGACAGGTAGCCGCCCAATGGTACGACTATGACGCTTTCGTGTTCATATCGGCTATGGGCATTTGTGTCAGGACAATAGCACCGTTATTAAAAGACAAACATTCCGACCCAGCTGTGGTGTGCATGGACACGGCAGGGAAGAATGTCATAGCTGTGGTGTCGGGACATGTAGGTGGAGCGAACCAACTCGCCGCTGATGTCGCAAGAGCAGTGGGGGCAATGCCTGTTATTACCACGAGGAGCGATATTGATGGCCTGTGGCAACTTGACTTATTAGGGAAGAGATTTGGATGGGAATTGGAACGCGAGGATATCAATGCTGAAATAGCCATGTTTGTAAATCGCCGTCCCACCGCTTTGTTGCTACAGGTGAATGACGAGGGAACAAGATGGCTCGAAGCCAATCTGCCTGAGCATGTTACTGTGTTCTATCGGGAGGATTGCATTGACAGTAATCTCTTTGACCTGCTTGTCGTAGTGGGATATAAATCGGTTTTTGTCAAAGGTATAAAAGCCACTCTACATTATATTCCGAAATGCCTATATGTGGGAATCGGTTTGGCGCACGATGCCGACATGGAATGTATTGACGAAATACGACACTGCCTTAACGACAAAGGGATTAATATGAAGGCAATAAAAAGCATTGCCACTATCGACGTGAAGAAAGGCGAGAAAGTGGTGGGCGAACTGATGAGGTGCGGATATGAAGTGAAATTCTATTCATCGGGAGAACTTAGTGAGATTATTGTTCCCAACCCGAGTGTTACTGTGGAGAAGCATGTCGGGACGTCCAGTGTGAGCGAGGCGGCCGCCATGCTGAGTGCCGACAACAATCAACTGTTGTTGGAAAAGCACAAAGGCACACAGTGGACACTTGCCGTGGCATTGGATTCAGCCTTCGACCGCTCTAAAGGACATGTAGAGATAGTGGGAGCCGGTCCCGGAGATCCCGAACTCGTGTCCATTCGAGGCAGGAAGTATCTTGAAAGGGCAGACCTGATATTATATGCAGGCAGTCTTGTACCCCGTCAGTTGACAGAATGTGCCAAACAGGGCGCAACAGTGCGCAACAGTGCATCGATGGCGTTGGAAGAGCAATGCAACTTGATGAAGACGTTCACCGACCGTGGCCTGCTCGTCGTGAGATTGCATACTGGCGACCCTTGTATCTATGGTGCCATACAGGAGCAGATAGACTTTTTCGAATCTCATGACATCAGTTATCATATCACTCCAGGTATCTCGTCATTCCTTGCCGCAGCCGCCGAGTTAAGGTCGCAGTTTACTATCCCCGGACGTTGCCAAACCATCATTCTCACCCGTGGCGAGGGACGCACCCCAATGCCTGAGCGTGAGAAATTGCACATGCTTGCCCGCAGCCGCAGTACGATGTGTATTTTCCTCAGTGCCTCTATCGTTGACGATGTGCAAGATCAGTTGTTGCAGGAATATCCAGAAGACACCCCAGTGGCAGTATGCTATCATCTCACATGGAAAGACCAGAAGATATGGCGCGGGAAACTGTCGTCTCTCGCAAACATTGTCAGAGAGAATCATCTCACACTTACCACAATGATTGTTGTTGGAGAAGCGGTGAGAGGGAACTCGGAAATGAGAAATGGGGAATCAAGTATGAGGAATGTATCAAAATTGTATGACAGGCATTTCACTCATCTTTTCAGAAAAGGCGAAGAATGATACTAATATTCGGAGGAACTACAGAGGGCAGGAAGGCGATTAAGGAAATTGAAGAAGCCGGGAAGCCATTCTACTACTCGACCAAAACCGGGGAGCAGCAGGTGGAGCTGTGTCATGGCATATCTGTCTGCGGAGCCATGACACGAGAGAAGATGATAGACTTCTGCAACGATAATGACATAAGGTTGTTGGTGGATGCCGCCCATCCTTTTGCTTCACATCTTCATCATACGGTGGCTGATGTGGCTGAATGTCTTAATTTACCGGCAATTCGCTTTGAGAGAATTTTTCCTCCGAGAGACTTGGATATCACATGGTGTGACTCATACGAAGAAGTGGTGGATAAAGTAAAGCCCGGTGAAACTGTGATTGCCACAACAGGAGTACAAAGCATATCTCACCTCAAAACATTAGAGGAAAAAGGGTGCGATGTGTATTATCATATATTAAAGCGACAGTCAAGCATAAGCAAGGCTCATGCAGAAGGCATTACCGACGACCGTATTGTTTTCTATGGTGAGGATTCCATTCATACAATAGGAAAGGGAACACTGATTCTGAAAGAAAGTGGTCTTTCCGGCGGCTATCAGGAAAAAGTTGATGAGGCAAGGAAGAATGGCATGAGAATAATTGCCATAAGGCGTCCTGTGACTCCCAAAGGGTTTCATATCGTTGATGGCGAACATGGTCTGCGCAGAATTATCGAGCGTTTACTGCCCGAATATTATCCACTCAAAAGTGGACTGACAACAGGAACGTGTGCCACTGCAGCGACAATCGCTGCCTACTCATCCCTTAGCGGACAGCAACCGCCCTCAGTACCTGTCGTGCTTCCTAATGGTGAGACTATCATGGTGGATGTATATTATGGCGATGGTTATTCCTATGTAATAAAAGAAAGCGGAGATGACCCGGATGTGACCAATGGGGCTGAGATAAGGGCGTGGGTGGAGCCAAATGAAGGTTCGCTTGTCATTGTCGGTGGCGATGGAGTAGGGCGGTTTACTCTTCCCGGTTTCGACTATCCCCCAGGCGAGGCGGCTATCAATCGTGTGCCTCGCGAGATGATTCATCGTAATCTTGGTAATGTCCACGTCAAGGTGACAATATCCGTTGTTGACGGAGAACGACTGGCACAAAGGACATTCAATCCCCGTCTTGGAATAAAGGGTGGAATATCCATAGTGGGTGTGTCGGGCATAATAAAGCCATTCTCTGAGGATGCTTTTGTAGAGAGCATAAGAAAATGCATGACGGTGGCTGCCGCTTCGGGATGTGGGGAGGTTGTAATCAACAGTGGTGCAAAGAGTGAGCGTATGGTTCGCTCGCGTTTTTCCACCCTTCCGCCGCAGTGCTTTGTGGAATATGGCAACTACATTGGAGCCACCATCACCATTGCAAGGGAACTGTCTATTCCTCATGTCCACCTTGTCATGATGATAGGTAAGGCAGTGAAACTTGCCGCTGGACATCTCGATACACATAGTCGCCGCAGCACGATGGACCGTGACTTTATCGTCTCGATGCTCGAAGAGTCGGGATGTGACAAAACGGTTTTGGCAAAGGCCCGTAACATCACTTTGGCACGGGAACTATGGGACATCATTCCTCAAGACAATATCGGGAGATTTGTGGAAGTATTGACAGATTATTGCCATAAGGCATGCAACCATATAATGACAAAAGAACAACTTGAAATAATTATTTTGAAAGATGAATAAAATATTGAATTTCATTGTGATGATGGCAGTAATACTAATTGCCGCATCATGTACGGGCAAGGGAAGCAGGAAAGAGTTGAACAAGAGTGCTGCTGACTCCATCGTTGAGGTGAAACCACAATATGCCAAAGGCTTTACGGTGAGGATGCTTGACAACGGAATCCGTCTTGTCGATGTCAAAGACCCGCAGAAATCAAAGGGTATGACATATCGCTTTGCATTAGTGAACACAGAAATTGATGCGGCAGATATTCCCGATGGATATACAAGGATTGATGTGCCAGTCAAGCGCACTATCCTCATGACCATGCTTCAGCTCTCCAACTTCACCATCCTGAATGCTCATGATGTGGTAAAAGGAATCACAGGCACGAAAAATCTGTTTGACAAAGACATTTTGCAGCGAGTGAAAAAGGGAGAAATAGTGAAGATTGGCATGGAAGGCAACTTTGACCCGGAACTGGTAATGGCGGCTGCACCCGATATAATCTTCATATCACCGTTCAAGCGTGGAGGATATGATGCCATCAAGGAGACGGGAGTTACTCTCGTGCCGCATCTTGGTTATAAGGAACTTGACCCTCTTGGACAGGCTGAGTGGATAAAGTTTGTAGCAATGTTCATAGGCAAGGAAAAGGAGGCTAACAAGATATTCAGCGATATTGCCGACAGATATAATTCACTGAAAACTAAGGTTGAGGCTGTTGGCGGTGAGCGTCCTTCCATATTCAGTGGTGAGATGCATGGTGGCAACTGGCATGCTGTGGGAGGAAAGAACTATCTTGCGCAGGTATTCCGTGACGCCGGTGCCGACTATGTCATCGACGATGATAACACAGGAGGTCTACCCATCGACTTTGAGACAATGTATGCCAAGGCTGCCAAAGCAGACTATTGGCGCATACTCAACAGTTATCCAGGTGAGTTCTCCTACGAGGCATTGCAGAAGTCAGAGTCTCGCAATGTCTTGTTCAAGGCTTTCAGGGACAGGAAGGTGATATACTGCAATATGAAAACCACACCGTATTATGAAATATCTCCCGTGATGCCCGACAAGGTGTTGGCGGATTTTATTGCTATCTTCCATCCGGAGGTCATGCCAAAGGGATATACCCCCACATTCTATAAAATATTGTAAGGAGAAAAGAGAAGATAAGAAAGATATATGTTAAAGCCAGGGTTAAGTTTTCTGACGATGCTCTCGCTCGTCGTCTTGTCCGCCGTGCTCTTTGTGGCAAATCTGTTCATAGGTACTGTGTCCATTCCTCTTGATGCCATTGTGGGGATAGTGCTCGATTTGCCCATTGAAGGATATACAGAAGACGAGATGACAATATGGAGCAATATAATATGGAACTCGCGCATGCCGCAGACCATAACCGCTTTGTTGGCAGGAGCAGGTCTGTCGGTGAGTGGATTGCAGATGCAGACGGTATTCCGCAATCCTCTTGCCGGACCATCAGTCTTGGGTGTCAGCAACGGGGCATCGCTCGGTGTGGCATTTGTCGTATTGCTCTCGTCATCGCTTGGAGGTGTGGCACTCAGCCGTTTGGGATATGTGGGAGATGTGGCGATTACGGTTGCTGCCATTGTTGGTGCTCTATCCATCTTGGCATTGATAGTCTTTGTGGCTCAGTATGTACGTGGCAATGTCACTCTTCTTCTCATAGGTGTGATGACGGGATATCTTGCTACGGCGATAATAGGAGTGCTAAAATTCTTCAGTGCCGAAGAAGATGTCAAGGCATACGTTGTATGGGGATTAGGATGTTTCACCCGTACCTCTGGTACCCAACTCGTAGTCTTCTCCTTATTGATGTCCATCATCCTTCCAATGGGAATGTTGCTGATAAAAACTATGAATATATTGATGTTAGGAGATAATTATGCCCGAAATCTCGGATTGAACATCAGGCGTTCGCGCATAATGGTGATTCTCTCGTCAGGATTGCTTGCCGCAGTTGTAACGGCATATTGCGGTCCTATAATGTTTGTGGGGCTTGCTGTTCCACATCTTGCCCGTGCTGTTTTCCGCACCTCCGACCATCGTTGGCTTATGCCGGCAACATTAATAAGCGGTATATCGCTCACCCTTCTCTGTTGCATTTTATCACGTCTTCCTGGTTTCGAGGGGGCCTTGCCCGTTAACAGTGTCACAGCGTTGGTAGGTGCACCAATAATTGCCGCTGTACTCCTGAAACGAAAATAAATAGGGAGAAGCCGTTTCATACGTCCAAGCTCGCTGTTTTCAAACGTAACTCTAAAAAAATCATAATTCGTAAGCGTCTGACAAAACTAAATCATCTTTTGAATCAGCATCTGCGTATTCGCATAGAAAGGAATATCCGTCTTGCCGAGGATGGATGGTGGCAAAGTGGCCATTTCCGAGAGATTGTCCATAGGCACCAATACGTTCTTCGCACCGTTCTCTGACAACATTGAGACTCTGTCGTTGAAGTTCATGGCGCGTTCTATTGCGCCGCCTATGCTGATATTCCCAATTACACCAAGGGCAGTTTTCAGGTTTCTTCCGAATACCGACGACACAATAGCTGCGAATGTAGCCCCACCAATGCCTTTATGCACTCCAATGCCAAGCATTGTGGTTATCTGTACCGTAATATCTATATTCGCAAGTGAATGATGCTGCGACAATATAGTCTTTTCGTTTGCACGTATATAGTTATAGGTATTCCTTATGTCTTCCTTTGCTTCTGTCGATGAGCTGCCGGAGATGGTTAGTTTTCCATTGCCAGGAATGGATATAACCTCTATTTTCACTAACGACACCTTATCCCCATTGCTTGTCGCTGTATAACATGTGCCTGGTGCAAGAGGTGCATCTTCTATCAGGTTTGTGCCACGCTCTTCCGGTACTGCCACAAAGAATTCCTCCTGTGTCTCCTTGTCAATGTATGAAAAGTTAGTGTCCCAAAACTCCATACCGCCTATTCTCTTGAGTTGCTCTTTCACCCTTCTGCGCATCTCAATTGCCCATACAAGATAGTTGCGCACGTCTTCCTTGGTAAACGCTCCGTCCGGGTGCATCAGTTTGATAAGTCCCGACACCGTCTTGCGCACCGGTTTCGTGTCTCGCTGTTTCATCTGTGCGCCAAGCGTAAAGTATTTGTCTATGGCATCAGTATAGGTTGTTTTGCGTTGTGTATGCAGGAACTCACTGAAGAAGTCTGTACTGAAACCAAAGTGGTTGGTGAAGTTGGAAGGGGCAAACTTCATAACCTCCCATCCAGGCAGGAAAAATCCGATACGATCCAGAAAAGCGGTATCGTTGCAAATCTTGTCTGAGAAAGGTGAGAACAGATGGGATGTCTGTAGCACCGTTTCAACAGGCTGATTGATATTGCCATTCAGGATGATGGAAGCGTTGGCTGCCTTTTCGCCCGACCTGCCGCCTCTTGAGAAAGAGCCACTCTCCATATAGTCCTTCATCAGTGGCACCACCTCACGGTCTTTGAACAGTTCGTCGGTTGACTCGTCGAAGCATATCGCGTCCCATTTCCCGACGGCTCCAATCTGTCCGTTGGCATTGTTGACAAACAGCGACGCTGCCGTTCCCTGTCCGCCACTGACGAGCATAGAGTAAGGAGAAAGCTCCTTGAAAACAAATGATTTTCCTGACGATCGTGGACCCAGTTCCGCCATGTTGAAGTTGGCTTCCACCAAAGGAATGAACCTTGAGAGCAGCAACATTTTCATTCGTTCTGTCATTCCTTCCGATTCAGGTTCGTATCCGCCACTGCGTAACAACACGTTTAGCCATTCCTCATTTGAGAACATGGCGCGTGCTCTTGCCACTTTGTCTT
The DNA here is from genome assembly GCF_002251435.1 of Prevotella sp. P2-180. Classification (GTDB taxonomy): domain Bacteria; phylum Bacteroidota; class Bacteroidia; order Bacteroidales; family Bacteroidaceae; genus Prevotella. Next base: position 238,611 of record NZ_NPJI01000013.1, read on the forward strand.
CCTCAAAGTTTGACAACTGTATCGGTCGTACCTTGCTTACCACAAAAGGATATATCTTCTTGCCGATTACTATGGTATTGTCATAGTCAATGTCTATGATAGCCCAGATGCCGCCCAGCATCATCTTCTCGTGCTGGCTGATAATCTCTTCCGAGATATTGGCATCATGGATGGCAAGATTTGACATTTCCGCCCAGTACTTGTCTTTCGACGGGTCAAGTCTCACGGAAATCTTGTCGATAATCTTATATGTGCCTCTTTCACGAATCTTCGCCTGCACAAGTGTAGCCTCGTCGGGATTGACATAGTGATCATGCAACACGCGCTTCACGCTTTCAATACCCTCCTGTATTTTCTCTTCGTCATCCGTGCTGCAAGAGTTGGCAAGCAGATATTCCAGCACAAACACAGGAACATTTGCTCCTCCCTTCACACTGCGCACTACATCCTTGCGCACTACATATCCTTTGAACAGGTCAAGAAGTTTTAAGTCAAGTTCTATCATGTCTTCAATACTTTTTTTGTTTAGAACAGGTCATCAATATCCCTTGATGACGATTTTCTTATCTCACAACTGTCAATCTGTGCAGCTGTTTCCTTGTCAGTGATAACCACTTTGTCTATTCCGTCGCTCCATTCATATTCCTGGCTAAACGTATCACCAGGTTTCATGGTATGTAGCGCATTACCATCTGCCAATTTGTTGCCTGCAAAAAGCATCACCTTTATTTTCCTTTTCTGTGTAAACAGGCTCTCGTCACATCTATCAGCTTTCAACTTTACGGTGAAGTAATTCCCAGTGATATTCCTTAGTTCACTCTTGTTGGAGATTGCAATGCCAAACGTAAAGTCATCGTTCTTTTTGGTGAGTTCATATACCGGGATGATACACTCCTGTGGGGTAAAGCCTCCATGGGCATAACCGTATGCTCCACGTGTGACAAATGGTTTGTCGGTGCGGGCATAATACTGATAATTACTGTCAAAGTATCTGCCTTCATTTTCAATGAGCTTTGTTGAAGGTAATGGATTGTCTGTCAGCACAAACCGCTCTTCTATCCTCAATATCTGACCATTAGGTCGTGGTTCCTTGTCTGCCTCGTCAAGAATGCCTGTTATTACAAAGCCATGGTCGGTTGTAAGCACCACCTTTTCATAGCCAAGACGGAAGAGCGTCTTTGTCTTTTCTCGCAGTTCTGTCTCATAATTGTCAATGTCCTTAAGGCCGCCCATCTGCTTCTTTTCACCCACTTCGTCAATATCTCCATAGGTGAGTACCAACTTCTTGGCCGTTGTGCCTTCGCCAAACATGCCCAGAGGTAGAATCTCCACGTCTGGACATACCTTCTTTAGGTTGGCAAACCTTGCCTGTGTATTTGTTGTAGGTTCCTCACATCCAAACAACGCACTCATTCCGTTCTCTGTGACAGAGGGGAGAACCGCCAAAGCCACATTCCTGCTTATCATCATATCCTTGTCAGTCAAGCCCTTTGCTACGCACTCGGCGATTTCCAAGCGCAGCCCGTCACATACGATAACTGCCGTGCGTTTGTCGCCTTCGAGAGCATTGGCAACAATGCCCGCCTGTGTCGGTGTGTATTTCCCGTTCAAGGAATACCATTTTGTCAGCAGTTCCTTGTTCAGTTGGGTATAGTGTTCTTGCAGTGGGCGTAGGGTAGGCTCGTCGTTCAGCCAAGCTACGTATATCTTCCTCATGGCAGTGTCAAGCATCGAGAAGTTCTGTCTGTAGAACTCTGCCATTTTGGTGTAATCGTCAATGTCGTTCATGTCCTTCATCTCAAAGGTGCAGAGTGTCAGCACACTACTGAGCCATTGCGGTTTGAACACCTTTGCTTTCCGGCTTGCAGAACGTTTTTGTATATACTTGACAATGTCTGTTGTGTCTTGCCCTGACTTTATGGCATTGCTCAACTGTTTCATCAACTTGCGGTCAAGAAAGTCAAACGGATGGTCGGGATGCACCTCCAGTGTATCGATGTCAACATTCAAAGTATAGCTTTCAACACATTTTCTTAGCACGTCAACTTTTTCCGCGCTGTCGGCCCATTGGTAATACACATCGAGCAGCAAGCCTTCTATCGTGTTGTCAACTATACGTTGGAACATGACATTTACCACCTCGTGCGCCAAAACGTCTGCAGGTTGTTCGGTTGGAGTCTTACCTATTATATTATATACCTCGTCACGGAACACATTCCATAGTGTGTCGTCCATCTCCTTTCTTTTGTCATTGGGAGCATACAAGAAAGGCAACAAGCTTTCTTTCATGTTCAGCGGCTCGGTAATGCCCTCTGCCACCGAAATCCACCATTTCAGGTCTTTCCCCTCGCTCAGTTTTCCCGCCAACAACAGTTTCTCGCGTGCTATAGTAGTGTTCTTGCCAGTGGCGTCAAAAAGTTTCTGCCTGATGTACGCCTCCATGTCATCCAATGCCAACAGTCCTGCCGTCTGCACATATTCCTGAAGGAAAGTGAGTTTCTCCGCCTTTTTCTTGGCGTAGAATACCACCTTCTGATTCCTGTACTTCGACTCAGCAAGATATTTTGCCTCTATCTCGCCCCATTCGTCCTTGACGGCTATCAGCATATACTCTTGCGGCAAGTAGTTGAGCAAGTAGTAGCCTTCGCCTCGTGCATCAGTCACCACTATGTAGCGATGCTCTCCGAGCACCCTTTGTATGTCATCAATGAACCACTTCTGTATCATGTTCTGTCCTCTTTATATATAAAAGAATTGCGATTTTCTTTTCATGTTATGTCACTCATGACAAAAAATCACGATTTTCTTTAAACGTCCATTCTTTCATAACAAAAAATCACGATTTTCTTTACACGTTCATTCTTTCATAACAAGAAATCACGAATTTCTTTTCATGTTGTCTTTCTTATAGTAAGGAATTGCCAATTTCTTTATGCGTGATAATCGTTTCTCCAGTTTGCTGACCATACTCTCCTCTTGTCATAAAAAGATTGACCAATTCTGTATTGATGAAATAATTTTCTTTACCCATCTTAACTTTTTCAAGTAATCCCATATTTGTAAGGTCTTCCAGATATTTTGATGCTGTAGGTCTTGAAACAGATAAGTCATTCATCAAGAATTCGATTTTTGTATAGGGGTGAAAGAACAGGTTATTGAGGAGGTCGTGCTTATATTTCTTTCCAAATGCAGGTCTTATTATTGTTTTGAATGAAATCATAAGATTAGATATTCCCTTTACCATATCAATGGTAAAAATCGCTGTTTCCTCTATGCCTTTGAGAATAAACAGAATCCATTCTTCCCATTCCTTAAAATTGTCATTTTGCTTATCACGTATAGCTTGTAGAAGTCTGTAATAATCTGCTTTGTGATGAGTGATGAATCGACTCAGATAGAGAATGGGCATATCCAATACATCTGTTTGTATCAGATATAAGATATTCATAATTCTTCCAGTTCTTCCATTCCCGTCTCCAAATGGATGGATGCTTTCGAATTGATGATGGATTATTGCCATTTTCACTAAAGGGTCATAGTCGCACAATTTTTCATCATTGACAAATTGTTCCAGATTGTTCATAGTCCTATTTATCGTGTCAATATCCTGGGGTGGAGTATAAACAATACGTCCGTCAACACTGCTTTTTAAAGACGTTCCAGGAACGGTTCTGAACCCCTCGTTGTTTTTAACAAGAACACGCTGTATGTCTTTTATTGTATTTATTGTAAGCAGATTGTTCTCTTTTATTAAGTTGAACCCATGAGATATTGCCTCCCTATATCTCAGCACCTCTTTTGCTGCTGCGCTGACAAGGATTGACTGATTGTCCAACCCTGCTTGATAGAGATCATCTTGTGTTGTCACGATATTCTCTATAGCTGAACTATCCTTGGCTTCTTGCAAAGTTAGGCAACTAATAAGTATTCTTTCATTAGGAATGGTTTTTGCCACACCTTTCAATTCTGCCAACTTCTTGTTAGAACGGTTGACTTGTTTTAAAACCTCCTTGGTCTCCAAATCATATCCAAGAGGTAAGTGGGGTATTTTATATTGTTCCATGATTCAAATAATGATTATATTTTTACCAATCTGCATTCAGATATTTCTTCAGCTGTCCGGCGTTGAGCACCTCGTAGCTGAGCATCTTGCGCTTCTGTAGTGGGGCGATGTTCTTGCCCACACCGTCGTCGAGCTTGGGATCGTAGCCGGAGGCGAGCAGGTCGTCCACCTTCTGGCAGAACTCCTTCAGTTCGGCAAGCTGGGCTTTCAGCTCTTGTGCCTCCATGCGGCCCTCGGTGGTGGAGGTGTCAAGAGAGTTAAGGCGGTCGCTGATGGAGGTCTCGCGGTTGGCGGCATAGATGGAGCGCACACGGTAGAGCGTGTCGCGGTTCCATTTGTAGATGCTCACGTACAGCTCCATGGCGTGGTGGCTGCCCGTAGAGAGATGCCAGATGAATGGGGTCTTGGGCAGATACATGAAGAGGTTCAGATGGTCGCTGAGTTGCTGGAAGAAGCGTTCCTGCAGGTACTTCTCCAAGGGGCAGCCCAACAGTTGGCACACTTGGTTGAACTGTGCCGGCGAATAGCCCCGTTCCATCATCTCACGCTCAATGCGGATGGCAAGGCGTTCCTCGCCGAGCTTGTCGCCGAGGGGTATTACTCCGTCATCGTCTTTTGCCAACACGGTTCGGATGACGTCCGTAAGCAGTTCGAATGCCAAGGTCTGTGTGCGTTGCGGGGGCAGTATGTTGGCATTCTTGAATTGCCACCACACCTCCACGGGGTTCATCTTGTGCTTGATGCAGAACTCCTCCCACTCGTTGTTGTTCTGATAGAGTGTCTCGAAGTCGGTGATGCGAGGCTGCTCGTCGTTCTCTTCCAAGTTGTCGAGATGTGCCAATACCTCGTCGCTGACGGGGAACTCCTCGTTTCCCGTCAGCCATTCCCTATAGGCAGCTTTGGCACTACTGCTCACGGGCAAGTCGCCCACGGGCACTCCTTCCTTCTCCAACACCATCTGCTTGTCGTGCTCGCTCAACTCATACACCTCAAACACGGTTTTGTTGATGACAGACTCGTTTAAGAGGATTTGAGTCAAGAGAGCGTTCTCGTAGGTGTAGTAGTTGGAGATGCAGGTGGGAGCATCTGCTTCAATAGATATGGGAGAAGCCTTATATAGTGGCTCTATTATAGAGTATTGGCAAAGATGCTTCTTGATGTTGACACAATTATTAACTAAATGTTCAATGTAAATCTCGGTTGAAGCGGATGGAATAGCAAAAGGTATTCGTTTTATATCTCCTTGTGTAACATTAACAGTTGGGTTTAAACATTCAAGTAGATAGGATGAAAGTTTAGAGTTTAGAAAACCAAGATAATAATTGATATTGTTAAACTTATCACTGGGATATATTCCTGGCCCTGCACCGCTAATAACTTGATTTGAAGGAAGATATCTAAAAGAACATCCCCGACTTCCACTGCTACAATACGTTACGCCTTCTTGTAGATAGAAAGATTCACTTGGAAGACGGTTTCCGTGACATTTTAGATATTCATACATGTCAGGATTATTATACGCTAAAACGATCCAATTATTGCCATACCATTTATTGAATGGACCACCCTTAGGATAGAAGACATAATCCTTTTTGTCCCCAATAATATACGAAATATTATCTTTTCCTACTTCCCAAAAAAAACGAAGTGTTCTTTCATTATTACCCGTTGCACCGCCTTGTCTAATAAAAATGATATCATCTAAAGCATCACTTCCAAACTTCTTCCTAAACTCATCGCTAATCCAATAGATAAAAGGATATGACTTGATGCCCTTCAGCTTGGACTGAGGGAGGGTATAGACACGGTTGTTGGGACGGTTATTCAGATAATCGTCGTATGCTTCAGCGAGCGAGCCTTTTTTGTATTTCTCTTGCTGGTTGGCAGTAATGTTGAAATAGATGCCATCTGTTTTTTCCTGCCTGTTCATATCAAGTGTATAGAACGTAGCGTCAAGCAGAATGCCAGGACCAAATAGATTGACTCTGTCAAGCCCATAATCAACCATCACATTGATATGTGTCTCTTCAATCATAAACTTGCGGACATCCTCAAAGGTCTTGATAAACATAAACGTATGAGGATGTATCATTCCCACCTTTCCCTCCATTCCCGCCAACTCGCAGCACCGTTTGATAAAGCAGGCATAGAGGTTGGAGTTGAATTTATAAGGCTTTTTGTAGTTAGCCTCCACGAAAGCCTTCAGTTCCTTGCCGAAGTCGGCACTGTCGGTATAAGGTGGATTGGCAACCACCACGTCGTATTTTTGGCTGATGATGTCGAGGAAGGTCTTTGCCTCCGACGACTTTAAGAGAGAGAAGGAGTTTGCTTTGCCCCATTCGTCCACGAGGTTGTGAATGACGGTCTTCAGCTCGTTGCGTCCACTGAACAGCGAATTCATCTCTTCGGCAGAGAACAGCATGTGGTTGTCGTCATCAGGGGCAAGTTCGTCCAACTGCTCTTCCACCCTTACCAGCGATCCAAACTTATGCGCCGATGAGAGGTCGCTCCATATCTTGTTTGCCGCAGCATCATAACGTTGCAGCCACGAGGTGTCATAGCCGAACGATACTTTCACCTCGTCGTATGTCGGCAGCGAGAAATGCGTGCTCACCACATGGGTATAGCTTGGCCAGTGGCTGCGATGTCCGCCCAGCACGCGAGCCTTGATGAAGAGGGCAATCTGCGTTATCTGTGCCGCACGCTCGTCGAGGTCCATACCGTAGAGGTTGTATTCCACTATCATCTTCGGAATGTCGCGTCGGCTGTAGTCGCGCCCGTAGTTGTCCATCTGGTCTTGGTAGAGGTCGTAGAGCAGCGAGAAGGCATAGATGAGGAAGTTGCCCGAACCACAGGCAGGGTCGAGTACCCGCATCTCACGTACATCCTTGGGGTGGCGCACCTGATGGTCAGGAGCATTGGCAATCTGGTATTTCTCTTTGATGCTGCTGTCGGGGTACATTTCAAGATACGCCTTGCCGAGCGTGTTGTCCACAAGAAACTTCACCACCCAAGCCGGAGTATAAACCTGGCTCTGCAGCGACACCTTGTCATACTCTGTCTTGTCGCCGCTCTGCTTCAGTGCCGCCTTCTCCACGGCGTTGAAGTTTTCGTAGAGCCAACCAAGTATGTCGTCGCCCTTCCATACGTCCTCGCCACAGTCAGCGTCCTCTTCCACCGCATTGAACTTCTCGATAATCTCATTCAGTTCGTCGGCAGTGGGCAGCAGGGCGTAGGGATAGTCGCTGCGGTAGAGCGGAATGTGTTCGCCGAGGCGGTCGAACTGGTCGTTGAGGAAATGCTTCAGTCCCTCGCGCTCCGCCCCACGTTCCTCGGGGTGCTCCTCAAGCCATGCGTTGTGCTCAAACGATCGTCCCGCATTCTCCTTGCGCCGGGTGATAATCTCCGGAAACAGTTCCTTCGCCTCCATCACCTTGATGGCGGCAATGCGGTTGAAGAGCGTGAATACACACTCGTTGATGGTGGCCTGACGAGCCACAGCATAGTTTCCGCCAGTCTCCTTGAGGTGGCTCTGCATAATCTCCTCCAGCTTCACCCGCTTCTCCTTCTGTTCCTCTTGTAGCGCCGAGGCATCCACAGGCGCGTCAGCCCTCAGTCCCATCCGTGAAAAGCGGTTGTCAAATGCCTGTTGTATCAGGCGACGTATGTCAAGAACGTGGTTTATCAGTTTCATATATTATTTGTTTATATCTTATTAATGTAATGAAGGTTTTCTTTGTTTTGCATATTCGGAATAATAGTAAAACCAATCGTAAGCGAGCAGTAATTTTCAATAAGTATCAGCATTGGCCTTTTCACCAAACCCACTATACCTTCTTACATCCTCTTTCAGAGTACTAAAATTAGAGGTGTTGTATGCGGCCTTAAACCATTCAATACGCTCTTTCATTGGCATTGATAAAGCATTGGATATGTCCTTGTTGATTTTACTTAGATGATACCACACAGAGCGAATTTCTTTTAATGTGTCAGAATTTAATTCGTCTGTTATCATCTTTAGAGAACCGTCGTCACACGATATAGTCATTATGCCATTAGGATCATATTTCACATCAGTGTTAGCTTGTTCCATTATCATAATTGGCATAATCTTATCGTCTTTCCGTTTATTATTGCAGCAACAACCATCAGATCCAAAAACACCTTTGCCATCACATGACAAAACGAGATTTGACAAACCTGTAGTGTGAGGCATACGGTATTCATTGTCAATTTCATCGACAGAAGTAAATGTTTTTTGCGCGAACAGGTCTGCCATAATAATATGGTCTCTAATAGCAGAAGCAAAAGATGAATAATATACATACTGACTCTGTCCTTCCACTCCAGACAAAGACTTGGGTATAATATGTTCCACGCTGGTTTGATTGCCAAGTTTTCTCATACAATAGCAGCAACGGCTTGCTCCATAATCAGACTGCTCTTCAAAAAGTAATGGCAACCATTGTCTTTTAAATCTCTTAAATGACTTATAGGAACGCTTCCCGTCGGCGGGTGAAGGGTCTGGAGAAGTTATATTTCTGCTATAAATAGACTTCAAATATAATATGTTCTTTTCCAGTGCTTCTTTATGATGCCCGAATTTATCAATGTACCTCATACGCCTTCGCCTTTTCTTGTAGTTCCATTACATATTTATGCTCAATTCCTAAAGACTGAATCAAATTGTTGATAATTGAATCAGCTTCTTTAGTTAGCCCCAAAGAAAGATAGGTCAGATATTCATCACCCTTCTTTTTCATTTCTTTGCTACGCGATGGGCTACCCATAAAATCACGAAGTGCGGCGTTGTAGTCTAACCCGAATATTACGGGGAGTATCTTTGCTTCCGATTGGTCTTCTTGCATGAATATAATCTGGTTGGCACTGATGAGTTCTCTCGTTTCTACATCGCTTATTTTTTTCGTCGTGTCAAGGTTGGCAATAACAGCAGCAGAGTGGGTAGTAAGTATAAACTGTACCAAAGGGAATACGTTTTGTAGGCATCCCACAACCTCTTGTTCAAGAGAAGGATGAAGATGCAAGTCGATTTCGTCGATCATGACGATTCCCTGTGACTCTTTGTTGCCATTGAGGATATATTCGCGATATGCCAAGTCGAGCACGATGGAATATAGGCGGCAATAACCTGCCGGGAGGTTTTTGAGGAGACACTCCTTGCCATTGTCGAATATAAGGTTAAGGGCATATCCGTCTTTTAAGGCGACTGGAGAAAAGTTGCTGATGACATATCCTTCATCTTGCAAGTTTGGAAGTTTTTCAGAAAAAGTCTTCAGGCGGTTGGTGACAAATAGTACCTCCTCTTCCAAATCAGAATATCTTTCGTTCAATTGACGCAACGCCTCTTTTACCTCATGATATTGAGGCTCGTTGTCACGGAGTTTGTCTCCAGTCGCTACAAGCTCCATTTGCTTCACCTTATATTGTATATATACTGAAAGTTTGTTGCATAGGCGCAGTTCCCATATTGAAGTACACGCAGATGACAAGTCCCATTGGTAATAACCGAAGTTGCGTGGCATAGTAGGTTTGGAAACTGTCTCTATGGCGTATTTCGTTTCCTTTATGTTCTTGTGAGGAAACGAATCGGAAATATATGCCAACAATGGCAAATCTGCATTTCGGGCATTCCATTGATGAGTGAAAGTGCGAAATGCTTCTTTGTATTTTGAAGAATACAGGGCTGCATTGGCTGTTGAACGCTTGTAGATTTCCCATTCAAGGCTTGTGCCGTTATAAGAAGCCTTAGCCTTGATACCTGCATCTGGGGCGATAGTTCGTGTTTCCTCATCCATTCGGAAGTCATGCTCATCAAATGAATTGATGGAAAGAGACGGATTTCCTGCTGACAAGAAGTCATCTCCCAGTTCCTTGTTGCTGGCAAAGATGAAACTGAGTGCAATTTTCAGAGCGTCTATCAACGTTGACTTACCTGCACCATTGCGCCCGATAACTATCGTAGTGCCTGGTGTGAATTCAAGATGATAGTGCTTGAAACACCTAAAGTTGGATATTGTAAGAGTCTGTATCTTCATATCTTCTATTGTTTTTTACTCGTCAAACTTCAAAATGTCTTTCTCGTCATAGCTGTTGACCATCGCCAACTGCTGTTTCAGCCATTGCTTGTACTGCGCCACTGACAGCTGTCCGGTGGGCAGCTGACTGCGTAGCTTGCGTACAGTGGGTTGTGGCTGAGGTTGTGGCTGCGGCTGCGGTCCGGGACTTGGACTTGGCGTGGGAGGCTGCGGCGGCGTTGAAGCCGTAGTCTTTACTTCGGTGTCAAACACGTCAGCTTCGGTCTGTAACTGCGGCAGCATCTTGATGGCGTTGTCGATGTCGCGAAGCTGCAGATGGCAGCGGCAGCAGCGGATGTCGTAGTGCTTCAACTCTATCTTTGTCACTGCGTAGCGGCGACACGTCTTCTGCTTGTCATCGAGCTTGGTAATGAGGGAAGCATTCCACTCCTTGGGATATTCTTCCGCCTTCTTGCGCACCTGCTCCAACTTGCCGTCGAGTTCACAATACCCTTGGGTCATGCTTTCGGCATATTGCTGCATGTATTGGTAGTAGAGGTCGCGCACCTGCTGGACCACTTGCTGCATCTGCTGATAGTTATGCACAGGGTCGCTCTCCAACATCTTTGAGTAACGCTCGTTCAACGTGTCAAAAGCCTGCATCGGAATACCTACAAACTCCATCTCGTCCTTTACGTCAAGGAGATAGCTTTTCTGTCCTTCTATTGTCTTCAGGTTTTCATTGATGAAACGAATGTCCTTCTCAATCTTGTCTATAGCATTGACGAACTCCTCATTGTCATTGTCGTTGAGGAAGGTGCGTGCCGTGGTGAAATAGTTGGTGTCGGTCACTGTCTTGGCATATTGTAACAGCAGATCCTTGGCGGCTATGCTGCGGCGGAAGAGCCGTTCGCGCTCGTCGTCGTTGCAGATGTTATTGTTCACCTTCTGTATCTCAGTCACAGCAAGAAGACGTATGGCATCCACCAGCTCAAAGTCGTTCATGTTGTAGCTGAGGTTGCTACCCGTGAGTTGCTTGAAGTTGCAGTCCTTCAGGGTGTCAACGATGTCGCGCTTTTCGTTATAGCCGAGGCTCTTGGTTACAGCCTTAAACGAGGCCCGCTGGAAGTTGCGAGCTGTCATGAAAGGCTCTTTCGCTCCGTCCTGCTGCCAGGAATGATACTCCTGGTTGTTGTATTTGATGATTATCTTGCTGGCACGGAAGAGTGCTGCAAGTGTGGAGAATATTGTTCCGAACGTGTAGCCTGTGGGAGCCGCACCAAGGTCGCGCTCCAGATCGGCACCGCTGTTATAGGTTGCCGTGTGTGCCATTATCTCAGTTATGACAGGCAACTGGTCGCCAATGAACTGTCCCGAGGTGTCGAAGAACTGGAAATCGGGCTGTGAGCCAATGGTGTTCTGCAGTTGGTTGGCACCCACTTTCAGCAGTTGCAGGGCAATGGAGTCTTTGAGAGTTCCGCCAAGACGCTTGGTATAGATATTGTCGTACATCTTCAGCTCAGTGTCCTTGATTATCTGAGGGGCACTCTGTTGTTGCATGATGCTCACATTGTATAGATACACCAACCGGCCTTCGTCGTATGACTTTACTATGGCTTGCTCCAGCTGTCTTGTCTTGTCCTCGAGCGTACCGACTATTTCCGCCACAACCTTCTTTTCTTCGTCCGTGAGGTTGGGCACGTCCTTGATGTATAGGATGCGCAGGATGGTTTCCGCTGCCTGCTGTATTTCAGACGCATAGTCGGGCGAGGGAATGACGCAGATTGTATTCTTGTCCGACTGGGTCTCTTCCTTCACCTTGTCAACATATTCTCCAAGCGAAGGCTTGACATTAAGGATGTCGTGGAACACGACTTTCATATTCGGATTGCCTCCGGTATTTAAAGGCTCGCCGCCGTCGGTCTGTAGTGTGAAGGTAACATTGCCGGAGTCGGCTGTGATAGTCTGGGCCTGACGCACGAGTTGCATCTTCTTCACCTCCTTGGTAATCTCGCCCTTGATGCGGTAGTTGGCAATGCCGTCGTAGTTTGCCATCATCTCAAAGATGCGTTGCTGGGTCTCGCTGGTGATGCGGTATTCGTCGCCGGAGAGAATCAGTATCTCGTCGTCGGCGAGTCTCTTGCAAGCCTTTTTCACTTCCTCCAATACTGTAAAGTAGTCGTTGGGGCAGTTGACGTATGCACGGCTTATGTTCTCCACCGTGGTCTTGGCACCCGACTCGGTAAGGAAGTGGATGGTCTGCAGCATGTCGTGGCCTACGACAAACTTCAGTTTTATGTCCGTCAGATGTTCGTCAGCCTGATTGTATCTTGCGCGCAGTGACTCCGGCACGGATTCTTCTGCATTGCGACACAGTTGCGAGGCGTTTACATGGACGAAGATGTCCCTGTCTGCCATGGTCTCCTTCTTCAACACGTCGAAAGCGGATATGAGCATACCACGGGTGCCTACCTGGGTCTTTACTAACTTGTGGGTGCCGAACAGGAAGTATTGCAGCATCTTGAACTGATGCTCATAGAACGGGTAATAGTCGGCGTATGTCTTCGCGTCGGTGGTCTTTTTCAATCCGGTGCCTACTAAGTTGGTGATGTCGCTAATCTGTCCGCTGTTCTTTTTGTAGTAGTCTTGAAGTATAGCGTTTCCATCAGCAGTCTTTGCGAGAAGGCGTTTGCGGATGATGGTGTCAACTTCCTCTGCCGCTATTGGAATGCGGTTGCGGAAACGGTCGATAATCTTTGTGAGCAGACTCTTGTTGACGTTTGTGCCATTGATGACATCGTCGAGCTGCAGCTGGGCAATGGCAATGGTCCATATCTTTCTTCCGAGAGCGGCAATGGACTCTGCCATTCCCTCAAGGTCGAGGATGTTTATCTTCTGTTGGGCAATGGCTTCGCTCACCTCGTCAATCATGAAGACAATTCTCAGGTCTGGGTTCTTCTCAAGATAGCGGGTCAGGTCTTCCTGAAGTTTATTGGCGTCATAGTCCTGTATGCGCTGTTTGGCGGCATCACGCATCTCGTCATAGGCGTTTTCTGAACAAAAGCCGTCGAGCATGGTGTCTTCAAGTGTGTCATACACAAGGTCCATGTTCTTTCGCCGTGCTGTCCATGGCTCGCCGAACTTCTCCTTTACTTTGTCGCAGAAGGCTTCGTAACGCCCGCTCATGATGAGGTTAAACTCCACGATGCCAACCCAGTCGTCGTTCAGGTTGAGCGATTTCAGGAATGCTCCCATCATCATATAACAGATGCCATGGTTGCCGGTTGTCTTGGCGGCATCGAAAAGCACGACGTGGTTCTTGGAGCGTCCCAGTTCGTTGATACTGTTTTGCAGCAGGCTGGCATTAGGCAGACCGATGAGCTTATTTGCAAAGCGGTCGCGGATGGAAGTGCCGCTCAATACCGGGTTTTTCAGCAGAAAACCGATCATCTTTGAGAAATACGACTTGCCGGAACCATAGAATCCGCTCAGCCAAAGTCCCGGCTGGGAAGTGTTTGAGACGTAGAAATCGCAGAAGTCAGCAAGGTGCTTGGCGAGGCTCTCTGTGAGGATAAAGCCATCGAGTTCGTCAATCACACTTTTGTCGTCTTGCTGGTTGAGGTCGATGACGCTCTTTATGTCTTCCTCCAAATGTATGGAGAGTATGTCTTTTATCTTTGTCATAATCAGTTGGGTATGGTTATTTTACGACAACGCAGCGATACTTTGAGGCTGGTTGCTTGTCGAGGAAATATATTGTTTCGTTTCTCATCGTGGCCGGATAGAAGAATACCAACGGCTTGCGGAACTGCATCACGTTGTGGTCTTCCATGATATTCTGGTTTGAGAATCCCATGTTGTATATCACACCGGTATGTACCAATATGGGCGACACCCCTTTTTCTGCCACCTCAACCAAGCGTGTCATAAGATGAGAGTAAAAGGTTCCTGTAGTATAGTTTTGGCTGACAAACACCTCAGACCCCATGTTTTTATATTGCCGCCTGAATTTGTCAAGTCCCTTGGAGTCAACAAACTCAGTGAACACCTCACGAAGGTCGATGAACTCATAGCCATCGGTATATCTCCGGCGTGCCTCCCCGATGTATTTCTCCTCGTCTTCTGGAGGATAAACAAAGAGGATGCTCCTGCCGCCGTTGGCTTCTTGCGAAAGGCGGGCGAGATCGCGGTTCAGTTCTGCCGACAGGTCGGCGAAAAGTCTGTTATGGTCTTGTATGAATGATGATGCCATATCACGATTGTTTTTTGATGTCTATTTTGATGTCGTTGCCTATTTGGGTGATGTCCCAATAAGGAATATTTTCTATTTTCTTCAGGCGGCTAATAATGGTCTGCCGCTCGCTGAAGGAAAAAACCATATACGGGTTGTCCAATGTGGGACTGTCGGGGCATACGGTGATGGCAAACCTGACAAAATACACAAAAAGCCTTTGGGTAATCACCGGATGCTGTATGGTTTTCCTTGTCGTACCCTCGGCAAGTCCCAGTTTCTTCATAATGGTGAGGTATTTGCTTGCAGAGATTTTCAGAGTGTCGTCGCTCCATTGCAATTCCCCGGGATTCGTCTCTTTCACATAGCGAAGGAAGGCAAGGACTTCATCTGCCATTATGGTGATTCGCCCTGAATAGACAGCTTTCATAAATACCTCACGGGTGATAAGTGAAAAAAGGCAGTTGGAATAGGTCAATTGCCAAAAAAGGATAATAAGGCGCTCTGAAAAAGAGAACTCCTTATCGGCTATCGCCTCGAAGAACATCTGTTGGTGAGTGTCGTTGCGAAACTTCAATATGCAAGCTTCAATGGCAGAGACAAACCGTTTGAGAGATTTTTCTGTCCGAAATTGGAATGCACCGGCACTTCCGTCGGTGACTCCGTAAGTGTCACTGACATAGTCTAACATCACGTTGTAGTCAGGTATGCTACCCATAATGTTTACCCCCGAATCGTATTTCGTCTTGTTTTTATCCATTTTGCGAAGTGAAGAACATTTTTACGTGCAAATTTATATATAAAAATCTGAAACGGCAACAGTTTTTTGTTATTTTTTCCCCCAATGCCCATTTTTCCTGGTTTCAAAGCCGGCTTCGCGTATTTGTGCTTTCAAAAATGGGGCGTCGTCATCGTTATCGAAGTCAGGGGAGGAAGAGAGCCTCAGTTTTGGATTGAGTATGGAGATACACGTGTTTATTATTTCTATTTTGTGCTTGTCGGTGGTGCCACGGTAGTCGAAGGACTTGCCAAACTGGTTTTTGGCAATCAGTGCCATGGTGCACTCCTTGCGTAGCTTAATGAAAGGCTGTTTTGATAGTTCTTCAAGGAAAGAGCTCAGCACGGAGGCTGAGGCTGTCCACTTTATGTTGCAGTGCCACACCTTGTTGCTGAAAAAGTCGAAGAATTTGTCGGGACTGGTGTCTTCCTCTATCCACTTTTCAGTGATTAGTATATTCAATACAGTATTAAGTCTCAAAGGTCTGTCGCTGCCGCTATAACTGTAATTTACAGTGTATGCATTGGTGTCGTCGTTGGTTTTCTTTGTTTTTGGCGTTTTCTTTATCTCAGCTGGAGTGTTGCTGTCGCCAATGAGTTCTTTATCGGATGTGATTTTTGAGAGCAACGAGAGCCGCTGGCGTCCGAGAATGGAGGTGCAGAAGGTGGCAAGGTCGAGAGCCCTGTCGTCCGACAGGGATTTGCTGCATACGTTCTGCATTGAGAAGTAGCAGCGGGCGAGGGCCACGATTATGTAGTCCATGATGATGAATGTCTCTTTCTTGTCCTGTTGCTCAAACAGGTCGGCATTGTCATTGAGAATGTCATCGGGCATTATGCCGGTCATGCGTTGTTCCGTAATGGCAGCCTTGGCAAAGGCTTCAACAGCCTCTCTCGTGTCCTTCATCTTGAGCAGTGCGATGTTTTCGCTTTTAGTGGTTTCCACCGTCTTTGAGGCCTCGGAAATGAATTGGTCTATGTCGAGGTCTATCAGCGACTGGTAGTAGCGCAGCCGTGGGGAGAAAAAGAGGCTATTGTTAAACGGAGTCTCCTTTTTCGTGTCCACGGTTTTCTCCTTCCAGTATTCGTCTGGTTTCATTAGGTTGTCCCTGTGCCATGGGCGCAAGTAACCGTAGATGATGTTGTGTATAGTGTTCAGCCTGTTCATATTCATGACTTTTTCTTCGGTTGTTCACTTAAAGAAACCACAGGCAGTTGGCGTTGGTGTAAACCGTGGGATTGTCGAAGTGTGGCATAATCTCGGCTATCATTGCCGGATAAGACACAGTGACTGGCTGTCCTTGTTGTTTCACCGACTTCCAGTAGATGCGGCTAAACTGGTATACCTGTCCTATGAGCGTCTTTATGGTTTGCGAGTCTGGCTCGCCAGCCCTTGTATTGCAGTTGACGGTGAGCTTAACGGGGAAAGGGAAACCGTCGGTAGGGGAGAAGTTGTTGTCGTCGTATCGGGTGTTGTTGTATAACAGGTAGCGTGCCCTGCCTTCACGCGTTTTCCCGAGGTTGATGTAAGTACCGCTATATGGCATGAGGCTTGGTTTCTCCTCCTGCTTGTAGTTGCGGTAAGTACTGTTTGGGTCGAAAGCCACCACGTCTTCCGCTTCCGTCTTGTTAATGGTGATGATATAGACGGGTATGTCGAGGTTGAGGCTGTGGAGCATGTCTTCTATTGGCTGGAACTCATTTCGCCGGCTCACTTGTTTGAAATAGTGTATGACGAGTTGCTCGGGCTTGTTGTTTATGGAGGCATATTCGAGCACCGCCTCTTCGATGGCTCCCATCAGTTCCCGCAGCTGCGACTTTGCGAAATATCTGTAGCTGTTGAACGCTCCGGTGTTGTCAAACGAGAAAGCCGCTCCGATATACTGCATGTTGTCGTCGCTTCGGAAAGCCCCGATGCCAATCACCAGGTCGTTTTTCTTTGTCTCGTCGAGAAGCCAAGGCATTCCCTCGAGTTTTGCGCACATTGCCACTGACATGTTCTGCATAGTGTATATGAAGTTCAGCTTGCCTTTTTGTATGTCACCGTCCATGCCTCTTGTCATCTTCTTTGCCTCTATGCACTGTGTTGGTATTCCAAGGTTCAGGAATGCCTCCTTCACCTTGTAGTAAACCATTTTCTGGCTTTTCTCGCTTGAGTATTTTGGTATTGGCGTGACGTAAATTCCTATGTATTGTGAGTTTTTGTCGAGGTTGCGGTAATGTTCGTCCTGCAGTCTCGCCTTTATCTCTGGCAAAGGGTTGGCTTCGTTCCAGAACTTGATGTGTAGGGCCGAGTCGGCATAGTCCACCTGTGTGCCGATGTAGTGCGACATGGTTTTCTGCACCAAGTTACCCACTTCTTTGTTCGAATTGTTTTTGACATATTTCGGGTAGCTTCCGTTTTTGAATCCGCCAATCAGTTCTGCCACCTTTCTTTCCAAAGATATCGGGTATATGGCAATGAGCTTCACTGCCACATGCGGACTTATTCTTGCCGGCCCATTGTTGATGCCGCGTTGTTGGCGCAGTTCTTTAGTGTTGTGTCCGAACACCAGCATCCTTTTGCTTTCTTCCACTTGCCCCACTTGTAGCGGGTTGACCTCACGGAAGTTGTCCGCCAGGTCGATGAACACCTTCCTTAGTTCGTTGTCGAGCAGATATCTTTTTTGGAAGTCCGTGATTTTTTGTTTGTATTTCACGTATCGGCTCTCGTCCGTTTTCTTGTTTGCCTCGTGGTCGAGTGCCAGTATTTGTTTCAGCTTTTTTGTAACCACGGCTCTTGTGGTTGTGGGGTCGTAGCCTATGTTGTGTCTCTGCAGATGCTCGAGGCTGTCGATGTTACGTCTCACGTGTGTCTTGCCATGTTCATCGGTATATTCCCGTCTTGTCATCACGAGTCGCAGCATATCGGCTGTCACACGGTCGTTAGACTGTCCTAACGGGTCGCTGCCGTCGTCGTCGAGAAGCATGCTTAGCGGGGCGTTGAAGAGCAGTGCGGGACGGTCGTAGGTCACCATGATGTATGGGCACTGGTTGAACGAGTCGTGTCGCACCTTCAGCGAGAATCGGTCCATAACCCAAATTCTCACATCCTTTCCTTTGTATTTCACTGTGCGCACCTCGCCTTCTGCCTGTTTCCATACCTGTAGGTCGTCGGTGATGCGCGGCTTTGTTATGATGAGTTCGTCGTGCTTGCTGAGAACCCTTTTCAGTTCATGACGGTAATAGCGTCTCATGAACGTGGCGTTTTCTGGTTTTGAAAGGTCGATGTCCACTGGCTCAAATCCGTCAAAACGAAAGTTGTAGCCCACGAATACCGGTTGCTTCCCGAGATTGAAGCCACCCTGTTGTCCGAAGATGTCTATCACTTCCTTCGGCGTCTGCTGCAGGGTGTCGAGTTTGTCGCTACAGTGTTTTTCATCGTCTTTGGCAGAAAAATACATTTTGATATGCTTTTCCGGATATTTGAAGTCCAAATGATTTAATATTAGCTTTTTGTCCATTTTTTTTTATTTATGTGTGTTATGATTTTATTGGTTACATATATGGCCTGTCGTCTCTCTTATGCCGTTCCGTTGTCCCAAAATACCAAATTCGGTGGAAAAATAGGCTATTTTGGCGTTTTGAGTAGACCCACACCGACTTTGGTATAGACTTACACCGACTTTGGTATAGAGTCACAGCGGAGGCAGAGTGGAGGCAGAGCCTACTTGAGGTAGGGTTTTGGGAGTGTTTTGGCACAGTTTTTGTGTCGAGACATGGGTATATTTCCTTCCTTGCCTGATATGGATCCAGCAGTAAAATCCGTCTTCCTCCACTGTTTCCTCTATCTTGTCCTGTAATGGTGAATTAATGATTTTGTCTTCAATTTTTACTTTATCATTTTCCACTCTCACAAATCTAAGCACGTCTCCTTCCTTCCAGTCTTCCTGAATGATGTCACACACGGCATGACAGTCTTCAAACCTGCATCCGAGCGTAGGCAGTGTACCTTGCGCCACTATACCGAGTTCAAGAATGTTGGCGCTCATAAAGCAGTCGCAGTCACGCTGGTTTGTTTTCTTGAACTCAAAGCATCCTCTAACCGCCTCTTTCACGATGCGATATAGTTGCTGTGCCGCTTTCATCTTATCCCGTTGTGCGAGTTGGACTTCGGTTTTCTTGTCTCGATATGAGGCAGGTCTTTGCCTCACGGTGAGCATTCCTTTTTGGTATTGGTAGACAAGTTCGCCTACCCTGCCGCTTAGTGTTCCGTTTGGTTTTATAATAGCCATTGTCTTATGTAGTTTTAATTAAACAGAGGGGTGCTTCACCCTTTCAATGGCAAAGGTAGTGAAAAATATTAATTTGACCAAATATTTTAGTAAAAAATTAACTTAATTCCTAAATAGTTGAACACATTCCAAATATAATTACTTTCTTTACTTTCCCGCCTTAATTGAAATCTACAGGCTAAGGATAGGCGGGTGAGACACCCGCCTATCCTGTAAAGTTTTGATTTTTTAAGACAATCATTCGGCGAACTGACGGAAGTATCCAAGGCAGGTGTCGCGCCATAGACGGGCGTTCTCTTCCTGAAGCTTCAGTCGCTGGTCTACCTCTTCAAAGCGTTGGCTGTCTACAAAGGGCTTCATCTGATGCCATGTGGCGATGTGGCTTTCCACTGCCGACACGCCACGGTTGTAGAGATAAGTCATCTCAGCCCATAGCGTGCGGCCGCTCTTCATGCGATAGTTCCAAGGCAGGTGATGGAACCAGAGAAGGTATTCCTCAGGGCAGGTGGCAGGATTATCGTACTGGCTGCGGAACGGTTCACGGTATTGGCTTACTGCGTCAGTGCCACGGCTGGAACGGTCGAAACCGATGCCTTGGCGGTCTGCCTTGTGGTAGTAAACGGGTTTCCACTCGTCAGGGAAGTGTGGCTGGTTGCCGTCGGGTTCAGGACCATAGTGATGGTCGCCTTTGAAGATGTGATGAAGGCCAAGGGGCATCATATAGTCCACGCATGCCTCACGGCTTTCTGTCATCACTGTTGTCATAGGCTCCACAAAGTCTTTCTCGTGTGAAAAAGTCTGACAAAGCCATTCCTTGGCTATTTCCTCCGACGACAGTAGCGGGTTCCATGCCAGTCGGCCGAAGGCATACCAGTTAGCCTGTGAGAAGTGATGGCCGCACCAGTTTGCGTCGTCGCCAATGTTTGCCACTCCTGCAATGCCCACAAGAGACTCAGGCTTTACAAACTGGAAAAACTCCTTCCACATTGGTGCAAGGTATACAAGATGTATGCTTTGTCCGAGGTACTCCTGTGTGATTTGCAGTTCAGCCATCAGCGGTGTCTTCTTCATTACGTCGAAAACAGGAGCGTAAGGCTCTCGGGGCTGGAAGTCGAGCGGTCCGTTCTTGCTTTGTAGAATGACGTTAGGACGGAATTTTCCGTCAACGGGCAGGAATTCCGTAACAGCCTGTTTTACACGGTCTTCACCCTTATGCTTGTTTCCGTAAACGAAACATCTCCACATGATAATGCCGCCGTATGGCTTCACTGCGTCAGCCAGCATATTGGCTCCGTCTGCATGAGTGCGGTCGTAGTCGCCCGGTCCCGGTTGTCCCTCGCTGTTAGCCTTCACGAGAAAACCACCGAAGTCAGGTATGATAGAGTAAATTTCCTTAGCTTTTGCTTTCCACCATTTTGCCACTTTAGGTTCGAGTGGGTCGGCAGTCTTCAGTCCTCCTATGACCATAGGCGAGGCGAAGTTGACCGAGAGGTAGGTTTTTATGCCATATTCTCTCAGTATGTCTGCAATCACCTTCACCTTGTTGATATATTCCCTTGAAAGCATTTTCGGCGAGGCGTTTACATTGTTTAGCACAGATCCGTTGATGCCTATCGATGCGTTAGCCCTTGCGTATGCCTCGATCTTTGTTCTGAGCGACTCAGAGCATTTCATCTTTTTAGCCGAAGCGCCTTCAATCTCGTCCCAAAGCCAGATGCTCTTTCCTGCATATCCACGCTCTATGGTGAGGTCGAGGTTGTCCCAGTGGTTAAGAATTCTCAGTCCGAATGCAGGTATGCAGTCGCCTGTCTTCAAGTCAGTTCCGCTTTCCTGTCTTCGTATCAGTTCATGAGCTCCGTAATACAGTCCCACGGGCTTTGCCGCCTTTATGGTGCCCTTGTCAATTGTGAATCCGTCTTTCAGGTGAGTGAGGCTGTTGTCTACAATGAGTTTCACTTCGTCTCCCTTCCAGTATCTGTTGATTTCGTCAGCGGCTTTTTCCACGACAGAGTTTTTGTACTTAGGGTCGAATGAGGCTTTGAAAGCCTTTGTCTTGTTGTAAGCGGCCCTTAGCCATAGTGCCGAGCCGTCTTCCGCATAGGCATAGCCAGCAAAGAGTGTGAGGCATAGAGCCATAATCAATGTTTTCTTCATGTTTGTAATTTTTTATAATAATTCATTCAATTTGTTTTTCTGATCCCGCATATTCACTTGGAGTCATTCCGTAGTGTTTCTTGAACACGGTGGAGAAGTGTGTCTGGTTGTTGAATCCCACAGAATAAGCAATTTGCGTGATGTTTATTTTTCCTTCCTTGATGAGCTTTGCCGCCTGTTCGAGCCTGATGTTTCGTATGAACTCGCTTGTAGAGATACCGGTCATCTCTTTCATTTTGCGATGAAGCTGTGCACGGCTCACTCCCACGTCCTCGCTCATTTTTTCCACATTGTAGTCAGGGTCGGAGATATGTTCATTCATAGACTTCATTATACGTTTCATGAGCATCTCGTCGTTGCCTTCCACTTTTGGCGTTGTCACGTTGTCAGCCTGTTCCTGCACGTTTGTATACTTTCCCTTTATACGCCTGTAGCTGTTTACGAGATTGTCTATTACTATCTGCAGCTCTTCGAGGCTGAACGGTTTGGCGAGGAAAGCGTCGGCACCCCGTTTCAGTCCTTCGAGCCTGTCAGCCACTTCCGCCTTCGATGTGAGCAGTATTACAGGCGTGTCGCTTATGTTCGGGTTGGTCTTTATGGCGCGCAACATTGATATACCGTCCATTTCCGGCATCATAACATCGGAAATGATGATGTCGTAGTGCGACGGGTTGCTGAGTAGTGCCTTTAGTGCCTCCTTGCCGTTCTGGAATAGCGAGAAGCGGTAGATGGCCGAGAGTTCGTTCTTTATGTAATGAGCTATCTCCTCGTCGTCGTCGACTACCATGACCCTAATGTTGTGTGAAGGCTGCCTGTGCTGAGGAGTCTTCAGGTCGGCAGCGTCCTCGGCTGTTTCTATTTCCTCTGGCTTGAGGTGGGCATTGCCGAGCGGAAGGGATACAGTGAATACCGCACCCTGTCTTCCGTCAGTCCTGTTGGCAGCGGTGATGGTGCCGCCGTGAAGGTTTACCAAGGCCCGGCAGAGGTTTAGCCCGATGCCCGTTCCGACAGTGCTTACGTTTCTTGCGTTCTTGCTTTGGTAGAATCTCTCGAACAGCCGTTCTGTCTTTTCTTCCTTCAGGCCTATGCCAGTGTCAGTCACGGAAATGATACAGCAGCAGTCGTTCTTTTCCACGTTTATTGTTATCTCTCCTTCATCGGGCGTGTATTTGAATGCGTTTGACAGTAGGTTGGCAATCACCTTGTCGAAATGTATTCTGTCTATCCACACCATAATACCTTTCTGCGAGGATGTGAGCGAAAGGTTAATGTTTCTGCGTTCAGCACGAAATTTGAACGATTTCATCGACCTGTTGATAAAGTCGGCAATGTCTGTCTCGCTGCAGTGCAGATGCATTTGGTTTTTGTCTATCTTGCGTTCGTCAAGTATTTGGTTTACTAGGAGCAACAGCCTTTGTGCGTTGTGGCTGATGGTGTCTATATAGTCGTGACCCTCGCCGTTGCCCACAATTTTTTTCAGTTGTGTAAGCGGTTCGATTATTAGCGTTAGTGGCGAGCGTATGTCGTGTGTGGCGTTGATGAGGAACTGCATCTTAGCCTCTTCAAGTTCTTCGCGCTTGTGTCGACGGTACACCATGAAAGCAGTGGCGAGTATGGCTATGGCTATTAATATATATATAAGGTATGCAGTGTTGGTGGCATACCATGGATTCTCCACCACGAGAGTGATTGTTTTGTTTTTGCCCGAGACAACCCCGTTGCACACAGCCCTCACTTCGAGTTGATATTTTCCAGGTATCATTCTGTTGAACACAATCGAGTTGCTTCCTTCCTCCACCTTTGTCCAAGAGTGGTTGTGGTTGAGGCGGTATTCGAATGTAATGTTTTCTGTGTTTCTGTAGTCGAGCAGTGAGAATTGCATTGTGAAGAGTTTTTCTTCATAGGGGATGGTGAAACGGTCCTGGAGGCAGTCGCATGACTTTCCGTTGATAAAGAATCCTGTCAGAAAGACTTCCCCCAGCTTGATGTTGCTGTGGTTCAGTTCAGCAGGGCTGAACACGGTCAGTCCTTCATTGGCTCCGAACACGATGTTTCCTTCCTGTGTCGTCAATGCCATGCCAGCCCTGTATTCCCTTGCTTTCAGTCCGAAGCCATGAATAAAGCTGTACATATCGTTTTTTTTCGCATCATAGAGCCAGATGCCGTTAGATGTTCCAAGCCAAATCTTGTCGTTGTTTTCAGCCACAATGCTTTTTATTGTTCTTCCCTCTAGTTCTGCCGACGGTTCAACGAGTTCGATGTTGCCAGTGTGTTTTGAGTATTTGTACAGGCCTGCATTAGTGCCGATGTAGATGTTACCCTTCGGGTCTTCCGCTAATGAGTTGCAGTATATGTTTGGCAGCAGGCATCCGTCCTTAAACCTTTTGAATTCCTGTTTCTTGGTGTCGTAACAGGATACGCCCTTTGCCGTGCCTATCCACAGTGTTCCGCTGCTGTCGAGTTTCATGCCCATTATCCAGTCGTTCCAAAGGAATCTGTCGCTGTTGGTCTGTTCGTTCATGGAGTATGTGCGCGACTTGCCAGTTGCCATGTCATACACCCAAAGACCTTTACCGAAAATGGACACGTAGAGGTTGCCCTGCATGTCGTCCGCCATGCAGTTGATGCCCCATCCGTGGAGGTTGGCAAGTTTTGTTGACAATCCTGTTGCAGGGTTATAGCTGTAGATAGAGTTTTCGGTGCAAAGCCAGTAGCGTCCTTGTCTGTCGCAATACACGAGGCTTGTCCCCATGGGCGAATTAGGGTGTTTCAGGAGTTCCCCTTGTTTGTTGAACACGTAAAGTCCGTTGTTTTGTATTGTACACCAGATGTTTCCGTCACTTCCCATTGTGAGCGACGACATTGCGCTTCCCGACTTGATGTCCTGTGTGGCAAGGCTCCAGAATGAGAATGGCGCCTTTTTGTTGCTTATCTTGTATAGTCCCTTGTTGTAGCATGTGGTCCAGATGTTCTCGTATTTGTCCACAACCAAGGCGTTTGCGTTTGCTGTTGACAAGATATTGTCGTTGAATGCCTTTGTGAGCAGTTTTGTTCCCCTTGCAATCTTCATCACCCCGTTGCCGGCGGTGCATATATACAGGTTTCCGTAGTTGTCAAACCTTGCGTTTCTTATCGACACGTTGTCGTTGAGTGCCGAGAGGTCATATCCCGGGTTTTCCATCTTTCCTGTTCTTATGTCGAAGCTCATGATGCCGTGTAGGCCTACGATAAGTGTAGTGTATTTGTCTTTTCTAAGGAAGCACACGGTGCCTCCGAAAGGCATGTGGAATTTTTGCTTCTTTATTGTTTTGTAGTCTTTGTCTAACAAGTATCGTGTTATTCCCTCCTTATGGCTTCCTCTCCATATCCATCCCTGTTGGTCGACGTGTATTCTGCTGAAATAGTCTTCTTCCGTCATTTTCGGCATACCGGTGACCGAAACCACCTTGTCGCTTCCGTTTCTTATGCAGAACAGTCCATAGCCGGCTGTACCTATGAGTAGTCCGCCCTCGTTTTCGGCAATGGCCGTTACCCTTGGTGTTAGAGAGCCAGGAAATTGGTGTCTTGTGAATTTCGAGTTGTGATAGTCAAATTTTGACAGTCCACTGCCGGTTCCCACCCACAGTTGTCCTTTACGGTCCACGTGTATGGTTGTGATAGTGTTGTCGGAAATGGTGGTGGAGTCATTGCTCTTGCTATAGAAATGTTCAAAGTGGTAGCCGTCGAACTTGTTCAGTCCGTCTTCAGTACCGACCCAGATGAAGCCGAGCTTGTCTTGTATCACGCAGTTGACCGAGCTGCTTGTAAGTTCGTCGGAAGTGAACAGTCTTCCGTCGTCGGCTTTGGTATTGTTGCATGTAGCCATGC
Source organism: Prevotella sp. P2-180 (assembly GCF_002251435.1). GTDB lineage: Bacteria > Bacteroidota > Bacteroidia > Bacteroidales > Bacteroidaceae > Prevotella. Next base: position 264,012 of record NZ_NPJI01000013.1, read on the forward strand.
AAAACATGAATATAATTATAAGGTGAAGTCGCATATCTAGATGTCTTGTTCTTCAGTTAGGTTGTATTGTTTTGCAAAGATACATCAAAGTTTGCGAAATTCCAAGAAAAAAGTGTTGTTTTTTTGTTTTGCCTATATTTTGTGTATCATCAGAACCTTGTTTTTGTTACATATCGTGTTAAAAAACATATTTTTTGAGTAATATGAAACAAATGGAAATATAACGGTAACATTTTTTGATAAAAGTATCGGAAAATAGTATTACCTTTGCATCGGAATTCAATCCAAACGACATTGAGATTGCCTATTGGTACTCAATCTAAGATACAATGTTTCATAGCAACACGTTTTTTAAGTTAAGGTTAGTTTGTTTCGGTTTGCCCCCCGTCGCTACTTCGGGAGAAGTTGCGCCGGGGGTAACTGAAAAATAACAGCCCCATCAAAATTTCGTGTTCCATAACTAAGTCCATTGTTCTGAATATAAATAAAGCGAAATATAAACTTGAAACAAAATAACTAAAATATGAAGATGACTGAAAACAACTTAGGAGAATCCAAGGGATTCTACAAATTGTCGTGGCTACAACGCATTGGCTTCGGCTCGGGCGATTTGGCCCAAAACCTTATTTTCCAGACAACATGTATGTACTTGTTGTTCTTTTACACCGACATTTATGGACTTGACGCTGTTGATGTGTCTGTGATGTTTACCGTGGGTAATGTGGCAAATGTCATTTGGGACCCTATGGTGGGAGCCTTGATTGACAAAAACAACCCACGTCTTGGTAAATATCGTGCCTACCTTGTGTTTGTAGGCATACCATTGTCCGGATTTGCCATTCTCTGCTTTTGGAACGGCTTTGCTCCCTCGCTTTTATATGCCTATGTGACATATATAGCCATGACACTCCTATATACCTTTATTAATGTGCCCTACGGAGCGTTGAACTCTTCGCTTACACGCGACACTGACGAGATAACCATCCTCACCTCTGTTCGTATGTTCATGGCAAACTGCGGCGGTCTTGCCGTAGGTTCAGGATTGCCTTTGCTTATAGCATATTTCACCAACGATAAGGCAGAAGGCCTTCCCAAAGACCCGGGAGCATGGTTCATTACGATGACCATCTACGCCCTCGTAGGTCTTGTGCTGCTTTTGTTCTGTTTCTCCCAGTGTAAGGAGAAAGTGGTGATGAGTGCGGAGGAAAGCGCTAACGTGAAGGTGAGCGACCTTTGGATGGAGTTTTTCCACAATCGTCCGTTGCGTGTTATTGCCTTCTTCTTCATTACAGCCTTTGCCATGATGTCGATAGGCAATGCCGCAGGTGCATATTTCATCAATAGCAACATGCACGGCACTCCGGAGCAGTTGTCGATATTCATGGGCCTTGGCTCCGCCCCCTCTTTCATCTTCATGCCTTTGGTGCCAATGATAAAGAAGGCTGTGGGCAAGAAAAACATGTTCTACATCTTCCTGTCCGTGGCCATCATCGGTATGGCAATATTATATATTGTGGCAAAGATGGATAACCCCAGCATGACATACGTATATATCGCACAGTTCATCAAGTCTACCGGCGTGATAGTGGCAACAGGCTACATGTGGGCACTCGTGCCGGAGGTGATATCCTATGGCGAATATGTCAGCGGCAAGCGTATTGCAGGTATTGTGAACGCCCTGACCGGCATCTTCTTCAAGGCAGGCATGACCTTGGGCAGTGTAGTAGCCCCAGCCATCCTCGCTTATGTGGCATACGACCCGAAGGTGGTCACACAGTCACCTCTTGCCGAGGAGGGCATACTATGGTTGGTGTGCATACTTCCCGCCGCCCTTCTCCTTCTCGCCATCTTCATCATCTCCAAGTATGAACTTACCGACGAGAAAATCGACCAGATTAACAAGGAAATAGAATCAAGGAATATTTAATCCTCATTTACACAAAACTATGAAAAAAGAAAAACGTTATCTCTTTCCTGCCGATTATATGGCGGATCCGTCAGTTCACGTCTTCGACGGAAAAATTTATATCTATCCAAGCCACGACTGGGAGGCGTCGAATGTAGAAAACGACAATGGCGACCAGTATATTATGAAGGACTATCATGTACTTTCGATAAATGGCGACCCAATGACTGGAACCGTGACCGATCATGGTTGTGTGCTTCGTCAGGAGGATATTCCATGGGCAGGACGACAGCTTTGGGACTGCGATGTGCAAGAGTACATCCAGGAGGTGCCGACAAATGCTGAAGAGCAGGCTGCTGGCATGGGCTATAGCAAGAAGGTGAAGAAATACGTGATGTACTTCCCGCTGAAGGACCGCAACGACGTGTTCCATTGGGGAACAGCCATAGCAGACAATCCTGCCGGCCCGTTCATTCCACAACCAGCTCCTGTGCCTGGCAGTTATAGCATAGACATGTGTGCCTTCCGCGACGATGCCGACGGAGAGGTGTATGTGTACTTCGGTGGACTCTGGGGCGGACAGCTCCAGCGCTATAAGGACAATATCCACCTTGAGACTCCACACCTGCCTGAAGGCAAGGAAGACGCTCTGCCAAGCCGTTGTGTCAGGCTGACAAAAGATGGTCTTGGCTATGCTGAGGCTCCACGCCCCATCCTCGTGGTTGACAACGACGGCAATCCTCTGAAGGCCGACGACCCTCATCGCTTCTTCGAGGCGTCGTGGATGCACAAATACAACGGGAAGTATTATTTCTCTTATTCCACAGGCGACTCCCACCTGCTTTGCTATGCAGTGGGCGACAATCCTTACGGACCGTTCACCTATCAGGGCGTGATACTTACTCCTGTAGTAGGATGGACCACACATCACGCCATTCTCGAATACAATGGCAAGTGGTATCTCTTCCACCATGATTCTGTGCCCTCTGGAGGCAAGTCGTGGCTCCGTTCGCTGAAGGTATGTGAAATAGAGTATGATGCCGATGGCAAGATAATGACCATCGATGGAATAGACTAAAAAAAAGCTGCGCACCGACGATGCGCAGCTTTTTTTTTATTATTTTATTATTATTCCTCCCATTGGCTGAATGGTGACTTTTGCCTTTCCGTCCTTTCCTACTTTTAAGGTCTTAAGCACTGATGAGGGTACTATCTCATCCTTCTTCCGTGGATTATCGGTATAGAGACTTACGGTCTTGCCTGTAAACATCGGCAGGTCGAGAGTCAGCGTCATGGGCTTGTCAGTGCCGTTCAGTCCTGCCACATACCAGTCGTTGCCAGTGCGGCGGGCTATCACGGCATAACGGGTGGGATAGCCGTCAATATAGCGTGTCTCGTCCCATGTGGTAGGCAGGGCACGAAGGAAATCAAGTTCAAACTCAGGCATCTCGTCGAGATTGTTTGGGCACATGGCAACGCAGTTTACGCTGGTCTGTATCACAATGGCTGAGGCGAGTTCAAAAATGTCGGAGGTGTAACGTGCATGTCCGCTTTTGTTGTCCTGGTTCATGTGGCGGTTCATCATCACTCCTCCCCAGTCAGCAGCTCCGAGAGCATTACGTGAGAATGGGTGCATGGTGAGTTGGAAACCTTCTTGCTTGGCGTGATATTCGCTGAAACGCACGTTTTCTGATGCGAGTAAGGCTTCTGACGCCACGTAATTAGGATACATGCGTTCCCAGCCTCGTGGTATGGTGCAACCATGGAATACTACCTGCAGGCCGTAGTTGTTGGCGTCTACCAGTATGTCCTCATAGAGTTTCATCATCTCTTGCTTGTCGCTTCCGAAGAAGTCCACCTTTATTCCTGCTATTCCATTGTCTTTCATCCATTTCATCTCACGCTGGCGTGCGTACGATGTGTTCATGCAGTCTCTGGGCCCTTGTGGCGCGTCGTTCCAGTGGCCGTTGGAGTTGTACCATAACAGAAGTTTCACTCCCTTTGACTGAGCGTAGCGCGACAGTTCTGCCATGCGCTCGCGTCCTATCTGAGTGTCCCACCAGTTGTCTACCAGCGTGTATTCGAATCCCATGGCTGCAGCGAGGTCAATGAACTTCACCTGGTCGTCATAGTTTATCGACGAGTCCTGCCACATCAGCCAGCTCCAGGTGTAACGTCCTGGCTTGTAGACGGTAGAGGCGGGGTAGAGCGGTTCTACGAGGTCGTAGGGGATGGTGGTCTCCACTATGGGTTTCAGTGTCTGGCCTACGGTGATGGTGCGCCATGGGGTGTCTCCTGGCAGTGAGATAGACGCGTATGGGCTTCCCATGCCGCTCAGTTCGGTGGCGTTAGGGAATGCGATGGTGTATCCTTCACCAGGTGTGTAGTCGCTGAGGTGTGATGCTGCATAGTTGCTTCCTACGCCGGTTTCCCCTACGAGCACCCATCCGTCTTCACCTATTTTATATAAACAAGGCAGTGTGTATCCTTCTCCAAAGGCAGAGCGGTCGGTCATCGGGGCGTCTGCTTTGTATTCTTCTTCGTATGACGGTTTTGTGCGTTCCCAGCCTACCATAGTCTTGCTTTGTGGACATAAGAACGTTGTGGTTTGTTCGGGGAAGTTAAAACTCGACGCCTCGCTATATATCACTGCACATTTTGGGTTGTTGTCCTTACCTCTCGGCAGTGAATACCGGTAAGCCACATCGTTGTCTGACACGTTGAATGTGATGCTCATTGGATAACCGTTGCCGTTGATGAGGCTGATGACGGTCTGGTTGGCAATGTAGTGCGATGCAGAAGCCTTTGTACGCGTCATAGTGTATTGTTTGTCTATGGCTTTGGTTTCTGCCTTTTCAATGGTCATCTTCTGTGTGAAGTCTCCGATGTTAGTCTTTAGTCCGAGGGCAGAGGCCGCCATCATGGTTTTCCCCTCGAGACTCACCGTATAGGTGGCATTTCCGTTGTTGTCGCTTACAATAACCTGCAGTTTTCCGTTAGGTGAGGTCATCTTTACGTCCTTTGCTGTCACGGCCGTCATGGAGCAAACGGCCGAAAGCATGAGAATAGTTTTTTTCATTTTTATAAGTTTTTGTTAGTATAGTGTTGCAAAGTTAATCATTTATTTGAATATGTACAAATATATTATGCTTTTTATTCCATTTTTTTGTTGTAAGGTGAGGGAAAGTGGCATTTCCAAAGCTAAGAAGGGAAGCTTGTGCAAACGATTGCACATAAATAAGTGTATTTTTCCCCCTTATTCTATTGCGACTTGTTGAATAATGTATTACCTTTGCACCAGAAAAAGAAAAACTGTTGGTTTTTGGTTACATAAATAGGTTAGTTAGTACTTTTTTATTTGGTAAATATTTGTATGTAGGATATTTAGTGAGTTAGTTTTTTTAAGGTTATAAAGAGGGGACTGTTGAGACAACAGGCCTCTTTTTTTTCATCTTTAGCGATGTTTTGTGTTAAATGTTACATTTTTTAATTTTAAAAATTGTCCTTGCGGCAAACCACAGGTGCATCAGTGCAGTTGTAATCTTTCCGTAGTGACACACCATCACTTGATAGCGTTCTCGAAGTGAGGCGCGGTGGTTGATGGTTGACTGACCTTCCTCCGTGTAGTTTGCCACCACAGCGTCAGCGTATGTCAGCGGCAGGTTTCGCCTTGCGGCTTCCTTCATCACACGTATACACCAGTCTACGTCGGCAGAGAAGCGGTAGCGGGTGTCGTATTCTATGCTGCGTGCTATGTCAAGTCGGGCATAAAAGGCTTGGTGGCAAACGAGCATGCCGTAGCGAAACGAGCGCCATGAGAGCTTCTTCGGAGGTACAAGGCGACGGGGATGAAGAAAACGGCCGTTGTTGTCTACAATGTCTGTGCGCCCATAAATTACTGCAGGCCAAACGGGCGACGCAGTACTTTCGAGTCCGCCCTTTTCTATTATTATATCAAGCGTGTTTGGTGCAGGGAAGAAGTCGCCAGCATTGAGAAAGCAGATATAGTCGCCGGTAGCCATCCGCAACCCCTTGTTCATTGCGTCGTAGATGCCCCTGTCAGGTTCGCTCACAATCCTTACTTTATGTCCGTTATCCTTTTGTAGCGACTGTCTCTCGTATGAATATGCCATCTCGAGTGTATTGTCTTTAGATGCACCGTCAACGATAATGTGCTCTATGTGAGGATGACGTTGCGAGATGACACTGTCGAGAGTGCGTTGAAGGCACGCCCCGGCATTATATGTAATTGTAACTATCGAAAACTTTATCATGTGACATTACGATCTAAAGACTGTATCTCTTGAATGCTATAGCTTGATTATATACCTCTATATATTTCATTGCCACAGAGTGTTGTGAATATCGTAGGTTCACCTTTTTTACCGCCTCAGACGAAAGCTCTTCGTGGCGCATAGGAGCCAATACCCATTCAATGCCTTCCGCAAGGTCGGCAGCATCGCGCACCGATGCTACATAGCCATTGCGCCGATGGTCAATCATTTCCGGTATGCCTCCCACTTTGAATGCTACACAAGGCACTCCGCAAGCCATGGCCTCCATAATAGTGTTGGGAAGGTTGTCTTCAAGTGATGGAAGAACGAAGACATCAGCGGAATTGTATACGGCGACAATCTTCCGTTCGTCGTTGATGTAGCCTATCGGGAATGTAGGCAGTGGCAGTTGTTCTGCCACGTCTTCTGCATGTCCGCCGAGAATGGCAATGGCAGTATCGTCTTTCATCTGAGGATTTTTTGCCACGAGCTTGTCCATTGCGTCAATAAAGTATTCAATACCCTTACGTTTGTCGGTTACCTTTTGCGATACGAAGAGTATGATACGCTTGTCGAGTGGCAGTCCGGCAGTCATGCGCGACTCCCGTTTGTCGTTAACGGTAAACACGCGTGTGTCTATTGGGTTGGGAATATTGGTAACGTTTTGTCCTACAAGCAGTGCACTTCGTTTTGCTTCACCCTCAAGCCATCGGCTGCATGCCACAAACTGTATATTGCGGTCGGTGAGTATACGCTTTTTTGCTTCCCACACTTTCGACGACAGGTCATTGTCGAATCCCCCTCCCGGTAGCAGTTGGCAGTGGTGGCAGTGCGACTTGAAATAGTTGCAGCCACGCGAATAATGACAGATGGACGAAGCCGGCCATATATCGTGCATAGTCCATACCACAGCCTTGTTGGAATCGAGTATTTTTCTGATGTTCTTTAACGAGAGCATTCCTTGGTTGATCCAATGAAGGTGTATGATGTCAGCCTCTTGGAATTCACGCATACGTGTAATGTCAATACCGGCATTTGCTATGTCGATATCAAAGAGGTGGTGCTTCGACAGATGTGTGTGGAGGAACACCACGAATCGCTCCCATAGGAAAGGCAGCTGGCGCCAGATGCTTTGTTTTAAACCCACTACGGTGATATTGTCGGTAATCTTGTCTCTGACAAGCAGTTTTGCCTTCACGCCATTGTTGTTTAACGCTTCCATCAGGCGATTGGCGGCAACAGCCGCTCCTCCTGTCTTTTCACTTGTATTGACTAATAGTACTCTCATTATTTACGGCTTTAGAGTCCTTCATTTTGTGCAAAAGTACTACAAAAAAGCTAAAATCCAAAACAATATTGAAACTTTTTGCCTTTTTATTTATATTTTTGATGATTAATTATTAATTTTGCAACCAAAAGATCAAATTGAAGAATGACAACAGACGAGAAATACATGTGGCGATGTATTCAGTTGGCCAAATGCGGACAACAAAATGCTCGTCCGAATCCTATGGTTGGAGCGGTGATAGTGGTAGCTGATAGGATAATTGGTGAGGGCTATCATATTCGCTGTGGTGAAGCTCATGCCGAGGTCAACGCATTTGCTTCGGTTAAGGCTGACGACGAGAGATTGTTGCATGAGGCCACCATATACGTTAGTCTCGAGCCATGTGCACACTATGGCAAGACGCCTCCCTGCGCAGAACTTATCGTGAGGAAGGGGGTGAAACGGTGCGTGGTTGGATGTGTAGACCCTTTTGCCAAGGTTGAGGGTAGGGGAATAGCTATGCTGCGTGAAGCCGGGATAGATGTCACCGTTGGTGTACTCGAAAGGGAATGCCGTTGGCTCAATCGCAGGTTTTTTACTTTCAATGTGTGGCGTCGACCATATATTATACTAAAATGGGCTCAGTCTTCTGACGGATTCATCGACAAGGACTTCCATGCTTTTCCTATCTCCACCGCTTTTACCAGGACGCTTGTTCATAAGATGCGTGCGGAGAATGATGCCATCCTCGTGGGACGGACTACTGACAGGCGGGAGTCGCCAAGACTTGATGTAAGACATTGGGCAGGACGTAATCCACTCCGCCTTGTGCTCGACAGCAGTCACCCGTGCTTCCCTGAACTCGATTTTTCCCGGCCTGTGCTGCCACAACTCATGGATAGCCTATATAACCGCAATGTGCAGTCGCTACTGGTTGAAGGCGGAAAGGCCACTCTCGATTCTTTCCTCAAGGAAGGCTTGTGGGACGAGATAAGGGTCGAAACATCTCCAGTGGTTATTGGTGAGGGTACTCCCGCTCCACATCTTCCTCACGGCATTATCCCCTTGTCACAACAAGTGGTGGATGGAAATCACCTGTCCATTTATACTAAACCAAAGTGTTGATCATATAAATAGAAAATCGTAAATGAGCATTTCAGAAATAATATACATTCAGTTGAAAAAGATGACGATGGTTTCTGTCATCCTGTTTCTTTTGCCCGTTTACACGAAAGCGCAGCACAACCAATACAAGATAAAAGACAATCTCTATCAGTATTACAAACGTGTCACAAAAGCAATAAAAACACCCAAGTGCCTCCCGCTTGCCGACACACTCTACAGAAAGTCGCTGGCTCAGGGCGACAAAAAGGCAGCTTGTCTAGCGCTTACCGTTGTTGCCAATCACTATCGCGCCCTGAACGATTCCCGCAATCAGTTAAAGGCATGCATCCGCCTAGACAAAGAGGCGCGTGAGTTCGGATATCTTCAGTATTGTTATTTCGCCAAGTCATCCATTACCACCCACTATATCAACTCCAACAAATTCTTGCTGGCAATGCAGTCCATAGAGGAAATGGACTATCAGGCACATCTCGACAACTATCCTTATGGTATAGCCTTGGCCATAAGGGCACGGGCTAATCTATATCAGATTCAGAAAGATTTTGATGCTGCGGCAAAATATATGAAAGAGGCTGCCGAATATATGAAGAAGAACGTGCCGGAACAGGATGCAGCTCCCACTTATGCCCGTTTGGCGCGTATTTACTTACACGACGATAAACCTCAGGAGGCAAAAAAATATGCAGAGACGGCATTGTCCATAGTCAAAAATTCTGAGAATTTGGGCGATATCATATATTGCCTGCTTGAGTCTTATTTCCTGTTGAGCTATAATAATCCTGTATACAAAGACAAATTCCTCAATATATATAAGGAATATGAGAACGTCATTGCAGCTGAGAAAAAAACGGAAAGGATATTCAGACTGAATGTTGAGAAATTGCTCATGGAAGGAAATACGGCAATGGCAGACAGCCTTGTCGCAACAGATTCTTCTTACATGAGTTTTCCCATACAACAGCGACTCTTTGCCTCAAGGGGCGATTATCAAAAGGTGTTGCTCATGAACAGAAAATATGAAGACATGTCAGACCAGATATATCTTAAAGAGTCGCCGGCGTACATGCTTGCCGAATTCAATTCCTCATTTGCCCACACGCAGCTTGAGAAGGACAAGGCAAGACTTGAATATGAAATGGCAAAGCAGAGACTTATGAAGGCAAACACAGATGCTGACCTGGAGGCAAAACTCACTGAAAATGCAAAAATGCAACTCGTCAACGACTCGCTCGTAATGGCGAAAATGAAAACTGACAGCGTGAAAATGGCATCCGAGAAATCGGCAAAGGCTTCTGAACTTGCTTTGATACGTACAAAAACTGAGTTGAAAAACAATCTTATTGCAGGTGCCGCGGTGTTCCTTGTACTGGTCTTTTGTTATGCCGTCATGTTCTTCTTCAGGGCAAGACGAAACATTAAGAATCTTAAGGCAAAGCAAAGGGAACTGCAGAAACAACTCGACCATGCCGAAGAGTTGGAGAGAATGAAGACGGCTTTCGTCAAAAACCTTAGCTACGACATACGTACGCCGCTGAACTCTGTTGTAGGCTTCACAGACATTATGCTTAATGCCGGCGACGAGCTCTCCGATGAGGAAAAAGAGGTGTTTAAGGAAAAAATTGAACTAAACTCTTCTGCCCTCACTGCTCTTGTAAACGATATCCTCCAACTCTCGTTTGTCGAAAGTGAACGGCAGATTGTTGACAAAAAGGAGTACAAAATCAACGAAATCATTGCTGAGGCTATCGAGACGGCAAAGAAGGATTGTAAGCCTGGCATCAGAATCTTTGATTATCTCGACGAGTCTGACGAAAAAACGGTTGTAACCGACAAGCATCTTGCTGTCATTGCTGTCTCAAGGGCTATTATCTTTGCCACATACCATACCAGGGCGAAGGATATAAGTATTGAATTGATTCCTAACGACGGACATACGACATCGTTGGTCATCAGCTATGCTATCGAAGACGACATGAAATGTACGGAACAGATGTTTTCCGGTACTTATTTCTTCGAAGAGGAAATGGAGGGATGCAAAATGTCGTTGCCAGTGAGCAGGGCGGCTGCGGAGCGACTCGGAGGCTCTGTCAGGTTTGAAGAGTCGGCAAAGGGATTGGCACAGATCTTGGTGACTCATCCCTTACGAATGTTGGTGTCGCTTTTCATTCTTGCCTCGTCGCTCTTTATGCCACAATCTGCCATGGGCCAGTTTGCAAAGGACATTCTCGACAGTGCCACTTATCAACAATATTTGGAGGCACAGAATAAACGTGAGCTAAAGGAGGGACTTTACCTCTCAAGAAAACTATACGACAAGGGCGTAAGAACAGGTAATAAACACTTGCAGTGTGTGGCTCTTAGCGTTGAACTGCAACATCATGTGATGAACAGTAATGATAGTCAGGCATTTGCTGTCATCGCAAAACTACAGGATCTGGCACTCGAAGTCCACGACACCTTATATTATTATATGGCATTTAGCAATGAGATAGCTATCCATCTTAACAACAAACGTACGCTAACGGCCTTGAAACGATGTCTGCAACAACGTGAGATAACGGAACAGAATCATGACATCTATGGCATATATACCTCCTATCGCTCGCTCGGAGACATTTATCGTGTGAGGAAGAACTACAAAAAAGCTCACCAGTGCTATGTCACCGCCCTTGAACTGTATGACCAGTTCAATATCAAGCACGATCCTACCATGACGCTTATCAGAATGGCAGAGATGATGCGTCTCGATGCCAATTATGATGCCACCATCAAATATGTGGAGAAAGTAAGGACACTTGCCCGCATCGAACGATATAGGTATCTTGCCAATGTCGAAGAGGCTTTCTATGCCTTCGAGACAAACGATATCGCGCGTTTCAGGAAAATGGTGGAAATAACTCGAAAACAAAAGGAAAAGCATGGGTTCAGGTATCCTGACAAGGAAATATTGCTGGCTCTCCAGGAAATGGCACTTGACAGAAAAGACAACCATGTGTTTGCATTGGCAAAGAAACAGTTGTCGGAAAGGGAATACTACCACTTCCTTACTGTAGTGTTTTCTAACGAACAGAAGTGGGCTGACGCATTGGCAAGCTATGAGAAGGAAATGAGGGTGAAACACCGCCAGTTGGCTGACATATACGAGAGTGACAGAAAGGAGATGAACGAGATTATCGGCAATAACAATCTTTTAACAGAAAACATGCGGCTGAAACTCTTTGCTGCCAATCTCGAGATTGAAAGGAAGAAGACACAGGCCGAACTTAACAAATCTGAACAATACAAACGACAACTGCTCGTGGCTAACAACAAACTCGCAATGTCGAAATTGTCGGCTCAGGCAAGCCTTGATAGTGTGGAAATGCAACGAAACAGACTGTCGTTTAAAAAGGAAAAGGTGGAAGAGGCGAGGTTGACCGCTATGGTGGTTGTCGTATTGTCGTTCCTGTTCTTTTTCCTCTTGTGCCTGCTGCTATATAGAAGATATAACAAGTTGCAAGCAAAATACCTGGAAGAAAAGAACAGGGAAATAGAAAAGGCAAAGAAGCATGCGGAAGAGTCTGACAGGTTGAAAACGATGTTCATACAGAATATGAGTCATGAGATACGTACTCCACTCAACGCCATCGTGGGCTTCTCGCAACTTATGCTTACGCCTGGATTTGAACTCGACGAGAATGAGAAAAAGGAGTTTTCAAAGACCATACGCCACAATTCGGATCTTCTCACCACTCTCGTGGGCGATATCATCTCCCTTTCAGAACTGGAAAGCGGACGTTATGTGATGAATATTCAGTCGCACGCGGTCAACGATCTCTGCCGTATGGCTTTAGAAACAGTCAAGCATAGGAAGAATCCGGATGTGGATCTTCGTTTTAAGACTGTCTTCGACAACTCGTACTCATTCAACACCGATGGCCAACGTGTTGAACAAGTGCTTATCAACTATCTGACAAATGCAATAAAATATACCAAGCAAGGAAGTATCACACTTAGTGTGAGACCTATAGAAAACAATACGTGGATAGAATTCTCTGTCACCGACACGGGTCAGGGTGTTCCCATAGAAAAGCAAAAAGAAATATTTGAGCGTTTCTCAAAGCTCGACAGCTTCCATCAAGGCACCGGCCTCGGTCTGAATATTTGCAGTATCATTGCCGAGAAACTTGGCGGCATAGTAATGGTTGACCCTGATTATACCGATGGAGCAAGATTTTTGCTGAAACTGAAAATTAAAAAAAATGAAGAGTGAAGAATGAAGAATGAAGAATGGCTGCGCATGATATCTGCGTTTATCTTATTCTTCATTCTTCATTCTTCATTCTTCATTTCAAAAACATTCTTCACTCTTCATTTAAAAATTAACTCTTCCTTCCGAAATCCGCCGGTACTTCTCCCCATTTCTTAGTCTCCCATTTTACTATGGGATTCTTGTATCTGTGTGTTTGTAGCCATCGCTCTGCACGTGCAATAACCTGGTAGAGATATTCTGTCTGTGGATTGCGTTCAAGCTTGGTCTTACAATTACACTTGTTGACCCATAATATGGCATTGTAACTGTCGGAATATATCGTTTTTGTACTGTTGCCCATCTTGTCGAGAAGGGCTAAGGCATGTACGATGGCAAGAAACTCTCCAATATTGTTTGTACCATGAACTGGGCCAAAATGGAATACCTGTGCACCTGTTGCCAAGTCGATGCACTGGTATTCCATCGGGCCGGGGTTGCCCGAACACGCAGCGTCTACAGCCCATGCATCCGCTGTCACTTCCATATTCAGCGGAAGCACCGTGTCGTGTCTATAATCAGGAGGATTTATCATATTGAAGATTGAAAATTGAAGCTTTCAATTTATCACATTCTTTCTGGAACTTCAATACCCAGCAGGGCCATACCGTTCTTGATAATCTTTGCTACATTCTTGGCAAGAACAAGACGTATAGCTTTCTTCTGCGGGTCTTCTTCCTTGAGAATAGAGTAGTCGTGGTAGAACTGGTTGAACTCCTTCGTCAGTTCGTAACAGTAGTTGGCTATGCCGCTGGGACTGTAGTCTTTGCCGGCCTGTTCCACAGCAGCTCCAAACTCGTTCATCTTCTGGATAAGGTCTATCTCCTTTTGTGACAGCAGGCTCTCGCTTGTTGTAATGTCGCTGAGTTCCATCTGTTCATTCTGCTCTGCAGCCTTGCGCAAGATGGAGCGAATACGGGCGTAGGTATATTGAATGAACGGACCGGTGTTGCCATTGAAGTCTATCGACTCTTCCGGATTGAACAGCATGTTCTTGCGTGCGTCTACCTTCAGTATGAAGTATTTCAATGCACCCATACCTACTATGCGTGCTATCTCCGAGCGCTCTTCGTCAGTCATGTCGCTGAATTTGCCAAGCTCCTCGCTTGTCTTCTTTGCGTCGGCAATCATTGTCTCAACGAGGTCGTCTGCATCCACAACAGTACCTTCACGGCTCTTCATCTTTCCGTTAGGCAGCTCTACCATGCCGTAGGAGAAGTGTACGAGTTCCTTTCCCCATTTAAAGCCGAGACGGTCGAGAAGTATTGAAAGAACCTGGAAATGATAGTTCTGTTCGTTGCCCACAACATATATCATCTTGTCGATGGGGAAGTCCTTGAAACGCATCTCCGCAGTACCGATGTCCTGTGTCATGTATACCGATGTGCCGTCGGAGCGCAGGAGTAGCTTTTGGTCAAGTCCCTCGTTGGTAAGGTCTGCCCATACCGAGTTGTCGTCATGGCGTTCGAAGAGTCCTTTGGCAAGTCCTTCCTCCACCTTTGCCTTACCTTTAAGATATGTCTCCGACTCGTAGTATATCTTGTCGAAGCCTACGCCCAGCGCCTTGTATGTCTCGTCGAAACCGGCATACACCCAGTCGTTCATCTTTTTCCACAGGGCTCGAACCTCAGGGTCGTTCTGTTCCCATTTCACGAGCATCTCGTGTGCTTCCTTTATCAGTGGCGACTCCTCCTTTGCTTTCTTCTCAGCCTCTTCCTCGCCAATACCTTCTGCCATATATAGTGCCTTCAGCTCTTTCACCTCCTCGCGGTAGTGCTTGTCGAATGCCACATAGTAGTCGCCTATGAGGTGGTCACCCTTCTTTCCGCTTGTCTCAGGAGTCTCTCCGTTGCCGTATTTAAGCCATGCGAGCATAGACTTGCAGATGTGTATGCCACGGTCGTTTACTATGTTAGTCTTCACCACTTTGTTGCCGTTAGCCTCCATAATCTGTGCCAACGACCATCCGAGCAGGTTGTTGCGCACGTGGCCGAGATGGAGAGGCTTGTTGGTGTTAGGCGATGAGTATTCTATCATCACCAATGGCGACTGTTCGGTAATGGCTTTCTCGCCAAATTTCTCTTCTCTGTTTATAGAGGCGAGCAGTTCAATCCAAGCTTCCTGGGCAATTACAAGGTTTAGGAACCCTTTCACCACGTTGAATTCAGAAATGGCCTTGCAGTTATCTTTAAGATACAGTCCTATCTCCTGTGCAGTATCTTCTGGCTTTTTCTTTGAAATCTTCAGAAATGGGAACACGACAAGTGTCAGGTTTCCCTCAAATTCACGCTTCGTTTTCTGTAGCTGTACCATCTTTTCGCTTATTTCCTGACCGTAAAGGGTCTTGACGGCGTCGATGACAGCAACGCTAATAATGCTTTCTATCTTCATCTCTTTTTACTATAGTAAATCGTTAAATTTCGAAATCGTTGGCAAAGGTACTGCTTTTTACTGAGACTGCAAAGAAAACATCCCATTTTCTTTGCAGTCATCCCTAATCATTCATCATTCATCATTCATCATTCTTCATTCTTCATTCATCATTCTTCATTCTTCTCCCTCAGAGTTTCTCTCACAATTTTTCCCCAAGGCTTTATAAGGTCTTTGGTCCAGTTGCCAGTTGCCTTTGCTCTTGGCAGAAGCATGGAGCAGGTTTCGTTTTTGTCGCTCACCGACCAGCATACCCAGCTAATCTTCTTTGCCTCCATAAACTCAACCCACTCGTTCCATGAGCTCTTGTCGAGCTTTCCGTCGCCCGAAGCGTCCATAGAGGCACATTCTGAGATGAACACCGGAATGCCTTTCTGCATTGCAGCATCCACACGGTCGCGCAGGTACTGCTTGTGGGTTCCGGCATAGAAGTGAACCGTATACATTATATTATTATAGCCCTCAAGAGGACTCTCTGCCACGATGTGAATGTCTTGGTCCCAGTGTGGACATCCCACGAGAATGATATTGTCGGGGTCGTATTTGCGTATCTCGTCAATCACCGCTTTTGAATATTCTTTCAGACTTTCCCACGAATCCTCCACAGGCTCGTTGTAAATCTCGTATATCACGTTTGCATTGGCACCGTATTTCTTCGCCATCTTTCCGAAGAATTTCACAGCCTCCTTGGTCTTTAGTTCGTGTGAGTGCCAGTCGATGATGACATACACCCCTTCCTTAATCGCCGCTTTTACCACGGGTTCGATGCAGTCGAGTGCAAAACTGGGATTCTCGAGATAGTTGTCTTCTATCATTATACCCATTGCCGCACGTATCACTTTCGCGTTCCAGTCCTTAGCAAGCCATTTTACTGCCTTGGCGTTGTAGAATCTTGGCCATAGGTTGTGCCAACCGAGACTTGCACCACGTAGGGTTACTGCATTCCCGTTCTGGTCGCACAGTTGCGTGCCCACTACTTTCAGTTGTCCCCACTGCTGTACGGGAGTAGGTTCTTTCTTGGCAAACGATGCTATCGTCATCATTGCCATTACAATAGCGATAATTGTTCTTTTCATCTATATATTTTTGTTTGAGGTAAATATGCAATTCGGCTGCAAATATACAAATATTACGTTAAACCACAAAGTGTTTTAAGAAATAAT
Organism: Prevotella sp. P2-180; assembly: GCF_002251435.1. Lineage (GTDB taxonomy): Bacteria > Bacteroidota > Bacteroidia > Bacteroidales > Bacteroidaceae > Prevotella. The sequence continues at coordinate 280,465 of NZ_NPJI01000013.1, forward strand.
TTTGTAACAAATATGACATTGCTTTTTAATTTTATTGCAGCGTGGGTGTAATTTCACTCCAGTACCTTTGCACCCGAAATAATATTATAAAACATAAATTGATATGAATACAGTAAATATTGAAATCAGACGTGCAGAGCGAAACTTCTGGGCTGTGCTCGCCACTATTGCACTCTCGCTACTCTTTGCCGCTACATGTAACGCACAAACTCCAGCCGAATGGAAATCGCTGAAGGGTGATGTAAGTGTCTTTATCGCCAACGACCTCGGACGCAATGGTTATTATGACCAAAAGCCTATTGCGGAACTGATGGGTGAAATGGCAGATGAAATAGGACCGGAAGCTATAGTGGCTACGGGAGACGTACACCACTTTGACGGCGTGGCCTCGGTCAACGATCCTCTGTGGATGACTAATTACGAACTTATCTACTCTCATCCAGAACTGATGATCAGCTGGTATCCCGTGCTCGGTAACCATGAGTATCGTGGCAACACACAGGCAGTGATCGACTACTCAAAGGTGAGCCGACGCTGGCAGATGCCTGATAGATACTATTCGAAAGTGTTCGCTGATGATGATGCTGGCACAACTCTTCGCGTGGTCTTCATCGACACCACTCCGCTCATCGATAGCTACAGGAGTTCCTCACGCTATCCCGATGCTGGAAAACAAGATGTTGACGCCCAACTGCAATGGCTCGACGCAACACTGAAGTCGGCTAAGGAAGATTGGGTGATAGTGGTCGGACACCACCCCATATATGCTGAGACAAGTAAAAGTATTCAAGAACAAACAGACATGCAACAAAAACTTCTGCCAATTCTACATAAATACAAGAATGTGTCAATGTATGTCTGCGGCCACATCCACAACTTCCAGCACATAAAGAAAAATGGCGATTCCATCGACTATGTGGTCAATTCTGCTGGCTCACTCTCGCGAAAAGTGAAGTCTATTGACGGCACTGTATTCTGTTCACCGTCCACAGGCTTCTCCGTGGTCAGTGCCACAAAACAACACCTCTCGCTCTATATGATAGACAACAAGGGTGTGGCTATACATCAAGTATGTAAATAACTCAACTTTCGCATTTGCTCAACTTTCGGAAGTTATTTTAAACCACAGAGTTTAAGAGATAAAGAGTATTTATACTAATGAAAGAGGTTGAATGCCAAGGCATTTAGAGCTTATAGAGAGCTGCGCATCATGTTTGCCGCATGGAAACTCTGTGTCCTCTGTCGCTTGCGACCTACTCTATAAAACCATAAATCTCTTTTTCTCTTTATCTCTTTGGTTTAAATAATACCCTTATACATAGAGAATTATCACATGAGAAACTTAAATAAATAATAAATTAACTTGTCAACCTGTTTTATGAATAAGACGATAAGTAGTCAACATAAATAGTTACACTACGTACACTTCATTAAGAATAAGTCCGGCGATGGTGAGGCCGAAGATGGCAGTGATGTGCATCATAGAACCATTTGTCTGTGCCTTGCTCGAACACCATTCATGGTCGAGAAGCTTTGCATCGCCGGGACCATTCTTAGCCTTGGGACACATACACTGCGTAGTGTCAAAGGTGGCGTTTTGGCCGCGGTTCTGAAGCAGTTCTTCGCTAAAGACACACTTGAACTTGCGGGCAGGCTTACGCTTCAGCTTGTTGAAGCGCTGACGCAGGGCGCGGGCAAGAGGACATCCCTTAACCTTCCAGAACTCAGCCACTTGCACCTTCGTGGGGTCCATCTTCAATGCAGCTCCCATTGACGAGAAGAAATGCGCCTTGCTGCGGCAGGCTAGTTCTATCAGGAGCATCTTGTCTTTGAGCGAGTCGATGGCGTCAACGATATAATCATAGCTGTCGAGGTCAAAATCCGCGGCAGTTTCTTCGCAAAATATCTGTTGCCTTGCATCTATGTCGGCAGAAGGATTTATCTCAAGAAGCCTGGTCTTGAGAGCCTCCACCTTCACTTGACCCACGGTCTTTGTGGTGGCCATAGCCTGACGGTTTATATTTGTAATGCACACACGGTCGCTGTCAACGATGGTTACATGCCCTACGCCAGAGCGTACAAGGCTCTCTGCACACCACGAGCCAACTCCTCCTACGCCGAAGATGATTATGCGGAGCGAGGCAAGCTTGTCCATTGTGTCGTCGCCCATTAGCAGTTGGCTGCGTTCCAGTATTCCCTTTTCTATTCCCATTTATCTTGTTGTTGCTAAATTAAATCGGCTGCAAAGGTACAAAAAAGGTATGAATAATTTCAAAAGTTGAGTAAATAATGTTGTTTTTTAACTCAACTTTCGGAAGTTATTTTAAACCACAGAGTTTAAGAGATATAGAGTATTTATACTAATGAAAGAGGTTGAATGCCAAGGCATTTAGAGCTTATAGAGGGCTGCGCAAAACCTCTTTTCCTCTGTCGCTTGCGACCTACTCTATCAACAAAAAACTCTTTTCCTCTTTATCTCTTTGGTTTAAATAAAACCCTTATACATTGGGATTTATCACTTCAGATACTTGAGTTTTTTAATAGTAAGCATGACAGTATTGTGAACTCTCTTTTAAATATTTACGAAGAAAAGTTTGGAGGAATGGATTATTCTTTGTACTTTTGCAATCGAATCTTTTATAACTAAACACAATGAAGATATTTGCAATAGGTATGAACTACCTTCAACATACAGCCGAACTCGACGGTGAGGCTTATAAACCAGAGGCACCCGTGATATTCACAAAGGCCGACTCGGCACTACTTAAAGACCACAAACCTTTCTTCATTCCTGACTGGTCGAAACAAGTGGACTACGAAACTGAGATAGTGATACGTATCTGCAGACTCGGAAAGGGAATACCTGAGAGATTTGCCCACAGGTATTATGACGCCGTGACAGTCGGCATTGACTTCACAGCCCGCGACATACAGAAGGAGATGAGGGCAAAGGGTATGCCGTGGGACCTCTTTAAGGGTTTCGACGGTTCGGCTGCCATCGGCGAATGGATACCTAAGGAACAGTTCCTCAACGTTCAGGCTATACGTTTCCATCTCGACATCAACGGAAAAACCGTCCAGGAGGGAATCACTTCCGACATGGTGTTTAAGATTGACGAAATAGTAAGCTATATTAGCCGATTCTTCACATTAAAAACCGGCGATATCATCTATACCGGCACACCCGCTGGTATTGGCCCAGTGCATATCGACGACCATCTTGAGGGATATATAGAAGACCGAAAGGTACTGGAGTTTAACTGTAAATAGCCTCCTATGAGACCATTTCATACCATAATGGCTGTCATAATATCAGCCTTCGCCTTTTGTCACGAAATAAAGGCACAAGACTTCTTTAATCTCACTCCTGACCAGGTGAGGATTGACGACACTCTACCTGTGTTTCAACATAACGTGGAACTGGGCGAGAACTACAATAACCTTTCATGGCTCGTGGGCATAGAATATCCCGAATATCTCGATATGACAGACAACGACCTTCGGCGATATTTCAACCTTACCCGCGACACCATGCCAGAGACTCCCGAGATAAATACTCACCTCTCCGTGACACGAAAGAAGGGAAAACTCACTGTCTCGTTCGTGCCCATAGTGTTCAAGGACGGACGGTTTAAAAAACTAGTGAGCTTCAAACTAAACATTCAACTCATAAAATCAAACCTTGCCAAGACAAGGGCGGGTGAGGAGGAAGAGGAGGAAAAGAGATATGCAGACAACTCCGTGCTTGCCAACGGCTCATGGGCTAAGATAAGAGTGGCACAGACAGGTATACACGAACTCACAGAGGCTACCATAAGGAAAGCGGGATTCACCGACCTCTCAAAGGTTAGGATCTACGGCTACGGCGGAGCATTGCAACCGGAAAGACTCACACTAAGCTACATGCAGTCCACCGACGACCTTCAGGAGGTCCCTTCCGTATATGTAGGTGGAAGACGACTGTTTTACGCTAAAGGACCTGTGACGATGGGCTCAGGCACACGCACACGTAACCCTTATTCCAACTACGGCTACTACTTCATAACACAAGGAGACACCGAACCGCTCACGGTGGACGAACAGACGTTCAAGGCTTCGTTCTACCCCTCAGAGGAATTCCGCAACACTCTCTATGAAGTGGACGACTACGCATGGTATGCAGGCGGACGCAACCTCTACGACTCGCAAGCCTTCGGTACTGGGGTGAGCCACGACTATAAACTCTCGTCACATCCTACATGCACCTCCGGAAAAGTGACGGTGGCTGTTACCGCAGACCGCCAGTTGTCGGTTGCTGTAAGCGTAAACGGAAATGACGTGGGGTCTTTTACTACCTCAAACATAGGACAATACGACAAGGCGAAAGTGACCACAAAATCTTTCATTGCCACATTGCAGGCAGAAAATACCGTGACCATAAAACAAAACGGGGAGGGCGAGATGAAACTCGACTACATTATCGTCACCAACGACTCGATAAGCCCCGCACCAGACCTTGCCGCCACACAGTTCCCGACTGCGGAATATGTTTACCGGATAACAAACCAAAACCTGCACGCACACATGGCGGTGGACATGACCATCGTCATTCCCACAAGCCAGAAATGGCTACAGGAGGCAGAACGGTTGAAGACTTTACACGAGACACGCGACGGCATGACAGTGAGAATAGTGCCACTCGACGAAATAGAAAACGAGTTCTCAAGCGGCACACCTGACGCCACTGCCATAAGACGATATATGAAAATGATGTACGACAGGGCACAGGGCGAGGACGACATGCCAAAATACCTGCTGCTCTTTGGCGACGCTGCATGGGACAATCGAATGAACTCACAAGACTGGAAACGCTTTGACCAGATGGATTTCATCACTTGCTTCGAGAGTGAAAACTCGCTCAGTTCTACCGAAAGCTTCGTGACCGACGACTTCTTCGTGATGCTTGACGACGGCGAACGACTTGTGACAAGCGGTCAGTATTCCGGCACACCCGATGTGGCAGTGGGACGACTGCCGGCACGAACGCTTGACCAGGCAAAGACACTCGTAGACAAGATTGAAAGCTATCTGTCTGACGATGTGACGGGGGACTGGAGAAATACCGTGGTGTTTATGGGCGACGACGGAAACGCCAACATACATATGGCAGATGCCGACGAAGCGGCTGAGGAGGTGAGAAAACTCGCTCCGTCGATAGACTTGAAAAAGGTGATGTGGGACGCATACCAAATGGAGAGCGGAGCCACGGGCAACACCTATCCCGACGTGACTAGGCAAATAAAGCAATATATGCAGAGCGGTGCGCTCATTATGGACTATTGCGGACACGGCCGTGCCGACTGCATATCCCATGAGATGGTGCTTTCTCTCAACGACTTCTGCTCCATAAGGACAAAGAAGATGCCGCTGTGGATTACTGCCTCGTGCGACATCATGCCTTTTGACGGACAGGAAGACAACATAGGAGAGACTTCGATGCTTTATGCCGATGGCGGAGCAATAGCTTTCTTCGGTACCTCACGCACCGTGTATGCCGACCGTAACAAGACCATGAACATGGCATTGCTAAAATATTTGTTCACCAAGGATGCTAACGGCAACTATCCCACTGTCGGTGAAGCGTCCAGGAAGGCAAAGGAGGAACTGGCAACTATGGTGCAGGGAGTGGTAGAGGGAAAATTTGAAGACCTGACAATTAACAAACTGCAATATTCTCTCCTCGGCGACCCTGCCGTACGACTGCACATACCTGACATGACAGTTTCCATCGACAGCATTAACGGCATGCCTGTACAGAAGGACGGACTCGTTGTCATGGCTGCCGGAGAAAAGGTGAAGGTGACAGGACACGTAGAGGGCTCCGAAGGCCTTGCAAACGACTTCAACGGCGTGGTGACGGCTAACATCAAGGGTACGCAAGAGAAGATTGTATGCCGACTGAACAACGACCCCGATGCCGATGCTCCCTTTGAATACTACGACCGGACAAGCATCATCTATCGTGGCAGCGACAGCATTAGGGCTGGACGGTTCTGCGTGGAGTTTATAGTGCCGCGCGACATAAAGTATAGCGACTCGCCGGGACAGATACTTCTATACGCCAACGACAATCTCGGCAGACAGGCTAACGGCAATTCTTACAACATCGCCTTCAACGGCACAAAGGAAGAAATGGCCGATTCCATAGGTCCTTCCATATTCTGCTATCTCAACTCAAAGTCGTTTACCAATGGCGAAAGAGTGCATCCCACACCGTTCTTCATGGCAGAGATAAACGACGAGAGCGGAATCAACGCCACTGGAACGGGCATAGGACACGACATGCAGGTGGTGGTGGACAACCAGATGGCAAAGACATACGTAGTGAACGACTACTTCACCTTCGACTTCGGTAGCTTCACCAGTGGAACCGTAGGCTACCAACTGCCAGAACTTGATGAAGGCAAGCACACACTGACGTTCAGGGCATGGGACATATACAACAACTCCTCTTCAGCCACCATCGACTTCTACGTAGACCCGAAGGCGGCACCAAAGGTGTTTGACGTGGAATGTACAGCCAACCCGGCTTCCACATCCACCACATTCCGGGTATTACACGACAGGGTAGGGAGTGACATGGACGTGACAGTGGAGATATACGACATCTCAGGACGGAAACTCGCTGCCGTTAGACAGCAGGACACCCCCGTCACCAATATCATGACCATCGACTGGGACCTCACCACGCCTGGCGGCAGCCGCATAGGTAACGGAGTGTATCTCTATCGTGTGAAAATGAACACTTCTAACGGAGAAATAGCTACAAAAGCGAAAAAACTAATCATATTAAGCAATAAATAGTATATGATTCACGTTTAAATAAAAAATAATAGTACATTCAGATAAAATGAAAAGACTGACAATAGTAATTCTCTCACTGCTTGCCGCCTTCTCAAATGTCGTGGCACAGGATGAGAAGCTTTCGGAATTCAATCAGGTGGAACATGCGGTGATATCACAAACCATCGCTCCCGACGCAAGGGCGGCGGGTATGGGTGACGTGGGTGCCGCTACCGACCCTGATGTGAATTCGCAATTCTGGAACCCCGCAAAATATCCATTCTGCATCAGCCGTGCGGGTATCTCGCTTAACTATACACCATGGTTGCGACAACTCGTGAGCGACATTGACTTGGCTTATCTCTCCGGATACTACCGAATAGGCGACTACAGTGCCGTATCGGGATCTATAAGGTATTTCTCGCTCGGTGAGGTGATTACGGCTAATGAGTCTATGACGGTTAACCCGTACGAAATGTCGGTAGACGTGGCTTATTCGCTCATGCTCAGCGAGAACTTCTCTCTTGCGGCTGCACTGCGCTGGATATATAGCGACCTGCGCTATGACTATTCTGAGGACTCCGCTCCCGCATCGGCCTTTGCTGCCGACATCGCCATGTACTACAACAACTATTTCAATATGGGTAATCGTGAGTGTCAGCTTGGTCTCGGTCTTAATATAAGTAATGTGGGAAGTAAGATAACATACTATGGCGACGACCGCAGCCAGTTCCTGCCTGCCAATCTCCGTCTCGGTGCCTCGCTGCTAATTCCAGTGGACGAGTGGAACCGGTTCTCTATCAGTGCCGACGCCAACAAGTTGCTCGTTCCCACCGTGCCAAAGCAGGAGGAAGGCGAGAGCTCGGCTGACTATCAGGAGCGTGTGATACGCGAATATAGCGACGTGAGTGCCATCTCAGGCATCTTCAAGAGCTTCGGCGACGCTCCCGGAGGCTTCAAGGAGGAACTGCAAGAGATACAGTGGAGCGTGGGAGCGGAATATGTTTACCACGACCAGTTCTCACTGCGTGCCGGCTATCATCATGAGAGTCAAAACAAGGGCAACAGAAAGTATTTCACCGTAGGTGGAGGATTCCGCATGAATGTCTTCTCCCTTGACGTGGGTTATGTGATCTCTACAGCACAAAGTAATCCTCTCGACCAAACCCTCCGTTTCTCCCTCACGTTTGACATGGACGGACTGAAGGATTTGTTTAAGAGGTAGATAGAATAAGGTAATTATGAAAATAAGAACAGGATTTGGATTTGATGTACACAAACTCGTGGAAGGACGCGAGTTGTGGATGGGTGGCATAAAACTAGAACACTCACTCGGACTGCTCGGCCATAGCGACGCCGACGTGCTTATACATGCCATTTGCGACGCCCTGCTCGGTGCCGCCAACATGCGTGATATAGGCTACCACTTCCCCGACACATCTGCCGACACTCTCGACATCGACAGCAAGATTCTTCTGAGGGAAACAATGGACCTTATAGCCACCAAAGGCTACCGCCTTGGCAATATCGACGCAACCATCTGCGCCGAACGACCGAAAATGAATCCGCATATTCCCGCTATGAAGGAATGTCTCGCAAAAGTGATGGGCTGCGACGTGGACGACATATCCATCAAGGCCACCACAACGGAGAAGCTGGGATTCACAGGACGCGAGGAAGGCATCAGCGCATATGCCACTGTACTTATAACAAAAGACTAACATGTGTGAAAATGCTGTTAAAATCTCTTGTGTGCGCAAACAAACGTTGATTTAAGTCAAGAATGAGTTGAAAAATCAAATAAAAATATCCATATCTATTGACACGAGGCAAAAAAAGTAGTAACTTTGCATCGTCAAAAGGTTAATAGATTGTTTTAGGTTAGTAGTAATATTTATAGTTTTAGGTTTTTAGTTATTGGTAGAAAGAAAGTTTTAAATGTGGATAACAGAGGCCGCCGTGAGGCTCCCTTAACTTTCAAGGTTAGTATTAGTTTTAGTTATGACGCCCCGTGAGCTATTATTTAATAGCCTCGGGACTCTGGCTAAACTAGCCAGACTTTAACAAGAATAGGATTTTTAGTTAAACATAGGCTTTGAACGTCACGGCTCGTTGATGAGTGGTGGCGTTCTTTTTTTATTCTATCACTATCTTCTTCTTTCCAATGATATACATTCCAGAAGGCAGGCCGTTTATGGCTTCTTCTATCGTAGCACCTTTCTTGCATCTTCTTATTTCGATGCCTGCTGTTGAGTATACCCTAATTTCCTTGGTGGTAAGGTCTGCCTCGATGCTGTTGATGCCTGTTTCGGAGAATGTGCCGCAAAGGCCGTAGGAGTCGAAATAACCGCCTTCGTGATATTCAAAGTCAGCTGTCTGTGGTGCGCCGTTTTTAGAGAAGATGATTCCTGTTGGCTTACCTTCTGTAGATGTCGGGCCTACCCATTTCCAAATGGCTTTGCCATTGTCGCTTGTTCCTACCTTAGTGCATTTCACGCCAGGCCAGCTTCCGCCGGTGAAGTTCTTTGTGTTGTTCCAGCACCAGCAGTAGATATCGCCTGAGCCCCAGTTTTCGGGCACTTCGAAGAAGGCGTACATCTTGCCTTCCTCAGGCTTGCAACATTCAGGCATGGTGAAAGGCTTTTCGTCCGACTTGATGTCGTCTATTCCGTCGATATTCACATTGTCATCCACATACATCTTATACATGGTACCCTCGGTGGCGAGTTTGAATCCTGCGGTACTGAGTGAGGAGACTTGTCCCAAGAGTAGAAGCAGTGTGCCGTTGTCGCCTTTCACCTTCAGATAGTATCCGGCGTCTTTCTGTCCTTTCTCCACAATAGCGTTTGTGTTTGTCATTCCGACAGCCTTGCGCACGAAAATCATCTTCTTTATGGCGGTCTTGTATTTGTTCCAGTGGTCAAAGAACACACAAGGAGTGCCTGGCATGCTCATGATGTATGCGTTGGCGGCCTCTATGTTTGCTGGACATCTGTTGCCGTCTCTGTAGGTGTCGTGGTTGTCCACAAACGTGACAGAGTAGCGGCTATAGTTATCGTCAGAGGCGAGGCTGCTGCCATTGAGCCGTGTCCACTGTCCTTTGCCGATGGCGTCGTTGATGTAGTATTTCAACGGAAAGTCGAAGGCGGCGCTCTGTATCACCCCGTCTTGTTTTGTACCGTTAATCCAGTTTTTCACGTATGCCACATTTCCGTCCCAGTACTCACCGACAGAGTATTCTACTTCTGCTTTTTTGTTGTATATACCATTGTATTTTGGATTATATCCTTTAACGAAGTCATATCTGAATCCCACGTAGCCGATATCGTTTTTCAGGAAGTCGAGGTATGCGTTCACGTTGTTCTGCACGTTTGCGCTTGTATGGTCAAGGTCGCGTGCTCCGTCCCATCCCTCACCCGTATCGGTTGCTCCAGTGGGTTTATAACCATTTTTGCTACATTCGTCGTTCTTGCATACGTCGCTGAGTCCGAGTTGGTATGTTACGCCCTTATAGGTTTCGGCGGGGAAGTCCACCCACGATTGCACTCCATTTCGGTGGTTGATAACAATATCGGCAATGAATCCTACCCCTTTGTCCTTGTAAGTCTTAATCATCGAGCGGAGTTCATTTTCGGTACCGAAGGCGCAGTCTTGCTTAAACCAGTAAACGGGGTGGTAGCCCATGTTCATGGTCATGCTTCCTGCATAGGCGGAGTTAGGCACCCATATCAGGTCGAAGTAATCGGCAATCTCGTCGGCCTGTTTTTCGAGATTTGCCCAATTAGACTCAGAGTACGAGTCCCAAGCGAAGCCTTGCAGCATCACTCCCTTGTATTGCTTTGGCCATCCTTGTGCCGCAGCTTGCATCACAATAAACAATGCGATGACAAAAGTGAAAATCTTTCTCATTTTATCGGTCTTTAATTATGTTTTATAAGATTATTGTTTTCATTGCAAAATTACAAAATCTTTTGTCAGGCTGGTTGATTTCCGGTGATAATATTCTATATCATCCGCGCAATCGTTTGCACGAAAGCGAAAAATGCGGGCTGACAAACAGTTATCATTTGTCAGCCCGCATTGTCTTAACTCCTTAACTCCTTAACTCCCCATTTTAACTCCCCATTATAACTCCTTACACTACTTCACCAGTATTACGAGATATTTGCTTGTGCTCCAGAACAGTTGCGGATTAGTGATGCGCAGTACATACTGTTTGTTGGCGTCACGTTGCAGGGTATAGCTGTTTGAAGGGTGGGCGGTAAGCATCTCGGCAGAACGCGAGTATAGCTTTATCTCCTTGTCTATACGAATGTCTATCTTCGTGAAATAGTCGCGGTTGAAGTTGCCCTGTAGCACCTTCCCTCCGGCGTAGATGTTCTGTTCCTTCAGTTCGCTCTTTGTACCGAACACAAACCAAGCGGTGTTCAGTTCCTTGTCCTGTGCGTTGATGGTCTCGGTCTTCTTTGAGCTCTCGGTCGTGAGGTTGCTCACGTCGGTATTGAGGTTTGCTATGCTCTCGTCCAGTTCTGAGATGTGTATGTCCTTGGCGTCGAGTTCAGCGCGCAACTGTTGTATCTGTTGGTTTTTCTCTTCCAGCTGCATTGTGAGGTTTTCAATTGCCTTTTTAAACTGTTCGCCCTTAAACGAGCTCTCCCTCAGCTGTTGGCGCAATTTGTTTATCAACTGTCGGTTTTGTGCCATTGTCTGTTGTATAAACTGCATGTTCTCACGAATGCGTTGCTGTTTGTTGGCGCCTTCTCCGTCTTTAGCTATGCTGACGCGGTTTTCAGCCTCGGCAATTTCTCTGAAACCCTCTTCGATTTCGTTCATTGTCGACATCATGTCGTTGATCTCGTTGTCTTTCTGTGCAATGATTTGTGTCAACGAGTCACGCTGTTGTACCAGTGCAGAGTCGTTTTTCGCCTTTTCTTGCTTGCAGGCCACCATGGCAGCCATGCACAAGCCAAATAACATCAGTTTTTTCATATACATTATTTTATTTGTTATTTTTATTCTTTATGTCATTGCCAGCCACCATCACCACTATTTCACCTCTTGGCTCGGTGGCGGTGAAATGTTCAACCAGTTCAGCGAGGCTTCCTCTCACAGCCTCTTCGTGAATCTTCGATATCTCACGGCAAACACACGCTTGTCGGTCGGGACCGAAAAACTCAGCAAATTGCGTCAGTGTTTTTAGAAGTCTGTAGGGAGATTCATAGAACACCATAGTACGCTGTTCCTCGGCAAGAGCCTTCAGTCTTGTCTGTCGTCCTTTCTTTTGTGGCAGGAATCCCTCAAATGAGAACCTGTCGCATGGCAGTCCGCTCATCACGAGGGCAGGGACAAAGGCTGTTGGCCCGGGAAGGCATGTCACCTCTACTCCAGCCTTTGCAGCCTCGCGTGTTAGCAGGAAGCCGGGGTCGCTGATGCCTGGTGTGCCGGCATCGCTAATCAGCGCAATGTTCTGTCCGGCCTTCAGCCGTTCCACTATGCCGGCAGAAGTGCCGTGCTCGTTAAACTTATGATGCGACATCAGTTTGTTTTGAATGTCGAAATGCTTAAGCAGGATACCCGACGTCCGGGTGTCCTCAGCAAGCACCAAGTCAGCCTCTTTCAGAATTCTGACAGCGCGGAATGTCATGTCTTCCATATTACCCACAGGGGTTGGAACAATGTATAATGTGCCCATATTATCGGCAAATGTAGTGAATTATTGTCGAATAACGAAAAAAAACGCCAAAAACTTTGCATATTTTAATACCAATTTGTAATTTTGTACCGAAATGATAGAAAACTTAACAGGGGAAGTGCACCGCCCCGGCAGAATAGAAGTGGTGTGCGGCTCAATGTTCTCGGGTAAGACCGAAGAACTCATACGCCGTTTGAGAAGGGCAAAATTCGCCCGGCAGAGAGTGGAGATCTACAAGCCTGCCATTGATAAGAGATACTCTGAGGAAGAGGTGGTCAGTCATGACAGTAATGCCATTATGTCTACACCCATCGACTCCTCGGCACAGATACTGTTGCTCTCTTCCGACATAGATGTAGTGGGCATTGATGAAGCCCAGTTCTTTGACGATGGACTTGTGGATGTTTGTAACGAACTTGCCAATCGTGGGGTGAGGGTCATTGTGGCTGGATTGGACATGGACTATAAGGGAGTGCCTTTTGGTCCGATTCCAGCCTTGTGTGCCATTGCCGACGATGTGCAGAAAGTGCATGCCATCTGTGTGAAGTGCGGGGCTCTGGCGTATGTAAGCCACCGGAAGGTGCATGGCGACAAGCGTGTGATGCTTGGCGAAATGCAGGAATATGAACCCCTTTGTAGGGATTGCTACATAAAGGCGCTGAATAATTCTAAGTAAATAGAACTTATTATGTTAGAGAAAACCATTACTTTCGACCGTTTTGTGCGTGGTATGCTCACAACCTTGCTAATTGGTGCTATACTTTTTGTGGTGAACTATCTAAGCAATGTGCTATTGCCGTTTTTCATAGCTTGGCTCCTGGCATACATGCTTTATCCTATTGTTGTGTTTGTACAGAACAAACTGCATGTGCCGGGGCGTGCTCTTAGCATCATCGTCACCCTGGTCTTTGTATTGTCGGTCATAGGCGGCATCATATACCTTATCATACCTCCCATGATCGAACAGTTTGAGAAGTTGGGAGATCTAGTCACGCGCTATCTGCATCAGACCACAAATATCAACAATATCCCTCTTGCCGTACATCGTTGGCTTACGGAAAATAGCGACGAGATACAGCAATTCTTCCAAAACAAGGAAGTGTCGGAGGCCATACGCAATGCGATGCCGAAGGTGTTTGCAGTCATTACAGAGACGGCAAATATCATCATAAGTATCATAGCCTCGTTAGTCACGCTCATCTATCTCTTCTTCATACTCCTTGACTATGAGGTGCTCTCGCAAGGATTCATACACATGTTCCCGAAGAAGAACAGGCCGTTTTGGCGTTCGCTCATGGACGATGTGGAGCGTCAGCTTGACAGTTACATACGCGGTCAGGGACTGGTAGCCTTGTCCATAGGTATACTGTTTTGTATAGGCTTCACCATCATCGGTTTTCCAATGGCAATCGGCCTTGGCATTCTGATGGGATTGTTGAGTCTGGTGCCATACGTACATGGTTTTGGCCTCATTCCCATAGTCTTGTTAGCCGGTCTGAAAGCAGCCGACACTGGACAGAATTTCTGGGTGATATTACTCTCAGCCCTTGCCGTCTTTGCGATAGTTCAGCTCATCACCGACATGGTGTTGACACCGAAAATTATGGGAAAGGCAATGGGGCTCAATCCCGCCATCCTGCTTCTATCCCTCTCAGTGTGGGGAGCCCTTCTAGGTTTCATCGGCCTTATCATCGCCCTTCCCCTTACCACGTTACTCATTGCTTATTATAAGAGGTATGTGACCAAAGAGGGTGGGGAAGAGGAGTTAAAAGAGTCAAAAGAATAAAAAAAACGGGTGAAAACAGTAAAAAAGTGCGATTTTATTTGGTAGAATAAAAAAAAGTCCGTACCTTTGCACCGCTTTTAGAGCATAGGTGTATTTAAAGTGGAGATCCGCTAGCTCAGTCGGTAGAGCACAACACTTTTAATGTTGGGGTCTTGGGTTCGAGCCCCAAGCGGATCACTTAAATTACTTCAAGGGAGCCATCAGGTTCCCTTTTTTCATGCCTGATTATCAGTGCTTTGTATGTTTAAAGTACCATAGGAGCGATACCTATAGCTTATACCGGCTTAACCACTGAATAGACATTACCGAAATGTGCGCAGCCGCGCCCTCGGCGCATAAGCACTCGCAACTCTGTTGCGTAAGCAATTCACGAGCAACCCCGAAGGGGCGCAAGCTTGTTTGCGAGTATTAGTAAAGATTTTCCCTGATTTTCCTTGCAGGTTCAAAATATTATCACTATCTTTGCACCGTCATTGCGAAAAATGTCGGAACGAAAAATTTCGGAATATGGAAAATCCTTTTAGATTCGGGACTGTAGTGGATAGTCCTTACTTTACAGACAGAGTGGAAGAACTTTCGAGAATAGCTGAGATACTGAACAGCAAGAACCATCTTGTAGTTATCAGTCCTCGACGCTTTGGCAAGACGAGTCTTGTCAGGAAAGCAGTCGAGCAGTCTGGACGCAAGTTTGTTTTTCTGAATATGCAGCAGGTGACAAGCATTGAAGACCTTGCATCCTTGTTGCTCAGGGAAATACTGCGCCAGCATCCCTTTGAGAGAGTAAAACATTTGCTAAAGAATTTCAGGGTTGTCCCGACCTTTTCAACTAATCCTCTTAACGATTCAATAGAGGTGAGTTTCCAACCTGCAATAAACAATTTCGTAATGCTGGAGGACACACTGTCATTGGCAGAAAAGGTGAGTACAGAGGATAACAGAATGATTGTCGTTCTTGACGAGTTTCAGGAATTTATTGGCATCGAGAAAGGCATTGACAAAAAGTTGAGGGCTTTTATGCAGGAGCAGAAACGTGTGAACTACATATTCCTTGGCAGTCAGGAGTCGATGATGACTCAGATATTCGAGAGTAAGAAATCCCCATTCTATCATTTCGGTCAATTGATGCGTCTCGACAAGATACCTTACGATGATTTCCTTTCTTATATAATGGAACGTATTCGTGTGACCGCCGGTGATGAACAGTGTGAGAGAATAGCCAAGGATATTTTGGAGGAAACGGCTTGCCACCCTTATTACACCCAACAGCTTTCATCTGTTGTATGGGATTTGTTGGTTTACCACAAGACACCGTATGACGAGGTGGTTAGAATAGCAATAGAAAACCTTGTGAGAGTGCACGATCTTGATTTCGAGCGTCTATGGCTTACATTCAACAAGACGGACAGAAAGATATTACAGATATTATGCAAGGGATTGTCACCTTATGAACTTCGTGACATGCCAACAAGCACTTCATTCAGTGCAATCAAGCGTCTCACCCAAGACGGATATGTCATACGTACCGACCGCTACCTGATAGAAGACCCGATATTCAGACATTGGATAGAGGAAAGGCAGACTTGAAAGAAGATGAAATCATACAATTTTTCACTGCAGTGAAAAAAGCTAAAGTCCTGCGGCTATGTTGATGTATGATTATTCGCAAGCTCATCAAGCTGTGCAAGTTTCTGATTGCTGATCTTTATTTTTATCACTTATACACAATAAAATTCACATTTTCTTCATTTTTGTTGTGTATAAGAAATAAATATAGTATCTTTGCACCCAAAGTTCAATAGTTATGGAAGTAATATCACGTTCTTATTATGCAGAGCAGATAGACTCTTGGTTAGGCAGCGGACAGATAATTGTGCTTATCGGTCAGCGACGCGTGGGCAAGAGTTATGTCATGAAAGACTTCATCGCCCGACACGCGAAGGAATCAGAAGCCAACATTATTTATATTGATAAAGAGAAGCGCTCGTTCCGCTTCATACATGACTGCGACGAACTTGACGCACACATCACTGCTCCCGCAAACTTCCCCATACCAAACGACCGCAGCACCGCCATCACCTCTTCCTTTGACATCACAGGCGTTCCAAGCCCCTTGCTCCACATCCCTTGAGTCTGCAAGTCCTTGCACTCCATCACATCGTTATATCATTTTTCTTCTCCAACAGAGCCTATCACTCGTTTTCCCTTCTCAGTCAAATAGTATTTTTGAGTGGGACTGTTTGGCTTATCTGGCTGACTCATCACAACTAAACCTTGCTCCATCAACGGAACAATATATGAATTCTTGAATTTAGTCGCGTTAGTGTAACCCAAGATAACCCGAAGCTTTGAGGCTGCTACAGGCTTCATCAGACTTTCAAAAAACAATCCGATTTGCTCATTACTTAGTCCCTTACTTAGTCCCTTACTTAGTCCCAGTTGGTCCCACAGCTTAGTCCATTCCAGTTTCTCATTTTGTACACCAGCTTCCATAGGTATCGTCACCTTATACACGTCCTCCTCTTCAATCATGGGTTCTTTGCCTCCCGATATGAGCGGAGTGTATTTGAATATCTTCCTTGTGCCACTACCCAATTCCTCGACAATTCCCATCTGCGAGAACACGTTGGCAATCAGCGGATTCTTGCGATGAGGTTTTAAGGTCGTGAGGTCAATCTTGCCATACACATACGGCACATTCCAGTTTTCCGTCACCACCTTGTCCGAGAATATAGTGAACGTAGTAGGGTAAGAACTGCTGTACTCTCTGTGGATTAGCAAGTTCAAAGTCACTTCTCTTAGAATCCTGTCGCGAAGCGAGAACCGTTGCATACCCTCAATGTATGGCTTCTCAGGCAAATGTTTTTTTATAAACTCCATTATTGATCGATAAGCCACCATCAAGTTCTCCTTCACCTGAAGTCGGTCATCATACAGTTCTGTATCATGAATACGGCAAAGCACATCAATGAAATACATCGGAAGCACACTCGCTATCGTATTCCGCTTCCCAAACAGCAGTATGGCAGCCAGCGTCAATCCCTCCTTGCCCGTTTCTGGGTCAACGGCAATCATCTGACCAGAACGAAGCACCTCCTCATTCGACATCGAAATCCAAGGATGCTCAGCATTATCCACGCGCACTATCTGGCGCATAAAGTCAAAAGCCTCTTCTTCAAGAGCATCCATGCCTAAGGCAGGATACACAGTCTCTTCTGTCTTGCGTTTGCTTTTACGGATAAATAAGTTTGCTATTTGCTCTGTACTGCGAAGCTCAAAATCCCCGTCACGATTTCGGTCATAATATACATTTTTGTACGAATGAGCTTGAGTACTTTCAGGAACATGGCAGTATATGAGCAGTTTACCATCGACTTCTATAGATTCAAAATTGAGATAATATGTTGGTCTGAAAAGTTGAGGATTGTTCATATCCTTAACGAGGGTGTCCATCTGTTCTTGAATAGAATCAGGTGCAATGCCAACTATCCCACCATCATCTTTAGCCCCAAGAACAATATGACCACCTTTGCGATTAAGAAACGCACATATTGACTCGTATATCTTACGAGCTAACTGATGAGTAGATTCCTTAAACTCAGCATCAACTCCCTCTCCATGTGCAAGTAAACTTTTCAGTTCTTCACCTGTCATATATCATAACGATTAACAATAAACAATTTTTGAAACGATTCGCCTGCAAAAATATACAAATTCTCCCAATCCACCAAACAATTCATCAAAAACCTGCATATTTCTATCATCAATCAATAATCAAAAACTTGCACAGCTTGATGAGCTTGAGAATAATCATCAATCAGCAACACTTTAAGCTTCAGCTTTTAATTTTTAATTTTTAATCTTTAATTTTTCTTCATACCTGTCCCCTGTCCCGTTACGAAGTCCGTCGTATCAAAGTCACATCCTCACCAAAAGACGCAATGCGAGGAAATAACTCCTCGCATTGCGTCTCCACACCACCCATGACATTCGGTATGTCACGGGTACCAGTTACTACAATTTTCATATGATATTCTGTTAATAATTCATAAACAAAAGAATATTCCCATCTATTCTTTTCATATTTACATCAAAATGCCATATCTTTGCAACCAAAAACATAACATGTTATTCATTTAAACATATACGATTATGCCACAGACCCCAATGACAATCCGTATCGACAGCCAGCAGAAAGCAAAGTTCGACAGCCTCTGCGAGCAGTTTGGAATGAGCGCCAACACCGCCATCAACATCTTCGTGCGCCAAGTCATCCGCCTTCGCCGCATCCCCTTCATCATTTCCGCAACAGAAACCGATGAAGACATTCGTGCCAAGGCGATTCAGACGATAAGAGAAATCAGGGAAGACGCAAAGAACAGACCAGAAATGACTCTTGAAGAAATTAACGCAGAAATCAATGCCGTAAGGGAAGCGAGGAGACAGACAGTATGATTTACGCAGTTATCGACACGAATGTTCTTGTCTCCGCCCTCCTTACTCACAACCTTGGAGTGGCAACAGCTAAAGTATTGGACTCTATTGCAAAGGGCGACATCACATGTGTTTACAATGAAGACATTCTTATGGAATATCGAGAAGTATTGCATCGTCCAAAATTTAAGTTTCCAGAAAGAAAAATTGATTTATTATTGACATTTATCACCCAAAAAGGCATTCACTCCGACCGCGTTCCCTTCGATGGTAATATGCCCGACGAGAAAGACCGCCCCTTCTACGAAGTCTCATTAAGCTTAGAGGATTCATTTCTCGTGACAGGCAACCTTAAGCATTTCCCCGTCACGCCGAAGGTTGTGACACCGTCTCAATTCATCGCTATTATCGAAGGACGGTAATCCGCAATGCGAGGAAACAACTCCTCGCAATGCGTCTCCACACCACCCATGACATTCGGAATGCCACGGGTACAAGTTACAACAATTTTCATAAATTCACATCAAATTTACGATAATTCTCGTTGTACTAATTTTTCACTGCGGTGAAAAAAGCTAAAGTCCTGCGGCTTATAACCTTCCACTACAATATTTCACACTTATTTTACGTTTCTCTCCACCACAAATAACCATGCCCAATACTACATTTGACAAGGCCCTGACTTCGTCTTCCTCCTCCTCGCAAGGCAAAGCTCAAGCGAGCTTGGCTCTGCACTTACTTCGTTCGTCGGTCCGCGGCTGTACCCAAATTCAGGGACCGCATTTCGCTTTTTACTAAGAAACTGCGTCTGGCACAGTATGCAGACGGCAGTATCTATGACTATCATCTGAAGATTGCTCAAGCTCAGTAATCAGAAACTTGCTTTAGCTTGATGAGCACCACTTAAAACTTATAATGTGCGAATAATCATCAATCAATAATCAGCCCCGCGGGGGCGACATAACCCTGTGCATCAATGAATCATACAAATCAATATCCTAAAATATTTTCCAGAATTTTGTCAATTACTCTATCAAAGTAACGCTTCTTAATATTTGCTACAGCCATTTTGAAAATATCTCCTTAGTTTTTTGTGACACAAAAGGCTTATAATTACTATAGTCAACAGATGACAAATCAGCATGATCTACTTCATCCCAACTCGGGAATTTTGACAGACGAGCTGCCAATTCCTCATCGCTGAGAGGCTCTGATCTGGTTGTTGTTCTTTTATTCTTGGATATGTCTTGATAGAGATGGTCTGCCAACCACTTTTTATTAGTATCTGTCAGTGATGACAACATCTCATAAATACTGTCCATTGACATTATTGCTTTCATAATAAATCCTTTCTTCTTTATTCCCGATGCAAAGATAGTGCAAATCGAAGACAAAACAAAATAAAAGTCCAAAAACTTTTTTTTTTTTGTTGAGATGCAGCCTATCTTATCTAAATATAGTGCAAAAAATCGATTTAGCGAAGAAAAAGAGAATAAATTATCTTTTTTAAGGTTTATCCTTTTAATTTTTAATCTTTAATCTTCATTCCTGTCCCCTGTCCCGATTAGTCTTCACAAAACACATTTTATAGTGTGATTATATCACGAATGAAGCCGATAATGATTGCGAAAACACTTGATTTGTGCCCATAAATAAACAAATTGTTTATAAAACGGCATTATTTTCAACCGTTATGATGTTTTCTCATTTATTTGTTGTAATTTTGCAGTTGAAAATTTAATTAATTTATATACTATGAGTGTAGTTACAGGGACAAAAATAAACCAACTTCTTGCAAGCACCGACTCATCCGGCTTGCTATTCTCCAAGTGGCTGAAGCAGCAGGGGTATTCAGACCAGTTGCAGAAGAGATACCGTGACTCCGGGTGGCTTTCCTCATTATCCCAAGGGGTAATGTACCGGACAGGCAGCACTCTCTCTGCTTTTGCGGCATTGGCATCTTGCAATAAGCAGACGGGGTCGCGTATGCGGATAGCTGCGCATTCGGCATTGGAGTATGCGGGCTTCAATCATTATGTCCCTATGGGTAAACCCGTGTTGGCAGTATGTTTAGATACATCCGCGAAACGTCCGTCTTGGATGAAGGACGAGTGCTTTGATGTATGCTTCAGGCCATTTCACACGAATGTTTTCAAGGTTACAGAAACCATAGAGGAAGATGTCAAAGGCGGCAAACTTTACATATCCTCGCCTGAACAGGCATTTTTTGAATGCTTGCTGCTTGCCCCAAAGTATTATGACTACACAGACTTGTACTACATCATGGAACAGCTTACCACTCTTAGAAGTGATGTGGTGCAGCGACTTCTTGAAAAGACAGGAAGCTATGGTGTCAAGCGCATGTTCCTCTACATGGCAGAAAAGGCAGGACATTACTGGCTGGACGAACTCAATCCAAGCAGGATAGAGCTTGGGACTTCAAAGCTGCAGCTCGTGCCAGGAGGTGTCTATATATCAAAATACAAGATAACAATACCGCAATCATTGAACAGTTATGAAGGATAGATACAGGAAACAGGTGGCTTTGCTCATACGTATCATGCCGTCGGTATATAAAATCAAGGAGTTTGCCGTCCATGGTGGGACTGCAATAAACTTGTTTCACAGGAACCTCTTAAGATACAGTGTTGATATTGATGTCACATACATACCTATAGAGGACAGGCAACAGAGTCTGGCATCCATTAACCAGAAGTTGCTTGAGGTAAAGAAGAATATTGAGAAGACCATACCGGGTGTTGTCGTCAAGCACAAACCAGACGTATGGAAATTGTTATGTACCATGGGTGACGCAACTGTAAAGATTGAGGTAAATGCAACAAAGAGAGGAATCATTGGTGATGTCGTAGAACTGCCATTATGTGAAAAGGCAAGAAACGAGTTTAGTATGGGGTGCAAGGCTCGTACTGTATCATTCAGCCAACTCTACGGAGGCAAAATTACGGCGGCATTAAGCAGGCAGCATCCTCGCGACCTATTTGATTGCAAATACATGGAACTGCAATCTTTTGACGATGTAAAGAACGGTTTCATGCTTTGTCTTCTTGGAAGTGACAAACCCATTATCGAGTCACTGCAGCCTCATGACATTGACCAAACCGAAGCGTTGGAGAATCAATTCCAAGGCATGACTGAAACACCATTCGGCTATGAGGATTATTTGGAATCAAGAACAGCCTTGTTGGGTCTTGTCAATGGCGGTCTTACAATCACTGACAAAGAATTCCTGTTGTCGTTTGAGCAAGGAGAACCCGATTGGAATAAATGTTGCGCTGGTGACCTTTCACAATACCCTTCTGTGCAATGGAAGCTGCTCAACATAGGGAAACTGAAAGAAAGTAACCCCGTAAAGTTTGAACAGGGAGTCAATAAACTTAGACGATACCTTCTGGATAGTACAAATGGCAAGACAAACGACTGACATCTTCCACTATTTGAGAATATCGCTCCAATGGTACCATCCGACCGCTATAAGCGGTACCACGCATCCGCTCCGCGCGGTACCAACTCACCGCTATGACGGTACCATTGGAGCGATATTCTCAGTTTATCCTTTTAATCTTTAATCTTTTAATTTTCTCTTATGGTTTGCCTTTAAAAAATCTTTAATTTTTTAATCTTTAATCTTTTAATCCTCCTTCCCCTTTCCCGTTATCACATAAGTGACATTAATTCGTCAATTGTATATACAGGAATTACAGATTTCCTAAAATCCTTCTTATTTCTCGTTACTATACAATCAGCAAAAGTATCCATAGCAGTCATGCTTTGCACAGAATCCTCATAGTCCTGCCAATCAGAATCGAGTGATTTGATTACAACATCAGCTTGTAAATCACATACTGTTACAAAAGACAATATGGATTTTATACGTTGCTTAACAATTGGCAACTCATATTTCCTGCCTATATATAGTATTAACTATAGACAACGAAGACGTGACTAAATCAAATTGACCAATACTGCCAAGAGCGAATAATCCCTTAGCTTCTTCATAAAAAGGAACTCTTTTACAGACAAAATCAATAAGAATATTTGTATCTAAATATACTTTCATAGAATATATTTCTCTATTCTTGCATCCCTTCCATTTTCATCTACAGGAACAGACACCGTTTGTTCATCAGCCATTATCGCATCCATTGCTTCTAATGCTCTTTTGTATTCCATACTATCAAGCACAGATTTTCTTGGCTTTATTGGATGCGAATCTATGAAGTTACGGACAGCAGACTCAAAAAGGCCAGCAACGCTCATTCGTTTTTTCCCAGCATATAGCATTGCCTCCTTCTACCAG
>NZ_NPJI01000014.1 GCF_002251435.1 Prevotella sp. P2-180
AAAATAGTCAGAAAGAAGATTTCCTATCTCCTTCATCTGCTCATCAGACTTTACATGTTCCATCAGTCCAATGATCTTCATTTGATACGGTGAAAATGCTGTAGCTTCCATATTCTTTCCATTTTTTTGGAGCAAAGATACAAACTATTTTCCATACCTCCAAACTTTTCCCAGATTATTTGAAATAATTTGGTTTCTCTCAACTCCATCCAATAACCCCGAGCATCACATGTCAAATGGATTTCGGAAAGATTCACTTTTCCCTCTTCCCTACAATCCAATTCCACATAATCACGAGGAATATCGACCAAAGTAATATCTGCATAACCCTATTTCTTTATTTCAACAACCAATCCCAAGTTAAGTTCTTTGGAAACTTTATCGAGAAACTGTTTCTTCATTTTGTTATTGCTATGGGTTATCAGTAACCAACCACCTCCAAGAGGTCTTTGCGAACTGCCATATTTCTCATCACGGCGGTTGGAGATTACAGGCACCTTACAGAACTTCAGGTTAAGCTGCTCCACCACTTGACGCACTCTGTCAGTGCCAATTTTCTTTACTGCTTTCTCAAAAGTGTCGGCAGCTTTCTTTTCAGCGATTACCTCACCATTAGGAAAACGCACCGTCAAGTCTGTTGCAGGACCACGCTGTGTTTGAGTTTCTGTGCGGAAATGTTTTGAATGAGTCACCTCTGGGTCAATCACAATCTCCTTGGCATCTGGTATATCCGCCGCGAAGTTACGCTTACGGCTGAGATGCACACTGAGAGGATTGCCTGGCACATAGTCAACCACAAGCACAAGTTCCCGCTTCACTGGCTGCAGTGCCGGTTCTATGTTCTGTTTCAAAACAGGAAGAATCTCATTCTTTATTATTTCTTCTTCCGCAAGGCTTACCTTTGCCTCAAGGTCAGCCGTTGAAAGATGCTCACGCCGCATTGTCTCAATTGCCTTATATAAATCGTCTTATCTGCTCATAAAAACTAACTTAGTAAACTATAATAATGATTTAAAACCTCTTTTGCTGGATGTTTAAGCATTATTATTGGATCAATAAAATACAAACACTCATCGTCAGCCAAAACATTATCGCCCTCATTAGAAACATCCGTCACCGCCAACCACTCGTTGCCATAATAGTACTTATTTTCTTTCTTCAAACCTAAGCCGTTCTGAAGATACGATTCAATTCTATCTATTGATGGCACGGGATATTTATCTGAAATATAAGGCTGTCTAAATACAAGTCTTACCTCACCATTTTCTTCTCCTATACCAACCAACGAATATCGAGTATTTGGAAATAATATGTTATGGACAAGATGTTCAAAGATAACATCATGGGCATGTAGTCGTTTCAAATGAGATTTTGCAAAGGGATTACGAACTTTATATACACATGAATTCTTCCCATCAAAATACACGACACTTTCACCTGATGGCAATCTCTTTCTATCACCAAATGATTCAATTTGGCTTTTCGTAATAAATCGTCCGTTGTTTTTAGCAATGTCAATTAAGCGCGCGCTCTCATTCTCATACGCTGAATTTCCCGTGCCTTGCTCGTAATCTCCATATTGTTCAGAGGATAGCCCAATCTCAAACACTCCAATATCGCGTCGGTCGCAATCTGCCTCACTCCGACATTCAAGCTCTGCACATAAGCCAACGCATTCTCGCCGTTTCTTAAATATATTGCCGATAATTTTTCTTCCATATCTCCACATATAATTTAATATTGAGAATTTTCTGCAAATATACTGCATTTCCATCATTCCTCCAAACTTTTCCACGATTTTCTGCCAAAACGAAAGGCAGCGACCGCTATTTGTCGCTGCCCTTAAACCAATTCCATGCAATTGTAGGAAGATACTAAGCAAAACAGGACACTCAACTGTCCCACTGTCATAACCTAATCTACTTCCAAGTCACCATCCTGGTCTGTGCCGCCAAAGCCTACACGACCGTTACTTTCAACTCCACTGCCAGCCAAAATGGCTTGACGTTCGATGTTGAAAACCTTAATTCTTGGAGATTTGTACTGCTTTTTGTTTTCGTTTTTCATAACCTTGTTATTTTTGTAAATATTTCTTTCCACTTTTAATTATCATGCCTTTAGCCGAACCATCAACTTTCATTCCCTTCAAATTAAAGGTGCTATTGTCAATATTGATATCGGCATCCAGGGAATCAATGCGAGTGACATTACCGTCGTTGAATGTTATGCTTAAACTCATAGGTGCAGCCTTTTGAGTATTGTAACTATCCAAAACGGTTTGGAAATAGAAGTAAGCCCTATAGCCTTTCATATGTGTCAAACCTGTAGAATACCAAAACTTATTGTCACTGAGGAACAGATTTTCCTCTTCTATTGTAATAGGCACATAACTTCCTGTAAATGAACCAAATGTACCTTTACTGTTTTTACCTACTGTTACACATGGATCTTCGTCCGCCTGAATATCCACTGCGTCCGCAACAAATTCGGTAATTAGAGATGACACCTTTATTATATAAGGTATATTAGCTTCGATTTCGTTTACCTCCAAGAAACCTACTGATATGCCATCATCTTCCGTTTCTTCCCAACCTGTAAATTTAGCAACTTCAACGTCATCTCCAAAAGCTGCCTTAACCTGCTCATTGGACATTGAAAATGGTAATACAATGGAACTCCACGTGTTTGCCTTGATTGTTCGTTTCACTCTTACATCCACACCACTAACTGTTGCTGGTAATACGCTCGACTCCTCGTCAAGCACAACCCTTGTATCCATAGGTTCGCCAATGCTCAGCGTAAAAGGAATGTCGTCGAAATAATACGGTTCCGTCTCATTCGTTGTAAACTCGATGGCTGTAATCTTACCAGTAAATGTGCTTCCAATTGTTGTAGCCTCGTCTATTGTGGCATATGCCCTTAATACGGTTCCACTGAGAGGCAGAAGTTGACCGCTAAGTGAAACCACAACAAAGCGATACTTGTTGCCTGACACTTTTGAGCTTGAAACAATGTGGTCGGTATTGAAACCATTTTCTCCAATGGGTTTTCCCGCCTCATCAAGCTCGAGCGACACTCCATCGGCAAGTTCTATGTCAAATTGATAACCCTTGAATTGTGACTCGAAATCGCATTTTATTTCAATTGCAGTCTTGTCGCCTAATGGAATTACAACATCGTTGACACTCAACTTGTTCTCTGCAAACACGTTCCCTATCATCATAAAGAACGCAATGATAAAAAGATGAATCCTTTTCATATACATATTTCTTTTATTGTTATTTTCCTAATATTTTATCTATGACTGATATTGCATCTGTTACTGTAATGTTGCCATCATCATTCAAGTCAGCTGCAGGAGTCAGAAATTTGTTTGGTCTTTCCTCCAATACATAACTTATAATGCTAATAACGTCAGTCACGCTTATACTTGAGTCACCATTGACATCGCCAGGGACAACGGGGGCAATGGTTAGAGTGGCTTTCTTATCAAGCGGATGGAGTTCTTCAAAGTCACTGCCGTTTTTCACTGTTAAGCCTATGGATTTCAATGTAATGTCGTATTGTCCATTAGGGATTTCATCGGTTGTTTTTACCGCTATGCTCATTATTTCGCTATCTTGTGGCGAAATGCTCTTCCCCGATAGGGACACTACTACGAAACGATATAGGCCATCGGAAACCTTGCTTGCAGAAATTGTATGTGTAGATGCACAATCGGCAAGGCTGGCAAATAGTTTTCCATTCTCGTCCTCAGACACGGAAATACCTTCGGGCAATGCCAAGTCGAATTGGAATCCGTAAATGTTATCTTCATTCTTTAACCCTACATGAAGAACGTCATATCCACCAGCGCATAAAGCCATGTCCTTCAAAGTCAATCTGTCGTTTCTCATTACCATTATCTTGCAGCTTGATGTTTTTCCGCTGCCATCATTTGCAGTGGCTTTGATTGTACAAGTGCCAGTAGAAACAGCGGTCACTAAACCATTCTCATCAACAACGGCAATGTCTTCATTTGAGCTCGACCATGACACTGATTTGTCAGTAGCATTCTCAGGAGCAACACTTGCCGTAAGCAGCAAATTGTCTTCTATTGCCATTGTACATTCGCTTTGGTTCAGCGTAATGCCAGATACTAAAGTTGGCTTCACTGTAATCTGGCTCTGTGATGTTACACCATTGAACGCCGAACAAGTGATAGTTGTTGTTCCTAAACCGACGGCTTTCACATTGCCCTCTTCATCGACTGTGACAACTGAAGGATCTGCACTTTGCCAAGTCAAACCTGCGTATGCTTCAGGGGAAGATATTATTGGATTGAAGGTATATTCGTCTCCAACATACAAGTCAATAGACTGTGGTAACGAAATGTTCGTCAAATCAACAATCTTTACTATATATGTAACTGTAGCATGAGAATTATACGTCATACCCAAAGAAGGATGATAACAATATAACATTTTCAGCGCCATTGTAAATGTCCCAGTTTGAGTAGGCGTTATTGTATAAACATTATAATGACATCCAGACCTGACAGTGCAACCAACGGTATTAGTTGTAATGACTACACTTCCATTGGCATCCGTTGGAGTCACTGTTTTAGAAGATTCAAACTCAATCCGTGATGCAGGCAATCCTAATCCCTCAGCTGGGTCAATGACAAAAGATCTGCCCACCGTAGCCGTAATGTTTATCGTTTTGTCTGACACTTCCCATCCTTCCAACGCATAAGCTAATGTGTGGATGTAAACAAACAATAATAGTACAATTGCTTTCTTCATAAATGAATAAGAATTTGTTGCCTCCAACCCTCAAGAGACGTTATAAAATAATGTGATTGAAAAAAGGAAGGTTGCGAAAGAAATAAAAAAAGAGGCATAGGGTTGACATCTATCCTCTGGTTGAAGGCTCTGGACTGCCCATCGAAGAAAGAACATAGTCAAGACCCTACACCTATTCGGTGCAGGGCATTAAACCTTTGTTCTTTTCTTCGCTGTGAATTGTCCAGATTCTCAACCAAAAGAAACAAGAGTTAACGCTCTGTTTTATAAATCTTTATGTCGCACTATCAGTACTACGTCATCGGCATTTATTGTTTTGGGGTCTTTGTCGGCATATCCGTCTAAGACCAGTTAATACTAAGTTTATATCACCATTTGAACGACCGCCTTATCGTTGGCTGTCATTTTCAACATGCAAATATAAATAAAAATATCATATAAACAATAGAATAAAAGAAAAATTCAACTAAATAAACATTGTTTAACAACCTTTGGGCAACATTAAAAGGATAGGCAACCATGATCTTGTCTTGATTGATGGTTACTGATTATTGATTTATCTACAATAAATGGTGAATTATGGTTTCTACAGAAGAGCTTATTAGGGACTTCAGGGACAAAAAAGGTGACGCCTTCGTCGAAATGTATGGTTTCTACAAGCCAAAATCCTTGCAGCAAACACCATAAAGTGGAGTCCTTTGCGGAAGGGATCATGACGGATCATGGGGACAGGTTCCTTCGTTCGTTTCCATTTCGAAGTATCTTCTCATGATGCAGTCCTCCGAATTATTCTTGATTGTTATTGTCCCTCATGTTTCCTTTCCCCTTCTTGCCAAGCATCTTGATGCTGTCAAGATATGCCTGTTCCACAGGCGAGAGGGTCTTGACCTGGTATTTACGATACTCAGCAAGGGCCTTTTCCATTGTCTCTTCATGACTGACACTGCCAGTTCCTTGAAGCAAGGGACGACCTGTTGACATCAGGATGGAATCAAGCTGCTTTACATAGTCCATCATATACACAGGCTTATGCTCCAACGCCATAATCTCCGCGAAGTCGAAGTAACCTGAGACGATGTTGTTGAGTATCTTTATCTCTTTTTCATCCAAATAATTTTTGGCAATCTTAATATCATTCAAACAAGGAAGTTCTCCCTTGAATGACATTAAGCCCATAAACGGTTTGTCGGCATCGGCACGCTCGTAAATCACCTCGGCAGCTGTATGTCCATGGGCTGCATAATGCAACTTGTTTTGGACTATCTTGAAGAACAATCGGGATGCTTCTGTACGAGGGTCATAGTCAACACTGGTGGAATAAATATCAAGAACTTGACGATAAAGCACCTTTTCTGACGAACGTATGTCCCTGATGCGGTCGAGCAGTTCCTTCCAATAGCTACCGCCACCAAGGTTTTTCAACCGCTCGTCATCCATGGCATATCCTTTCACAATATATTCATGTAGCCGTTGCGTGGCCCATTGTCTGAAGCGTGTGCCTTGAATTGATTTGACACGATAACCTACGGAAATGATGACATCAAGGTTATAATACTTCACCTCCTTCGATTGTGTTTTACCCTCTATTGCGCCATGTTGAGTGGTATGTCGGAAATTCCGACATACCACTTTTTCTTCGAGTTCACCTTCTTTGAAAATATTAGAAATATGACCACTTATTGTAGTTCTACCCTTATTGAATAATTGGGCTATCTGCTCGATATTCAGCCAAACTGTATTACTCTCAAGCCGCACGTCAAGTCTTATGCCCTTGTCCGACTGGTAGATAACCATTTCGCCCAAATCACCATCGGTAGCGTCTTCCCACTTGTAGCCGCAATCCAAGCACAAATGCAGTAATCCCTCAGATTGTATATTCTGAGAATTGCATCTGGGACAATTTATATTATTGTCATTTATTGACCTATTCTCTTGCATACTTTACTCTATTGAAGTTCCTCACTCATTATTAATGTTTCTTCCCCATCATCAACTTTGTTTTGCGACGAGACGATGCGTGCGATATATTCCGGCGTAATCTTCTGAGGAAGCGATGCTGCATCTTTCAATGTCAGCTGATTGATGGTATGAATTTCATATCCTGAGAGGGCATCTGCCTTGATTACAGTGATAAGGTCGCACAGATAATCTTTGGGCAGTATGTTTGACTTCAACAGAGCCTTTATCTTGGCTACGGCATTGACGAGTTCCTTGTCATTCCGTTCCTGTACATCGCTCTTAAACAGAGAGGTTGTCATTTTGATATCAATGTCCAAACCAACCAAAATCCTGACATGCTTGTCTTTTAGTTGGTCTGACAATTGTTTGTAACCAGAACAATAGAAGTATCCGACAAGAAAATCAACTGCATTTGTTTTGGGGAGGATGCCATTGATAATGTCTGACAGGTATTTGTTCTTATTTGTTATAAAACTATTGCTCATAGCTATTGTTATTTTATGATGCAAAAGTAAATAAAAACAATCAAAACGCCAAACTTTTCGCGGTTTTTTTGATAGAAAGGAAATATTGAGGCAATAGAAGTTTGCACTACGTGGCTACGCTTACATTCAGGCATGGATGTCGCTACAACCCTACACTCTACATTATTGGGGGTTAAGTCCCACTGTTTCAATAAGTTGTAGAATGTAGGGTATGCTCTAACCATACATTCACCCTACATTCGCCCTACATTATCGCATTTTCGGCGTTTTTTCGGCTTGCATTTTCGCATTTTCGGCGCTTCTTCGGCTTGATGTAAGGTGAATGTAGGGTTAATGTAGGGTTAATGTAGGGTTAATGTAGGGTTAATGTAGGGCTGGGAGTCACCCTACATTCGCCAACATATTGATTATCAGTGAGAAATTGGCAAATAATGTAGAGTGTAAGGTGTTAGCGAAGCTGGCTTATATACGAGAGAATTAAGACTTGAATAAGCCAACAAATCCAATCGTCTTCGTCCACTCTGTCACTCTTATGACAGTCGCCTGCCATAGTTACGACAGTCGCCTGTCGTAAGCTGACAGTCGGCTGAACATAAGGTTACGTTAAGAGGTTTGAATGGTTGTGGAGTTTGGGAAGTTCAGTTGACAACTGGATACTCGAATATCACGGTCGTTCCATAACTGTTGAGACGGTCGTTCCATAACTATGGAACACTCGTGTTCAACGAGTATGGAACGACCGTGATACAAGGCGTTTGTAGTTTAACTATGTCATTGTTCACTCTGAAGGTTGACCACCACAACATAACGAAACAAAGAGATTGTTGTGAAATAAAAAACTCCCCCGAACCTCCTTATTAGGAACGGGGGAGTTGTATAAATGGGAAAGCAAGTGGTTACTTGCTTACTGGTATCTTCTCTACACGACGCTGATGGCGACCGCCTTCAAAAGTGGTCTTGAAGAACTCGTCCATGATTGCTCCAGCTGTCTTATTGTCGATGAAACGGCCTGGCATAACCAGTACGTTAGCATCGTTGTGCTGACGGCAGAGATGAGCTATCTCTGGAATCCAAGCGAGTCCGGCGCGAACTCCCTGGTGCTTGTTGAGCGTGATACTGATACCCTCGCCACTGCCGCAAACGGCAATGCCAGGATAAACCTCACCGCTCTCGATAGCTTCGCCCAAGGCATGGCCGAAGTCGGGATAATCGCAGCTAAGGTCGCTGTATGTACCGAAGTCCTTGTAGGCATAGCCATGCTCTTCAAGGTACTGGAGCACATATTTCTTTAAAGCAAAACCTGCGTGGTCGCAAGCTACTCCTACTGTCTTTACTTCCATATTACAACATTGCCTTTACTTGGTTGTAAACGTTCTCTGCGGTATAGCCGAGTTTCTCGTCAAGCACCTTGTAGGGAGCGGAGAAGCCGAAGCTCTCAAGTCCCCAAATCTTTGACTCAGGAGCGGCACCAATGAGGAAGCCCTGAAGGTTAACGGGCAGACCGGCGGTCATACCGAACACCTTGGCTCCTGCTGGAACAACGCTCTGCTGGTATTCGGCACTCTGTGTGCGGAACAGACCCTCAGAAGGAACGCTCACGATGCGAACCTTAACGCCGTCCTTGCGGAGCAACTCGGCACCACTGACGAGTGTAGATACCTCAGAACCGGTAGCCACGAGCACTACGTCAGGATTCTCGTCAGAACCAGCTACTACATAGCCACCCTTGCGAGCCTGCTCGTAGTCGTTGCCCTCAGGCAGGTTGTTGATGTTCTGACGGCTGAAGATGAGCGCTGTTGGAGTGTCGGTGTTCTCCATTGCCATAGCCCAAGCCACTGTTGTCTCCTTGGCGTCGGCTGGACGGAGCACGAGGCAAGAGTTCTTGCCGGCGTGGTTCTTCAGTTTCTCCATCAAGCGGATCTGTGCCTCCTGCTCAACAGGCTCGTGGGTAGGTCCGTCTTCACCTACGCGGAATGCGTCGTGGGTCCAGATGAACTTAACAGGCAACTGCATCAGGGCTGCCATACGGACAGCTGGCTTCATATAGTCAGAGAATACGAAGAAGGTACCGCAAGCAGGGATGACACCACCGTGGAGAGCCATACCTATGCAGCAGCAAGCCATGGTGAGCTCGGCCACACCAGCCTGGAAGAACGCACCACTAAAGTCGCCCTTAACGAGAGCCTTGGTCTGCTTCAGGAATCCGTCGGTCTTGTCGGAGTTAGAAAGGTCTGCAGATGCGCAGATCATGTTTGGTACCTGCTGTGCCAATACGCTCAGACAAGCAGCTGATGCGCTACGTGTGGCGTCGTTGTCCTTCTGTACGCACTTGCTCCAGTCAATCTTCGGAGCCTTGCCGCTGAACCACTCAGCCTGCTGGGCTGCCTTCTCAGGATTAGCGTCAGCCCAAGCCTTCTCCTCTGCATAACGCTCGGCGCAGATGCCCTTGAGTTCCTCAGCACGCTTTGCGTAGAGTTCCTGTACTTCGGGGAAGATCTGGAATGGGTTCTCAGGATCACCACCGAGGTTCTTGACGGTGTTGACGTATGCGTCGCCGCCGAGAGGAGCACCGTGGGTCTTGCAGTTTGCCTCGTAAGAAGAGCCGTCGGCCTTCAGGGCACCCTTACCCATGATACACTTACCGATGATGAGGGCAGGCTTGCCTTCCACCTGCTTTGCCTTGTCGAGAGCCTCGCGAATCTGGTCAACATCGTTACCGTTGATCTCGAATACCTCCCAACCAAGTGCACGATACTTGGCGGCTGTGTCCTCATTCATAACCTCCTTGGTCTCTGTAGAGAGCTGGATGTCGTTGCAGTCGTAGAACATGATGAGGTTGTCGAGACCAAGAACAGAAGCTATGCGGGCTGCACCCTGTGAGATTTCCTCCTGAATACCTCCGTCTGAGATATATGCATAGATGGTCTCCTTGCTGAAAGTCGGGTTGCCTGTATGTGCAGCAAGGAACTTTGCTGCGATGGCTGCACCAACAGCAAACACATGACCCTGTCCGAGAGGACCAGAGGTGTTCTCGATGCCACGTGCGATCTCAAACTCTGGGTGACCAGTGGTGGGTGAGCCCCACTGACGAAGCTGTGCCAGTTCATCGAGTGTGAACTTACCTATAAGTGTGAGCTGAGAATAAAGCATCGGAGCCATGTGGCCTGGGTCGAGGAAGAAACGGTCGCGACCTACCCACTCAGGGTTCTGTGGGTCATACTTCAAGTACTCGCTATAGAGCACGTTGATGAAGTCTGCACCACCCATGGCACCACCGGGGTGACCACTCTTAGCCTTTTCTACAGCTGAGGCAGCGAGAATACGGATATTGTCCGCTGCCTTGTTCATAAGATTCTTGTCATTCATACTATTCTTTGATTTAAGTTTGTATAAATAATTATTTGGTTCAACAATATTTACTATTTAACGTCAAGAACCACGATGGAACGTGCAGGTACCTTAACAGTGAGCACACCTTTCTTGAGCTTTGCGTCCTTGAAGTTAACGGGACGAATGCGGTCGGGGTTCTCAAAGTCATTATAGTCAGCCACGTTGTCGCAGGTGAGGATGCGTCCGCTTACAGCCTTTGCCTGTGCACCTTCAAGAGTTATCTCCACTTCCTGTGGTTCAGTGAGGCTTACGTTAGAAAGCGAGAGGATGATGCTGCCGTCGGCCTTCTTTGCTGCCGAAGAGTAGAGCATGCTTATCTCGCGGCCATCCTTGGCATGACTGTCACCGCGCGCCATCTTTGTTGTGCACTGAACATCGAGAGGGAGATAAGTAGCCTCCTGGAAGCCCTTGTACATCTCAAACACGTGGTAGGTTGGAGTCAGCACCATGTGTCCTGTACCCTTCTGGTCGGTGAGAATCATCGACTGCAACACGTTAACCACCTGTGCGATGTTTGCCATACGCACGCGGTCGCAGTGACGGTGGAACACGTTGAGAGAGAGAGCAGCCACGAAAGCGTCGCGCATGGCGTTCTGCTGGTAGAGGTGACCTGGAATGGTACCCGGTTCCTCATCCCACCATGTACCCCACTCATCCACGAGCAGACCAATCTGCTTTTTCGGGTCTTTGCGGTCCATGATTTCTGCATGTTTGTTCACCACATCCTCAATCTCTAGACACTTGCCGATGGTCCAGTAGTAGTCGTCATCGGTGAACTTTGTGGCAGCACCCTTGCTTCCGCTCCATCCTGTCACAGTATAATAATGTAGAGACAAACCGTTCATACGATGACCTACACGGTCCATAAGCACGTTGGTCCAGTTCCAGTCATAGTCACTGGCTCCACTGGCAATCTTGTAGAGATTATTGCCATCGTAGTTTCTGCAATATACAGAATAACGGCGATAGAGGTCTGAATAGTATTCAGGACGCATATTACCACCACAACCCCAGCTTTCGTTACCAACTCCGAGGAATTTCACTTTCCATGCCTTGTCACGACCATTCTGTCGGCGGAGCTTAGCCATTGGAGTGTCGCCATCGCTTGTCATGTACTCGACCCACTTGGCAAGTTCCTCAACGGTGCCGCTACCTACGTTGCCACTGATATAAGGCTCGCAGCCAAGCATCTCGCAGAGGTTGAGGAACTCATGGGTACCAAAGGAGTTGTCTTCTATAGTGCCACCCCAGTTGTTGTTCTGCATCTTGGGGCGCTTGTCCTTTGGTCCGATGCCGTCCATCCAGTGATACTCGTCGGCAAAGCAGCCTCCAGGCCAACGAAGAACAGGAATCTGAAGTGCCTTCAGAGCTTCGAATACATCCTTACGATAACCATTGATATTGGGTATCTGAGAGTTTTCTCCAACCCACAGTCCGCCGTAGATGCAGGATCCGAGGTGCTCAGCAAACTGTCCATAAATCTCCTTATGGATTTTCTGGGAGCCTTGGTTTACGTGTACTGTAACCTTGGCGTTGTCAGCCATTGCCGTCATTGAGAATGCGGCAATGGTGATAGCTGTGAATATTCTTTTCATACGTTCAAATGAACTTTAATTCTTTAATTTTTAATCCCAACAACAAACCCTCTTAAGCCTTGTTGTTGACCGCAGCCTGCTCGATGGCAAGACCACGCTTGTAGTTTTCAATCCACTTGTTGAAACCTTCAACATCTTCTGCGGTAGGCGCTATCTCCTCTCCGGTGTTGCCGGCGAAGACGCAGTCCTCGAGCCATCCTGCAAGTGTCTTTGCCTCCGGGTTATTCACAAGGAACGAGGCAAGCAGTGCAATACCCCATGCACCACCCTCGCCTGCTGTCTCCATTACTGAGATTGGAGAGTTGATGGCTGCCGCAAGCACACGCTGACCAACACCCTTTGTCTTGAAAAGACCTCCATGGCCTGTGATGCGGTCTACCTTTACATGCTCATCGTTGAAAAGGATGTCGTTACCTATCTTAAGCACTCCTACTGAAGCGTAGAGGTTGGCACGCATGAAGTTTGCAAGGTTGAACTTGTCGTTGGCTGAGCGCACGAACATTGGGCGTCCCTCTGCCAGGCCGGTTACAGGTTCGCCTGAGATGTAGTTGTAGGCAATAAGTCCGCCACAGTCAGCGTCGCCAGTCAGGGCATTGTTATAGAGTTTACCAAACACTTCGTTCATATCTACAGGAATTCCAAGCAGTTGCTGATATTCCTTAAAGAGATTTACCCAGGCGTTCAGGTCGCTGGTACAGTTGTTGCAGTGAACCATTGCCACGAGCGATCCGTCAGGAGTAGTCACCATATCAATCATCTCGTAAGGCTTTGTGAGGTCTTTCTCCAATACTATCATCGAGAACGAAGATGTACCGGCCGACACATTGCCTGTGCGCTGCTTAACGGCATTGGTGGCCACCATTCCAGTTCCAGCGTCGCCTTCAGGAGGACATACGGGTATACCAGGTTTCAGATGTCCGGAGATGTCAAGTTTCTTTGCACCCTCGGCAGTGAGGAAGCCAGCGCTTTCTCCTGCCAGTTTTACCTGTGGCAGTATGTCGAGCAGCTTCCATGAGAATCCTTTTGGTTCTACGAGTTTGTCAAACTTGGCAACCATCTCTGCAGAGTAGTCGCGGGTCTGCGGGTCGATGGGCAGCATACCTGAAGCGTCGCCTATGCCAAGTACCTTCTCACCTGTAACCTGCCAATGGATATATCCTGCGAGTGTGGTGATGAAATCGATGTCGGTCACATGCTCCTCGTTGTCGAGTATGCACTGGTAGAGATGTGAGATGCTCCAGCGCAAAGGTATGTTATAAACAAACAGTTCAGACAGTTCTGCTGCAGCCTTTGCGGTATTGGTGTTACGCCAGGTGCGGAAAGGCACGAGAATGTTCTGTTGCTTGTTGAAAGCCATGTAGCCGTGCATCATGGCAGAGAAGCCGATGGCGGCAAGGATTTCTATTTCGCAGTCGTACTTTGCCATTACATCCTTACGGAGGTCAGCATAACAGTCCTGAAGTCCATACCATATAGCTTCCACACTGTATGTCCACAGTCCGTCAACGAGTTGGTTTTCCCACTCGTGACTTCCCTGTGCTATCGGGTTGTTCTCCTGATCTACGAGAACAGCCTTGATGCGGGTTGAGCCAAACTCGATACCGAGAATGGCTTTACCCTGCTGAATAGTTTCTTTTGCGGTCATATCTTCTATATTTTGTTTGGGAGTTATAATGGGGAGTTATTTAACTCCTCACCATAACTTCCCCCTAAAAAAATATTACTTAAACGCCTTGTTCAACATGTAGTAAACCTCGTTGTTGCGGAGCTGGGTCTTGAATCCGCTGGTAGTGGTGTCCTTGTCGATGTTGATGCACTCGATGTCGAGCATCTCGGCAAAGTCTTCCCAGTATTCGGCAGTGATGTCGTAAGAGAAGGCGCTGTGGTGAGTACCACCGGCGAGAATCCATGCGCTGGCACCAATCTCGAACGATGGCTGCGGAACCCAAAGGGCAGAAGCAACAGGGAGCTTAGGCATTGGCTTTGGCTCGATGCACTCTACTTCAGAGGTGATGAGACGGAAACGGTTACCAAGGTCTACAACAGTAGCCTTGATACCACGACCAGTCTTCGAAGTGAACACGAGGCGTGCAGTCTGCTCCTTACGGATACCGATGCCAAGGAAGTGTACCTCAAGGGTGGGCTTGTTGACAGCGATGAGCGGACAAACCTCGAGCATGTGGCTCTGGAGGCTGGATGTGCAGTCAGGAGCGAAGTTGAGGGTGTAGTCCTCGAGGAACGAACAGCCCTTCTCCA
Source organism: Prevotella sp. P2-180 (assembly GCF_002251435.1). Taxonomy (GTDB): domain Bacteria; phylum Bacteroidota; class Bacteroidia; order Bacteroidales; family Bacteroidaceae; genus Prevotella. The sequence continues at coordinate 14,470 of NZ_NPJI01000014.1, forward strand.
TACCTTGGTTCATAACCCACAGAGAACGGTAGAGACATGCTGTCTTCCAGTCACCCTCGGCACCAAAACCAATACCCTCGGCCATGAGGCGCTGAGAGGCGAGACCTGGTATCTGGTCGAAACCGATGAAGTTCGGGTCGTGGATGTCTGCCTCACCAAGGTCATCGAAGTTGGTAGTGAAGGCTGTGGCGCCCTCTTCCTTCAATACGCGACGTAGGGCAATCTCTGCCTTGGCGGCATGGAGCACCTTCTCCCAATATACCTCTTCGCCCGACTCGTCAATCTTTATGGTGTATTCCTTCTTATACTCCTCAACGAGAGCCTGTGCCTCCTCGTCGGAAACCTGCTTCCAGTACTCCATGAGGTTTGACACTGGATAGTAGTCAACATGGTAGCCTAGACGCTGCTCAAACTCTACACGGTCACCGTCGGTAACAGCCACGTTGTTCATGTTCATACCGAACATCAGACAGCGGCAGTTGTGGGCGTCAGCCACTGCGGCAGCCACACGCGACCATACGGCAATTCTCTCCTGAGCCTCAGGGCTCTTCCAGTGGCCAACAACAACCTTACGTGGAACACGCATGCGGGTGCAGATATGACCAAACTCGATGTCGCCGTGAGCCGACTGGTTGAGGTTCATGAAGTCCATATCGATAGTGTCCCATGGGAGGTCGGCGTTATACTGTGTATGGAAGTGGAGCAGAGGCTTCTTCAGAGCCTGCAGACCCTTTATCCACATCTTTGCTGGCGAGAAGGTGTGCATCCATGTGATGATACCCACACATTTCTCGTCGTTGTTAGAAGCCTTCATGATGGCCTCTACCTCAGCCGAAGAGTTGGCTGTACCTTTATATACTACCTTGATAGGCAGGCGACCAGACTCGTTGAGTCCTGCCACCATTTCCTTTGAATGACTGTCAACTGCTACAACGGCGTCGCCTCCATAGAGGAGCTGTGCGCCAGTTACGAACCAAACTTCGTAATTCTCAAATGCTTTTACCATAGTAATTATGTTTTTTAATTAGTAATTATGATTGTTTGAAATATTATTGCTTTTTCTTCTGTCCGTAGTAAGCATTAGGACCGTGCTTTCTGCTGAAGTGCTTCTCAACGAGCAGTGGGTTCATGGTAGTGCCTGGGTTTACGGCAAACGACACGAACGCCATCTTTGCCACTTGCTCCATCACAACGGCATTGTATACGGCATTGTCGGCATCCTTGCCCCAAGAGAACGGACCATGGTTTTTCACAAGCACACCCGGAGTGTGTACAGGATTGATGTTGCCTGCCTTGATGCGTTTCACGATTACATTACCAGTCTCGAGTTCATAGTCACCTTTCACCTCTTCCTCAGTCATCGAGTCGGTGCAGGGTATGTCGTCGTGGAAATAGTCGGCATGTGTTGTTCCGATGTTTGGAATGTCCTTGCCGGCCTGTGCCCATGCGGTGGCGTAAGTGGAGTGAGTGTGTACCACACCGCCTATTTCAGGGAATGTGCGGTAGAGCACAAGATGGGTAGGTGTGTCGGATGAGGGATTGAGGTCTCCTTCCACCACCTTGCCGGTCTCGAGGTCAACGACCACCATGTCTGATGCCTTCATATTGTCATAGCTCACGCCTGAAGGCTTTATTACTACGAGGCCTTTTTCGCGGTCGATACCGGAGACGTTGCCCCATGTGAATATCACGAGATTGTGTTTCACCAAATCAAGGTTGGCCTTGAACACTTTTTCTTTCAGTTCTTCTAACATAATTGTTTGTATTTGATTGTTATTGTTGTCAAAGTTTAAAGTAAGGGCCGTCCTTATAAACCCTTTTGTTGAAGCGGTAGAGCGAAGCGCCGCGCTTAGAGTTTTCCTTGTCTATGAGTTCGGTCTTCTCTATGAAGTCCATTTCTTTTATTCTCTTACGGAAATTTCTCTTGTCGACTTCCTCTCCCATCACAGCCTCGTAGAGTTTCTGTAGCTGTGTGAGTGTGAAGAGGTTTGGTAGGAGGTTGAAACCTATGGGCTCGCTGGAAATCTTTTGTCTCATCATCTTTCTCGCACGTCTCACCATTTCGTTATGGTCGGAGTAGAGTGTGGGCATATCCTGTATGTTTACCCATTCCAGGTTGTGCTGCTCTCTCAGTGCCTTGTCATAGTCCTTTACGTTGATGAGTGCGTAATAGGCTATGGAGATGACCCTTTCGCCCGGGTCGCGGTCGACTCTTCCGAAAGCGCCGACCTGGCGTATGTAAAGGTTACGAAGTCCAGTCAGTTCAAGTATAACACGGTTGGCTGCCTCGTCGATGCTTTCGTCTGTATTGACAAAGCCACCATACAAAGACCATTCGCCGCGCCCCGGGTCCATCTTTCGTTTGCCCACGAGTATTCGCAACTGGCCTTCGTCGAAACCGAAGATGATACAGTCTACAGCGACCAGAACTTTCGGATATTGTTGATAGAATTGTGTCATCTATCTATTTGGTTTAATTTTGTATTTGTTGAAACTATTTTCGGCTAAGTTCAAGGAGTTAAAGACAACTGTCTTTGCACTTCTCTAAGTACGAAGTAGTTATCAAGGCTTAAGACAATTGCCTTTAACTTCCTTAAACCCTTTAATATCTTTTACTTCCGATTATTCGCTAAAGTTGAGTGACAATCGAAAAATATTACCAGAAGTATGCGTAGAAGGCTGCGCAAAGTCCGATAACAAGGAGAGTACCTACGATATCAAACAATCCCCAACTCTCACGGATAGACTTCTTGAAGTCGGCAGTAAAGGTGATAGCCTCCACCTGTTCCTTGCTCGGAGCGGGAGTGAAACAGCTCACTACCACCATGAATATCAAAAGGAACACGAGCAGCCAGCACTCAAATACCAGCCAGTTGGTCTGCCAGAACCATGCTGTGGCATCCCAGAAAGCTCCGTCCATGGTGGCCTTGCCAGTGTCGGTGATGACGTTGGTGACAAGGCGGAGCATACCGATAAGGAAGCCCACTATCATGGTGTACTCACCAGACTTAGGAGTAATCTTCTTTGAGAAAATACCCATTGCAAACACAGCTACCATTGCAGGTGCGAGCAACGACTGGATTCCCTGGAGATAGTTGTAGAGTGTATCCATCTTCATCATTATTGGCAACCAAGCGAAACCAAGCACAACAACTATCACTGTCGCCACGCGGCCAACGAATACGTAATGCTCTTCGCTCATACCCTTCTTGAGAGGCTTGTAGAAGTCTTCGGTAAAGAGGGTTGCGCAGCTATTGAAGAAGGCTGCAAGCGAAGCCACGAGAGCACAGATGAATCCGATGGTCACGATACCCTTGATACCAGCGGGAAGTACGTTCTTCACCATGATGGCGAAGGCGGCATCGGTCTCCTGCATCTCTATGGAACCTTGCTCTGCCAATGCAGCTGCAATCATACCAGGGATAAGGAACATAAAGCAAGGGAGGACCTTAAAGAAACCGGCTGCGATAGTACCGCGGCGGGCACGCTTCATTACCTCCTCGTTGCTCTCGCCGGGAACCTGACCGAGTACACGTTGAACGATGTGCTGGTCGGTACACCAGTACCAGAAACCGATGATGGTGGCTCCGAGGAACACAACAAATCCAGGATACTCCTGATACATGCTGTCACCAGCCTCCCAGTGGAACATATGGGTTGTACCGTAACCATTGTTCAGCTGGTTGCAATAGTTCATCATGCTTGTCCAGCCTTCACCTATGCTGCCGCCACCGAGAGTGGCAAGACCGAGGAAGAGAACGAGGAATGAACCAATGACGAGGATAGGAGTCTGTATAGTGGAAAGTGTCATCACACCCTTCATACCACCAAACACGGTGAAGATAGTTGTGAGGATAATAAGTCCGATAGCGCCAGCCCAGAAGTTCAAGCCCCAAAGATATTCGAAGAAAATACCACCTGTAAGGGCAGTCACACTCACCTTAGTAAGGATATAAGCCACGAGGGTGATGATAGAAAGCCATGAACCTGTGCGCTGTGTGTAACGGAACTTCAGGAAGTCGGGCATGGTGATAATCTTGCCCATCTTGTTGATAAGAAGCTGGTAGAACGGCACGAACAACCAACCGAGTATAAGGATCATCCATCCCTGCATCTCCCAGTGGGCCATTCCCACACCACTCTTCGCTCCAGTACCGGCTAGACCTACGAGGTGTTCACTTCCGATATTGGCTGCGAAGATAGCCATACCGATTACATACCATGGCTCGCCCTTACCGAAGAGATAGGCAGAAGAATCCTCGCCCGCCTGAGCCTTTCTGTCTTTCACGATGGCTCTCCATACTGCCCATACCACGCCAAGTACACCTATAGCGAGCACTATCCAGTCAAGCCATATAAATTCTGTTGAATTCCAATTCATAGTTTTTTAATTATTTGATTAAGTTTGTAGTCTGTTATTTTATTGAGAATTTGTAAGCGCAGTGGCTATAATATTTCTCGCCTGGCTTCAAGTATGGCTGTGGCCAGTCTTTCTTGTTTGGCGAGTCGGGGTATTTTTGGCTTTCGAGGCAAACAGATACCTGCTTAGGATATTTGATACCGTGTTTGCAGCTGATGCCTGTGCCTTGGAAGTTGCCGGTATATACCTGTACGCCAGGCTCGTTGGTGTACATCTCAAGGAATATGCCGGTAACGGGAGAATAAAGCGATGCACATACCTGTGTGTCGTCACCCTTACCATCCTTATAGGTATTGAGACACCAGTTGTGGTCGTAGCCTGAAGCGTTCTTTATTTGCTGGAATGTTGTATCTACAATGGTTTCCTCAATGGCATGTGGCTTGCGGAAGTCCATCGGTGTTCCTTCTACTGGTGCTATCTCGCCTGTTGTCATGTATGTAGAGTCGGCTGGAGTGTAGTTGTCTGCATTAACATAGAGCACCATGTTCATGCCAGGATTAGAAGGATCGCCGTTGAGGTTGAAATAGCTGTGATTTGTCTGGTTGATGATTGTCTCCTTATCGGTTGTAGCTTCCCAAGTGATGTCGAGGGTATTGTTGCTCAAAAGTGTATAAGTTGTGGTAGCTGTCACGGTACCGGGGAAGTTGTTGTCGCCATCGGGTGAAACAATGGTGAACTTCAGTGTAGAGTCGTTTGGCTGCTCTGCATCATAAACCTGATACATCCAGCCTGTAGGTCCGCCGTGGAGGCAGTGGCCGAAATTGTTCTGTGGCAATTGGTACTCTTTTCCGTCAACAGTAATCTTTCCTTGGTTGATGCGGTTGGCATAACGGCCTACAGACGAACCGAAATCGCTTGGTGAGTTTTCAAGGTCAGCATACTGCGCGATGTTGTCATAGCCAAGTACCACGTCAGTGGGGTTTCCGTTCTTGTCGGGTACAACCAACGACACTACGCGTGCGCCGAAATTGGTTATGCACACTTCCATTCCATTTTTGTTGGCCAATGTGTACAACGCGGTTTTCTTACCATTGATTGTTGAATCAAACTTAGCAGGATTCAGACCTGAAACGGTCTCGGCTGTCTGCTGTCCTGAGGTGCAACTGGCTGCTGCTATTGCAAGCATTCCAACACCAAAGATAGATGCCTTAATCTTTCTCTTCATGAGCTTGTTTTTAGTTGTTATTCAAAGATTGTTCTTAATTTGTGCGCTAAATTACAAACATTTTTTGAAATAACAAACAATTTTGCCGTTTTTTTTTATTTAAAGTGTAAATTTTACACCTTAAGTGCCATTTTGACCTATATCAAGAGCCATTTTCATCCTTAATTAACACTTTTTTACAAGGTCTTCCCTCCACCCTCTTCCCTCTACCCTCTTCCCTCTTTATATATATATAATAAGGTGTAAGCTCAACAGAGAATTCTTCAGCATTGATAGATTTTTTTTAGAAAAAACTTGTGTGATTTAGAAAAAAGACTTAAATTTGCAAGCGACAACTAATTAACAACAAATGTTATGAAATTTATATCTACTTTTTTAGCTTTATTTATGGCCACTGTGGCAGCCAACGCACAAAAATATATTGGAGGCGACATATCGGCACTAACAAGAAACGAGACGTTCAACCCGACTTTCCTCGACAAGAACGGCAAGACTGTGAGCGACCCGCTTGATATTTTCAAGTCGGAGGAGATGAACATCATGCGAGTTAGACTTTTCGTCAAACCATCTGACTACGCCAACAACGACCCATGGGCTTGCCAAGACCTTGAATACGTCAAGGAGTTGGGTAAGCGCATTAAGGACAAGGGATTCAAACTCATGCTTGACTTCCACTACTCCGACACATGGGCAGACCCGGCAAAACAGTGGACTCCGAAACAATGGGAGACACTCACCGATGACCAGCTCTACACTAAGATTTATGAATACACCAAGGATGCCCTTGAACAGATGAAGGCAGCCGGAGCGGAACCTGAATTCATTCAAACCGGCAACGAGATTAGCTATGGTATGCTGTGGGGAAAGGAAGGTAGCAGTAGCCTGAAGAAATGCTTTTTAGGCAGTAGCGCCAACTGGAGCCGCTTCACGACATTGCTGAAGAATGCCGGCAAGGCTTGCCGCGAAGTATGTCCGTCTGCGAAAATCATTATCCATACCGAGCGTGCCGCACAGACTAACGTGCTTACAAACTTCTACGACCGCATGAAGAGCGACAATGTAGACTATGACATCATCGGACTTAGCTACTATCCCATATGGCACAACACCATTGCCACACTTGAGACTGCCATCAAAACCCTTGAAAGCAGATACGCGGACAAGAATATCATGATAGTGGAAACTGGATATGGTTATTCTTGGGAATACAAAGGCGACTACAATCTATACGCCACATACCCTGCTACCGAGGCTGGCCAAAAGCAGTTTACCGACGAACTCATCACCATGCTCAACAAGCACGAGAAGGTGAACGGACTGCTATGGTGGTGGATGGATTACAATGCGTATCCTTGGGCAACAACCAAAATGGATGACTGGTGGTACGCCCCACTCATCGACAGTAACACCGGCAAGCCATTGGCAGCCATGAGCAGTCTAAAGGACTTCCTGCAAGGCTCTTCGTCAGTAGGAGGAATAAAGATTGAAGAGGAAGAGACACGCGGTCCATGGTATAATGCTGCCGGTCAACCAGTTGGAGAAAAGCCCACAAAGCCTGGCCTTTATTTCAGAAAAGGCAAAAAGCTTGTAGTGGGAAAAGAGTAAAAAAAGAGTTAAGGAGTTAATTCCTTAACTCCTTAACTACCTGTCGAGCAATGCCGACGTACGTACTCGGCTAAGTGTCTCGGGTGTCATCTGCAAGAGGTTGGCAATATATACCAACGGGGCACGCAATACAAGTTGCGGTTGCAGTTTTACAAATTTTGCATATCTGTCCTGAGCCGTTTCGAAACGCAGCATGTCCGCATATATCTGACTATCGATGAGCGACTCCTCCAATATCTTTCTGTATAGAATCTGGATGTTCACACTCTTCATGGCCACCTGCTCAAGCAGCTTTCTCGGCATGGCATACACCACAGTAGGCTCCAATGCCATAATCTGCAGTCGAGTAGGTTCCTCCTTGAAGAGACTCTCGATACACATGATGATGCTGTTTTCCACAGCCATGTGCTCCGTAAGCTCCTTACCGTTCTTATAATAAAACTGTCTGACGAGCCCCTTTGCTACCCAGTAGATATTCTCGCATGTCTCGCCCTCGTTTAGTATCTTTTCGTTTTTTGCAAACTTCATCGGACGTAGTATGCTCTCCAGCACGTCTAGCTCATCGTGAGTCATCGTGCTGTATCGCCTTGCCAGTTCTCTTGCCACATCTCTTGTGGTCAACGCTAAATTTGCCATAGGTTTTAATCCTCCTAAATTAGGTTTTTTGTGGTTATTAATGAATAGTAATAAAAAAGAGAAGACACTCTTAATCGAGTTTTAGCACAGCAAGGAATGCCTTTTGCGGCACTTCCACATTTCCTATTTGCTTCATCCTCTTCTTTCCTTTCTTCTGTTTCTCAAGTAGTTTTCTCTTTCGGCTTACGTCGCCACCGTAACATTTTGCCGTCACATCCTTTCTTACGCACTTGATAGTCTCACGTGCAATGATTTTTGCTCCGATGGCCGCCTGTATTGCAATATCGAACTGCTGTCTTGGGATGAGTTCCTTCAGTTTTTCACACATCCTTCGTCCGAATGTCACAGCATTGTCCTGGTGTGTGAGTGTAGAGAGAGCATCTACAGGTTCACCATTAAGCAGAATGTCGAGTTTTGCAAGTTTCGATGGTCTGAAGCAGTCTATATGATAGTCAAACGAGGCATATCCTTTGGAAATGCTCTTCAGTTTGTCGTAGAAGTCGATGACTATCTCGCCCAGTGGCAGCATAAAGTGCAGCTCCACCCTATTTCCGCTAACATACTGCTGGTCTATCAGTTCTCCTCGCTTATCGAGACATAGAGTCATTATCGGACCGATATAGTCGGTGGCTGTAATGATAGTGGCTCGTATATATGGTTCCTCAATATGGTCGATGAGTGTCTGTTCTGGCAGTCCGGAAGGGTTGTGCACCTCTTTCACGTTGCCCTGCTTGTCGTAACAGAGATACGATACGTTAGGCACTGTAGTGATGACGTCCATGTTGAACTCACGGTCAAGACGCTCCTGAACGATTTCCATGTGGAGCAGTCCGAGGAATCCGCATCTGAATCCGAAACCGAGCGCTATCGACGACTCTGGTGAGAATGTGAGCGATGCATCGTTGAGTTGCAGTTTCTCCAGCGAAGCCCTAAGGTTTTCGTATTCTGAAGGATCAATGGGATAAACACCTGCAAACACCATCGGTTTCACCTCCTGGAATCCGGATATGGCATCCGTGCATGGTTTTGCCACATGAGTGATGGTATCTCCCACCTTCACTTCCTTGCTGTCCTTTATACCGCTAATAATGTATCCAACGTCGCCAGTTGAGAGTTCCTTTCTCGGTATCATGTCCATTTTTAGCACACCCACCTCGTCGGCTACGTATTCCATTCCAGTGTTGTAAAACTTCACTTTATCACCCTGTCTTATTGTTCCGTTCTCGATCTTGAAGTATGCAATGATACCTCTGAAGGAGTTAAACACTGAGTCGAAAATGAGTGCCTGAAGAGGTTTATCCTTGTCACCCTCCGGATGAGGAATTCTTTCCACCACTGCATTGAGCACTTCTTCTACTCCCTCACCGGTTTTGCCGCTTGCCCTTAGTATGTCGCTTCTGTCGCAACCTATAAGGTCAATAATTTCATCTTCCACTTCGTCAGGCATTGCGCTTGGCATGTCAATTTTGTTTATTACTGGTATTATCTCCAGGTTATGGTCTATAGCCATATAAAGATTAGAAATAGTCTGCGCCTGTACTCCCTGAGTGGCGTCGACTACAAGCAATGCGCCTTCACAGGCCGCAATACTTCTTGACACCTCATATGAAAAGTCGACATGTCCAGGAGTATCAATGAGATTCAGGATATATTTTTCTCCGTTATGTGTATATTCCATCTGTATGGCATGACTCTTGATGGTTATACCTCTTTCGCGTTCGAGGTCCATGTCGTCCAGCATTTGCCCTTCAGTCACCTGAATAGTATTTGTAAACTCCAGTAGACGGTCAGCAAGAGTCGACTTGCCATGATCAATATGTGCGATGATGCAAAAGTTTCTAATTTTCTCCATTCGTGTAGCTCTTTGGGTGTGCAAAATTAATGATAAAAGTCCACATATCAAAATTATTTTGACTATTTTTTTGTTAAATATGATGTTTATGGGGTGTAAATCACGGTTAAAAAAGATTAAACGTCAGAAAAATCCCTTTTTTCATCATGATATAGGTCAAGATAATATAGATTAAGGGTATGGAAATTGAAAAAAATGAAGTAATTTTGCAGTCGGAAAAAGAAACCCACCGATATGGTTATCGGCTCAAAAAATTATAATTACGATGAAAAAAATGATATTTACATTGGCGACATTAGCCGTGATTGCTTCCTCGTGTCAGGAGTCGCTGGAAGAACGTTGTGCAAGGGAGGCGAAGGAATTTAACGAGAAGAAGTGCCCTGTTAAGGTCACAGACGGTGTCACCATCGACAGTCTTGTGTTTGAACGGTCCTCACTCACCCTTCACTACTACTACACGTTCAGAGGTTTGTCAGACAACAAGGATGTTATTGACAAGTTGAACCCTCGCAAGCTCCTCGTCGATGAAGTGCGCAACTCCACTTCCATCCGCGCATACAAAGAGGCTGGCTACAACTTCCACTATACCTATTGGTCTGCCTCTACAAAGAAACCGCTTGCTGATGTGGTGGTGACGAAAAAGGAGTATTCTCAAAAAAAAGAGTGAGGAAAAATCCTCACTCCTCTTCTACTCCGGCTTCATATTTGTATACACATTCTGTACGTCCTCGTCGTCCTCCAGGAGATCTACCATCTTGTCGATGCTCTCGCGCTGCTCGGGAGTGACTTCCTTCAGGTCGTTAGGAATGCGGGTGAACTCGGCGCCTGTCACCTCAAAGCCGTTGCCCTCAAGATATTTCTGTATCTCGCTGAAGCTGGTAGGCTCACCGTAAATTGTCACCTCGTTAGCCTCTTCGTCATAGTCATATTCATCGTCTACGCCAAGGTCGATGAGTTCAAGGATTAATTCGTCCATGTCTACGCCGTCCTTCTTTTTAAAGGTGAATACACACTTGTGGTCGAAGAGGAATGACAGTGAGCCTTGGGTTCCGAGGTTTCCGCTGAACTTGTTGAAGACAGCACGCACATTTGCAACCGTGCGGGTATTGTTATCGGTAGCCGCATCAACGAAGATGGCCACTCCGTGAGGACCATATCCCTCGTATGTCACCTCCTTAAAGTCCTTCTGGTCCTTACCCATTGCGTTTTTGATAGCGCGTTCCACGTTAGAGAGCGGCATGTTCTCACGCTTTGCGGTTTGGATGACAGCACGCAAATGAGGATTGTTCTCTGGATCAGGACCTCCTGCCTTTACTGCGATGGCTATCTGCTTTCCGATTTTTGTAAACGTGCGGGCCATGTGACCCCATCTTTTCAGTTTCGTAGCTTTACGATATTCAAATGCTCTTCCCATTGGATTATTGTTTTTTAAAATTATTTCAAGTTTAAAACTAAAGTTATCTCAACTCTGCACCGAGCTTGTTTTTGAGGTTTGCCGTGAGTTTCGACATTATTGCCTCTATCTGCTTGTCGTTGAGTGTCTTTGTCTCGTCCTGCAGTATGAAGTTCACGGCATAGCTCTTCTTGCCCTGCGGCAGGTTCTTGCCCTCATATACATCGAAGAGTTCCACGCTTTTGAGGAGTTTCTTCTCTGTCTGTCGGGCTATCTGCTCAATCTCGGCAAACTCCACCTTTTCGTCTACCAGCAGCGCTAGGTCGCGGCTTACGGCGGGGAAATTGCTTATCTCGGTGTAGAGCACCTCGTTTTTCCTTATCACCTTCATCAGTGCTGTCCAGTTCATCTCCGCATAGTATACTGGGCGGTCGATGTCGGCATCCTTCAACACTTTCTTTGCGAGGATACCCATCTCCACGAGTTTCTTTCCTCCACGGTTTTCGATGGTTATTCCCGACACGAAAATGTCGTTCTGGCTCTTCTTGCGCACTGTCATGCCGGGGTTGAGTCCTATGCGGCTGAAGATATTCTCCACGTAAGAGGCCAGTTCGTAGAACGAGCTGTCTTCGTCGGCGTGTGCCCATGAGCCTTCCACTCGCTTTCCAGTAACCCATAGCGCCAGGTGGTTCTGCTCGTTGTATGCCGCCATGGGGTTTTCGTCGTTCTGTCTGTCAGGATCGAAACGATAGACATTTCCGAACTCGAAGAATCTGAGGTTGGCGTTCTTGCGCTTGGCGTTGTGTTCAATGCTTTCAAGTCCGCCGAAGAGCAGTGTCTGTCTCATAACGCTCAGGTCTGAGCTCAGCGGGTTCATGATTTTCACAGAGTTGTCGGCAGGCCACTCGTTGCGATTTTCGTAATATGCGCCGCGGGTGAGCGAGTTGTTGAGTATTTCATTAAAACCGCTTCCCACGAGCTGTTCGCTCACGAGGTTGGCGAGTTTGTGTTTCTTGTCTTCCTCTCCCTTTATCACGAGGCAGCTTTTCAGCTGTGTAGGTATCTCGATATTGTTGTAGCCGTAGATGCGAAGGATATCTTCTACAACGTCGCATGGGCGCTGCACGTCAACCCTGTATGCCGGCACTTCGATGTCGAGTCCTTGTGCGTCCTCAGCCGTGATGGTCATCTCAAGCGACTGACAGATGCTCTTTATCGTTTCGGGTTCCAGATCCTTGCCTATGAGTGTGTTCACATAGCTGTACTCCAGTCTCACCTTTGCGTTCTCTATAGGGTTAGGATATTCATCCCTAATCTCCATCGACACCTTTCCTCCTGCCAGTTCCTTGCAGAGTATGGCAGCCTGCTTGAGAGCATAGATAGTTGCGTTGGGGTCGACACCGCGCTCAAAGCGGAATGAAGAGTCGGTGCTAAGTCCATGACGCCTTGCACTCTTTCTTATCCATGTAGGATGGAAGTATGCGCTCTCGAGCACAACGTTGGTGGTGGACTCATAAGTGCCGCTACCCTTGCCGCCAAACACGCCTGCGATACACATCGGCTCCTCAGCGTTGCAGATGCTGAGGTCGTGGGTGCCAAGGGTGTGTTCCACGCCATCAAGTGTAACAAACTTAGTGCCCTCGGGTTGTGTGCGAACCACAATTTTGTGACCTGTAACCATGTCGGCATCGAAGCAGTGCATTGGCTGTCCGTATGCCATCATTATATAATTAGTAATGTCAACAATGTTGTTGATAGGACGCAGACCGATAACGCGGAGCTTGTTCTGCAGCCACTCTGGACTTTCCTTCACCTCACATCCAGTTACGCTCACGCAAGCATAACGACGGCAAGCTTCAGTGTTTTCAATCTCCACGTCCACTACGAGGTCATGGTTGTCCACGCGGAATGCCTCACAGTCAGGTCGGTGGAGGCTTGTCTCGTAACCATTCTGCTTCAGCCATGCGTAAAGGTCTCGTGCCACTCCCCAATGAGACAGGGCGTCAGAGCGGTTGGCAGTGATGTCAACCTCTATAAGCCAGTCGCTCTCAAGGTTGTAATACTCGGCAGCCGGTGTTCCTACTACGGCGTCTTCAGGCAGGACGATAATACCGTCGTGGCTATTACCCACACCTATTTCGTCTTCGGCACAAATCATTCCGCAGCTTTCCACACCTCTAAGTTTTGACTTTTTTATCACAAATTCCTTGTCACCGTCATAAAGCACGCAACCTAAGTCAGCCACAATCACTTTTTGTCCAGCAGCCACATTAGGTGCTCCGCACACGATTTGTGAAGGATTTTCATGACCCAAGTCCACTGTTGTGACATGCAGGTGGTCGGAGTTAGGATGCAGTTCGCAGGTAAGCACCTTACCTACGTACAAACCTTTCAATCCTCCTTTTATACTTTGCACTTCCTCAAGGGCACCCACTTCAAGTCCCGTGGAAGTCAGTGCATCACACACTTCCTGTGGTGTAAGGTTGAAATCTACGTATTCTTTCAACCATTTGTATGAAATATTCATTATAAATGTTATTTATGTCTTCAAAATTCGGCGCAAAAATAATAATTTTTCGCCATTTATGCAAATTTTTTCTTCCCTTTCTTCTGAAATATTGAAAAATTGAAAAAAAGTATGCCAAAAGTGGTTTAAAGAATAAAAAAAGACTACTTTTGCAGAAAAAAAAAGAAATTTTTCGTATTTTGCTGTAGTTTTTCATGCCATCAGCAAGTCAAACAATCGTAAACAAACAATACACAACTATACAATGCAAGTAAGTGAACAACAATTCGCACAGTTTGTAAGGGAACACAAGTCCACCATATATACAGTGTGCTACATGTTCTCAAAAGACAACGACGAGGTAAGCGACCTGTTTCAGGAAATACTCGTGAAACTATGGAAGGGATTCGGTTCCTTCGAAGGACGCAGCGACATCAAGACCTGGGTATACCGTGTGAGCCTGAACACCTGCATAACACTCGACCGGAAAAAGAAACGACACCAGAAGAAAGACTCGTTGTCGATGGACATCAACCTCTACGATGACAACGACTCCGACACGCTGCAGGTGAAACAGCTCTACAAGCGCATCAACAAACTCGGATTCTTCGACCGCGCCATCATACTTCTGTGGCTTGAAGGAATACCATACGACGAAATTGGTGAGATAGTGGGCATATCGGCTAAAAACGTCTCGGTGAAACTCGTGCGAATACGTGAACAATTAAAAAACATGAATTAATAATACCTTATAATATTTTGAAAGCATGACAAACAATGAAAACATCAACGAGCTCGAGACATTGCGCTCTCAGCTCAACATACTGAAAAAGAAACTCAACGATCAAACAATAGTCAACGACCAACTATTGCGCAACGCCATGTCAAACAAGATGTCGTGGATAATGAAATACATCTGGTTTGAACTCTTGGCCCTGCTGCCGCTGTGCGCACTGTCGTTCATGGGAATAAAACTGATGTTTCCCGGCATGCCTTGGGGGCCGATGGTATGCATTCTGTTGCTTGTAGCGGTGGACATAGTGCTCGACTTCTACCTGAACCACACGTCGGAGAACGACTGGCTCGCTGAAAACCTCGTGGCCACAGGCCACAAGCTCATTCGCATGAAGAAACTGCGCTGGATTCAGGTGGCAGTGAGCCTGCCAATAGCAGTGGTATTGTTCATATGGTACGGCTTCTGCTTTTCTGCCGAAACCGACGAGGTCATGAGCATGGCCATGAACATCGGAATGATTGTCGGAGGTGTGATTGGATTGGGCATTGGTCTTTCCGTCCTGGTGAAAATGAACCGCACCAACGACTCGCTCATCCAGCAAATACGTGAACTCACAAAAGAAGAATTATAATCACTTTAAATAAATATAATTATGTTTAGAAAAATTGCAATTACAGCCATCATGTTCACACTGAGCATTATTGGCCTCAAAGCACAACTGCTTTACAAAATCAGTGGTAAAGACCTTCAGAAGCCTTCTTACATCGTAGGCACATTCCACGTGGCCTCATCGTCGTTCATCGACTCCATACCGGGACTCCGCGCTGCCATGGACGCATCAGAACAGGTATGCGGCGAACTTGACATGAAAGACATCACCTCGCCTGAGAACGTGCAGAAAATGATGACGGCAATGATGATAGATGGAGACAAGACCATCAAGGACCTGATGACAGAAGAAGAGATGAAACGTCTCAACGCCTACATGACATCGCTGCTCACCGTTGACTTCAACAACCCGATGATAATGCAGCAGATGGGCAAGTTCACACCATCCGCCCTCAGCCAGCAACTCTCTCTCGTGAGCATTGTGAAGAAGATGCCGGGCTTTAATCCCCAGGACCTTCTCGACAACGCCTTCCAACTCTATGCCGCTGAGAAGCAGAAGCCTGTGGTGGGCTTGGAAACCCTCGACTTCCAAATCAACACTCTCTATAAAGGCAAGTCGCTTGAGCGCCAGAAGCAACTGCTGATGTGTCTCGTGGATAACCCGGAATACAACGACCAGATGATAGACCGCATGATAAAGGCCTACTACTCCCTCGACCTTCTCGGACTTAAGGCCCTGCTCGACGAGAAGACCAACGACCAGTGTGACTCCACACCAAAAGAAAAGGATGACATCTTCGGCAATCGCAACCGCGACTGGCTTACCAAGATGCCATCCATGATGTCAGCCCACTCCACCCTATTCCACGTTGGTGCCGGTCACCTTCCCGGTGACGACGGCGTCCTTCAGCTTCTGAAGAATGCGGGATATACAGTGGAAGCTGTTAAGTAATTACAACTCCACTACTTCCAGTGAATATGGCGGAATCTGCAGCTGCAGGTTGCCGCCATTTATTGTGCCTTTCACTGCCGTAGCCACTTTCACCCTCTCCTGCGACGGCTTGCCACTAAAGCCCTCTGTAGGACAGTTGGCCTTGAGTGCTGGAGCCTTTACGGTGAGAGTGAGCGGCACTGGCAGAACATTCACCACCTTCAGGTATCTCTTACCCGAAGCAGAGTCCTCAACGATGGTGGCTGCCACTCGCTTCGTCACACTGTTGTCCACACCTTCCATGGTCACACCCGACGCCAAAAGGCGGTCGCCGGAATATTTCGAGAAGAGGCGCTGGGTTTCATAGCTCGGGGTGAGCTCAATGGTCTCGTTGTCGAAATATATCATGTCGGGATTCCAGTTCTGGTGCTTCAAGTGGCAGAGCATTGGTGCGTATGAGGTCATCTCCACTATGTCTCCATTGCGCTCTATGCCGCAGAGGTGAAGAGCCTCGGAGAGGGCGCAATCGATATTGCCACGCTTGCTGCGGGCGGCATACTCACCAAGGTAAACCTTCGGCGCATTGCGGTCGTAATTGTCGTAGTAGTCCTGGTTGTTAATAAACCATCCCACACTCTCATAGTAGTGTTCGTCTATCATATAGAAGAGGTCACCCTGCTGTTTTGCAAACTTCCATCCTTCTACATAGTCAGACGAAGGGGTATGGAAAGGACCTGCCGTTCCACATATCTTTATCTCCGGATAACGCTCGCGTATGGCCTTGCTAATCATGAGGCATCGCTCTTCGAACACGGTGGAAATGATGTCCTCGTTGCCTATTCCGATATATTTCAGGTTAAATGGTTCGGGATGTCCTGCGTCGGCTCTCATCTTCGCCCACTTGCTTGTGGCGGGATCGCCGTTAGCCCATTCTATCATGTTCATCAGTTCCTCGATATATGCCGGCATGTCTTCCATCGGTATGCCTCCCTGCTGTCCACCAAATCCGCACGCATTTTGTGAGGAGTTTTGGCAAGGAACACCTGCTGCCAAAACTGGCAGAGGCTCGGCACCAATGTCTTCACAGAACTGGAAATACTCGTAGAATCCCAGTCCGCGGGTCTGGTGGTAGTGCCATATATTACGGTCGGGCGTGCGCTCGTAGAGCGGTCCCACGGTATGGTTCCAATGGTAAATATTTTCAAGTCCGTCGCCATGGCTCATGCAGCCTCCCGGGAAGCGTACAAACTTTGGATGGAGATTGGCTATGGTTTCCGCGAGGTCTCTTCGCAGTCCGTTCTTTCGTCCCTTGAAAGTATCTTGCGGGAAGAGGCTTATCAGGTCTATCAGGGCTTCCGTCTTGCCTGTGGTGACGATGCGCAGTTCAGCAGCTTTCGTGTCGGCGTTGGCCACGAGTTCAGCCTCATATTTCTGCCATCCGTCGTGCAGTCTTTCTGAGGCTTTTTTGTCGGCTGGCTTCACGTATAATGTGGTTTGTGCCGCCACCTTCCCGTTTTCCACCACAGCCACGTCGAAGCGTTTCTTTCCGGTCGTATTAACGTAGAAGCTGAAGAGGTATTTCTCTCCGCGTTTCAATGCCATGCCGTCCCATCCTGTGTTGTAGAGAGTGTCGGCAATGATGCTCAGTGCGTTGGCGTTAGGTTTTCCCAAAGGTTTGTTGTTCACTATCTGCGCCTTGCTTCCTGAAGCCAGTCGCCATGCTGTGAAGGCATGCCAGCCTTTGTGGTCCTTTGGAGTGTATTCAAAGTCGCGGTTCTGCACCATCTCGGCATATAGTCCTCCATCGGCGGCATAGCTAATATCCTCGAAGAATATTCCTATTAGTTTATCGCTGATTTTCTTTGCATTACCATTTTTTACTTCAATTGAAGCTTCAACACTTCCTTTTGCTATCAGCGATGCAAAATTCTTTTGATCGTCGTTAAGTGTTTCACCCCATGTAGCCGATTTTTCACCCAGTGCCTTGAAGTAGTTTCTTACGCCTTCTACAGTCTGTGCCTTGCCTTCGAGCGATATGATATTGCCCGTAAACTGCTTTCCTCCAATGTTCACCAAGTCACGCTTTTGGTTGGCTGTCTCGTACTCTTGCGCAGTAGTCTCAATGTCTGGTGAGAAGTGGCGGAACTGGGCGTCAGTGTTTGTTTTACGGTACTTGCCGTCGCGCGTCTTGTACACGACAGAGTAGGAGTTGTTGCCGTTGCGCACTATCACGGGTGCCAATACGCCCTGATGACTCATCCTCGGATAGTCCTGTGGTCGCCATGTGGTAAGGTCTTCACTGTATGCCACAGCAAAGCAAGGAGCCACGTCGTTCACTTGGAACACGGCAGCATATCCGCCTTCGTCAAGGGCGATGGCATATTCAGAAAACATCCGTTTCTCCCCACCCCACGTTCCATAGTCGGAAGAGAATATCTGAGCTATGTCCACAAACTCGCCTCCATCGGGTTTTGTCTCGTCAAGGTATGCTATTCTCACTCCGTCTTTTATGCCTGGTGAATAGAGGAACACCTTGTCGCCTGCCGTGGCTGCCATAGCTAACGCGGCAAGCGAAATTGTAAATAGTTTTTTCATCATTTTATTAAGTATATAGTTAGTATTTCCAAGTTAGGCTTTTAGAGTTTATAGAGTTATTCTATGTAACTGTCTTTGAATCCGAGGAAGTAAAGCACTCCGTCAAGCCCTATGGTGTTTATCGACTGCTTTGCGTTAGCCACCACACGCGGCTTGGCATGGAAGGCGATGCCCAGTCCGGCTTCAGAAATCATGGGCAAGTCGTTGGCTCCGTCGCCCACGGCAATGGTCTGTGCGAGGTTCACCTTCTCCACCTGTGCTATAAGTTTCAGGAGCTCTGCCTTGCGCTGTCCGTCCACTATTTCTCCACGGTAGTTGCCCGTGAGCTTTCCGTTGTCGTCCACTTCCAGTTCGTTGGCATACATATAGTCTATTCCGTATTTTCTTTGCAGAAACTCCCCGAAGTAAGTGAATCCTCCGCTGAGTATTGCAATCTTGTAGCCATATCGTTTCAGCACCGCCATCAGTCGGTCCACACCTTCCGTTATGGGCATGTGCTCTGCAATGTCCTTCATCACTCCCACGTCGAGACCCTTCAGCAGCGCCACACGTTCCTTGAAGCTCTCCTTGAAGTCTATCTCGCCCCTCATGGCGCGTTCGGTAATGGCCTTCACCTGTTCGCCCACTCCTGCCCTCATGGCCAGCTCGTCGATACACTCGGTCTGGATGAGCGTGGAGTCCATGTCGAAGCAGATGAGACGTCTCATGCGGCGGTACATATTGTCTCGCTGCAACGAGAAGTCAAACTCCATGTCAGCGCTCAGGTGCATCAGTTTCGACTGCATGGAGGCAAGGTCCTTAGGCGTACCGCGCAGGGAGAACTCTATACATGCCCTGGTGTTTTTCTCGGGATGCATTATGCTTTGCCGTCCTGTTAGTCTCTTTATGGAGTCGATGTTCAGGTCCTGGTCTCTTATCACCCTTGCCGCCACGGCAATCTGCTTTGCCGATAGGCTTCGTCCTATCACGGTGAGTATGTATCGGTTTTTTCCCTGCTGTCCCACCCAGTTCTCATACTTCTCGTCGTCGATGGGTGTAAAGTCGATATGGATGTTTAGTTCTGTAGCCTTAAACAGAAGTTCCTTCATCACCTGTCCTGAGAGTTTCTCACTGATTCTGAACAGTATGCCAAGTGAGAGTGTACTGTGGATGTCAGCCTGTCCGATGTCGAGAATCTTTGCGTCATATTTTGCCAGTATCTCAGTCACCGACGCTGTGACACCAGGGCGGTCTTGTCCGGCAATACCAACGAGAATTTGTTCTTCCTTTTCCATGATTGTTTATGTAATTAAAAAAAGTGAGGATAAAAGATGTTTCTCTTACCTCACTACCTGATTATGTTTCAGTGGAGCTGGAGGGAGTCGAACCCTCGTCCACACAGGGAAACCATACGCTTTCTACATGCTTATTCCTGACTTTGGTTTTCGTGTTGCAGCAAGACCAGGACCACCAACTGCAACCTTATCCTCTAAAATTTCATCCCCGGCACGAGGCTGCCAAAGACTATTTCCGATTTACCTGCACCGCTTGGCCAACCTGATTCGGAACAACATCCGGTTGAGCGATGTCTCGTCCTGTCACCTTGTGACTGGATAAAGCCAGTAATCTACTGTACTTCGATTAGGCAGCGAGAGCGTAGTTGTTTTCGCCAATTAATTTTTTGTCCACTCTGATTATGGAGTTAGCCGACGAGACTCCGCATGCTTACGTACCATTTCTGCCCGCTGTCAAATCCAAACAGCCCCATTAAGATACTGTAATCTGGGTGCAAAGATACGCATTTTCTTCATACACTCCAAATTTTTCCCCGTTTTTTTCACATAAAAGTTAGGCGGTTCCAAACAAAATCACTAACTTTGCATTTTTTTAACCAATTCTTTTATTTTTTATTGAGATATGAACACATTAAAGGAATACCAATGTCATATACCAAGCCCCATCCACCAAAAACAAGTGCACTAATCCCCAATATAAGGAAAACAAGAGAAATGAAAAGAAACGAAAGTAACCATATAATGCTTATATATAAGGCTTTATAAACACTTATTCTATTCCTTTTGGTTCTGTCAAATTCTCATTTTCTTCGATATTTTGTTACTCGTTTTTGCGACAGATTGAATTATTTTTGTTACCTTTGCACCCGAAATCACACACAGGGTATAATATGAATACAAAAGAGACTGCATATAAGAAAGAACCCGTAAGGCTTCAACTGCGCCAACGGGCAGGTGGGAAACAAGCCGTTTACTTGGAGTTCTACAAGGAAGGTGTGCGCACATACGAACGCATACCAGACCTGGTGATAGTACCAGAAACAGACCAAAAGGCTATAAAAGCCAATCAGGCTGTTCTCGCCAAGGCTGAAAAGATATGCAGGCAGCGGAAACGGGAAATGTTGAAAGCCCAAAAACAGCAGGGTTTAGTCGTAGAAAGCGAGAAGCAAGAACGCAAACTGTCATTAATGGACTGGATCGGCAGATATGAAGAGATCCAGAAGAACCGAGGAGTAAGAGACCTCAACAGCATCCGTTCCCTCAGACGCTTTCTGTCATTGTACAGGAATGAAAGAGTGGCGTTGGAGGATGTTGACATTCCGTATTGCCTTGGCTTTATCGCTTTCCTGAAAACGGGGTACAAGACAAAGGACGGAAAGACACTGAGCGGCAAGACGGGATTTAATGTGCTTGGACAACTCCGAACCTCCTTGAATATTGCTGTCAACGAAGGAGTGATTCTGGTCAATCCTATCACGAAGCTCAATGCTTCCGAAAAGATAATTCCCAAAGAGACAGTCCGTGAGTACCTAACCATAGACGAGGTGAAAAGGCTCATAGACACCCCATGTGACAAGGATATTGTCAAGAGCGCTTTCCTGTTCTCTTGCAACTGCGGTTTGCGACGTGGAGACATCCTGTCCCTGCGATGGAAAGACATCACGTTTGATGACGGCGCATGGAGAGTATGCACACGCATGAAGAAGACCACCAACCTGGTATATATTCCGCTTCCCAAACAGGCAATGAGGTGGATAGGAAGTAATCCCGGGGAAAGAGACGGTGAGGAACTTGTATTTGACGGACTGAGCGCAGGACTCATCTCTGACCATCTGCATACATGGGTTGAGAAAGCGGGAATAAAGGGCAAGCACGTGACCTTTCATGTGGCGCGGCACACATACGCCACCATGCTCATATCGCTTGGAGTTGACCTTTATACAGTTTCAAAACTCCTTGGGCATACTAGCATTAGGCATACCCAACGCTATGCTAAAATCATTGACAGCGTTAAAGACAAGACTGTGGGATTGATGGATGAAATGATACCCTAAGCCCACAGGACCATCAAAGGCAGATTTCACCATATATATAATAATACAGAAAGCACAACCCTCAAACAGCATACACCATGACAAAGAAGATAAAGTCTAAAACGCCGAAAGAGCCAATCAGACTCCGTACCAAGAAACTTGCAAACGGTTCAGAATCGCTTTACCTTGACTGCTATGACAACGGGAAACGCAGTTACGAGTTCCTTAAACTCTACCTCATACCAGAGACAAATGCGGCAGCCAAGGCACGCAACGAAGCTACGCTGAATGCTGCCAACACCATCAAACTAAAGCGTATTCTGGAGTTCACGAACAACAAGGCAGGACTGAAGAACACTTCCCTCAAATCGAGAGTAAAGTTGTCCGACTGGATGGAGACATACAAGAAACGACAGGAGGAACGTGGCATCAAGGACAGGAAACTCATCTCCAACACCATCCATGCCCTCAACGGGTACGGTATGGACATTGCCATCCGGGATGTGGGCAGGGATTATCTCGTCGGACTGACAGACTATCTTAGGAATGAGCACAGGAAGCCAGACGGAACGCCGATACAGGCCTATACGGTCATCAATTACATGGCTTGCCTGAGAAACGCACTCAACATGGCAGTCCGCGAGGACGTTCTTCCTGAAAACCCGATGAACAGGCTCACGCCACAGGACAAGGTGAAAGCACCGGAAAGCAAGCGCGAGTTCCTTACCATTGAGGAGGTGAAACGCCTGGAAGAGACGGAATGCAAGCATCTGTATGTAAAGCAGGCCTTCCTCTTCGGGTGTTACTGCGGACTTCGCACGAGCGACATTAGGAAAATCACATGGGGACAGCTGACTGACGACAACGGCCAATGCCGCCTGCATATCATCATGCACAAGACAAAGACACCGATTTACCTGCCATTGTCGAAGAAAGCCCTGCAATGGCTTCCCGAAAGAGGTGATGCAAAGGATGATGACCGCATTTTTCCCAAACTTCCTGTACAGGTAAGCACGAAACATCTGCTCAAAGACTGGCTTGACTCGGCAGGCATAACCAAACCAATCACGTTCCATTGCAGCCGCCATACATTCGCTACCATGATGCTGACATTGGGAGCCGATATCTACACGGTTTCCAAACTGCTTGGTCATACCAAGGTGGAAACAACGCAGATTTACGCAAAAATCATCAATAAGAAAAAAGACGATGCAGTCAGTCTGATTGATGCCGCCTTTGCCTGATTGAGACAAGAATGTTTGTGAATCATCAAGAAAATCGCCCAATGCTGATATAAAAACGGCAATAAATTTTGTTTGTTGCCGTTTTTATATTACCTTTGCAGACAAAATAGTACTTCAAAAGCAAGATGGACACATACAAGAACCTTATATTGCAATACTCGACAAAGAAGGAATCGTTCACTTTGGATGACCTTTGGACTTGGCTGTCGGCAATGGGCTTGACAACCCGCAGCACCATGAACTGTATGCTTTCAAGGATGGTGGATAAGGGAGAACTTGTCCGCATAGCCCGAGGTGTGTATGCTTCGGCAGGACACAAGAACCTGTTTTCTGTTGAGCTGACATCGGAGGAACTGGACTTGGCGAGGAACCTGAAAGAACGTTTTCCATTCGCGCCCTTCTGTATATACAATGGCAAGAGTATTGCGCCCCTGCAACACCATCTGTCAGGCAACAACATGACATACGTGGAGACAGACCGTCTGGCAATGGAGAGCATATTTGAGTATATCAAGGAACATACCGGCAAGGAGGTTTGGTTGATGCCTGACGCGGATATGGTCTATCGCTACATTGACCTTGAAAAAGGAGGCATAATCGTCAAGCCGCTTGTTACCGAGGCTCCCTTGCAGACAATGGAAGGAGTCACGGTACCCACTTTGGAGAAACTTCTGGTGGATATAAACAAAGATCCAGACTTCTCCTACCTGCAAGGTGCGGAGGCAGAGCGGATGATGGCCAATGCCAAGGCACTTTATATTATTAACGCCACCCGTCTGAGACGCTATGCGAAAAGGCGCGGATTGAAAATAGAAGAGATATTATGATTGACAACAAATGTTTTACCACCGAATGGATAGAGACAAAAGCCAAGGAACTGAACTATACAGACACTAACCTCATTGAGAAAGTCATCCGTGCGCTTTCCCTGCTGGATATGCTTTCCCGTTCAGGATGTCCTTTCCACTTCAAGGGCGGCTCATGCCTGATGCTTCTGCTACATGACACTCCCCACCGTTTGTCGATAGACATCGACATCATGTGTCCGCCGGGTACAGACATCGAGCAATATCTTGCCTCGTATGCGGATTGCGGATTCATTGACTATAAGCTTGTGGAACGGAAACAGGCTGGGACGGATGTGCCAAAAAGCCATTCCAAGTTCTTCTATCAGGTGGCTTTCAAGGCAGACATGGACAGGACATCGTACATCTTGTTGGACGTACTGTATGAGGACTGCCACTATCAGCAGGTGGAGCGTGTGCCTATCCAGAGTGAGCTGATAGAAGTTATCGGAGAATGTCCGCTGGTCAATGTCCCGTCCATTGGCGACATCCTTGGTGACAAGCTGACTGCATTTGCACCAGAGACCACAGGTATTCCCTATTACAAGAACGACAAGCTGGCTACCCTTGAAATCATTAAGCAGTTGTATGATGTGGGAAGACTTTTCGACCGTGTGGACAATCTCACCATCACAGAAGCTGCATTCTCAAAGATTGCCCCTGTAGAGCTTGGCTATAGGGGGCTGTCCACGAGTGATGTGTCTCTCATCTATGAAGACATCAGGCAGACTGCCCTGAATATCTCCACAAGAGGATTTGTGGATAAGGAGAAATTCGCCCTGCTCCAGAAGGGCATCATAAGCATTCGTCCTTTCATGTACAGGCAGAACTACAAGATAGAGGATGCAATCACAGACGCATCCAAGGCTGCCTATCTCGCAACGCTGTTGGAAAAAGGCATCCGTGAGGTCAGACACTACAATGGCAATCCCTTGTCGGTATCAGATATGACGATAAGTGGCAGACTGACTACGAAACTGAACAAGTTGAGGATGGGCAATCCCGAGGCTTTCTTTTACTGGTCACTCACTGATGCACTGTTATAATAACCAACATCAAGCCTACAATGAATCGCCCTAAAGACACTTTTCTTATCATGCTCCTGCCCCTGACATTGACAGCGGCAATAGCATTGACAATGTTTGCCGTGATTGCCTTCCGTATGGAGGCAAACACGGAAGGCTTTGTATTTTCCTTTTTCTCCTTGTTCGCATGGATAGCACTCGTGAGCGAGTTCTTCCTCCTGTATGACTCCATCATCGACAAATGGCTTTCCAAAGACCGCTCTGTCATAGCAGCCACATGGTTTCTCCTTTCCCTGCTGTTGTCTTTCATGCTTACTCCAGATAAGCATCTTGACTGGAGCACAGCCATTGTCATGCTGTCCCTCTTTGCCGTCATATTCCTCCTGCCGTATATGGTGTGTATGGTCTATGGAAGACACATATCTTCTTTTTTGCTGAGACTTTGGAATGATAAACTCAAGAAGAAAGATAGAGAGAGTGCCATGTCCAAAACAGAGGAGACACAGGCTGTCATTCCTCCACCTGCACCCAAGTCCATGAGCCAGGAAGAGGAGATAGCGTATTATGAGAAAATGGTTGCAAGCATTCCATCTGGCGTAAAAGATCAGTTACCACAGACTCTCCAATCCAAAGATGCCCTGTTCCTCTTGTTGCTGCTCCAGGAGGGCGGTTTCCTTGACAACGAGCTGAAACCTGCCATAAGGAAAGAGGACGGAGAAATCAACCAGACGCTGTATGCCTATATTGCCGATGCCGTATGCACCGCTTTGAACATACGTCAGGGCAAGTGGAAGATATTCGAGAAACTGTGGCCTATCAACAACGGCACACAGACTGTCAGCAGGTACAAGCAGGAGACCAAGGACGCATCGACACAATACCAGAAACAGATTGCCAGAATGCTCCGCAAGGCAACGCGCATCCGTCCGGGACTCGACACATACGACCTCCAGTATTTCAAAGGGCATTGACTCTGTCAGTTGATGTCAGATAGGTTAGGACAGACATACTCCTTGTTCCCCGTCACCGTAAGAAAGTGGCGGGATTTTTTTGCCCTTTCCGAAGCCAATGCCAAAGCGCATTCCCTTGTATTCTCATGCAGGGTTATTCGGTGTTTATAGTGTGTTTACAGTTCCGTTATAATCCGATTGGTTCTGTTTATATTGCCGTTTATAATTCGCAATCTGCTCTCCTTGTGCTGTTTACATTCATTTTTCGGCTTTAATTCCTCACTACCTTTGCACTGTCTTCATGACAAATGAGGCACGTATTATTCACCAAAAACAGATTATATATGAGCGAAAAGAAAAAGCTGTTAAGCACCAAGGAGGCTGCCGAGTATTGCGGTTTCAAGCTCTCCTACTTCCGCAAGCTGATGATGCGGAGAACAATTCCCATGTACAAGCCTACGGGCAAGTTGTGTTTCTTCAAGCAGGAGGATCTCGACGCATTCCTCACAGGTGTGCGCATCTCCTCGCAGGATGAGATAGAGGAGGAAGCCAACCGCTACATCATCAGCCGCAAATAGACAACACCAGTTATTAACCCTTTAATTGATTATTGAATGGAAGAAATCAAGAACATGGAGAAGGCTGCCGATATGGTATCCGCTCCCGCACTGAAGAAGAGTGCAGGAAAGAGTGAGAGAAAGAATGACAATTCCAAGGAAGCACAGGTTATCCGAGGCTTTCTGGAATCAGTCGGAATGTACGAGGCTGATGCCATCAGGGTGAACATTGCCATTGCAGATGGAAAGACATCGTGTGATGACATGCCCCATGATGACCGCATAGCCGTGAACCGTTATCTCAACTATGGGTTGAACAACAACCAGCGCAGCACAGAGATGATACAGGGACATCGGGTGAGCCGTTCCTTTCTTCTGATGAAACGTGTGGCAGACTATGTGGACAAGCAGCAGGCGATTCTCCTGGGGCAGTCCCTATTCACCATTGCCGTCTGTAAGAAAGACATCGATGAGGTTTACAACAACTTCGACAAGCGTCCAGGTGGCAATGCCGTCAGTACTGCTAATACCAACGTAAACGCTACGGCAAAGCCATGACCGTACAGATGTCAGATTCTCAGCAAAGAAGCAAGCAGGTTGCAGATGTCTGTGTGTATGTGCATATACTTCACCAACTATCTGCACAGAAAATGCAAAACATCTGCACTTGCCGCTTCTTGACATGGGAAGGTTTCATTAACAAGGAGTACGATTGCATGGAACAAGGAACAATCTCCCACATCAAAGATTTGCGAAACGTCCCATGCTTTTAGTCTCCTATATCAATCAAATAACAAATTATCATAGAGCATGAATCATAAGAACAAGGAAACTACATCTTCGATGTTCCCGGCAAATGTCGGAAGCGTCATCTTCCGTCTTTCCGCAGAGGCAATTGTCTGGTTGGATGGAACAACGAAAGATGATGACGGCGTTCTGAAAACCAACAGGCGTTTCTTCCATGACCTGCTTGTAAGGATGCAGTTCTCAGATGTGTCGGAAGCATCCTGCTCTTCAGACTCGTACACCTCTGAGGCTTCGCCTCATCATTCTTCTTTCCCTCATTTCGTTTTCCGCAGACCACTGCTGTTGCATATCGGTCAGATGCAATATTCCGAAGAGATGCTGTCAGCACTCTGGCACCTTGGGCGTAAACGGATAAGGAATCTTCTACAGAGGATGGAATTGTTGGGGTTAATCAGAATCTATCCGTCACGGATAGCCTCCTATATGACTTTCCCCTGTATTGATGGGTGGACACTGAAAGGGAACGGCTTCATCGCCAATCCACACCGCATCAAACAGAGGGAAATGGCTTAACAAGAGGGAAGAGAAGGAAACATCATCGACTTCTTGCGAGGCGGACAAAGAGAAGCAAACCGGCACATTGCCCACGCTTGTCAGACTGGCTTTCATGCACCTCCAACGACTTCATGCCATTGGTCTATGGCTGTTGTAGATGTGTGCGTAGCCGAGCCGCAGATTTTTTGTTGCGAGATATGCCTTTGTGTTACATCGCTGCACTCTGTCCACACCAAGGCGCTCTCGCATACTCACTGCCGTTCGCATGATAAGGACGCTCGCAGGCTCGCATCCTGCAAATTACCTCTTATAAGAGGGGTTGTAAAGACACCCTTCTAAACGGAAGTGAATACTGTTATAACAATGGCAACGAAACAGCATCATTGCCGAATTTATATACAATTAGAATATTGATATGACGAATAAAAGAATAAAGAACATCGCAGTTGGTAACGCTGCCGAAGGCAATATTGCCACAGTTAGCACAGACCAAGACAAGAACAAGCTGAGCCGCACCGTAACCATCAGATTGTCGGAAAAGGACAACCGTATGGCAAGACTGCTGGCATCACGCTGCGGCACCAATAAAAGTACGCTTTTCCGCTCGCTGTTGTATAGTGTGCAGTTGAAGGCTCGTCTCTCTGACGAGGAGAAGTCTTTACTGCGAAATCTTGGCGACAGCCGCCGTGACATGGTGAACTTTGCAAACGCACTTTCCGGGCTGACTAATGAAGAGAAACTGTCTCTGTTCCGCAACCATCGCATGATGCTTGAATGGTACGAGAAAGTTGCCCCTGTAACCAACCTTGTCATAGAGTACTTGCAGTTCGTGATGAAAGCCGGTTACTTTCAACCACGCACAACGGGCAGCAGAGGCTGTTGCCAAGAGAAGAGGATGGACAACGGCTAATCAGATAAGGACTTCCAACATTCAGCAGGTCAATGAGGATTGCATGGAAGTCTTGCGTGCCATGCCTCAATGGTCATTCGATGATTATTTCCAAAGGCTTATCGGCAATGGCTACTATGTCAAGTCACAGGTTGACAAGCAAGGCGTGGTAAGAGGCTATACCCTTGTCAGCAAGAAAAACCTGAATGTCCGTTACAAGGCTTCCGACCTTGGAGCAGGTCGCAACCTTACGGCATCGAGGATAGAAAAGACATGGATGAAACTGAATCAGCCATCGGTGGCAGTGTCTCCGCAGCAGCCAGGTACGCCTGTGCATCAATCGCCACAGCAGCCACAACCATCCAAGCCACGAGGAACCAACAGGACTTTACGTTCAACCTTTGCCAAGGACTACACGCAATGGAAGCCCAGCCGTTCCAAGGTCACCATTGATAGTGGAGGAAAGACCTTCACCCGTTATATCCCTGATGATGTCATGTCTCTCTTTGAAGGCGAGTTTGACTGTCGTGAGGTTGCCAACTGGCAGCCGCTCACCAATCTTACGATGGCATTTTTCACCATGCTCGCTGTTCCTGATGTAACGCCTTCGGGTGGAGGAGGTGGCAGCTCGTCCGACCAAGGATGGGGAAGAGACAAGGATGAGGACGAAAAGGAGTGGGCACGCCGTTGTGCGCAAGCCGCCGTCAAGGCATTGGGCAGAAAGCCAAAGAAAGGCATGAGAAGATAACAGATTTTACAAACAGTAACAACATCATCCACAGACATGAAGATTACAAATACAGAGCAACTCCGTGCAGAGTTGGAAAAGCTCTCGCCAGAGCAGGAACGAAACAGAAAAGAGGCAGAAGTGAACAAGGAAATAGCCGTCCTTACAGAAACGCTGTCAGACATCAAAGACACCATAGGCAAGCTGTCGCCACTTGCAGATGCGTTGAAGGAAGCTAGTGCCGTGCATATCCCCAAGGATATGGAATCTCAGTTGATGACGTTAGCCAAAGCGCAAGGTGCACTTGCTGCTGACACGTTCAAATCCAAAGTGGAGGCAACTGTAAAGAAAGTAGGAACGGCTGACAACAGGGTATCAATCCCTTTGCCAGCCGCCTATTGCCTGTTTACAGTTTTCTTCTTCCTTGCCGCCTTTCTTGGACTTGTGATTGCTGCAAACGTTTTCCTGTTACACTCCATGGAGCTTTGGAAAATCGTTAGATTCGTTACTGCTGGAATGGTGGTTATGTGTACTGCCATTTTGTATGCCAAACATAGGAAGTGGTTATAAAAAAGGATGGCGAGAACACAATCTTGCCATCCTTCGTTTCGAACTAAATAATCCAATAATATTATATCGCTTTTAACAACACTATGTTAATACTATATCTCTTCAGCCACCAAAAGGGAAACTATGGCAAAGAAAAACGGATGATTTTTCAAGCTATTCCCTTTCATATTGGGCTCACATCATAAATAAGTGCTGTAAAATGCTTTCTCCTTGTGAATGAGGATAAGGCATGAAGCAGACGACTAATAACAATATCAGAAATATGGCAACGATTATCACCGTACCCCATCGAACTAATGCGGGCGGTATTTCGCCTAAAAGGTTGCGAAACTTCTCTGAACGCAACTCTATATCAGACGAAGTGTTTTTTTTAGTGTCCATCATATCTATTCTTCAATTATTTCTTTAAAATTACACCAATTTCGGGTGTTTCTGTACAACTCAGCAGTACCTTGGGGCACAAAAAGTGAACATCCTTCAGTTTTAGGTACTATTTTTATTTCAAGAGGATCCAACCATTTAAGATGGAGACGTGAAACAGAACAACCTAAAAAAGCCTCACTTGATACATTCATTACAGTTATTGGAATATTCAAGTCCTTCAATAAAGATCCAGTCGTAAAGGCTTGGTTTCCTATTGATGAAAGATTCGAATCAGCATTAATTTGTATTTCTTCCATCCCAACGCAGCCATAGAATGCCATGCTATTAATTTCCTCTACAGAATTGGGAATTTTAATTTGTTTCAAATTTTTACATCCCTTAAAGGCTGAAGCACCTACGATTTTCAAACTTTTGGGAAGAACTACTTCCTTGACATTAACGGCATTTGTGAACACGCCAGAGGGAATTTCTGCATATAGAAAGATTTCTTCGTATTTTTTCTCAGGTTTCCATCCGTAGTATTCAAATGGATTTCCTAAACCGGCAACTATAGAACATTCAGAGAGGTCAATACTTACAGGATTTTGTAAA
This sequence comes from Prevotella sp. P2-180, assembly GCF_002251435.1. Taxonomy (GTDB): domain Bacteria; phylum Bacteroidota; class Bacteroidia; order Bacteroidales; family Bacteroidaceae; genus Prevotella. The sequence goes on from NZ_NPJI01000014.1 coordinate 45,309, forward strand.
TTGTTGTTTTCTTGTTCTGAGAACAAACTTCTTATTACCGGGAAATCAAGGCCATTAATCGGACCAACAACTTTAAAAGAACGTATGCATTCAAGATTGCCGACATTATTTCCCAAAAGAATCTGAAGACTACCTGGCTTATCGACAGATATTTCAACCTTGTTTTCAAATGGTGCAGGCTCTTGAATAAGACAAGGACCACAACCTTTTATCACAGGACGACCATTGATTTTAAAATCCAGAGATGCAATACGCCCCAATCCTTCGTTCTTTTCAAGAATCAAGAATACATCGTATTCATTCTCATTGACCGCTTTAATTTCTTTGATTTTTATCCAGTCCGCATTTTGTGGATAGATTTCGGCAGCCGGAATAGAACCAGACTGTACCCTTACTCTAATTTCTCCACTCTCATAATTATGGCTATAACAATCTTTTTCCGGTATAACATTTGGAACTCCTTCTTGGGTTATGGGAATAATGATTCTTTCTCCTTGGGAATACACAACCACATTTCCTTGTCTTGAAAAAATTTCGGAATTCTCCAAAACACTGACACATAGTTCTCCAACACCATCTGTCAAAGATAGTGAAACGTCAATCCATGATTCGTCCGAGGACACAGAAACATCTGAGTATATAGAGGTAAAACTCAAAATTACTTCCGCCTGATTGTGATTAAGATTAATTCCTTCCCTTACAATAACCAATGCGTCCTCAGACCATGATATATTTTCAATTTCATTGTCATGGCATCCAGACATAAACAATGTTACTATGACGCCTAATAAATATTTGATCAATCTCATTGTATAGTGCGTTTAAGAGGAGAGACAAGTATTTGTCCCTCCCAAGTTATTATTTAAAGACCGATTATCGTATAATTCTGAAGTATCATCATGGAAATCTTACGCTTTGGTAATGACTCCACCCACTCACGTATTCCATAATAATCCAAAACATAATCTTCGTAATCTTCATCATAAAGATATGACAACGCTATTTTGTTGGTAGGATCATAAATATACCGCATATTAGAATTTGTATCTTCATACAGGTACATATTATCCTCATTAAAACCATTCATGCGAACACAAAGAGGTTTACGTACATTCGGATTATAAGTGGTATTGTAATTTGTTGAAAATTGCAGTCCCTGAAATATCGTTTTTTTCTTGGCATATATTTCCTGAACTTTGTTCATCATCGTTTGGTTATTGTTATTAGCACGAAGTTCGTTGTCTGTTGAGCTGTTATATGCTCCATCACTTAGAACAATTTTGTCTCCTTGGCGTGTGGTCATCACAGCTGCCACCTCATATAATTTTTCACCAGATGATGTTGTTCTTGCTAGCACCTTTACTATCTCGAATTTTGGATCTTGAACTTCATCTAAAGATTCAAGAAAGCCGTTTGTCGTGTCATCCATTCGGAATTTGAAATTTTTCTCCAATACAAAATCTGACATTGGATATAATCCACATTCCTCTTCATTATAACCTGATGTTATATCTATCATAGTATAAGTATTACTATTATTCAGTGAATTTAACCATGGAGTTAAATCTATCGACAGGTTATCTAACTTCGTAGGTGAAACTATGGTCTGCAAAGTAGGTGTTCCTCCAAATGTTTGAATGTAGATTTCTGTATTTTCTGTTTCATACTGAGAAGAGCTACCGGATCCTGTATTTTTCCCAAAAGAAAGAGTTCCTGATGCTGAATTGGAATCAGATCCGGATTTCCATGAGAAAGAGGCATTAATATCTTTTGTCAACCCCTTCTCTCTTGACTCGGAATCAGATCCGGTCTCAGACTTTCCTGCATAAAAAGCTGTAGCCTTACCTCCAGTAATATAACTACGGAGTACGAATGGCCCATAAGAGTCTATCAGGTTTCCTATTGTCCCACGATATAAATCAGTAAGGAATGTTTGGCTCAAGCATTCACGGGCATAAATTTTCCTTTTATCTATCGTTGATAATAATTCATATTGACTTCCTTTAACTTCTATATTTAATTCGCCATAAACACATTTTAAACCAAAGGAAGAGGCTGATTTAAAAAGTTCAGTCATCTTCTTTTCTCTTCCAATTTTGAAAAGTCCTACATTCAGACTAAAACCACTCTTTACTGTTTTTGATATTTGGCTGTTCGTTTCATATCTCGACATTCCATTATAAGTAAATGAATAAGCCGAAGAAGACCTCAAAGGTTTCGCTGTAATCAATGAAGAATATTTAGCTTTAATTCTTCCAAGATCAAGAACAGGAAACTTTACATTTTCCATATCACCAAGTATGGAGTTCCCAATTGTGTATGAATATCCAAGCATCAATTCAGAGTCTCCTATCAAACCTCCATTATTAGAACCACTTCTTGTAGCGTTATTGTCTAATGCTTTGAGTGGAAGTTTTTTGACATGCGGTACCGAAACTTGCCTGTCCTGAAGAATAATATTCTCAGTATTATCATTGCAATCCAATGAAGACATATAATTGTCATCATTGGTGCAGCTTACCATTAAAAAAATGGATATAACTACCGTTAATATGCTTTTAAGTCTATTCATAATTGTGGATTTATAAGTATTAATGAATCTTTCTTTATAACAAACATAGGCTCTTTAAGGATGATATCTCCGTCTGAACCAATAGGTGTATAGGTAATTGTCTCCTCGGGGGCTATTTCTTCCGGATTCTCTACAATACTACCAGACCAAGTACCTTTTAAAATACATTCTCTTCGGTTTCCTCCTTCTTCATATACCGCTTTAGCAGTATATTTTACAGTTACGTTGTATTTTACAAATTTCAGAGTGACTTTAGCTATTGAAGATGGATTACAGCGAATAGGATGACTATATTTAATAGGCCTATCTATATATTGGGTATTAGTGTTGATGAAATTAGCATCAACAGGACTGTCTGGTTCTGGTGAAATTACGATACCAGCAACAACAGAGGGACGTTGAAATTTTATGTCTTGATTACTGAAGTTAAGATTCACATTCCACGTGTTACGATTAAAATAAGAATTTTCAGTCTCATGAAAATCAAAAGGAACATTTATTTCTTTTTGTTGAGACGATGTATTTTTTACAGTAACCGTTTTTGTGAATGAGGATTGGGAAACTGTAGTTGAATTCACATCATATTCCAAAGAATAAATTTCAAATTTCTTGTCAGGAGTGATTATAAACTCTTGTTGCGCTTTGTTAGAAACTCTTTTTGCGTAGCGAATTTTATTGCCGCTTACAGCCTCTAAAACATAATAGAAGATTGACCATGAATTGTTTGGGTCTGATTGTCCAAGATAACTCTCGCTTTGAATTGCATAATAGTTTTTGTATGAATCGGATTTCAAAAGGTCCCAACCACAACCCATCAAAGAACCACTATTGTCTTTCGATGCCATTAAAATCTTATCATCAGGTTTGTTGGTATAGTACCCAACAGTCAGAGGTGTCCCGGATGCTTCAGAATAGATTAAATATGGAACTCCTGCTGAAGGAGGTAGAACCTTTATGTAGAAACGATTTTTAGTTGCATCATTAGAATTGTTCAATATAACCTCTTTTCCCTTTCCATCACAATAAAGATTGACATATTCGTTAGTTGAACCACTTGTAGCCTTAGCACGAACTTTTATCGTAGCAGGTAATTCGCGGATGGCGTACATATTGTCCCAGAATGTATCATCGTATAAATCTTGGTTAGAGATTGGAAGATTTTTACGCTGTGAATGAAGCTGTTCATATAATTCTTTCATTCTCATCATATCATCAGACATAACGAGTTCTTTTGGATTTTCCAAAGAGACAGAATCTTCTAAGATCGCACGAGTTTGAGGCATTTGTACCTCAGATTTTTCAAGAGAGGATACAACATCCTCCATGGTGTCAGTACATCCGCTAAAGAGCGTGATTGCACACATAGCTAAAATTAAAAATTTTGGTTTCATATCATGTTATTTAAAATGAATTAATATCTAATTATTTTTTTAAGTTATAAGCCTCATTTCAAAGAATAAAGCTATAAATAATCTCAATGACTTTACTGCCAAGTTGTTGGTGACCTTGACTTATGATTGCCAGTGTGCAACGACATTGCTATACAAGAATCATTAATGTCAAAGCTTAGTCGCATAATTTTACACATGACAGAAATTAAAAGATTCAGTTCCATATTTTAACAATTAATTACCTAATTCAAGTTGATTCTTAACAAGATTATAGTATCTTCCTCTCTTTTCAATGAGAGAAGAATGATTGCCGGCTTCGACAATCTTTCCACCATCTACCACTACGATTTGGTCTGCGTTTTTAACCGTGGATAGTCGATGTGCAACCACTACAACTGTACGACCTTTGTAAAATTCATCGAGGTTCTCGACTATTGCTCTCTCATTTTTTGCATCAAGGGCATTGGTGGCTTCGTCTAAAAATATGAAATCCGGATTCTTATAAACTGCGCGGGCTATGAGTACACGTTGTTTCTGACCTTGGCTCAGTCCAACTCCGTCACGTCCGATAATAGTGTTATACTTCAGCGGAAGCCCCATGACATAGTCATGGATATTTGCAATTTTCGCAGCTTGTTCAAGCTGTTCCACATCTATCTCACCATCATCGACAGCAATATTCCGGGCTATGGATTCAGAGAATATCACTCCATCCTGCATTACTACTCCACAATGGCGACGCCACCATTTGAGGTTATATTCGTTGATATTACGTCCGGCAATAAAAATTGAACCGTTCATAACTCGATAATAACCGAGCATGAGTTTAATTAGTGTGGTCTTTCCACTTCCTGATGCTCCTACTATGGCAGTCACTTTCCCTTCTGGAATGTCAAAAGATACGCCCTCAAGTGTTTTCTTCAAAGCATGAGGGTCGTATTTGAAATCTATGTTCTCAATTTTGATTGACTTTTCTTTATCAAATGATTTTGCCTGATTTTCTTTTGATTCTTCATTCTTACCTTCGTGAATCTCGTTAATTCTTTCAAGAGAAATTTTTACATCCTGCAAAGAGTATATAAATGACATAAACTGCTCGACCGGAGAGTTAAGCTGCCCAACGATATATTGGATAGCAAGCATTGCGCCCAAAGTAATCTGGCCGTTTATTACAGCAGTTGCCGCAAAAACGGTTATCAGTATGTTCTTGATCTCGTTAATGAATACAGAACCTGCCTCCTGTGTCTGTTGCAGTTTCAACGACTTCATTTGGACATTAAACAAGTCTGCTTGTGTATCTTCCCATTCCCACCGTCTGCGCTGCTCACAATCCTGCAACTTTATTTCCTGCATTGATGTAATGAATTGGTATGTCTTATTTTGATTAATCGCTTGCTGCTCAAATATCTCATAATCAATTACTTTGCGACGCCGCAGAAATGAGAATATCCATAATCCGTAAATAATGCTTCCCATAATAAAAACGCCAAAAATTACTTTGTTATATATCAACAGAACAATACCAAATATAATGAAACTCAAAAATGTGAAGATAACATTCAGAACTTGCCCTGTGAGGAAATTCTGAACACGCGAGTGGTCTTCAATACGTTGCAATAAATCTCCCATCAACTTTGTGTCAAAAAAAGCCATAGGTAATTTCAACAACTTGACAAAGAAATCACTTACTAATGAAATATTTATCCGCATGGAAATATGAAGCAACAACCAGCGTCGTATAAAGTCCGTGGCTGTACGTCCAATAACAATCATAAGTTCTCCTAACAATACAAGCCAAATAAATCCAATGTCATCGTATTTTATGCCTATATCAACGATTGATTGGGTCAGAAATGGCATGATCAGTTGAAGTAAACACCCCAATAAGAGACCTAAGATAATTTGAATAAGATTTGTTCTATATTGCAGTAAGTAACCAAATAAAAATTTGAAAGAACGTCTCTCTTCTTGCACTCCCGCAACATTTCTTTCTCCAAATTTTTCTGTGGGTTCAAGAATCATAATAATGCCTTTTTCTTCTCCATTCAAAGTTGAACTAATCCAATGCTTCTTAAACTCCTCCAATGAATAGCACATTAATCCTTTACCAGGGTCTGCTATATAGAATTTCTTTTTGCTCTTTACTTTGTATAAAACAACGAAATGGTTTTGATTCCAATGCAATATGCTTGGCAGAGAAATGGTGACTAATTGCTCAATAGAAGCCTTGCCGTATACTGAATTGAATCCTATTTTTTCTGCAGCGTTTTTTATTGCGAATAGCGACACACCTTCAGTTGAAACACTACATAGCTTAGAAAGTGCTTCAATACTATATGCGTTTTTATAATATTTGCAAATCATTGCCAAACAGGCAACTCCGCATTGCATTGCATCCAATTGTTTAACAAAATGAAATCTCATTTTTATTATTTAGCAGTATTAATATTAATCAAACCTGAATCTTTATCAGAGTTACTGATACGCTTTCCTACGTGACCACGAGATTTGCCTTTGTAGAAATAGTATGTGAATTTCAAGGATACGAGATTCTTGAAGTTGTTCCACTTAGTTTCTTCCGAATAGCTGAAGCCGTTGATGTCAGCATAGATTTTTGATGGATTCGGATTGTAAATATACTCCAAGCCTACTGACATTGATTTGAATTTGTAAAGTATCGAAGCACTCATATTGAATCCCATACGAGTGTGTATGTCACCATCGACCAATGTCATCGGCATGTTGCCGTTCCACATAAGCTGCCAGTTCTTTGGCAGGAACTGAACACCGATGCCGGCATTATGGAGATTATGCTTCACAACCTGATTAGGTGTTCTGTATGTTGAGTATTCATAGTTGTAGAATGGTTGAATGACAAACCAGTTGACAGGCTTATAGTTCAACGACAAAGAAGCTCCTAATGAATGAACATTATCAATTTTCGCCATCCGGAGGATAATATCGTCACCTTCGGTAAACAATACAGGCATATTCTTATTCGGATAATACGAATAGGTCACAGACGGGGCAATGTAAAATTTCCCGTTGTCAGAAGCATATTGGTAGTTAAGGTTGGCGTAATAGTAATAATACGGCTTCAGTGCCGTATTCCCTTGTGAGTAGAAATGTTCGTCAATTGTCACAATACTATTGGTCAGATCTCCGACATTTGGAACTGATGAGTTTATGGCGGCGGTAAATTTCATTGCTGAATGTTTGTTATATTGAACATTCAAGACCACTGACGGACGGAATACCAGATAATTGAATCTTTCGTTTGTCGCAGTCTTATAATGATTGTTTTCCAACCCAAGACCTATGTTATATGAAAATTTGCCTATCGCATTACTATAATCGGCATATACATATTCTTTATGTGTGTCGATTGTTGAGTAGTCTGTGAAGTTATATTTTTGGTCCAGATTCTTATATTGATAATAAGTTCCCAGATTGAAATCTCCGTTCCATAGTTTATCGCTATACAGAGCTTCTGCAATCAAGGAATATGATTTGTTGTCGATATGGTTCTCAAACGTATATCCACCTGCGTTGTTTGCGAGGGTGTTATCCGAGTTTGAATGATGGTAGGTGTTCAATATGTTTATGGATAAATTCCTGTTCTGATTGAACATATACATATAGTACAAGTCAGCAGCAACGGAAGAATAATCACTTTTGAGACTTCTACTGTTGATTGGCGGATTGTCGTTTTGCCACATCAGTTCTTGTTCGTATTCTTGTTTGCCGGGAGATTTACGGTATTCGACTTTGGCATTGAAAAGATTCTTGCCTTGATAACGCTGATAGGCAATTTGTCCGATATGATATTGTCCGTTATATCTGCCGGGCAGTCCTCTGTATTCATTTGTTTTATCAGCATAGGAATACGTGTTATTCATCCGGTTGTCGTTCAACACACGATAATCTACGAAATATGCGGCTGTAACCATATTCAATGAGTCCATATATGCCATAGAGAGCATATCTGTACCATATCCAGTCGTAACACCGTTCTTTGTGTCAAGATAAAGACTATATAATTTATCTGTCTTTCTCTTTGTTTTCACATCAATCACTGCACCTATATTCTCATGAGCATATCGTGCCGGAGGTTCGCTATAAAACTGTATGTTTTTGATTTCATCAGCTTGCAGCATTTTCAGTTCCCGTGAGGAACGCCTCATTCCGTCTATCAGTACAAGAATACTTTTATTGTCCACCGTAACTAAAGCATCATTGCTGATATCTGTCTTGAATTGTGGCAGGCTGCCGATTGCATCCAAGGCGTTGTTGCCTACCTTTTTTGATGATTCACTCAGTGTCAATTGATTTTTATTGCCGAAAGTATTCAGGATTTGCGGAGTAACGACGACTTCGTCAAGAAGCATAGCATCATCGTTCAGAATAATATCTCCCAAATTACCAGGCTTACAAACTTGGTGCTTCTTTTCATAACCCATACAAGACAATTGGAGAATGTATTCTTTTGCCTCTTTTACTGTCAATTCAAACCGTCCCTCCATATCACTTGTCGTTCCTGCAATTTGTGTCGAATCGGGCAAATTCAAAAGCAAACAGTTAACTCCAGCAATAGGATTCTGTTCAACATCCAAAATCCTACCACTGATAATGGCTTGTGCATTTGCAATTTGGGCACAACCAAGCAACATAATCGAAAACAAAAAAATATATCCAAGCTGTCTCATATATGATTATTTTTGAATCAAAATCGAACAAATCAAGATTCTGAGCCAATCAATATTCTTCATTTGGTTGTCCAATTTTGATATTATATTTTATAATTAGTTCATTACTGATTAAAGATTACTTGCTTTCATTGCACATTGAATTAATGTAATTTACTAAAGCATCTTCTATCTTCATGTCCATTCCATTGAATTTACAATATGATGCGCTTCCATAATCGCGTGGACATATACCCATACATATTGGTAAATATTTGCAAGAGAGGCATTCTGTATTCTCAAAAGATTTGGCCTTGTATTTTTCTATAAAATCACTATTCCACTTGATTGAACCGTCATCATTTATGATTCCATGAGATTGTTTGTCATACAAATCATTACAAGCTGTACATTTGAGCACATCACCATTATAGTTAATGGCATTATAGTATTTCCTGTTGGCATAACATGGAACAAAATCCCAAACAAAGTCTAATCTATTTACTTTATAGCCAGATGATTCGAACAAATTCAATAATGTACTAACATTATTATATCTGTCTTTACTGACCGTTTCTTGCCATACTTTCTTTGGATTGATTTGAATTCGGCAACGATTTGCAGGAGAAATTAAATCGTTAACATCATCTACAATTTGATAGCTAAGATTTGATTCTGTATAATTTATTCTTAAGAGAATCTGTATGTCATCTAAATTATTTAGAATATTCTCTATGTTTTCTAAAACATGTACAAATGTCGATGCACAATTATGCTGAAATTTCACCTTGTCATGCTCTTGTTTCGGCCCATCCAGAGTTATTTGAAATCTTTTGAATCCTAGTCTTTTAATATCACAAATTTTCTCTGGGAAAAGGAAATATCCATTAGTAGTAGCACTTGCTATATACGGAATACTATGCTCTTTACAAATATGCTTGGCATATTCGCATACGGGATTAATAATTTGATTGAAGTACATAAATGGTTCCCCACCAAACCACTCTATTTGTAAAGACGTTATTTGTTCTACATTGACCATATAATTAATGTGTGCTTTGACAGATTCAATAGTCTCAAGCGACATTCGTGATGGGATATGATCTTGTATGCAATACCAGCATTTATAATTACAATTTAAGGTCGGAAGAATAATCAGCAAATAATCTTTCCGATTTATTCGTTCTTCATTTCTTGTTCTGATAACATCCAATTCGTCAGTATCATCGGGAATGAGAAATCCGCCGGTTGTAAGTTTATCTACAAGTACATTCGGCAGCAATGTTATTCTATTCGGAGTATTGATTATTGTCTCAATTTTACGACTTAAATCAATCGGCAAACTAAAATATTTGTGCTCTATTCCATTATACCAATAGGCTATATTCGTTCGCTCAATTATATAATTATATTTACTCGCTTTCATAATTGTTATTCTTAAAGTCGGGCTATCACATGATAGCCCGACCAATGTTAAGCAATCTCAGTTATTTGAAGGTTGGAATTGTCGGAACAGTAGGAACAGTAGGTTTAGGGCTCACGATAACAATATCACAAGCGCATCCTGCTACATTGTTTGAACAACCATTCTGAGTAACAGCAAGTTCTGCTATTCCACCTTTGACATTAAGTGCTTCTAACACTGACATCTCTTCAATTGAGAATAATTTCAGATCTTTCATGTTTCTTCTGATTTATATATTCCTACTCTTTTCGCTTTTCGGATTCCGCGCCTTTTATCCAGTTCGGTCTGTGGGATTATTGTCGACTTTAATCTTTCGTGTTATAATTTTTATCTTTAAGAAGGACTTTTGTTGAATCGCAGTATATCACACTCTCGGGCACGAAGAAGTCGCTTTGAGAGATGGATTTCAACTTATTATTAACGAATAGTAGTTTCGTTGATACTATAAATTCGCAATTAGCTACCGGCTTGGGCGATTTATATGACAAAACCACTATAGTATCATTGTCTGAAATCTGAGCATCGAACGAAAACGGTTGCCCGTATTTGGTTAGAATAGATTCTTTATCCATTCCAATATTCAGTTCTCCAATAGAGATAGATGCAGATGCACTATTTCTATATACACTACATGATGCCAATCCAATTACAGCAATAGTAACCAAGCTCAATATTCGCATGTTAATCGACTTTGACATAGCCATTAGAATTTGAAATCATCTCATCGGTAATTTGTATCTTTCTACTTGCTGATTTCGTTCCATTAATTTTATTAATGTTATTTGAACGCCAATTTGTTAAAACGATAGATTTGTTTATGCAATTATTATGATTTCTTGCTTTATATTGTTATGCAACCAGTAGCAACCCAATTATCACATTCTATACTGATGGAGAGTCGTCCATTATAATCTTCCGGAATATCCAATGTGGTATTAGTAATTGAAGAATAGGCAATAATATTTCCATTTTCATCACATAGGAATATTTGTACATCAATATCCACTGAACCGGAAATCTCTATTTGACGTAGTTCGTCGTCATAATATACATCAATAGGGATTATCATAGGAGAACGATGAACTGTTGTGTTTTTGCCTTCGTGACCATACTTGTAAAAGTCCATATAGACTCCAGATTTTGCGGCATTGGCTTGAAGACATCCAATAATAATTAAAACTCCGAGGAGTGAGAGTAACTTTTTCATTGTTATTACTTTAATTGATTAAACTGATGCAAAATTACTGTAGAAAAAGTTTTCAACCAAGGGTAAAAGTTTGACAGTCAAACTTTTTACTACGCTGATAATCAATATATTGCAAATGGGGGGGGTGATTGATTTCTGCGCGGGGGAGTCAAAAGTTTGACGGTTGGATACAATAGGTCTAAAAATGCTAATTAATTACAGTGCCCAAGAATTATATATTATTGTTCTCAAATCCGCTAAAAGAATAAAATTATGGACTATACTTTTCTCATGAGAACAAAATATCAGACTTACTCTATCGTTAAACGAAAATAGCATGAACAGCGAAAAATCTCATGATTTTTCAGATTCCGTTTAAGCGGATAAAGGGTCAGGATGCCCGTCATGGAAAGGAAAATAGTACGTAACAAATACAGAACTATATCGTATCACTTATACTGGTTTTATTGCGAGGTTTGAGAACTGATGATTCTTAGTTCTTTATTGATGGTTTCAACTATATAATGGTTAAAGATACTATGATCTTTATTTTTAAGCGACAATAAAAGTTTAACGTGGTAATTTTGTATTATATTGAATGATAATGTATTACTACTAAAAAATAGTCTATTTTTTGTACATTTATCATCAAAATCTGATACTTTGAATTGTATATAGGGACAAACTATAAAAAACAATCCATTTACCTGATTTAGTAGATAGGCTGTTCGGAACGTATAAAGTAATTATCTGATAGAACTACAGTTGTTTCATAAGTTTTCTAATGTAAATGCCTATGTTTGTTTGATGTTCATCAATATCAAGTTTCTTACGTACATCACTGCTAATATGATAATGCCTTTTCAGCTGCAGATATTCACCAACTTCCTTTCCACGGAGTCCAATCGCATAAAGACATACATAATTTATCTCTGATTCAGTAAGTTCATGTTGTTCAAGGTATTTAATAAATTTAGGATGGGAAGCCTTAAACGCAAGACGAGTGGTATTCATGAACTCGTCCTTATCTTGAATAATTTGATCTTTCCAAGTACCATACGGTTCTGCGTATGAGTCATTATCTGTGATACGTGAAGCCAATAACCCATTCAACATTTCTATTCTTATTTTGATAGCATCTTCAATGGGTTTGGCTAAATCTTTTTGTTTTTTCAATACTTCTTTAAGACTTTCACTTTCATTCTCAAGTTGTACAATTTTGAGCCGAAGGTTTTCTGCGGCCAAAGATTGACGTTCACACTCTAATTGAGCAGCCTGTTTCTCAAGAACAGCATTATGCCTCTCTAATTCGAGTTTTTCATTTGCTTGTTGAAGACTATGTCTTTCCAGTTCAATTTGACGACTTCTCAATTCAAGGTTTTCATTTTCTCTTTTGAGATTCTCCTGTTCCAGTTGTAGTCTTTGTTTCTCTTGGGTGTCTAACAAGCTTTTGGCCTTTCCCAGCCTATAGCGATAGTAAACATATCCGATGATAATCAGCAATACAAATACAATACATAAACTTAACCAAATAATTTTATCAACTCTTTGTTTTTCCATCAAATTATCTTTCTCCATTTCATGGCGTTCTTGGGCAAACAGCAGATCACGAGAAAAGATATTCATATGAATAGAGTCAATGGTGGTCGAAAACTTCCGATATGCCGTCAATGCTCCAGCAATATCACCTTGTGATTCCAAAATGTCAGATTGAATTGCCAGATATTTCAAAGAAGTTCTCACTTTTGAAGTAGAGTCTATTGAATCCATAAAACGATTAGCATTAGAAGAATCACCTATTTTGCAATATGCCTCTACAATATCCAATTTAGTCTCGTCACTCAGATTCTGCATGTGTTCATAATAATGGAGAATATCTACAATATCTTCCTTATTACCAAATTTTAAAGCGTAAGAAAGGGCGTATGGAGCAATAACCATGCCTAACTCTGAATTTTGCTTTACTCGTTCTTGCGCGATTGACATAACACTGTCTGCCAGAGTTCTATCGTTGTTAAGAATACTACCGTCCAAGACATTGGCAAGGCAAGATATTTCATAATCTGGACGATTAATGGCTTTATATAATTTTGCTGCACCAAGATTATTCTTTATATAATCATCTATCTTATATGTCGAATACAGAATAGTCGCCTGAGCGACCATGAGGTTTGCCATAGCCAAGGTATCGGATGCTTCTTGACAAAATTCTTTTCCCCGCATGAAGCTTTGCATAGCTGCATCATCATCACCCTGATTCTGATAAATCCTACCTTGATAATAATATGTCCGAAGTCGCTCATTGGGAGTACCATGCTCGATATAATAATCAATAGCAGGTTGAAGGATGTCAAATGTTGTTGTATCAATATAGTTCTTGTCCAACGCCATAGATTTAAGCAGCGCATACCTGGCTGATGTTTCTTTTCCTTTTACATCAGAGACTGGGATGCCATCCAATACCGCGAGAGCGGAATCTGGCTTGCTATTCATAAGACTCTCTGCTATGTCCATTTTCACATCAATGTCATTCTGATGGTCGCATCCTACTGTTGCCAAAACGATTGACAACAGCACCAATTTGCTTGTATATTTAATACCAGCCTCGATTATGATTCCGCCAAGAGCATCTATTTTCTTTAATATCTCACCCATAACCATAACTTTCTGCAATTGCGATGCAAAGATACACAAAAATAATTAATGTAATTCCTCATTTAATGGGAAACCTTGTGATTCGCCATAGATTTGTGATATATATCAAGACATTGTCAGCCATATTGCTATCTGTTCATATCAAATATAATCATTAGCCATGATCAATAAGCTCAGACCACAAAATCTTTTATAATACGCATCTATCACAAGGGATATTGCGATTACAATCTCTTTTCAAAAAAAACATGCGTTGATACTTACAGCAAACTCACTTCGCCTTAATACAAACTGCTCGTCCCAATCCTTATGGTCTTTTTATTCTTTCCTGTTCCTTCTTGTTCTAATAATATCCTCTCTCAAATATGTTGTTTATATGTTACTATCTTAATATAAAATGTTATATAACTAACTCTATATTAGTATGATAATAAATTTCTTTTAGGTATTAGCATAATTCCATCGAGACGATGAAAGAGCCGATGGATTTTGTTGCCAGAATAGTAAACCACGAAAAACCCATTTACAGCTTGCTGTATTACCGTTATAAGGACAACGACGTGTATAAAGACTCCATACTGCCGCATCTTCAGAAGTTGCTTGGCTATTGTTTGTCTGTAGACAGTAATTTTTTTACCACGAAAGGAAAAATTTGCCCGTAAAAGAGTAAATTTCCGCAGATTTTCTCTTCTTTATTTTCGGTATGTAATTCAAAGGGAGAGTGTCGAAAACAAACTGCAGAAGTGAATTTGCCTAATTTGCTTTTGCCCAATTTGCCCAACGTGCCTTGAGCGGGACAGGTGACAGGTCAGTGTCCAACGGGTCATATGGACTGGTACATCGGTTCACTCTTTCGGGTCGATGAACCAGCCCCTGTGATTCAACAAATTTGCTCGAATTTGCTCGAATTTGCCCGAATTTTTAAGGCATAATTAAAGATAAGTATCTACGTATCAACACATTATATAAAGCACAATAGCAAAATGAGCAAAAGCAAATTGAGCAAATTGTTTTTTTTATATTTCAAGGAGGTTTCAAATTATAAGTATAATATATATAATAATAAATAATATATTTATATATATTTATTATTAACTACGTAAACATATACATGCAAAATGAATTTGCTCAATTTGCTTGTGCTGA
>NZ_NPJI01000015.1 GCF_002251435.1 Prevotella sp. P2-180
ATATCTGCGACAAAATCACCAAACTGTATCCGACAGTCATGGTGACAACAAGTCTGAAGGTGAAAATCGGACAGACACTGAAAGTACTCGGCTGCTCTACGAAGCACACCAACAAAGGCCAGTGCTATCGCATTGTTCCGCTGTGTGCCTGACGAGTGAAGGGTAGTGAAGGGTAGTGAAGGGTGGTGAAGGGTTGTCGCAACCCTTCACTCCTTCAACCCTCTGCTACAGAGATACTTAGGTTTAAAAAGTGAAGGGTGAAGGGTTTTCGCGAATATTCTTCTGCACTGACAATCTTAGGCGTGGTGGCAACTGTTTCCATAGCTATGAGTTTTCCGTCAGAAGCTTTCTGATGTGCATCCGAAGGTTTCTGATGTACGTCCGAAGACTTCGTATGTACATCAGAAGGCTTCTGATGAAAACTGCAAAGGTATGCCGAGCTTAACGCAGACGTTTTTGCCAGACTCTTCAACCTCTTAACAATAATTTCCAACAAATAAAAACAATGCCAAAATATATAGTAAACGAGATGCCCGACATGGAGGGCAAAGGAAAGCGTAGGGTTTATCCAAAGCTGGAGGCCTACAGACGTCTGAACAACGACGAACTGGTGAAGGAAGTGCATAGCTATCATAGGGCTGTCAGTGAGAGTGTCATCGAGGGAGTGCTTTCGTCGGTGGTTGACGTGATTATGCGTAAACTGTCGCAAGGCTACACGGTGAAGATTGACGACTTGGGCGTGTTCTCGCTGTCGCTCGCCTTCAACGACGACAAGCCTACCGAGATGGCGAGTGACGACGACCGCATGGCACGACGCAAGGTGGAGGTGAGCAACGTGAACTTCAAGGCAGACCAGAAACTCATAAAGAAACTGCGCATAGAAACAGAACTGGAGCGTAAGTCCGGCGGTGTTGCCAAGGTTATGAAGACTCCATTTTCAAGGGAGGAACGCATAAAGAATGCGCTGGAGGTGATTGACCGCAACGGCTTTATTAAGTTAAGAGAGTATGCCGAAATAAACAAGCTAAATCCCACTTATGCCTCAGACGACCTAAAGGAAATCTGCGGCGACCCTGACGCACCGATAACATCGCGTGGCAGCGGCAGCCATAAGGTATGGGTGAAGAAACAGGAAGGGGTTTGAAGGGAAGGGCGCTTTGCGCAATTAAAGAATTAAAAAATTAAAGAAGTATCGTCATGTTTGAAGGGGTTTGAAAAGTTTGATTTGGGTTTGAAAGGGTTTAAACAAGTCTGTTTTTGTTCCAAAATTGAACTAAAACACTTTATTTGCATCATAAAATTGCAGATTTTCGTCCATTTATGCGAGAGTCTGCAATTCTTTTTATATCTTTGTGGTCAAAATTTGGCGAACCTTATTAAGAAAAGCCTCATTTAATAAGAGTAATCTCTGATGATGGCAGTGGAAGAAAATGATTTTCAGTCTAATAAGACTGACGCTTCATTGTATAATGGGCGACCGACTGACACCGGTGAACAGTGTCACAGTGTTGGAGCTGCATCCCTCACTACCTCAATCTCCAAATACAAGGATGGGGTGTCGGTAGGGAATGTCCATACACAAAAAAAACATTACCAATAAACGACAATGCATTTATTATGGATAAGGCACATCAACTTTTAAAGTCCGTATTTGGATATGATTCGTTCCGTCCTCTTCAGAAGGATATCATAGACCATGTCATTTCAGGGCAGGACGCATTGGTATTGATGCCAACAGGTGGAGGAAAATCAATCTGCTATCAGATTCCATCTCTGTTACTTGAAGGCACGGCACTCGTTGTGTCTCCTTTAATTTCTTTAATGAAAGACCAGGTGGACGCCCTCCAAGCTAATGGTATTGCAGCTGAAGCTCTCAACAGCAGCAATGAGGAATATGTCAACAGAATCATCCGCTCACGTTGCCAAAATGGAGAAATAAAGATTCTGTACATTTCTCCCGAGAGACTTATGACGGAGATACAATGGCTACAACAATTCGTAAAGATATCCATGATCGCCATCGACGAGGCGCACTGCGTATCACAATGGGGACATGACTTCCGCCCCGAATATACTCAGTTGGGAGTTCTAGAGGAATATTTCCCGAAAGTCCCGAGAATTGCATTGACGGCAACTGCAGACAAGATTACAAAAGCGGACATAGTGGAGCAATTGCGATTGAGGAATCCTCGGATATTCATCAGTAGTTTTGATAGACCTAATTTAAGTCTTGATGTACGCAAAGCATATAGAAAACGTGAGCGTTTGCGTACTATTTTGGATGTCATAGGCCGACACCCCAACGAAAGCGGCATCATTTATTGTCTGTCAAGAAAAGGCACGGAGGATTTGGCGGCCGACTTGAAATCCAAAGGTGTTGAAGCTGGAATATATCATGCAGGACTATCGTCAGAAGAGAGGAATCGGGTGCAAGATGATTTCATCCTTAATTCCGCAACACTATTACAAATATAACTTTTTAAGTACCTGAGCAACAAAAAGTTGCTCAGGATTTTGTCATGTCAGATTTTTCACCTATCTTAGTGTTGCAAATCAAAATATATATCAA
>NZ_NPJI01000016.1 GCF_002251435.1 Prevotella sp. P2-180
ACCTCCAACTCTCTGCATGCTGAATGTCTGAACACGTCGTATTGAGTTCTGTCGCTCTTCTGCGCAATGTCGTCCACCAACTGCGCCAAAGCCTTCAGCATTCTGTCGATGTCGTCGTCCCAAAATTTCTCCACCGGCATCAGCACACATTCCTCCGCCATTTTCTTCACGTCAGCCATAGTGTTAGCCATCTCCCTCACGTTTTCAGCCGCATAAACAATAAGCCACGATGCCGACGCTTTCGGAATGTTTTCCATTTTCAGATATTCTCCGAGATGTTTCAGTTCCATCTCAATGTGGTAACGCAACTCATGCATCCTGTCGTAGATGCCCTTGGAGATGCAGCTTCGCATCTCCAATTCCTTTTCGATTTCAAAAAAATCCATACTTGTTTTTGTTAGTAATATAAATATATAGGTTTGGTAAGGAGGCTCGTAGTGAGTCCCTCATAAGTAAGT
>NZ_NPJI01000017.1 GCF_002251435.1 Prevotella sp. P2-180
GTGTGCAGGCACTGGCATCAAACCCTCTGCAAGCTGCTGCAGTCGGAAACGTTGCGGTGGTGAGCGTTGCAGAGAGGTACGTATTACTGAGCTGAACGCAAGTGAACCATTCGATGAGGTGTCGTTAATCTTGGTTCAAGTCATGTCAAAAGTCAGAGTCGGACAGTTCTGGCGACAAGCAATGCAATAACCTGTCTATGGCATTGCGGCATGCGGCATAGAGGTGGCAGGACAGTAATACAGGCTCGTTGGCGGAACGTGGGAAGCAGAAGACGGAATGCCAAGGGAAATGCCGAAAGTGACGAACAAGGCAGAAACGTACCGAAGTCCGCTTCTGTGGCGGATTGCCCCGTAGTAGCGTTGAAGTGTCTGTAATGGACATGGAGCGAAGGGGGTGACACACTCAAGCAACTGGAATTATACAACTCTTAAACAAAGAGGAGGATATGATGAAAGAAGCAAAACCATTTGTGATAGACAAGACGTTAATCTACAAGGCTTACCTTAAGGTAAAGGAAAACAAAGGCAGTGCAGGCGTTGACTCGGTCGGCATTGAAGATTATGAGAAAGACTTGGACAACCGCCTCTACAAGCTGTGGAACCGAATGAGTTCGGGTTCCTACATGCCGAATGCCGTTCGGCTTGTGGAGATACCGAAGCCTGGTGGCGGCAAGCGTCCCTTGGGCATACCTACGGTAGAAGACCGTATAGCCCAGCAGGCAGCGGTATTGTTCATAGAGCCGTCCATAGAACCCTGCTTTGACCAAGACTCGTATGGTTATCGTCCAAACCGCTCCGCTTCCGATGCCATAGCCAAGGCACGTGAGCGATGTTTCAAATTCGGTTGGGTATTGGATATGGACATATCCAAGTTCTTCGACACGATAGACCACGACCAGCTAATGAAGGCAGTGGAACATCATGTACGTGAGAAATGGGTGCTGCTCTATATCCGCAGGTGGCTCAAAGTCCCTTACCGCACGTCAAAGGGAGAGACGATAGAACGCACTATGGGAGTGCCTCAAGGCTCGGTCATAGGTCCGGTTCTTGCCAATCTGTTTCTCCACTACACGTTCGACAAGTGGATGCGCATCCACTACCCGAATATACCATTTGAACGTTATGCCGATGATACGATATGTCATTGTGTGAGCAAGGCGCAGGCGGAACATCTGAAGGAAGTTCTGACCTGCCGCTTTGAACAATGCCGCTTGAAACTCAATGCGGAGAAGACCAAGATAGTGCAATGCCCCACATCAACCCGAAAGAAGGTTGAAGGCTATGAAGCTTCCTTCGACTTTCTCGGCTATACTTTCCAATGCCGCAAGTCATGGAATCGAAAGCAGCGTCAGTGCTTCACGAGCTTTCTCCCCGCCATCAGCAAGAAATCGGTGAAGAAGCTGCATGAGAAGATGAAGGAGTGGAAGCTGCATTCCCATCTTGACTGGAAACTCCAACAGGTAGCAGTAGAGATTGAGAGCCAAGTGCGAGGTTGGTACAATTACTACAACAAGTTTGGCAAGACCGAGTTTGTCAAAGTTATGAACCACCTGAACATGGTGCTTGCCTATTGGATACGCAGGAAATACAAGCGCTTCCACCGCAAGCCCATTGTCAAGGCTTTCAGTTGGCTGCAAGAGATAGCGGGCAAAGACCGCAGTCTTTTCTATCATTGGCAGAGAGGTCAGACTCCAAGGTTATGTCTATGCACAAAGAGTTGAGTGTGAAGAGCCGTGTGAGGGGAGACTTTCACGCACGGTTCTGTGAGAGGGTGAGGGTGAAACTCCCTCGCTCTACTCGACCTA
>NZ_NPJI01000018.1 GCF_002251435.1 Prevotella sp. P2-180
TTAAAAGCGCGGCTGAATCTTCTTCTTGCCATTTAATTATTTAACTTTTTTAGAAGTGGAGAGTCAGCTTATTTCAGTACAAGACAAAACAAAATTAACTATATATTAGAAACAAAAATTTTAGTAAATTTTCTTGCATAAATGGAATATATATATTATCTTTGCACCCAGTATAAATAATGATGCAACTTTAGTAAACTTATTATCAATAATTTTAAAAAAAAAGATTATGAAGAAATTTATGATGATGGTTGCAATGGCATTTGCAACACTTACAGCAAGCGCACAGGCAGAGGCTGGTAAACTTACTCTTAAGCCTCTCGTTGGTATTAACGTTGCCAATATCACCGATGGTGATGGTGATGCAAAGGTTGGTCTTGCAGCCGGTGCAGAGCTTGGCTATCAGCTTAACGAGTCTTTCGCCGTTACCGCTGGTGCTATCTACTCTATGCAGGGTGCAAAGTCTGAAGGAGTAAAAATGAATCTTGATTACATCAACATCCCAATCCTTGCTAATTACTATATCACAAAGGGATTGGCTGTTAAGGCAGGTATTCAGCCCGCATTTAAGGTAAAGTCTGAGGCTAAAGTAGATGTTGTATCTGTAGATATGGATGGTTTTAAATCATTTGATTTCTCAATTCCTGTAGGTCTGTCTTACGAGGTTTCAGATTTCGTAATCGATGCCCGCTACAACTGGGGTATGACCAAGGTGCTTGAGGGATTCGACAGCAAGAACACTGTATTCCAGTTCACTGTTGGTTACAAGTTCGCCCTCTAATTTGATTATACATCAACACAATAAGGCTGCACCCAAATGAGTGCAGCCTTTATTATCTTATGAAAAACTATGTGACTTCTGAATGATTAGAAGAAGAGGTAGCGGTTGTCAACAACCTTGGCCTTCATGTTATAGTGATTCAGAATCTTATTATCGACCGCAAAGTTAGCAAAAAAAAAAGACGAAAGGGACAGGTCCCTGTCTCGTGACAAAAATCGTTAATAAATCAGCGGAAACACAAAATATCTATTAGTTTCCGCATGTTTTTGCACGAAAATCATTAACTTTGCACCATATTTTTAGACATTACGACAATGCTTATAGGTAGAGACAAAGAAAAACAACTACTGCAGAACGCTCTTTCTGAAGAGTATTCACAGTTTATTGCTGTGTATGGAAGACGTCGTGTAGGTAAGACCTTTCTTATACGAGAAGCTTACGGGTACAAATTCGACTTCCAGTTTACTGGTGCAGCAAAACTGACAGCAAGAAAGCAATTGGTAAGATTCCGCAGGACATTAAAAGAACATGGTCAGAAAGATACACCAGAATTAACCAATTGGGGGGATGCTTTCAGCGAACTTAAGCGTTTCATCATAAACTTTCCGGAAGGTAAGAAGGTGATATTCCTTGATGAACTTCCATGGATGGATGCACCGCGTTCTGGTTTCTTGTCAGAATTGGAGTCGTTTTGGAACGATTGGGCATCTGCTCGCAAAGATATTGTTTTTATAGTTTGCGGAAGCAGTACATCGTGGATGGTCAAGAAGATCATCAAAAACAAAGGAGGTCTGCACAATCGCTTGAATCATCGTATATCTCTCAAGCCATTCCCGTTGGGATTGTGTGAGAAGTTAGCACAGTCCAGGGGTCTCGTACTAAATCGCAAGCAGATGCTTGAAGCCTATATGATATTCGGTGGCGTACCTTATTATTGGAGTCTGTTACAGAAAGGAGCAAGCATCACCCAAGAGATTGACAGACTGATATTCTCATCTGATGGGGAACTGCATGATGAGTTTGAGATGCTGTATGCTTCTCTGTTCAAGAAACCAGAACCATACATTAAGGTTATAGGATTGCTGGCAAAAAAGAAGATGGGCATGACTCGACTGGAGCTTCTTGAAGCTGGTGGCTTTGATGATAACGGAGCGTTTACTGAAATTCTGAATGATTTGGAATGGTGTGGGTTTATCCGCAGTTACACCATGATGGGGTATAGAACCAAGTCGGACATCTTCCAGTTGATAGACCACTACACCCTGTTCTATTACGAGTTTATTGATGGGTCACGTCAAGGCTCAAACTATTGGAAGACAATGCTTGGAAGTCCCAAATACAATACATGGTGTGGTTTGGCTTTTGAACGTGCTTGCCTCTGGCATACGGATCAGATCAAGAAAAAGCTGGGCATCAGTGGAATATTGACTAATGAGTATGCATGGCGTTGTCTCCCTAATGAAAAGGAGAACAGGCGTGGTGTTCAGATTGACCTTTTGATCGATCGCAGTGATGGCATTATCGATGTTTGCGAGATGAAATACTCGAAGGAGCCATATTCAATAACATCCGATTATGCAGAGGAACTTGCACGAAAGCGAAATGTTTTCCAAAGCGTGACAGGTACTAAAAGCGCTGTTCATTCTATTATGATCACTACTGATGGACTGGTGCAAAACGAGCATTGGGGTGAGGTACAAGCAGATATACAATTGAACGATTTATATGAACTCTAAGCAATGGCAAACTACGGAACAATACTCGTTGTAGAAAGGGGACACGGACAGGTCCCCTGTCCTGGTTAATTAAAAAATTAAAGAATTAAAAATTAAAGTTTAAAAGTTAACAAGACATTTTCAATCTCATCGTATGTAACATCGGCAGGACAGAGGGCCTTTATGGCACCACGTCCATCGGCAGTGCCAGCCTGTTGTATGGCTTTGCGTATTATTGAGATATGTTCGGGCGAGACAAGCTCTTCAAGGGCTATCTCGCCCGTTTGAATATAACGTCCGAGATGACCTGAAATGGTGGAACGGTTTAGGCCGCGGATGGCTGCCACTTCTTCAACACTATTTCCTTCCTTATATAATTTGAAGCTTGTGACCCAGGTCTTTTCCTTCTCCTCCTTTGGTTTCTTCTCCCTTTCCCTTTTTTTCCTCTCTGGCTTCTCCATCGCCATCACCTGTGCCATCTGTTTCTCCTTAAGGTAAATCTCGATGGAAAAACCTTTTTGCTCGATGGCTTCAAGCAGCAGCATGTGAAAACGGCAGAGCAAGGTTAGCGTAGACAGTGTGTCGTCATATCGGCGTGTGGCTTCTTTATTGTTCGACTGCAACTTTTTCGACACCTCAAGCAAGTGGTCAAACACCTCTTCAATTTTCTTGCGGAAATAGTTCGCACTGTTTCTTACCCTGTCGAGCAACGGCTCGCTCGTTAGTTTCTCGTAACTCATGGAGGCAAGGCCTGCGGTCCATTTGGCGGCTATGTCTGCAATGTCTGTACGGAAAGTCTCCACTGTCTGGCGGTGCATTTGCAACAATTCCGGATTCATCGATGAGAAAAACTCCATCATAAGCCTCAACATGTAGCTCTCGGTAGTCTGTAGCCTTGTAAAGTCGAAAAGCTCCACTATCAGCTTCCGGTAGTAGTCTCTTTTCAGGTCGGGCAGTTGGGCTATGCTTCTTTCTGCCTCAATCTCCTGCCTGTCGATATATCTATCCACTGTCTCGTCGCTGATGATGGCCGACGGTGTAATTTTCGACGCTATCACCACCCCTTGCAGACTTCTGCATCGGCTGAGCGCCACATACACCTGTCCCGGGGCAAACGACCGGCCTGCGTCTATTATTGCCCTGTCGAAGGTCAGTCCCTGACTCTTGTGAATGGTTATTGCCCAAGCCAATCGCAGCGGATATTGACGGAATATTCCCATCACCTCGGTTTTTATTTCCCGCGTCTTCTCGTCTATCGAATAGTGTGCGTTTTCCCATTCCAACGGTACAACTTCTACAGGAGTCTCTTCGCCGGTACACACTACCTTCACCGAATCCTCGTCAAGTTCCACCACCCTTCCAATCTTTCCATTGAAGAACTTCCCGTCGGTGTCGTTTTTCACAAACATCACCTGAGCTCCCACCTTCAGCGTAAGATAT
This sequence comes from Prevotella sp. P2-180, assembly GCF_002251435.1. Classification (GTDB taxonomy): domain Bacteria; phylum Bacteroidota; class Bacteroidia; order Bacteroidales; family Bacteroidaceae; genus Prevotella. Next base: position 3,937 of record NZ_NPJI01000018.1, read on the forward strand.
TCGGCCGTAGGATATGACATTTCAGGGAACGAGCCCTCTATCTCAGCCCTGTAGGTGAACGGTTTTGTGTTGAGTTTCTTCATCTCGGTGTCGTTATAGTCGTCTGCCATCCTGTTGTGTGTGGTAAGTCGTATATATCCCTCTTCCACCTTCGGACTGAAGGCAGGATTATACCTTGAGTCGAGCATTCCCATGTCTTCTGCCGTTGGCACACCGTCGCGTATATGGTTGAGTATATTCACGAAGGCGGCATCTGCCTGTCGGTATATTTTCTGTAATTGGATGGTCACATAATCAATCTTCTGCAACGCCTTGCTGCCAAAGAAGTAAGGTGTGTCGTAATATCCGTGCAGCATCTCCTCGTCTTCGGGAGTCACCACAGGCGTGAGCTGTGCCAAGTCGCCTATCATCAGCAGCTGGACACCGCCGAAAGGCTGTCTTCCATCGCGGTATCGTCGCAATACGTTGTCGATGGCGTCGAGCAGGTCGCTCCTCACCATACTTATCTCGTCGATAATGAGCAAATCGAGCGAGGCGATAATCTTGCGTTTTTCCTTGCTGAAATCATATTTCTGCTTCATCTTTGCACCAGGAACGTATGGCGAGAGAGGCAGTTGGAAGAAGGAGTGAATGGTCACTCCGCCGGCATTAATGGCAGCTACACCAGTCGGTGCCACTACCACCATCTGCTTTTTGCTTCTCTCCACCACGGTTTTGAGGAAGGTCGTCTTTCCCGTTCCTGCCTTTCCTGTAAGAAAAATACTTTTTCCTGTATGCTCGACAAAGTCCCATGCCTGCCTGAGCTGCTCGTTTCGTTCTTTACTCATAAAAATATAATCTGGGCTTCTCATGCAAAGGTAATGAAAATCATCAACAAAAGATTAGTAATACAAGAAAAAAGACAGTTCATATAACATTATTTAGCATTTATGTTTCTCCATCTCGTTTTTTCTTTGTACTTTTGCAACCGATATGGCACACAACAGAAAACTCCGAACCGTCGAGATGCAACGTCTGACGGTAGAACAATTCCGCGAGGCGGGCAAGACACCGCTTGTGGTAGTACTCGACGACGTCCGCTCGATGTACAACGTGGGCAGCGTATTCCGCACTGGCGACGCTTTCCGCATAGAGGCCCTTTACCTCTGCGGCATAAGCGCGACTCCACCAGCCACAGAGATTCACAAGACTGCCCTCGGCGCCGAGGACAGCGTGGCATGGCGACACTTTGACAACGCACTCGAAGCAGTAGAGCAACTGAAAGGCCAGGGCTACGAGGTGCTGGCCGTAGAACAATGCGATGGAAGCACCAAGCTCAACGAGTTCATTCCCCAAAAGGGGAAACCCTATGCAGTAGTGCTCGGCAACGAGGTAAAGGGCGTACACCAAGAAGTGATAGACCGATGCGACGGATGCCTCGAAATACCACAATTCGGCACAAAACACTCGATGAATGTAAGCGTCACGGCAGGTATTATTATGTATAAGTTCGTTTTTTGAAAGAAAAAACGGAAAATATTTTGTAAGTAGACCATTTTTGACTAATTTTGCAACGTTTTTTTATACAAGCAGTAAATTAACAACGATAATATTATGGCATATACACGTATGACCGCTGCCGAAGCCGCAGCGCTGATCAAGAACGGAGAGAACATTGCCCTTAGCGGATTCACACCATCAGGTGCCGCCAAGGCCGTGACTAAAGAGTTGGCCAAGATTGCCCTCGCCGAACACGAGGCAGGCCGCGAATTCCAAGTGGGCATCTTCACCGGTGCCTCAACAGGACAGAGCACCGATGGTGACCTCGCCAATGCACAGGCCATCCGCTACCGCGCACCTTATACCACAAACCCTGACTTCCGCAAGCACGTGAACATGGGCGAGATAGCCTATAACGACATCCATCTCTCACAGATGGCACAGGAACTGCGTTACGGATTTATGGGACAGGTGGACTGGGCCATACTCGAAGTGTGTGACCTTGAGGAAGGAGAGACCACATGTAAGGCTTATCTCACCTCCGCAGGAGGCATCAGCCCTACAGCCGCACGTTTGGCAAAGCACGTCATTCTCGAACACAACCACTTCCACAGCCCCGATGCCAAATACCTTCACGACGTTTATGAACTGCAAGACCCTCCATATCGCCAGTGGATACCAATCACCAAGGTGGACGACCGCATCGGTACTCCATACGTGGAAATTGACGCATCGAAAATCGTTGGTGTCGTAGAGTGCAACATTCCTGACGAAGCCCGTGCGTTCAAAGACCTCGACCCCGTGACTACACAGATTGGAAACAACGTGGCAGAATTCCTTGCCGCAGACATGAAGCGTGGCATCATACCTTCTACATTCCTCCCGCTACAGAGCGGTGTGGGCACAACGGCTAACGCCATACTCGCAGCCCTGTCGATGGACAAGAACATTCCTGACTTCAACATCTACACCGAGGTGCTTCAGGACGCTGTTGTAGACATGATGCTAAACGGCCGTGTAAAAGTGGCTTCTGCCTGCTCACTCACCGTGACCAACCCAAGCCTCATGAAGGTATATGAGAACATCAACTACTTCAAGGATCATCTCACTCTTCGCCAAAGCGAGATATCCAACTCTCCTGAAATAATACGTCGACTTGGCGTCATCGCCATCAACACCGCACTCGAGTGCGACATCTACGGCAACGCCAACTCAACCCACATCACAGGAACAAAGATGATGAACGGTATTGGAGGTTCAGGCGATTTCGAACGCAACGCCTACATCAGCATCTTCACATGTCCTTCAGTGGCCAAGGGCGGAGCCATCAGCTCTATCGTGCCGATGGTAAGCCACCACGACCACACCGAGCACGATGTCAACATCATCGTCACCGAGCAGGGAGTGGCCGACCTTCGTGGCAAGAGCCCAATCCAGCGTGCAGAGTGTATCATCGAAAACTGCGCTCATCCCGACTATCGTCAACTATTGTGGGACTATCTGAAGATTTCCAAAATGGGACAGACACGCCACAACCTTCCTGCAGCCTTCGCATTCCACGACACTCTCATACGAAAAGGCGACATGCACCTCACCGACTTCGCCGAATACGTGAAATAAGGAGATTAAGGAGTTAACATATTGAATGACAGACACAAAATTTCATAAAATCATAATCTCAGGAGGCGAAGGACAACTACCTTCGCCTCCTGAACATTTTAACAACCCTTTCGACTACAATCCCCATCCCCTTTGCCTGATTGCAGCCGAACAGACTGCCTCATTCATCAATAACAACAATGAATGGAACACCACGCTGTCAAAAGGGAAGATGCTCGGAGTGCTGGTAGTGGAACACCAAGGACAGACAGGATTCCTCGCGGCTTACTCCGGACAAGTGGACATCGCCGACACGACAGGTTTTTTCGTGCCTCCCGTGTTCGACTATCTCCAGCCCGACGGTCATTTCAAGCGCCACGAGGCAGAGATAAGCCTTATCAACAAAAAGATATCCGAACTTGAGAGCAATCCCAAACGCCTGCAGCTGTTCAGGGATATACAAAAAGCCCAAGGCGACGCCCTTCACGAAATAGACGCTTATCGACAGGTGATGTACAAGTCGAAGGCCACACGCAATTTCCTCAGACAGCAAAATCCGAGCGAAGAAGAACTGCTGCGACTTGAACACGAAAGCCAGCACGAGAAGGCCACCTTTGTACGCATAAAACAAAAATGGAAAAAAATCCAGGCTGAACTCGATGCCCAAATGGCAGATAATGACTTAGAGATAGAAAACCTTAAGCACGAGCGCCAACAACGGTCAGAAGAACTTCAGACATGGCTCTTCCGCCACTTTATTATAAGAAACTGTCGAGGCGAGGAACGCGACTTGATGGACATCTTCAAATATTCTCCCACAGGCATGCCTCCCTCGGGTTCAGGCGAATGCTGCGCTCCCAAGCTCTTGCAGTATGCCTTCACCCACGACATGAAGCCGCTCTGTATGGCAGAGTTCTGGTGGGGCGAATCACCCAAGAATATCATCCGCCGCCATTTCGACTTTTATCCCTCGTGCCGCGGCAAATGTTTCCCCATACTCTCTTTCATGCTCGACGGCATGATGCTGGAAAACACTAATGTCAGATACCGCAAAGTGAAAGACATTGAGATTATTTACGAAGATGAGAGCCTATTAGTAGTGCTTAAGCCGGCAGGATTGTTGTCTGTACCAGGGAAAAACGACAGACTATCATTGTTCAGCTTGCTTCTCGAACGTGGATACACTCCGAAGGTCGTACATCGTCTTGACATGGACACCTCCGGCCTCCTTGTCGTGCCTCTCACTGTAGAAGCCCACCACAACCTTCAGCGTCAGTTTTTCAACCGTACGGTCAAGAAGCGCTATGTGGCGATTGTGGAGCCAATGATAGGCATTACACTCGAAGAGGGCGACCACGGCACGATCGACCTCCCGTTGTGTCCCGATCCTTTCGACCGTCCCCATCAGATGATAGACTACGAGTACGGCAAGCGCGCCATCACCGAGTGGCGTGTTGTCAGTCCTCAGCCTTCTTATCTTGGCAGCGGCGAAGTGATGCTTTCTCTCGTGCCTCACACAGGCCGCACCCACCAGCTTCGTGTCCATTGCGCCTCCAGCGAAGGTCTCGCCTCTCCCATCAAGGGCGACCCTCTCTATGGTCATCGTGCCGAGCGCATGTATCTCCACGCCGAGTATCTGGAGTTCTCCCATCCAGTCACCGGCAAGCGAATGCGTTTCACCAGTCCTCCCGGGTTTTAGCTAACTCAACTTTCGTAGGAAAGGGAAGTTAAAGAAGAAGTTTCCTTGAGCGAAGCGAAAAAAGGAAGTTAAAGAAGTTAAGGAAGTTAAAGAAGTTAAGGACGTATGTCAAAGCCCAGAGAACTCCCGAAAGGAAGCGAAAAGACTATTGTCTTTAACTTCCTTAACTTCCTTAACTTCCTTAACTTCTTTAAATACTATAAAAAGGGTGGGAAACCTCAATTCGTTATTTCCTCAATACCTTTTTTCACGATTTCGCTTTCCTCGTTGATTATGGCGAAATATTCGCTCATGTCCCACAGGTCTCGGGCAACGAGGGCTTTTAGCTGTAGTTTTAGTCGAGGCATCGACTTTTCAAGCTCTTCATCGTCCTTTGGCTTTAGATTTTGCTTTGCGGCATCGGCCACCATGCGGTCTATCTCCTCCTGCGGGAACTCGTAGTTCTGCTTGAAGTCGTTGAAGTCAGAGAAACGCTTCTGCAGTGCCTTGCGATTAGCGTCGACATAACGAAGGTTGGTGTTGATGATGAAGCTACGGGCTGACAGCTGACGGTGGAAGTTAGTATATGTCGTAGTGTCAAGTGGCACGAAATGGTCGGGCATGATGCCTCCTCCGCCATACACTGTGCGATGCTTTCGCAAGGTGTAGCACTTCAGCGAGTCGGCAAAATGTATGCTGTCGGCATTGGTAAGCTCACCGTGTTTCAGTCTATTGAGAACGTCCATGGCATAGTCTTCGGCCTTTCCTTTCTCGTATGGCTTTTGTATGCAACGTCCTGAAGGGGTGTAGTAGTGGGCTATGGTGAGACGTATCATCGAACCGTCGGGCAGGTCGATGGGTCGTTGCACGAGTCCCTTTCCGAAGGTTCGTCGTCCTACCACCACTCCGCGGTCTTGGTCTTGCACTGCACCAGTGACGATTTCCGCAGCCGATGCTGTGTATTCATCCACGAGCACAACGATTTTTCCATCCTGAAGTATTCCGTTGCCCTTTGCCCTGTATTCCATTCGTGGCACTCTCCGTCCTGTTGTGTAAACGATGAGGTCGTTTTTTGGCAGCAGTTCGTTTGCGATGTCCACTGCCGCCTGTAGATATCCTCCACCGTTTCCCTCGAGGTCGAGTATAAGGTCGCGCATGCCCTGTTTCTCGAGTTTCATCAGGCTTTCCACAAATTCACGGTGTGTGGTTGCTCCAAAGTTTCCGATACGAATATATCCCACGTTGGGACGAATCATATAAGTGGCGTCGATGGAGTTTACAGGAATTTTGTCGCGTGTGACCTTAAAGGCGAGAGTATCGCTGATGCCTCTTCTCACCACACCGAGCATAACCTTTGTTCCCTTAGGTCCTCTCAGTCTCCTCATGATTTCCTCCTTAGGCATTTTCACGCCGGCAATGGCGGTATCGTTGACACTGACAATTCTGTCGCCGGCCACGATGCCGACTTTTTCTGAAGGACCTCCAGTGACAGGCTGGATAACGAGAAGAGTGTCGTCTATCATGTTAAACTGCACACCGATGCCTTCGAAATTACCAGCCAGTGGTTCGTTCATGGCTTTCACTTCTTTCGGTGTGGAATAGGAGGAGTGAGGGTCGAGTTTTTCGAGCATTCCTCTTATTCCGTCTTCCACGAGTTTTTTTTCGTCGACGCTGTCGACATACAAGCTTTTGATAGCCATTTCTGCAATCTGCAGTTTTCTCAACTGGCTGTCATCGCCAAAATTTAATCTCATCTGTGCCATTGCCGAGATGGAAGTCATCATCATCATGGCCAAACAAAAAGTTTTTATCTTATTCATATTTAATTATTTACATAATTTAAGTTTCGCAAGAAAGGGAAGTTAACTCCCCATCTCCTCCGGCATATCCTCCTCAATCACCAGATTGTCGATGATGAAGTTTTGGCGTTCCATGGTGTTCTTTCCCATGTAGTATTCCAGGAGTTTCTGCACTTGGTCAGTTTTGTGAAGCGTGACTTGTTCGAGACGCATGTCCGGACCAATGAAGTTTACGAACTCTTCAGGAGATATTTCTCCAAGACCTTTAAATCTGGTTATCTCCGGTTCTGGTCCGAGCTGCTCTATTGCCTTCAGTCTTTCCTCTTCGCTATAGCAATATCGTGTTACGAAGTCGCTTTTTTTCTTGTCCTTGACCTGTGCCTCAGCCACTACGTTCTTGTTTTTTATTTTTGTCTTCTTGTTTCTTACTCTGAACAATGGTGTCTGCAACACATAAACGTGTCCTTTCTTTATAAGTTCCGGGAAGAACTGCAGGAAGAATGTGATGATGAGCAGTCTGATGTGCATTCCGTCTACATCGGCATCCGTTGCCACAATCACCTTGTTGTATCTCAGGGTGTCGAGTCCGTCCTCAATGTCGAGTGCAGCCTGAAGCAGGTTGAACTCCTCGTTTTCATACACCACCTTTTTTGTCAATCCGAAGGAGTTGAGTGGTTTTCCGCGCAATGAGAACACAGCCTGAGTGTTTACGTCTCGGCTTTTTGTGATGCTTCCGCTTGCCGAGTCTCCCTCGGTTATGAAAATGGAGCTTTCCTCCTTGCGTTCGTTTTTTGCGTCGCTATAGTGTATGCGGCAGTCGCGTAGCTTTCGGTTGTGCAGGTTAGCCTTCTTTGCCCGTTCCCGAGCCAGTTTTGTGACTCCAGCCATTGCCTTACGTTCCTTTTCGCTTTCCTGTATCTTCTGCAGCATTACGTCAGCCACTTCCTGATTTTTGTGTAGGAAGTTGTCGACTTCGGTTTTTATGAAGTCACCCACATATTTGTTTATGCTCACACCACCTCCAGGAGTCATGGTGAGAGATCCCAGTTTTATTTTTGTCTGACTTTCGAACATCGGTTCCTCCACGTTGATTGCTATTGCCGCAACGAGTCCGTTTCTGATGTCTGTATATTCGAAGTTTTTACTGAAGAATTCCTTTATTGTCTTTGCGATATGCTCTTTAAATGCGCTTTGGTGAGTGCCTCCCTGTGTGGTGTGTTGTCCATTGACAAACGAGTGGTATTCCTCTCCATACTGGTTTGCGTGGGTGAATGCGATCTCGATATCCTCTCCTTTTAAATGGATGATGGGATAAAGTCCGTCGCCCGTCATGGTGTCGTTGAGCAAGTCTTTGAGTCCGTTTCGGCTTAGTATTCTCCTTCCGTTATACATTATGGCAAGCCCCGTGTTAAGGTAAGTGTAGTTGCGGAGCATTGTCTCAATGATATCGTCGTGGAACTGGTAGTTGATAAACAAGGAGTTGTCAGGTTCGAAGAAGATGTAAGTTCCGTTTTCGTCGTCTGTAGGTTCAGTGTTGTCAGATGTGATGATACCTTTTTCGAAAGTAGCCGTTCTTACCATGCCGTCTCTATACGATCTCACCTCAAATCTTGAGCTGAGAGCGTTCACAGCCTTCACGCCCACACCGTTTAGTCCCACGCTTTTTTTGAAAGCCTTTGAGTCATACTTTCCACCAGTGTTGAGCACGCTTACAGCCTCAATCATCTTTCCCTGCGGTATTCCTCGTCCGTAGTCTCTCACCGAGACTCTCAATTGTTCGTCAACATTAATTTCTATTCGGTCGCCTGCGTGCATTTTAAATTCGTCGATAGAGTTGTCTATCACTTCTTTTAGGAGCACGTAGATACCGTCTTCAGGCAGCTGTCCGTCGCCTAATCGTCCGATGTACATACCAGGTCTTGTACGCACATGCTCCATGTCTGACAGGTGTCTGATGTTGTCGTCGGTATATTCTACCGTAGACTGTTGTTGGTTATGAAGTAATTCGTCGTCCATAAATTTCAAATAAAAAAACCGCTCCTCTCACCTCACTTAAAAAATCTTCTTCACATAACATCTGCGTCGCTTGTGGTTTTCAGGTTTCAGTGGTCCCCACTGGCTCTGCACGTTTTCGTTGGTTTCCATCTCCACTTGGCTTTCTCCCCACTTGTATCCATATTTTTGGTACCAAGGAATGAGGTCTGCAAACATCAGTGCGTTTGCGCCTTTAGCCCTGTATTCTGGCAGCACTCCCATGAGCAGCAAGTCCACGCCCTCAGTCTTTTGGAATTTCAGTGCTCTGATCACATGCCACCATCCGAAAGGGAATAGACGTCCGTTTCGGCATTTTTGGAATGCCCTTGAAAGTGAAGGAATTGTGATTCCGACTCCCACCACCTTTTTGTCTTCGGTGTTCCAGTCTTCTACGAGTGTGATAAGGTTGAGGTCAGCCATCGGGAGATACATTTTCACATAGTGGTCTATCTGTTTCTGCGATAGTTCAGAATATCCGTAGAGGTCTTTGAAAGTATCGTTGATGATAGAGAAGATTCTCTGTCCGTATCCTTCCTTAAACACTTCCCTTCGTGTGAGTTTTTTTACATGAAGGTTGTATCTTTTCTCAATCATCTGTGCGATTTTGGTATATTTCTCAGGAATCTCCTTTGGCACATACATTTTAAACTCGACATAGTCGTTGTCCTTTTCCCATCCATCCATCTGTTCCATGTGTTTTGGATAGTAGTCGTAGTTGTATATCGTGGCCTGTGTTCCGAGCTGGTCGAATCCCCATGTGAGCATTCCTTCAGGGTCCATATCTGTAAAACCGAGCGGTCCTACAATTTCCTTCATTCCCTGTTGTCTTCCCCAATCCTCAACAGCCTTTAGGAGCGCCTTTGACACATTGGTGTCGTCGATGAAATCTATCCATCCGAACCTTACTCTGCTTTGGTTCCATCGTTTGTTAGCTTTTTCGTTGATGATGGCAGCCACTCGTCCCGCCACCTTTCCGTCCTTGTATGCAAGGAAATATTGCGCCTTGCAGAAGTCGAAAGCGGGGTTTTTATCTTTCGACAGAGTGTTTATTTCGTCGCTATGCAGGTTTGGAACGTCATATTCGTTTCCACGATAGAGGTCGTAGTGGAACTGGATGAATTTCTCCAATTCTTTTTTGTCATTAACTTTTACAATTTTTATTTCTGACATGATTGGCAGTATTTTCAATGTTATAATTGCGTGCAAAGATAGCGAAAAAAGCTATGATAACAAAATAATTGAATGTTTTTTTATGTTTTCACGTCTTTTTCAACACTTTCTTGCATATTATGAGTCTATGCTGGTTGTCTTCAAAGGTAGTGGCAAATATGTAGACATCTCCGCCGTCCTTTAGTTTTAGTTTTTTGCGCAGTTCAGCGGTGGTGAGAGGGAAGTTGCGTACTGTAATGTTTGCACTCTTGATATCCGCCAGTGCATCCTTCATTTCACGCTTGTTCATCGTTGTTATCCTTACGATATGAAAACTCCTTCCCGGAAAGTCTTTCACCTCATGGTCTGACACAAACAGATGGCTGTTTGCCGACACTTGGCAAACTCCAAACCTCTCTGCTATCATGTCGAAACATCCTATTTTCATCAGCGAGGAGTTGGGCTCGTAGAGGAAAGAGGGATTTTGGAGGGTGGAGAATACCGAATAGTCTAATATGTTTCTACGGCTCTCGGTATTGTCTTTAACTTCTTTAACTTCCTTAACTTCTTTAACTTCCCCATCATTACCCCTTATATCCACACACACGATTTCTATCGCCTCCGCTTTTTCGGGTGTCATTACCAAGAGGAGTTCTTTGCACTCGTTGTTCACCGACACTGCATGCACCTCGCTCACGTTCTCCTCTCCAAGGTCGCTTACGGCTTTTCTCCAGTCGAGCATGGGCGAGAGTTTTATCATGACCTTGCTGGCCTTTTCCAACAAAAGGGATTTTAGGGTCACGACATTGGGAGTGCAGTCGGCAATGGCAAATGTGCGGGCGCCATGGGCATCGCGACGTGCCGGATCGAGATAAATAAGGTCTACACGAGGCATTGTCTTTAGCCACGACTCCGCTTCGTCACACACCACTTCAGCCTGTGTGAGTCCCAACAATTTGAAGTTATGTGTAGCTATGTCACAAAGCCTTTGCTGGCGCTCCACGTATATAGCCTTGCCAAATCGGCTTGCGAGGAAAGAGAAGTCTACACCGAAGCCTCCTGTCAAGTCGGCAAAAGATGAAATGCCGCCATCTTGACATACAAAACGCTCTAAAAGGCTTTGCTTGTAAAGGGCTGTGGCTTCGCTGGAACACTGCTCCATGGAGAGATGTGGCGGGAAGATGATGCCTTCGATGGCATGCCACGAAGGCAGTTTCTTGCGTGCCGACTGTCGCCCCGCAATCTGGTCGAGGGCAAACGGGAGGTCGATGTCCGGCTTCCCGTGTGCCGCCAGTGCCAATGTCCTTATGTTGTCGTTGGCATGTCGTGATATGAATAGTCTTGTAGCCTCGTTTGTTATCATAGTCTGAAAGTTAGTCCAAGGCTCACCTCGTAGGTCTTTGCCTTCACATTATCGTGATACTTATAGAATGTGTCGCGGTAATAGTATGAGCCTGAAAGGTTTAGGGCTACATTTTCGCCCAGTGTAAGCAACATTCGCGGATTAATGACAAGTAGCGTGGCGTTGCCCTTGTCGCCTTGGGCATTGAGATATATGGGGTCGATGGTCTCCAGGTCCTTGCCCTCGTAGCCCTTCCATGTGTAGATGCGATAATAGTGGGCGTTGAGGTACAGACATCCAACACGTCCGAAATCGAGAATGGTGTTTGCCTTCACGCTGAATCCGCTGCCGAGGTTGTAGTCGCGGTCTATCACGTTATAGTGGTCGCTGAGCGAACCGCCGAGCAGTATTCCGCTGAGGAAGATGCGCTGTTCGAGACTTGAGAGATTGCCGATGCGGGGGAATTTGTAGATGACTCCAGGACCTACCGACGCTGCCTCTGAGATGCGGAACGGCACGAGATTGGTGCCGTCCTTCACTGGCTGTGAGTCGAAGTAGTTGAAATGCTGGAAGATACCTATTTCGGTTGTCATGTTTTTGCCTGCCGCAAGAGGTACTCCCCATAGTCGTCCAAGCAGGTGTACACCACTGATGAGCGGCTGGTTGCCACTGAAGTTTAGGGTAAGGTCGGCGGTGAAATAGTCGTAAGGCTTTGTTGTTTCCTCGTTATACGGGTCGCCATACTGCAGGAGAAGGTTGACAAACGGCGAGTGTTCGCCCCGCGAAAAAGAGTTGTTGTCGGCAAGATAACGGTCGCCCACGGTGATGCCGAGTCTCACGGGTATACTGTTGTAGTCGTGATACTTGGCATTGTCGTGTCTCACCCTCCATGCGTCGCCGTGGATGATTCGGTTCAGCCCCTTTATTGGACAGACAAGTGTGCTCAGAAACTCACGCATGAATCGCGGGAAGCCACGCTTACTGTCGTCGAGAATAAGGTCTGAAAGCCTATACGTCACCTCTCCGATGCAGATGCCGCCCATGGTTGTGGCCATGAGGTCGTTGATGGCAGGCGGCTCTATCTCGCAGATGGTTTCCCACATAAGGCTTCCGCAGAACGAGAATGGTGCCGACTCCCAGAATGTCAAGCCGTTGCTGCGTGCCGCGTTAAAATACAAGCCTCCGTGATAGGGATGTGCGAAGAGATTGGTGGAAAACTGGTCGTTGTCCCACACAAATCCCGTCTCTAAATTATGTTTTACGGTATGTATGCTGATTTTCGCAAACTCCTCGTTCATCACATAACTGTCAAACGCCCACACTCCGGCATTGATGCCAAACACCTCAAGGGCTGCAAGCCAGGGGCGTTTTGGGGAGGATAGAGGATAGTTGGCAGTAGATAGATAAGACGATTCTCTATCCTCTTCACTCTTCCTTCTACCGTCTTTATTAAAATACTTCAACGTCACTCCCGCCTCTAAGATGGCTCGGGTGCGATAGTGCGAGGCATGGTGATAGTAGCGGGTGTCGCCTACGCCTATACTGGCAAAGGCACCAAGTGTGGGAGTGATCTGACAGTCAGCGTTAATACGGGCCTGAAGCGAGTAGAGGCGTTCGGGGGTTGAGGCAGCCTCGTCGGCAAAGGTCTCTATATGATAGAAGCCCACATCGCCACTCAAGCTCCAACGGGGCGACAGCTGGAAGTACTGGCCTATGCGGTAGAAGAGTGCGGCGGAGAACTTCTCGTCGAGACCCATGAAATGGGTTCCCACACCTAATATATTATATGTGGAACGGTTGCGGAAACGGACGCCAATGTTTCCTTTCGTCGACGTGCCGCCATAGAGAAGCATGTCGATACGGGTCTTTGGATTGACGTTCACAAGTCCTATCTTGTGTGCCACCGTGTCGCGACTGTAGTTTATGATACCAACCTGTACTCCTCGGGGATGGCTGTTGCAGGCATTGAACAGTCCGAACTGCGAACCATTAAGGGTGTCGGCAAAATTATAAATGGCAAACTGCGCGCCTCGCATATACGACGAACTGACATTCGCCACGCTTGCCAGTTGCAGTCCCTTTTCCACACCCATCGACACATTGGTGAGTCCAGCCAGCTGTACTCCGCGCATCGGTGTGGCAGAAGCATTGGTGAATCCGGCCATCTGCAGTCCGTTGACATGCTTTGCAATGTTTGACACTCCAGACCATTGCACGCCACGCATGTCGCCATCTACACCGTTGACGAATCCAGCCACTTGCAGTCCGGAAGCCTTTCCCCTGGTCAGGGCAGAGAGCATGCCGAAGTTCACTCCCTTCATCTCGCCCCTTGCCACACTGGTAAAGACGCTTGCCTGCACGCCGTTGAGTGTGTCGACATTACCGAAAAGGGCTATATTGAACTTGCTATTGAGAAGAGAGTCGGCAGTCTTCTTGTTCACGCCAACACCAATATTCCCGAACCTGTATTTCTGTGCGGATACACTAACGGTCATGATGACCAAAACAGCCAAAAACAATCTTCTGTTCCTCATAAACGTTACTTTTTTTAGGATTTACGCTGCAAAATTAGCAAAAAAATCCTTTTTCCCCAAATAATAGAAATAAAATGCCTACCTTTGCACCAATTATTATATACAAACAGGATAAAAAAAAATGGAAATAGGTAAATCACACACCAGTTATTTGACAGTGGACGAAACAAACACTGCCATTGCCATCGGTTCGGGCGACATGCCCGTGCTGGCCACACCAGCCATGATGGCACTTATGGAAAATGCTGCCATGCTGGCAGTAAAGGATTGTATGCCGGAAGGACGCACCACCGTGGGCGGTCACATAGAGTCGTCACACCTGAAGCCGTCGCCTATAGGTGCGAAGGTGGAAGCCACGGCTGTGCTTGAGAAAATCGACGGAAAGAAGCTGCATTTCAAAGTTTCCGCCCGACAGGGTGAAACGCTCATCGGTGAAGGCACTCATCTGAGGTTCATCGTAGACCGCGAGCGTTTCATGAGTTCGTTATAAAAACAGCTCAACTTCCCTCTGCCTCCTTTATTACTTTAATCACGCTCCTGCCCTTGACGGATAGCACAATACGCCACAGGCCGTCGGGCCACATCGACTGCATCATCGGGTCAAACTTGTCGGCAAGGGGTTCCACCTTCACGTCTACCACGGCATTGTTCATGCGCAGGCGACAACTGCCGAGAAGTATGCCGCTTTCATCCACTTTCGGCTCAACGGCGGAAAGGAGCATAAGCTGCTGCGGAGCATTGCCGCGTGAGAGTTCATAACTGTCGTCTATGGTGACTATGCCACGACGGTCTATTGAAACCTTGCGCGTCCAGCGCTTCACGCCGGCACTGTCAGGATAAGCACCGGCAATGTCCATCTCCAACGCGCCTTTCCTGTATTTCACGTTGCGTGCGGCATACCGCTTGCCGTTCTTCTGGTCGCAGTTGTTTATCTTTGGAAGATTGTGATAGGCCGACTGCATGGTCCAGATGTCATATCTTCCCTTGCCGAAGGTTTGGGAGGTATACTCCCCTACTCCAGGGTCGACAAGCACAGGTTTTCCTCCGTCGTAAACCACAAAGCTGCCCACGTCGTTATGGTTGTGGCTCTCGTCGTTGTGGCCGCCCTTCATTGCCACAAACATGCCGTTTCGGCGCGCTGAGAATATCTGCAGGCGTGGCAGCCAGTTGTCAGCCATCTGCGGTTCGCGAGGCTCCACCTTGCTGAACTTGTCGAGCATGCTCAGAAACACCAGTTCCCGGCCGAGAGTAGGATAGTTGCCGCTTTTGTCATACATTCCCGAAGCGTCGCTCCAAAAGCCTTTTTCCCGGGCCACATAAGCGGCAAACTCCTGCATCGTCACGTCGCCGGTCATCACTCCGATGACATACATCACGTTTGGCTGCTGCACAAGGCGGTTACCATGAGAATCGGCGAAATTAAGGCAGTATCCGTCGGCAATGTATGTGGAATAGCAGTAGGAAGCCATACGCAGTAGCTTTGGAGATAGTTCTACCCTCTTCCCTCTACCCTCCAACGACAATATACAGTCGTACATCGAGGCGGCGGCACGGTCCCAATACGTCGGGCCCTCGTCGCATCCACCATCGTCGGGATAAGCATCCACAAAACATTTCATGGCGGCCTCTATCTGCGAGAAGGCTCTGTCGGCTCTCAACGTGTCGTGCTCACATTCAGTCACGCTTACCGCCCAATTTGAGCATATCCAGGGATTCCAGTTCATGCCGGCACGCTTCCACCAGTGGTCGTGCTCCAAGGCTGGAACAAGTATTCTACGCTCCATCTCTGTGTCTATCCTCTTCATCAAGAGCGGCGAAAACTCCTCCAGCTGCTTTGCGAGGGCTCTTTTTGTCCATGCCACGAGACCCGCCGTCTCGGCATTAAACAAATCGACGTTCTGGTCGTCTGGCAGCATTATCTTCGTACCGTAATGGGCAGGCAGTCCCCACCACGTCTCCTCCAGTGTACTCATCAGCCCATCTATGATGTCGCCCATGAAGCGTCCCTTGCCTTCAGCCACCTCTGCCATGACCAAAGCGGCAAGCTGCCTGCGCTTGGCAAACGTGGCAGCCTCATAACGGGTGCGGTTGCCATTGGTCTTGAACTCTGAAAACAACCGGGCACTGGGCGAAAGCCATGGCTTGCCCGCATACTGCTCGCCATAGCGTATGTAACTCTCGCGTACGTCAGGCCAAAGAGCAAGATTCCTTCTCACGGCATCCATCATCTCGTCGGCCATCACGTTCATGACCGACAGTGCCAATAAGGTAAAAGTAATGAATAGTTTGCGCATAGTTCTATATAAATTAATACAATATTGCCGTGCATATTAATACACGCCAATGCAAAAATACTGCTTTTTCTGATATTATAACCACACCTATTTGTTAAATATATATAAACGAGGAACAATTCCATTGAAAAAAATAACACTTTATCAGTTTTATTATTACATTTGCAGAAAAAACGAACAATATCCTACTCATTTCAACCATAACTGAAACAATATATATTAAAACAAAACAATATGAGATATAAGGAGAACAAATCATACCAACTCCTGAAAGAAATGGCATCCACAATGACAAGAACAATGAGGAAAATACTTGAAACGGACGATGTGGATGCTGTTGGGGACGAACTACTTCGCGACGTACTTAAAATGTACGGTGCAGGTAGGGTCTTTGTCATATATGAACAAAAAGGAAAACTCAACATTATTGAAACAGTTGCAGATGGAGTAGAGCCGTTCCCGAAAGATTTCTACAAAACATTCAAATGGCATGCCATTTGGAAAAACGCCATAGAAAACAATACTTATGTCATGATTGACGACGTGGAGACGCTTGGCGACGAATATGCCGATTTGCGCAGTGAACTCCTGAAACTCAAGGTGAGGTCACACGCGTCAGTCCCACTGAAGATAAAGCAACACGAAATAAAAGGAGTGCTCGGCATCGACTTCATGGACCAGACATACCACTGGGAAACCGACGACCTCGAATGGCTGTTCAACACTGCCAACACAATGCTGATGTGGCGACAACTCAAACTGTCGCAGGAAAAGGTAAAGGTAGAACGAGCCAATTCTGAAGACGTGCTTGAAAAAATGCCTATCGGACTGATCTCATTCGACATCGACGGAAATGCCACTCGCATCAATTCCAAGGCACTCGAACTGTTTGGGTTCAAGGACTTCAGCGTGCTTTCAAACTTCAACATCTTCACCTCGCCATTGCTGTGCAGCCAGACGAAAGACGAGATAAGACGCCGGCCGTACTACGACTCCTTCTTCTACTACCACCAAGGCTACTCGCCCGAGTCGCAGTCAAACGTGCCGCCCGAAAGCCGGACAATACGCATCGACACAAGATACAGCAAGATATACGACAACGACGGCAACCACCGCGGCTACCTCGGAGCATATATCGACCGCTCCGTCGAGACATCAACCGACGAGAAAGTGCGCGACCTCGACGATATCATATCCATGACCGCCGAAGTGGCACAGATAGGATATGCCAGAATAAACATCATGACCGACGTGGGATATGCCACCCGACAATGGTATGTCAACAACGGAATGGCAGTCAACGACCAGTATCGCGGACTCGATTTCTTCACCAGAGCCCTTCATCCCGACGACCGGCATCTGATCACCGACTTCCGCGAGGCGGCAAAACGAGGCGAAAACCCCAAGCTGCAGGCACTGGTTAGAGTAAACGAAAAAGACGGCCACTGGGACTACCAAAAAGTGTTCTCGGCGGTCACGAAATTCGACCCCGAACACAACGTGGTGGAAGTAAGCGCAATAACACAAAACGTGACCGAACAGATAGCCATGGAACAAAACCTCATTGAGGCAAAGGAACGAGCCGAGTCGGCCGACAAGATGAAGACGGCATTCCTCGCGTCGATGAGCCATGAGATACGCACACCGCTGAACTCCATCATAGGCTTCTCACGACTTCTGTGCCAGGACGACATAAACAAGAAAGACAAAGGTGAAATAGTACAAATAGTAGAGAAAAACAACCAAATGCTGCTGCAGATCGTCTCCGACCTGCTCGACCTTTCGCAACTCGAGGCGGGAAGCATGCAATTCTCACAAGACGACGTTGACGTCAACAAGCTCTGCAACGACGTTGCCATGTCTACTATGCTGAAGGTGAAACAAGGCGTAAAGGTCATCACCCACTGCGGCAAACCACAACTTACGATAAAGAGCGACCTCGGCCGTCTGACCCAAGTATTGGTAAACTTTGCAAGCAACGCGGCGAAGTTCACATCCGAAGGCCATGTGAAGATAGGATACTTCTTAGTGGGCACCGACACCATACACTTCTACGTGGAAGACACCGGCATCGGCATTCCACCCGAGATGCACTCCCGCATATTCGACCGTTTCACCAAGGTCAACGCCTTCTCCCAAGGAGCGGGCATAGGACTTGAGATAAGCCGCGCCATCACCCACCACCTCGGCGGCGAGATTGGCGTCGACAGCGAACCGGGCAAAGGCTCCACATTCTGGTTCGAGCTGAAGATGTGATTTACTGTATCCTCAACGAATGGCTTTACCTCTCAGAACACCGACTCCTCAGTCATGGTAGTGAGCAGCTCAAGCATCTTCATGCCCACCACCGAATTACCCTTGGCATTGAGCCTTGGACTCCACACCGCCACCGAATAGTTGCCCGGACACACGGCGGCAATGCCTCCCCCCACTCCACTTTTCCCGGGAAGTCCCACAAGGAAGGAGAAGTCGCCAGCCTCGTCGTAAAACCCGCATGTCTGCATCACGGCATTCATGCGCTTCACCTGCGACGTGGTAAGCCTCACGCCCGAATGACAGAACTCACGCCTATGGTCGGCAAAGGGCAGGAAAGCCTGCGCAAGCTGGCAGCACGTCATCTCTACACTACAAATACGATAATAAAGCCTCAGCACACGGTCTATGTCGCCTTCGAGGTTGTTATGAAACTTCAGCACATTGGCTATTGCCGCATTAAGATAGCCACAGGAATATTCAGAAAGGGCCACCTCATCGTTATAGCCGATGGAAGTGTCGTTTGAAATGGAACGAACGAAACATATAAAATCCTCTTCAGGATTCTCCAGGCGCGAAGCGAGAATGTCAGCCACTACTATCGCCCCCGCATTGATAAACGGATTGCGTGGCTTTCCGAATTCCAGTTCGAGCTGCACGAGCGAGTTAAACGATGCACCCGACGGTTCCCTTCCCATCCTTTTCCACACCTTGTCGCCTTCGAGGCTCAAAGCCATGGCGAGCGAAAACACCTTTGATATGCTTTGAATGGAGAATCTCACGTCAGAGTCTCCCACTGCATATCGTCTCCCGTCGAGCGTCTCTACACACATTCCCGTCTGTTCGGGGTTTACCTCGGCAAGAGCCGGGATATAAGTCGCCTGTCGTCCCATTGCCTGCATCGGCAACACAGTCTCATAGATTTCATTGATTATTTTCTGGTAGTTCATAGACTTCATGGTTTTTCACTTGTTTTCTATTTCTTTTTTTGGTTGGTGCAAAGGTAATGTCTTTTTCCGTTATAAACAACATTTTCCCATTATTTTTTATAAAAGAAAGCTCCCCGTTTTTACTCGGAGAGCTTTCGCGTGTATAATAAAAGAGTATTTACTTAGCAATGTATTTCTTACCATTGCGGATGTAGAGACCGCCACTCACCGGCTTCACTTTCATGCCTGAGAGATTGTAAACAGGAGCGTCGGCATTGTCTGTTGACTCAACAGAAGTGATGCCTGTTGAAGGACCTCCATCACCCCATTTGATAGTAGCTGTGTAGACAGCGGCAGGATTGAGGTCGTTGTAGTACTTGTAATAATCAGAACAGATGACCATTGTGCCACCCTCTTCACCGATGTCGAATGATGAATTTTTGAAATCGGGAGAGAAGGCTATGGCGTCGTTTTCAACAACAAACGACAGATACCATGCTCCATTACCTGGATTTACATAGCTTGGCGAACCCCATGTGTATACAGCATCCTTCATGGATATTTTCTTTGTCTCGGCATTGTAGGTGAACTTAATCTCCTTGCCTTCCTTCACATAGTCTCTGAGCACATAGTGGTCGTCGAAGACGTCGATGTAGCAATTGCCACTCTGTGCAGTGGTCCATGTGCCGTTGTCGTAGGTGGCAGTGAAGGTCTTAAGAGGAGCATCGCCAGCTGTTTGGGGAGTGAGGGTGGACTTTCCGTAAGCATAAGCGGTTCTGCTTCCTTTTGCGCCATAGAACGCAGCCCACTCATTAATTTTAATTTCAGAGGCAGAGGCATTGAACGAACCTGTAACCAATGCGTCCTCAACGGGAGTTACCGTGCTTCCTTCCATAGTGTAGGGACGGAATGCGAAACCTATTCCACCGCTAGGGAACTGTTTGTCGGTGATGCTGAATGTCATCGTTGCGAGGTCGACAGTAGCGGTCATGTCAACATTACAGTTTGCGAAGTTGGTAAAAGTGATGGTCTTGTCGTCAACCTTCTTGATGGTCATAGTGTAGGTGTCAAAAGAGGATTCAACGCCCTGGATGCCTCCAGCCGTAAGCTTTGTCTTGCCTTCGGTAACGGTTTTGTACTCTCCCACGAGGTCATCCACTGTGATAGCCATCGACTTTGGAGCTGCTGCCACGAGCAGCGCTGTGATAAATAGATAGAATTTCTTCATAATGTAATTTTGTATAATTTTGATTATTTAATTACTAATATGTTGTTTTTCTCTTTTTTTACTTAAACAAGCTGGCAATGAACTTCTCAAGTTCCTCACCCCTTAGTCCCTCAGCCAATATGCGGTTGTCGGCATCAAGGATGAAGAGCTGCGGTATGGCGTGAATCTCATACACGTCAGTGACCACCGAGTTCCATCCCTTCAGGTCGGAGATGTGAATCCATGGCAGCTGGTCTTTTTCTATTGCCTGCTTCCAAGGGTCAAGCTTAGCGTCGAGCGAGACGCTTATGATTTCGAGTCCCTGGTCGTGATACTTTGAGTATATCTTCTTCACATTGGGATTTTCAGCACGGCATGGGCCGCACCACGACGCCCAAAAGTCGAGTATCTTCACCTTTGCCTTCACTCCATGGATGGAGAGAGGTTTGCCTTCTGGAGTGTTCATGGTGAGGTCGGGAGCTATGCCTCCCACTACAATACTCGAGATTTTGTCGTACCAGGGCTTCATCAGTTTTCCATACACGGTGGCACGGGCGTGTTCGCCCAGCATCGCGTATTTTGCGGGAAGTGTCTTGGTGCCCACGAGCTCACGCAGCCTGCGTCCGAGGATTGTGGCACTTACGATGTTGTCGTTAGCTTTGATAAACTCATCCTCCAATGCACTGTATTTGTCGTTGTACATCTGCATCATGCCCTTCACCTGTATGCGTCCGAAGGCAGGGTCGGAGGCATATTCTTTCTCCATCATGCGCTTCACTGAGTCTGCCTCATAAATGAGTGCGTACTCTTTTTCGCGGAATGACGTAGCGAGCTGCTGCATCTCTCCTCCGCCTTTTACCTTATAGGCTGCAGGATGCTTTGCGTCTACCGACACTTCGGCTGTTGCAGCCTCAAGAATCAAGGGCACGGCTACACGAGTGTCGTAAGCACGCAGTTCTGCCGACACGGGCTCGCTAATGTTGCCTTTGTAATCGAAAGAGCCATCAGCCTTTACCGATGTGGCGAGTGTGTCGATACCGCCTTTTAGATTGGGCGCCACAAGCACTATGCGGCCACTGTGGTTTGCCACCTTTCCCTTTACCCTGTAAGTTGCCGCCATAGCGTGGCTCATGGCCACGAACGACAATGTCGTTACGGCAATAATTGCTTTGTGTTTCATCGTATTTCTTTTTATTGTTTTAAGTATGTTATTTTTTACGTTCCTTGTATGCAATGTCGACAATGTCGCCAAGTCCCTGATACTCCTTGAGCTTAACAAGTGGAGCCATGAGGTTTGGCACCTCATACATTCTCACCACTCCACAGTCGGCCTTGTCGGCACCGTCTTTTGTAGTGCCCACAACGAGCTGATAGCCACGCTGGCGCTCCCAGTCTTCGTAAGACTCCCATGCCACCATTGGACAGAACTTGATGCACTTGATGGTTTCTCCCGGGAAGGAGAGCACCTCCTTGGCCTGCTCTTCGGGATGACCCATGTCAAACTGGTAGATGGTGTTGTTTGATACATAGAAGATGTATGGGAACTGGTGGTTTATGGCATACATTGTGGCAGTGGCGAGCCCGTTGCCGAGTACTTCGCCATAGTAGTGCTGCACGTTGTACTCCTCGTATGTTCCCTCTTCCCACCAGTAAGAGCCTGGAGTATAGTTTGCCCTGAGTTCGAAGCAATAGAAATACAGGCGGTTGTCGGCAGGGTCACGCAACAGTGAATATATGCGGCCGTCCTTGGCAGACTCCATCCACACTATGTCGCGGCCTGTCTGGGCAGTGAACATGGTGGCACCGCTGAAAGCGATGGGCGACGGATAATGGGAGTTGTTGCGGATGACGAGAAACTGGCGGTTGGTCATGTCATAGAGTACGGCCGGTGCACAGCCATATCCTCCGCTATATACATTATTATAACTTACGCCAACAAACGGGGCGGCCTTGAAATCCTTAGTGCCGTCAACCTTGTTTACAGGAAACTCAAACACACTGTTGTTGACCGAGCGGTCGAGCACATAAACCTCATTCTTCTCGTTCACCAATACCCAAAGGTTGTTGATGGAGAATTGCGACATGGCCGAAGCTTGTACTCTCAGTCCCTCAGGCGGAATACCGAAACGCCATTTCAGTTCGTTGTCCTCACCTGCATGAAGGTCGGTGACATCAAGATTGTATGTTGACTTGTCGGTCACGAGCAGTGCGGCAGTCTCATAAATAGTATAATTGAAGATGATCTTTTCCGGACGTCCTGGGTTGAAATCCGACGACTGCCAAACATCGTGGGCAATGAGGTCGTTGTCGGCGTCTACATTAAAGATGATGTCCATACGCGAGCGTCCGTTGTTGTCGCAGAGCACCATCCATCCCTCGCTGGTAGTCGACTTCACACGCAGTTTGAAACTTGCAGTGGTACATAGTCCGTTGTCTTTGTCCTTTACAATAAAGAACACCGAATAGTCTCCCGGTTCCCATGTCACAAGTTGGTCTATTTTCCTCTCCCGTGATATTATGGTGGCATCAATGTCTTCTATTTTGTCGAAGTCCACTCCTGCCGGCATCATCTTCCAAGTATACTCATAGTCATTCTCAGAGTTCTTCCCCATAGAAGAAGAGATTTGCGGGTCGATGACAAGATGGTCGATAAACGACACCTTTGTCATTGTCTCCCCTGTCTTTATGCCGCTGATGGTAACCTCGTTGATGGCATGATAGTCGTAGTTGCCCTTATCTTCTGCACAGGAGATAGCAAGAGCCGCCACAACGGCCGCTATGATTGCAATAAACGTTTTTCTCATGATTGTAATCTTTTTCTTGTTCGTGGAATACTGTTATATGAATCAAAAGCCCTGGGAGTCGGGTCCCATGACCATGAGGCTGCCGTCGTCCTCGTACTGAGGATTCTCGTTCAGCCATCGCTGCATGTACCTTCCTGCAAATTTCAGGTAACCGGCCGACAGGCCAGTGACGATATCCTTCATCCATAACTCACGGTCGATCTCCATTACATCACAGATGAGAATGGCCTTCTTCATGCTCCATGTGCCGAAATATTGCACACCATAGTACGACCACCACGTAGGTATCGGAAAGTTCTCGTCGATATAGATGGCGCGCTGATAGTCGAGAGCTCTTGATTCGACTGTAGTGTCGTTGACTATCTGCGACCCATATCGTGTATATATGAAGGCGAGTTCGTCGTTCTCGACAAGTTTTATAGCAAACCGCACTGGCTTGTTCTGTATATCGGCAGAACGCTTGAGTTTCACACTGATGGTGGTCTCTGCCTCTCCGGCCTTTATGGTATGTTGTTTTGCTATCGGCTCATAGTGAATGCCTTCTATGGCAGCACTGTCGTCGCCTTCCCTTGTCACCACCTCAACGTTGAAACTTCTGTCGTGGTCGGCTACATTGCCTATTAGCAACACCTTCAGGTCGATAGTCTGTTCGGTGACTTCACTGTTTTTCAGTCCCCAGTGTACACTTACTGTGTCGTCAATCATTCCGTCTGTATCGAAATAGATGCCGTCTTTACCTGTGTAGTTCATCAGTTCCTTCTCACACGATACCAGAGCCGTGGCAAGAAGTATTGCTCCGAATGTATATAAAATGATTCTTTTCATGCCTGTTTTCTCCTTATATGTTAGTTGTATTTCGTTTCACTGTCAGGTATTGGCAGCACATATTTGTCTACGCTAATCTTTGTCTCGCCGTAGGCTGAGATGGCATCCTTGATACTGGTCATCTGGCGTCGCTTGTACCAGAACCACAACTGTCCCTCGCCCCAAAATTCCTTTCGACGTTCTATTTTGATGTCGTAGTCGTCAGCAAAGTCCTGGCTACGTATGCCACGATGGTTGCGGAACTCGTTGAGATAGGCCAGACGCTCGCTTTTCACCGTAGATAGTTCGGCGGCAATAAGGTAGGCCTCGCTGACACGGAGCATCGGTATAAGCTGGTTGCAGAGAGAGTCGGACGACTCACCCTGATACTTGTTGAACACACTGTATTGAGTACCAGAAATCTCCACCTGATTCTTCAGTGACGAAGAGTATCTGTAGTCCACCTGGTCGTTTTCAAATATCTGCTTTGCCACGTCTGTTCTTGGGGCAAGGAGTGTAGAGAGTTTCAGGTTGGAACCATCGAAAAGACTTGTGTAAAGATTGTTTCGCTGAAGGTTCTGCAAGCCGAAGATCACCTCTGAAGTAAATACCCTGTCAGGTGTTGCGGCGGTAAGCCTGCCTGGTTTTATCCAAGGGAAGTGGCTTTCCTGCACTTCTATAACCTTCTTTGCATACTCTAATGCTTTCTCGTCGTCGCCCTTGGTGTAGTATACACGCATGGCGAGAGCCTGTACTGCATAATAGTTCATACGCAGGTTGCGGTACTTTAGGAAGTCGTCTCTGGTATCGCCGGCAACACCATATTCTATCACTGGGTCTATTCCGTTGAGAAGACTGTCTGCATCGTGTATGTCCTTTTCGAGTCGAACGAAAAAGTCCTTCGGTGTGAGCTGCGGCTCCACGTCGAGGGAGAACAAAGTGCGGTAAGGTATGGTCTTCACCGTAGACTCCTCGTCATATGCAGGCCCGAAAAGTCGGAAGAGGTCGAAATGCAGATAGGCGCGCAGGGCCAGTGCTTCTCCGCAGATAAGGCGATAGTTATTGCCTGTGAGCACATCCTTGTGGGTTTCAGCATTGCTGATGATGGCATTGATGTTTGCAATGAGCGTATACGACGTGTTCCAGATGTTCTGTATGATGCTTTTGGCATCGGATCCGTCGTATCTGAAGAGCATATATTCCTTCACCGACTTGTTTTCGTCGCTCACTGCATATCTCTGTGCAAGCACTTCCACGAAGCCACAGCTCAGGTTACGCCCGTAGATGGCGTCGCGGTTGAGTTCCACGTATACACCGTTAAGCGCTTTCTTGAATCCTGACTGGGAAGAGAAGTTGTTCTCCTCGGCAATGCGGTCGCTTGGCTGTATGTCAAGCCAATCGTTGCACGATGTGAGGAAGGCGGTAAGAATCGCGGCAGCCAATATGTGATTTATTATTCTTTTCATCGTTATTGCGTTTTGGAATTAGAAATTCAGTGACAAAGCCATAGAGATACTGCGTGAGAACGGATAGCTCGTACCACGTTCTTCCTTCACTGTGGCCCAACGGGCAATGTCGTTCATGTATGCGCTGAACGTCATGCCTTGTAATCCCATCTTCTTCATCAAGGTATAGGGCAACTCATACGACACGCGTATGGACTCAATGGTGAGATAATTATTGACAGAGACAAAACGTGACGACATCGGCGTGGATTCGGTTCTCGAAATGCCTTTGAACTTTGCTATGTCTCCAGGTTTCTGCCATCGGTCGTAGAGTGCACGACGGTCTTGGTTCTTTGCAAGTGCCGAACTTGAGATATTCTCCACTTTGTCGTAGAGTGTGCTGAGGAAGGTGTCGCCTCCAAGACTATATCTCATATAAATGCTGGCCGAGAAGCCTTTGTAATAAAATACATTACCGAACACTCCTTCTACATCGGGACGTGTGTCGCCCACCTCCACCTCGTCGTCGTAGGAATGGGAGAATGTGTAGTTGCCGCTCTTGGTTATGAAAATTTCCTTACCTGTGGCGGGGTCGATGCCTGCCGACCTTACTGCCCACAATGCCGAAGGGCTTCCACCGTCGTAGTAGCGGGTCATGTTTTTGGTAAGGTTCTCGTTGTTATACTGGGCAAGTGTTGAACCAATATTCTCATAGTGAGAGCGTACATGGCTGAACGAGAGCGATGTCGTCCAGTTCATCCTTTCCTTCGGACGATAGATGAAAGAGTAGCGTATGGTTCCGTTGAAACCGTCGGTCACTTGCTTTCCGATATTTGCAAGACGGCTGGTTACGCCGACAGAGGCTGGTATACCAATTGAGGCAAGCAGCGGGTCGGTATTTTTGTGAAACACGTCGATGTTGAGGTGCAGACGGTTTAAAAGGCTGACATCAAGACCGACGTTCATGTCGATGGTCTTTTGCCATGCAAGGTCTGGATCGCCGATGGCGTCGATGAGAAGTCCGGTACCGAAGTTATTGGTCATCCAGTTGTTAAACTTATAGGTGGTGAGCGTGTTGTAAGAACCGAAGTTCTGGTTTCCCGGATTACCTATCGAACCTCTTATTTTCAACATCTGGAAAAGCTCTGTGTCCTTCATGAATTTCTCATTGTGGATATTCCATGCTAAACCCACAGCCCATGTGTTGGAGAACTTTCTGTTTGTGCCGAACACAGAAGAACCGTCCAGACGATAGTTGACATCCAGAAGATAACGGTTGTCGAAAGAGTAACCGCCATTGAAATAGAAGTTTGCCGTACGGTTTTTGGAGTCATAATAGGTGGGCTTGCCACTTTCGGTATACTGGTTGGCGAACCCCGGAGTGGTGAAGTTGCCTTCAGGGAATCCCACTGCCGAGAATCCCTTTGACTGGTCGCTGCTTTCACGTATTGACGCTCCTAATACAGCATTAATCTGATGTTTCTTTGCAAGCAGCTGGCCGTAGGTTGCTGTAACGTCGCCGTCGTAGCTGAACCCGTCGCTGCGTTGGTTGGAATAAGAGCCCTTTTTCAGCACGTCAACTTGGTCGTAAGCTGTATTTTCGGGAGACACGAAATTCTCGCTTTCGTTTGTTTCCTTGGTAAGCCCTAAACGGGCACGTATCCAAAAGAAGTTCCATGGTCGGTATTCCATGCTGAAATTGTTTCTCACCCCAAAGCTCTCGCCCCTGTCATAGCTGTTCAGCTGGTCGTTGTACATAGGGTTGCCCACAATTACTGAAGCATCGGTAGTGCTCATGGAGTTTTCCTTATATTCTAGCCATTTGCCTATTGTTCCGTCTTCCTCATACTTTGGATAATAAGGGTTGGCTGAAGCATATTCTGAGAAAGAGACGGTAGGATTGGTATGCTTTGTCACGTTGACGGTCATTTTGTTTGAAAACGTCAGTTTGCCTACACGATAGAGCACGTCGATGTTTCCGCTGAGGATGTCACGTCCAGACTTCTTCATCACACCATCGATCTTGTTGTAGCTTACTCCTAATGAATAGCGGAGTTGCTCGTTACCACCCTGTGCGCTTATGAAATGGCGTTGGTTGAGACCTGTGCGGAGAGGCTCTGACAGCCAATAGGTGTCTACACCCTTAAGCACGTTTGACAGGAGTTTGTTATAGCGAATCTCCTGAAATTCCTGATAGTCTGCTATGTTTGAGGTGAAATTGCCGGCAAGGCGTTCAAACTCCAGTTTCTCCGCAGCATTCATAAGATTGTAGTCGGTAAGGTCGGCCCACGACACGTTGAAGTTGCCGCTATATGAGAACTTCAGTTTACCCATTTCCGGAGCCTTTGTTTCTACTACAACGACACCATTGGCTGCCTTTGCTCCATAGATGGCGGTAGAGGCGGCATCTTTCAGCACTGTGACAGAGGCGATGCGGTCCATGCTGAGGTCCATAATGCTTTGGAGGGTGGTCTCAAAACCGTCGAGGATGAACAATGGTTGGTTTGGGTCTTCGCCAAACGTCTCCTTCAGTCCCACAATACTTGTCTTTCCACGTATTTCCAAGTCAGGAAGACGGTTAGGGTCAGAACCGAACTCATTGTTCTCAAGCACGGTAAAGGCAGGATCGAGGGTCTTGAGACTCTGGATGAGGTTTTGGTTACCCACAAGTTTCAGTTCTTCAGCATTATATGTCTGTGAAGAACCGGTAAAGCTCTCCTTCTTTCTTGAATAGATACCGGTAACCACCACCTCGTTGATGGTAGTGGCATCGTCCTTCATGTTAATTACGAGATTGTTGATGTCGTGCTTGCCGTTGAAAATGTAAGTGGCATCCTTCATTCCAATGAACGAAAACTGAAGCTTTGTAGTGCGGCCTTGTGGAAGGTAAAGCGTGAAACTGCCGTTAGCTCCTGTTACAATGGCAGTCTGCATACTTGGTACTTTTACAGAAACACCAGGTATGCCTTCACCGTCTTGATCATACACTTTTCCACGCACAGTCAACTTATTAAGAGTGGTGACTTTAGGCGTGGCTTCAGAATTTGTGTCTTTCTGCTTCTTGGGGAATACGGTGACAAACTTTCCTTCAACACTATATGCAAGCGGCAGATTACCGATGACAGTGTCGAGCGCCTTGTGGATGTCTTTTGACGATGTATTCCCCTGAGCCTTAAGGTTCTTGACGTCGCTTTGGGCATAGCTGATACGATAGCCCGTTGTTTTCTCGATTTTCCGGAATGCGGAAACTAACGGCTCGCCTTCTTTCTGCTGAACTGAGTTAACTGCAGCTGTCAAGACGGGCATGACCGACGGAGAAACCAATAATAAAGCGGCCAATAAGACCTTTTTGATGGTGGATGTCCTTGTCATACTATTTTTGTTTAGTTACTAATTTGTACGATATGAAATCGGACAAATTGTAATTTCGGGCACCCCCTAATCAACAAAAATAGTGTTTTTTTCTATATTTACCTTAATATTTGCAATTGTTGAGAGCATATTTACGGCTTCTTCCACATTTTTACGACGATCGTAAACGAAATGGTATCGATTATTGAGTTCAGGAATGTCACGACTCACTACCGACATATTGTACCAACTGCCAATGCTAACGAGTATATTCTCAAGGCTATCGTCTTCGAACAGTTCTATACCATCGCGCCAGCATATTATGTTCTCAACGTCAACTTCTGTCTTGAAAACAGTATCACGAGACACTACTGCCGACTCGTTTGGCAAAAGACTTGCCAATACTATGCCCTCGGCATTATCCACATCTACACGACCGCTCACCAAGGTAATTCGTGGACTGGCATCTGTTGCATCAATATTAAACTCTGTACCGACAACCCTCGTCGCAATATTTCCGGTTGTCACTACAAAAGGATGCGCTGCATCAGGAGCAACTTGAAAATACGCTTCACCCTTCAGCCTTACCTCTCGACGCTTTCCAAAGCGAGTAGGATACGATAACTCTGCTCCTGCATTCAGCCAAACCTTACTGCCATCGGGCAAATGAAGATGAAAGTCTTTTGTAGAAGGCACAGTGATTGTCTTCCATTCAATTTCCTTGTTTTTGGCTACGGTCTCTGTCAGCGAGTCCTTTTCCACTATTACTGTCTTGTTTCCTGCAGTCATTACGACAGTACCTTGGTTGGCTTTAGCAGTATACACCACCACATCATCCTTATACTTATCCACATATCTCCATACCAAGACACTGACCGCCGCCACGAGAGCAATACAAGCGGCACTTCTCATTATATTAATAATATATCTCCTTCGCTTCTGTTTTGAAAGCCTCTTGGCAAGACGATTCCATTCCCGTTGCGATTCTTCGCTGCGGTCAATATTATTTAGTAAAGCCTCGGTAACAATTTGTTCTACTTCAGGCGACATTTCTTCATTAAATTCTTCAGTACTCATATTCTATATTTTATAATGAACTCGTTGTCATTGCCAAAATAGGTACCACAAGATAAGGTTTTTTATCATATTTTCACGAATGAACTTAAGTCCTTTCATTATATGCTTTTTTACAGCACTCTCGCTAATTTCCATTTCAGCAGCTATATCACTATACTTCATACCACTCAAATAATGAGTGGTGAGAATTTTTCGGGTCTTGGGGGTTAGTTTTGCAATAAGGCTTAACACTTCGTCTATTCTGCTGTCATGTTCATCAGCTGTCTCACTTTTGGAAGCGAAATGCTTGACGTATTCGCTATATCGGTCGTGGACAGACAATTTTCGGAAATAATCGGCACATTTGTTTCTAACTATCATGTAGAGATAATTGCGCATTTCCTCCTCACTCAAGTCACGACAAGAGTGAAATAGCTGCTCAAACGCGTCCTGGACGATATCTCTTGCCACTTCCTCATTTTTCACAAGGCTTAGGGCTTGACTGATGGTCCGTTGGTAGTTTGAGATAAAAAAGTGTTTAAACGCGTTCTCTCCCATTAGATTCATTAGTGCTGAAAACATGGTTATATAACCTTGTTTTAATTTATTCGGCAAAGATAGGTACTTTTTTCCTATTTCTCAAATCTTTTATGATATTTTTTGCAATACAATATGAAATTGTATCATTTGCATAAGTTTGAAAAGACGTTGATGAAATACATAAAAAAAACGGTCTGCCTTTACGCATGCCAATAAAAACATGCGTATGCAGACCGTAATAATTGGAAAATTGAGGGTCTTTCGTGACTTTTCAGAGTGTTCCCTTGTCCCAGTCGCGGTTGTCGATCTTCTTTTCTACATTCTTCTGCTTGCCGGAGAAGAGGTTGTAACTCAGGCTGAGACACACCATGGAGCGCTGGTCGGGTATCTCGTTCCAGTGGCGGAACTGGAGGATGTCGTTGGGCAATGTCTCTGACTCGTAGTGAGGAGTACGCAGGAAGAAGACGCTCGTAAGCTGGAGTTTCAGCTGCTTGTGCTGATAGAAGGCGGATAGCTCGCTGTTGTTCTCACACTTGTGAAGGAACGGGCCGTTGATGCTTTTCGTCACGGTGTTGTAATACCAAGAGGCACCGAAGCGTCCCTTGCGGAATCCTATCTCCCAGTTGACGGGAAGACGGAAGTGGGACTGGCGGCCTACGATGTCGCTCTTGTATGTGTCGTTCCATGCGCCTACATACACTCCGATGGTGAAGAGTTCGGACTTGAACGGCTTCAGCCTGCCCCACACCATTCCGCCGTACTGCAGCTCGTAGTTGCCGTTGAGCGGCGACATGACGATGCAACGGTCGTCGCCCACCTTGTCCCACTTGAAACTGCTGCAGATGGGGTTGGAGATGTAATCAAAGAGGGCTTGGGTGTAGAGGTCGAAATAGGGATGGGAGAGATTGAGCGAGAGGATGGCGCAGTTGTCGTTGCCTGACTCGAGATATGGATTTCCGGTCTCGACGAGTCCGGGGATATATATCTTCGCGCTGTTGCTGAGCTGGGAGATGGACGGCAAAACGGGGTTTGACCTTACCTCAAACTGCACTTGGCCGTTCTTTATAGGATAGGACAGAACGAGCTTGGGGGTGAAGTAGAACTTGGAATAGTCGGTCACGTCGTTGTCGGTGTTGACGTATGTTCCTCCTACGCCGAGCCTGTATGACATCTTGTTGAGTTTTCCGCCGATTTCACCGTAGAAATAGTGGTTGTCGTTGTGGGATGTGTAGGAATACTCGTTGTAGTCGGAGAGCATGTTGCGTATCTTGTAGTCTGATTTGGCGAGAGTGGCTTTATATCCAAGCGAGAGATTGGTTGGGCCCCAGGTCTTGGTGTATGCCACTTCGCCGATGAGAGAGATTTTGTCGTTTTTGGCACGCATGTCGTCGTCTATCAGCACTTCATTGGCATCTGAAGTCCACTGCTTGTTATGGTCGTTCTGGGAGTTGTGATAGTAGGTTCCGATTACGTCGACGGTGAGTTCCTGGTTGCCGTTGAGCTTCTTGTTGAGGTATAGGTCGAGCGAGGGGCCGAAGCTGCGCACCTTTCTCTCCTGGCGTCCTTCTCCGTCTTGCCACAGCGGGTTGTTGTGTGCCTCTATCTCGTTGTCGGTGCGCCAGAACTGCGTGAAGATGTTTGGCGAGAACTTTGTCTGGAATGTCAGGTCGTTGTCCTTATTATAAATATACTTGAGGTTGAAGTCTTGGGTGCAGTAGCCGAAGTGGTAGTTGCCACGGTAGAGATAGTCGGATACGGTGGTTCCATCGGTGAACACATACGTGTCTTCGCTCTCGCAATTGGAGTTGTTGCGATACTGCATGCTGTAGTCGAAGGCTATCTGGTGGTTGCCTTTGTTGTAGCGCACGTAGAGGTTGGTGTTGTTGAATGCCACCCAGGCTGCCTGCATCACGTCGAAGCCTGTGGCATAACCGGCGTCAAGGGGTTGGGTCTTGATGTTGATGAGTGTGCCTACATCGGCATATCGTGCCGGTGGAACGGTGTAGTATTCCACATTCTTGATTTTGTCTACTGGTATGGACTTGAGGTCGTTGTCGGTGGCTTCCACGCCGTTTATGAGTATCTTCAGCGTCTTGCCGGTCATGGTGTTGAGCTTGCCCGTGAGTGCGTCGAAGCGGAGGCCTGGAAGGGAGGTGAGTATTTCCTGTGTCTGTCGTGCGTTCTTCTTCTGTTCGTCGGTGAAGGTGAAGATGGAGCGGTCTACCTTGTCCACTCGGTGATGTCCCTTCACCACCACGCCGTTGATGGCATACTGGTCGCCTTGCATGTCTATCGTTCCGGCATCGCCGATGGCGACAGTGCGCTCTACGGGCTTGAATCCGATGCAAGTGACGCGCATGAGGGCCTTGCCCAGGTTGCATGGAATGACAAACTGGCCGTTTTCGTTGCTCACGCCTCCGGTTACGAATGTCGAGTCTCCAAGCGCGAAAAGCTGGATGTTGGCAAACACTACAGGTCTTTGGTTTTCATCGACGAGCTGCCCCGTAAGCCTTCTTTGGCTTTTGTCGATACACTCCACCGAGATAAGGCTGTCGCCAATGTGCATGGATATTGGGTAAAAGCCTATCACGTCGCGTAGGGCGTCTACCACTGGGCGGTCGTCGAATTGCTTGGTGACCGTGAAGTCCTCAAGCTCGTTGTAGATGAAGCTGATATGGTAGTGTGATGATGCGCGGTCGAGGTCGATGAGTACTTTCGACAACGATGTGTCATGATAGTTTCGTGACAAGCGCTGGGCATTTCCCGTTAAGGGCAGTGCCATAAAGAGTAGTATTATTGATAAAAAATGGTTCATAATGTTAATCCACCGTAAGGGTGTCTCCGTTTTTTGTTATATTGATATTGTCGAATGAGTTGAGGTCCTCTATTACCTTTTCCAGTCCGCGTCGTGTGTCGAGGCGGAAATACAGGCGGAGGCCATCAGCCTTTGCCGACTTGTAGTTTACATTTAGATGATACACGGCAGCCAGTTCTGTCAATATCTGCTTTAGCGTGACGTCTTCGTATGTCTTCACTATTACAGTTGGTTCAGCGCTTTCTGTCGTTTGTTTCCTTACGTTTTTTTCCACTTGCTCAACAGTTGTCGGGGCGGCTTTGTCGGTTGTCTTTTGTTCTGTTTTGCCAAAAAGTCCTGTTGAGACGGCGGCGTAAGCCAATCCGGAGAGCAGGCACACTCCCACGAAAACGGCGGCAATCTTCCGTATCATCGTCCCTCTCGATGTCTTAACATTAGTATTGAGTTCGAGAGCGGCATTTATCTCGCATATTGTGCGATAGATTTTCCGTCCTTCATCGTCGTCGATAAGGAGTTGTCTGAGTTCATCTTCCGAGTATTGGTCGGGATGTTCCGTCATGTGAATTATTTTTCTTGTCTTGTCCATTGTCGTTTAAGGATTAAATTTCTGTTTGAGTTTAATAATCGCTTTTGATAGATGCTTATAGACAGCTGTTTCGCTGATGCCTAATTCGTTGGAAATCTCACGGTATTTGAGACGCTGTTGGTAGTGCATCCTTACGATGCGTGCTGTTTGTGGCGAGAGTTTGGTGTCGATATACCTGCTAATCTCTACCACCCTGTCGGTTTCTTTGTCGAAGGAAGGTGGTTCGACATTATCGTCGAGCCTTGCGAGTTGCCTGACGCGTTCGTATATGGTTTTCCTTTTCAGTATGTTCATACACCGATTGCGGAGACAGGTCATGAGCACTGCTTCCACATTATCGTCATGCAAGGTTATCTTTCCGTTAGCCATGTCGGCAAACACATCGGCCACAGCATCCTCAGCCTCTTGTCGGTTGCCGAGAATGAGTTGTGCCACGATGTTCATTTTTGTTGAATGGTCAACGAAAACCTGTCCAGCGTCTATACTTACGTTCATTTTTTTCTTTTTGTATCTATAACAATCGAAAAGGGAAAAACCTAACCCCCAAACTGCTTTTTTTTTAATAAAAACGCAGAAAAAGTTCTAATATTATTAAAAAAGAGGATTATTCTGTAGTTTTTGTAGTAATTTTGAAGTCAAAGAGATGAGTACATGTGAAACTAAATATATAATATAATAGAATAAAAATGGAAGAAAAGAAAGAATTTGCCTTTGGTGGCATGACATTAAACGGTTTTCTGATGCTCTTCGTGGCATTGTTTATGACATTCGGTTCTATAGGATTAGGTATATGGGCCGGAATAGAAGAAGTGGTGGCATTTGTGGTGTTGGCCATTATCGTGTTCATCACAAGCCTCTTTGTTTGGGGCGGATTTCTCATGCTGGAGCCTAACGAGGCTCGGGTGCTGCTGTTTTTCGGTAAGTACAGGGGTACATTCACACGCACGGGCTACTTCTGGGTGAACCCGTTTCTCACCTCAAAGAAGTTGTCGTTGCGTGCACGTAACCTTGACGCGGAACCGATAAAGGTGAACGACAAGACTGGTAATCCGGTGATGATTGGCCTGATGCTGGTATGGAAACTCAAGGACACTTATAAGGCAATGTTTGAGATTGACTCGCAGACCATTGCCGGTGATCCTGCAAAAAACGGACAGGTGGTCGGGGCTAATGTAGCAGGAGTGATGAAGGCATTTGAGAATTTCGTGAAGATTCAGAGCGACGCCGCCCTGCGCGAGGTGGCAGGAAAATATGCCTATGACGACGATTCTGACAACGCCGACGCCATCACTCTGCGCGACGGTGGAAACGAGATAAACCAGCAGCTTGAGGAAAAGCTCGACGAACGTCTGTCGATGGCGGGAATAGAGGTAGTGGAGGCACGCATCAACTATCTCGCTTACGCTCCGGAGATAGCCGCCGTGATGCTACGCCGACAGCAGGCAAGCGCCATCATCACTGCCCGCGAAAAGATAGTAGAGGGCGCCGTGTCGATGGTAAAGATGGCTCTCGACAAACTTTCTGCCGACGGAGTGGTCACTCTCGACGACGACAAGAAGGCTGCCATGGTAAGCAACCTTATGGTCGTACTCTGCGGCGACGATTCCGCCCAGCCTGTAGTAAACACGGGAACAAACTAAGTCAAGGCAGGAAGCGGCTTACGTCCTGTCCGAAATGTATGAGTTCGCGCACCATGCTAGACGACACCGCGGAATATCTTGGGTCGGCATAGAGCAACAGTGTTTCTACGCCCGACAACTGGCGGTTGATGTCAGCCTGGTCGCGCTCATATTCAAAGTCTTTTACTGAACGTACACCTTTTATTATATAGCTTGCATTCTCACGACGGGCGAAGTCGATGGTAAGGTCATTATATGTTTTCACCTCAACCTTCGGCTCGTCGGCATATATGGCCTTTATGGTCTTCATACGTTCTTCTTCACTCTGCATATAACTCTTCCGCTCGTTCACCCCAATGCCAATGACAATGTGGTCGAAAAGAGGAAGGGCGCGACGCAGTATGTCGTCATGCCCTATCGTATATGGGTCAAAACTGCCTGTAAATATTCCGGTCATACATCAACTTTCAACTTTTAAACTTTCAACCTTTCAACTTTTCAACCTACTCGAACTCCAGTTCCAACTCTTGCGAATAGATATTTCGTCCGAAGTGCTTGTAAGCGAGCTCGGTCACCATTCGTCCACGTGGAGTGCGCTTTATGAAACCTTCCATAATGAGGTATGGCTCGTATACCTCTTCCACTGTACCTGCATCCTCGCCAATGGCAGTGGCGATGGTGGTGACACCCACAGGTCCACCCTTGAACTTGTCGATAATGGTAAGGAGTATCTTGTTGTCGGTCTCGTCAAGTCCATAGCGGTCGATGTTGAGTGCCGTGAGCGAGAGTTTTGTGATGTCGGTGTCTATACGTCCGTTACCCTTCACCTGTGCGAAGTCGCGAACTCGCCGCAGCAGGGCGTTGGCAATACGTGGCGTACCTCGGCTACGACGGGCAATCTCCATTGCCGCCTCATAGTCAATGGGCACCTTCAATATGCTGGCCGACCGAAGCAGTATGCGTGCAAGGGTTTCGGGATCATAATACTCCAAGTGAAGATTGATGCCGAAACGGGCGCGCAGAGGAGCGGTGAGTAGTCCGCTTCGTGTGGTTGCCCCAACAAGGGTGAAAGGATTGAGGTCTATCTGGATAGAGCGTGCTGAAGGGCCTTTGTCTATCATGATGTCGATGCGGTAGTCTTCCATGGCGGAATAGAGATATTCTTCCACCACAGGAGAAAGACGGTGTATTTCGTCTATAAACAACACGTCGTTTTTCTCTAATGATGTCAGAATGCCGGCAAGGTCGCCAGGTTTGTCGAGCACCGGACCGCTTGTAATCTTGAATCCCACTCCCAGTTCGTTGGCAATGATGTTGCTCAGCGTGGTCTTTCCCAGTCCCGGAGGTCCGTGAAGAAGCGTATGGTCAAGTGGTTCACCACGATATTTGGCAGCTTCGACAAACACCTCAAGGTTCTCAACCACCTTGTTCTGTCCGCTGAAGTCGCTGAAGTTTAGAGGTCGCAAAGCATTCTCATAATCCTTTTCCGCCGGAGTGAAATGCTGCTCTTCGTGTATATCGAAATTATCGTTTGCCATAGGTAAATGAAGAATGAAGAGTGAAGAATGAAGAATGTTTTAAATGAAGAGTGAAGAATGAAGAATGAAGAATGAAGAATGAAGAATAGGCTGCGCACAATCTGCGTTTATCTCATTCTTCATTCTTCATTCTTCACTCTTCATTTACATGCTTAGAAATCCAACTTGTCAAGAGAGTCGTTGAAATCTCTTGGCTCGCGATTCTCAGGATATTCATTGAAGTCGGGACGAGGACGACGCTCAGGACGCTCGCCACGAGGACGACGCTCGCCTCTCTCAGGACGCTCAGGACGAGGACGACGCTCTCCTCTCTCCGGGCGCTCGCCTCTCTCCGGGCGCTCGCCACGAGGACGACGCTCAGGACGCTCCTGATAGTCGGCTGGCTTCTCAATCAACACGCGGTGAGACAGTTTGTACTTGCCTGTCTTCGGGTCAATCTCAAGCAGTTTCACCTTTATCTTGTCGCCTTCCTTGATTCCAGCCTCTTCAACAGTCTCAAGGCGCTTCCAGTCTATCTCGCTGATGTGCAGCAAGCCATCCTTGCCCGGGAGAATCTCCACGAAACATCCGTAAGGCATTATGGAACGTACTGTTCCCTCATATATCTCGCCTACCTCAGGAATGGCCACAATGGCGCGAATCTTTGCCAAGGCTCCGTCGATGCTCTCCTTGTTTGGACCGCTCACCTGCACCTTGCCCACGCCGTCAACCTCGTCGATGGTGATGGTTGAGCCAGTGTCTTCCTGCATCTGCTGGATAATCTTACCGCCAGGGCCGATGACAGCACCGATGAATTCCTTCGGAATCTCGATCTGCACGATGCGTGGAACCTGAGGCTTCAGTTCAGCACGAGGCTCTGCAATAGTGTCGGTAAGGCACTTCAGGATGTGCTCGCGTCCGGCCTTAGCCTGCATGAGCGCCTTCTCAAGTATCTCGAACGACAGTCCGTCGCACTTGATGTCCATCTGTGTAGCAGTAAGACCATCTATGGTACCAGTGGTCTTGAAGTCCATATCGCCGAGGTGGTCCTCATCTCCAAGGATGTCGCTCAGCACAGCATACTTCTCCTCTCCAGGATTCTTGATAAGACCCATAGCTATACCGCTGACAGGCTTCTTCATAGGCACACCTGCATCCATAAGGGCGAGAGTACCGGCACAAACGGTAGCCATTGAAGAAGAGCCGTTTGACTCGAGAATCTGGCTCACGAGACGCACTGTGTAAGGATAGTCCTCAGGTATCTGTCCCTTCAGGCCGCGCCATGCGAGGTGTCCGTGGCCAATCTCGCGGCGGCCTACGCCACGCTGTGCCTTTGCCTCTCCTGTACAGAATGGAGGGAAGTTATAATGAAGGAGGAAACGCATGTATCCCTTGTCGAGCACGTCGTCCACCATTTTCTCGTCGAGCTTGGTGCCAAGCGTACATGTGGAGAGCGACTGTGTCTCACCACGGGTGAAGATAGAGCTTCCGTGTGGCATTGGCAGCGGGCTAACCTCACACCATATAGGACGTATCTCGTCGGTCTTGCGGCCGTCAAGACGAATGCCCTCGTCGAGAATGCAACGGCGCATGGCGTCGCGCATCACATCGTGGTAATAGCGGTCGGCCTCGGCAGCTTTCTCCTCGAGTTCGTCTTCGCTGAGATCGCTGTGAGCCTCAACATACTTAGCCTTAAAGTCTTCAATAATCTTGTCGAAAGCTTCCTGACGGGCATGCTTGTCAAGAGCTTGTTTTGTAACATCGTAAACGGGCTGATAGAGTTCCTCGTTGATTTGCTTGCGGAGTTCCTCATCGTTGATTTCATGGTCATACTCACGCTTCACGTCCTTACCCAGCTCCTTTGAGAGCTCAGCCTGCAACTCACACATAGGCTTGATGGCCTCCATTGCAGCCTTCAATGCTCCGATCATGTCTTGTTCCGACACCTCTTTCATCTCTCCCTCCACCATCATGATGTTTTCAGCCGATGCACCGACCATGATGTCCATGTCGACATCTTTCATCTGCTGGAAAGTAGGGTTGATGACATATTCACCGCCAATACGTGCTACACGCACTTCACTGATCGGGCATTCGAAAGGAATATCTGAACATGCCAGTGCTGTTGAGGCGGCGAAGCCTGCAAGGGCATCGGGCTGGTCAACACCATCGGCTGACAAGAGCATCACATTGACATACACTTCAGCGTGGAAGTTGGAAGGGAAGAGCGGACGGAGCACACGGTCGACAAGGCGCGATGTGAGAATCTCATTGTCACTTGCCTTGCCCTCGCGCTTGGTGAAACCACCAGGGAAGCGTCCTGCTGCTGCATACTGCTCTCTGTAGTCTACCTGCAGAGGCATAAAATCTGTACCCGGAACGGCATCTTTTGCGGCACAAACGGTGGCCAAAAGAACGGTGTTGCCCATGCGGAGCACACAAGAACCGTCGCACTGTTTTGCCACTTTTCCGGTCTCGATGGTGATGGTTCTTCCATCAGCCAGCGAAATTGTTTTCGTAATTACGTTCATCTAAAATTTTAACTTATTGTTTAGTTACATCAAAAATCGCACAAAAGTAATAATAATAAATGTAATAACACCATCTTTTCACACATTTCTGCTTGTTTTTGTGTTTTTTTATGAAATCGGCTTCTTTTTGGATTTAAGAATTGAAATGCTAACATTTTATAATTTTTCGGCGAAATAACACTTCATCTCCGCAATAATTCGTACATTTGCAACTGATTTACACATTATATTATTATGAAACTTACTAACTTACACCTAATCGCGCTGACTGCCTCAATGGCGGTCGCCACTGTGGCTATTGCACAAGGCAACAATCACAAGGAAGAGAGAAAAACTGATTTTGTAACTGAAAAACCCATGGTTCACGACCCTGTAATGGCTGAGGAAGACGGGACATACCACATCTTAGCCACTGGCATGGGCATTCAGCGGATGACATCGAAAGACAGGAAACAGTGGACAGTGACCAGCAATCCCGTGATGACCGTAATACCGAAATGGACTCACGACTCGGTGCCTGGATTCGACAAGCATGTATGGGCTCCCGACATCATCAAGTGGCACGGAAAATGGTGGCTCGCATACAGTTGCTCCACATTCGGCAAAAACGGATCGGCCATCGGACTGCTCTCTGCCAAAAGACTCTCATCGCCAATATGGAACGACGAGGGCTGCATAGTCACATCACGCGAGAACCGCGACAACTGGAATGCCATCGACCCGAACTTCGTGATAGACGAAACCGACACGCCATGGCTCGTGTGGGGCTCGTTTTGGGACGGAATACAGTTGGCCAAGCTCGACACCACCATGCACATTGCCAAAGGCGAAAAGCCCCGCACCATTGCCCGACGCCATGCCCCTGGCACCACTACAGCCGAGCCCAACCCCACATCTGCACATGCCGGCACCAATGCCATCGAGGCACCGTTTATCTTGAAGCACGACGACTACTATTATCTCTTCGTGTCGTGGGACTACTGCTGTCGGGGAAGCAAGAGCAACTACCGTGTGGCAGTGGGTCGCAGCAAGAGCGTTGAAGGCCCATATCTCGACAAGACAGGAAAAGACATGAGTCTTGGCGGCGGCACACTGTTCATCGAAGGCGACAAGGTGAACTATGAAGCCACAGGCCACTGCGCCGCCTATTCCCTCAACGGTCAAGACATCTTCATCTGCCACGGATACAGTACGGAACTAAAAGGAGCCCCAGTGCTAATACAGCGCACCATCAACTGGAGCAACGACGGATGGCCGTCTCTTTAACTCCTTAACTCCTTTAACTTCTTTAATTTCTTTAATTTCTTTAATTTCTTTAATTTCTTTAAAAGAACACCCACCTTTGGACGCCATAAACAAGCATACCCGAGAGATAGCCTACAACTACTATCCATGAAATCTTCTTCATATACCACCCGAAGGTTATCTTCTCAAGCCCCATTACAACCACGCCGGCGGCACTGCCCACGATGAGCATCGAACCGCCCACACCGGCACAATAGGCAAGAAGTTGCCAGAAGATGCCATCCATGGCAAAGTCGCCGGCCGCCGCCACGGGATACATTCCCATACATCCTGCCACCAATGGCACATTGTCTACAATACTCGACAATACGCCGATGATGCCTGTTATAAGATAATGATTGCCGTCGAACACCTTGTTCAGGCCGTCGCCAAGAAGCTCAAGGGCCCCGATGGTCTCAAGGCATGCCACAGCCATCAATATTCCAAGGAAGAAAAGAATAGTGCCCATGTCTATGCGCGAAAGCATGTTGGTCACACGCTTCTGCATGCCGCCCTTCTCCTCTTCGCCCGACAAACGGGAGTAGAACACCTCTGTCACAGTCCACAGCACTCCCAGCACGAGCAATATGCCCATAAACGGAGGCAGGTGGGTGATGGTCTTAAACACAGGCACAAATATCAGTCCGCCTACGCCAAGGAAGAACACTGTCTTGCGCTGCACCTCTGTAAGATGGTCTTGCACACGCTCGTTCTCGCCGTAGTCCTTCACCTCCATCTTTCCCTCCAAGCTAAGCGAGAGGATATACGCCGGCACCAGCATCGACACCACCGAAGGCAGGAACACTTCCATGATGACACCCGCCGCAGACAGCAATCCCTTGTTCCACAGCATGATAGTGGTCACGTCGCCTATAGGGGAAAAGGCACCGCCGGAGTTGGCTGAGATAATCACAAGAGCTGCATAAATCAGACGGTCCTCACGGTTTTCTACCAGTTTTCTGAGTATCATTATCATCACAATGCTCGTGGTGAGATTGTCGAGCACGGCAGAAAGGATAAACGTCATGAACGCGATTCTCCACAACAGTTTTTTCTTCGTTCGTGTCTTCAGAGTGTCTCTCACGAAGTTAAAACCACCATTCTGGTCAACGAGCTCCACTATGGTCATGGCTCCCATAAGGAAAAACAGCGTGGTGGCAGTGCTGCCCAAGTGTCGTTCCATCACCTCAGCCACGGCAAGCGCCTTTCCGCTCTCCGCAATGCCTGGAATATACTGCGACGGATCAATCATAAACAAGGTCCAGCACAACACAAACATCAGCAGGGCTATAGCGGCCTTGTTGATTTTCGTAACGCTCTCAATGGCTATAAAGAAATAGCCAAGGCAGAAGACTGCCACGATAATGATACTCAAAGTAGTCATATTGCTTATTAATAATTATTCATTGTCATTATCTTCCCATATCTTCTTGTAAATAAACTTGTCGATAAAGGAAAAAAAAGACTTCGGCATGGTATGACAACTACCACACCTTGGACAAGGCATCGGCTGCGAATAAGGCGTCCCCTGCCATTTGATATCTGGAGCCAAAAAGGTATGGCGACAAACATCACATATAAACTTTTTTTCCCCTCTCAACATAGTATTCTATTTCTTTTTGCGGCAAAGTTATGCTTTTTTTTCATATCTTCCAAACTTTTGCCTATATTTTCCCCATTTTTACAAAAGATTTAGAATACCTAAAAAAAGTAATATTTACATTACTAACTACTTATGTCGTGTCAACTTCTCGTCGTATTTCACGTATATCCCGGCGAGCACTGTGCCCGAGATAGAGTGATAGGCACAGCTGATGGCACAGGGCACCACACAGAGGATGGCCTCTGGATTGCGGGCGAGGATATCGTCGTTGGCAAAGAAGGCGGTGGCAAGCACTGTCGCCATACCGGCGTTCTGCATTCCCACCTCAATGGATATGGTGCGCTTCTTGGGAAGCGAGAAGCGGAAAAGGCGGCCTACGTTATAACCGAGGATATATCCGAGGGTGTTATGGCAGAACACTACGGCAAGCATAAGCAAGAAGAGTCCCATGCCGTGAATCATCAACTGGGGCTTCACCTGCGACACCACGCCTCCCACTATCAAGGCAAGACACGTGACACTCACTCCCGGCATCATCTGCCTCACATCCTCATACCACTTACGGCTACTGGCATAGTGGTTAACCAAAAATCCTATGCCTACGGGAATGATCGTAATGAGCAATATGCCTCGAAACATTCCGAGAGTGTCAACCTCTATCCTTGTGTCGGCAAGCCACCACACAAGCAGCGGAGTCATGAATGGAGCCAACAGTGTGGAGGCTGTGGTCATGCCCACCGAAAACGCCACGTCGCCCTTGCACAAGAACGACATGATATTGCTCGACACACCGCCAGGACAGCAGCCCACGAGTATGATACCGATGGAGAGATAGGGATTAAGACCGAATACTTGGGTAAGCGCGTATGCCAACAATGGCATCAACGTAAACTGTGCACAAGCGCCAATGAAGATGTCCCACGGACGACTGAACAGTATGCGGAAGTCCTCCGTCGAAAGAGTCAGTCCCATTGTCAGCATTATCACTCCGAGGATGACGCTCGACACGTCTCCCCTCACCCACCCGAACAAGTCGGGCACGAGAAAAGCCAAAACGGCAGCGGCTATTACGTATGTCGATGAGTGTGAAACCATCCACGCACTCACCCCTGTCACAATTTCTTTCATCATCTTCGAAAAAACAACTGCAAAGGTACTAAAAAGATAGGAAACATCTACCGATGTTAACGTAATTTTACCATAACCAAGAACATTGTACAAAGGTTAAATTATTGGAAAAACGGACAAAATGACGTATATTTGCATTGGAAAAACGGACAAATTATGATTAAACGCAAAATTACCAATAAGTTAAGTGAAAGTGGATTTACCTGGACCATGAAACTCTGCACATCGAGATTAATTTCGTGATTGATCACACTTATTTATCTGATTTCAGGAAACTTTCCACTATTGGCAGTACAACAGAGTCATAGTCGGCGGAGGCTCCCATCATACTGCCCATGCTGCCAAGGTTGGCGGCATTGAACCCATGATTGGCTCCCTCTATCTTGTTGAGAGTGGCAGAAGGATAGAGACCTACTGCCTTCACTGAATTTGAGATAGGAACTATCATGTCGGCCGTGCCATGGATGATGCACACAGGCTTCGAAAACTTACCGATATGCGACCACACGTCAAAGTCCTTTATACTATTGATATATGCCTCACTCATCGACATCATTCCGCCGAAATCGCCGAAACCACCGAAACCGCCGAAGTCACCAAATCCACTGAACATCTTCACCATATCAGGTATGTTGAAAGCAGGATAGAAGAGTATCATTCCAGCAAAGTCGTCAGGACACTCGTCGGCAAGCAAGGCCGACACCAATCCACCCTGACTGCTTCCAAGCAGACAGACATTAGAAGAATCGACATAATCTAATGACTTTACTGTCTTAACAACAGCACGCAGGTCTTCCACCTCGGTAAAAACAGTCATTTCATCGGTTTTCCCGTCGCTTTTGCTCTTATCGCTTCCACCGCAGAAGTCAAAGCAATAAGCAGCAAATCCCATTTTGGCAATCGCTGAAGCATATCCTTTCATAGCCTCATGGGTAAGAGAACTGCTATGCGAGAGTATCACGGCCGGCTGTTTTTTTGACGATGTAGAATTATAATACATCATGCCAAAAATCCTGTTTCCATCGCGTTCGCTCCACACCTCGGCACTGTCAACCACCATCTCCGCCCCCGTCAGGCCAGAGTCGGTATTCTCCTCATTCTCAGTATTCTCGGGAGTCGTAATACCATTGTCGTCATCCGATGAACAAGCGGCAAAACACATAGTTGCCGCAATAAA
The DNA here is from genome assembly GCF_002251435.1 of Prevotella sp. P2-180. GTDB lineage: Bacteria > Bacteroidota > Bacteroidia > Bacteroidales > Bacteroidaceae > Prevotella. Next base: position 48,494 of record NZ_NPJI01000018.1, read on the forward strand.
ACCTATAAATACAATCACAGTCTTTTTCATATCCTAATATTTTACTCAAGTGGACGAGTTGACGAGTTATTACTTTTGCAGTTGTTTTGCGGTTAGACTATCAACTCGTCAACTCGTCAAATTTCGGTTGCAAAGGTACACTTTTCCACACATATCACCAAGCATTTACCCCACCTTTCCACACCTGGTTAATATAGTTTAACTCAACATTCGCAGGAAAGCGAAAAAAGGAAAAGTTTCCTTGAGCGAAGCGAAAAAAAGACAATAGTCTTTTCGCTTCCTTTCGTAAGTTTTCAAAGCTCAGACATTCGGCTTAACTCCTCCCACCTTAACTCCTTAACTCCTTCCCCCCTTCCCTCCATTATATTATTTAAGTTAATAATTCATCAACATGACATCCATAAAATTAAAATTCAGGCCTTCCACCCTTAAGGATAAAGAAGGCCGCCTGTACTTCCAGGTTATAAACAGCCGCAAGGTCAGACAGATACAGACCGAGTGTCTCATTTTCCCCTCCGAGTGGGATGAAGAAACAGAGATGGAAAACTTCATGCGCATGGTAGGCGATGCAGAGAATGAAGTCACCATCGACCCCACCCGCATCCATGTAGGCGACAGAGTCCGCATCAAGACCGGCAGTCTCGCAGACTTGGAAGCCAACATCTGTAAAGAGCCCGACGGTCGCACCATGCTCGCCCTCCGCGTCGATTTCCTCGGCTATGCCAAAATGGAATGTCCCATCGACAACCTCGAACTGGTCAAAGAATAATCTTTAAGCTTTATCCTTTTAATTTTTAATCCTTTAATCCTTCTTTAAGGTTTTACCTTTTAATCTTTAATTTTTTAATCCTTCTCGTATTATTATGAATCCGCGCAGAAAGCCAATAAGATTAAAAATTAAAAATGTAAAGAGTAAAAGCTTGAAAGCTTAAAGAAATCATCCGTGACAGGCGTGTGAGGTGTGTGGGGTGTGTAGGGTTTATATACTAACATTTTTATAATTTCTATTGAAGCCCTACTATATAGTAACCCTTTAATTCAATTACGCGAAAATAATATA
>NZ_NPJI01000019.1 GCF_002251435.1 Prevotella sp. P2-180
ACTCAAGTTTCGGAAGTAAAAATTCAGTACTCTATGCCGTCTGTGCAAGTTGGCTTAGTAATGCCATTCTGCGACTGTCAGCAATGACTTGTTTGAGTACAGTCTCCTCGTCGCATTCCAGTATTTCAGCCACGATGCAAACGACCTCAAGTATCGCCTCCCAAATGCAGTCAATGACTGTGATTTCCCTCAATCCGAGGTATGTGTCCCTGAACAGGCCTCCTATTGTCTCATAATTATGGAACCTTTTTATATAAGCCATCAAGTTGTACTGAATGGTAACCAATGTCACATGTGCAAGCTGGGAAGTGAAATTGCGGCAGGAACACTTGCTGAGTCCCAGGTATCTCTTGCTGTCCTCATAAAAGACTTCGATACCCCACCGCATTGCATAGATACGGTATGCTTTCATAAAGTCGAGTTTTCGGTTGGTACAGACTAGGAACTTCCACTTCTCAGCCTTTGTCCTTCTGCAGAAGAACAGACGCACTTTCCTTGTGCCCAATGTCACGTCAACAACGGCATACCTGCAACGAAGAGCCCTGCTGTACTTTGTCTTCTTTGCCGTCTGAAGTTTAGCCAAAATGGCTTTTGCCGTGAGTTCTCCCCAGTCCGTCCCGTATTTCGTGTTGCCCATTTTCCCCATGCCGAGAAGATGTATCTTTTTGTGCAGGCGGCAGACGAAATCCACAAGCCCGGTGTTGGTAAACCAGCTGTCCACCAGCAAGTATTCAAACGGGATATGCTTTTCAATAGCCCGCTTAACCATATTTTTTATGAGTTCGCATTTCGACATCATATACTCTCCGATTCTCTTTGCGCCTGCGGTCTCCTTGCCACGCTCTATGGAGTACCGGCTCCGGCGTTGCTTGTCTGTAAGCCCCTGCGGTTTCTTCTCGTTCAGTCCTTCCTCACCCAACAGGCACTGTTCCAGTCCAAGGACTGTTTTGCCGTCGCTCCAGCACATGGTAAGGGCCTTGAAGCCGAGTATGCTGCGCTGGGACACGTGGGAGAACACACGTCCGATTTTCTCAATGCGGAAACCGGTCTTTGGCAAGTCGGTGTCATCAACTATGAGGACGGAAGGGTGGTCGGAATCCTTGTGGTCTGTCCTGATAATGATACTGTCTATCATCTTCTTTGCGGTGTGGTAGAGAACCTTGCGCCAATCGGTCCCATCCTGCGACATGAACTGGTAAAACAAGTCCTTTTTGCCAGAGAACATACGGCTGAGGACGGAATTGGCGTAATGGGAAATACCTTTGATGTCGCAGAACGGCATAATGAGAAGAAGATGAAATATCTGGAGATTGGTCAACTTACAGTTTGGCTTCTTGTCTCCACCAAGCATCTTGTTACTTACGTTCATCTTCTCCACAAGCATTGAAAACGCTTGAAAAAGGGCAAATTTTTGATTTCCTTGGAAAAAATTGCTTATTTCTGAAATAATTTTTGTACCTTTGCACATGGCTTTGAATGATTTTGTATAATTGTTTCTGACACTACAAAGATACAAAATTTCCGCGTAATACGGAAGTATTCAAAGCCTTTTTTATTTAAATAATGTTATATAACTTTACTTCCGAAACTTGAGTA
>NZ_NPJI01000002.1 GCF_002251435.1 Prevotella sp. P2-180
AATTTTGGGACGACGACATCGACAGAATGCTGAAGGCTTTGGCGCAGTTGGTGGACGACATTGCGCAGAAGAGCGACAGAACTCAATACGACGTGTTCAGACATTCAGCATGCAGAGAGTTGGAGGTGTATTACAAAATGGAGGATAAGGCCTCGACAATAGCGGAAATTGTGGTCGGATGGATTGCCAACCTTAGAAAGGAAATGAAGGAAGCGATGAAGATTATGAACAATCCTACGGAGAAAGCACGACTGTTTGACAAGATGCTGGAGAATTATACCGATGAGACGATGAATGACGAAGATCTGTGGATGGCTAACGACTGCCGAAAGGCTCTTGTGGATATGGCTTCGCTGAGTGACTATCTGAAAATGGCGTTGATTTTCGGCAATAATCATATTGCCCTGATGTCGAACCTGATGAAAAGCGGATGCACAGAGAGGCAGTTGACGACCGTGATGGAGTATGTGAAGTTGACAGAAAAAGTGAGGCAGAGAAACAAAGGCGCACAGGGTGATATTGGACTCGTTAATGTGGGCGGAACGGAACGAGACCGACGCTTCGCCTATGCCGTGAACAACGTGAAAAAGGAAGGGCTGATAAAATTCGGCTACGACTGGACTTGGATTGAGCTTTACTGCGAAGGTGAAATGAAGGATGCCAACTTTTCTACGCCAACTTCGTTTCTCGACTATCTTTCGGTGCTTGGAATCGACTCGTTGCCCGACAGGACAACATTGGCAAAGAAGGTGGATGTGGTAAAAGGCGAATTCCCAAACTGGACGTTCACAGACTCAAAAAGTGCATCGGAAACGATGAGAAGAATACATATTGTCAGAAGGTTTATTTTCCACTACAACAAATTTTTGAGACAATAATTTGGTGTTATCTTCCAGGGCGTGAACTATCGTTGTTATATGCTTAAGGCGATGCCACTGCCTGAAAAGGATAATAATGATTAGTTTCACGCCTTTTTTGTGTTTTTAATCGAAAAATTCACTCAAATATTCACTCAAACGTGCACAAACGTTCACTATCGTTCACGCTGACATCGTCTCTCGACTATTTTTCTGTGCTCGAAATCGACTCATTTACCGACAGAAAACATATATTTTAGTGTATAAAATGTCGTTTTTACGTTTTTAATGGCGATTTTACTGCCTGAGAAGGATAATAACGATTATTTTCATGTCTTTTTTGTGTTTTCAATCGAAAAATTCACTCAAACATTCACTCAAACGTGCACAAACGTTCACTATCGTTCACGCTGACAATTTTGCTATTGCCAGCTATCTTTTCTTGCCTTACCTTTGCATCGTGAATCAGACAAAGATAGTTGCAACTTATTTACTGACCACATAAAACAAAATGTGAAACTTAATAATAAAAGGTATGTTTATAAATTTTTCGATTACAGTATGGAAATACAGATTTTCAGTAACAGTAAGTTTGGGCAACTGAGAGTTGCGCTGAACGAGAAGGGAGAAACGGTGGTTTGTCTCGCGGATGTGTGTAAGGCGTTGGATATCGATAATCCGAGCGATGTGAAAAGGAGGCTCGATTCTAGTAACATCGATACAATCGAGGTTTCTACAAAGTCGGCTAATCGTTTCGGTGAGTTTACCCGCACTACAAAGATGACCTACATCGGCGAGCCTAACCTCTACCGCTGCATCTTCCAGTCGAAAAAGGAGGAGGCGAAGGAGTTTCAGGACTGGGTGTTCAACACGGTGCTGCCGCAGATAAGGAAGACTGGAGGGTACATTCCGGTGAGTGCGGAGGACGACGAGAAATCAATTCTGGCTAAGGCTCTCAACATCATGCAGCGCACACTGGAAGAGAAGGACAGGCTGATAGAGGAGCAGCGACCTATGGCGAAACTCGGCAGACAGGTGACAGGTTCGGAAGAGAACATCATGGTGGGCGAGATGGCGAAACTGCTTTACGAAAACGGCATCGACATCGGACGACAACGACTCTTCAAATGGCTGCGCGAGAATGGCTACATCTTTAAGCAGAGCCGTGAGCCGATGCAGAAATGGATTGAGCGTGGGATAATGACCGTGAGAGAGTGTTGGGTGACAACCGACCACGGCATGGAACTCTCGGTGACGCCGATGATAACGGGCAAGGGTCAGCAACATTTCCTTAACTTGTTTTGCGGAGAGAAATAACATTATTAACTTATTAACTCAAGTTTCTGAAGTGATAAATCCCAATGTATAAGGGTTTTATTTAAACCACAGAGATAAAGAGGGAAAGAGTTTTTTTGTTGATAGAGCAGGTCGCAAGCGACAGAGGAAAAGAGGTTTTGCGCAGCTCTCTATAAGCTCTAAATGCCTTGGCATTCACCCTCTTTCATTAGTATAAATACTCTATATCTCTTAAACTCTGTGGTTTAAAATAACTTCCGAAAGTTGAGTTATTAAAAATAATCACGTATTTAAACATTTCGAACATTATAAACATTTTAAACTTTTATCAATATGCAAGTAATAGCAAAAATCGAGAAGTGGGCGCAGCTGCCCGACGTTCAGACTCAGAACGGAATGACAAGTAAGGCACAGGTTGTGTTGCGCATGTCTGGCGGACGCAACGCCGAGGGACTGGTTGGCACAGCCTTCGGCATCGTGGCGGGAAAGCCGCTGGCTGAAGGCACAATAGTGGTTGCCGACGTGAGATTCTACACTCACGAGTATGAGGGCAAGATTTTCCAGGACGTGAACATCTTCGACCTGATGCAGCTGAAGTCGCCACAGCAAGTTGGTGAACATTTTTAAATTTTTTTCTTATGGCAAAAATTAGTATCAATGGTGTGGGCACTGCCCACGATGGTAACGTGTTTGAGTTTACGCCTAAGTGTAAACGAGTTAGAAGCTGCAAGTCGTTCCGCCGACGTGGGTTGGGCATCATGACCGAGTCGGGCAACTTCGAGTTTTCCACTCCTCCTTCCAAACCGCGAGGAAAGGGAAACAGACTGAAAAAGACTGCCCACGGAGGGCTGTCGGTGACTCTGGATGGAGCATACTATTTCTATTGCAAAGTGTATAAGGACGAAGGTCTTGACTATGCGGAAGTGATGCGTAAAGAACTGGAGGAGGCATTGTCATGAGTTGTTTCGAGGTATATTATGATGGTGGCGTGAAGAAAATGCGCCCCATCAACAGTTTCAAGGACTATGCAGCCATTCGTAACTCGCAGAAAAACCGCCGCAACACGAAAGCAGCACGTGGTGGTGACAGCGAGGCGAAGAAACACATGGTGCAGTTTTGCTACTCGTGTCTGCCTAACGACGATGGTACGCTGAAGGGTACAAAACGTGTGTCGAACTCGGTGGGAATGGACATAGACTTCACGAAGGATATGCCGAAAAAGGAGTTTGAGACTGCATTCGAGATTATGAAGGACAACATTCTCGACAATGCTGAAAAACTCCACCTTCTGATGCTGGAACGCTCGGCTACGAAAGGACTTCACCTCGTGTTTGAACGTCATCCCGATCTCTCTCAGGAAAAGAACCTTGAGTGGGCTCAAAAACTACTCGGTGTTGAGTTCGACAAAGGTGCAAAGGACATCACGAGAGTTTTCTTCACGCCGACAGCCGACCCGAAAGACCTGTTCTTCTGCAAGGACGAACTGTTCATTAATGAAGAAGGTGGAGTGAAGAAGGAAGAAGAAGGTGGAGTGAAGAAGGAAGAAGAAGGTGGAGTGAAGAAGGAAGACCCGAATGCAGCCCAACCATCTGAATTGAAAGAGAGAGTGGGTGAGAGGCTTTACAATGGGTTGCCTTACTCTCATATTGTGAAGGAGTTTTTGAGGCAGTTTAATAACGGCGAAACTCCTGTGGAGGGGAACCGCAATGTGATGACGTTTGAGCTGGCTAAGGCACTCCGTAGTATCTGCGACTACAACATCGATATAATGAAGCAGGTGATACCTCGCTATGATAACTTCCCCGTAGATGAATATACACGCACTTTGCAGAGTGCACTCGACGAACCTCGCCGTGGAGTGAGCTATAAGCTACAAAAGGTGCTTGAGGCGCTTTACAAGAATGAGAAAAAAATGGAGGGAAATGTGGATTTCGAGGCAGAAAATGAACTACCGCCAGAGATGCCGAAAAAGCTGCCTTATCCGCTTGGACTGCTTTCGTCGAAAGTGCCTGAAATGTACAAGGCGGCCGTCTGTGAGGCTGTGTTTGCACCGCTCTCTACTTACGTTCACGGAGTTAAATTCCGCTACTGGGATGGCGTGGAACATGAACCTACTTTTATGTCGGTTCTCTGTGCTCCAATGTCAATAGGTAAGGGCTGCGTGAGAAAGCCGATAAACATCATTCTCGAAGATCTGCTGAAGCGAGACGAGTCGAACAGGGCACGTGAGGCTGAGTGGAAGGTGAAAAACCCGTCTGCGAAACAGAAGAAAGACCCGCGTCCCAGCGACATATGTATACAAGTGCTCATCGATAACCTTACAGACGCCGTGTTTAATCAGAGAGTTTACGATGCCGACAAAAACGGGCAGCGCTATCTCTATACGAGCGTTGACGAGATCGATACGCTTAAAAACATAACGTCACGTGGCACAGCGAGCGAGGTAAGCGTGATAATCCGCAAGGCTTTCGACAACTCGAAGCACGGCCAAGAACGTGTGGGTGCTGACTCAGTGACTGGCATCGCTCCGCTGCGCTTCAACTTCAACGCCTCAACTACACCTAGGAACCTACAAAAGTTTTTCTGTCACGAAATGACCACAGGTACAATAACACGACTCTCTTTGTCTACCATCATCAAGCCTGCCGACGCAAAACGCCCAGTGTTTAAGGAGTATGACTCTGAATATATAGATGAGGTAAGAAAGATAACACAGAAACTATCATCGCTGTCTGGAGAAATACCATGTCCGAATTGCAATGAGTTTGCCGAGCAACTCTGCGACGAGAACGAAAAATTGGCTGCACTCTACGGCTCTGACTCGTATCTGACATTGAGTTACCGCTCAACGGTGATTGCATGGCTTAAAGGCATGATGCTATACGTGATGAACGGCGAGAAATGGACGAAGGAGATACAGGACTACATGGAGTGGTCGCTTCGATATGACCTTTGGGTTAAGATGAACATCATTGGCAAAATGCTCGACGAAGCCCAAAATGAGGAAGTGAACGCTACTTCAAGTCGTGGACCTAAAAATATGCTTCTTATGCTAAAAGATGAGTTTAAAATTGAGGACCTGATTATCCTTAGAAAGAGGTTGCATAAGTCGGTTGATATGGGAGCTATAAAAAACCAGCTCCAAGTTTGGAGGAATCGTAAACTCGTTGATTTTGACAACGTTAATGATGTAATCAAAAAGGTAAAGAAACAATAGTATTACAGAAATACAGAATTACAGTTTAATATTATAAGGTATGAAACTATTATTAGTAAGAAAAAAGTTCTTGGCGGACAGGACTCTCGGAGAGCTATACGTGGAAGGGATCGGGTGGTATTGCGACACGCTTGAACCTCATTGCATCGACTGGAGCAAGGAGAAGAAAGTGAAGGGCAAGACTGCCATACCGGAAGGTAAGTACAAGGTGAAAATCGCATGGTCGCAGAAGCATGGCCGCATGGTTCCATGGCTTCAGGATGTGCCACACTTCGATGGCATACAAATACATACCGGCAATGTGCCGAAACATTCGGCTGGATGTATCTTGGTGGGCATTGAGTCTGCAAACTGCCTCATAGACTCAAACTTAGTGTTCCGCAAACTGATGGACCACATCAAGAGAGAAAAGGAGATAGAAATCGAGGTGACATCTGAAACTGAGGACACCAGTTCTGATGAATACTTCAACAATGTAATCTCAAAATTCCTATAGCCATGTGTAAGCAGTGCTGGCGACTGGGGGTGCGGGCGAGACGCCCACACCCCCAGTGTCCACACCCCCAAAATGGTGGAAATATGACTTTTTTTCCGTTTTGAACGGTGTTTTTCCGTTTTGACCGATTTTTTTCCCGTTTTGTCTTTTCTGTTTCCCCTTTTTTCATTAATTTTGCAGCACAATTTTGTAAATAACTTAAAAAAAATAAATTAGGAATGAAGAACATGGTTCTTTCTGTGATATGGCTTGCGATAGCGGGATTATTCACAACAATGACAATGTCGGCTTGCTCCGACGACGACGAGAACAACAGCAGTAATGGTGGTGGCATTACCATCGAAGGTGTTGACCAGGCGGAGTATTTCCGCAAGAACCTTGGAATCTTTGCCGAGAACGACAGCATCCTCCTTCCAATGCGAATGACTGTCATGGACGCGCTCACTCCTACCGTCTATAGCTTCTTTGTAGAAGATATGGAGGAGGCAGAGAGGTTGTTCCATAACTTCAATAAAGATGAATTGGTTTGGGGCTCATCGTTTACTAATTTAACTCCATATGATGACTATTGGCTTCTTCGTAGCTATGCTGTTAAGGACGGTCAAACACATAGTATTCCACTGATGAATTAACGTGAATCACAAATGAATGGTATCATAACGAGGAATGTTATCCGTGTAGTTTTTATAGTAGCCATCCTTTTTTCTATTATAGGGTGTTCGGATAACGATGAAAACAACACTACACCCTCATTGACTTCCACTAATGTGGTGGAGGTCGTGTTCTCGCCATCCGGCTTCGGTGACTTGGGCTATAACGACATCATACTCACGGGACTTGAGGAGTCGCGCAAGCGGCTGGGCTTCGACGTCATGATGCATGTGCCCGCATCGGTGGAGGACGGTATCGCCATCTACAACAAATGGGCGCAGAAGACCGCCAAGGACGAGAGACGGCTGTTCATCTTCGCCAGCAACCAGTATGAGAGTGCCTTGCGTAACTCCTCGGTGCGCCCTTCGGACGCCAACAGCTCAGTGCTGCTCTACGAGACCCACGAACCCATCAACGGCGTATATACCTTCCGCATAGGCATGTATGGCGCGGCATATCTCATCGGTGCATACACAGCCCTAACCAATAAGGATGAATCTGACTACAAGGCAGCCGTGCTTGCCGCCAATCCCTTCGACCGTAATGTTGACGGAGCCGCACAGGGATTCCGCGACGGGTTCATTGAGGCAGGAGGAGCGGATGCCACCATATCTTATATCTCCGACAAGGAAGGCGACGGCTACAACATGCCCAATGAAGCATACGCCCTCTGCAACCGCCTATACGAATCAGGACACACCTTCTTCTTCCCCGTGGCAGGCGGCAGCAACAAGGCTGTATATCAGTTCTCGCGCAACCAAGGTGTCTATACTGCGGGTATCGACGGTGACATGTCTGCATATTCGGGTCTGATGAACTGCTCTCTCGTCAAAAATATCGGCAGTGCCACCAAAGACTTCATCGCCCTGTGGCTTGATAAGAAGGAAATACCCCAACACCAGGATTTCCTCTGGGATTCGGGTTATGTCAACGTCATCTATTGTCACGACTGGAAGGAAACTGACGCACAAGGCATAGAAACATTCAAGAACAATATCTTAGGAAAGGAGACAGAGTATGAAAAGAGCAAGTAACTTCTTTAACTCCCTATTAATAATAATCTTCCTCCTCCTCTTCTCCTGCTCCGACGACAACAACATCGCCACCGACAGTCCTGAGGTCATCTCCAACCGCGAGGTGAAAATAGCCGTGGTGCTCAAGAAGGGCGACCGCCAGGAGCGCGTGCAGCGCATACTCGACATGGCACGCGAGAACATCACAATGGCAAGGGGTGGGGTAGTGCCATCCTACGAATACTACGACGAGGACACCACTGCCCTCGCTTCCTTGGCCGTGGAACTTGCCACGCGCCAGGACATAGCAGCCGTGGTGGGTTGCTATGACGACCAGCACACCAAGACGCTCGCCTACGAGTGCGCCAAGACCGACAAGACCATGTTCACCTTCAACACCTCGCAGGAGCTGGCGCGCATCTTCGGTCAACACGGCAACTACTGGGGACTCTCCGAGAGTGACATCACGCAGTGCGAGATACTGCTCTCGCTCATGGCTGATGGAGGGGTTCAATTTGATGTAGCCCTGCTTGCCTGCGACAACGACTACGGACAGACCTTCGTGGATTGGTTTGCCTTCCAGGCAGCCGAGATGGGACTTAATCCCGTGGGCCTTGCCACATATAAGGACAAGTCGGAAATCCCCGATGCCTATCTCAAGGCGTGCGCCAATAATCCGATCTTGACATTATGCGTGCCAAACAATGCCGAGGAGGCTTCCATCATGTACGAATGTACCAAGATGGACAACTTCTCCCATTTCTCTGTACCTTTCTTCACCGACCGTGCCTACGAGCCCGCCATGCTGAAGAACGAGGGACTTGTGGGACTCAACCTTGTGGCTGACCCCGCTTCGGGCTTTGGCGTGGTGTATAAATCTCGCTTCGGCGAGGCTCCCATCCATGGCGATGCCGAGCTGTATGATGCCATCATGCTCACCTGTCTTGCAAGCCGTTATGACGAAGTGCATAATCTCGACAACCTCAACTATGCCGTCGGCACCCTGCTCTACTACCACTCCGACAGTCAGGGCGGATGGATGTCGGGCAACATGAAGCAGGCTTTCGAGACGATTGCCGAGGGCGGTGTACCCGAGGTGAGCGGTGCCGTGGGCAAGCTCGATTTCGATCCCAAGAACTACACGCTCATCACCCATTCCACCTACGACTTCTGGATGGTGTATGAGGGACAGTTCCTCTCGCTCAACTATATGAAGCGTTCCGAGGACGAGCACTCCTCGTCTCCCATAGTCAGCTGGGAATGGAACAAGACCTACCAGCAGCAGTTCGACGAGCACATGTCCGACATTGGCTATCCTGCCCTCACGGGCAACAAGGCGGTCATCATTGCCGGTTCGGGCGGTTGGGAGAACTACCGTTTCCAGGCCGATGCGCTCGAATACTACCAGATGCTCCGCAATTCGGGCTATAGCGACGACGACATCATACTCATCATGGCTGACGACCTCGCGCAGAACGCCAACAATCCCGAGAAGGGAGTGGTGCGCCGCTCGGTGGATGGAGACAACCTGTATAAGAACGTTGTCGTTGACTACCGCCTTGAGGACATCACCTACAACGACCTTGCCGTCATCTTCTCGGGCAAGGCGGACGCTGCCCACCCCGAAGTGCTCGACAGTGGCGCAGGCGACAACGTGCTCTTCTTCTGGAGTAGTCACGGCACGCAGGCAGGACTTGCCCTTGGCGACATCGACCTTGTGTCGGGTAAGCAGATGGCGCGCATACTGCAGAAGATGAGCGACGAGCAGCGGTTCCGCAAGATGATGTGGATAGTTGAGGCATGCTATTCAGGCGGAGTGGCAAAGGAGTGCGAGGGCATTCCCGGACTGCTCGTGATGACGGCAGCCAATGCCAACGAGTCGTCGAAGGCCGACCTGTGGTATGCCCCCTATAATGTCTATCTTACCAACCGCTTCACTTCGTCCATCATCTCCCGTCTGTATTCCGACCCTGCGACATCTCTCCGCGACCTCTACAACGTGGCGTTCACAGGAACTCTCGGTTCGCACGTCACGATATACAATGCCGACAACTACGGAAACCTCTATCAGAACACAATGAGGGAATTCTTGGGGAAGTAGGAATTAGGGATTAGGTCACTTCAGTACGTAGGTTCGTTATTTGTCGCGAATCAGTGGTACCTGTCCCTATGCCCCGTTCCGTTTACGTGCTCTTTCGTCACATTTTTGTATATTTGGGGCCTATTATTAACAGGACAGGGGACAGGTCACTGTCCCCTGTCCCCAATGAAATATAATAAGGAATACTCATCACCATCTAAACTTATATTCATACTTTATCCTTTTCTCTTGACTCCCAAGTCAGAACATATTTTTCTGTTCCCAAAAATAATGTGAAAAGTTTGGAAGTAATTGTTTTTTTTCGTATCTTCGCAGCGTTTTTCAATAAAAAGAAAGGGGAACGATATGCAGATAAACATCGACGAGTTTAACGCACTTATCGACAAGAGACTGGAAATGTCGGAGGAGATATGTGCACTAAGAAGCAAGCTACAGCGTGCGGAGGAGGAAATCTTAATGCTGAAAGAGGTCAAGGTAGAGCAGGACAGGATTGTGGAGGAACTGAAGCAGGAACTGGAGAAGAAAGAGGCGCGGATAATGGAACTGACAGACATTATTGCTAAATCGACACAAAACGTGAACGTCTTTGCCGTAATAACCGACAAAAACATGTTACCCTTGGCTCTTGAGAAGTTTGACAGGACATTTCACGGCCTGCCCGAGGACTTGCAGTTGGCAACGGCAGGCGTGGTGATGAAGTCGCTGCCCACTGAACTGCCTCCCGGAGAGGACAGGGGACAGGTCGCTGTCCCGCAGGAAAAAGGAAAAAACGGACTTACATAAAGTAAAGTCCCTACAAGCAGAAACATAAATAACAATACGCTAACACCCGACCTCGTGGCTGAAATATGTGTCGGGAAAAATATTATGAATAAAAGATTTACTGCATTAATGACAACGCTCATCCTTAGCGTTTTATTCTCAATCTCTGCATCCGCAGATGTTGTTGAGGTAGATGGAATTTACTATGACATTTCTGAAACAACCGCCACAGTGACGGACGGCGACAATGAATATTCAGGTGACATAGTGATTCCCGAATCTATTACTTATAATGGTTCAAAATATTCCGTAACAAGTATTGGAGAAATGGCTTTTTATGATTGTACCAGCTTGACATCAATCACGATTCCTAATTCCGTGACAAGTATTGGAGAATCTGCTTTCGATGGATGCATCGGCCTCACCTCAGTCACGATTCCTAATTCCGTGACAAGTATTGGAGCTTGGGCTTTCTCTGATTGCAGCAGCTTGACATCAATCACGATTCCTAATTCTATAACAATTATTGAAAAGAGGGTTTTTAACGGTTGCAGCGGACTCACCTCTATCACGATTCCTAATTCCGTGACAAGTATTGGAGGATCTGCTTTCGGAGGATGCAGCGGCTTGACATCAATCACAATCCCGAATTCTGTAACAAGTATTGGAGATTATGCTTTCTGGGATTGCTACGGCTTGACATCAATCACCATCCCGAATTCTGTAACAAGTATTGGAGATTTTGTTTTCAGTTACTGTACAGGCTTGACATCAATCACCATCCCGAATTCAGTAACAAGTATTGGTGATGGCGCTTTCTCTGGTTGTTCGGGCTTAACATCTATCACCATCCCGAATTCTGTAACAAGTATTGGAGAGTTGGCTTTCGATGAATGTTCAGGCTTGACATCAATCACAATCCCGAATTCTGTAACTAGTATTGGAGATTACGTATTGAACCGTTGTGATGGAATAAAAAATACGATAATTGTAAATGATTTGTTTGTATATTTGCCAAAAACATATACTGGCCATTATTCTATTCCAGAAAATATTACAAAAATTATAGGAGGTGCTTTCGATGATTGTTCTGGCTTGACATCAGTCACAATCCCAAATTCCGTGACAAGTATTGGAAGTCATGCTTTCTTTTACTGCAGCGGCTTGACATCAGTCACAATCCCGAATTCCGTGACAAGTATTGGAGATTGGGCTTTCTCTGAATGCAGCGGCTTGACATCAGTCACAATCCCGAATTCCGTGACAAGTATTGGAGATTGGGCTTTCGATTGTTGTGATAATTTAAAAAACGTTTATTGTTACTCAGAGGAAGTTCCATCAACTAATGTTTGGATTTTCAATGGAACATATATAGAAAATGCAACACTTCACGTTCCTGCATCTGCAATCGAGGCTTATAAAACAACAGCTCCTTGGAGCGACTTTGGAACGATTAAGGCTATCGAAGAAACCGTAGGTATTGAATCTGTAGAAGCCCGTGGCATCGCCATCCACTCTGCCGGTGGTTTCATCTACATCTACGGCCTCGACAACAACGAGAAGGTCAGCTTCTATGGCATAGATGGCAAAGCCCTCGGCTCCGCCACCGCCATCAACGGCACAACATCCTTCGCCGCGCAATCCAGCTCTATCGTAGTCGCCAAGATTGGCAAGGAAAACATAAAAATCGCAGTGAAATAACATCCGCATAGATACCCATCCGCTGTAGAAACAGACAGGAAGGGGACAGGTCACTGTCCCGCAGGAATATTCAAAAATATAATCTCAAATGTTACAAAAAATGAGGAGGCAGGACACGGACTTGTCCCCTGTCCCTCCCAATGTCATTGGAAATCATCGGAAGGAGCCATTGGCTCACCGGAATGAAACCCGCACCAAAGGTACGAATGATATACGAAAAGAGAAAACTTTTAGAGGATATTTTTCTCAGAAGAGCATAATTTTAACACTTCCCCTTTGATAATTCATAAAAAAGCAGTATATTTGCAGCGAAAAATATTATATATATGATAGAACAAAATATTCATAATAATGAAGCTGAAAAAGTACATTTTGCAGTGATGGCAATAGGAGCCGCTGCTGACCTAATGGGGATTACCCCTTCGGAAATGCACAATCGCCTTGATAAGGTGGGGCTTGTCAAGAACCTACTCTTTGATTTATATGATGTAGAACACACCCAAAGTTTGGAGTATGTGGCAGAGGATGTTGTTGAAGCTCTAAATAATTGGGAAAAAACATAATAATTCTTATTCTTATGATACTGTTTCATGGTTCAATACTTAAAATAGAACGTCCGCTTGCTCATGTCGGCAGAGAGCACCTTGACTTTGGACGTGGGTTTTATCTAACCAAAATTGAAGAACAGGCTTATGGATGGGCAAAGAAAGTCAAAATTATTAAGAAATCCAATACAGCCATAATAAACATATTTGATTTTGACTATCAAACCACCATAAATGCCGGGTACAAATTTCTTTGCATGGACGAATATAACAAAGAATGGCTGGATTTTATAACTAATAGTCGCAAAGGACTAAAACCATGGAGTGGGTATGATTTTATCGAAGGAGGCGTGGCAAATGACAGAGTTATTGACACTGTTGAGGACTATATGATTGGGAGAATTACCGCAGAACAGGCATTAGGACAACTTAAATATGCAAAACCTAATCATCAAATTTGTATTCTCAATCAAGAGATAATAGACAAATATCTCAAGTTCATCGGATCAAAAGAATTAATATAAAAAGGAGGATTTTGCAATGAGAAAAGATGTACTTTGGAGAAAAACAGGAAGAATCATCATGATGTTGTCCGAAGAACTTGACATATCTCCAGCAAGGGCACTGAACCTGTTTTACAACTCGGAAACGTGCAAGCAACTCAGCGATGACAGGATTGAATTGTATCTTATGAGCGACAAATATATTGTCGATAACATAATAAATGAAATAAAAACGTGATATTTGCAGAACAGGACAGGGGACAGGTCACTGTCCGTGTGCCACGAGGCGCACATCTATATATAAAGGGTTGGCTACCTTCCATATAAGATGTAGCCGTAACTGCCAATGAGATGAGAGAAGGTCTCTCGGTGTCGGTGTGCAGGCACTGGCATCAAACCCTCTGCAAGCTGCTGCAGTCGGAAACGTTGCGTTAATCCGAGAGGACAGGGGACAGGTCACTGTCCTGTCATAGGTTTGCTGTCAAACAACTCTTTTCGGGATGCAAAAATATAATAATAATACGAAACAGCAAGGACTTTTAGCAACTTTTTACGGTTAATTTTCTATAATTATATAATGTGGTTTAATCGTAATCGCAGAAAAAAAAAGTATTTTTGTAGGCAAGAATCGTATAAAAACAAGACCCGATAGCTTGACGAATCAGAGGCTACCGGGAATCAACGCTACAAAGATAGTGTTTTTTCTTGATACAACCAAGTAAATGAACGAATTTTTATGGAATATTTAGAATTTGAAAGAATCTTGTCTGCCAAGCGAATGCAGAGATATAAGGATGCTGCGAATGGTGACACTCGCAAGGCTATGGCTTTGTATCGCTACAACTTACGTCTGTCGCAGGAAATGTTTACAATAGTCAGCTGCTTTGAAGTGGCATTGCGTAATGCAATTGATGGTCTTTTGGTGACGAACTTGGGAGAGAATTGGCTGAAAGATTCTGTTCAAATCAATGGAATATTCACCAACGGTCGCATGAACGAGACAAGAAAAATAATAGAAAAAGCATGCAACCGATTGGATAGACAAGGCATATACTCACATTCCAAACTGATAGCTGAAATGGAATTCGGAGTATGGAAATATATGTATTCCTCTCTACAATATCGTGCGACAGGGCAATGTCTGTTAAGGGCATTCCCAAACAAACCCCGTTCATCGGCTGCCATTCAATACAATAACACCTATATATTCAATGAACTTGACAAGGTGAACAGTTTGAGAAACAGAATTGCGCACCATGAACCTATCTGTTTCAGACTTCATACATCGGAAATAGATACAAGTTACATCGTTAATGAATACCAGAAAATTCAGACATTATTCTCTTGGATGGGAATAGATTCTCGTTCAATGTTATATGGACTCGACCATGTGCAGAGTGTCTGTGCCAAGATTAACAGTTTAAAAAAGTAATATTCAGAATAGCTTATCGCAAGTTCAACATAGAACTGCAATTTTCTGGTAGATGAGAATAAATAATCTAATACCAGAAAACACCGAGGGGTTTGGGGGCGAGAAGCCCCCATCAGAAGAAAATTCAACTAGCAATGCTAAAAAAATAAAAAGGGAGACCGCTGTCTCCCAAAGATTAATTAATTTTGCATTGCTTATGTACAAACAATTAACCGCGGATGCTCTCTTTCTAACATTAGCGTTAATAAAACACAATTTTGAGAAAATATTACTTCATATTATTGGAATGTAAAATAAAAGTTGTATCTTTGTAGTAATAATGGTGCAAGACACATGAAACCTGTACTGTTTATTCGTATAAGTTATTTAATAATTATGATTATGAAGACATTTTTCATTTCGCTTATATTGGCCCTTGCCATAAGCCCCAAGTCGGCATGGGCTCAAAAGACATACTCCACCTTGTGGAAACAAGTGACTGAAGCGGGGAATAAAGACTTGCCTAAAACCCAACTGCAACTGCTCAGCCAAATAATGGATAAGGCAAGGCTGGAACAAGCCTACGGCCAGATGATGAAGGCGGAGGTGATGGCAATGAAATGCCACTACGAGATTTCTGCTGACTCGCTGAAGCCTGCCGTGGATAGGCTTGAGGCAAAAATGGCCGCTACAGACGATGAGGTGGCTCGTGCGGTGATGGCCGCCGTGCTGGCGAAAACTTATTCTTCGTACGGCAATACTCTTTCGAAAGAATGGCAACAGACCGCAAGGCTGTTTGCAAAGGAAGCTATGAAGTCGCCTGAAATACTTGCAAAAACAAAGGCCGACGACTACAAGCCTCTCGTGGTGGAAGGCTATAACGCATCGGTGTTTGCCGAGGACTTGCTGAGCGTGGTGGGATACGAGACTGGGGAATTTGCTGCCATGAGCAGATATTATGAGATGGCGGGAAACAGAAGGGCTGCCTGCATCACCGCTCTTATGGCCTTGAAAGCTGACAGAAGCCGTACAGACAAATACGGAGTGTATACCATAAACAAGTCGCCTTACGTCTATTCGCTCGACTCTCTCGTAAATGTATACAAGGATATTGACGTGGCTGGAGAAGCGGCAGTAGAACGCTACTATGCCATGGACTTCTGCAAGGACTGCAAACCGGAGAAGAAGATAAAATACATACACTTCATACTCGAAAACTGGCCTGGATGGCAGCGCGCGGGAGAGATGCGAAACGAGGAAAAACAACTGACCAGACCAAGTCTTTGCGCCAAAATGACACAGACTACGGTAAGGCCTGGAGTGCCGGTGAAAATTACTCTGGAGAACGTGCGTAACCTGAAAAACGTGACCGCAAGCATTTATACAACCAATCTCGCGGGAAACGACGACGTGCATGTTTATGACGCCAAGACGTTTAAGAAATTCAAGCAGAACATCAAAAACCCGCAGATGCCGCTCACGGAAACACGACAACTGCCTTATCGCCCGAATTACGAACAGTATGACGACACTCTGACCATACAGGGATTGCCATGCGGCGTGTATCTCGTGGAACTGACCTCGCAGCCCACAACCGAAACGGCTTATCTCGCCATTCACGTGAGCGATGTGACCCTCCTGAAACAGGCTTTGCCGGGAAACAAGGTGAGATATGCTGTGGTGAACTCTACAACAGGTATGCCCTTGGCAAACGCTTCAATAGAACTGAAGGAAGGGAAAGATGTGAAGACATTGCGGTGCAACAAAAACGGCGAGGTGGTTTACAAATATGAGAAGAGGGTGCCAACAATAGAGTATGCATACACTAACGACGACAAGGCCGCGCCACGATGGACGCTGCCGTCATACTTCTACAACGAGAAAGACAACGGAAAGGGCACGACAATAAAAGTGTTTACCGACAGGGCCATATACAGGCCGGGACAGACTGTACACATGTCGGCTGTGTGCTTCCGCAAGGACGACTGGATTACTTCTGTGGCAGACGAGAACCGAAAGGTGACTGCACGACTGCTCGACGCTAACAGAAAGACCGTGGCGGAGAAAAGTCTCGAGGCTGACAAGTACGGAACAGTGACAACTGACTTCATACTGCCTGAAGGCGTGATGAGCGGCTCGTTTACGGTGAAGGTGGAAGAGGCGTCGACTATAATAAAGGTGGAAGAGTACAAGCGCCCGTCGTTTAAGGTTGAGATTCCAAAGGTGAACTCGCCATACCACAACGGCGACACTCTCTATGTGGAAGGTAGGGCGATGTCGTATGCTGGCGTGCCGGTGCAGGGGGCACGCGTGGTGTATCGTGTGGAAAGGAAGGCGGCATTATGGTGGAGGGCCAGCGACCACGGCGCAAGCGAGGAACTGCTGACCGAAGAGACCATAACCGACGGCGAGGGACGCTTTGAGGTGGAACTGCCTCTCGTCTTGCCCGAAGAAGCCTTGGCAACAAGACGCTTCTACAACTTCCAGGTAACGGCCGACGTGACAGACATCAGCGGAGAAACCCGAGTGGGCACGATGACTCTGCCTCTTGGAAGCCGTACGACTGCCATCAGCTGCAACCTGGGCGACAAGGTGCTGGCAGACAGCCTGAAGAGTGTAATCGTGTATCTGAAGAACTCCGCGGGAATAGACGTAAGCACCGACGTGAGAATGAGGGTGGACAACGGCGTATGGCTCAACGGACGCACCATGCTGCCCATAGCCCTGCCGGAACGCCTCGCGTCAGGAGAACATACATTGTTTGCCATCTGTGACAGCGACACACTGGAACAGAAGTTTGTGGCCTTTGGACTTGACGACAAGGTGCCGTGTGTGAAGACCGACGACTGGTTCTATTGCTCTTCAGAAAAGTTTACGGAAGGGGGAGACGTGGTGCTTCAGGCAGGAGCCTCCGGCAATACACACATATTCTATACCGTTTTTGCTGAAGACAATGTGGTGGAACAGGGATATGTGGACAAGAAAAA
The DNA here is from genome assembly GCF_002251435.1 of Prevotella sp. P2-180. Lineage (GTDB taxonomy): Bacteria > Bacteroidota > Bacteroidia > Bacteroidales > Bacteroidaceae > Prevotella. The sequence goes on from NZ_NPJI01000002.1 coordinate 17,541, forward strand.
CGAACTGATAAACCGTAGACTGAAATACAAAAAGGAATTCGGCAAGGGAATAACCGTCACCTTGGCATGGGTGAAGGATGGGAAGTGCTATAAGCATACGGCAAGGATTTCACGGCCAACACCCGACAAGCGACTCAAGCTGAAGTGGACTACTTTCCGCGACAGGCTACTGCCAGGACAGAAGGAACAGTGGAAACTCACGGTGACTCGCCCTGACGGCAAACCCGCAGACGCAAGACTGATGGCCACGATGTACGACAAGTCGCTCGACGACCTGCGCCAACACCAGTGGACACTCAACGTGAGCCAATGGCTGCCACTGCCACAGTCTACATGGAACAGTTCATTGGCCAATCGATATATGACTCGTTTCATGCAGCAGAAGTTCAACAGCTTTACTTTCCATAACTTCGGCTTCAGTAGCTTCGACGAGTCGCTCTTCGAACGTCTCATGAGACCAATGGTGAGGGGATTAAGCAAGGAGAAGCTTTACATGTCTTCTGCAAAAGCCATGAACGGTGTAGCGGCAAAAGTAATGGACGATATGGCTGTGGAGGAAATGGTTGCCGCAACGGAAATGGACAATAATAAAGCGGAAAAGAAGGAAACCGGATACGACAACTCTACACCGCAGGAAGAGAACATAAGAGAAAACATGAACGAAACGGCTTTCTTCATGCCGATGCTTACCACCGACGAAAACGGATCGGTGAGCCTGACCTTCACACTGCCCGAAACACTTACCTCATGGCGAATGATGGGACTGGCTAACACCACGGACATGATGACCGGATACATAGAAGGGGAGACCGTGGCGCAGAAAGAGGTGATGGTGCAGCCAAACCTGCCGCGATTCTTGCGTACAGGAGACTTGACGCAGTTCACGGCAAAGATATTCAACACTGGAAACCAGGATATACAGGGCACGGTGAGAATGGACATCATCGACCCGGAAACGGAAAAGACCTTGGCAACGCTTTCAAAGCCGTTCAGCGTGGCTGTGAACAAGACTACGGTGGCCGCCTTTGACTATAAGGCCGACGGAAGCCACACTCTCCTCGTTGTCAAGATAGTGGCTAACGGAAACACCTTCAGCGACGGAGAGCAACACTACATTGCGGTGCTGCCTGACAAGGAAAGGGTGACGGTGACTAAGACGTTTACACAGAACAAACCTGGTTCGGTGAGCGTGGACCTGACGAAAATGTTTGCAGTGAAAGACGAGACATCGAGACTGACAATAGAGCACACCAACAACCCCGCATGGCTGATGGTACAGGCTCTGCCGACAATGGCACAGCCACACACAAACAACGCCGTGGACCTCGCAACGTCGCTATACGCCAACACCATAGCCCGACACATTGCACAGAAGAATCCGGAAGCCGTGAAGACGTTCAGACTCTGGAAGGAGGAAAGAGCGGGCGAGGGAACACTGGCCGCCAACCTTGAGAAAAACATGGAACTGAAGGACGTGCTGACAAGCGAGACACCATGGGTGGGCGACGCAGAGACGGAAACAGAACAGAAACATGCGCTCGCGATGCTCTTTGACAACAACGCCATGGAGGCAAGGCTAAATGCTGCGGCTGACAAGCTGAGAAAGCTGCAGAACACCGACGGCTCGTGGAGCTGGTGGCAGGGAATGAAGGGTAACGCATGGATGACTCAGGGCATAACGACTATTCTCGCAAGGATGAAGACTGCCACCGGAGATAACACTCACGACACAATGCTCAACAATGCGCTGAACTATCTCGACACCGAGATGACAACAATGGTGGAGAACATGAAACGGGAAGAGAAAAAGGGTAACCAACAGACTTTCCCAGGTAGCTCAGCCCTCGAATATCTCTATACCAACGCCATACTCGACAGAACGCCAAAGGCTCAGGCCAAGGCGGCATCTGACTATCTCACAGCCCTGCTGAAGAAAGAGTCGAAGACCATGTCGATGTTCGCAAAGGCTTTGGCGGCCATCGTGCTCCAACACAACGGCGACACCAAAACGGCAAAGACTTATGTGAAGAGCATAGAAGAACATACCGTGGCCACCGCCGCCAACGGACGATACTTCGACTCCTACCGTGCCGTAACCACCTGGCGCGACTATACCATACCCACTCAGACGGCTGCCATAGAGGCTATAATAAGGTGTGGAGACAAGGGTGTAAAGGAAAAGTCGATAATTGACGAGATGAGACGATGGCTGTTGCAGCAGAAACGCACGCAGGCTTGGGACACTCCGGTGAACAGTGTGGATGCCATAAATGCCTTCCTGCTCGACAACAAGACTGCTCTCTCGGCTTCGGGACAGACCGACGTGAGCATTGACAACAGAAAGGTGGAACTGCCAAAGGCTACGGCGGGAATGGGATATCAAAAGGCTGTGATGGCATACGAAGGTGAGAAAAAACTCACTTTCACCACCACTTCCGACCACACCTCATGGGGCAACGTATATGCTCAGTTTATGCAGAAAACGGATAAGATTGCCGCAAGCGGAGAAGGGCTGAAGGTGAAGCGTGAGATGGTGATGCCAAAGGAAGGACTGAAGGTGGGCGACAGGGTGAAAGTGCGTATCACGGTCATTGCTGAACGAAACATGGACTTCGTGGAGATAGTGGACAGAAGGGCTTCGTGTATGGAACCAATAACGCAGCTCAGCGGATACCGCAACGGCTATTACTGCATGCCGAAAGACAATGCCACTTACTACTTCTTCGACCGGATGGCGAAAGGAGAGCATGTCATCGAGACAGAATACTTCATAGACCGCAACGGGACTTATTGCAGCGGCTCATGTACTGCCCAATGTGCTTATGCACCAGAGTTTAAGGCCTCAAACGGCGGCACAACGCTCATCGTAAAATAATAATAACCAAACAGAAAACCGTATAAACAAGAATATGAACAAAAAGACAACAGTAGCACTTCTGATGCTGCTTGCCTCCGCAACAGCAAACTCACAGAAGATAATAGTGAAAGACAAGGACATGAACTGTGGCAAAATTGAATACTCAAAACCTGCTACAGTGACATTCAAAATGAAAAACAAAGGCTCTAAACAGTTGATCATCGACGACGTGAAAGTAAGCTGCGGATGCCTAAAGGCTGAATATCCAAAACAAGTGGTGCAGGCAGACCAAGATTTTGAGATTAAACTTACTTACGACGCAAGACAGATGGGACACTTCTTTAAGGAGGCCGCAGTGTATAGCAACGGGTCAAAGACGCCTATTTACCTTACAATGAAAGGTATTGTGGTGGAAGAGGTGACTGACTATTCGGGCGAATATCCATATAAGATAGGCGACTTGAGAGTGGACAAAACTGACTTGGAATTTGACGACGTGAACAAAGGTGACAGACCTTCTATCGTGCTACACCTCATAAACGACGGGACAAAAGTGCTGCAGCCTAACATCATGCACTTGCCGCCATATCTCGAAGTTGCCTCGTCGGTGGAATACCTGAGACCTGGGCATCAGGGAAAACTTACAGTGACGCTCAACTCCGACAAACTTAATGAATATGGCATAACTCAGACATCGGTGTATCTTGCCAACAACCCAGGAGACAAGGTTAGCGCAGAAAATGAATTAACGGCTGCCGCTGTACTTCTACCGCAGTTTGCACAACTCACTGAGACACAAAGACTGAACGCTCCAGCGATAAAACTCTCGGCTAACAACATAAAGGTCGACTTCTCGCAAAAGGATAAGCATACGGAGAAAATAGAGATAATGAACACTGGAAAAAGCAATCTGCAAATATCGTCGATTCACATGTTCTCAAAGGCACTGAAACTGACTCTTGGAAAAAGGGAACTTAAACCGGCTGAGAAGACAACACTAAAGGTGACCGTAGAAAAAGAACCTTTCGTAAAGGCTCGTACTAAACCACGTATACTCATGATAACCAACGACCCAAACAAACCTAAGATTGAGTTGAAGGTGGAGGAATGAATAATACAATAGATATTTACATAAAAACACGATAATTATGATACATCCAGAGAATAGCGAAGAATATAAGGGACTGACAGTGAACAGCGGTGTGACTCAACAAGCCACAGTAAACCCATACCTCAACCGCATGAGATTTCGCCGTAGACAATTATCGGTGGCAGATATGGTGGAAGGTATAGTGAAGGGTGACGTGACTATTCTCAGTCAGGCGGTCACTCTCGTGGAAAGCGTTAACCCTGATCATCAGGCTAAGGCGCAGGAAGTAATTGAGAAATGTCTTCCTTATAGTGGAAATTCCATAAGGGTGGGCATCAGCGGGGTGCCTGGAGCCGGAAAGTCTACGTCGATAGACGTGTTTGGGACTCATGTGCTTGAAGAGCATGGGGGAAAACTGGCGGTGCTTGCCATTGACCCTAGTTCTGAAAGGACAAAAGGTTCTATATTGGGTGACAAGACTCGTATGGAGAAACTGTCACAGCATCCGAAGTCGTTTATTCGACCTAGTCCTTCGGCTGGCTCTCTTGGAGGCGTGGCAAGGAAAACACGTGAGACCATAATACTTTGTGAGGCTGCCGGTTTTGACAAGATATTCGTTGAGACTGTCGGGGTGGGGCAGAGCGAGACTGCATGCCATTCGATGGTGGACTTCTTCCTGCTTCTGCAAGTGGCTGGGACAGGAGATGAACTACAGGGAATAAAAAGGGGAATAATGGAAATCAGCGATGGCATAGTGATTAACAAATGTGACGGAGAAAACGTGGACCGATGCCATATGGCTGCTACAAATTATCGTAACGCCCTGCATTTCTTCCCGAAACCTGAAAGCGGATGGCTGCCAAAGGTGTTGTGCTATAGCGGATTCTACGGCACTGGAGTAAAGGAAGTGTGGGACATGATATATGAATATATCGACTTTGTAAAGCATAACGGATATTTCCAGTATAGAAGAAACGAGCAAAGCAAATACTGGATGTATGAAACAATTAACGAACAATTACATCGTAGCTTCTACAACAATCCAGAGATAAAGGTAATGATGAAAAACGCTGAACGGGCGGTGCTCAATGGAGAGAAGACCAGTTTTGCGGCTGCAGGAGAACTGCTCGACCACTACTTCTCATAATTTACTCCTTGAAATCCAATTATTCAGCAAAACAAATAATTGAGCTATAATGCTAAAGATAGAAATAGACAACGGAAGCGGATTCTGCTTCGGGGTTACTACTGCCATAAAAAAAGCGGAAGAAGAACTGGCTAAAGGGTCTACGCTTTATTGCTTGGGCGACATTGTGCACAACGGTATGGAATGTGAACGACTGAAGATGTTAGGACTGATAACAATCACACATGAGGACATGGAGACCTTGCATGACGCAAAGGTGCTACTCAGGGCTCATGGAGAACCGCCTGAGACTTATGAACTGGCAAAGAGAAACAATATTGAAATCATAGACGCCACGTGTCCGGTGGTGCTACAGCTGCAACGCAGGATACTTAAGCAATATGAGACTTGTCCTGACGCGCAGATAGTGATATTCGGGAAACCCGGACATGCTGAGGTGCTCGGACTGGTGGGACAGACACAGAGCCGCGCCATCGTGGTGGCTCATTTTGAGGATGTGATGAATCTCGACTTCAACAGAGATATTTATCTGTATTCGCAGACAACAAAGTCGCTTGACGAGTTTCACCGTATCATTGATTACATACAGAGCCATATCTCACCAAAGGCCACGTTCAAAAGCTTTGACACCATTTGCAGACAGGTGGCTAACCGCATGCCAAATGTGAGCAGTTTTGCCAGCAGGCATGACCTGGTGCTATTCGTTTGCGGAAGAAAAAGCAGCAACGGAAGGGTGCTTTTCGACGAGTGCCGGAGGGTGAACAATAACAGTCGCCTGATAGAGGGCCCGGAAGAAATTATGCCGGAATGGCTTGACAATATTGGCACAATAGGGATATGTGGGGCAACAAGCACTCCCAAATGGCTTATGGAACAATGTCGGGATGCTATAGTGAAACTACATCCAGGAGCAACAGAATGACAGATACGACAATATGCAGAAATCCCATGACCTAAGGCCATGGGATTCTGTTGTTTGTTTGGAATAAATTTTGTCTTGATAAATTATTGTTAGGCTTCTGCGTTTGGAATGACAGATACAACGCTCTTGTTATAGCGTGTCTTCTTGAAATTCACAGTGCCGTCAACCAAAGCGTACAGGGTATCGTCCTTGCCAATACCAACATTATTGCCCGGGTTGTGCTTTGTACCACGCTGGCGAACGATGATGTTGCCTGCGATGCACTGCTGGCCACCCCAAATCTTTACGCCTAATCTTTGTGAAGCTGATTCACGGCCGTTCTTAGAACTACCTACACCTTTTTTATGTGCCATTTCTTACTTCCTCCTGAATTTAAGCGATTACTTGTTTAACTTCAATCTGTGTGAACTGAGCGCGATGACCATTCTTCTTACGATAGTCCTTGCGACGCTTCATCTTGAAAACGATGACCTTGTCACCCTTTACAAGTGGGTTCACAACCTCACATACTACTTTTGCACCATCTACGGTAGGTGCACCAACCTTGACTGCTCCGTCATTATCCACGAGCAGTACTTTCTCAAACTCAACAGACTGGCCTTGCTGAGCGTCCTTCATGTGATGGACGAAGAGCTTTGCTCCCTCAGTTGCCTTGAACTGCTGACCGTTAATTTCTACGATTGCGTACATTTTTATTTATTAAACGGGTTTCCTCTGCGAGGCGGGCATACTTCGTGCAGCCGCTTGACCAAGCCCCAACAGACTAAAATCGGCTGCAAAGGTACAAATAATTATTAAGATATGAAAATAATGTTGTGACAAAATGTTTCGTATTCTGATAATTTAACCTTTTTTATCCCTTATGTTGGGAGCTTGGTATAAAAAGAATTGGTAACTATGAATGTCCTATACCATATATTGTATAGGGCAATTCATAATTACCAATAATACTATACGAAATTACACAAAACAATTATTAAACTGTCGGTTTTAAACGATGCCCTGAGCCATCATGGCCTTGGCTACCTTCATGAATCCTGCCACATTGGCACCCTTCACGTAGTTGATATAGCCGTCGGGTTGTGTGCCGTACTTCACGCAGTTCTCGTGAATGTCTTTCATGATGAGCTTCAGACGGTTGTCAACCTCTTCTGAAGTCCAGCTCAGACGCTCAGAGTTCTGGCTCATCTCAAGACCGGAAACAGCCACACCACCAGCATTTGACGCCTTACCAGGAGCGTAGAGTATCTTTGCATCCTGGAATGCCTTTACGGCCTCTGGTGTAGAAGGCATGTTTGCACCCTCTGCCACTGCGAATACGCCGTTGTTGACAAGTGTCTGAGCCTGCTCGCCGTTGATTTCGTTTTGTGTGGCGCAAGGAAGGGCAATGTCGGCCTTCTCGCCCCATGGACGCTCGCCTGCATGATATACTGCGTTAGGATATTCTTCTACATACTCCTTGATACGTCCGCGCTCAACGTTTTTCAGTTCCATCACATAGTCGAGTTTTGCACGGTCGATGCCATCCGGGTCGTAGATGTAACCATCTGAATCAGAAAGCGTGAGAACCTTTGCACCAAGCTGGATGCACTTCTCTGTGGCATATTGTGCTACGTTACCAGAACCAGAGATGAGGACCTTCTTGCCTTCGAGGCTTATGCCGCGGGTCTCAAGCATTGACAGAAGGAAGTATACTGTACCATAACCAGTTGCTTCAGGACGGATGAGTGAACCTCCGAACTCGCGGCCCTTGCCTGTAAGCACACCGCTCCACTCGTGGGTGAGTTTCTTGTACATGCCAAACATGTAACCAACCTCACGGCCACCAACACCGATGTCGCCAGCTGGAACGTCCTCGTCAGGACCGATATGACGATAAAGCTCTGTCATGAAAGCCTGGCAGAAACGCATTACCTCAGCATCGCTCTTGCCGCGTGGAGAGAAGTCGGAACCACCCTTGGCACCACCCATAGGAAGGGTTGTCAGGGAGTTCTTGAATGTCTGCTCGAATGCGAGGAACTTCAAAATACCAAGGTTCACCGACTTGTGGAAACGGATACCTCCCTTATAAGGACCAATCACGTTGTTGTGCTGGATGCGGTAACCCATATTGGTGTGAACCTTGCCTTGGTCGTCGGTCCATGTAACACGGAACTCGATGACGCGGTCTGGAATGCAAAGACGCTCAACGAGGTTTGACTTTTCAAACTCGGGATGCTTGTTGTACTCTTCCTCGATGGTGGGAAGTACTTGGCTCACTGCCTGGATATACTCAGGCTCATTGGGGAATCTTTGCTTAAGTTCCTCTACTACTTGTTGTGCATTCATAATTTATTCTTCTTTTAGTTGTTTATGTGTTATTGTTTTCTTTCTGTTTTTTTTGTTTTCGGTTGCAAAGGTACAATAAATTCTTGAAAATGCAAACATTTTTCTTGAAAAAATTACAAAAAACTTTCTTTTTGCTACTTTTTGTCTGTTTTATCTTACCTGTAACTTATTATTTTTGCAATAATATGCATTTTTTCTGTTTCTTAATACATTCTCTTAATAAAAGATATACTTATGCTTTTCTTTGCCGAACCGATATTTTTTAGTACCTTTGCGCCCGATTAATATTAATTTAATAATGTGTATGGGTTACAAGCACGGATACAACACGAAAGGTGACTATAAGTACTTCGAGGTTACAGAGGAGATGCCACTGCTTGAATATCTTCTTGCTACAGTAGGTGAGTCTCGCTCAAAGGTAAAGGCTACATTGCAAGGACGTGGCATAAAAGTGAACGGGAAATGTGTGACACAGTTTGACTTTTTGCTCAAGCCGGGCATGAAGGTTGCTGTCAGCCAGACAAAACGTAATCAGGCGGCGTTCAAAAGCAGGTATGTGAAGATAGTATATGAAGACAGATGGATAGTGGTGGTGGAGAAGAATGTAGGAATATTGTCTATGGCTGCTGGTCATTCGTCGCTGAATGTGAAAAGCGTGCTCGACGACTATTTTCATAAAAGCCGTCAGAAATGTAGGGCGCATGTTGTGCACAGGCTTGATCGTGACACAAGCGGACTGATGGTTTATGCCAAGGATATGGAGACTGAGCAGATTCTTGAACATAACTGGCACGACATCGTGTATGACAGAAGGTATGTGGCTGTGGTTAGCGGGGAAATGGAACAGGATAATGGTACGATTGCTAACTGGCTGAAAGACAACAAGGCTTATGTGACTTATTCGTCGCCTGTGGATAATGGGGGAAAGTATGCCGTTACGCATTTTTTCACTCTTGACCGCACCACTGACTATTCGCTGGTGGAATATAAGTTGGAGACGGGGCGAAAAAACCAGATTAGGGTTCATTCTGCTGATATGGGACATCCTGTATGTGGCGACGTGAAATATGGTGACGGTAACGATCCTCTTCACCGTCTCTGCCTTCATGCATTCCTCTTGTGCTTCACTCATCCTGTGACCCACGAGCGTATGGAATTTGAAACTCCCATACCTACACAGTTCAGGCAGTTGTTCAAGTAATCATGTAATCTGTTTTTTACTTTACGTTATGGAATCATTTGTATATTATATTTTTATCTTGCTCCTCGTGGTAGTGGGCTTTTTTGTGATAAAGAAAGTGGCTGGATGTCTGATAAAAACTGTTGTGACAGTGGCTGTGATTGCTGCCCTTGCCGCCATATATTACTTTTATCTAAGATAGAGGGCTTATGGCTTAATGAAAGGGAATTGGTGTCAGAGCAACAAGCCGATTGTTACTGTCAGACCATAGATGAAGATATTGCGTGCGGTTTCCCCAAGGCAAATGTTGAGGGCCTTCCCGCGGTAGATGCGTTTTATCTTTAGCCAGGTGAAACTGTGAAGAACAACGTAGATAGTAGGAAGGACGAATGCAAGAGGGTGGCCTTCTGCCCAAAACAGTAAACAGAGGGCGTAAGCTATCCATCCTGTAGCAAGATATAAACGAAGGGCAGTAGTGGCACCAAATCTCACAACGATGGTTTGTTTGCCTGATTCCCTATCGGTGTCGCGGTCGCGGAAATTGTTTACAATGAGCAATGCATCGATAGCAATGCCGCAACCGACTGAAGCCCAGAACACGGTCCAAGTGACGGTGTGGAACTGAAGGTAATATACTGTTGTAACCGGAACTATGCCGAAGAATACTAAAACCAAAATGTCGCCCATGCCCATATAAGACAGATGGGTGGTATATAGAAAACTGAATATTACGCACAAGAGTCCGATGAGTATCATTTCCAGTCCGCCAAAAAATACTAACGGCAGTCCGGTGACGCAGGCTAAGCAGGTGGTGGCTGCAATGGCATGTTTCATCCGGTCGATGCTTACCCATCCTTGTGCGCAAGCCCTACGCGGACCAAGTCGTTTTTCGGAATCATCGGTACCTTTTGCAAAGTCGAAAAAATCGTTGATGAAGTTTGCGTCAATCTGCATTATCATTGCAAAAAGAAAGCAAAGCACTGCTGCTGTCACGTTGAACGACACGAGGTCTGACGACATTGTGTCGTTATATGTAAGTGCAAGGCCAATCATTACCGGGACTGCAGCTCCAGAGAGTGTCTTGGGACGGGCGGCGAGAAGCCAGGCTTTGGGAGAATCACGTTTTACATCGTGGTGTTTTCTGATGTTATTGTCATTATCTTGCATGGTTTACTGTATTTTTGTCTTGTTTTGTTTGCAAAAGTAGAAATATTTGATTATATTTGCAAACAAATTGAGATTTTTTTTGTGTGTTAATCATAAATATTATCTTTTCTACTACATTATGCAAGGAAAAACAGCATCTCTTGATTTGGTAGAGTTTGTGGAGAAACATATTTTGCCAAAGTATCAGGACTTCGACAAGGCTCATTCCACGGGCCATGTCACGAGGGTGATACGACGTGCCTTGGAGTTGGCGCGTATTGTGGGGGCCGACATTAATATGACATACGCCATTGCGGCATACCACGATATCGGGATGTCGGGGCCAAGGGCTGTTCATCATATTACCGGTGGCAGAATTCTTGCTGCTGATGCAAGGTTGAAGAAATGGTTTTCGGCAGAACAGATAAAAATCATGAAAGAAGCTGTGGAGGATCATAGGGCATCGGCATCGCATGCACCACGTAGTGTATATGGAAGGATTGTTGCCGAGGCTGACCGTGACCTTGATCCCGAACAGGTGTTCCTGCGTGCTGTACAGTTTGGATTGTCTAACTATCCTCAGTTGGACAAGGAAAGGCAGTGGAAGAGATTTTTGGAGCATATGGAGAACAAGTATTCTGTAAATGGATACATAAAACTATGGATTCCACAGTCTGACAACGCAAGGAAACTCTCACTGCTTCGTGACACTATTTCCGACCGTGAAAGGCTACGCGATGTGTTTGACACTATCTATGATAAAGAATTGTCAGGAGAGTAGTAGTGGATAAACAAAAAAACGATGCCATCAGAAACATTGTCCTAATGGCATCGCCTATCGCAAATTATTATTATCTCTCAAATTCTCCTTCGCTTTCACTATGGAGAAATTTTCAATCCTCCTCCCACGAAAAGGCTCAGCCTCACGGCTTTGCCTACGTCTGTGTTATCCTAACAATGAATCAATCTTTTTAACTTAACTAATACCAATGTTAAAACCTAAACTAACAATCTATTACCTAACTAAAACCTAAAATCAAATAACCTAAAACTAACAATCTATTACCTAACCAAAAACATTGTCTATGAAACAAATTATCTAAATAACTAAAAACCTATTCTTACTATTGTTTGGCATTCTCATGCCCTTTTGTCTTTTGACGTTGCAAAGGTACGACTTTTTTTGTAATCTGTCAAGAGAAAATCGTCACAAAGTGTAAGAAATATCATGATAATTGATACAAGTCAATCTATTGTGTGCGAACACGGCTTGTTTTTATGCTTTTTCACAGTTTTTTATTGTGTGCGAACACAATGGCTTGTGTCATGCATATTAAGCCTATTAAAACTCTTTGTTTTCTCTCCAGAACTTAGGCGTGATGTCTATGAAGTTGTTTTTTATGTCTTTTTTATATATCCTTTGGTTTGTAGTAGGCTTGCGCAGGCTTCCTAAGTGTTTAATATAAGGCCCGAGCTTGATGTAGTCGAAGTTTTCCTTATTAATTTTATAAGGTACGCGCGCGCGACCGCTATACCATCCCACTTTTATCTCTGGATATTGTCGATGTATGAACTTTGCGAGTGTCTCCACGTATTCTGGTTCGGCGTCGCCACCCATAAAACAAATGCAAGTGATTTCGTTTTTGCATTCTTTTGCCATTTTGTCAAGGCATGCGACGGTGAGTGGCTGCCCGATGTCGTCCCAAAGGTATTGGCTATGGCAACCGGGGCAATGGCATGGGCAGTTTGCTATGTTGATTGATAGTGTCACTTCGTCAGGTATCTCCTGAAAAACGACACCCGTATTTACATATTTCAGCATATTTTTTTTGAGTTGACGAGTTGACTTCTTTAACTTCCCTAACTTCTTTAATTTCCCTTTCCTGCGAAAGTTGAGTAATATCTTCTGCTTGCTTCTTGTTGCCTTGCCTGCGAGAAGTTGCTTATTCGTTTCAGATATCCAATGATGCGTGTCATGTAGTCTACATCCTTTGATTTGCAGTGAGGACATTCCTTGAGGTATCTTTTGTCGATGTGTCCGCAGTCGTTGCAGATGGTGTTGGGAATGTTGAATGTGAAATAGTTGCAACCTTCTTTTGCGGCAATACGCAACAGTTGGCGATATTGTTGTTGTGAAAGATGTTCTTCAAGGTTCATGTGCAGAGCCGAACCGCCTGTAAGGTGTTCGATATATGGTGCGCCATGAAGCTGGAACTTGTCGATTATGCTAAGCGAGTCGTCTTCCACTATATAGAAATAGCTGTTGTAACAGTCTCGTGGAACGAAATATCCGTCTTCCCGATCCCATTTGGCATGTTTTACTCCTACGTTTTCTGCTGGTATCATCTCGCAGTTGAATAACACATCCTTTGTTCGGTACTGCTTGTTGTATTTTTCTATTATTCCAAGAATGTCTTGTACGAATTGTTTGTAGTCGGGGTTGTTTGTTATCTGAAGGCCGCAGAATTCCGCAGCCTCTACGAGTCCGTTTACTCCAATGGTGAGATATTGTCGTGATATATTGATGTATCCAGCATCGAATAGTGGCAGCATTCCGTGTTTTTGAAGCTCTTTGAGGTTTTCGTTGTATGCGAGTTGTACCTTATGACAAATGTCTACAATATCTGCAAGGTATTCCTTGTAGTCGATGTTATTGTTTACTGCATACTGTATGCAACGGTTGAGGTTGATGGTGAGTACACTTTTTGAGCCAGTAGATACACCACCGGCTCCGAGAGTATAGCTGAATCCGTTATCTTGAATCTCGTTGCGCAGTCGGCAGCAGCTTGACAAAGAGTCGGCATTGTCGCTCATGTAGGTAAAGAAGCTGTGGCCTTGGCTGTACATCTCGGCTGTAAAGTCGCCCCATTCCTGGTCTATCACGTCGCCGTCTTTGCAAAGCAGCGCCATGGTTTCAACGGGGAAGGTGAGCACGGTTTTTGTGCGTTCGGCATTAAACCATTTCATGAATCTCTTCTGTAGCCAAGACAGTCCGTCCCAGTCGGGTTTCGACCCATCGGGGAAATAGAAGTCGCCAAAGAGACTATCGAAATATGGCTTGTCGTAATATGCTATATTCCAGAACACGGCTTGGTAGTTGCGGGCGCCGGTAGGTTGGTTTATGGAGTATACTATCTGTTCAAAACAGTCGGTAATCATTTTGTCGATGGTGCGTTGTCTTAGAGAGAGGTCGACTACTTTGTCGGCTTCCTTGTAGTAATCCTTACCATATTCCTTACCAATGAAGTAGTTCAGGTACATAAGAAATTCCGGTGTGGCGCATGCTCCGCTCAACATGCTCGACACCATGAACACCATGTTTACAAATCCGCCGCAGAATGATTTTAGGTTTGTTGGTGCCGTGGAGTTGCCTCCAATGGATGTTGTTCCTCCTATCAGCCATGGGTACATGGTGATGGAAGCACAGTAATTGGCCAGTGAAGTCTCGTCGTTCTTATATATAAAGTGGTGTGTGAGCAGGTCGATGTATCTTTCAGAAAGTTCCTTGCCATACATAACCTTTATTCGGTCGGTAAGCAGTCGACGATTTAATCTTATGAAATTTGACTTTGGCAGTTCTCCAATGAGTGTTGCAATGTTTTTGTGTTCAACATTTGCATTGGCATCATATTTAGAACCTGTAGCTGCGTTGGCTGCCTCGCAGTAGTCGGTGAGAAACTTCAGCTTCTCCATTGTCTCACGGTCTTCTGTGTGTCTTTGTCTATAAAGCATGAATGATTTTGCCACTTTGTAGAATCCCTCTTTCATAAGAGCCTCTTCAACTTGGTTTTGAATGTCTTCCACCTTTATTCCTTCGTGAATGTCAAGATGGCTGATGATTTTTGAAATAAGACTTAGATCAGCCTGTACTTCAACGCTTTGGAATGCTTTTACAATAGCATTCATGATTTTGTCGAGTGAGAATCTGTCTTGCGATCCATCTCTTTTTGTAATAGTAAAACTCTTAAATTCCATATTGCGGTTGCTTGTTTTGGGAAACTTTTTTAAATTTTTACTGATTAAAGTTTTCCGTTTTGGAAAACTGTTGTTTGACTTTTAGTGATTATATTTTCTAATATTGAAAATCTAACCGGTTGCAAAGGTACTATAAATTCTCAAAACTGAGAAATTTTATGATTATTATTCTCTAAATAAATATTAATTTTAGAGAAATATTAATCCCCAAACCTCATGTATGTTTGTTGAGGTTTGGGGATTTTTTTTATGTCGCCTTTTTTTGGGGGTATAATGTGCGTTGTATTTTTGTGGCGTGCTATTTCTTTTTTGTAGCTTTCTTATGACGCAGTTTAGGTATTTTTATTTTAGTACCTTCTTTCAGGGGTTCGTTTTCGGTTACGCCATTTAATACTTCTATGTAGCAAGACATTCCGGGCCCTAATAGTGCTTTGGCTATTTTTCCTACTGTTTGTCCTTCGCGTACTATGATATATTTGTCGATACCTACGATGACGTATGCTCCTGTTCTTACTCGTGCGTCCATGGTGTCGTATTTCGAGAAGTTGTCGTCGTTGTTGTCTTCTTTTGTCTTATTGTTTTCTTTCGGTTGATTATTTGTGGTTGTGTCAGTCTTATTGTCTTTTGCCGTTTGTTTAGTTGTGTCGTTCTTTGTTTTTTCGGCTTCTTTGGTAGCTTTAGCCTCTTCAGCCAATCTTTTCGTCCTCAATTCTTCGTTTTGTTTATCGAGATATGTTGAGTATTTTGATATTTGCGAAGTCTTTTCCTGATGTCTTCCCTCTTCTATTCCGTACAGATAGCCTATATAGGCTGAGGCTGCCATGAGTAAAAGGCATGAAGCTATTGATAAGAGAATTGTTGTAAAGTTATGGCTATTCTCTTCTTTGTCAAAGTCTTCAATTGGATCCTCGGCGGGTTCCTCAATCTGTTTCTCGGCGGGTTCCTCAATCTGTTTCTCGGTGGGTTCCTCAATCAGTTCCTCGGCGGGTTCCTCAATCTGTTTCTCGGCGGGTTCCTCAATCTGTTTCTCGGAAGATTCCTCAATCAGTTTCTCGGCAGTTTCCTTGGTAGATGTCTCGGCAAGCTCTTTGGTAGGTGATATGGTTTTTTGGTTTCTTACCACATCATCGTTGTTGGAGCTTTCTTGGGGAGTGATGTCATGAACTTCCTCTTTCCCCTCCTCTTTTTTTTCCTCTTCTTCTTGTATTATCTCCTGTAATTCTTCTTGAGGTTCTTCTTGTTTGTCAATGTTTTCGTTGATGTTTGAAAGTTTGTCAATGTCAGAGAAGTCGACACCATCGTTGAGTACTACTGTTTCAAACTGTGCGAAAGGTCTGTTTACCATTTCCTTCATCACACTGTCGGGAGTGAATGTAATTTTTTGATGTCCATTTATGAGAACCCTTTCTCCCGTGTTTACGTTTACGCTTTCCCTTGGATCAACGTCAATGATTTTGAAAGTGCCGAAACCTTTGATTTTTACTAATTTATCGGTTTCGAGTCCTTCTTTCACTATGTCGAATATTGCGGTGACAAACTTTAATGCTTCATCGTTTGAAATTCCGTTTTTCTTTACCAGTATAGTGGCCAATTGCGTAATTGAGTATTTGCCCATGACTATTTGTTTCCTCCTTTCTTCACTTTATCTTTCCATATGGCTGCCGGTTTGAAGTTCAGTACGAGTTTAGGAGGTACGAGCATTCTCTGTTGCGTAGAAGGGTTGACCATGATGCGTTCCAGTTTCTTTTTTATGTCGAAAGTTCCGAAGCCAGGTATAGTGACACAATTACCCTCTTGGAAACCGTCGCTCATTTTGTCAATGACGTTGGTCACCATGCGTTGAGTGTCTGATGCTGTATAGCCCATTCGTACAGACAATCGTTGTATGAAATCCTTGTTGTTCACGTCTCTTTAATATTTTGTGTATACACACATCTATTCAACTTTGGCATAGAGGTCGAATTCTTCAGAGTCTGTTATGGTAGCATCTACCATTTGTCCTGTTCTTAATTTCTTTTCACCAACAGGAATGAGCACTTCAGGGTCGACTTCCGGTGAGCTGTATTCTGTTCTTCCCACGTAGTAGTTGCCTTCTTTTCTGTCAATTACAACCTTCATTGTTTTTCCCACTTTTTCCGCTTCCAGTTCAGCGCTTATTCTCTGTTGCAGTGCCATGAGTTTGTCGAGTCGTGCCTGTTTAATTTCCTCAGGTACGTTGTCTTCATATTTTTCGGCAGAGAATGTTCCCTCTTCTTCTGAGTAAGCGAATGCTCCCATTCTTTCAAATCTTACTTTTCGTGTAAACTCCATGAGTTCTTCGAAGTCTTCCTCTGTTTCCCCCGGGAATCCAACCATGAGAGTTGTTCTGAGATGTATTCCCGGCACTTCTTTCCTTATTCTTTCTATCAGGTTGTAGGTTTCTTCTTTTGTTACGTGTCGGTGCATTCTCTGTAGCATGTTGTCAGAGATGTGTTGTAGTGCAATGTCGAGATATTTGCAAACGTTAGTTTTCTCTCTCATCACTTTCAGCAAGTCCCACGGGAAGTGAGTAGGGTAGGCGTAGTGCAGTCTTATCCATTTTACTCCTTTTATGTCGGCCATTTTCGACACGAGTTCCGCAATATGTTGTTTTCCGTCGATGTCTATTCCGTAGTATGTGAGTTCTTGTGCAATGATTTGAAATTCTCTTGTGCCTTTTTCCGCGAGTTGTCTCACCTCTTCTAAAATTTCGTCCATGGGTCTGCTTACGTGTTTTCCTGTAATGATAGGAATGGCACAATATGCGCAGTTACGGTTGCATCCCTCGCTGATTTTTATGTATGCGTAATGTTTTGGAGTTGTGAGTCGTCTTGGTCCGTCGCAAGTCTTTGCCTCTCCGTTTCCGAGGTCGAAAAGAAGTTGTTTGTAGTTGAACTTTCCGTAGTATTTGTCTACTTGCGGTATTTCCTGTTCCAGTTCTTTTTGGTATCTTTGCGACAGGCATCCCATAACAAAGAGTTTTTTCAATCTTCCTTCCTCTTTTGCCTGGGCGAGTTCGAGTATAGTGTTGATGCTTTCCTCTTTGGCGTCTTGTATGAATCCGCAAGTGTTTACCACGGCAATATCCCCTTGTGGGTTTTTGCTGTCATGTACGCAGTGGTATCCGTTTGCTTCAAAGAGTCCCATAAGAGTCTCGCTGTCAACGAGATTCTTTGAGCATCCCATAGTTATTATGTCTATTGTGTTTTTTTTCATTCAGTTGTTATTCTTCGCGCATTACGGCTGATTGTGTCATTTTTTGAACAGAGAGTCAACAAATTGAGCCTTGTTGAAGAGTTGCAGGTCTTCCATCTTCTCTCCCAGTCCGATGTATTTCACTGGAACTTTTAGTTGGTCGCTAATTCCAATTACCACTCCTCCCTTTGCTGTTCCGTCAAGTTTTGTGATAGCCAGTGACGTGATTTGTGTTACGGCGGCAAACTGTTTAGCCTGTTCAAAAGCATTTTGTCCTGTACTTCCGTCGAGTACGAGTAGCACTTCGTCAGGCGCCTCTGGCAGTACTTTTTTCATCACGTCCTTTATTTTCTTCAGTTCGTTCATCAGTCCCACCTTGTTGTGTAGTCTTCCCGCTGTGTCGATAATTACCACGTCGGCATTGTTTGCCTTTGCGCTGCTGAGAGTGTCGAAGGTGACAGAGGCCGGGTCGCTTCCCATCTGTTGTTTAATGACAGGTACTCCCACTCGTTCGCCCCAGATGCAAATTTGGTCAACTGCAGCAGCTCTGAAGGTGTCAGCTGCACCGAGATAGACTTTTTTTCCTGCGTTTTTGAATTGGTATGCCAGTTTTCCGATGGTCGTAGTCTTTCCTACTCCGTTTACTCCTACGACGAGTATGACGTATGGCTTGTGGTCAGTAGGCAGTTCCCAATTATCGTTGTCTTCAGTATTGTTTTCCGACAAAAGCGCGGCGATTTCCTGACGTAGTATTGAGTTGAGTTCAGAAGTGCTTACGTATTTGTCTCTTGCCACTCTATTCTCTATTCTTTCAATAATTTTTAGTGTGGTGTCAACTCCCACGTCGCTTGTTATCAATACTTCTTCGAGGTTGTCGAGCACTTCGTCGTCAACCTTAGATTTTCCTGCCACGGCGCGTGCCAGTTTATCGAAGACGCTAGTCTTAGTTTTCTCCAAACCCTTGTCAAGAGTTTCCTTTTTGTTTTTGTTGAAAAATCCGAATATACCCATGATTGTATAATTTGACTGCAAACTTACTAATTTTTTTTTATATTCCAGCAGATTTTCTGAAAAAAGTGATAATTATGATGTTGAAAAGTTGTATATGCTAAGAAAGAGCCCATAATAATTGAAAAAATATAGGGCTACAACCACAAGAGTGATTGTAGCCCTACTAAATAATTATTATCGGATTCTATTAGTTCTTGAAGAAATCCTTAACGGCCTCATTAGGAACCATACGTTCATCAAAAATGTAAGCGCCAGTCTTTGGACTCTTAACCATCTTTATTACTTTTGAGTAAGCGCGACCATCCTTTTTACCTTCGCGGAGGGTAGCGACGACTTTCTTTGCCATGTGTCTAAGTGCTTAAAAAGTATTATTATTTGATTTCCTTATGAAGTGTCATCTTTTTCAAGATGGGGTTGTACTTCATGAGTTCCATTCTCTCAGGAGTGTTTTTACGATTTTTTGTCGTAATATAACGGCTTGTGCCTGGCATGCCGCTATTTTTCATTTCTGTGCACTCCAGGATAACCTGTACTCTGTTGCCTTTTGCTTTCTTTGCCATCGTTGTTACTCTCCTATCACTTTAATGTCCTTCCAGTCAACGAAGCCTTTGGCAACAGCCTGCTTAAGAGCGGCATCGAGACCAACTTTATTAATCATACGCAGACCAGCGGCGCTGATCTTCAAGCTAATCCAGCAGTCCTCCTCTACATAGAAGAACTTCTTGCTGAA
Organism: Prevotella sp. P2-180; assembly: GCF_002251435.1. GTDB lineage: Bacteria > Bacteroidota > Bacteroidia > Bacteroidales > Bacteroidaceae > Prevotella. The sequence goes on from NZ_NPJI01000002.1 coordinate 37,140, forward strand.
AAGGTTGACGTCAAAGCTGCGCTTTGTGCGGTGCTTTGAGTGAGACACATTACAACCTATCTGTGCCTTCTTTCCCGTAATCTGACAAATCTTCGACATTTCTATCTAAGTTTTTTGTTTTCTTTTTTATAACTTATTCCAAACAGGGTGCAAATTTAGTGACTTTTTTTGATATATGCAAATATTAGCCATTAAAATTCAACTTTTTAAGGAATATTTTGATTTTTCGAGCTCTATAACATACTATTAGTGGGCTTTTTAGCCTTCAAATGGTTGTTTTGTGCTTTCTTCTTCATTTAGTAGTTCGCAAAACATTTGCATTGCTTTGTTGGTGGCGATAGAGAGGTTGATGTCTCGTCCGTAATCTTCTGTCAGTTTCATCGTGATCACCTTGTCGGGAGTGCCGCAGGCGAGCCAGATTGTTCCTACGGGTATTTCTTTTGTTCCTCCACCAGGGCCGGCAAATCCTGTTGATGCTATTGCATAGTCGGTGTCAAGTGTCTTGCAAGCGCCTTTTACCATTGCTATTGCTACTTCTTCGCACACTGCGGTTTTTTCTTCCATAAGCAGCATGTCGACACCGAGGAGCTTGTTTTTCACTTCTTCGGTATAGGACACTATTCCTCCCTTAAAGTATTTTGATGCTCCTGGAATGGCTATGAGTGCCTCTGCTATTCTTCCGCCGGTACAGCTTTCAGCTGTTCCTACTGTTTTTTCCATTTCCCAGAGTTTCTGGCTTACTTCTCTGCTGATGATTTTGCTTTCAAAGTCCATCTTTTAATTTTTGAATTTGTTTATTATATTTTTGGAGTCAAGGAGTTAAGACAAATGTCTTTCCTCACTCAAAAGTCGTCTTGGCGAAGGCTGGGGCTTCTATGCTACAGAACTCCTTGTTCAGATACTTGTAATAACCGGTAATGCCTATCATTGCTGCATTGTCGGTGGTGTAGCTGAATTTTGGTATGTAAATATTCCATCCGTAGCGTATGGCATGGTCGTGAAAAGCATTGCGTAGTCCGTTGTTGGCACTTACTCCTCCTGCCACTGCTACATGTTTTATACCAGTGAGTTTCACAGCCTTTCGTAGTTTTTTCATCAGTATGTCAACGATGGTCCATTCGAGACTTGCAGCTATGTCTTCCTTGTTTTTCTCTATGAAGTCTGGGTCTTCTGCCACCCACTCGCGCAATGAGTAGAGAAAAGACGTCTTTAGCCCGCTGAAGCTGTAGTTCAGGTCTGCTATCTGTGGTTCGGCAAATTTAAATCTCTTTGGGTTGCCTTGGCGTGCCAGTCGGTCTATAATGGGGCCTCCAGGGTATCCCAATCCCATCACTTTCGAACATTTGTCGATGGCTTCTCCCGCCGCATCGTCAATGGTTTGTCCTATCACTTCCATCTTGTTGTATGCCTCTACCTTGACTATTTGTGAGTTTCCTCCGCTTACGAGAAGGCAGAGGAAGGGTAGGGGAGGTGCCGAAGTGTCATCGTCGCTTTCCTTTATGAAGTGTGCCATGACGTGACCTTGCAGGTGGTTGACATCTATAAGCGGAATTCCGAGGGCTCTTGCAAATCCCTTTGCGAAACTCACTCCCACGAGAAGTGAGCCCATCAGACCTGGACCACGTGTGAATGCTACTGCTGAGAGCTGTTCTTTTTCAATGCCTGCTTTCTTTATGGCTTGGTCCACCACAGGCACTACGTTTTGCTGATGTGCCCTTGATGCCAATTCGGGCACAACACCGCCGTATGCCTCGTGTACAGCCTGGCTTGCTGTTACGTTGCTCAGGAGAACTCCGTCGCGCAACACGGCTGCAGATGTGTCGTCGCAGCTGCTTTCTATTGCAAGAATGTATATATTCTTTTTCTCTTCCATTACCTTATTATATATTAAACTCAAGTTTCGCATGTCTGTGACATGCTGTCACTCTCTCTTATTAGCCAACCAACGGTCAGGAGTCGAACGTAAAGGCGTCAATGGCTCAATATTTCCAGTCCGTGTTCGGTCATGAGGAATGTGTGTTCCCATTGTGCGCTGGGCAGTTCGTCGCCAGTGATAACCTCCCAGCCATATTTGTCGTCAGCGTCGATAAATACTTTCCATGTGCCTTGGTTTATCATAGGCTCAATAGTGAATACCATTCCAGGAACGAGAAGCATTCCCTGCCCTCTGTGTCCGTAGTGCGCCACTTCTGGTTCTTCGTGGAATTGGATTCCCACTCCATGTCCGCATAGGTCGCGTACAATGCCGTAGTGGTATCTCTCTACATGTTTTTGTATGGCGTGTCCTATGTCTCCCACAAATCCGTATGGTTTAGCGGCTTCGGCTCCAATTTCCAGACATTCTTTAGCCACTCTTACGAGTTGTTCTTTCTCAGGGGTAGTCTTTCCCATGATAAACATTCTCGAAGCATCTGCGTAATATCCGTCGAGTATAGTTGTAAAGTCAACGTTTATGATGTCACCTTCCTTAAGTATATCTTCCTTTTTGGGTATACCGTGGCACACCACCTCGTTGATACTGGTGCATACGCTCATGGGGAATCCTTCATATCCCAAGCATGCAGGTGTAGCACCTTGTTCCTCGCAGTATTTTCTGCATATTTCGTCAATTTCCAGTGTCGACATTCCGATATGTATCTGTCGCGCCACCTCGTCGAGCACTCCAGTGTTTACGACACCGCTTTTGCGTATTCCTTCAATCTGTTCTGGTGTTTTTATCAGGTCTCTGGTAGGCACCAGCTTACCTTTGTTTTCCCAGTACAAAATTTTCTTGTCCATTTCTGTAGGCTCTTGCCCTTTTAGCAGATGCCATCTTCTTTTTTTTCCAAACATAATTAATGATTGTATAATATCGCGTGCAAAGTTACACCAAATAAGAGACAATACAAAATAAAAAGTCAAAAAACTTTCTTTTTTTTCTCGTTTTAAAGTGCAAGTGACTCCTTCTGCAAAGTATATTCCTTAAGAAAAAGTATTGGAAAAGACATAAAAAATGCCCCAGAATACAGTAATCACTACTCTTTCTGGGGCTCATTACCTTAAAAAGACACCTATTGAAATTGATATTTTGTATTTTTCTACCTCACATTTATTCCTTGCACCACATGTTGTAGTGCCGTGGCTTTTTTGAGACACGATAAAGTAGACTTTTCATATATTAAATAGATATTTTGTAATATGTCTGCTTTTAGGCGGTGCAAAGATAATACAATTATTTGAAATCCAAACAGTTTGTGCCACTTTTTTAGAAAAAATAACATAAAACCATATTTCCTTCTCCCTTTTGTTTCGTAAATCACGAAAAACTAAGCCATTATGGTGTCGAACATCATCATCAGTACAAAACCTGTAGCAAATCCTATTGTGCTCAAATTGGTATGAGTGCCGCTTGATGCTTCGGGTATGAGTTCCTCGACAACAACGTAAAGCATGGCTCCCGCTGCAAAGGAGAGCATGTATGGTAATAGTGGTATTGAAGCGGTTGACAAAAGTATTACGGCTATAGCTCCTATAGGCTGTATGGCACCGCTGAGACAGCCTAACGTAAACGATTTCCATCTGCTTTTTCCTGCGGCTCTCATTGGTATTGAAACGATGGCACCTTCCGGCACGTTTTGTATGGCAATGCCTGCTGCTACTATAAGTGCGCTCATTGATGTGATTCCTGTCTCTGCATGCTCAGCTCCTGCCAGTACCACCCCCACAGCCATGCCTTCCGGCAGGTGGTGTATTGACACGGCAAGTAGCAGCATGGTGGTGCGAGAGAGCCTTGAACGTGGTCCTTCGGGCTTTGTTGTGCCGAAATGAAGGTGGGGCGTTATAATGTCTATAAGCAGCAAAAAGCCAATGCCGAGCATAAAGCCTAATGCAGATGGTACTGTTGCCCATTTTCCCAAGTCGTCGCACATCTCTATAGATGGAAGCAGTAGCGACCATACAGCAGCAGCCATCATTACGCCAGCAGCAAACCCGAAGAGTGTTTTCTGCAGCAGTTCAGACATTTGATGTCGTGTAAAAAAAACGATGGCAGAGCCAAGTATTATGCCTGCCATCGGTATTAGTAGTCCAGTGATGATCATTTTTTTGCTTCTTCCATTGTTCCTTCAACGTATAGCCTAGTCATCTCAATGGCGCCATTTGTTCTTACGGTTATAGACTTCTTGAAATGTCCAGGAAATTTGCCTGCTCCGTTGTATGTCACCTTTATCTGTCCCTTCTCGCCGGGCTTGATGGGTGTTTTAGGATATTCTGGCACCGTGCATCCGCAACTCGCAATAGCTTGGTTGATGACGAGTGGCAGTGTACCAACGTTAGTGAAGTTGAAGACACATGTCACCTTGGGTGATGAATCAGGGAATGTTCCGAAGTCGTGTGTCAACTTTTCAAACCTTATTTCAGCTTGCGACTTCTCTGCCGTTTGTGCAAATGTAATCATGGAACATAATACCATGACAGTCAAAAATAGTATTTTCTTCATCATATAATTTGAGATTAAACCATATTTGCGTACAAAGTTACGTCAAATTATATATATATCAAAACAAACACTCTGATATTTTTGTTTTTTTAATTATTTTTTGTGGTGAAAGGGTATAAAAAATCGCCAATGGTCGAAACCGACTGGCGATTTAGGTTTTAATAAACTTGGAGTAGTGGATAGGGGAATCGAACCCCTATGCCAAGATTGAGAATCTTGTATCCTAACCATTAGATGAATCCACCAAAAAAATTGTTGCTGATTTTGCATTTTAGGTAGTGGATAGGGGAATCGAACCCCTATGCCAAGATTGAGAATCTTGTATCCTAACCATTAGATGAATCCACCTTTTCGAGACTGCTGCGGAAGCTGGGGGATTCGAACCCCCGGTACGATAAACTCGCACGGCAGTTTAGCAAACTGCTGGTTTCAGCCACTCACCCAAACTTCCTTTTCCGGTGTTTACCGCAGCACTTTCTCTCAAATGCGGTGCAAAGGTACTAATTATTTTTTAGTCTACCAAATGTTTTTTGCTTTTTTTTTTGCAAAATAGCGAAAAAAGCGCATTTTGTCAGTTGTTTTTTACCACTACCACATTCTTAAGCGACTTGTCGAGGTAGTAAGTGTCGCACATTTCCTCTTTTCCTATCATATAGTTTACTCTCAGCATATACAACATTGTAGGGTTGTCGGTATTGGCGTATGTTATTCCTTTTTTATATCGTCCGTTGGTTTCGGTTGCTTTTCTGATAGCTACTATTACTGAGTCTTTTATCTTTGAGGTAGAGTCAAGACGGCTGAATCCTGTAATTCTCATTTCTTCAGGCTTTGTGATATGGTTTTCAAGAAAATCGCTCACTGCTTGTTCCGCATCGCTTTGTCTTGGATTACATGCCACCAGCGTCAGGGCTACACCTATTATTATATATATGGATTTCATTTTTTTAGCATTTTGGGGAGTTAAGAAGTGAGGAAAGGTTTTTATTCCTCACTTCTGAAAAATTATTTCTTTGGAATCTCCTTAAGCACTGCCAGCAGGTGATCCCATACCATTTGCACTGAAGGAATATGAATTCTTTCCTCAGGAGTGTGGACGAAACGGAGGGTCGGGCCGAAAGACACCATGTCGAGGTTCGGGTATCGCTCAGAGAAGAGTCCGCATTCCAGTCCGGCATGAATACCGCGCACGATAGGCTCTTTGCCAAACAGTCTTGTGTAGCAGTCTACCACTGCCTTTGTGAGCTTGCTGTTTGGGTTCATCTTCCATGCCGGGTAACCGTCGTTCTGCTCCACCTTGGCTCCTGCCAACTCAAATAGCGCCTTGACGGTGTTGCACTGGTTGTCGAGGTTGCTCATCACGTTGCTGCGTTGTGAGCTCACCACTTTTATCTCGTTTTCTTCAGTGACGATGCTTGCAATGTTGCTCGATGTCTCTACCATGCTAGCCAAGGCCTCGTCCTGACACATGGCAAACACTCCATTGTCCACGGCCTGCAGGGCGCGTACAAACCTTGCGGTGTCGCTTGCCGTTATCACCTTTTGTGCGTCGGTGCTTTGCATCTGGGCCACTATCTGTGTGTCGCTCACGTGGAATTCCTCCTCCACCTGGCTAATGAACACGTTCCAGTCCACTCTTACTGTTTCCTTTTCAGCCGAAGGCACAGCTATTACGAATCTTCCGTCGCGAGGAATGGCATTGTGCATCTTTCCTGAGTTAAACTGAGCCAGCATCACAGGCATCTTCTGCATTTCGTTGTAGAGGAAACGTGCTAGAATCTTGATGGCGTTGCCACGTTTCTTGTCGATGTCATCGCCTGAGTGTCCACCGGTGAGTCCCTTTATCGAGCCTTCTATGAAGAAGAAACCTTCAGGAGCAGCCTCTCGTGTTACGTAGAACGTGGCGAATGTGGAGCGTCCGCCGGCGCAGCTCACGAATATCTGACCCTCGTCCTCGCTGTCGAGGTTGATAAGCATGTCACCGGTCATGAATCCGGCTTCCATACCGCTTGCACCTGTGAGCTGTGTTTCCTCATCGCGTGTGAACACACACTCCAGTGGTCCGTGCTCTATGTCGTTGCTGTCGAGTATAGCGAGTTCCATGGCGCAGCCGATGCCGTCGTCGGCACCAAGAGTAGTTCCTTTTGCAGTCAGCCACTCTCCATCGACATAAGTCTGTATTGGGTCGTTGTCAAAGTCAAAATCCACGTCAACGAGTTTGTCACACACCATGTCCATGTGACTCTGCAGTATCACTGTTTTTCTGTCTTCATATCCAGGAGTTGCAGGTTTTCTGATGATGACGTTTCCTGTTTTGTCAACCTTTGTGTCAAGGTTATGGCTTTCGCCCCAGTTTTTCAGGTACTCGATCATCTTTTCTTCTCGCTTTGAAGGACGCGGAATTTCATTAATTCTGGCAAAGTGTTCGAACACACATGCCGGTTTTAAATTACTTTTATTCATAATTTTGTTATTTTTATAGGTTATATGTCCTTATTTTAATTTATTTGTATTACCTTTGCGGCGCAAAAGCACTGCAAAAGTAATAAATATGTTTGAAATATTGTTATGTAGCGCGTTAATAATTGCTATAAGTATGGCATTTTTATGCGTAAAACTGGTTTTCCGGCGAGATGGCCGCTTTTCGTCGCAACATATTCACGATAGTGAGGCGATGAGACAGCGTGGCATCCATTGTGTAATGGACCAAGATCGAGAGTTGAGAACGAAAAGGAAAACTGCGGTGAGCGAATCTTGATAATTATAATCATACAATTCTGAATTATGACAAAGACATTGAGAAGGGCTTCATTGTGCATCCATTCTGGATATGAACCCAAAAATGGTGAGCCTATAGAATTGCCCATCATACAGAGTACCACTTTTAAGTATGACAATAGCGACGAGATGGCGTTGTTGTTTGACCTAAAGAAAGACGGATATTTTTATACCCGATTAGCCAATCCTACCAACGATGCCGTGGCAAGGAAGATTGCCGCCCTCGAAGGCGGTGTGGGCGCTGTGCTTACATCCTCTGGCCAAGCTGCAAATTTCTATGCGGTGTTCAATATCTGTGAGTCGGGCGACCATATCGTGTCTTCAAGCGAAATCTACGGAGGCACGTTCAACCTCTTCGGCGTAACAATGAAGAAACTTGGTATCGAGTGTACGTTCATCAGCCCCGAGGCATCGGAAGAAGAGATACAGGCTGCTTTTCGTCCTAACACCAAGGCTCTTTTTGGAGAAACTATATCAAATCCGGGATGCAAAGTGCTCGATATAGAGAAGTTCGCACGCATTGCCCATGCTAATGGCGTGCCACTCATTGTTGACAATACTTTTGCAACACCCATCAACTGCCGGCCCTTTGAGTGGGGATGTGATATCGTTACACATTCCACTACAAAATATATGGACGGTCATGCCACACAGGTGGGAGGTTGCGTAGTGGACAGTGGTAACTTCGACTGGTTTGCACATGCGGAGAAATTCCCTGGACTATGCACACCCGACGAATCATATCATGGACTTACCTATGCAGATGCTTTCGGAAAGATGGGATATACCACAAAGCTCGTGGCACAGCTCATGCGCGATCTTGGCTCTATACCCGCTCCGCAGAACTCTTTCCTGCTGAATCTCGGTCTTGAGACTCTTGCCTTGCGCATGGAACGCCATTGCAGCAACGCTCAGCGTGTGGCACAGTTCCTTCACGACGACCCGCATGTGGCATGGATAGATTATCCTGGACTGGACGACGATAAATGCCACGCCCTGGCTGAGAAATACCTGCCCAACGGCAGTTGTGGCGTGATGGCGTTCGGACTGAAGGGCGACCGCGATACAGCCATCCGCTTCATGGACTCGCTGAAGATGATAAACATCGTCACCCATGTGGCTGACCTCCGCACTTGTGTGCTACATCCAGCAAGCCATACCCACCGCCAGCTCTCAGACGAACAACTAAGAGAAGCCGGAGTGGCTTCTGACCTCATACGCCTATCTGTAGGTATAGAAGATGTGGAAGACATAATCGACGACCTGAAGCAGGCGATGGGAAATTAAAAATTAAAAAATTAAAAATTAAAAAAAAAGATAAAACAATGAACAAAAAGAACATTTTCCGTACACTAAGCGTTGCAGCTTTTTCGGCTGTGATGTTCACATCTTGTAACAATTCAGCTCCTAAGATGGACGAGAAGCAAGACGCTGCACAGCCAGCAGGTACAACAGACATGAAAATCGCTTTCGTGGAAGTTGATTCCATTATGTCGCAGTATAAGTTTTGCAAAGAATATTCCATCGAACTTCAAAAGAAGAGCAACAATGCACGTAATACATTGTCTGCAAAAGAAAAACAACTTCAGACAGCAGCGGCAAACTTCCAGCAGAAACTCCAAAATAATGGCTTCAGCAGCCGACAGGAGGCCGAGAGCGTACAGGCTGCAATCCAACGTCAGGGACAGGCTCTTCAGGAACTGCAGAATCGTCTGGGCTCTGAGCTCGACACCGAGACTGCCAAGTTTAACGCAGCTCTTCGCGACTCTATACAGAACTTCCTCAAGGATTATAACAAGACAAAGAAGTACGATCTCATTATCTCAAAGGCTGGCGACAACATTCTCTATGCCGACAAGCGTCACGACATTACCATGGACGTCATCAATGGCTTGAACAATAGATATAAGGCAAAGGTAGAGAAGAAGTGAAGGTAGAAGGAAGAGGGTAGACTCTTTCCTCATCCCTCTTCCCTCCTTTAAAATACTATCTAACAAAAACTATAATATTATGAACAAAAAACTATTCGTTACAATCTTCTTGGGGTGTATGGCAGCCGGACAACTTTCGGCTCAGAAAGCCATGGCTTGGAACACACCCGAACTTAATCAGCAAAACCGAGAACAACGACGCGCCAACTTCTTCGCCTACGAAAACGAAACGCTGGCACAGAAAGGCGACAAGGCGGCTTCCAAACGCTACATGTCGATGGAAGGCATGTGGAAATTCAATTTCGTAAAAAACTATTACGACCGACCAGTAGACTTCTTCAAACTACAATACGACGACTCAAAATGGGTGGACTTCCCTGTGCCGGGATTGTTTGAAATCAATGGATATGGCGACAAGATATATCGTAACGTAGGTTACTCATGGGCAACCACATTCAAAAGTGACCCACCATACATCGGAGAACAGGACAACTACACAGGATCCTACCGCAGGGAATTTACATTACCCGAATCGTGGGCAGGACAGGACGTGTTCTTCCATGTAGGATCTGCCACCAGCAACCTCACTCTTTGGGTGAACGGAAAGTATGTGGGCTACAGTGAGGACTCTAAGATAGCCGCCGAATTCAACATCACAAAATACTTGAAAAAAGGCAAAAACCTCATTGCCATGCAGGTAATGCGCTGGTGCGACGGCTCTTATCTCGAAGACCAGGACTTCTGGCGATTCACTGGCATTGCACGTGAGGTGTATCTCTACAGCCGTCCGAAGACTCGCGTGGCTGACCTCGTGATAAACGCCGATCTTGAAAACTCTTATCGCGACGGACGCCTCACATACGACGTGAAGCTACAGGGAAAGAAAGCTAACCTGAAAGTGACTCTCAAGGACGCAACAGGAAATACGGTGGCATCCTCAGCCTCTACGGCGGCAAAGGGAGTTCTTGAAGTGAAAAACGTAAAGCCATGGTCGGCGGAAACACCTTATCTCTACACTCTCGACATCGTGCTTGCCAACGGGGAAAACACCGTGGAAGCTATATCAAAGAAGGTGGGATTCAGAAAAGTGGAGATAAAAGGCGGACAAATGCTTGTCAACGGACAACCTGTACTCATCAAGGGTGCCGACCGACACGAACTCGACCCGGACTTTGGATATGTGGTAAGCATAGAGCGAATGGTTCAGGACATAAAGATTATGAAGCAGCTGAACATCAATGCTGTCAGAACATGTCACTATCCCGACGACCCTCGCTGGTATGACCTTTGCGACCAGTATGGACTATATGTCACTGCCGAAGCAAACATTGAATCACATGGAATGGGCTATGATGACAAGACCTTGGCAAAGAACCCGCGCTTTGAACTCGCCCACCTCGAACGCAACCAGGCCAACGTTCTCACCTTGCGCAACCATCCTTCAATCATCGTATGGAGTCTTGGCAACGAAGCTGGCTACGGCATTAACTTCGAAAAGGCTTACGACTGGGTTAAGGCCACCGACGCCACACGCCCATGCCAGTATGAACAGGCAAGACAGAACGGAAAGACAGACATCTTCTGCCCAATGTACTACGACTACAACGGATGTGAGAAATACTCAAAAGGCGACAACCCACGACCACTCATACAGTGTGAATACGCTCACGCCATGGGTAACTCCATGGGAGGTTTTAAGGAGTACTGGGACCTCGTGAGAAAATATCCAAAATACCAGGGTGGATATATTTGGGACTTTGTCGACCAAGGCTTGCGAGACAAGAGCCCCATCACCGGACGTACCATCTTCACTTACGGAGGCGACTACGGACGCTATCCTGCCAGCGACTATAACTTCAACTGCAACGGCATCATCGCTCCCGACCGCCGACTTAACCCGCATGCCCACGAGGTGGCTTATTATTATCAGAACCTTTGGATAGAAAACGTGGACATAGCCTCTGGCAAGTTTACTATATACAACGAAAACTTCTTCCGCAATACCGACTATGCCGTGCTCGATATATCGGTGGAGGTAAACGGAAAGCCACATTTCGCCATGACACAGCAGAACATAGACGGCATAGCACCACAGCAGCGCAAGACTTTCACACTGTCTAAACTGGCAGAAAAAGTGAAGCAGCTCATGGCAGAAAATCCCGATGCAGATGTCACCGTGGCATTCTACTTCAAGTCGAAGAACGGCGAGCCGCTTGTGGATAAAAACCAAACACTTGCAAAATATCAGCATGTGGCACAAGAATACAAGTTTGCCGACCTCTCAGCTACTGTTGACGGACAACAGCCCACACTCACCGAGACGGAGGCTTACATAAAGATGGAAGCAGCAGGCATGACAGTGACTATTGGCAAGTGGACAGGATGGATAGACTATCTCGATGTAAACGGAAAGGAAATGCTTATAGACCGTGAGTCGGTGACTCCTGAGTTTTGGCGAGCTCCTACCGACAACGACTATGGAGCACAACTCCAACGTAGGTTCGCCGCATGGAAAGAGCCAGGCTTTAAGGTGAAGAATATCAGCCACCTGACAGAAGGTAACAACCTTGTAGTGAAGGTAGAACTGACAATGGATAATGTGAAAGGTGGACTCGAAATGAAATACATTCTGCGTCCCGATGGCACACTCATAGTAGAGGAAAATTTCAATGCCGATAAGAATGAAAAAGGCCCGGAGATGTTCCGCTTTGGTATGCAGCTGCAGATGCCGGAACGTTTCAACCATATAGAATATCTTGGTCGAGGCCCAGTGGAAACTTATGCCGACCGAAAGACAAGCGAGTTTATCGGCTTATACAATGCCGACGTGAAAGACGAGTACTTCGAGTATATACGTCCGCAGGAAAGCGGCAACCATACCGATATCCGTACTTTCTCGGTGGTAGACAAGGCAACAGGCGAAGGACTCACATTCTATAGCGAGGCACCAATGGAGTGCTCGGCACTCAACTATCTCGTTGAAGACCTCGACGATGGCATGCACAAGGATAAGAAATGGGGACGTCATAGCGGCGACCTCACCCCAAGAAAACTCACCCAAGTACATGTGCAGAAGCGTCAGATAGGTCTCGCTTGTGTCAACAGCTGGGGCGCATGGCCTCTCGAGCAGTATCGTCTTCCATATAAGGACTACAAGTTCCGCTTTGCAGTGAAGGCGTATAAGTAATAAGAAATGAATACACTAAAGAAGATATATCGTTTCTATGCCGACGGATTCCGCAATATGCGTCTAGGAAGAATACTGTGGTTGGTGGTACTGGTAAAGCTTTTTATCATCTTTGCCGTACTAAAGCTCTTTTTCTTCCCCGACCATATTGGGGAAAACGCAGAGAAAGGTCATGAGGCTGAGTTCGTGGCCGACGAGATACTGAAATAGAAATCTGTACCAATCCTAAAGTCATCAACTTAAAACTATTATAATATGACACAACTATTTCTGAACATCGACCCCGCAGCCGTGGATTGGGCAAGGGCACAGTTTGCCCTCACCGCCATCTACCACTGGCTGTTTGTGCCGCTCACACTGGGATTGGCACTTGTTATGGGTATTATGGAGACGTGCTATTATCGCACAAAAGACGAGTTTTGGAAACGCACTGCCATCTTCTGGCAGAAACTTTTCGGTATCAACTTCGCCATGGGCGTTGCCACCGGCATCATTCTTGAGTTCCAGTTCGGTACCAACTGGAGCAACTACTCATGGTTCGTAGGCGACATCTTTGGAGCCCCGCTTGCCGTTGAGGGCATTGTGGCGTTCTTTATGGAGTCTACTTTTGTAGCCATAATGTTTTTCGGCTGGAAAAAAGTGTCAAGGGGCGTACATCTCGCGTCCACTTGGCTCACAGGTCTTGGAGCTACTTTTTCAGCTTGGTGGATTCTTGTGGCAAACTCATGGATGCAGTATCCCGTCGGTTGTCAGTTCAATCCCGACACCATGCGCAACGAGATGGTGTCGTTTGCCGAAGTAGCACTGTCTCCATTCGCGGTAAACAAGTTCTGCCATACTGTTACTTCTGCTTGGATCATCGGTGCTCTCTTCACTGTTGCCGTGAGTTGCTACTACCTGCTCCGCCAGCGTGAGAGACAGATGGCTCTCAAGAGTATCCGCGTTGGCTCCATAGTGGGACTCGTGGGTATCCTGTTCGCCATGCAGACAGGCGACGGTTCTGCCTATCAGGTGGCGCAGGTGCAGCCAATGAAGCTCGCGGCTATGGAAGCACTCTATAATGGCGGCAATCAGCAGGGACTTACCGCCATCGCCCTTGTCAACCCATTTGCACAACCCGACTACGAGAACGAGGACGCACCGGCGTTGAAAATAGATATACCTTATGCGCTCTCCTTCCTTGCCACACGCGACATTGATGGGTTTGTACCTGGTGTAAACGATATATTAAAAGGTGGATATAAGAATGCTGATGGCAGTGTTGAACCATCTGTCGACCAGAAAATAGCAAGCGGAAAGATTGCCATATCTTCACTGAAAGATTATCGTCAACTGAAGGCCAGTTTAAAGGGACAGCAGGCCGACGCCACGCAGAAGGCCAGACTTGACTCCCTGAAGGCCGATATAGACGCAAACATGAAGTATTTCGGTTATGGATATGTAACCGACCACTCGTCTCTTGTGCCCTCCATACCACTCTGCTTCTATGCGTTCCGTATAATGGTAGGATTAGGCACCCTCTTCCTCCTGTTCTTTGCACTGAGCCTCTTTCTCTCCATCAAGGCAGACCTCACGCTACCTAAGTTCAAACTGTTCCACATAGCGGCCATCGCCCTCGTGCCCTTAGGTTACATCTGTAGCGAGTCCGGCTGGTTAGTGGCAGAGTTTGGCCGTCAACCCTGGGCTATTCAAGACATGATGCCCACATGGATAGGAATAAGCAATGTGGGCTCTGGTAGTGTAGCTCTCACGTTCTTCATTTTCCTTGCCCTTTTCACTACTCTTTTGGCAGTGGAGATAAACATTATGCTGAAGGCAATAAAGAAAGGTCCAGACGAATAAGAAGTATAGAATATTGATTTTTAGATAATAGGAGATTTTATTATGACATACGAATGTTTGCAACAATATTGGTGGTTCCTCGTGTCGCTGCTTGGAGCCTTGCTGGTGTTCTTGATGTTTGTACAGGGCGCAAATTCGATGATTTTCTCCCTCGGCGCCAACGACGTGGAGCGAAGGCTTATCGTCAATTCCACTGGCCGTAAGTGGGAGTTTACTTTCACCACACTCGTCACTTTTGGCGGAGCCTTCTTCGCATCTTTCCCCTTGTTCTATAGCACGAGCTTCGGCGGAGCCTATTGGCTTTGGATGATCATCCTCTTCTCCTTCGTGGTCCAGGCCGTGAGCTATGAGTTCCAGAACAAGTTAGGCAACCTTCTCGGTACCCGCACTTTCCAGTGGTGTCTCGTGGCCAACGGCATTCTTGGCCCGCTGCTTCTCGGTGGCGCAGTGGCCACCTTCTTCAACGGATCCAACTTCCTTGTGGCAAAAGATAACATGGTCGACGGATTTGAGCTACAGCCTGTCATCAGCAGCTGGGCTAACGCCAGTCATGGCCTCGACGCGCTTCTCGACCCCTGGAACCTCGTTTTGGGTTTCGCCGTGTTCTTCCTCGCCCGCGTTCTCGGCATACTCTACGTGATGAACAATGTCGATGACGAGAATATACGTTGCCGCGGCAGTGTGCGTCTCATAGGCACAGCCGTTCCGTTTGTGGTGCTATTTGTGGCGTTCCTCGTCCATTTGTTGTTGAAAGACGGTTTTGCCTACGACCCTTCCACTGGAGTCATCTCCATCGTTCCAATGAAATATCTTGATAATTTCATCACCCTTTGGTATGTCAGCTTGGTTTTGGTCGTAGGAGTGGTGCTCGTGCTTTACGGCATCATCCGCACTATAGTGAGCAAGACCTACATCTGTGGCATCTGGCCAGCCGGCATAGGCACCGTTCTCACCGTTCTGTCGCTTCTGCTTTGCGCCGGACTTAACAACACGGCTTACTATCCGTCGCTTGCCGACCTTCAGAGTTCGCTCACCATAGCCAACAGCAGCAGCAGCGAGTTCACGCTTCAGGTGATGTCGGTTGTAAGCATCCTCGTCCCCTTCGTCCTCGCCTACATTGTATATGCTTGGCATTCCATCGACAAGAAGAAGCTCGACAAGGAAGAGCTAACGACCGACGAGGTATATTGATTCTCAAGTAACATACATAACTAAAGCCGGGCCATCCTCACGGACAGCCCGGCTTTCTTATGCCCCTTGCAAAGGGTGGGAGTCTTCAATTAATCATCACTGTTGTTATTGTCCAATGACTACTGTTATAATTGTATAACACAGCCTATTGTAATTTGCTTAGAACACGTTTCCGTTTTATGTTCCGCATTGCGGTTTTTATATTCCGCATTGCGGAACGTACATTCCGCACTGGTGAACGTACATTCCGCACTGGTGAACGTACGTTCCACACTGCGGAACATAAAACTAATACGCTATAAAGCAAAAATTGATATGGCTATCGTTAAAACTTACATATAAATGCCCTTGCACATTAATAACAACTAATATTCCATCATCTCGTTGCCCATTCTTCTCGCGCGCGTAAGCGCGCGCATTCTATGATTTTTTATTTTCTTCTATCACTTCTATCACTAAAAGCATTAAGTATCTATCAGTCAGTGAGTTGGTTAGTGATAGAAGCGTGATAGAAGGCGTGATAGTAGTGATAGAAGAAAGGTTTTTTAACTACAAATTCTCGTTATTTTAAGAAAACTTAGATATTTTTACCCCCTAAATCAATACATCATAGCCCTATTACGATGCAAAACATAGTAGACTGCATTATGACATTAAACCATTTGCTTGGTATTTATAGTTTTTTTTGCTGCACTTTTTGGGTTATGTCTTCATTATTTACTATCTTTGTCCCCGAATTGTAGGGTTATCACTCCTGCAACAATCGAAAGAGCCATGGGTACATATATCACAAGATAGAAACAATGTCTTTATAGTAATGATCAAAATATCTCGAATATGAACAAGGGCACTACTTCCTCTTGCCGAACATGACGCATTATCAGTCGAAGTACAGTTACATCCTGGAACTGAAATACTTGTCGAAGTCGGATTATACCGAGAAGAAAGCCCAGGAGCAATGCGACGAGGCTGTCGAGCAAATCAACAGTTATGCCGTGTCCCAGAGGGTGGAAGCCTTGCGCCAGGGCACACAGCTCCACAAAATCATTATCCTGTTCTGCGGTTGGGACATGGTGAAGATGAGGGAAGTGTAAGAATCGTGGGATGCGGTCTTACACAAGGTAAGACCCTACGTAGGCTGAGGCTGCGCATAAGCCGCAGGCGGGGCGCCCACGCTCCCAGTGGCTACGCTACCTATTAGTGTCACCCGTCACCTGGATTTCAGCAATGTTTAGGAGTCTTTCATACTCTATATCCAAATATTTTATGAGAGAATGAGCATCAAATATGCAAATTAACTCCAAAAATATTTGGAGATTAGAAAATAATTATTAACTTTGCAGCGATAAAAAAAGTGCCTCGCGGAGTTACAAGCAGCACTCTAATGGGCAACGACAGAGTGACAAAGCTGCGAAAGTGATAACTAAAAAATAATTATTAACATGCGGAATATGTAGCTGACTTTTATATTCAGTGACTTCATTAAGGGGGAAAAGTCCTCTGGCCCGAGGTCATGACATATTTATATATGGACTTTGTCCTTGTATCTTGTCCACTGAAATCGCCAAAATTCAATAGCACAAGAGAACAAGCTGACGAAGGTTCACGTCCTATGTTGGGCGTGAACTGTTCGTGCTTTTCCTTGTGTGAGGCGTTTGGCGATGCCCAGTGGACGGAAAGGTCACGAACAGTTCCGCCCAATTTTTATTCATTTATGAAACAACTAAAGTTTAGGACGTTCATCATTGCGATGCTATTGGCATCGGCAATGGGAGTGAGTGCTGAAAAGGTTGAGGCCATTGTCGGCGACCTTAAGTATGAAATCGACACCGAGACAAAAGAGGCGAGCGTGATTAAAGGAGACTATTCTGGTCTTTACTTTGTCACAATCCCTGAAAAAATTGCTGTCGAAGGGGTTGATTATGCGGTGACAAGCATTGGAGACAATGCGTTTTACAATTTGTCAAAGCTGACATCAGTGACATTATCCAACAGCGTAAAAAGTATTGGTAAAAGTTCCTTTTATTACTGTAATTAGATATATGTAACCACCTGCATACAACGAGAAACAATTGCAGATAAAACGCTGAATATCAGCTATATTTCCTTTTTAACACTTTTCAGTTGTTTTTTGGTGCTTCGACATTTTCCGTATAATTTTGCAACGTATTTCTACCGCGGAGAATGTGCGAGGCTTTATTTTTGCCTCGAAATCACAGTCAGTTGACATGGGTTGACAACGGTTCACAAACAGAGACAGGAATCTACCTGACACGTCAGGAATGCCACAGATGTTGAATCAGTTGACAACAGGCAACAATAGTTGACTTCCGTTCACTCCCCGATAGACGTGTTGCAGGGCCAAGAGCAAACGCACACGAGATACATCAGTGTATAACCTCTAACAAAAGGGAAAGAATGAAGAAGACAAGACGATGTGCATGCTGCGGCAGGGAGTTCACTGCCTACAGCGGAGTGCAGAAGTACTGCTCTGTCGGCTGTGCCGATGAGGCAAAGAAAGAGAGAAAGAAAAGGCATGAGGATTTCCTAAGGGCAGCGGAACCTGTTGTAGGACTGAGACAGCAGGAGTACCTCACTTTTTCCAGGGCGGCTATCCTCATGGGATGCTCGCGCCAGTACGTTTATAAGCTCGTGAATCAGGGCAAGCTGAAAGCCTCACGCATCAGCAGCCGCATGGCAATCATTCGCCGTGCCGACATCGAGTCCATGCTGGAAGGCAACCCATATAATAAGGTGGTGTTCGGCAACAGACCGAAACCCACGAATTCCAGCAGGAAGCTAAGGAAGCAGGAAGCAGAGACTGCCAGCAATGAACCGATGACCTACATTTCAGGAGAAGAGATCATTGCCAACTACAAGGTGAAGCCGTCATGGCTCTACACATCCGCCAAACGCAACCAAATCCCCATTTGCAGGATTGGCGGCAGGAACTACTACAGCAAGAGTCACGTGGAGGAATGCCTCGGACTGACGGCAGACATCGCCTCCATCACTGACTGGCTTACGAAAGAACAGGCTTTTGATGAGTTCGGGATGAGTGCCACCGCTGTCCATGCCTACGCCTACCGCCACCGCATCCCTACCAAGAGGGAGTTCGGCATCGTTTACTATTCAAGGACGCATCTTGCAGAGCTGCGGCAGACGGACATGCTGGCTGATGACCGCTACTGCACCGTGGACGAGGTATCTGAGAGTTATGGACTATCCAAGGCAAACATCCACCACATCACCAAAGTGCATGGCATAGAGAAGAGAAAAGTAGGCGTGAAGAATCTGCTTCTCCGTGCCGATGTGGAGCGTGCAATGGCAGAAAGAGCAGCCAAGGGACTGTAGTTTCCTCCATTTTTCGTTGATAATACGTTTTTCTGATAATTATCGTCAATAACCGTCATCAACGGCATATCATTCAGTTCCTTTGCACCGTGGAGAAGGTCTCCACCCTGTAATATTCATCAATAATCATAAAGAACAACTATGAGTAATATCTGTAAGACCGTGAACCTTTACACACGGAAAATCAAGGGCGGCAAGATGCTGTCCTACTTCCTCGACTACTACCCCGGCTACCGTGACGAGACCACCAACAAGGTGATGCGCCATGAGTCGCTCGGCATCTACATCTACGCACATCCTAAGACGCAGCGCGAGAAGGACTACAACGCCCGCATGTCGGAGAAGGCCGAAGCCCTGCGATGCCGCCGCTACGAGGAGATAGTGAACGAGCGATACGAGTTCTTCGACAAGAACAAGCTGAACGGCAGCTTCATCGACTACTTCAGGAAGCATGCCGCCAAGAAGAACTCGCGCTACGAGCACGCCTTCCGTCATTTCAGCAGTTTCACGGGCGGCAAATGCACCTTTGCCGAAGTCACCGTTGAGATGTGCAACAAGTTCCTCGAATACCTGCGCAACACGAGCCAGGCTGTCCACACCAACCGCAAGCTGCACACCAACACCATCGCCAGCTACTGGTCAGCCTTCCTCGGCACGCTCCATGCCGCCCACCGTGACAGGAAGATAAAGGAGAATCCATGCCCCTATCTGGAGCGTGTCAAGACCATCCCGACCGACAGGGTGGGACTGTCAGCCGAAGAACTCATCCAGCTGGCGGAGACCCCCTGCGATGTGCCCATCCTGAGGACCGCCTTCCTCTTCTCCTGCCTCACGGGACTGAGGAAGAGCGATGTCAAGCCGTTCTCATGGGAGCTGATACAGCCCGAAGCCGACGGCACGCTCTACATCACCGACCGCATGCAGAAGACCGACCAGATTGTCCACAACCCGATAGGAGAAGAGGCACTGGCACTGATAGACGACGGGATAAGGGAGGGGATAGTCTTCCGCGGCTTCAAGGACAGCATGACGCAGGCACCGCTGAAAAGGTGGGTGAAGGCTGCGGGCATCACCAAGCACATCACCTACCATTCAAGCCGCCACACCTTCTGCTCGCTCCAGCTTCATGCAGGCACGGATGTCAATACCGTGAAGGAGCTTGTCGGACACAAGAACATCTCCACCACGCAGCAGTATCTTGACAGTGTTGACAGCAGGAAGAAGGATGCCGCAAACCGCATCACGATAAAGCGCAAAGAAGAGCATCCCTGATGCCGTAATTTGCTTTCGCACACACGGTTTAAGTCTGATTTTCAAGTATGAAATCGGACTATTTGCTAATTTGTCATAAATAACGGCAGATATTTGCTACTTTCTGCGCATACAACCGTCCAGCCTAAGTAACTTTGCACTGAAATAATCGTCAGCAATGCGCAACTGACGCAAGAAACAAGAAGACCGCAGTCAATGTATCACAATTAAAAAAATAGAATAATATGAGAAATCTGAATACGCTTATCAGCAAAGAGACCTGCCTTATCTACGGTCTCCCCGGCACAGCCATCCTCGCCGTGTCGCTCATCCTCTCCTGCAAGGTCGCCTCTGACTTTGCAGGAAGCACGTTTGTAACCGCAGTGTCCTTCCTTGGCAGTAACGTCCTGCTGTGGATGCTTTATCTGCTCCTGTTCCAGTACCTGCCTCTTGACCTCATGAGAATCTGGCAATCAAGGAAACCTCTGTCAAACACGGAAGAGACGGACACGACAGCAGCCAAGCAAACCTCCCAGCCTCCTGTCCAGGCTGTGCCGCCCATAACTATGGAAGAGTACAAGGCGCATTGTTACGACTTTGAGCGCAGGAAGCAGGAAGAGCACCGGCAGCTTGTGGATTCCATCATGGACTATGTGGGCAGGGTGATGTCACCTTTTATGGGAATGCCCGAGATTGACCATATCCGTGGTGAAATCCGCGCATGGTGCGATGACCCTAACTATATTCCACAGCCTGCGGAACTGAAGTGGACGGTTGACCTAAATGACAGGCTTAAGACCATCTCCTTCAAGCATTTCGTCTGGAACATCGCCGTGAGGCTCGGCTTTGACAACGGATATACCGGGGATATACAGGCCAAGTTCATCAAGAAGCTGTTCCCCAATGAACTGGCGGGCATCGAGATTGATTCGCTGAAAGCAAGCCTTTCCAGCTATCCCGACAATGGACATATCAAGCTTGACAGACCTAAACCAACCAGCAATAACGTTTTTCACTTCTAACCACCACCATCTTACCCTAATACATTCAACTTGGACACAGGGAGGCTCTTCGGGGCTTCCCTTTTTCGTTACATGCCATAGTGTCCTGTATTGCTTATTGGTTGCAGTACGACACAAGCTTTTTATGTCTTTCCTCCCTCTTATCCCCTCTTTTTTACCCCTTGTTCCTTAATAGTGCAATTATTCAATGATTATCCGCCGATTGTCATCAACAATCTGTATCACAGGCATATCATTCAGTTCCTTTGCACCACGGTTCTCAAATGAGCCGCCATTTTTTATGGACTATTCAAACATCACATTCAACGACCTTCCGCGGGTCGTCGCCGAGCTTCGGGATGAGGTTGTCGGCATGAGGCAGATGCTCAGCCGTCTGCAAGAAGAGAACGTACAGTGCAAGGAGAACACCCACCGTCCCATGTCGGTGGAGGAAGCAGCGGAATATCTGAAGATACCGCTCCGAACCCTCTACATGAAACTGGGTAACGGCACCATCCCTGCCACCAAGCCAGGCAAGCGCTATGTCCTCTATCAGGACGAGCTTGACAAGTGGCTGGAGTGCAGCCGCAGGAATCCCGTGCCGCTGAGCGATGAGGAACAGAATGCCGCCGTGCTTGCTTCCAACAGGCGAAAACCAAACAACAGGACTTGGTGAGTATGGAGAACAATGTTAAGGAAATCAGCCATGACGTGGCTGTCAGCCTGTGGAAGAAGGCAATGCTCAGCGTGGAGACGGAATGCGAGCGGCAGCCGGAGGTCATCATGGTCAAGGGTGTCTGCATCGCCACACTCGGCAACTTCAGCGCATCCACGGGCAAGGCGAAGAGCAAGAAGACCTTCAACCTCTCCGCCATTGTCGCCGCCGCCCTGTGCGACCACCCCGTGCTATGCTACACAGCCTCATTCCCGGAAAACAAGGGCAACATCCTCTATGTCGATACGGAACAGAGCACTTACCACTGCCAGAAGGTGATGAAGCGCATCCTTCGCCTGGCAGGTCTGCCCGAAGACAAGGACTGCAGCCGTCTGCAGTTCCTTGCCCTCAGGAAGAACACGCCGGAGGAACGCCTCGCCATCATCGATGTAGCCATCAGGAACACGGAACACCTCGGCCTTGTAATCATCGACGGTGTGCGCGACCTCATCCACGACATCAACTCCCCTGCGGAGTCGTCCCGCGTCATCTCCAAGTTGATGCAGTGGACGGACGAGTACCAGCTGCACCTGCACACCATCCTCCATCAGAACAAGTCGGACGACAACGCCCGTGGGCATGTGGGTACGGAGCTGAACAACAAGGCAGAGACGGTCATGCAGGTGGAGAAGGACAAGGCGGACAGCAGCGTCAGCGTGGTCGAGGCTGTCCACATACGCAGCATGGACTTCGAGCCGTTCGCTTTCCGCATCAACGACGATGCGATGCCGGAACTCGTGGCCGGCTACACACCCTCTGCCGCCAGCGTGGGCAGACCGAAGAAAGAGCCTTTCGACCCTTACAGGGAAATCCCCGCCCAGATCCATATCAATGTGCTGGAACGGGTATTCGCCGCCAGTCCCAGCTACGACTATGACGGGTTCTGCCATGCCCTGCAAGACGCTTATCTGGAGGAGGGTGTGAAAATCAACTACAACAAGGCGGTGAGTGTGGTCACCTTCCTGCGCAACAAGCGAATGGTGCTGCAGGACGACAAGAGGAAGTATATCGCCAATCCTGAGGCTCACTATTGAACGCCTTTGAGACAAGGTCAAAGGCTGACTTGACTTTATTCCAGGGGCATACATAAAAGTATTTTATAAAGTGAAACATAAAAAAGAAGTAAACATGAAGAGACTGGTTTTCTCAGAAGACATCTTCCACACATTGGCGCAAATGGAAGACAAGGAAGCGGGACAGATGGCAAAGGCTATCGCCTGCTATGCGCACGACGGTACACTGCCGAAATGGAGCAACTCCATACTGATGGCTCTGTTCTCCCTGTTCAGAAAGCAAATCGACATGCAGACCGACTCGGAAGAGAAAAGGCGCATCGTGAACAAGGAAAACGCAAAGGGGAGGAACAGACAGAAGCAAAGGGCGGCGAAGACGATGCAGCCGACAGACCAAGCACCCATGGAAAGCGATTCCGCTGCCATTCCCTATGAAGGCAGCGAACCGCAGCCAGTCGCTACGGAAAGCACGCCCTTTGAGCGAATGGCGGCAATCTATCCCAAGATTGACTCACTCGACTCCTGCCTGAGGGAATCGCAGGTGCTGTGGGAGTCGCTTGACGAAAGGGCGAGAAAGGAAGCCATTGGCTATGTCTGCAAGTTAAGGAACAATCCCGATGGAGCGGAAGAACTCGGCTATCTGCGCCAATATCTTACCGCCAGACCATGGGAGAAGCAATCCGGCACACATGACTGACATATCCGGCAGGGCTGTCTTTGACCGGAATAGTGCTTTTGCCACTTGCGGATGCCTCCATTTTTAGCAGTTAGCCATCAATAATCGGTAAAACAATCATGGCAAGAGACAGGACGCGCAGCGTACACCGCATTCCTGCTCTTGCCATTTGCTTGCCAGCGTTGGGCTTGCCCATTGTACAAATATCGCATAGGAGGGGTAGCCTAATACCCCTCCCGCTCTCGGAGCGTCGGGAGGCTGACCACACAATACAGCAAGCTGTGGACAGAACGATATACACACCACACACCTCATTTCACCGTCTCCACAAACCTTATCTCCTTCACGCCCCATCCGTTGAGCCGTGGACTGCTGACAAGCACCGTCCCTGCCAGTCTCCAACCGGACAGCGGGATGTGATGATAGTGAAGACTGCCGCCGTAATGGGGTGGCAGATAGCATGTCTGACATTCATCACCTTTGTACATCCTGACTATCACCTTTTGCCCAAGGCACATGGCATGGAAGATGGAGTCGGCTTCCTGTACCGACTCCACTCTTACCACACGCACGTCAGGCTGGCGGACAGAGAGGGGCTGACCTATCAGCCTGCCGTCCTTGAAGAGAATTTCCCTTATCGCCTCCCTTGGCTCCTGTGCTTTTGGAAGTGGCGCGGAATGCCTGCACCCTGCCATTACCATGGTCAGAATCCCAACAAGCAGGAATGCCTCACCTATACTTCTCATAAGCTGCGGCAAGTCTCTTGTCATACTGGTTCTGCGCGTATGACGGTCCGTTGTAATGGCGTGCGAACTCTTTCCAGTCGAGTGCCCTGAGATACTTGTCCCATTTGTTGCCTTCGATGAACCTCACAAAGAGTTCAAGCTGTTTGCCCTCGCTTTCCTCCATGGCGGCGACAAACTCTCCCACGCTCCTGCATCCGCATACGACATGGTTGAAGCCCATTATCTGAGCCAGTCCCCAGCTTGCCGACGAGTCAGCCGCCTCACGGTGGATTGCCCTTGCCCGCTCCAGACGGTCATATTCTTTCATGCCGCCCTTGTAGTGCTCCTTCGTCCATTTCTGATAGAGTATGTCCTCGTTGCCCTTCTGCCACCTTGCCGGGTCTATGCCATGCTGCGACAGCTGCTTCCAGAAGACATGTCCCTCAAACAATATTGTGGGCTTGCCCTGGGCGAGGAATCCGCCCTTGTTGCCCGTCTCCACTTCAAGCACAGCCCTTATGGCTGCCGTTTCCACCCCGAGCATCTCTGCCGCATGGGCATAGTCGGCGGCTGTCAGTCTCCACGGGGCTTCACCGCCGCCTGTCAGCAGTTCCCATGTGCGCTGTCCCACGATGCCGTCGGCTGCGATGCCGCCTTTCTCCTGTTCCCTGCACACTGCATCTTCGGTCGCCTTGCCGAAGATGCCGTCAGCCTCTATCTCGTAGCCACGCTCCATGAGCAGCGACTGCAACTGTTCCACATCCTTGCCGGATGATCCTTTCTTCAATGTCTGCATAGTTATTCTTTCTTTGTTGATGATTGTATGGTTCCTGCCTGCCCTTCCACAAACAGCACCCTGATGATTTCCCTGCTGCCGTCTCTGACGCGAATCACCCCGTCAGCCTTAATGCGTCTGCTGTTGTCTGTCAGTTCAGCGATGCAGCCGTCTGCAAGCGGCAGGATAAAGGTTATGATGCCAGCCCTTACCCTGTTTTGCATTCTTTCGTGGCTGACATAGGGAAGGTTTAGCAGGAAGTGGTAGGCATAGATGAAGTCTGTCTGAAATATCCTCCACTCTTCCTTCCCGGGATTCCGTCTCGTCTTCTTGCCGTCATCTTTTTCCGCCGTCTCTATCTGTCGGAGGATGTCGTTGACGATAGTTACTGAGTCGGGCAGAGCCTCTGGGGACTTTTGTTCTTCTTCCGGCTTCGGTTCGGGTGTCCCACTCTCTGTTTCTCTGTCGCTCCTTTTCGGCAAAAGCCATCTGCGCAGCGTCTGGAGGATTGACCTCAGTGTTGCCCTCATGTCAGTATCTGCCGTTGAACTTGCTCGTCTTCTCCACTCTCCGCTGGGCTGCCTCCACCTTGGCGAGTGCCTGCATGGCTTTCATGCTCTTCGCCCTGTCGATGGAAAGGCGCAGTCCGCAGTGCGGGCAGCAGAGGCTGCTCGACACCAGCAGTTCCGTCACCGTGGTGGGGATGAACTGTCCACATTGGGGGCAAGGCATTCCGGGTGTCTGTCCCTGTCTCTGGTTATTGCCCATCATTCACCTCCTTTCCCTCCGTTTCGTCAACCGATTCGCTCTGCACGTTGCTCGTGGTGAGGTGCAGCAGGTTAGAGAGACCTCCTGGCATGTCGGCCTGCTGCATCCTTACCTTCACTTTCATGTTGGCGGTGAGCGACTTGCGAACGCCTTCCGTCGTCTTGCCTTCGCGGCTGGCTTGCGCCATCGACACGCGGAGCTTTACTCCTTCCGTACTTTCTTCCTCTTCAGGCGACGAGCCGTTCTTAAGCGAGAAGGCGGCATCCTTGTCTGCGCTCAGAGCGTCAACAATCTGTATGTCGAAATCAAAGTCAGCCTCTTTCACCTGGAGCAGGGGAAGGGGAACGAGGGTGAGCAGCGGTATGCTGATGCGCTGTGTATGCGGACCGCCCACGTCCTGTGTCTGGTAGGTGAAGTCGAGCGTGCGCATCTTGCCTGCCTTTCCGGTCTTGCGGTCGTATGACTCGAAGGTCAGGTCGAGCAGGTAATTCAGGTATCGCCGTGAGGATATGGAGTCAGCGTCGATGGTGGCTACCAGCGGGCCCGATATCAGGTCTTTTAGCTCCATTACCTGGCTGCTGACGTGTTTCTTGTCTTTGTCTGTCTGCATAGTATGTTGTCATTATAGGTGGATACTGCAATGAATGGTGTGCTACATGTCATCCGTGAACAGGCGGATGTTGTCGGGAGAGATACGGAACTTGATGCTGTGGACGCACTCGTCGGGCAGGGCTGACAGCTCCTGCGAGTTCACTGTGACATCCACCGACGGCATCAGACGCTTGCGCTTGATGTTCACGTCCTTCAGTATCTTGGGCATCATGTCCCTCACTGATGATTCAAGTTCCGTCTGCGCCTTCTCCCTCACAGCCCCGCCTCCCGTCATGTCGAGCAGCGACAGGAGTTCCTCGTGGCGGAGTATCTCCTCTTCACAGGTGGCGAGAGTGCAGTGTGTCAGTACCTGCTCGTTCACGGTGCCGTCCTCGTTGATGAGTCGGGTGAAGGCCTGCTGCATTGACTTCAGAATCTTACGGCCAAGGTAAGCACAGAATTTGTTTTGTGTCGCCATGTCGCCAACCAGCCTGCGCATGCCTTCGGTTTCCTCTGAAGTGTCTGTGGCAAAGGCCGACTGCAGCACGGGCAGCACGCTGCCCAAAGCGGTTCGGGCAAGCTTGCGGCTCACTTCCACCGACAACTGCCTGAGCATGGGATAGTTTATCTCATACTGTTCTGTTTTTGCCGAGTCGTCGGTCACTCCATAGCGAAGCTCCATCTCCACCTCGCCGATGTTGGCTGAGGGCAGGGAGAAGCGCTCCAGACGGCCGTTCTTCTTGTAGATTTCCTCCAGGGAGACGGCATACATGTTCGCCTCGTGCTGCGCCACTATCATGTCGCGGAGGATGGAACTGATAATCGTACTTAACTGAGCCATAAGATTCCTCTGTCTTTAGTGTGTTACTTCTCAGCCGTCTTTGCCGATGGGGCTTCGGCTGACACGTTCACGGTCAGCGTCTTGCCGCCTGCCTTCAATGTGTACTTGTTGGCACTGGTGAAGTCAATGATCACGCTGTTGTCACTCACGGTTGACGATGCACCGCCATCTACACTGATGGCCTTCGGCTCAAAGATGCCCTTGCTGTTCTTGTAGGTGGCTATGAGCTGTGCCTTGCCGTCCTTCAGGGTCAGGTCGCGGGCGCTGACCTCCAGTGTGCCCTCGGGGTCGCACACGTCGAGCGAACTGCCGAGGAGTTCGAGCACCTTGGCGAGACCGGCGGGCATGCTTTCCTGACCTGCCTTCACGGCCACGTCCATCGTGTATTCCACGCTGTACTTCGATTCCTGCGTCGCCCTGGAGTCTTTCTTCGATGAATAGCTGGCATTCATCTTCGCGCTCATGTGGAACGGTCCGAATCTCAGGCCGCCGCTGGCTTCGAGGGCTGCGTCGGTCGATGAACTCGTTGACTGCTCCGACACGTTGGATGAAGAGGCGGAGATGTTGGCCTTGAAGTTGATGTCGATGTCATGGATGGCGATGTACGGGATGGGCACTATCGTCAACAGCGGCACGTTCAGCTGTACCACGCGACCGTTCTGCACAAACTGGAACGATACGTTCACGGCCTCTTTCTGTCCTGTCTCGGGATTGGTGTTCAGTCCCACTTCCTGGATAAACTGCCATGATGTCTGCGCTGCCATGGCCTGCGCCTCGATACATGCATTCAATGGTCCTCCGATCATACTGCCGAAGGGAATCGCCTGCAACGCACTGGTTGCTACTTGCGAAGGGGTTGCGTCTATTGCCATAATGGATTACTTTATTTTATGCCATGATTCAGGCTTTGTTTGAACAGCAGAAGGAATCTTGACCTCAATACTATCATTAAAAATTGCACTTAATGTACTGATAAATGTTTGACCTCTTAACTGTTTTAAATCTTGGATTTCAAATAGTTGATTAAAAAGTGATACTCCATTATTTCCACCCAATATTTTTGGTGTTTTATTATTGAGAGGCAGAAGGTCTTCAGAAATCCATACCTTCGTTTGTACAGAACTCAGCTCCATTTCAAAGTAGTAATTACAATTGTCAAGGAATCCTTTTTTTACTAAAGGAGTACCGTCGAAACAAAGAACGAAGAATGTGTTACCTGTATTACCCAGTACAAGCCAATCTTTTTTAGCAGTATTACCTTTAGTAGTAATTCCCTTTTTCTCTAAACTCATTTTAGAGAAGAGAACATCAAATTGCTGCTCAGAATAATGTCTTATTGTCCATTTGGAAATATCTCGGACATCGTTGTCACCTACCACGACTTTATTCGTATTATCACAAAATTGTACTCTGTAATTTTGTAAAAAAGCCTTAGAACAATCCTGCGAATTGCGTGACAAAACTGCATTTTGAAAATCAACAATAAAAGCCTCATCATTGTCCACATCTACTTCAGTAAGTTTCAAGTTGGACAGGAGTTGCTTATAATTGTACTTTTTAGGTTCGCACGTTTTAATGTACGTTAAGAATTCTTCTTTTGTCATATAGAGTTACTGTATAATTCCCTTACTCTCTTTACTATTAGGCTTTTCAGGACACGCCTTTATCAACGTTGACGGTGCAAAGTTACCTCAACATCAGAAAAAGGCAAAGTCTGGTTTGTAGTTTGCCGTATTCGGTTTGTAGTTGGGCATATTTATGGTCTTTTGCGTATCACACAATAGTACTTCGAAAAGTCCTTTCTGTACTTGTCACTCACTGCCAAATCCTTTCTCCCAACAAAAAGGACATTGCCACTTCGAGACTTGATATGATACAGATTGACGGCATGCGAGTAATGTATGCGAACGAAGTAGTCTATTCCAACCTCATAAAGTTGGTTCAATACCGATTGCAGATTGCAGCTCATCAGTACCTTCCTGCCATTAGCCATGTGGAAGCGTACATAACTGCCATCAGCTTCTATCCATGCAACTTCATTCGGTATGATGCATACATCCTCTTCCTTCCCTTTCAGGAAAATGATTCTTGGGATTTCCTCACTCACACGCACCATTTCTGCTTTCAGTTGGCACTCCATGTCGTTTACCACTACCTCGTCTTCAATGAGGCTTTTCATTGCTTTGCAAAATGCCCTGACAATATGTGACACAGGCATCAATTTCTCAAATTTTGTCATAATCGCTTGTTGTTTTATTTTCGGAGTGCAAAACAAGCGACTATTTATGCCATAGCCAACTTTAGTTTGTAGTTCGCTGTTTTTGGTTTGTAGTTGGGGCTATTTCCCTACAAACACATTGGAGGCTGCAATGGCATTTACTATGCCGCTTGCAGCCTCCAACTGTTATTGAAATAGAAACTTATCCTATATTACCACATTTCATCGTTGCTATCCTCGGTTGTATTTCTTAAACTGAATGTTTCAGAATCCGAAGCTGCCAATAAATGTGGAGTTTCAATTTCATAAACCTTCATCTCTGGCTTAATATAATTTTTCTTCATGTCGATATCTGTTTATTTGATTATTACTTTCTTGTTGTTCTTGATGTAGAGTCCCTTCACGGGGGCAGTCACTTGCTGGCCCTGGAGGTTGTAGATGCGGCCATCGGCATTGGCAGTGCCACTGATACCTGCATCACCCTCTATGACAATCTCTCCGATGCCAGTTGTATCGTCATCGCCGGGGAAGACGAAGCCTCGTGCTGGCGCTGCATTGGCGGTCGTTGTGGCAGCCTCAGTAGATACTTTGAGATATGCCTTGCCTGGAGTGGCCTTGAGCTGAGAGCCATCATCGCTTATTACTGTGCCATCCGCATGTTTCACCAGACCGAGATAGAAGCCGAGGCCTTCCATTGTTGATACTTTGTTATATGTGAGGCGATAGAGTTTATATCCTGTCTCTGCATTTATTGTCTCCTCTGTGGCAGGCGTTTCCACGAGGTTGTTATCAGTATAATCCACGGCTTTCAGACCATCCGTTGCATTTGCCTTCGCATTCACATACTCTCCGTCGGTCTTCAGCAGTACACCTTCTTCCTTTGCCACTTGGCTGTCAGTGCGCATTTTCAATGTCATTTTTCCATTGCTTACGGTTGCATTGTAAACAGTGAGATTGCGTGGTGAAGGAACTAAGAGTGTTGCATCAGAGTTCAAGTTGCTGAACGTTGCCCAATAGGTGTCGTTACCGTTTTTATCCTTGTCGCCCTTGGCAGCCTTTATTACCTTATAGTCGCTGAGCACAGGATAATCGTCGGTAGCGAGCTGCTGTCCCCATGCGCCAGTAGATTGCTGACCATTAAGCATCCATGCACCCTCGCCGGTTTTCAGGTTTTCCGAGTTCAATCCCACTATATTACTTTCTCCTGTTATAGTTGCTTTATAATATTTCTCTCCGATCGTTTGAACAGTTTGCTCCGCAGAATCGTAAAATATCTTGGCATCGCTATTGTAGAGGACATGGCCCTGTATGGTCAATTTTTCATTTACATATCCCACGACAAGACCACAATTTGGATTGGTTGATCCACAAGTTACATTGCCTGACGTAAAAACATTATTTAATGTTATATTTACTATATAGCCAACGATTCCGCCAATATTAACAGATCCCTCCACGTCTCCATAGTTAGCGCAGTTGGTGATTGACATATCTGTTGCGTAACCGCAAATGCCGCCAATATAGTTATTACTTCCTACGATGGGTATTCTGTTGACGCAGTTTGATATATTAGTGTCATAAGAGAGTCCCACAATTCCCCCGACATTATGAGTTCCATTAATGCTACCGCTGTTCACCGTGATTCCACTAATGTCAGTCTTCTTTGCATAACCTGCGAGCACACCTGAAAATTCGTTAGTTGATGTGATTTTGACATTCTCAAATATTATATCCTTGATAGAGGAATTGACATCAACCAATACCAATATTTCTCCAAACAATCCGGAATACTTTGAAGAAGTTTTGATATAAAGGTTGGAAATGGTTTTGTTGTTACCATCGAAAGTACCTTCCCAATAGGTGTCCTCCTTGGAAATAGGCTCCCAACTCAGTTCTGCCACGCCATTACTTTCATCAGCCGGATGGCATACAGTTCTCATGTCAATGTCTGCCTCCAGACGTGCGCAGGCTGTTTTATGGCCCGCATTAACAAAGTCTCGAAACCATGCCAATTCCTCAGCAATTTTAATCTGATAAGGATTCGCTGCAGTTCCATCACCATTAGCAGGTTGCCTTGTAGAAACCTGTGCCCATGCCATCTTAGGCATAGCCATTGCCGTCACGAGCAGAAGCATCGCGACGAGCCATCTGAATTGTGTAAATTTCTTTTTCATATTTTACTTCTTTTTGTTATTTACTTTTTTGTGCAAAGTTAGGCATGTAACATGTCTCATCTAAATTTTACCACTATACGGCAGTATTATCCACCAAGCGGCATCTATTTGCCTGCCAACAGCATCATTGGCAGTGTGCCAACACATCTGCGTCAGGAGGCCTGAAACGCACAAAGCCTTCCGCTGATGCCGTTGTCTGACACCTGCGGAAGGCTCTGTATCTATGTATGAATGAAGACGTTACGGTAAAGCCGATACCTCCCTAAATCATTAAGACTCAGGAGTTTATGGTTGGTCTTTGTTGTATGTTTTATTGTCTTCATTCCCATAATTCTTAATGTGGCGCATCACTCATTGTTGAGTGAATATACCAAGATGCGCTGCAAAGATACGAATTTTCTCTCATATAAGCATCAAAATGCTCGGAAATTTATTCATATTTATGACAGTTTAACGTTGAAACAGGCTTTCTTCCGCATTTTTGGATGCAAATTTAATAGATATCAATGATATCTGCCAAACTTTGCCACTATACAACCAAATTCAACTCTGAACGACATAAGTCCCCCACAATCTTCTCTATTCATAGAACCTTAATTCTTTTCTTTCCTTACTCTCTTTACTATTGGGCTTTTCAGGATCCGCCCTGCCGACATCGACGCTACAAAGGTAGCACCTCTCCGCTTTCCATGCAAGCCAACTTCGTAAATGCCAGCATCCACTTCGCAGTCCGCCCTCGCACTTGTCCATAATGACGATGCAAAGCAAATGCAAATCGAGAGCAGAACTTGCCAAGCTTGCTTGGGTAATTATGCCGAGATGCAGCTTTGCTTATCCAAAGTTAGCACCAATCCATCTACATGCCCTAATCTGGTTTGTAATCCACCCACTTTGGTTTGTAAACACAGCATTTTGCACGTCCAAACACCCAACAACTGTTAAAAACACCTGTCAAATCATCACTTTTCTCCCCAAACTCTTGCACAACTCAAATAAAAGTCGTACCTTTGCGCCACGAGAACCCGCCAAGCCTCTCAACGATGCTCAAATGTGCGGGTCGTTTTTTTTATACTTATGACAAACAGGACAATATTCAATAAAACTTATAAGACTCCGAGCGAGTCAATAGAAATCTTGAAATCAAGAGGACTGTCAATAACCGATGAAAGCAAGGCTCAGCATTACTTGTCCCACATCGGTTATTATCGTTTATCTGCCTATATGTATCCTCTTCTCCGGATTCCAAAAGAAAACCATGTATTTAAGAGCGGGGCATCATTTGAGAAAGCATTGAAACTCTATCGTTTCGACAAGAAACTGCGTATGTTGCTTTTCAATGAAATCGAGAAGATAGAAGTGGCAGTGAGATGTGCAATCGTGAATCATGGATGCGAGATGACAGGTGATGCTTTCTGGATGACCGATGCGCGGAATTTCTCCAATCCCGCCAAATTCAACAAAACCATACGTCTGATAGAAGACGAACTGAACCACTCAAAGGAAGAATTTGTAACACATTTCAAGGAGACCTATTCCAATCCATATCCACCGGCATGGATATTGATGGAAATCCTTCCCTTTGGTGTCGTCACCAATATTTTTGCAAATATAAAGAACAAGAAACTAAAGAAGCGAATATCACAGTCGTTTGACTTGCAGGTTGCTCCATTTGAGTCGTGGCTAACCATTGTTGCTGTCACTCGTAATTCATGCGGACACCATGCCCGTATCTGGAATAGAGTCTTCTCCATACGTGCAACAATTCCTGTAAGAATGAAACGTCCGTGGCTTTTGCTTCAGACAGACCCATTAAGGGTGTATTTTGATATGTGCATCATCAAGTACTTCCTCAATATCATATCTCCGGGAAATGATATGCTGGACAAGATGCAGGCACTCTTCACAGAATATCCCGAAGTTGACCTCGGCGCACTGGGCTTCCCCTCAGGCAACTGGCAGAACGAACCATTGTGGAGCACCCGATAACGAAGAAAGGTACTGTCGAAAAAAGAAAAGACCTGCCACCAACGCAACTTGACTTTATTCACTTATATATATACAGTCAATAAAGTCAAGGCATCTTTATCGGATGACAATTTTGCGAGATTTGTAATTTGCGAAATTATTCTCCATATCCACCTTTATAAGTATGCAGGTAAATAGTCTATCCATATACTCTTATACCCGAAGGGGTGGTTTGTACCCACCTCATCAGCGCATATCGAAAACAATTTTTGCCGTGAAAAGAAGAAAAGACCTGCCACCTCACCAACCCATCCCCTTTGCATCACTTGACTTTATACCTCTTATATATAACAGATAATAAAGTAAAGTTGCCAACCAAGTTCTATACAAGCAGATGGGGTACTTTCAAAGTACTCCATCATCCGCAATCCACTTGACTTTATACCCCTTATATATATACAGACAATAAAGTGAAGTTATCCACTAAACTCTATACAAGCAGATGGGTTCGTTTCAACCGACACCATCCCTCACAATCCACTTGACTTTATACCTCTTATATATATACAGATAATAAAGTAAAGTTGTCTGTATATCCATATAAGAGAATGGGTATCGTTACAACAGCAGCCCATCCTATTTTCTCTTTTCACGGCATCCCTTTTATTTCTCTTCTCTTCCCTCATTTTGTCATCCAAACCGCACATTTGCACGTAAAAGCAAGTTAAAATCGTTAAATCTTCACTTTCCGTAAACCCACAAATAACACCCAATTCACTTTTCTACCGTATTAACTGCAAATAATTGGTAATCAATCACTTCTAAATACGCATCTTGTCAAAAACTGACAGCCATTAATTTTGGCTCTTCTTTGATTTCTATTGGACAATCCGCATTTAGTCAATGCAATATTTCTGCATTGACTTTACCAGAATCATTAGAGACAATCGGCAATGGTTCATTTCAATATAACAGTATTACTACATTAACCATACCAAACAGCGTAAAAAAGTTAGAAAGATATGCGTTTGCTTATTGCAATAATCTGTCAGAAGTAACAATCGGTAACTCATTAGAGGTAATTGGATCTTATGCATTTGAATACTGCAGCAATTTATCCAAAGTAACAATTGGTAATAAGGTTAAGACAATTGAAGAGTTTGCATTTCATGGTTGCACAATATTATCATCCATTGTTTTGGGAGAATCGCTACTTGTTATCGAGAACAATGCATTCAGCAGTTGTTCAAGCTTAACATCTATTACCTTGCCAAACACCTTGGTATCTATTGATTACAACGCATTCGCATCGTCAGGATTAACATCCATCAATATACCAAGTTCTGTTGCAAAAATCGGCACCCAAGCTTTTTCTGGATGCTATGCTTTAAAAGCAATAACAGTTGATGCAAATAATCCTTCTTATTGTGACATTGACGGAGTATTGTGTAACAAGACAAAACAAATATTGTATCAGTATCCCAATGCCAAGGGCAGCGATTACGAGATTCCAAACACAATCACAAAAATAGAAGAGTATGCATTCTCTCTATGTAAAGATGTTGAATCATTAACTATCCCGGCTTCTGTTGGTTCAATTGAAGGTAGAGCTTTAGAAGGCTGCAGTAATCTTAAAAAGATAACTTGTCTAAGAACAAGTCCAATATCTACAAATTTTGCAAGTTTTATTTATAGCCGATACAACATATTGCTATTTGTCCCCAAAGAGTCAGTTGATGCATATAAAAATGCAAAATATTGGAAAGATCTTATCATCAAGGCCATTGGCTCGGTTGCCGAGGACCTTTCTCTCAACAACTCCGAACTGACATTGAATGAGGGCGAGACCTATCAGTTGACATACACCGTATTGCCCGAGACAGCTGACGCCCCCACAGTGGAGTGGACATCAAGCAATCCCGAGATTGCCACTGTTGACGAGAACGGAAAAGTGACGGCAATAGCCCTGGGTTCTGCCACTATCACTGTCAAGACAACCGACGGCACCGACATCGCTGCAACCTGCAACGTGACTGTGCAAGAAAGTCCCAATACCGACATCACTACAATGGATGACGTTATCTATGTGGATCATGCCAAGGCACTCACAGGCAAGAGCGTCACCCTCTCACTGAAGATGAAGCACGAGATGAAGGTGGCAGGATTCCAGTTTAACTTAGTTTTGCCCGAGAACTTCACCATCGAGAACGTCACAAGAGGTGAGGGTATCAAGGGCTTGGATGACGACGATGAATATATCTACACATTCAACAACTCAGATAAGGAGGACGGTTCGAGATTCTTCCTCTGCTATTCAACCACCAACACAGCAATGCCTGAAGGCGACATTGAGATAGCCAAGGTTGTGGTAAATGTGCCGGAGGGAATTGAGCCAGGTGAATATGGTGTTATCCTGAAGAATGCGGAACTGGCATACGGCACTGAAAAGAAAGTGATTGACTATGTAAAGGGTAGTATCTCTGTGACCGACTATATCATAGGCGACGCCAACAACGACGGCATTATATCAGTTGTTGACATCACGGCAATCGGTCAGTATCTCCTCGATGGCGACAAGACGAACATCAACTTGGCGGCAGCAGACGCAAACGGTGATGGTGTTGTGTCAGTAGCTGACATCACAACTATAGCCGTAATGATTCTTAATGCCGAGAACACTGGCGTGAACGAAGGCATAATCGAAGGAAACGAACAATTGAATTAAAATTAACAATTTAAATAGATATAATTATGTATAAGAAGATTTTTTCAATCATATTGGCAGCTCTGTGCATCTGTGGCAATGCCATGGCACAGGGGACAGCCGACTTGGTGATAAACGACATCACTGCAGCCCCAGGCGAGACAGTGACAGTGCCCGTAACAATGACAGGCGTGGCTTCGGGCTTCCAGTTTGCGGTTTATCCTCCCGAGGGAGTGACACTGCAGAAGGTGAGCCGCGGTGACGCAGTGAAACTGAGAGACGACAGCGACGAGTATGTTTTCTCATTCAAGAGCGCCGAACGTCCCAACGGCGGTAGATTCGTGTTGTGCTATAGCATCGGTGTGCCGACAAACGAAGCCGGAGTGGTGGCTAACCTTACGTTTGTTGTTGGCGAAGATGTAGCCCCAGGCACATACGACATCGTCATGAAAGATGCAGAGTGTGCGCATGGTTCCAACATCCTCAGCACCTACAAGGAGAGGACATCCACTCTCACAGTCGCTGCCGCAACTGCCATAAAAGGCTTGAAGGCAGACCAGTTGCTTGAGGATGTGAAGGTGTATAACACTGCGGGGCAACTCGTAAAGAGCGTTGAAGGCAGCCAGACTGCCGGCGAGATAACCAAACAGCTGAACTCAGGCTCGTATATTCTGAAAAGTGACAAGGGAACATTCAAGGTTGTAAAGTGAAACATTTATTTTCTGAATAATAAAATAAAGAATTATGAAGAAATTTTTGGAAGGACAGGGGACAGCCCCCTGTCCTTCTGTATGTCCTTCTCCGCTGTAGGGGCTTTACTTTATGTAAGCCCGGCCAGTCCGCAAGGCATTTCGATGCTAAGTGAATTACAGGTACTGGAACATTGACCCGTCCTATTGTGACAGTGAGCCAGTGCCACTATAATTAATAGAACGTTTATCTGAGTCTTGACATTATGTCATTAAACTCATTTAGTTTGAGCACATTTACTTGTGGGAATGATATCTGTTTCAAAACATTAAAATGAGTATCCTCTGTCACGATATAATTAGCATTTGCTACAATGGCGCAATCAACGAACTTGTTATCATCAGGGTCTTTTTCAATTAATCCCCACCTAAAATGTGCTTCTAATTTAACTGTATTTGGAGCACGCAGGATTATCTCACAAATTAATTTGGCTATGTGAGATGTTGTCTTTAAAGCCAAAATCTCCTCATATTCCTCCATAATATCATTAGTAATACAGATTCGATATGAGCCATTAATAAAGTCTAACCACAAGTCATAAAAATGGCTCCTTCTGGATATTATTTGTATAAGACAATTTGTATCGAGTACAATATCCATAACTTCTCACTTATATGGTGTTCTAATATGCTCATGGCGAAGGGTTTCCAACGCCTTATCATCCAATGTGCCATT
Organism: Prevotella sp. P2-180; assembly: GCF_002251435.1. Lineage (GTDB taxonomy): Bacteria > Bacteroidota > Bacteroidia > Bacteroidales > Bacteroidaceae > Prevotella. The sequence continues at coordinate 74,739 of NZ_NPJI01000002.1, forward strand.
GTCCCAAAGAACATCAAGCTCTCTTTGAAGACGTTCATTGAGGAATGTAACCAATAACTTCTTCAGTTCTGACAAATCTTCATCTCTATCCAAACATGACATTACGTTGAGTACCTCTCTTTGCGCCGGATTCAATGCTACTGTCTGCATAATAATATCTTTAATAATTAATGCTGCAAAGTTAATCTTATTTTTTGAAACATAAATAAATGTGGAAGAATTATTCCTTATTATTACGATTATTTAACTGAATGGGTAAAAGAATCATAGGGACTGGCACATAAACCCGCTGCTCATTCTATTGGGCAAATTGCCGCAAAAAAAAATCATAGGATGCGGTCTTACACGAGGTAAGCCCCTACGTCGGCTGAGGCTGCGCATAAGCCGCGGGTGGTACGCCCACGCTCCCAGTGGCATCCGCATCGTACAAAGGCGAAATAAATCAAGGGTTATATGGCATGCTTACCATCAAGGGAACATACGGGCAGCAACTCATTCTTGGCATTCCCAACAACAATGTCAGGATGCAATACTATAACTTTCTGTTGGAAAACTATTCACCTGTATGCGACATCAACACCAAGGAGCTTGTCACCATGTTTTCACATATGGCGTTCGACGGCAATTGGCATGACGCATTATCAGTCGAAGCACAGTTACATCCTGAAACTGAAATACTTGTCGAAGTCGGATTATACCGAGAAGAAAGCCCAGGAGCAATGGGACGAGGCTGTCGAGCAAATCAACAGTTATGCCGTGGCCCCGAGGGTGGAAGCCTTGCGCCAGGGCACACAGTTGCATAAGATCATTATCCAGTTCTGCGGCTGGGACATGATTAAGATGAGGGAAGTGTAACTTCAATTTTCAATCTTCCCGTTGTTTCCGACCACGTAAACCGTTCCGTTTTCGATGAGGGCGGCGCGTCCTTTTTGTTTCAGGCGGTTTTCGAGGTTTTCTACGTTTACGGCAATGACGCGGGAGTTGTGGAGGAAGGTGATGTCGTCGAAGATAGTGTGTCCGACGAAGATGCGGTCGGCATTGTAGGTATCAAGTACGTAGGTGACGCCTTCTTCCGATATAGGGTCGTAGTCTTCTTCGTTTAAAACCATGCCACGATACCATAGTGGTCCGTCGCTGGCTATGAGATAATATCCGAGGGGATTTTGCACTTTCAGCTCCGATTTGTCGATATAGAGCGATTTGCTTATCTCTTCGTTTATTTCGGGTATTGAAAGTTGCATTCGCGCCATCTCCTCGCTGATGCCGGCATGCACAAAGAGGTTGCGGCCGATGGTCATCATGCTGTTTCGCGTGGAGAGCCATTTGCCGAGCTCTGTGTCGCGGGCGAGAAGGTCGCAGTATCTGGTGTTGAGTTTTTCGATGAGAAGCTTGTATTTGTTTTCTGTGTAGAGTATATTGTCGTAGAGCACCATGATGTCGTGGTTGCCGAGAAGATAGTCGGCACTGCCGCCGGCGTCTTCTGCTTCTTTCTCCAACTTGTATAGCAACCATAGAATCTGGGTGGCGTCGTCGCCGCGGTCAAAGATGTCGCCGATGACTACGAGCCTGTTGCTGCCGTATGTCCATTTGTAGTTGCTGTCGATCACGCCGTTGCCCTGGAGCATGGTCACGAAGCTGTCGAAGTCTGAGTGTGGGTCGGAGGTGACAAATGTCTTTGCGGTGATGTCACGGTTCCAGTCTGGCCTTTTTATTTCATGTAGTGTGACCGGGAAACGGTGTTTGCCGTCGCTTGAAACCACATTGAACGAATAGTTTGCCAGTAGCCGCTCAAATAGTTCTGTCTTGATGTTGCCTTTTTCGTCGACACTTATGATTTGAGTGGTTTCGTCGGGCTTGTAAATGATGTATGGGCCGTCTGAGGAGAGTTTGACTATCTGTTCAATATTTTCGTAGCTATCGGTGGCCTTTTGCGGTATAGGCAGTGCGCATCTGAAATATCGCCAGTAGAACCTAGTCTTTTGGCTTTGTGTGACAAAGTGTTTGGTAAGACTTATCTCCTTTTGTCCACTTTTGTCTCGTCGGTATACGTAGTCCCCGTCCCTTATTGCGTCGTAGAGTCTGTGTCCCTCGCCCACGAGTTCTTTTTGTCGCTGTTTGGACACTGTGCTTACCGTGATGTCTTGTCCTTGAACTGTTTCTTGGGGATTTGCACGCCTTACTATCGGGTCGAGGTATTTTATGGCGTTGTCGTTGTTGCCGAGTTTTGCTGCTGCTTCGGCGTTGAGATATGTTTCTGAAAGGCGCAGTAATGGTATGTTGGCGTATTCGGCTGTTTCTCCATCCTGTGGCTGATATGTGAAAATTGAAAGTTGAAAATTGAATAGCTGCGCCATGGAATGATGCGCAGCTATTCAATTTTCAACCTTCAACTTTTAATATTAAAATGTGTATCCGAGTGTCATCATGAGCTGATGGCGCTTGTCACTCACTTTCACGCTCTCTGGTATGTCCTCGAAGTAGTAGGGATTATAATATGGTGTGAAATCGCCTTCGGTGGTGTTGTATTGATATGCTATATCGAGGTTGAACTTGTCGAAACGATAGCCAAGACCGGCTGTAATGCGGTAGGTGGCATCCCAATTGGTATAGTCGGTGGACGATGAGTTGTAGACGCCTTGCGACGACAGGGTAAGGTCCTTGTAACCGCTTTTCTCATACATGGGCGACACGTAGTTGAAACCGAGGCGGATGGCTAATGCGGGGTCGGGACGGAACTCGCCTCCCACCTTCAGTGTGGACACGGCCTTGAGGCTCTTTGCGGTGTTGTAGTTCATCGCGCGGTCGCTACTGCTTGTCTCGTAGCCGTAGTAGTCGTAGCCGTCGATGATGCGCTGGTCGGTCTTCCCATAGTCGGCAAATTCGTATGACACGCCGAGGGCGAGGCTGCTGCCTACAGTGTGTCCGAGGCTTGCGCCAAACTTCCATGGTGAGTTGAGGCGGAAGTCGTAGTCGCCAGAACTCCAGCCCTGCGACCGGCGTCCGCTTTGGTTGTCCACCACGTGGAGCTCGGTATAGTTTGATGTGGTGAGGCTATAGAACACGGGCGAGCTTACCGAGAGTCCGAAGCGGAATGGGCTCTCTTCGATGGGGCGTACGATGATGCCTGCCTTGATGTCGAAGCCAGTGCCGGTGATACGACGCTCGTCGACCACGAGTGCGCCGCCGTAGTTGTCGGAGAATGTCTCGTCGTATTCTGAATATGAGTTGTAGTGGACGTCATGGATGCCAACTGTCATTCCGAGATAGACCCTGTCTTTGATATTGCCGCTAAGGTTGAGGTCGTAGCGTCCGATGTAGCCATACTGTTGTCGCAGCATGTTGTATGAGTCACTCTCATAAAATCCCCATTCAAGGTCAGAACCGGGAGAATATATTGTGTTGTTGAGATGCAGGATGTCGAGCTGGCTGCATGTGAGATTGTTGGAATATAGTCCATTGTCGTCTTCCTGCAGATCGAAAAGCTTATGATCGTGCTTGTCGTAGGTGATTTCGTGTTGCGACGATTTGTTCGCCCTTCCCGCAGCTTGGAGGATATGGTTGAAGTCGCGGCTTTTGGTGTAGTTGAAACCGAAGTTGAGGAATGAGTTGCGTCCGGTGCGCATGCTGTAAACGAATCCGGCTTGGTCGAAGCTGGCGTGTGTCTTGTCGGCACCTTCCATTTTTGCAGCGTCTTGTTGTGAGATGATGCCGAAGGAGAGACTTGCCGTTGAGTGTCGGAAGAGACCAATGCCAGCGGGATTGGTTCCCATGGTGGAGATGTCGGCACCGAGTGCTTCCATGGCTCCGCCCATTCCTACATAGCGTGCTGTTCCGTTGAGTTCTGGACGGAGTAGGGTTGCGTCCTGATATGTTTCCTGAGCTGTTGCCGTCAGGGCTGCGATAGCGAGGGCAACGATAGATAATTGTCTTTTCATAATGAGATTTGTCTTGTTTTACGATTTTTTATCTTCTTCTGCCATTACGTGCGCCGCCTCCAGAGAAGCCACCGCCACGACTGCCGCCGAACGAACCTCCGCTAATAGAGCCGCTTGAGCGGCTTCCTCCGAACGATCTGGAGCTATTGAAACTGCTGGAAGAACGCGTGGAGGTGCTGTTGCGGGAGAAACTGCTATTGGTGTTTTGGCGGTCGTACCATCTGTTTACGGTAGATGTGGTTCTTCCTGCATTTCTTGCCCCGTTGTTGATGCGGTCGCGTGTGGATATGTCTGACGAGAAGGCGCGGCTTGATGTACGGTTGAAATTAGAAGTTGAGCTTGAGAGGCGGTTGGTGCCATTTGGCAATGAGCCAAATGACTGACGGCTTGTTCCCCGGCTTCGGAATGAGGAAGAGGCCATGTCGTATGAACCGCCACCGCCTATCACCACATGATGGTGGGGATAGTAGCCGCCCCAATAGCCGTAGTACCATGGGTCGTACCAGCCATACCAGCCTCCGTACCATCCACCATGCCATGGGCCATACCATCCACCATACCAGCTGCTGTAAAGCCATGGGTCGTACCATCCGTACCATGAGGAGTAGTACCACGGGTCGTAGAACGAGCTCCATCCATACCAGCGGTTGAAACGTCCGTCGGTGTAGCCATTCCAATAGGCGTTGCTCACCGCATAGTCGTCCCAGCGGCTCATGTTTCTTGTGTACTTATAATCTTCTTGTTGTTCCATAAGAGCAAGTGAGTCGGGGTATTCGCCCTTTATGGAGTCGAAGTTGATGACATCGTTTGCGGTGGTGTCGTTGTTTATAGGTTCCACTGTGCTGCGTAACCTTCGGTTGTATTCGTCTACGTTGCGGTTGCTGCCACAGTAATAAGTGTCCTTGGGCATTCCGTATTCTTTGGAAGCTTTGTTTACATTTTCTCTTGTAGGGACAAAATACATGTCGTCTTGGGCTGATGTAGCCATGGGCATAAGCATGATGGCTGAAATAGTAGATAATAATATTTTTTTCATATTGTCTCCTTTTTATTTTATTACTTTCGTGCAAACTTACGAAAATATTCTGAATAACTAGTTACTTTTCTGCAAAAATAGTGTTAAACACTCAATAAATTAACTTTTTTGCCGTGTTATAGTTTGTTTTTTCCACTATTTTTAATATATTTGCAGAAAAATTTTAAGCGTATGATAAACTTTCCAATAGCAAAGATCAATTTAGGACTGAATGTGGTGAGAAAGCGTGAAGACGGATATCACGATTTGGAGACTGTGTTTTATCCTGTAGGTATAAAAGATGCTCTTGAAGTATATGAGATGGACGAGAGATTTCCTTCTGATGTGGATTGCGACTTGAAGGTGACCAACATTTCCATTGAAGGCGACGAGCAGAAGAATCTTGTGGTTAAAGCCTACAAACTACTTGCGGAAAAATATAAGTTGCCGCGAGTGCATGCCCATTTATATAAGGCCATTCCGACGCAAGCCGGGATGGGAGGTGGGTCGAGCGACTGTGCATACATGTTGCTTGCGCTGAATGAAATGTTTGGTTTGGGAATGTCTCAACAGGAGATGATTGACCATGCCGCGAAGTTGGGGGCCGACTGTGCTTTTTTCATTATGAGTCGTCCGGCATACGCTGAGGGCATTGGTGAGAAGTTGGTGCCTATCGACTTGAATTTGGATGGATATTACCTTTGTGTGGTGCGTCCGGACATTCCCATTTCCACACGCGAGGCTTTTTCGCTTATAAAGCCTTGTGCCACGGTGAAGAAGTGTTGTGATATAGTGCGCCAGCCCATTGAGACATGGCGTGACGAGCTTACCAACGATTTTGAGAAGAGTGTGTTTTCTCTTCATCCGGAGATTGGCGACATAAAGGAGAAATTATATGATTCCGGCGCTGTCTATGCTGCCATGAGTGGCAGTGGAAGCAGTGTTTTCGGCATTTTTAGAGAGAGAGTAGACTTGACAGGACAGTTTGAAGGCATGTTCTGTAAAACGGAAGAGTTTAATAAATTAAAAATTAAAAATTAAAAGATTAACAATGCTTACTCCTCTTTCACAGTTTCACTTGCATGAATACTGGGAAGTGGTCGGAGTAGGTGAGGGGGAGCTTGTAGTAGTTGAGACCTTCTATGCTCTTGTCGTGGAAGATATAGTCGATGCGTACGGCTTTGCTTCCGCGGTAAGTGTACATAAATCCACTGCCACACTCTTTGAAACCATCTACCATGTTGCCAAGCATTGTGTTGTAGACATAAGAGTAAGGCACGTCGTTGAAGTCGCCGCAGAGAATGCAAGGAAGATTGCTATTACGTACTTCGTTAGACACGATGGCTGCCTGGCCTGCCCTGATAATCATGCCAAGGGTATAGTTACCGTAGATGGCGTTTACGAGTGCGTTTGTCTCCACTGTCTGTCCTCGGTTTATCATTTTGTTGGCTTGGTGGAGGGTGCGGTTGAAGCCTGTGGTTTCGAGATGTACGTTGAACACCCTTACTTGCTTGCCTTTTATGTCAATGTCCGCCCACATGGCACTATTGTTTGTCTGTTCAAACTCCATGGTTTTTGAGCCCTTTATCGGGTAGCGGCTGAATATGGTCATGTCAGCCTTTCCGGTGGCATGATATGGGAAATAGCCTTTATAGATATCGTTGTTCTTATTGTCGCCTACCTCGTTGTTGTACTCCTGTATGCAAAGAATGTCCACATGTTCTTTTTTCATCTCGGCTAGTATGTCGTGAGATATGAAAGATGTAGCTTCCCGACCGAATCTGGCGACGTTGTAGCTTGCAATTTTCACATTTTCCTGTGTTGGGTCTATATCAGCCAAGGAACCTGGCTGGTAGAGGCAACCGATGTATGGAATGCAGCAAAGCAAGGTAATCACAGGTATGGCAGTGACTATCCAATGTCTCACGATGAGCCAGTAAATAAGCATAATGGCATTGGCTGCAATGAGAATAGGCAGGATATATACGAGCATGGCCGATGCGGTGTGCCCGACAGGGTTGCTGTCTCCTCCGAAAAGACCTACGAAGGTGAATATGGACAGAACGAGTTGTATGATAAGAAACATCAGTGAGATGTACCTTTTAACTGCAAGTTTTCCCATAAGGATATTTTTTTTAGAGTTTAATGAGTAAAAGACTCTACTTCGATGTATAGTGCTCAAGTATCCTAAGTAATTCTTCCACCTTGAATGGTTTGGCAATGAATTCGTCGCATCCGGCTTCCTTTGCCATCGCTATGCTGTCGGTCAAGGCGTAAGCGCTTAGGGCAATGACAGGCACGTTGGGGTTTACCTCTTTAATGATTCTTGTAGCATCGATGCCGTCCATGTCGGGCATTCTGATGTCCATAAGTACGATGTCGGGGTTTTCATCTTCGTTCATGGTAACTGCCTCCACACCATTTCGTGCCCTGATGATTCTGTATCGGTTTGCGAGTACATTTTTTACCAGTTCGTAGTTACATTCCTCGTCTTCAGCCACAAGCACGAGTTTTAGTTTGCTGCTGTCGGCTATAGGTGATGTGTGGAGTGTACGTGTGAGGATGGGGTTTGTCTTGGTTGCAAAGGCTGAAGTGGCGTATGTGCCGTCAAATGGCAGTACAAAGGTAAAAGTGGAACCTTTTCCTAATACGGAGTGTACATTGATTTTTCCTCCAAGTTTCTCAATAATAATCTTGCTTAGTGGCAGTCCGAGTCCGAAACCATTTTTTTTAGTCTCTGCGTCTTTTGACACATAAGTGTGGAAGATGCTTTCAAGGTCTTCTTCGGCTATGCCCGTGCCAGTGTCGCTTACATAGAACACAATTTGGTTATTTGCCTCGTCAACTCTATATCCATAAGTGATGCCGCCCCTTTGTGTGTGTTTAAGTGCATTGCTTATGAGGTTGCAATATACTTGTGTGAGGCGGTTGGGGTCGGTTTTCAAAAGAACGGCCTTTTCAGGCATTTCTGCATTGAAGAAGATGTTGTCGGGACAACGGAACTTGAATATTTGTTTGATATTTTCACAAATTTCGTTTAAGTTGCTAAGACAAAGCTTCATGGTTATTTCTCCCGACTCAACCCTTGAGAGGTCGAGGATTTCGTTAATGAGAGCCAGTAGTCGATTGTTGTTGCTTTCAACGATTTCCAAAAATTTCATACGTTCCTCAGGGGAGTCTGTTTCTGCAATGACTCTTGAGAATCCCTCAATAGCATTAAGGGGAGTACGAATCTCATGACTCATATTGGCAAGAAAGAGAGATTTCATCTTGCTTGCCTTTTCCGCCTTGTCGATTTGTTCCTTATAGTCCTTTAGCTTAGATAGCACTTCGTCTCTCTCTCTTTGGGCTTTGAGGTATAATTTTTTGGTTTCTTCGAGTTCGGCTTTTAATTTTATGACAGTTTCGTTATGAACCATAAATTGCGTCTTTATGTTATTTTGTTGCAAAGATACGAATAATTATTTAAAATCAAAACAATTTTTCCGTTTTTTTTAGGCTCTTTTTGCTTTTTCCCATGTTCCGCCTTGTTTTTTTGTAAGATAGGCTATTCCTTTAAACACATTTGCGTTCATAAATAGGAAATAATATGGGACGTAGAGTAGTTTGTTTTTCTTTCCTTTAGCTGCAAGTGTCTGACCGGCAAAGGCTGCGAGGTAGAACAGCAGTTGAAGTATCCATATGATGTTGTATACCGGATGTTGGTTGTCGATGACGAGTATTACGTTCAGTGGTATGAGAAGCAGTAGTGCAAAGGGTGTGATTGTCCATCTCAACACCCGGTGAGACACAAACTGGAAAGCAGTGAGCGGGTGGGTGAATGGGTTCATGAGGCTTCGAAGTCGCCAACAGCTTTGCAGTCCGCCGGCAGCAATGCGTTTTTTTCTTTTGCTTTCCTCATTGATGTCGGCGGAGCCATATTCCATGGCGTATGCATCGCTGGTGTATGCGATTTTATATCCTCGTTTAAGTATGAGCATTGAGAGGATAAAGTCGTCCAGAAGGGTGTCTTCCGGCATTTCCTCGAACAAGGTTGTGCGTATTGCACACAATTCTCCGGCTGCACCCATTGCGGAATGCAGTTCCGAGTCGAGCCTTTTAAGGCAGCTTTCATATTTCCAGTATAGTCCTTCTCCTTCGGCTGCCGATTGCTTGTCGTCGCGGGCCATGACACGTTTTTCACCTGCCACACATCCCACCTTAGGGTTTTTCATTTCAGCTACTATTACTTTCATGGCTTGGTCGTTGAGCATGGTGTTGGCATCGGTCATTGCCACGATGTCTGTTTTCACCTCTTTGATGCCATGGTTTAGAGCTGCTGTTTTCCCTTTTCTTTCCGGTTTGAAAGCCACTGTGACGTTGTCATATTTTGCCAGTCGCTGGTTCGTCAAGTCGTTGCTTCCGTCTGTGACCCACAACACATGGAGTTTTTCTTTTGGGTAGTCGAGTGCGTTTGTGTTCTCCATTTTTTTGTCCACGATATCCTCTTCGTTGTATGCGCATATCATGAGTGTCACGTGTGGCAGTTCCGTTTCAGTTTCACTGTCCCGTTTCTCTGGACGCACAATTCTTTTGAGCTTTACCAGTAGATAAAGCACGATGGCGTAGCCGATATATGTGTAGAACACGAGAAAAATACAAATCCAAAATGTTGTTGTCATAGTTGTTTGTCTTCCCTCATAAATACTATTTGGTCTCAATTTCTTCCTTCATGTCAATGAAGTTTCCCTCACGATCATAGAACTCATATTGCAAGAAAGCGAGTTTTTGAGATGATATTACCGATATGCCCAAGCCATATTTCATCTGCCATCTTCGTTTTATGGAGAGGAAACCTTCGTTGATGTATGCGGCAACGTAGGGATGAACGTGCAATTTAAATTTCTTGATACCTATCTTATTGACAAGTTGGTCGATTTTGCTTTCCAATTGGTCTGTGAAGAGTATGCTTGACTTTATTTTTCCGCGTCCGAAGCAAGTAGGGCATGTTTCTTCTACGTTTACGTCCATTGCCGGTCTCACCCTTTGTCTTGTAATTTGCATGAGTCCGAACTTGCTTAGAGGCAGGATATTGTGTCTTGCTCTGTCTTTTTGCATATTCTTGCACATTCGTTCGTAGAGCATTTGTCTGTCTTCTGCGAGATTCATGTCAATGAAGTCGACCACGATAATTCCTCCCATATCACGTAGTCGCAGTTGGCGTGCCAATTCGTCGGCAGCTCCCAGGTTCACTTCAAGTGCATTTTGCTCTTGTCCGTTTTCCGAACGAGTTCGGTTTCCGCTGTTGACATCCACCACGTGAAGGGCTTCAGTGTGTTCAATAATAAGATAAGCGCCACGTTTGTAGTTTACTGTTTTTCCAAACGCCGACTTCATCTGTTTTGTCACATTGAAGTTGTCAAAAATAGGCACAGTACCATTGTATTTCTTCACGATGTCGACTTTGTCTGGAGCGATTAGTCCGACGTAGTCTTTCACTTGTTGGTAAATGTCATCGTCGTTGACGTGTATGCCGTCGTATGTAGGGTTGAAAAGATCTCTCAGCAGTGCTACAGCCCTGCTTGTTTCCTCAAATATTATTTGTGGTCTGGCTGTTGTTTTCTGTACCAGTTTAATGGCTTCCTCCCATCTCTTAAGCAGAATTTTCATTTCTGCGTCGAGTTCAGCTACTCTTTTTCCTTCAGCCGATGTTCTTACTATTACACCGAAGTTTTTTGGTGTTATGCTTTGGATAAGTTGTTTGAGTCTTGTTCTTTCCTCACCTTTTTTTATTTTCGACGATACCGATACTTTGTCGTAGAATGGCATAAGGACCATGTATCTTCCAGCAAAGCTGAGTTCGCAAGTCAGTCTTGGCCCTTTTGTCGAGATAGGTTCTTTTACGATTTGCACGAGCACCTCTTGTCCCACTTTCAGTACGTTTTGCACACTGCCGTCTTTTTTCAGGTCAGGCAGTTTTGTGGCCTTTGAGAATGGGTAGAGTTTTTTTCTGTCGCTTTGTACCTGCTTTAGGTATTTTTCGTAAGAGCTGTATTGAGACCCCAAATCAAGATAATGAAGGAACGCATCTCTTTCGAATCCAACGTCGACGAAGCATGCGTTAAGTCCTGGCATGAGTTTTTTAACCTTTGCCACATAAATATTCCCCACGGAGAATGAAGCCGAACGAGGTTCGTTCTGGTATTCCACCAGACTTTTGTCCTCAAGCAGAGCTATAGAAATCTCTTTCGGCTGGACGTCAATAATTACTTCGCTTGTCATTTCTGTTTTAGGGTTTCACTGTTAGTTGATACAAAAAAGGGTGCGCTGACTCATCTCTCTCTTATATTTGAAATTTGTCAGCACACTCCTCTCATTTTTTTGCTGTAGAGAACAGTAGGTTGCAATTTACTTGCTCTTGTGTCTGTTCTTTCTCAGTCTCTTTTTACGCTTGTGAGTAGCCATCTTGTGGCCCTTCTTTTTCTTTCCGTTTGGCATTGCTTTAAGAAATTAAATTATTAATAATGTTTACTGTTGCATTTTTGCAATGAAGCTCTTTGAAGGTTTGAAAGCCGGGAAATCATGAGCCTCAATGATTATTGTTGTCTGCTTTGATATATTGCGTGCGGTTTTTTGAGCGCGGTGCTTTACGATGAAGCTACCAAATCCGCGAAGATATACATCTTCTTTTCTTACTGCCAGGCTCTGTCTTACTTCTTCCATGAATGCTTCAACAGTAGCTGCTACCGCTTTCTTGTCAAGACCAGTGTCTGCCACGATCTTGTCGATCATTTCTGCTTTTGTCATTGTCTGTCAATATAAATTTGTTATATATTTTTATTTTTGTTATTACTTTCGGACTGCAAATATACTGATTTTCAGTGATAAACAGAAATTTATTTTGATTTTTTTTCTAAAAAACACAAATATTTTTCCAATATGCGTGTTTTTTTTACCATTTACAAGAACTACACATATTTATATATATATGAGTGTCTTGTAAATGGCTTATTATTGTTTGTACGTTAATGTCACATTTTGTTATTTCATCTGGGAGGTGATGCGTCCCTTCACTTTGTCGACGTACGCGTCTATCACGGCCACGGCGGTAATGTTCACTACCTCGCGTACGCTGCTGCCGAAGTCAATGAAATGGATTGGCTTGTTGAGTCCCATCTGGATCGGGCCGATGATTTCAACATCGGTGTTCATGGCCTGCAGCATTTTGTATGAAGAGCGTGCGCTGGTGAGGTTGGGGAATATCAGTGTGTTGACATCCTCACCATAAAAGCGGCTGAATGGATACATGTCATCGCGCATCTCACGGTTGAGGGCAAAGCCTATCTGTATCTCACCGTCGATAAGCATCGATGGGTCTTCAGTCTGAAGGCGGGCTACTGCCTTGCGCACCTTCTGTGTGCCTTCAGTGTTGTCTGAACCGAAGTTAGAGTGGCTGATCATTGCAATCACAGGTTTCTCGTTGAAGAAACGGACGGCTGTGGAGCTGAGCTTGGCCAAGTCGATGAGCACGTCGGTTGTGGGGTTCTGGTTGATGAGTGTATCGGCAATGAATAATGGGCCACGAGGTGAATTGATGATGTGCATAGTGCCGAAGTTATTGTATTCAGGTCGGATACCGATAATTTCCTTTGCCACCTTGATAGTGTTGGAGTATTTGGTGTAAAGACCTGTGATAAAGGCATCGGCCTCGCCAGTTTCAACCATCATCATTCCGAAGTAGTTGCGCTCGAACATCTTGTCGTTGGCCTCCTGGTAAGTGTATCCATCGCGCTGACGCTTCTGTGTGAGGATGCGTGCGAAACGTTCGCGGCGTTCTGCCTCGCGGTCGTGGCGCAGGTTAATTACCTCGATACCTTCAAGGCTAAGGTCGAGTTCCTTTGCGAGCTTTTCTATGCGCTCGTCGTTGCCGAGCAATATTGGTTGGCAGATGCCTTCAGACTTTGCCTGGACTGCCGCCTTGAGCATGGTGGGATGGATGCCTTCTGCAAACACAACACGCTGTGGATGGTTGCGTGCGGTGTCGTAGAGCTTTTGTGTGAGCTTGGTCTCTTGTCCGAGCAACTCGCGCAGGCTATTCTTGTATTCTGCCCAATTGGTGATAATTTTTCGAGCCACACCGCTCTTTATTGCTGCCTTTGCCACGGCTGCCGACACTTCGGTGATGAGACGAGGATCGACGGGTTTCGGAATGAAATAGTCAGGCCCGAAAGTGAGGTTGTTGACGTGGTATACATCGTTTACTACATCTGGCACGGGTTGCTTTGCAAGGTCGGCAATGGCAAGCACGGCTGCCATCTTCATCTCTTCGTTGATGGCGGAAGCGTTCACGTCGAGGGCTCCGCGGAAGATGTATGGGAAACCGATCACATTGTTTATCTGATTTGGATAGTCGGAGCGTCCGGTAGACATCAGAACGTCGGGGCGGCTGTCCATGGCGTCCTCATAGCTTATTTCAGGTACGGGGTTGGCGAGGGCGAACACGATGGGCTGGTCGGCCATTGAGCGTATCATGTCTTTCGTAAGCACGTTGCCCTTTGACAGTCCTACGAAAACGTCTGCGCCATTTACGGCCTCTTCCAGTGTGTGGATGTCGCGGCGGTCGGTAGCGAAAAATTTCTTCTGTTCGGTAAGGTTCGTACGGTCGCTAGTGATAACTCCCTTTGAGTCTAGCATCACGATATTTTCCTTCTTTGCACCGAGAGCCATATAGAGTTTTGTGCACGAGATGGCAGCCGCACCGGCACCGTTGACAACGATTTTTACCTTTTCTATGTCTTTCCCGTTCACTTCGAGTGCGTTTTTCAGACCGGCGGCTGAAATGATGGCTGTTCCGTGTTGGTCATCGTGCATAACGGGTATGTCGAGTGTGCGCTTAAGTCTTTCTTCTATGTAGAAACACTCAGGGGCCTTGATGTCCTCAAGGTTGATGCCGCCAAAAGTTGGTGCGATTTTCTCTACTGCCTCGCAAAACTTTTCCGGGTCTTTCTCGGCCACCTCGATGTCAAAAACGTCTATGCCTCCGTAAATCTTGAATAGCAGTCCTTTTCCTTCCATCACGGGCTTGCCGCTGAGAGCTCCGATGTCGCCGAGTCCTAAAACGGCTGTTCCGTTGCTTATCACTGCCACCAGGTTGCCTTTGTCGGTGTATTTGTAAGCTGCGTCTGCGTTATCCTGAATTTCGAGGCATGGATATGCCACTCCAGGCGAATAAGCCAGGCTTAAGTCAGTTTGGGTTCTGTAAGGCTTAGTTGGCTTTACTTCAATTTTACCGGGCCTTCCATTCTCGTGGTATTCGAGAGCGGCCTCTTTAGAAATTTTGACCATACGTAAATATATATTTAATTGTTACAAAATATGCCGGTTTTGTGTGAAAAACTAATATGTTTACTTAGTTTTGTTTAATTTTGGGCGCAAAGTTAATAAAAATGTTCCAAAAAGTGCCATTTTTTTTAATTATTTAGTACCTTTGTACGCAAAAAAGATATAAATGATGTACGGAACAAGACATAATACGACTTATAGACTGGGTTTGAAACAGAAAATACTGTCAACCGCCATTGAACTTTTCAACGAGCGGGGAGTAAGGGCTGTGAAGATGGACGACATTTCTAGCGAGTTGTCCATCTCAAAGCGGACTTTGTATGAAATATATGAGAACAAGGAAGAATTGCTCTATGAGTGTGTGAAAAACAAGTATGAGGATTCGGAAGTTGTGTTGGCAAAGATTGCCAAGGATTCAAAAACCGTGATAGACATACTTATCAAAATATACAGGTTGAAGGTGGAGGAGCTGAAAAATGTGCATCCTTCTTTTTATACCGAGATGGGGAAGTATAAGAAAATCATGGCTTATCTTGACGACCAGAACAAAAACAGGAAAAAACAGCAGGTGGAATTCATAAAGCGTGGTATAAGTGAAGGTTATTTCCGTACAGACGTAAACTATGATCTTGTGCTACAGCTTTTCGACGTCTCCAGCCGTTACGTGTTCTGCAATTATGCAACAATTAACTGTCAGATGGAGCAGTTGTCATATAACCTCATGTTCGTGTTTCTTAGAGGCTTTTGCACGTTGAAAGGGGTGAAGGAACTTGATTTCTTCCTCGAAAACGACGAGGAGATGATCAGGCAAAGACAGAGTCTTTCAAATAATGAAATAGTTCAAATTGACAAATCATGAAAAAAACATTCATCTTATTTTTTTCAGTGCTTATGATGACGCAAAACGTCTTGGCTGAAAAACTCGACATTAAGAGTATCACGAGTGGAGATTTTAGGGAAGAAAACATGGCAAGTCTTATGCCTATGGCTGACGGGGAATCGTATACACAGGTGAGCCCCGATGGTACGAAAATTTTGAAGTTCTCGTTCAAAACCGGAAAACAAACTGGTGTTATCTTCGACCTTAACAGCGTGAGAGGACCGAAAATCAGAATCGAACGCATCGACGGATATATATTCTCGCCAGACGGAAAGAGAATACTCATTCAGACTGACACTCGATACATCTATCGACGTTCGTTCACTGCCACCTATTATATATATGAGGTGGAGAACAACAGAATGGGACCTCTGTCGGTGGGTGGCGAACAGCAGACTCCATTGTTCTCGCCCGACGGAAATATGATTGCTTTTGTGCGAGACAACAACATCTTCCTCATAAAACTGCTCTACGACAATGCAGAGAGTCAGGTGACAACAGACGGAAAGAGAAACTCCATCATCAACGGAATACCTGACTGGGTGTATGAGGAGGAGTTCTCTACAAATCGCAGTATGGTGTTCACCGCCGACAGCAAGCAGATTGTATGGATAAAATACGACGAGTCGAAGGTGAAAGAATTCACCTTCCCATGGTTTAAAGGAGCTAACCCTTCGCGCGACGAATATCTAACGTATCCTGGAAGCTATGTCTATAAGTACCCGAAGGCGGGAGAAGACAACTCAAAGGTGGCTGTATACAGCTTCGACATTAAGTCGCGAAAGACAAGGAAAATGGAAGTACCACTTGACGAAGACGGTTACATACCGCGCATAACTATGACAAGCGACCCGACAAAGGTGGCGGTGTTTACCATGAACCGACATCAGGACGACATGCGTATCTATATGGTTAACCCGCTTACCACAATCGCCAAACTTGCGGTGCAGGACAAGGTAGAGAAATATGTAAAGCAGGAAGCGATGTGTGCCGTGACGTTCACCGACAACCACATTTTAGTGCCAAGCGACCGAGACGGATTTACCCATCTCTATCTATATACACTTAACGGACAGCTGAAACGCAGAGTGACAAAGGGCAATTTTGAGGTGACAGACGTATATGGAATGGACGAGAAAACTGGCGACGTGTATTATGCCGCCAATTGCATAGGACCACAGGACAAACAGGTATATGTCTCTCATGCCAATGGCAAGACTGAAAGGCTCACTGGAAAGGAAGGACAGAACGACGCAGTGTTCAGCAAAGGCTTTCGTTATTTCATCAATGTATGGAACGACATCAACAACCCTTCTGTATACACCCTTAACGACAATCGTGGACGCCTTCTCCGTACAATGATTGACAACAAGGCACTGAAGCAGAAGTACGATTCTTATGGATTCGGAACAAAAGAACTTTTCTCTTTCACTACTTCTGAAGGTGTGAAACTGAACGGATGGATGGTGAAGCCTTCAGGTTTCAATCCTTCAAAACGATATCCCGTCATCATGTATCAGTATGGAGGACCGGGAAGTCAGCAAGTTCTGAACTCATGGGGCATTGGTGCTGTACGACAGGGGGCCATACTTGAACAGTATATGGCCCAACAGGGATATGTCGTGGTTTGTGTAGACAACCGTGGCACAGGCGGCCGAGGCGCAGAATTTGAGAAATGTACATACCTCCGTCTTGGAGAGAAAGAGTCGGCCGACCAAGTAGAGACTGCTATCTGGCTTGGACAGCAAAGCTATGTAGACAAAGACCGAATAGGAATGTGGGGATGGAGCTATGGCGGATGGAACACCTTGATGAGCATGAGCGAGGGACGACCAGTGTTCCGTGCCGGTGTGGCAGTGGCACCGCCCACATGCTGGCGTTACTACGACACTATCTATACCGAACGCTATATGCGCACACCGAAGGAGAATGCCTCTGGATATGACCAGGTAAATCCCATAGCGCGAGCTTCAAGACTCCATGGCTCGCTCCTTATTTGCCATGGTATAGCCGACGACAATGTCCATTTCCAGAATTGCGCCGAATATTCTGAAGCTCTCGTCCAGGCCGACAAGGACTTTAAGGAAAATATATACGTAAACCGAAATCATGGCATTAGTGGCGGAAATACCCGCAACCATCTCTATAGGCAGATTATGAATTGGTTTGATCAGGAGATGAAGTAATTCACTTATTTATCAACTTATAAAAACATTACTGAAATGAAAAAAACAATTACTGTAATTGTCAGCGCATTGATGTTGTTGCCATTGGCAGCATCAGCGAAGGCTAAGAAAAAAACTAAGGTACAGCCACAGCCAGTACCTACGATCGAAATCGTAAAAAAGGTGAACGACAAGTGGCAGGCTACTAATTCACCCAAGGTGCGCTCTTTTTGGGACGACGCTGCCTATTTTACCGGAAACATGGAAGCGTACAAGCTCACAGGTTGTGCCCGTTATCTCGAGTTTAGTGACAAATGGGCGCGTCACAACCATTGGAGCGGGGCTACGGAAAAAGACCATTCCAAGTGGCTATACAAAAACTACGGCGAGTCGATGCAGCATGTGCTCTTCGGAGACTGGCAGATTTGCTTCCAGACATATCTCGACATGTATGAGATGAATCCTGACCCCTACAAAATCGAGAGAGCAAAGGAAGTGATGGGATATATGGTGAACTCAAAGGAAAACGACTATTGGTGGTGGGCTGACGCTCTATACATGGTAATGCCAGTGTTCACCAAACTTTATAAGGCAACCGGCGATGTGAAATATCTCGACAAACTCTACGACAATCTGATTTATGCCGACAAATTGATGTTTGACGCAGAGGCAAAACTTTATTTCCGCGACGGACGATATGTATATCCAAAACACAAGACCGACCTTGGAAAGAAAGACTTCTGGGCTCGTGGAAACGGATGGGTGTTGGCTGGATTGGCAAAAGTGCTTGCCGACATGCCCGAATGTTACAAACATCGTGACTTCTTCCTTCAGCGCTATCTGCAGCTTGCTGAAGGTGTGGCATCATGCCAACAGAAAGAAGGCCACTGGACACGATCTATGCTCGACCCCGAACAGGCTGAAGGATATGAGACCAGCGGTACTGCTTTCTTCGCATATGGATTCTATTGGGGTATGAACCATGGATTGCTCGATCGTGCCAAATACCAGCCAGTGGCAGACCTCGCATGGAAATATCTGTCAGAGACTGCACTCCAGCCCGACGGCACTGTGGGATATGTACAGCCAATTGGCGACCGTGCCATTAAAGGACAGTTCCTTGGTGTTAAAAACGTTACTAACTTCGGCACAGGTGCATTCCTTCTTGCTGCTTGTGAGAGAGTGCGTTTCGAGGATGCTACAGTGAATCCTGACGACAACAAAGCATTCAAGGTGGTGGTGAATAACAATAGCGACATTCAGCGACAGGAAGTGGTTGAGATTGAGGCAAAAGAAGTTTACTCTCGTCTCGGCATACAAGGCGGACGACAGTTCGTTGTCACAAACGCTCTTGGTCAGCAAGTTCCATACCAGCTTACCTACGATGGAAAACTACTCGTTGAGGCTGCTGTACGTCCAAAAGGTAAGACCGTCTTTACAATTGCCAAGGGTGAGCCTACACTTTACCGCAACACTTGCTATGGACGTATGTATCCTGAGCGTGTTGACGACATAGCATGGGAGAACGACCGTACCGCTTACCGCTGTTACGGCCCTGCCCTGCAGAAAAGTGGGGAACGTGCTTTTGGCAACGATGTGTGGTTGAAGAATACACCAGAACTCGTGGTTGAACAGCGCTATTTTGTAGAAGATACCACAAAGCCTATCATTGCAGAACTGAAGAAGAAAGACCCCGCAAAGGCAAAGGCTCTTGAGATGAAGACAAGCTACCATTATGACCATGGCAACGGACTTGACTGCTACAAGGTAGGACCGACACTTGGATGTGGCGCGCCGGCAATACTCGAAGGTGACGACCTCGTATATCCATACTGCTACACATCATACGAACTGCTCGACAATGGTCCATTGCGCTTTACAGTGCGTCTTGATTATGGCGAGACAACGCTGAAGAATGGCGACAAGGCAATAGAGCATCGTGTGTTGAGCCTCGACAAGGGACGTCATCTCAACCGCATGACCGTAAGTTATAGCGGCATCACACAGTCAGTTGACGTATGCTCGGGTGTAGTCATCCACAGCGAGGATATTGAGAGTGTGATGCTTGACAATCATGCTGTGCTATATGCCGATCCGACCGACAACCCCCAGGGACAGAATTTCCAAATCTATGTTGGAGCCTTCTTCCCCGGTGAAGGCATCACCACTTGCAAGAAGATGTTTGACGAGCCAAAGAATGGCGCTGCCGGACATGCCCTTGGAGTGAAGAAAGGGCTGAAGGCCGACGAGCCGTTTACCTACTATTTCGGTTCTGCATGGAGCAAGTACGACTGCCGCAACATGCTTGAATGGACTGCCCGTATGGGCTTGGAGAGCGAAAGCATCAATAATCCATTGAAGGTTACAATAGAGTAACATTATTAAGATTTGGGAAGTTAAAAACAGAAACTTGCAATAATTATGGTTAAACACATTATTCTCTGGACATTGAATCCGGAATTGTCGGCTGAGGAGAAGGCTGAGATAAAGAAAGGTATAAAAGAAGGCCTTGAAGGACTTCTTGGTCAGGTGCCTGGTCTTGTAGATGTGAAGGTGAACATTGACAGACGTTTGGATTCATCCAACTGCGATGTCATGTTAGACAGTACGCTTGAAAGTGTTGAGGCACTGAAGGCATATGCTGTTCATCCTGCTCATGTGGCAGTGGCCGACACTAAAGTACGTCCCTATACCGTACAGCGTACATGTCTCGACTTTGAGGTGTGAGGTGTTTGGAAGAGGGTAGAGTCTACTTTCTACCCTCTACACCTTAAATCTAATGTACGCCCTGTCGTCGAAAGAGTTGAAATCTTTTTTGAATGCTTTGGTGGCTTTGAAAGTGTCGATGTTCAAGGGGTCTCGTTTGCGTTGTTCGGCCAGTGCGCGTTCCGACTCCTCTAATGAGGGATGAAGGAATGGATAGCCGTCTGAGGCAAGCACTATAGTCCATTTGCTGAAGTCAAGGGGAATGACACGCACTTTTTGTCGTGGAATAGGGAAACCATCAATGACAGAATATGTCACGTTTTGGTTTTTCATCTCTTCAATCAATTGTGGAAGTATAGCCTCGCGTGCAATGTCGTGTTCGAGTAAGCTTTCGGTGGTTTCTAGTCCTTTGTCTATAAGACGTCGCGCTTCCTTTGCACGCTTTTCTGCCATTATGGCTTCCGATGGTTTCGGATTGTCAAAATAGTTTTCGCCTATGAGACATTGGCAGTCACCGATCATCCATATCTCACGCCTTAAGCGACTATATACAATGCACGAGGCAGTGAGACGCTCCTCAGGATGCTTGGCATACAGTTCGCGGTGGCGTCGGCCATATTTGCTTGCAATGGCAGCGGTCACACCCTTGCAAAACTCAGCAGAGGTGGTTTTAGCCGGCATTCGTCTTATGTATTTTGCCACTGTCTTTGCCGCGCATCGTCCGTTAGACAGCCACCATCTCACCCTCCTCTTTGTTTTGCTCGTACTACCGTCTATCACGGCAATGAAGTCATCGGTCGTTACGATAAGGTCTTCGCTTTTGCCCTTTGGGTCTTTCCCTATTATCTGTTGTTCTATTATTTCCATTTTTGTTTTTTGCTTGTTGGCTTTTGTGCCTTGTCATATCAAGTGCCGGACGTTGTTGCGTGTTGTTCCATAGCTTGGCAATGAGGTCTCCGCGTCCTAAAGCCCGAAGAGAGCGTTCTATGTCGCGACGCATCTCTGGTTTATACCAGAAGAAATATTGTCGTTGGCGGAGTTTCTCTTCTTGGGTCTTGGCACTAAACACAGGTTCGAGAGTGTATGGGTCATATCCCGTATACCATGCCTCTGTACTGATGGTCATTGGGGTAGGGGTGAAGTCCTGTACCTGTTCGAGATGAAAGTCGAGGTCTTTTGTTATTACGGCCAGTTCAGCCATATCTTCTTCATGACAGCCTGGATGGCTTGAGATGAAGTATGGTATGATTTGCTGGTGCAATCCGCATTCTCCATTTATTCTGTCGAACAAGCGTTTGAAGTCGCGGAACTGCTGGAATGGTGGTTTCCTCATTTGCCGTAACACGTTGTCTGCCACATGTTCAGGTGCCACTTTCAGTCGTCCGCTGACATGTCGTTCAATCAGCTCTCGGGTATATTCAGCCGCTGCGCGGTTAGCGTTTTCGTCTTTCGACCGGTAAAGCAGTAAGTCATAGCGCACTCCGCTTCCGATATAGCTCCTTCTGATGCCTGGCAATGCGTCCACTGAGCGATAGATGTCGATGAGTTTGGAGTGGTCGGTATTGAGGTTTGGACAGATCTGAGGGTTGATGCAGCTTGGCCTGGTGCATTTCTCGCATGCCTTTTTGTTTCGTCCGCCCATTCCATACATGTTAGCCGATGGGCCGCCGAGGTCAGACAGGTTACCTTTGAAGTCTGGCATTTCTATTACCTGTCTTACTTCTTTCAGTATGCTTTCCTTCGAGCGGCATGTGATGAATTTTCCCTGGTGTGCTGATATTGTGCAGAAGGCACATCCGCCAAAGCAGCCACGATGAATGTTTACCGAGAATTTT
>NZ_NPJI01000020.1 GCF_002251435.1 Prevotella sp. P2-180
CTGCTCTTTACCATGGCACAGGACAAGTCGGGCTTAGATGTGGATATGGACACGCTCATCCGCCAGTCCTACATATATTATGAAGGTGAGCCGGAGACGAAGTACTATGGGCTGAGCCAATACTATATGGGCAAATACTATTTCCTGAACGATAGTATAACTGAGTGTGAGGAATGTTTCCAAAATGTCGTCAATAATGCTAAGAAGCGTGGCGATATCGACTTGCAGTGTCTTGCATTGGAGAAGTTGAGCCGAAGCATTGTTCTCAGCAATAAAAGATTATCTGTTATATATGCAAAAAAAGCAGTAGATTTATATAGTAATCAAAAAAATGCAAAGATTGCAAATCTAATACTTTATATGCTCAATTTGGCAAATTGTTACATTCTTGATAATCAAAAGGATTCGTCTTTTTTTTATTTACGACAATCCCAACGATATTTGAATCGTATATCAGATAATTCAATGCCAAAGTATGTATATCATTCTTTGAGTAGAGCCTTTTACTATTTCAATGAAAAAGATTCTGCATTATTTTATTCAAGAAAAGCAATAGATGAAACCAGTGATGTAAAATTAATGGTTTTTTATTCTTGTTGCCTTGAAGAATGTGATTCATTGGAATCTGCAGAGAGACTACTCCGTATATGTTCAGCCGAAAGTAACGACAAGTTAAAATATTCATCCTATATGGAATTATGCAAACTGTCTTGTAAAAGGATTAATGATAAGCAACTTTCCACCGATATTGATTCTTTGGAAAGATTCGCTGATAAGTACATGTTGGACTTATATTCCCAAAAAGGGAAGTATTTTGAGGAGAACATCAACCAAGG
>NZ_NPJI01000021.1 GCF_002251435.1 Prevotella sp. P2-180
AGAAATACATTGCAGCATTTGATTTATGTATTCAAAATGTTAAAACATCATCTATGGATGAAGTTCAAAAGAAAGCAGAATTAGTCATACCTAAATTAAAGGGAAATTTAGAACTATCTAATGTTGATAAATTTACTTATGATAATATAGTTGATATTTTCATAGGTTCAAAACGTAAGATGAAAATGAAAAATGGGAAACTTAAAATTTCTTTTTCTTTAGTAGAAATACGTAAGGAATCTAAGAAAGTTTATATAGCTTGCCACTCGACAGTTCCTATACTTCTGATAATTTTATTAAACATTATAACTATATTCTCAATGTTCTGTTTAGGTGTCCTTATATATGATATAACTTATTGGGGAAATGGGTGGTATGAATATGAAAATGGATTTTTTGCTTCTGTATCTATTGCCATAATGCCTACATTACTTGGTGTGTTTATCACAAAGAAACTATGGAACTTGCAACATAGCAACCGAAAAATCCTACGAATAATAGCAACGGCTTTACTGAAAACATACAGCAATGAGAGGGTATAAAACAAAAGAAGAGATGATGCGAAAACCATCTACTGAGCAGAATCGTATTCCTCAAAGTACAAAAAAGCAATCAAAGAAAACACTCAAAGTTGTGTTATTTATTGCACTTGTACTAATATGGGGTGTTTGTGCCATAATTGGCTATAATCACAAAACTTTTGAACATCATTCTGACTATGAATATGCTGATTCTGATTCCGTAGCAACAGATTCTGCAACTGCCGATATAGCATTGGCTGATTCTGCTGCATGTGGTACAAACATTTCAAATGATGATAACGAAGAATGTATAGACGAAAGCGGTGTACCTTTGTCAACTGGTGAGATTGAAGATGTTAAAGGTGGTTACGATAACAACGCTGAAGGATATTTCAATATGCATGCAGATAAATATGTTACAGATAATCATGATGTCTATTTCGAAGGAAACTTTAGTGACTCCAAGGGAACTTATCCTATAATGTTGAAATTTGAGTTGGATGACAACTGGCATGCAGGAATATGTTATTATCACAACGTCGATTATGGAACGAAAATTAAGATGAGAGTGCGTTTTACAGAAGAAGAAATGAATATTCGTGGAAATGCAGATGGATGTGACTTTATAATGAAGTTTACCCCTACAGACGATGGACGTTGGAGTGGAACTGCACAAAATGGGAATCATCATTTAAATGCATTTATAAAACCAGTAAACAGATAGAATATGAGAGGTTATAAAACAAAAGACAATATGATGCAAGATGCATCAAATGATCATAATAAAAAAGTATCATACAATAATAATAGCAAGAAAAATGGTTTGATAAAATATTTTCTTTTTATTGTGCTTTTTATCGTTCTATTAATTGTGGCACATAATCTGCATAATAATCAGCCATATATTCCTGAACTATCAAATGAGGAATATGTGTCAAATGACACAATTCTTAATTGTGCGGACTCCATACAAAATAACGAAGTGAATGAAGCTAACGAAAAGAAAGATCAACTAACTGGAGTACATAATGGTCATGAATGGGTAGATTTAGGGTTAAGTGTAAAATGGGCAACATGTAATATTGGAGCAAAAGCATATTATGAATATGGAAAATACTTTACTTGGGGAGATATAAATAGCATTAAACGTGACGAATATTGTAAAACTTTTGGTGAAGAAATTTATGATATATCGGGAGATAAAGAATATGATGCAGCTTTAAGTCATTGGGGAGGTCAATGGAGATTACCGACAAAAACAGAATTTGAAGAACTTATAGAAAAATGCACTATAAAAGAGAAAGTAGTGGGTAAATATAATGGTTGCTTAGTTACAGGTCCAAATGGAAACAGCATTTTTCTTCCATTAGCAGGTCTTTCTCAAAATGCAGAATTCGATGACGAAACTGTTGGAGAGGTAGGTCGCTATTGGACTGCAACATCTAATGATAAAGAATGTGCCTATTATTTAGATATTGAATATGGAAACGTTCTTCATGTTTATTCCGTAGGTCGCTTTTATGGCTATACAATACGTCCTGTATATGATAATAAAGAGCGCATTGGATTCGATGATTTATAATGGCATGAAATATTTATGAAAGATAAATACGAAATTTAGTATATTTTTGTTGTTTGGAGAATAGAATCTGAAAATATACAAAATATGAGAAAAATAATATGAATAAGAAAAGTTATATTTGGGGAGTATTGCTGCTTTTCCTTACCATATTCGTTTTGGGGGCATGTCTGAGTTATGATGGCAGTATCACACTTCCTGTAATTACGATTGATTGGAAATATATAAAAGATGTTTCGGATTGCTGTTGCTGTGGAGGTGGAAACCTTTGGGCAGCAATTTCTAGTATAGCATCTTTGGTTATGGGATTCTTGGCTTTTCTTGCATGGCGTCAGTCAATAAAATCCAGGCTATATACGTCTTTTGAAAATCTTTATTCAAGTTTGTTGGCTCAACAACGAAATCTTTTTGAAAGCTCTTGTGTAAGTCAAACTCTATTAAAGCCAAACCCTACATTGACTATTCTGATAAATAGAACTGACTTTCATTTCAACATTGAAGTTGATCAATCGGTAACGACGAATTTTTGTCGTTGTTATAGTAATATAGCAAAAGCTTGTAGTGGGCAAACTTTTGATTTTCCAACAATATCAAAAATATGGGATGATTTTGGTTCGCAGCTTGTTTATCGAGCAAATTTTTTGAATTGCTTCAAGTTCTTGTATAATATTATTGATACGATAGAAGCATCTGAATTAAGTGATAGGGACAAAGCCCTATATATGGAACGAACACAGGCTTTGTTAAATCAAGATGAATTGTTTTGCTATTACATTAATTTGATAGTCAGTACCGGAGGATATAATCAGAAACATCTTGCGACTTTACGGACGTATAATTTTTTCAAGGATTTAGTAAATTCTGACTTGTATAAAGAGATTCTGCATAACAGTATAGCATCGTCATTAAAACAAATGATGAGTAATGAATCGTAATAACAGTTATGTATACTTGATGAATAAATATTAATGTTTTTTGTCAAGTAATATGTATTGTCTTATGCTTTTAGCATTACTAATGAAGAAAAACACCAAATTATTTTTTTGATGGCAAATGGTTACTTCTATACTTCATATCTCATAAACAGACAAAATAACAAATTTAGAAGTTGTGCCCGACACGGATTAGGGTATTGAGATATGAAGTCAATTGTTTGCACTTTAATTCTTTTCGTTTGTGCTATTGTATCTGTAAATGCTCAAAACTATCAGAATGTTATTTGTAGCAACTGCAGAGGAACAGGAGGATGGATGACTATGTATGGAGCTGTAGTCTGTCAAGTATGTAGAGGGTATGGATATGTGTCTATTCCTGTTCAAAATACCACATCATTCAGAGGACATAACACAAGCAAGAGTTCTACTGTTCCAATCTATTCGTATCACGATGGTCGTTGGCATGTAGTCACAGAATATGCTACTTTATATAAAGATTGTGAAGGAGTCTGGAAAGTTCGCTTAAATAATGTCGACTATGTGGTAAAAACAGGTAATAATTTCTATGGTAAAACGAAGTACATATATATAGGTATGGGATATTATTACTATTTATAAGAATTTATTTATTTGACATAAAGAGAATATGAAGAAGATTGCTTTTTTTACTATTTTTCTGAGTGTGATATTTTGTTCTTGTGAATCTAAAGGTCCTAAAAGTCGCTATTATGAGGATACAAGAACCACTTAAGAAATGCTTCAAGACTATACAGATGCAAGTGAAGGTAATGGATGGCTACACCAATATGATACAGATGTTTTCTATTTAGAAGATGGGGAATGGAATTGCTATGGCAAAGTGAGTGTGTATAAGAACCTCAAAGATGACCGTGATCGTGAATGGGTTGATTTTAATGGAATGAAGTTTCCAACGGAAGAAACAGATAAAGGAGGTTACTTTTATGAGGTTCAATATGGTGGTATTTGGTTTTTCTGATTATGCCATGTTCGGTCTAGAAAATTAGTATAACTTGAATGAAAATCAAATATTTATTAATACTGGTAGTTTTGTTTATGTTGGCAAGTTGCCATCATAAACAAAGTAATGCGAATCCAGAGAATGATTCTATAGTAAATATTATAGAAATGGGGATTGCTGATACTACAACCATCGGTGACGACGATGAGAGGATAGTGCACGCAAAGATGGGGTATTATGATTTTGATCAAATAGAAAACTTGGTATCTTTCTTTGATTCTATCTTAGCAAAACATCCTATTCCTATTTGGTTGCCTGAAGAGGATACAACTAATCAAAGGGTAAAGAGTTGTGTTGCAAGAATCGAAGCATATCGTAAAGGAAAGGCTCAGTTTTTTCCGGATACTCTTGTGAGCGAATGTTTGAGATCCATATCTTTCAATACGGCTATCGTCAACAACCATGGACCTGAATATACTGATATGGTTTATGGGGAATGCCTTATGATGTGTGCTGCATTTTATAGCCCAGATATAACATGCATGGTGGAAATGCAAACTCCTGACCATTGTGCCGGAATCTTCAACTATGGTACTAGTTATAATCGGCAACCTTGGTGGTCGTATTTGTTTCTGAAACGCAAGAAAGGTTATGAGGCGATATGCCTTGGAGATTTTGTTGCTGTACGTAGTATCTTTCAACTTGAAGATGCTCAGAAGCGAAAATATTATTTGTGTTCTGACAATAATACCTCGTTAGAGTTCAATCAATGGCTTTATTGGGTGAAAGGCGAAGATGATATTCGCCGGGTTGCTGAATGCCATAAAGCTCCAATGGAAGGTGATGGGGAGTCTTACTATTTTGACAAGAATCGCTTGATTTGGAAATATGCTAAATGGGATGAAACCAAACAACAACTTATTTCTACAAGTGATAAGCCTGTAATGACTTTACGTTTGGATGGTGAAAGGTCTGGATTTGAATAGCTTTTGGGGATGATTAATAGGTTACTATTATCTTATGTATCTCATAAAAAGGTAAAATGACAAACTAAGAAGTTGCGCCCGTCACGGATTTAGGGTAAAAAAGAAATGAGATTATTTACATATTTCAAGAGTTTATTCTGTCGGGAAAAGCCAGAGCCTGTAAATGAAGAGGATAAATTTGTTTATAAGCAATTTCGTCAAATAACGTCAACTCTCTCTAAAAAACTTGTTTCCGTGCAAAATATAGAATATAACATCAGCGAAAGTTTTGTATTGTCTTCCAGTGACTGGTTTGCGAGATCTGTTGCTTTGGAAATACGAAAAAATACAAATGATGAAGGTTATGGTTATCTTATCTTGCATTTGTTACATCCTCATTGTATGTGTGACGCATCCACAATCGTCCTTTATGGGGAAAAGGCGAGTTTGTTGGAATTTCTAAATAGTAATGAGGGCATCGAAAAAATAATTCATGGAGCAAGAACCACGGATGAAGAAATGAAAAATTGGGATGACCAATGATTATACGTACGAAAATTTAATGTGAGATTGAGTAATGATATGACTAAAGTAATATTGTCTTATATACTTTCATTGATGCTCTCTTTGTCTGCTACTGCTCAGACAAAGAGAGCTTTGGTTATTGGGTTGGGACAGCAGGAAGATAAGGAGTGGAATAAAATCAATGGTGATAAGGACGTTCCTTATGTCTTAGGCTATCTAAAAAAAGCAGGCTTTAAATCGGTAACAACTTTGATTAATCAAAAAGCAACGAAGGCGGGGATTGTTGCCGGTTTCAAGAAAATGATTTCTGCCAGTAAGCCAGGTGATATAGTATATGTTCATTATTCCGGGCATGGTCAGCAGATGAAGGATATTCATAATGATGAAGCCGATGGGCTTGATGAGTGCTGGATACCGTATGATGCTTATAGGTTTGCATGTGCCAAGGATCATGGAGAGAAACATCTGACCGATGATGAGATTAATTTTTATCTTAATGCCATTCGCAAGAAAGTAGGGGATAAAGGAAAAATATTGGTTGCGATAGATGCCTGTCATAGTGGAGATGCTACTAGGGGTGAAGAAGAGGTGGTTCGTGGTGTAGAGGAAGTATTCCAAGCCATTAAAGCTTTCTTTGTGAAGGAAGAGGTTGCTAATCCTAGAGCTCAACCCCTTTCGGAAAGGTGGATAACCATCAGTGCCTGTAAGAGTGACCAGGTGAATTTGGAGATGAAAAAACCGACTGTAGGGAAATTGACTTATGCCTTATCTAAACTGCTTGTGGGAAATCCGACTGGAAATAATGCTGAATTTATGAGGCAGCTCAAGAGACTTGTAGATATAAATACGATTGGTAGGTCTCAGCATGCTGTAATGACAGGGGATGATATAAACAGATATAAAATAATTGATATACTGAAAAAATAAGAAAAACAATTATTTTTATGATTTGAGGGTTACTTTTAAATTCTATCTCTCATAAACAGATAGATTATAAAACTTAGAAGTTGTGCCCGACACGAATTAGGGTATATGATTATGAGAAAAATGTTATTCGTGTTCTCAATGATTGCAGTTTCTACAATCTCTGCAATTGGTTTAAGTTCGTTTGCTTCAGCAAATCATACTTCAGAAATGAGTGATGTACATGTTGAAGGTTACGGTGATGGACACTGTACAAAGTGTGGTCTTAAGAACGGAAACTACCGTTGCCCAGCTTTTGTTCCGACAAACAATCATCCTTCCATCTGTTGTTGTGGCCATCCAAAGTCATCTCATTCTTACAAGTAATTTGGGAAATTGGTAGAAGCAAATTGAAATACGTAAGATATATATTGTATTTTTATGACTTAGTGTCATCTCAGCCTATATTATTGTAGGCTGTGGTGACACTGTTTTATTATAAATAAATGGAAAAGATAATGAAAATGCGCACAACGCCGCAGCTGGAGGCTAGGCTTATTGCGGGTATGTTCAATAGAAATAAAAAAGCTCAATCTGAACTGTATGCTTATTGCTCACGATACTTTTGGGCAAGTTATCGTGGTATATTCTTTGCAGATGAGGAAACAGCTACAGAAATCTTTCAAAATACATTTATTGCGTTTTGGGAAAACATAGAGAGAAGAAAGATTTATGCAAGTGAAGATAGAGTGATGGGCAAGAATGACGAGCCGTTGAGTGGCAGCATCCTTACCTACTTTATGGGAATCGCACGAATCAAATACCTGGAATGGGTTAGAGAACATCCTTCTTACGCTGACCCAGAAACGGAAATGGGACGAAAGGTCAAGGAGGAAGGTTTTGATGCGCAGCAGTACATCAATATGCTGTATGACTCAGAAGACAACAAGATGCTCGATATCATTGCTGATGTAATATCTCATATGTCGGAGCGGTGTAGCGAGATATTGAGCAAGTTCTATTATGAGGAGAAGGACTTGGATACTATTCTGTTGGAGATTCCGACCATTGACTCGAAGAATGCGCTCAAAACGAAGAAGCACAAGTGCATGGAGGCATTGCGCACTTCTGCAAAGAACATTTATCATAACTATTTGAACTCATAAAAAGGCAGACGGATATGGATAATAATTTTCAAGATAGAATAGACGAATACCTGCTTCATGGAGACAATATGTCGGAGGAAGCCAAGGCACAGTTTCTGAAAGAGATAGAAGAGGATGCTGATAAAAAGGAGCAGTATGAGTTGACAAAGAATATAAAGAAGGCATTGAAAAGCCGTGGTGATAAACTGAAAGCTATGGCTGAATTCCAGGAGGAATATGAGGCACAGGATGAAATGCGTATTAAGGCTTGTTCATGTCCTCGTCCTGAGTATAGGGTAGCTGAAGATATAAAAATAGTAGGACATAAGTCTAACTTCAGAAAGAAACTGGTATGGTTCTCTGGTATTGCAGCCATATTGGTTATTGGCTTCTTTGCTATTAAACCTTTGTTTGTTTATGAATCCACAAATAGTAATGTGCGTGGTGAAGAAAACGATGTGTTTGAAATGGAAGTGCCAGCAGATAGTTCTGCAACTGACTCAATATCAACAGATACCATAACATTGCAGCATGAATAAAGCAGGTCATGAAGTATAAATATCTTGTATCGGGCGCAATAATATGGTTCATGTCTGTATGTTGCGCATGGGCTCAAGTAAATCCGTACAGATACGGAAGTCCCCATTATTGGATGGCTCAATGTTCATTCGATGTTTTAGCAGGAAAATTCGATGTAGCATATGAACATTTGCGTAAAGCACAAAAGGGATATCGTGATGTTGGTGATATAGCTTTTCAGATTCAAGCCGTAGAGGCAATGGGAACATTGAATGTGGCATTGGGCGAATGGGAAAAAGCTAACAATCATTATAAGGATGCTTTGCAAATGGCAGTAGAATACAAAGATGACTTTGTTCAAGCAAAAATTGTGGTCAATTTAATTTCTTTGTATAGAACTACTGGTAACATTGTTGGCTACAACCATTATCAGAAAGAGTTAGACTCTCTTTATAATGTGACCAATTCTGCCAAGTTAAAGACTGTATATCACTTATATTGGGCAAAAGAATATTTTGCCCGAAATGAGTTAGCCATGGCAGAGACTCAATTACAAAAGTGTTGGAATTCGATGCAGGATTTGTCTTTTTCTGACCACGAACAGGCAAAACTTGATTATTACAGCAACATGATGAACTTGAAACAACAACAAAAGGAATACAAAGATGCAATCAGATTTGCTAAGAGCCATATAGAACAGACTAAGAAATTAAATGGTAGAAGCAGTGATCAGCAGTACCTTTCTTACAGTAATTTATGTAAACTCTATGCCTTGAACAATGACAGCACGGAAGCCTTTGCTTGTTTGGACAGTTTGGAACGCGGCGTTGGTCATTCGTATCAAGATAAAGAAGTAATTGCTAATTTTTATAATATTAAAGGTTGTTGCTATGCCGATTTTAAGAAATACGAAACAGCAATAGAGTATTTTAATAAAGCATACAACTCTCTTGCTGGCAAAAGGACAGAGGACTCTCCTTCAAAATTTGCAAGTCTATTGAACAAGGCAGAAGTATACTTCGTACAAAAACGTTATAATGATGCTTTTGCTACTTATAGCAGATATGTAAGAGCATGTAAGAATAAATATGGAGATAAATCTGGTTCTTATTATCAGACTTTATTTGCTTTGGCCAACATTGAAGGTGCTCGAGGAAATATAACAGAGGCAGACCGTTTGTTTCGGGTTTCTATGAATTACTTTATTGGAAACTTAAAACAATTATGGCGATATGCAACTCCGTCACAAAGAGAACTGTTTTGGATGGAAACGTTGAAAAATCTTAGTGGTATGGCATCATTTGCTGTAAAATGCGGATACGACAATAATAAATTGACAGAAAGTTGTTATAATGCTTTGTTGTTTTCAAAATCGCTATTATTGGAATCAGAAAAGTCGGTTCTTGATATAGTTCGCAATGAGGGTTCAGAAGAAGATATTTCTTGTTATCGGAACTTGTTGGCATTGAATAATAGATTATTGGCTCTCAAAAATAATTATGAATACAATAGAAATGAAATTGATAGTTTGACAATTTATCAAAGAGAATTGGAGCAACAGTTGAGTAGTAAATGTCAGGGTTTTAAAGAATATGAAGCATATTTAGATATTGACTATGACATGGTAAAAAATCACTTGACAAAAAATGAAGTGTTGATGGATTTCTCGTATTTCCAAAAGGAAGATACAATTCATCAATATGTAGTTTTTATATGTGATAAAGAGAGGGAGTATCCTCTTTTAAAACAATGTTTTACTCAAGAGCAGTTAGATTCGCTGTTAGGTGGAATGAATTCGTTTTCGCTCTATAATTATGAACTGTTGAAAGATAAGGCAACACAATTGATATGGATGCCGTTGAAAGAATCAATTCCAACAGGTAGTACTATATATTATATACCGTCGGGAGTTATCCATACCATAGCATTAGAAGCATTGCCTCTTGCTGATGGAACAACATTAGGGAAGCATTATAATTTTGTCAGGCTCACTTCTGCTAGAGAAATATTAAAGAAGAAAGCTAAGACAAATGATAAAACTGCAGTTCTTTATGGTGGTTTGCAATATAGTCTGTCACCGGAAAAGATGAAAGAGGAAAGCAAATGTTATGATAAATCTGATTTAGCATGGGTGGAGCGTTCTGAATATGGTGAAAAAGGGTTTAAAGATTTGAGCAAAACAAAAGAGGAGGTAATGAACATAGGGAATACCTTAAAAAATAGTGGCTATAAGATAAATACGTTCATAAAATCTAAAGGTAATGCCGAATCATTTATTGCTTTGAGTGGTAAAGCCCCATCAATACTTCATATTGCCACACATGGGTTCTACTATACTCCTATTGAGGCTAAAGACAAAAATTTTCTGAAGGGTTATACTGACGCTATGTCTTTGTCGGGTTTGGTTTTTGCTGGTGGTAATGCGGCATGGTTAGGAAAGAAAAAAGTCGATGGTGTTCTTGGTGGCGTATTAACAGCAAAAGATATTGCTAATCTTGATTTTAGGGGAACGGATTTGGTTGTTCTTTCTGCTTGTCAGACAGCACAAGGGAAAATAACTTCTGAAGGAGTTTATGGTTTACAACGTGCTTTTAAAAAGGCAGGCGTTGGTACTATTGTTATGTCTTTATGGAGTGTTAGTGATAAGACTACTTCCGAGTTTATGACTACTTTCTATGAACGGCTAGCAGATAAGAATAATGCCTGGAACAAACGAAAAGCTTTTGAGGAAGCCAAAGAGATTATTCGTAAAAAGCATCCTGATCCATACCTTTGGGCCGCATTTGTCATGCTGGATTAGTTACAGAAATCAGTCTTAGTACTTGATATTTCTGAGACTAAAGGTTACTTTTTTCTCCTAGATTTCATAAATAGTAAAACAAAATGATTTTAGTTATGAAACAGGAAGAAATAGTAAACGAGATTCGTAGAATGTGTGGTAATATCATTTTACTGCCATCATTAGGCTGGCACTTTAGGTACAATGACCAGGTGTATTTCTATGTGGTTGGCAAAGACGAAAGTATGATTCGCTTTTGTATTCCTTTTGTATCGGGAATTGCTGAAGAGGATTTAAATGTTTTAAAAGAGGCTGTAAATGAAACCAATAGAAATGTGAAATTCATTAAAGCATTGTTGTCGGAGAAAGATAAGGGTAAGGTATCTTTAGATTATGACCATAAAATATCTGATAAAGTGGTTGCAAAAGATATAGTACCGCATATCATTAAAACTTTGGATTTTGCCTCAGGGTATTTGAAAGAGAAAATAATTTGCAGAAAATAGGTTACTTTGTTTCAATACTTTTCATAAACGGTAAAAACAATTTAGAAGTTGTGCCCGACACGAATAAGGGTCTTGTGATATGAAGAACTATTATTTATTGGTTGCCGTGATGCTTATTTGTCTTACTGGTGTAACATCTTGTGGTAATACTGAAAGACAAGTTCAGCTATTGACTGATATTTATTTACACTCAGGAAGACTTCGTGGGTATGCAAGTGTTTTTGAGATGGATGGAGATGGACAGGTAACAAGAAGTGAGAAGACGTATCCTGTTTATGAATATGACGATGGAACATTCTCGATAGATTGCGATGGGGATGATTATGGACTGACAGAAATGAATGAGCCCATATCACCTTATGGAGATAATATCTATTTGCTCAGATATAAAATTGATTACAATCATTATATAGAGGAAATTCCGACCAGTTATTAATGGTTTTATATAGACATTACAGGTTCTCTCTCTAGTACAAGGGAAATAGATTTAAATTACTGAAAAAATTAGAGTTGTGCCCGACACGAATCTAGGGCATAAAATTATTAACTAATTAAATTGTATGAAAAATGAAAGCTTTAAATAATATCCTTCTTATTTTTGCATGTGTAGTAATGATGTCATGCAGCAAAGATGACGATGAGTTTATGCCTATAAATGAGTCTTTGGCTATGTCTACTACGATGGAAGCAGTTGACATGGGACTCAGTGTAGATTGGGCAAGTTGTAATGTTGGTGCAAAAACTCCAACGCTGTATGGCGGACATTATTGTTGGGGAGATCCAACAGGAACTCAGGTAAGTTATATTGCTGATAATATAATGCAGAATATTAGTGGTTCTGACATGGACATAGTTGCTGCAAATTTTGGCAATGGGTGGCGAATGCCTACAACCCAAGAGTTTGAGGAATTAATTAAGAACTGCACTCATAGAGTGGTAACTGTTAATGGCATTTCGTGTGTGAAATTTACTTCAAAGAATGGTAATAGCATCTTATTTCCTTTTGGTGGGTATACTTATGGTGCAAATGCTACTTGCTTTGGAGAGGGTATTACGGGATATTATTGGACCGCAACAGGTGAACCAAAATCTACCAGTGCACAATATATCTATGTCGGAAGACAAAATAAACTACCAGCAGCCTATAATGTTAGTTATGGAGCATCAGTTAGAGGTGTAAGAAATCACGTTTCAGATGATAAGAAGGAGGATTCTAACGATAAGCCAAATGAAGAGAATGGTGGTTCAGGTGGTACTGTTCCTTCTACTTCTTACGAGAAACCGGATATAGACTATTATGATTATACTGCCTATCCAACCAAGATGAAGGTAGTTTATAAAATACATAACAGGGATAAGGCCAAAGTTACATCGGCAAAAATATATTATGGTACAAGTTCCAACCCAACTAAATATGTTACAGCCACAGTATCGGGAGTCCTTATTACTGCAACCATAACTGGTTTGAAGAAAGATACGAAATACTATGTTAAGTGCTCAGCTAAAGGAAAGGGTGGCACAACGACTACGGGTACTACAAGATTAGGAACAATCAACTAGTACTATATAATAATGTGTAGTTGGCTAAATACGAGTAGACAAGGAGATTTGCTTTTTCTTGACAATCATTGTCCACAAGACTTAAACAAGTTATGCAAATCTCCTTGTTTAATTGTCTCCTTGTTTACTGACAGCATGCCAATGACAAGCAAAACTTGAGCAATAAATATTGATTATGCCTCTCCAAATTGGATGAGATACTCTGCAAGATGTTTTTACTGTGCGGATAAAGTTGCCAAAAAGATTATTAGACCGCTATTGGAATCTTTGATAGTAATGGTTTCTTTATGCTTTATTTTTCATAAAATAATAAATAACAAACTTAAAAGTTGTGCCCGACACGGATAAGGGTGTTTAATTATGGGGATATTCAATAAATTCAAGAATAAAGACGACTATCATAAGAATGGTACTTCTCTTGAAGACTGTATCGTAAAGATGTTTGCTTCAGCAGGTATGGAACCTTACCGAGATGGGAATAAGTTTTCTGCAGTAGTACTAGGCAAGCATTATGCGTTCATAGTCACGATAAGCTGTATGGAAGGAAACAGACTACTAATTTATGTCCGTTTCCCTATACCTGTTAGAGAAAATATTGCATTTGCTGCTAATTATGAAGTGAAAAGAATTGCTAAGGAAGCAGCTGGAATTTTGCCTGAGGCGCAGATTAGTTTGTCGGAAAAGGCTGTTGGCTATAATATTACAGTAGAGACGATGAAAGAATTTGAAGAATTGTCAGACGATACTCCTGACGAAATCCGAAAGTTAATGACTAATTCTGTTGAAATTCTTGATGGCAAGAATTTCGAATCATTAGCTTCCGCTATATTGGGTTATGAGTCGTATGAAGAAGCAAAGAATATGCAAGTTGAATATGCAGGTGGAAATTTGGCGGCAATCCAATATAAGGATAGGTATCATGAACTTTTGGATGATGTCCCCAACCTAAGCAACTCACGATTTGCAGGACGACTTATGGCCTATGCTGTGAATATAATATTCAAGAAAGGTAATGTTGAAATAGTAGAGCAAGCAACTGAGGCAATTCAAGAATCTTTCGATAGTTACATTCAGATAGCTTATGATATAGCAAATGAAGAAGAACGTGATTTGATGAGAAAACTCCGCTTTCTTGCTAAGGCTAAGAATGAAGATGATATTAATAAGGATGATTTCGTACAGGGCAAGACAGAGGGGCTTGTTATCTGCAATGATAATCCATGGGATTTGCTTTATGAGAATGGAACGGCCAAGGATAAGGATATGCCAGAAGATGAAAAACTATACGAAAAATTGTCTTCATCTGTATATAAAGACAGACCATATAAGCAACGTGACCTTGGAGAGGGAATGACCTTGGTGAATCAAGTGATAGGAGAATATTGGAAACCTCGCTACTTGATGGATAATGAAGCGAAATGTGCCTATGAATTCATGTCGGGTTCTGAGCTACTGCAAATAGTTTCTGATGAAGATATTGATTGGGATAGTCTGAAAGGAATACCACAGAATGCTCTTGATAGAGCTAAAGCACATTCGTTCCATTTCCCAGGACATATATATCAATATAAGAAAGGTGTGGCAGAAGTGGAATGGCAACTTAACCCTGATGGGATGTATTATTGTGATGAGGACGGATTCGGCATGACTGATGATGAAGAAATCAATCTTTATGGTGCTATTGACAGAAAAGGTAAGGTTGTAAAGAAGTTCACTTTGAAAAGATAATCAATCAGCAGGATTATTCTGAAAGTATAAGAGAGCAGAAGGCTATGTAGTTTGTATTCCATGGTCTTCTGCTTTTTGTTTTCCAATGCAGTTTTTTTTCTGATAGTAAATGGTTACTTCGGTACTCTATATCTCATAAACAGACAAATAACAAACTTAGAAGTTGTGCCCGACACGGATTAGGGTATTGAAATATGAAGTCATTAGCAAGTATCTTTGTAGTATTATTCTGCATTATAGTCGCTTCTACAATTGTAAGTTGTGACTCAAAACCTTCAACTGCGAGTGATTCATACGCAAATGAAAACATATATGAGGAAGAAAGTCAGAAGACGTTCCCATGTACACTATGTAGCGGATATGGTGTTTATGCAGGATATACATGTAACAGATGCGGAGGAACAGGAGAGATTGTGGCTGATTATGTAGAGACACGTTCTAACTCTGATGTCTCCTTCAAAGGACGGTCTTTCTTTTATGGAAGATGTAACAGTGGGTGCGGTTGTCAAATTTATGAGCACAAGCCTGGGCATACAGAGTGTGTTAATTGTGCTGCACATGGATGCTCTACCTCCAAACTCTATCATAAGAAAGAATATTGATACATCTGAAATATGAAGCATTTAGTGGTTATATTGTTATTTCCCATGTTTAATCTGGCAATTAATGCTCAGACTTCAAGTTTTTACGTTCGCCAAGCCCAATCGTATCAGCGTGAAGCTGCATATTATCTGCGGCAAGCTGAAAGCTACCAACGAGAGGCGGATTACTATAACATACAGACACAAAATAATTTGAGAGATGCTGAGTATTATGTAAGACAGAAGAAATATGACAGGGCGAAGATATATCAAGACAGAGCGAGAAATATGGCAGACAAAGCTTTGGTATATTCTCATAAAGCAGTCAAAGCAAGAGATAGAGCTGCTGACTATACCAAAAAGGCCAATGCTATGTTGAGTAAGTAAGAATAAAAACAAGAAATTTAAGATGAAAAATTGGTTCGTATATATGATAATGATGTTGTTCTTTGCAAGTTGTTCAGAACAACAGATAATGGAAGAAATGGCTTCTTCAACAAAGTTGACAGAACAGAAAAGCATGACTTTTAGTCCGCAAGACTCAATCATGTCATTGCTCTATCAAGCTCGCTGGGGCGATGGTTCGGCATATCTGAAACTGGCAGATTGTTATCGAGATGGTATTGGTGTGAAGAAGGATTTCTTCGGAATGATTACTATGGCTCACATGGCAGAGGGGCGTGGAGCAATCAATCGCATAGATGACTATATCTACGGCTTGCCAGATGGTAATGATTACAAAACATTATTTCTCCTAATGGATGGCTATAAGTCGTATATTCAAGAGGATTCAGACAGCATAGAGCATGTACTACGTGCGAGCGACAGTCCTGAAGCAAAGACTCTCCTCGGAATGATTACTGTTGACCAAGGCGACACAATATCGGGGATAAATATGATTAAAGAGGCTGCATATCAAGGTTGTTCCTTGGCAGAACTGCTGATTACCATACCTGACTGGAAAGGCAGACTGAGAGCAGATGCGACAAAACTTGCTATAATTGCTCATCGTGTACCTCTCGCCAATCTGATTCTTGGCGACCTCTATTATGAGCCTGATGAGAATGGCAAATCAAACAAGCAACTTGCTGTGGAATATTATATGAAAGCAGAAGAACATGCTGTATTGGGACGCCATGGTGCTGAAAGAGTGCTCGACTATTACAGAAATGGCGGAAACATCCAGCTGACAGAAGACGATATCAAGCGATTGGAACTGATTGTACAACCTAAAGGTGTAGAAACGGAATGAAAACAATAACACAAGCATTTAGAACATTATTGGTATTTATGCTAATATTCTATTGCGTAGGTGTCTATGCTCAGAGAAAAGAAGTTTCCTATTTCAGCGATAGTGTTGAAATTTGTCCATTAGCAGACTTAGAATTTATAGACTCATGCTACAACCTATTAGATAGAAATATGATGTTAGAAACAGATGGTATATATGGGCAAATAGCCGTTATTGATGCCACAACATCAGAAGTATTAGCATGGGCATCATTGGAGAAACAGTTAGATGGCGATTGTGGATGGTGTGGTGACATGGTATATGTACCATTCAAGAAACAGGTTTGTTCCACAGATATTTTTGTACCCTTTATAGCTGCAAAATGTTTAGAGAAGTCAAATACGTCTTTAGGGAAAATGGTCGATACCGAATGCGGAATATTGGAAGTTAATGATAGTCTAAAAACACGTGACCATAATTGGCGAAGAGGTGGCTATGGAAAAGTTACATTTGAAAAGGCGTTACTGATGAAGTCACGAATCGGAATGTACAAGGCTTTCATGACCATGCCAAATGGAGCGGATTTATGGGAACAAGCGTATGATACCATCCAAAAGAGTAATGCTATAGAGTTGGCAATCTCCTTTAACCAAATGTATCATCAAAAATCATCTTTGGAATATGTCAAGAAAATAGCTACTGGCATTTTTGAGAAGACAGGCATACAACATCGGCTTGCTCCAAGAGGTATTAAACTGGCAGGTATATACAACATTCTACAATGTGATGACAATAAAAGAAGTTCGGACGAATTTACATTCGTAGGTTGCTTCCCTACTGATAATCCGAAATATACCATCGGTATGGTTGTTGTTCGTCCACATAAACTTCCTGTAACTATTGGAATGTTGAGCAAAGAGGTGAACCTACTGATTGAATGGTTGATGACTAGAAAGAAGTAACAATAAAAGTTGTGCCCGACACGGATTAGGGAAATCGATATGAAGAAAATTAAGATTACAGAGCAGATACATGTCCTTGGAACTACGTTTAAGGATATTTACGAGATAGCAGACTATTCGTGTAAGGAAATGCCCAAGGATGGTGTATATGTAGGGCAGCTCGTGAGACATCATCTTTGGTTTGATGAATGCGATTATCTCAGCGACAATTATTGGCATCGTAGCTTTGTATTTGCAAAGTCAAAAGATGAGGTTGAAAACAAATTGGAAAAGTTAAGAGAGTTTCAATTCCCTGGATTTAGGGAAGAATGGGCTCCAATGATTTACTGGGACGACGAATACGATGATATGAAAGTAACAGATGATATTACACTATGAAAAAACTTCTGTTTATATTCCTTATGCTTACAGTTCTTACTGGCTGTCATGGTTTGCGTATGGGAGTCGGATATTAAAAGGGGAGTTCATTGACGAAGATACCCTTGTTTTAGATGGTGATACGTTCACTATTCAAGAACGAATTGGTGACAGTCTGTTTGTTGTTTGGAACTATGAGCACTCTGATGACAAGACGCCATATTATCTTTTGAAATATGAACGCAACGGTTTCTATTATCCGCAAATCGGAGCATCAGATATTACATCAATTGATAATACGACTGAATATGTTTGTATAGACGAGAAGGATGTTTATGACATTAAGAACAAAAAGGTGTTGTTCGCACCTCCTTGCAATGCTTCTGGGCTGTGTTATCTTGGTGAATGGAATGACTTGTTTCTTTTCGCAAGTTCTGATACGCTATGTTTCTCTGATGGGAAATGTGTTGGACTCCAAGATGATGTGTTTTGTCGCAAACCTGAGAAAAAAGGTATGGTAACTTTGGTGGCAGGGGCACAAACAAAAGATATTTCATTAGACGACTTATACAACGCAAAGAAAAAGAGTGATGTCCCCGATACGACAACAGAAAGATTGGCAAAGAACTATTATATCAAGCCAAGGAGCAAGTTCGAACGAATGGAAGCTGGATTTAGTGTGGATTTGGATATACCGAAAGGTGATGCTGAGCCTGACAAGGCTATTTGGGAATGGATGATGGCTGCTATTAGAGACGATGCGTTTTATCAGTTGGAAAACAATCGGGACATTCCTGTTGGAAAGTGTACATCGTTAAAGGAATTACAGCTTTCTTTGGATGAATATGGTGTGTTGTGGGAAAAACTCTGCCGGGCAGAGTATCAAATAGAAGATACGTTGGAGCTCAGAATGACTTGCGATATAAAGGTGAAGAAAGTTGCGGATTGTGACGACTATACCACATACTATTATTGGGCAAGCCTATATGGTGGAGGTCTTCATGATTTGCCTCGTGAGTATTATATTACATACGACAAGAAAAGAGGAGGATTGCTTGATGTCGGCAACTCTGTGAAGCCATCCATGATGCAACGGTTCCGACATATGGTTTTGGAAAGTTTGAAGAAAGAATACGATTTTTGCTACGAACGTGAAAGTTCATGGGAGGATTTCACGCATAGAATTTTCTCTTTCCATTGTCCAATGATTGATACAAGCGGTATGGACGATGTAATGCGGTCATTTCTTGTACATAATTATTCTTGCGATGATTGGGCTGGATGGAATGGTTACAACGTAAAGGCATTTACCGAGAAGGATTTTCCTTTGACTCACTTTGCCGTACTGCCCAGAAGGCATTGTCTTGACATATCATCCTTATCAGATTGATTGCTTTGCTGCAGGCGAATATCATGCAGTTATATCTTTCAAGGAAGCTAATAAATGTTTGATGTTCGACTATTCCAAGCATGAGGACTTGAAACCAAAGTTGAAAAGATTCATCAAATAGCAATGTTTTGACGATGAGACAGGTTACTTCTTTTACTTTATTTTCATCAACAGATAAATAATTGAAACACAAAATATCATATAAATATGGAAAAAAGAAAGAGAACCCTAAAAAGAACGATTGTTTTATTTTGGAAAGGTTTAACAGGTATCATTGCTGCAACAGCAGAATGGTTCACCGTGATACTTGGAATGAAGGATGAATCTAAGTATGGCAAGTTTATTCGACGTGTTGTTGGAGGCTGTTTTGCGTTCATCATGTTTGTGTTTGCATGTGCTGGAGGTAATGCGTTATACGAGTTTGTTTACAAGAAAGTGAATGCTGCGAAATATTTGGATGACTCCTACTATGACTCGCAGTACCTGTCAAGAAATGCAACTTATTATAGCCGTGCCTATGAAACGGATGGATATGTGGAGACTCGTGATGGCAAGAAGACTGTCAAGGGCATACATTGGATTTCAAAACCATTGGGCAACGACTCACTTGTCTGTTATAGTAACGGCGATGCTCGTGGTTACTTCAATATGCTGACGGGTGAAATAGCTATCAAGCCTCAGTACAAGCACGCATGGGTATTCTCTGATGGTTTGGCTTCCGTAGATGACAATGGAATGATAAAATTCATCGATGGCAAAGGAAATGTTGTTATTGACTTGAACATTCCATATATCACTGGTGCAGAAGGATATGTATTCCACAATGGACATTGCGTAATACATAACAACAAACGTGACAAATTTGGTTTGATAGACAAAAAAGGAAATTGGATGTTGAAAGCGGAATATGATGCTATTTCGCCCAAAGATTCTTTCTTTGTAGTAAGTAAAGGAGGTATGCAGAGTGTTCTTACAGAAAATCTAAAACCAATATTGCCTTTTATGGAAGCAGACCTCTGGATCTCTGGTAATAGCATTACAGCAACAATGAAAGACCATACTCTTCGCAAATACAATTTGCAAGGTGAGTTGATTGACGATTTCTTGATTAGTAATGTTGACAGATTATTGTATGACACCGATGAAATACGATATACTACGGCAAAGAACTATGATGATGAGGGTAATTTAACAGGTGAAACGGCAGAAGCAGAACCAACACCTTATCAAAAGACTGCAAATTGCAAAAAATATGAAGCAGACCTTGGTTGGTATGGGTTGATGTCACCAAGTGGAAAAGTCATTACTCCTCCAAGATATTGCGATATTACAGCCATTGGCTACGACTTGTATTTATGTAAGACAGATGATATTAGAGGTGAAGTTCTGAATGGTAAAGGTGTAAGAGTTAGGTAAACGACTCTCTCATTTTCTCATTGATAAAGCTGACAACGCAAAAGACTTTTCAATAAGATTCAAAAGGATGGTAGGATTGAAACTCTCGCCATCCTTTTTTATGTTCATACCAAAATGGAACAAGCGGTGCATATAGCTATGATGGAACCATACAACATATCGGCAGATTGGAACATGGGGAGTCCGACTTCGGAGAGGCTACCAACCCGGCAGGGCAAGGTCGGGAGGGAGTAACCCAAACGGTTTTGAGTAACTCAAAACATACCTTGCTATGTCTTTGAGGACATAAAAATCCGCTTAGGGTGGATTGGAGTTAGCCTTCGTAAGAAACTGTCCACATCCCGAATGGAAGCAGTTCGGGAAATCCTGTCCTTTGCGGAGCATCAAGCCTTGGTTCTTCTCGGAACGATATGGATGCGTCATCCAACGCTTTGCCTTTCGGGTGCAAAATTACGGCGAAAAATACGCCCTTGGAACAAAGCCACCCCAGACAACCACTGCAACTATCGGCAACATGCTGCCACAGGATTTGAAAACCATTGTTTTTCGGATTATTCGTTGTTACTTTGCAGCCGTAAACATCGAACTAATGATTTGAAAATATGGTGAAACAAGCATTTGTAGAAGTGAATAAATCTGTCATTATTGCAGTATCGCCTTGCATCAATGATGCGCTACTGACGTACAGACTTACTGATTCACTGTCGTACTGTCGTATGGAAATGATAAAGCATTGCAATGGTTCAAGGTCTCCATAATGAAGCAATGAATTATAGACATGGACTCTTATGTGTCCACATCATTAAATTGGCAGAATGTCATAGAAGTGTGTTATCAACAATTTAAAAAGTTAAAGATATGAGTAAAACAAGATTTGTTGCATTCGCGACACAGAAAGGTGGAATAGGAAAGTCCAC
The DNA here is from genome assembly GCF_002251435.1 of Prevotella sp. P2-180. GTDB lineage: Bacteria > Bacteroidota > Bacteroidia > Bacteroidales > Bacteroidaceae > Prevotella. Next base: position 21,499 of record NZ_NPJI01000021.1, read on the forward strand.
CATCACGGCTCTTGTAGCCAACTACTTTCACAATGTCAAGGGTTACAATGTAGCGGTCATAGACTGTGACGAGCCACAATACAACCTTGCAGACCTGCGAGACGAGGAACTGGAACTCATCAAAAGCAGCGACTATTTCAAGGCGCAAGCCTGTGAGCATTTCAAAAAGCTGGGCAAGAAGTCCTTCAGAGTAACGAGAAGCAATGCTGTCAATGCGCTTGACGACGCAGAGACAGTGTTGAATGAAACAGAGGCTAAACTCGACTTCATCTTCTTTGACATGCCTGGGACTATCAAAAGTGAGGGCGTCATGAAGACCTTGTCTCAGATGGATTACATCTTTGTACCCGTCAGCGCAGACCGCTTTGTTGTAGAAAGCGCAATGAGCTTCATGCAGTTGTTCCACGACAACTTTTTGACACAGGGTTGGTCGGTCACCAAGAAACTTGCTTTCTTTTGGACAATGGTTGACAAACGAGAACGAACGAGTTTGTATGATGTATATGAAGGTATGTTCAAGTCTCTCGACTATTCGGTTCTCAACACACGACTGCCAGACAGCAAACGTTTCAGAAGAGAGCTGTCGGAGAACAGAAAGGCAGTGTTCCGTTCCACCATCTTTCCATCAGACCCAAACCTGTTGCGAGGGAGTGGCATCAAGGAGTTGTCCGACGAGATTTGTGAAATCATAAAGACATGAGCCTATGGTAAGCAGAAAAATCGACACTGACGCAATAGATGAAAATCTGCTCATTGCCTCTATTGGCAAGAGCAAGATTGGCACGACAACGGCATCCATTCTTAACGGAGCTTCCCAATCCCAAGTGAAAGATACCGAAGAGAAAGAAGAGGTTGGCTGGAAGTCCCAATGCTCGCAGACCGATAAGTCGCCAATTTCACGCAAGCCTCCCAAGGCTTCTTCGGAAAGTTACGATTCGGCATTCTTCAAGCGAAACGAGATAAAGACTCGTCAATGCGTTTATATCAGCCGTGAGATACACAGGAGAATTTCAAGAATAGTCAGTGTGCTCGCAAAGCATGAGTTGACAGTCGGTGGTTACATCGACCTTATTCTTGAGAGACATCTTGAAGAGAACCAGGAAGAAATCAACGGCTTGCTGAGAAAAGAGATTGACGATTGGAATGTGTAACAAAAAGGAACAAGCATGACAATGGAAACTATATTCTTGATAGTCTTGGCTGCATTCAATGTTTGGACTATCTATTTTTACAAGAAGTTGCTCCTTGAAGTTGCGAACGGCAAGGAAAAGGAGAAAAAACCGCCTATCGACCCGATGGCACTTGTAGGCAAAAGTCTTTTCAAAGTGTCCCAACTGCGTAAGAAAGAAGAAACGGAACAAAAACAAACAGAATCCATGTCCGTATCGGATAATGACGTGACATTTGACGATTCTCCAAAGAGTACGGCACGGATTTCTGACGAACAGCTTGATGACGTGTTTACGAATGTTCGCATAGAAGATATTGGTGTAAAATATTCCGACAAAGAGGAAGATGCCGATGTGCCACAAGCCAAAGGGTCAAGTTTTGAGGACATTGACGCAGCTGTGAATACCGTCAAGGCACCGAAAGCAACGGACAAGGAGAAAAGACATGCAGGCAAGGTTTTCCATGAGATGGATGGCAACCAATTCTATGAGAAATTCATGGAGAACAGCGAGGAATGCAAGAAGAACATCTATGATTACGTCACCTTCTACTTGCAAACTCACAAGATTGTAGAGATTTCCAAACCAAAGAATGAGTTTAAGGTGCCAGACAGTATAGAGGACTTCAATATCCTCGACTTTGTATAACAATTTAATAAGGAGAATTATGGAAAGAACAGAAGAGAACAATGCAACAAAGGATAGATTTGCACATGTGGGCAAAACATTCTCGGAAATGGACAGCGAAAAGCTACAAGCTGAAATCGCAGAACGCTCAAAGATTATTAAACGCAAAATAGATGCGTTGATGGAATTACATATGTCAGGTATCTGACAAAAACTGTTGAAGGCGGATTTTCAATAGTCAACAAGTATTTCAATAGCAGAGAATTTGTATAACAATTAAAAAATGATTATGGCAGACAAAACAAAAAACTGTGGTAAAGGACAACTCACTTCGACAGATGCCAAGGAGTTGTATGAGGCTTTCATGAGAAATTATGAAGAGACAATGGAGGAAGCTGGGAAACAGATTGACGCTTGTCTTGAAGAGACATTTCAAGACCGTACATCGTCAACTATTTCCGACAAGGAGGAGTGTTTTGATGAAGATGCAGCATATGAGAATTATGATGTGGGTGAATTTGAACCAATCGACAGAATGGAGAAAGAGCGTGCTGAGCAGTATGTCGGTAAGTTCATGGCAAATGCAGGTTTTACCGCAAGATATGGCAGACATGTTGGCATCAGCGAGGACATTCATGAGCGTGTAACTAAATTTGTCAGTATCGTAGGCAAGGGAAAGATTTCCATTGCAAGTTATGTGGATAACATCATCAACGAACACTTCAATGCCTATGCAGCCGAAATCAAGGCTGCATTCGATGAAGGTCTCAAGTCGTATCGCCTCTGACAATAAATTAAGAGTACGCCAATGAAAAAGAAAGACTACGGCTAAAATCTCAGCTTGCCACTGAATCCACAGGACGGCATCATGCCGCATTAGTAAGCAAAAGTGTCAATCGCCAGATGGGACTATCTCCCAAGGAACAGAAAAAAACGATTTATGAATAAAGGACAGTCCTTTTGATTTGGGCTGTCCTTTGTTCTTTGCAAGCATCGCAGATAAGGAAAAGACGGTTTCTTTGCCACTTTCTTTTCCGCTCCTCGGCTCATGAAAGAAAGTGGCGGAACGAATTTTCATCGCTCCGCCGATATGGATTTCATGTCGTTGCAACCATTCGTTGCTCTATAAGTCTTGCATTGCTGTTCACCAAGTTGATGATGTCGGCATGATGTTCGGTATCCTTGTTCTGTAGTCCGTGGCATTGTACGACATTCATCTGTTCGAGTGAAAACTCCACGGTCTCAACCCTTTGTTCGGCTATTCTTGCTGAGAAGATGATGCAGTCGGGATTGAGTGAATAGTTTGTACCGCTGCCTACGCAATGATGCATCGCCTTGCCCTCAAGAACGTGCTCCCTGACGCTTTCAAGCATTCTCACCACGATATTGCCGTCCGTGAACATCAAACCGAAGAAACGGCTCTTCATTTCCTTGAACTTGTCCTCGTTCTTCAATGCCTTGCGTATCTCCTCCTCGGTGCGCTCCTTTTCTTTCTTGGCTCTGATTTTCTCGGATATTCTGTCGTGCTCGGCTTCAAGGTTGTCGGGGCAAATGTAATGTGGACTTCTGATGTCCTTGCCCATTTCTACCAACATACAGATGTAGTCCGCCCATTTGCCGATGTCTGTAATAAGGTAATGGTTGCGGTTGGCTATCTTGTAGGCATTCCAACAAGTTTCCAAGTGCCGTGGGTGGTCTATGAAGTGGCGGACGTGTCCGTAACGACATTGTTTCATCATCGTTTCGATGCGGTGGTCTGTTAGCATCGCCTTGAACAATGTAAGCGGTTCGATGCCGTGAAACGCTCCGTCAAAGCCGTTGCGCCATATCTGAGGAATGACTTTCAAATCGGGGCAGACCGGAAATGAAGCAATATGCTGATAGGTGGTGTTGTCCTTGCGCAGTTCAATGTCGGAGTCGTAGCAGAACGTGTCCATATAGATACCCATTGTGCGCTTGCGTGCCATAACCTCCACCTTGCCTTTTTCGTTCATCCAATAACGTGCCACCTCCCAACAATAGATGTCTGCCTTTTGTCCCTTGCGGTAGTAGGCTTTCATCTGAAATGCTCGCATAAGTTACAGTCCCTTGCACTCGGTGAGTACACTGAAATAGGTAGAAGACATTGCCTTCTGTCGCTTGGTGCGCTGCACTTCCAACTTTGCCTTACACTTCGGGCAGACACATTTGTCCGCATCCTCGTCCGTAGTCCAAGTGTGTCCGCAGTCCATGCAGGTGGTCTGTCCGTGCTTCAACTGAAAGGCATAGTGGTCAAGACATTCACGGAATGCCCATTGCATTTGCGCTCCCTTGATAGGTCGTAACCCCTTGTTTGAGGTTACGACTTGCTTCTGATATTTCGTTCTTGGTTTCATAATGTGTCGAATAATGATGGTTGGCGTATTTCGTTGTCTGCTCTCTGTGAAGTGCGCTTGGCGGTATCTCGGTTACGCATCTTGTTCATCTGCTCTTGCTGATATTGGCGGATGGCTTCCTGTCTTGCCTGTGCCTTCTCCTCTTCTGTGAGTTCGATGTGGTGGTTGACAGACACTTGGCAGTTCAATGGTTTGCCGACCTCGATGTCCTTCTCCTCGTAGTAGTGGATGGCTTGCCCATATATCTCGTCATCGCAAAAGCCGTTGCAACCGCTCTTCTGTACCCAATTAAGGATATAGGTCACGCAATCGTCTATGTTCTTGTCGGGGTTGTCATACTTGGCTGCAAAGAGTTCGTCCTCCATTGCACGCTCCTCCAAATAGGCTTGTATGGTTCTCTTGAAATATTCTGTAGTGTTCATATATGATGTTGTTAAAGGGGTTGTTACTCGTGATAGATGATGTCGCTGTCCTCAACTTCTGTAGGCAGTCCGAAAAACGGATAATGGCTGAAGTAAGGTTCTGTGCACATGTCCTCGTTGTATCTCGGACTTACTATCTCAATATTGTTCTTGCGCATGGCTTCGTCCACCATACGGATTTCCTCGTCAGTCAGTCCGCTTGCATCGCCGTTGATGATGTAGCAGAGTGCCCATGTGGGTATCGCTTCAATGCTTCTGTTCATATCGCTTGTACTTTAAAGTGTTAATAACCAAATGAATGTTCCAATCAGTACCACCATAGAAAGAATGGAAATGATGATGCCGAAGATGAACTTCACAATTCCCAATATGACTTCACCGACCATGCAGAGAGCCATATATCCCAACCAAGCCACCAAAGTGATGAGGATTGAGCCAACTGCGGAGAGTAATCTCCACCAAGTCTGTGTTATATTGATGTTTGTTGTCATATAGCCTTGAATTAAATTTATTTGCGGTTCCAGGAACTGAAGGGAAGTTCTCGTTTCTTCACCTTTTTGTCGCTCCCTTTTCCGACATTTTTTTTGCGTCTTCCTATCGCATCGGTCGTTTCGTTTCAGGTGCCTTTCAAGGGCGGCGAGGCTGGAAATACAAGGTTTTTCCGAAAAATACTACCCAACGGTGTGGAGATTTTTTCGAAAACCGAAGGCTCGACCTTTTATTTCCAAAGCCCGCTGCCATACCTTTGCACCTGCACGATAACGGTTGATGCCAAAAGGAAGACCATGTGGAGGAAAGAAAATCAGAGCGGCAAATGAAAATAGAAACTTCACGGAAGTTTTTGGACTGCACGATTATCGCATACTCATTTCTGAGAAATGGATACAATTACTGTCTTGCAAATGTTTTTAGAAAAATGGAAATCGCATACAAGAATGGCACAGCCTTCAGAGAAATTCCGGTGAAAGAAGAGTATGGCTTGTCCATGCTTCTTGCATCGGGTTTTCTCCAAGGCTGTGCAGCCAAGCATGAAAGTGGTCGTTGAGGTTTACATCAATGACTTCTTTCTTGCGGTGGAGTATGCAAACAAAATTGTACGGCAAATCAAGGAATGGTGTTTATTTTGATCGGTTAGCCTGCAACCGACAAAAAGAAACACTTTTCCTCATGCCGTACTACTGAGACATGAAAGGGTGGCGTGCCACTGTTTCATGTCGTTTGGATTGTGCGATAAAAAATGGAACTGCGAGTTGTGGCTATAAAAGTCAGCCGTTGTCAGCACGGCAAACAAAGAAAAGTCCTTGGCAGTATAGTCTTGAAGTATTTCAAGGCATACCGCCAAGGATTTTTCTTGCCGTGCCATAGTCGGAGGAAGTTAGTCTGAGGTACGAGGACTGTCTTTCTTAGACGACGGCTGACTTTTATACAAAACACGCGAAAGGATGAGAATATGCAAACGAAATAGACCATTCAAAAAACAGAAACCATTGCCACATAAGTTTGAATGGATTGAAATGGAAATAGCAAAGAATAGAGAAGAATATGGTTTAATGAAAACAGATTTATCCAAGCAAAAAATCGAGGATAAAAAATCTTAAAACATTCTTTATCCCCGATTAAATATTGTACCTTTGCAACCGAAAGAGTTCTTTGGATGGTTATGCAAATCACAGCAGGATGCTACATTCTGTTTATTTCTAATTCGTAACCTCTTCTTTTTATGAGATAAAAACTTATCTCATTCTCAATCACTTATAAATAATACGTACTTTCAATATTTTGAAAAGTCACTTTTTTCTTTATTGACCAAAGTTTTTCTTTATTGACCTACGACTTCCAATTTTTTTTTCGTAACTTTGCCGCCAAAATAACAAATTTAGAAACAAATATATTATGAAGACAAAGTTACATCTTATTATTTTTTGCCTTCTCTTATTCTTAGCAGGGGGAGGTAGTGTAATTCAGGCGGCTGACTCGTGGAAATATCCAACAGAAAAGCCGAAAACACCTTTCGGCGGCGGCGACGGTTCGCAATGGAATCCGTACAGGATTGACAACGCCCAGCAGCTTGCCAACTTCTCCTATATGGTGACGAAAGAAGGGGAGAATTACGAGGGCAAGTATTTCGTCCTAACCAACGACATCACGCTCAACGACAATGTCCTCAACGCTTCTGGCACAGGATTGCGTTATGATGTAAGCAACTACAAGGAGTGGACTCCTATCGGAGACCGATCGGTTTGGGACTATGGTATTTTCAAGGGAATATTTGATGGGCAAGGTCATACCATAAGGTGAATGGTGTGTCCCAAGTCAAACGAAAGGAAAAACACCGGTCTATTTGAAACGATTGAAAATGCCACCATCAAGAACATCAATATGGAGGATTGTTGTATCAAAGATGATGATGCTAAAAAGGCATCGAACTTTGGTATTTTGTGTGGTGAAGCATGGAAAACAAATACAATTATCAATTGTACAATATCCAAGTCTGCTATAATAATTAATTCAGAATTGGAGGTTTTTATCGGTGGTATTTTAGGCTCCTTTAGATCTATTAAACCACTACACATTTCCAATTGCAGCTTTAACGGGTATATCAGCTTTAGGCAAGATGATTACTATAAGTTTTGGTTTGCTGGTAAGAATATTGGAGGAATCTTAGGATACAATGATGAAGAAAAAGCTGAACTATATATCAATAACTGTTCGTCAAGTGGTGATATACAAATATATTGTTCTCATGACAATGAGAAGTATTATTATAGAATCGGAGGATTATGCGGATTTCTTCACTCAGATTACGCCTTCTTTAGCAATTGTGTAAGCTCCATGAATATTAATATTGATTCTCCGAATTCAGGTATAGGATGTTGCTATGTAGGTGGCATAGTTAATCATGGAGAAACGGGATGGTCCTTAAGCAATTGTGTGTATTTGGGTAAAATCAGGGTAGGAAATGCTTCCAGTCCAGCGAAAATGGAAGAGTTATGGGTATGTGGAATTGGAGGCCGTTACTCTGTAAATGGTTGCGCTTTTTATGGAAAAATGGACATTCATTGTAAGGCGACAGACAAGATCAAAATTGCAGGTATAACCAACGATCATTTCATTGGCGACAATTACAAACAAAATATTGTTTATTCCGCAGGAAATGTGATTGACATTGATGCTCCGACAACGAAAATAGACCCGGTTTGTAACGAAATAGAAGATGGTAAGAAGCATAAGGACTTTTACTGCTTTGGATTGTCCAACGGCAAAAGCGTGGATTGCAGATACTCTTATAGCCCTACAACATACAACAAGTCCCTCGACCAGATGATGGCAGACAACTTCATCAGCACACTGAATGCCGAAGCCGGCAGCAAAACATGGGGCAAGATGACGGGAATGAGCGACGAACTCAACGGACTGCCTATGCCTATCGCTTGCGGCGGAATGGCGACAGAATTTGAAGGTGAAGGAACAGAAAGCAATCCATATATCATAAGCTCAGAAGCTGACTTAACGGCATTGGAAACGTACGTAAATGGAGGAAATGACCTGAAGGGCAAATATTTCAGATTGGGTGCCGACATCTATATGACCGGTATTATGGACTACTGCATAGGCTTTTACAAAGAAAAGCCTTTCAAGGGTCATTTTGACGGCAACGGTCATGCCATCGTAGGTCTTCGCAAGAGCCTATTTGGATATATGTATGGAAAGGTGAAGAACCTTGCGCTCGTTGATTGCGACATTTGGGAGACAAATTATGCCACGGCACTCGCAAGGCAAGTAGGAGACACGGACAATAAGGCTGAGGTGAGCAACTGCTATGTGTCGGGCACAATAGCATCAAGTAAGACTTGGGATAGCCAAGGTTATGCGTCAGTCTTCGGCTTCCAGGTCATTAACGGCTCTTCCGTCCACGACTGCTATTTCAAGGGAAGTTTTGTCATCAAGGCAACGACAGCGACAATGCTTGACAAATATAATGTGGCTGGAATTGCTTTTTATAATGGCAATTCTTCAGTAACAACATCAGAAACAACGCCTCAAGGCATATACAACTGCTATGCTTCGTATGATGTCAAAGTAGAGTATGTGGGTTGGAAATCTCCCTCTTGTGAATATTATGGCATCTGTTATAATGACGCGAATGGAAACGGCTTAAGCGATTGCTATTTCGTATCTTCAGCTTCTATTGCGAGTTATAATAGCAATATGAAGTTGAGTTCTGAGTCGGAATTGAACGGAAAGTTCAATGGCAAGACAGGTTGGCTGCAAGGAGTTTATCGTCCCGTGCTTGCTTCTGCCAAGAAATACGCGGCTACAACTCCCGAGAAGAATCCGGAAACAGTTTATTTCGACGCCATCCCCGAAGCAAACCCGAAGAAGAACTATTTCTACAACATCAGCATTGATGATCCTTATTCCGACGTGTCGCTGTGGCAGCTGCCAAACATGGCGGTATATGTGCCGAACGAGA
>NZ_NPJI01000022.1 GCF_002251435.1 Prevotella sp. P2-180
CTTCGGTATTTTGGCGCAATGCCTTTTAGAGGTATACGTTGGCTCCCATGCAGGAAGTCACGCCGAGCGTGGTCGCTATAGCTGAGAGTGCCGCTACAATCAGCTGGAGCACCAGCTTCCAAGTGTTCGATTTGTTCGTTGTACTCATAGTTGTAAGAATTAAGGGTTAAGAATTCCGTTTTCGTTAGTTCCCAAGGTCGCTACCGCCCGAGCTTGGCGGAGTTTCAGTCTCTCCTGCAGAGCCGTTGTTGGCAGTTGTGGTGGCAGTGCCCGGGGTGAGGAATGAAGAGCTCTCGCCGCCGTAGGTCTTCACAGAGCGCTTGTAAGCCTGGTCGCCGCTGTACTCGGCTATCATTTCCGCGTTGTTGTCCACAAACATCTGTGTGCTCACAAGAGTCTTTCCGCTGTCCTTGCGGCTGTGAACCCACGCATACACTCCGTTGCCCTCACCCTCGATATGACCGAGATAGCCGTCCACGGTGGCGAATCCGTACTTGCTCACGAGGTCGA